>CAIMRY010000016.1 GCA_903843965.1 uncultured delta proteobacterium
ATTCCTCTCGACGAGTCAAGGTCAATCTGGCATTTCTATGGATGTTCACTCGGTCCTCCCTCGGCAAATGAGTTCTCGCAAACCCAATTTGACCGATTCGGGCCGAGTGAACAACCTCCTATAACTTCACAGCTAGCGGGCGAGGCTGACTCGGACATTCCGCTACGGGGGTTCAGCAGGCAGCCGGTGCTTTTTGCGCTTGAAATTGACGCCGACGGGAAGCTCCAACAGGTGCTGGACCTGCGTGATGACTCCAAGAAACGCGCCCCGGCGCAACTTGTGCTGCCCGAACCGCTCAAGACTTCCGGCTCCGGGTTCTCGGCCAACTTCTTGTGGGACAACACGGGCTATGTGCTGGGCGCGGACACAAAGGACAAGCCCGAGCGGGCGGCGCAAGCCTTCCGGTCCTTTCGCGACCGGCTGCGCGAGGTGGGCGGAGCGCTCGACGATGCTGGGCTCAAGGCTGTTCAGGCCTTCCTCGACGGCTGGTCGCCGGAAAAGGCTCCGGAGCTTGAGCATTGGAAAGACATGGCCGGGCGCAACCTCGTGTTCCGGCTGGCCGGGGAGAAACGCTTTGTGCATGAACGCCCGGCTGTGCGCACGGCCTGGCTCGCCTTCTACGGGACCACGGCCTCGGAAGCCCAGGGTCAGTGTCTGGTCACCGGGCGCACCGGGCCGCTCGACCCCACGCACCCCAAGATACGCGGAGTGAAGGACGCCCAGGGCACAGGCGCGGCCCTGGTCTCCTTCAACGCCCCGGCCTTCGAATCCTACGGCAAGGAGCAAAGCTACAACGCGCCCGTCAGCGAGGAGGCCGCCTTCAACTACACGACGGCCCTGAACGACCTGCTGAAAGCGGGCAGCCGCCAGCGGGTGCAGATCGGCGACGCCACCACAGTGTTCTGGACCGGGCGCAAGACCGAGTCCGAGGGCCCACTTGGCCTCGTTTTCAGCCAAAGGGAGGACCAGGGCGACCTGAACGCCCTGCGCCTGTTCCTCCAGGCCGCCCGTGACGGGAAGATACCTGATCAATTCAAGAATGAGGGGGACGTGCCCTTCTACGTGCTGGGGCTCTCGCCCAACGCCGGGCGCATCTCCGTGCGCTTCTGGCACGTGGACACGGTGGAAGGCATGTGGCGCAAGATCGGCCAGCACTTCGCCGACCTGCGCATGGTCAAGACCTACGACAACGAGCCGGAATTCCCGCCCATGTGGCTGTTGCTCAAGGCCACGGCCAAGCGCGAGGATCTGGACAACCTCTCGCCCCTGCTCTCCGGCGCCTTCATGCGCGCCATCCTCACCGGCAGCGCCTATCCCGGCGGGCTGCTTTCCGCCGTCATCGGGCGCATCCGCGCCGAGCAGAAGATCACCTATGCCCGTGCAGCCCTCATCAAGGCCTGCCTCGTCCGCAACGCCCGCCTCGGCGGCAAACCTCTGGAGGTCAGCGTGAGCCTCGACGAAAGCTTCACCAACGTCGCCTACCGCCTGGGCCGGCTCTTCGCCGTGCTGGAAAAGCTCCAGCAGGAGGCCATTCCCGGCGCGAACGCCACCATCAAGGATCGCTACTTCGGCTCGGCCTCGGCCACGCCGCGGGCCGCATTTCCGATTTTGCTGCGCCTGGCGCAGCACCATGTCTCGAAGCTCAAGTATGGCTACGTCTACGACAACACCATTCAGGACATCCTGGACGGCATCGACCCGAAGAAGGACTTTCCTGCACACCTGCCGCTGGAGGAGCAAGGCCGATTCACCCTGGGCTACTACCAACAGCGCAAGGATCTGTGGACAAGCAAAAAGCCCGCCGCCCCCGAAACCGCCACCCCCCCCACGGAGGACTAACCATGAGCGCCATCCAGAACCGCTACGAATTCGTGCTGCTGTTTGATGTGGAGAACGGCAATCCCAACGGCGACCCGGACGCGGGCAACATGCCGCGCATCGACCCCGAGACCAACCACGGGCTGGTGACGGACGTGTGCTTGAAGCGCAAGGTGCGCAACTTCGTGGAATTGGCCAAGGGCAACGCCTCGCCCTTCTGCATCTATGTGCGCGAAAAGGCCGTGCTCAGCACCACGCGTGGCGCGGCGTATCAGTCTGTGGAGGGCGTTGCCAAGACCGATGCGGACAAGATTCGCCTGGGACGCGACTTCATGTGCGCCAACTTCTTCGACGTGCGCACCTTTGGCGCGGTCATGTCCACCACGACGAACAACTGCGGCCAGGTGCGCGGGCCGGTGCAGCTGGCCTTTGCCCGCAGCATCGAGCCCGTGACGCCGCTGGACGTGACCATCACCCGCATGGCCGTGGAGACCGAGAAGGAGGCCCAGGCCCAGAGCGGCGACAACCGCACCATGGGCCGCAAGCACATCGTGCCCTATGGCCTGTACCGGGCGGAGGGCTTCATCTCCGCGCCCTTGGCCGCGCAGACCGGTTTCTCCGACGCCGACCTGGAGCTGTTCTGGCAGGCGTTGACCATGATGTTCGACCACGACCACAGCGCAGCGCGCGGCAAGATGTCCGCCCGCAAGCTCATTGTGTTCAAGCACGACAGCGCACTGGGCAATGCCCCGGCGCACAAGCTCTTTGACTTGGTGGCGGTGTCCCGCGCAACGGACCCGAGCGCGCCAGCGCGCAACTTCACGGACTACTCAGTGACCGTGGACAAAGCCGGACTGCCCAAGGGCGTGAGCCTGGAGGAGAAGATCTAGAGGAGTGACTCCCGCGCGGGGGCGTGGATTGAAACGTCCCGCCCTCTCGGCTGGCCCGCTGGCTCGGTGGGTCGCCCCCCGCGCGGGGGCGTGGATTGAAATGAATCCACGGTGGAGGTCGACCGCAACAGTATCAGTCATCCTCCGCGCGGGGCGTGGATTGAAACTCCATCACCAGCTCGTGCCGGGCCAGGTCGATCTGTCGCCCCCCGCGCGGGGGCGTGAACGAGAAAAAGAAACCGGAAGGAGCCCGCATGTACTCCGAAGACGACCTACTGCCCATCTCCGGCCTACAGCACTTGCTCTACTGTGAGCGCCAGTGCGCGCTCATCCACGTGGAGGGGCAGTGGGCGGAGAACCGGCTGACGGCAGAGGGCAAGGTCGGGCACGAGCGCGTGCATGGGGGCGGGGGCCGGACAGCGCCCGGCGTGCGCACGGCTTTTGCCCTGCACCTGCGCTCGCTGGCGCTTGGGCTCTCCGGCGTGGCGGACGTGGTCGAGTTTCTGCAACAGGCGCCGGGCGAGCCCTGGCGACCGTTTCCGGTGGAGTACAAGCGCGGCAAGCCCAAGCAGGGGAACTGCGACGCCGTGCAGCTCTGCGCCCAGGCCCTGTGCCTGGAGGAGATGCTCGGCGTGGATTGCCCAGCAGGCGCGCTGTTCTACGGAACCACAAGGCGCAGGCAGGATGTGGTCTTTGACGAGACCCTGCGGGGCGAAACGGCGGCGGCGGCGCGGCTCTTCCACGAACTGGTGGACTCTGGCCGCACACCGGCTGCCGGGTATGCACCGGAGAAATGCGATGCCTGTTCGCTTTTGGCCCTGTGCCTGCCGAAAACGGCGGGACAGGGGCGGAGCGTGAAGAAGTATCTGGACCTGGCCCTGGCCGGGGGCGCGGAGGACGCATGAAAAAGCTGTTGAACACCCTGTTCGTGACCCTCCAAGGCTCCTCCGTGGTCAAAGAAGGCGAGAACGTGGTGGTGCGCGAGGGCGACGAGGTGCGCCTGCGCGTGCCCGTGCACGGCCTGGGCGGGCTCGTCACCTTCGGCCAGGTCTGGTGCAGCCCGCAACTGCTCTTTTTGTGCGCCGAGCGCGGCGTGGGCGTGAGCTTCCTGTCGGTGAACGGGCGCTTTCTGGCGCGCGTGGCCGGGCCGGTGTGCGGCAACGTGCTGCTGCGTCGAACGCAGTACCGCTGGGCCGATGACCCGGAGCGGTCGGCCAGCATCGCGCGCGACATGATCACCGGCAAGCTGGCCAACGCGCGACAGGTGCTGTTGCGCGCCCGGCGCGACCACGGCGAGAAGACGAACGCCCCGGCCCTGGAGCAGGCCGCCCTGCGCCTTGAGGACTGCATTACGCGACTGCCAGGAGTGGGCACGCTTGACGAACTGCGGGGCATCGAGGGCGAGGGCGGCAATGTCTACTTCGGCGCGTTCGACGCGCTCATCACGGCAAAGGAGCCAACGTTCCGCTTCACCACGCGCAGCCGCAGGCCGCCGCTCGACCCGGTGAACTGCCTGCTTTCGTTTCTGTACACGCTGCTTGCGCATGATGCGCGCTCGGCCCTGGAGGGCGTTGGGCTGGACCCGGCGGTGGGGTTTTTGCATCGTGACAGGCCCGGCAGATCAAGCCTCGCGTTGGACCTCATGGAGGAACTGCGCCCGGTGCTGGCCGATCGCGTGGCGCTCTCGCTCATCAACTTGGGGCAGGTTCGCGCACGAGACTTTCGGACAGAGGAGGGCGGGGCGGTTTTTCTGACCGATGACGCCCGCAAGCAGGTGCTCGTGGCGTACCAAAAGCGCAAACAGGAGGAGATTCTGCATCCGTTTTTGAAAGAGCGCGTGGAGGTGGGGCTGTTGTGCCACGTGCAGGCGCTGCTGCTCACCCGGCACATCCGGGGCGACCTGGACGGCTACCCGGCGTTTCTGTGGCGTTAGGAGGGGATGGTCATGATGGTGCTGGTGAGCTACGATGTGAGCCTGGAAAGTTCCGGCGGAGCGCGGCGGCTGCGGCGTGTGGGCAAGGCCTGCAAAGACTATGGGCAGCGGGTGCAGTACTCGGTGTTCGAGTGTATTGTGGACCCTGCGCAGTGGACGAAACTTCGCGCGCGGCTGCTATCGGAGATAGATGTGGAGCAGGACAGCCTGCGGTTCTATTTTCTGGGTGCCCATTGGCAAAAGCGCGTGGAGCATGTGGGGGCCAAGCCGTCAGTGGATTTGGAAGGTCCACTGGTGGTGTGAGGTCGTGCGCGAACCTGAAGCTCTCCCCAAAATGCCGGGAGGTTCGCGCCGAGGAGTTATTCAGTCCCAAAAGCATGTTAGAATTATGGTCAGCCTAAGATATCTGGAAATACGGTCCGCGCGCTGGAGTTCCGCGCTGGAGTGCTCGTAGAGCCAGTCAGGCTGTAGCTTTTAGCTGTGACAGTCGCCCCCCGCGCGGGGGCGTGGATTGAAACGTGCTCAAGAGCCCCGCGGGGGCCACGCTCTGGAGTCGCCCCCCGCGCGGGGGCGTGGATTGAAACCAGTGGTCAGGCCGCTTGTGGTGAGCAACACATCAGTCGCCCCCCGCGCGGGGGCGTCGATTGAAACCTTGAGAAACGCGCAGCAGAAACGGGAGAGGAGTAGTCGC
>CAIMRY010000017.1 GCA_903843965.1 uncultured delta proteobacterium
CGTGGTCAACTCGCCGAGCCAGCCGAGCAGCGACTGGAATTCCGCCTCTGTCATGGAACACCTCCGTCAATTTGAGGAGTCCATGTGTATCAGAATCAACGATACGTGTCAAGGCATCAACACGTTCTTTGAACAGAGCGGACAGGGAGTTGCTCCGCTGGTCCAGCATGGTGTCGCCGCCGTTGATGTTCCAAAAACCCAAGGCATCGACGCGGGCGATCTGCTGGGCCGTGGGGCGGCAGTCGCCGGACCACTGAAGGATGCGGCAGGGCTTGTCCGGCGGGCTCAGCGAGCTGATGTAGCGCATCGAGCCGTCGATCTCCTGGGCCTCGTTGAACTTGTAACCCGGAATGGTGTACGGCAGTTGGAGTTCATACGACTTGCTGGTCTTGCCGTTCACATCCCAGTAGAAGGGGTGCGAATAGGTGTGGCTGCCCGGCTCGATGTTCGGCAGGCGGAAGAGCCCGCGCGCCACGTCCTGGGCCTTTTGGGCATGCTTGGGGTCGGCGGCGATCTTGGGGTCCACGTCGGCCACGATGAGCGACAACGTCACCGGAAAGTTGAAGCGCTTGTAGATGCGGTCGCGCAGCACCTCGGCGCACATGTCGCCTTTCACCACCTCGGTGAACCCGCCGAAGCCGTCGGCATCGACGTGGGAAAAGGCCATGCGCAGGCCGTTTAACGTGGTCACGTCCGGGATGGGGACGTTGCGCTGCTTAAGCCCGAAGCAGTCCGCCACAAAGGCGAAGGGGTCCAGGTACCACTTGCGGCGGTTGTCCCCGGTGGACTCCTCCCAGTATATATGGTCTTCCGCCGCGAAGCCTCCGGACGGCCCGACAAACACAGCAGGGTACTCTTTGCCGGGCCGGGCCGGATGCTTCAGGCTCGCGTAGACTTTGAGCGCCGGGCTCGTCTGCTCAAAAAAGCTGGTGACCGAAGGCTGCGGGGGCAGCGCCCGCTCGAAGTCGATGAGCCCGGGGGCCTTGCGGGCATAGCGGAAGGCGCGCTGGTCCAGTCCCAACAGGCTGACCGGGACCACGCCAAGCTCCGCGAACACGGCACGGGAGAGCTGCTCCACGTCGCCGAGATCGGCCCCCTGGAGCCGGGACACGCCAAGCTGACCCAGGATCATGACCCGCTTGCCGGCCTTCAACTGCCTGAGCAGCCAGGGCAGATACGGCCTGGGCTTGCGCACGGAGTTCTGGGCGAGGGTGGTGACCACGGCCATGGTATCGGCCATGACCGCGTCGTCGGGCAGGGCCTGGGAATTGATGTCCCGGTAATAGGGCATCAGGCCGTAGTAGTCGAAAACCATCTGGAAGCCCTGGTGCACGATGTTGTCGTCCGGCCCGGCCCCGGCGGAGCCGTCGTAGAGCACCAGCACCCTGCGCCCCACGAGTTCCGGGGCGGCGGGCGCGGCGGTTTTGCGCGCGGCCTGGGGCGCGGGCTTTTGCGCGGCCAGGGCGGACCCGCTCGGCGAAAGGCCCGCCAGCAGGCACAGGGCCAGCAGGCACAGCGTCGGCAGGCGGCGCAGGCTAGCGGGCCAGGGTGTGGTAATACACCTTGTCCAGGGCGAGGGTGCTGACATAGGGCACGAATCCTTTGCTGCGGGAATAACTGATGGCCGCCTTGATGCGCTCCTTCTGGTCCGGCGTGGCGTAGTCAAGCGTGAGCACGGTCAGCGCCGGGTTGGCGGCCAGCCCCTTGCGCGCCGCAGCCACCAGGGCCTGGCGCACCTGCTGCTTCACCGCCCGGTACTCCTTCTTGTCAAAGTCGTACTCGTAGGAAAGATCCTCGATGAGCAGCGAGTTGATGAACGGCGCGGCCTCGGGCAACAGCTCCAGCCCCCTGTTCATGCAGATGTGGATGTTCGGGTAGCGCGTGCGCACGGTGCGCAAAAATTCGAGGATGCTCTCGCGCATGCCGTAGTACTTGGCCGCGTCCTTGCCCTCGGCCAGGGCCAGGGCCGAATCGATGGTGTCCAGAAAGATGCCGTCAAAGCCCTGGGCCAGCACCTTGGGGATCACGAGGTCGAGCAGGATGGCCTGCCACTTGGCGCTGCGCATGTCGATGACCAGCGAACCCCAGTTGTCGTTGGTTCCGGCGACGAAGCCCTGGTTCTGCGCCAGCATCCACGTGGGGCTCGAAGGATCTGACTCGCCCACGGTGACGTACCCCAGCAGCACGGGCTTGCCCGGCTCCCTGCGCACCAGGGGCGGATGGCGCAGGCCGTCGAGCACCACCAGGTCGAAGCGGCCGTATTCCGCCGGACCAAAGGACGTGCCGTAGTTGCACAGCCAGGTGTTGAACTGCGCGGCCCGCGCCACGGAAACCTGCTGGCAGGACAGCAGGAGCGCCACGCAAAGCAGCAGGCGGCGGATCATGACGGTGCTCCCGGTCCTTATTGCTTCAGTTTGGAGGCCAGGGTCTTGACCATGTCCGCGCACATCATGTGCGCCAGCGCGCTGAGCGAGGTGCGGCCCGTGTACATGGAGCCCGTGGCCGTCACGCTCTCGGCCCAGAGGATGCGCGTTTCCGGGATGTCCAACATCTTGACGGAGATGCCCACCACCGGGTCCTCGTCCACGCCCTTCTTGTAGCGGTACTCGGTCACCGCGCCGTAGATCACGGTGTCCACGCCAAGGGACCGGCCGACCCTGGCTGCGGCGGACTTTTCAAGCACCTCCTCGACCTCGTTCTTGCCGCTGGCCAGGTGCTCCATCATCTCCGAGCGCTCCAGCATGCGGAAATCCGTCTGGGCGATGATCTCCGTGCTCAAAAGCTCGCCCACGATGCGCCCGGCGTTGGGCATGGAGGTCAGGTTCACCAGGGGCAGCACCACGACTTTTCGCGCCCGGGAATTCAACTGCACCTGGTCCAGGGCGGTGGTGCGCTGCACCGACCCGCAACCCGACACCAGAAACAGCGCCAAAACAAACATGCATGTCACCCGCCGCATATCGTTACCTCCTGGCAAAGGGAAACGCTTCGCCAATTATCTGAATGCATTAAACCGGCACACGCGCGCCAATGCCCGGCCCTTGGGCCTTTGCGGCGCCGCACGCCAGCACGTATGGCAAATTCTGATACAATCGCACCTGTCAATCTATCGACCAGCCCCCTTGATCACTTTAGCCGCACAGTTTTCGTATCTGCCGGGGTATCCTTGAAATTTGCCGCCCAGTGGGGGGCCAGCTTGTGTTTAGCACAAAACATGCCAGAATCAAGGCGAGCACCCACACGAGACTGACTCCGGGCACTGGCCGGATGTACAGAAATCGCCTGCCAGCCGCAACAGTCATTACGGAAAATAATGCTGGAGCGCCGTTGCCGTGTATAGCCGCCTAAAATTGTGCTGTCAAAAGTACACATACGCGCTTATGCTGCATCGCAACCGTATGCCATACAGACTTTGCATGCTCGGCACAGATCGACCGCGCCGCGACCAGGCCGACACAACTTCCCTACGCGATTCACTTTGTCGAATAGCGCATTGTCGGCGTCCGGAGCGCGATTGTTCACATTCACGCGCCCGGACGTGCAAAAAAATCTTGCCAACGCAGGGCGGCTTGGTTTAGAGAGTCGGTCCTGGGCGATTAACTCAGCGGTTAGAGTGCCACCTTCACACGGTGGAAGTCCCGAGTTCAAATCCCGGATCGCCCACCACCCAGAGAGATCGGCTCCGCCCAGGCGGAGCCTTTTTCGTTTCCGCCCAGAGAACGAACAAGCGGCCTGAACCGGAGGACACCCAGCCATGCGCCTTGTGCTCCACCAGCCGGAGATTCCGCCCAACACCGGCAACGTCGCCCGGCTCTGCGCGGCCATGGGCGTGCCGCTCTCCCTCATCGAGCCCCTGGGATTCTCCATCGACGACAAGCACCTGAAGCGCGCCGGGCTGGACTACTGGCCGCTCGTCGACCTCTCGGTGCATCCCAGTTGGGAAGCCTTCGAGGCGGAGGTGCTCACGCCTGATCCCTCGGCCCGCGTGGTGCTCAGCAGCGCCCGAGCAGGCCTGCCCGTGCACGAGTTCGCCTTCCGCCCCGGCGACGTTCTCGTCCTCGGCCAGGAGACCAGGGGCCTGCCAGACCATTTGCACGACCGCTACCCGGACCGCGTGCGCATCCCCATCGCCTGCGCGGGCGTGCGCAGCCTGAACCTGTCCACTGCGGCGGGCATCCTCTTATATGAGGCGCTGCGCCAGACAAATGGCCTGGCTGGCGGCCTGACTGGCGGCCTGGCCGGATAATCCGTCGTCCATGCGCGCCAGCCCTGCCTGCCAACCCTGCGCGTCAACCTTGCGAATCCGCCGCCTTGCGGGTACGAAGCCCTGAACACCAAGCACAAGGAGCCCCCCATGCGCCTGCTCGTCACCGGCGGCTGCGGATTCATCGGCGCCAACTTCCTCTACGCCATGCGCGCGCGCCACCCGGACTGGCGGCTCGTGAACCTGGACAAGCTGACCTACGCGGGCAACCTGGGCAACCTGCGCGCCCTGGAAGCCGAGGCCGGAGCGCACTACGCCTTCATCCACGGCGACATCTGCGACCGCGAACTGGTCACGCGCCTGCTCACCGAGCACCAGATCGACGCGGTGGTGAACTTTGCTGCGGAGTCCCACGTGGACCGCTCCATCGACGACCCCGCGCCCTTTGTGGTCACCAATGTCCTGGGCGCGCAGAACATCCTGGACTGCGCCCGGCGCGCCGGAACCAGGCGCGTGGTCCACGTGTCCACGGACGAGGTGTACGGCAGCCTCGGCCCCACGGGCCAGTTCTACGAGTCCACGCCGCTGGCGCCCAACAGCCCCTATTCCGCCTCCAAGGCCGGGGCCGACCTGCTCGCCCGCGCCTATCACGAGACCTACGGCCAGGACGTGGTCCTCACCCGCTGCTCCAACAACTACGGCCCGTACCAGTTCCCGGAAAAGCTCATCCCGCTGATGTACTGCAAGGCCACAAAGGGCGAGACCCTGCCGGTCTACGGCGACGGCGCAAACGTGCGCGACTGGATCTTCGTGGACGACCACTGCCGGGGCGTGGAGCTGGCCCTGACGCAAGGCCGGGCGGGCGCGGTGTACAACTTCGGCGGCGCGGCGGAGATGCCGAATATCGAGGTGGTGCGCACCATCCTGCGCCTCACCGGTCAGGACGAGGGCCTCATCCGCTTCGTCATTGACAGGCCCGGCCACGACCGCCGCTACGCCATGAACTTCGACCTGGCTGCAGCCGAACTCGGCTTCGCGCCCAGCGTCAGCTTCGCCCAGGGCATGGAGCGCACCATCGCCTGGTACCGCGCCAACCCGGACTGGCTGGCCGAGGTCCAGAGCGGCGAGTACCTGAAATTCATGGATTCCTGGTACAAGGAGCGCGCATGAACCTGCCCGATAATCTGCCGTTGCAAAAGGCCCTTGTCCTGGGCGGGGCCAACGGCCTGCTGGGCCGGGCCGTGGCGGCCGCGCTGCGGGAGGCCGGGGTGGAGACCCTGGCCGCTTCCGGCGCGGACGTGGACTATTTCGACGCCGACGCCCTGGACGACTACCTGGACGAGCACGAACCCGACTGCATCATCAACGCCGTGGGCTACACCCAGGTGGACAAGGCCGAGGAAGCAGCCGAGGAGGCCTACCGCCTGAACGCCTCCCTGCCCGCCCTGCTCGGCGTGCTGGCCGGGGACCACGAGATCCCGCTGCTGCACTATTCCACGGACTTCGTGTTCGACGGCAAAAAGGGCGCGCCCTACCTGCCCACGGACCCGGCGAACCCGCTCTCGGTCTACGGCGCGAGCAAGCTGGCGGGCGAGGAGGCCCTGCGCTCCCTGGACCCGCCCGGCCTCATCATCCTGCGCACGGCCTGGCTTTTCGGCCCGGGCAAGATGAACTTCGTGCAGCGCATCCTCGAACTCGCCGCCGAGCGCAAGGAGCTCAAGGTCGTGGCCGACCAGTTCGGCTCGCCCACGTACACCACGGACCTGGCGCGACTGAGCGTGGCGCTGCTGCAAAACCGGGCCGCGGGCCTGCTCCACGCCGCCAACTCCGGCCAGGCCTCCTGGCATGAGCTGGCCGCCGAGACCGTGCGCCTGGCCGGGCTGGACTGCCGCGTGCTGCCCATCCCCACTGGCGGCTACCCCACTAAGGCCGTGCGCCCGGCCAATTCCGCGCTGGACATCGCGGATGCCGCGCGCCTGGCCGGATACACGCCCCGCCACTGGCGCGAGGCCCTGGCCGACTACCTCTCGGGCTTTCCGACCGTGTAGGGCGGCTTGCCAAAGCCCGGGGATTGTGGTTTGCCCTTGCCCATGAAGTCGTATTTCTTCCTGCCGCCGGTGCGCCAGGCCGCCGGGGGCGTCACCGTGCTGCGCCGACTGGCCGCGTTTCTGGCCGCCTCCGGGCGGGAGGCCTATCTTGTCCCGCGCGAGATGCAGGGCCAGGGCCCAGGCTGGGCACCCTCGGAAGCCTTTGTCGAAGCGCCCGTGGTGGCCTGGGACGAGCTTTCGCTCAAGCCCGGCGACCTCTGGGTGGTGCCCGAGGGCTGGGTCAACGCCCTTTCGCCCGGCCTGCAGGCCAAGGCGCGCTGCCTGGTCTACGTGCAGAACTGGGCGTACCTGCTCTCGGCCCTGCCCGACGACGTGTCCTGGCGCTCCCTGCCCGTGGAGTTCGTGGCCGTGTCCGACCCGGTGGCGCGGTTCGTGGCCGCCACAACCGGACGCGCGGCCCCGATCCTGCGGCCCGGCATCGACGCCGCGCTGTTTTGCGCGCCGGACAAGAAGCCCGACCCGGCAGGCGGCATCCGCATCGCCTCCATGCCGCGCAAAAACAAGGCCCTGGCCAAGCAGATCCGCGAGACCTTCAACGCCCTGGACGAGGGCCTGGCCGCGCGCTGCCAGTGGGTCGAAATCGCCGGAATGACGGCGAGGGAAGTGGCCGGGGCGCTGCAAGGCGCGCACATCTTTCTGGCCACGGGCTTCCCCGAGGGCTGCCCCCTGCCGCCGCTGGAGGCCATGGCCTGCGGCTGCCTGTGCGTGGGCTACATGGGCTTTGGCGGGGCGGACTACATGCGCCAGGCCCTGCCCCAGACCCTCGCCGAGGGGGCTGACCCCGCGCCCTTTGCGCCCTGGTGGCCCCTGCGCGAGGTAGGCTGGGGCGGTAATGGCCTGTGGAGCGCCGACGCCGACATCCTGGGCGCGGCCCTGCACCTCCAGACCGCCGCCCAATGGTTTGCAAGCGGCAGCCCGGACCTGGCCCAAACCTTGGCCCTAACCCTGGACAACGCCCGCGCCACCGCCGCAGCCTACACCCTGGACATCCAGCGCCAGTGTGTGCTGGAGCTCTGGCAACGCCTGGAATCCGTCTGAGCCACGCACCCAAAACCATGCCAAAAAAAAATAAAGCCCCCCGGCCCGAGCCGGAGACCCTGACCCTGCCGCCCTCCGGCGTGGACTCTCACGCGCACCTGGACCTCGTCGACTTCGACCCTGACCGCGAAGAACTCATGGACCGGGCCAGAGCCTGCGGCGTGGCCCGCACCGGCAACGTCTTCCTCGGGCCCGAGGCCTACCAGAAGAACCGCGCGATGTTCGCCCACAGGCCGGAGGTCTTCTTCCTCCTCGGCATCCACCCCGGCAACGCCGACCAGGGCACGGACGAGGCGCTGGACGCCATGCGCCGGGCCTTCGGGGCCGACCCGCGCCTCAGGGCCGTGGGCGAGATCGGCCTGGATTACTACTGGGACGACCACCCGCGCGACTTGCAGGAGCGGGTCTTCCGCCAGCAGCTCAAGCTGGCCGCGAGCCTTGGCCTGCCGCCGGTGATCCACTGCCGCGACGCCTTTGCGGACACGCTGCGCGTGCTTCTGGACGAGGGCTATTCCGGGCGCACGCTGCTCTGGCACTGCTTCGGCGGCGACGAAGAGCAGGCCCGCACCCTGCTGGACCACGGCTGGCACCTGAGCATCCCCGGCCCGGTGAGCTACGCCAAGAACGAGGCCCTGGCCCGCGCCGTGGCGGCCATCCCGCTGGAGCGCATGCTGCTCGAAACCGACTGCCCGTACCTCGCTGCCGAGCCCTGGCGCGGCAAGCGCAACCACCCGGCCCTGCTCGGCTTCACGGCGTTGTCCGTGGCCCGCATCCGGAACACGTCCGTGGACGAGGTCTGGTCCGCCACGGGGCGAAACGCCTGCGCCTTCTTTGGCCTGCCCAAACTTTCATTAAAACCGGAGGATCACGCATGACCGCGCATATGAGCGACGACGAACGTTTCCAGCGCCTCAAACGCTTTTTCAACGCCCGCGACCGGCTGTGCAAGACCCTGGGAATCGAGGTCACGGAGATCGGCCACGGCACGGCCAGCACGCGCATGGTCATTGAGGAGAAGCACCTGAACGGCGCGGACGTGGTCCAGGGCGGGGCCATCTTCACCCTGGCCGACCTGGCCTTTGGCGCGGCCTGCAACTCCCACGGCAACCTGGCGCTGGGCGTGAACATGACCATCGCCTTCACCAAGCCGGGCCTTTCCGGCAGCCTGACGGCCCACGCGCGCGAGACTGCGGCTGCGGGCCCCCTTTCGACCTATGTGGTGGAGGTGAAGGATGACAGCGGCGAGACCATCGCCACCTTCCAGGGCACGGCCTACCGCAAGCGCGACAAGATCGACCTTTCGGCCTGGGGCTAGGGGGGCTGGCGCGGCGACCGGAACCGGGCGGCTAGGCCCGGGAGGCGCGGTTGCGCGTATTTTCCTCGGCCAGACGCTCGGCCAGCAGGGCCACGATGAAGCGGTTCACTGCTGCGGCCAGCTGCGGGGCCTTGTCCTGGATGAGCTTGAAGCGCGCCGCCGAGAGCCGGTAGAGCACGCAGCGCTCCGAGGCGATGACCGAGGCCGAGCGCGGGGCGTTGGTGTACAGGCCCATCTCGCCGAACACCGTGCCCGGACCCATCTTCTTCAGCCGCAGGAGCTTGCCGCCGGGCAGCGCCAGCTCCACCTGCACCTTGCCGGACTGCAGGAAGTACATGCTGTCCGACTCGTCGCCCTGGCGGATGATCTGCCGCTTCTTCAGCACCTCCATGCGCTCCAGGCACTTCATGAGCGCGGGCACCAGCTTCGGCTCCGGGAAGGTGACGTCCAGCAGGTCCTCCAGCGTCTCCTGGCGCTGCTCCTGCGCGCCCGCTGCGGCCAGAATCTCGTCCTCGCACGTCTCCAGGGCATGGTCCAGGTTCAGGGAGATGCTACAGACGCCCTCCTCGTCGCCCATGCGGTAGCCCAGGGCCTCCAGGTGCTCCTCCAGCTCCAGGGGCACGCTGGTGAAGAAGAGCCGCGCCCCGCGCTCCGCCGCCAGGTGCTCCAGCCGCCGGAAGCCGTGCAGAGTGGAGGCCCCCAGGCCGCTCACCGCGCCGAAGTCCAGCAGCACGTACTTGAGCCCCAGGGGTCCGGCGTCCTCCATGCGAATGCGGATGGTGCGCTGCAGGCCGTACAGCGTTCCCAAAAACATGAAGCCCTGCAGGCGCAGGATCAGGATCTGGTCGCCCCGCTCGCGCAGGATGCGGCTCTCTGCCGGGGAGCGGTCCACGTTGCTGCGGAACACGCCGCCGGACTGGATGAACCGGACGCCGCCGCCGTGCACGGCCCGGGACAGAGCCACGGCCAGCCCCAGGACCAGGCAGGAGAACACGCCCAGCACAGGCCCCAGGATCACGGTCAAAAGGCAGGCGAGCCAGCCGGTGTACTGGTCGTCCTTGCGCGTGAGGGGGTTCTTGCTGTCGCGCAGGAGCCAGCTCACGGGCATGGACAGGCCCGTGGCCAGCAGGACGCCCAGGGGCACGAACAGGGGAATCTGCACCAGCAGACCCTGCCCGAACAGGGCGAAGCCCAGGCAGACAAGGCCCACCACGAACCCGGCCAGGGGGCCGGTGGCGCCCAGGGCGCGCAGGCCCAGGCTGCTTGAAAGGGACAGGGTGGCCGGCAGCCCGCCCAGGAATCCGGAGAGCATGCTCGCGCCGCCCACCATGCGCAGTTGCGCGTCCGGGTCGGAGTCGCGGGCCAGCACGGTTTCAAGGATGGTCGTGCGCACCAGGGACGGGCCGATGGCCACCACGGCCACGGTGGCCAAAAACTCCTTGCGCTGGAGAATGGCCGCCCAGTCGATCCGCACCAGGGCGCTGGCGTCAAACAGGTTCAGGTAGCAGCCCCGGTCGAGCAGGTCCGGCACGTGGGGCAGCTGCGCCGCCAGCGGGCCATACACCGGGCCGCCCAGCATCACAGCCGCATTCCAGCCGGCAACGGCCAGAAGCGCGAGCAGTAGCGGCCAGATCATGCCCCTGATGCCGATGCGCACCAGGAAATAGACGAGGCCGAAGGCCACGGGCGGTCCCCAGGCGGCGGCATTGCGCAGCAGCGCCGCGCCCATGTCCGCGCCGGACAGCTGGAAGAGTCCGGCCAGTTCGGGCGCGCCTGCGGTGAGCACCTGGAACCAGGCCTTGACCAGCAGCAGCCCGAAGCCCGCCAGCAGGCCGCCAAAGATCTCCACAGGCAGAAAGCGGATACGCTCGGAAAGCCCAAGCCGGGAGAACAGGACGCCGACCACGCCGGTCAGGGCGCTGGCCAGCGCCAGGGCGGCCAGCAGGGTGGCGGCCAGCACCGGGGCCGGGGCGCGGCCTTCAAGGTCGCCCGCAAGGGCGGCCAGCATGAGCAGCACGCACAGGGTGGTCGCCGGGCCGGGGCCGCCCACGGCCACGGGCAGCCGCCCATGCAGGGCGAAAAGCACCGAGCCGAGCACCGCCGGGAACAGCGTCAGGTACAGGGCATGCGGAAAGACGCCCCGCAGGCTCGGCACCGAGAAGACAAGCAGGGCCAGGGCCAGGCAGACCAGGCATTCCTGCACGCCCACCGAGACGCCAGCCAGCAGGTTCACGGCCGGGTTGCCCGCAAAGAATAGGCGCAGGTGGTCGAAGGTGCTCACAGGCCTGTCTGCGGTGTCCAGGGCCAGGGATTCCGGGGAAGGCAGAGCGGTCTCGGGCCGGGGCAAAGCCGAGGCCGGGTCGCCCTCGGTCAGGTCGTCCAGGCGGACATCGTTCACGTCCGGCTCGTGCTGCGGGGCGTGGGGCCGGTCCACCAGGCCAAGCTGGCCGCACTTGGGGCACTTGGCCTGACGTCCGATAAGCCCGACAGGCAGGGACTGGGTATGCCCGCACGAGGCGCACTGGAACACGGCCCCTTCCGGGGCTGCTGGCGGCGCGGTTGCTGTCTCTGGCTTCTTCTGCTCGTCGGACACTCTGCCCTCCGTGCTTGGCGGCGGTTGCACACCACCTTTTTGACTATGGCAAATTCGGCTGCAATTCTCAAGGCCGCAACGCGCTGCAAACGATCTTAGGCGAAACTCTCGCGCATGACGGCCAAAAGCCGCGCCAGCCGGTGCTCGTAGGTGTGCTCGGCCAGGATGCGCCGCCGCGCGGCATCGACGATGCGCGTGCGTTGCGCCGTGTCGCGCAGGAAGCGCGCCGCCAGTTCGGCGATGTCTTCCGGCGCGTCATAGGCCACGACCTCCCGCCCCGGCTCAAAGAGTCCGTCCAGCTGGGCGCGGCGGTCCGTGAGCACAAAGCCCCCGCAGGCCGGAACGTCGAACACGCGCTGGTTCACCGCGCCCTTCATCTGCCTGCTGGTGCTGTTCAGGTTCACCGCGCTCAAGGGATAGAACGCGGGCAGGTCGCGGTAGTAGTCCAGGCGCGGAAGCAGGCGCACCGGACCGGCCGACGCGAACACCGCGCCCCAGCCTTCGGGGTCACCCGCCACAATGGCGTCGAACCCGGCCAGGGCGGAAACGCAGCACGCGCGATACTGGCGCGTGGCCTCCCAGGTCAAAAGCGACTCGCAGGCCAGACGCTGCGCAGGGTCCAGGCCGCGCAAGGCGGCGGCGTGGGCCGGGTGCGCGGCCTCCAGATAGTCCTGCACCGAGCGCTGGCTGGCCGCGCCGAACCCGGCGGCCAGGTCCGCATAGTCCGCCAACAGCGCCAACGGAGCTGTGCAGGCGGCCAGGCTGTCGGCCACGGCCCGCTGCATGGAGTCGCCCACAAAGGAGACCTCGGCCCGCCAGGCCTGGGCCTGGCCGGAATGCGGCGCAGGAGAAAGGCCGGGGCAAAAGCGCACAGGGTCCGTGGCCAGGGGCAGGTAGTGCGCGTTGGCGTAGCCCTGGGCCTTGAGGCTCGCGACGGTGTCCGCGTCCCAGGTGAAGATGACCGTGCCCGGGCGGGCCAACCCGGCGTGGCGCGAAAGAATGAGGTGCGGATTGTCCACGAACCACGAGGCCAGGGGCAGGCCCAGGCGCTCCAGCAGCTCGGCCAGCCGCCCCTCGCTGTCCAGCCCGAAGTGGTTCACGGTAAGCAGAAGGTCCGGCTTGAACTCCAGCACGCGGCGCAGCAGGTCCTCGATGAAGTGCGTGCTGCCCCGCGCCTGCGTGCCCACGGGCAGGGCCGACCAGGCCACGCCCAGGCGCGTCAGCGCATCCTTGATCTCGGTTTGCAAGAAGTACGGGCGGTCCAGCAGGAGCACGCGCGGGAGCGCGCCCTGAAATTTGGGGTACGCGGCCTGGTCCCAGAAGTTGGCCCTGGCGCTGGCCAGAAGCTCCCGCTCCAGCCGGGCGTACAGGTCCGGGTCGATGCGCCGGGCCGTGGGCGCCATGAGCGGCGCAAAGGGCAGCCCACCGTGCCCGGACTGCCAGCGCGTCAGCCCGGCCAGCACGGCCTCCGGGTCGACCTGCTCCAGCCAGAGCACATTTTTGGAGGCGCGGTGGCGTTCGCGCGCGCCGGTGACGGCCCAGACCGCGGCCTCGCGGTCCACCACGGCCACCGCGCGGCCCGTGGCCGCGAGCAGGTCCAGGCAATGGCCCAGGCCAGGGCCCAGGAGCACCGGCAGGGAGCGTTCCGGCGCGGAGGCGGCCAGGGCCTGTTCCCGGGCCAGTCCGTCGCGCCCCCAGAGATGCCAGGTCTTGCCGTTCACCAGCAGGCGCAGGTCGTCCAGAGGGACTTCGGAGGTTGTGTCCGCAGCCTCGCCCGCGAGCACAGGCCAGGCCTCGGCCACGGCCAGGGGCCGCCCTTTCCGATTGCCTGTCCGGGCGTCAGATTTCTTACGTTTTTGCTGCATGGCGCACCTGTCCGCAGGGTGCAATGCAAGGATCATGACAGACAAAAAACCGCGCCAAGGCCTGGAACACGGCGCGCGGCCTAAAGTATCCGCCTAATCCCGCCGATAAGAGACGCGAAAGGGGCTTACTCCGGCACACGGATCGTGCCTGCCTCCAGACAATCCCAGGGAAGGGGTGCCACATGAACGCAGCAAAGCGGATACGGGTGCTGGTTCACTCTCGCGGAACCGGCACGAATATTTTCAGAACCCTCGTCTCCCTCGGCTGCCAGGACATCGGTCCCAAGCGGCTGGAGATCGCCCTCGCGACCACGGACCCGGACCTGCATTCCGGCCACGAGGCCAGGCTGCTGCACAGCGCCCTGGACTTCCACGCCGTCGAGGTGCTGGACGCGCGCGGCCTGACCCGGCACCAGGCCCTGAATCTGGCCGCCAGGGACGGCGACGCCGAACACCTGGCCCTGGTTCCGGAAGGTGCGCGGCTGCACCCGCAATTCCTGTCACACTGCCTGGCCGCCCTGCGCGGCAGAAAGAGCCCCCAGGCCGCGTTCTGCGCGCACACTGCGGGCAGCGCGGACATCCGGCCCTTTTCCCGCCGCCCGGCCTTCCGGCCCGAGCAGCTCATCCGCCACAACGCCGTGGGCCCCGTGGCCCTGATCCAGCGCACGGCCTGGGACATCCTGGGCGGCCTGCACCCGCACCTGGACTACAGCCTGTGGGACTTCTGGCTGCGGCTGGTCCTGCAACGGGGTCGGCTGGCGCAGGTTTCAGGACTGCTGGCCGCGTGCCCGCCCCTGCGCAGGCTCTCCCCCGAGCAGGACGGCCGGGCCAAGGCGCTCTTGGTGGTCCACACGCCAGGGGCCTTTGAGCCGGACGTGTGCCGCTGGGCCCTGGCCCTGCTGCGCGGCGAGGGCTGGGCCGCCCCCTGTGCGCCGGGCGTGATTCCCTCCCCGCGCGATGTGCTGGCGCTGTTTGCGGGCCTGGACCAGCCCCTGCGCCCCGGCAGCCCCGGCTGGGACCAGCGCCAGCTCTGGAGCGCCTGAGCGCGCTCCTCTTCGCCCTGGTCTAGGCCCTGGTCTAGGCCCTGGTCTAGGCCCTGGTCTAGGCCCGGTCTGGGCCCGGCCTGGGCGTTACGCGCCCTTGAGCCCCTTGCCCACGCTCCAGCAGGCCGCAACCTCCGCGCCCAGGCTCCAGTACTTGACGCTGGCCATGTCGAACAGCAGCGGCCTGATCCGGGCGATGTCGATCTTGCCATCGTCTCGCAACACTGACTCCTCCACGTGGGTGGCCACGATCTCGCCGATGAACACGTCATGGGACTCGAAGTCCACCACCCGCGCCAGCCTGCACTCCATGCACACCGGACATTCCCGGATCAGCGGGGCATGCGCCAGCTCCCCGGAGAACAGCTCGAAGACCTTGGACTTGTCCGTGTTCCTGCCGCTGACGAGGCCCACGTAATCCGTCTGCGCCACCAGATCCTCGCCGGGAATGCACACGCTGAACTCTTTGTGCTCGTGGATGCCCCTGTTCGAGTGGTGGGCCTTGTTGATGCCGAAGGACAGGTACTGCGGCTGGCCGTGGTTCATGATGCCCACGTGGGCCACGGCCAGAAAGTTCGGTTTGTCGTCCACCACGGCCCCGACAATGGTCGTCAGCGACGGATACAGCGCGTTCACAGGTCCGAGATTGCGTTTCATGTGACCTCCAGTTTAATTGCGTGTACAAGCAATTCAGACGTAGCCATCCGGATCATCCCCGAAACCTTTGTCCTACCCTTCCTCGCCCTCCAGCTTACGGCAGGCGGCATGGATGTCTGCGGCCAGGCGGTCGCCCTCCGGGCCGAGGATGTTCGCGTAGGCCGTGTGCAGGCGGCTCCAGGACTTCTCCACGCCCTTGAGCAGGGCCAGGCCCGCCGGGGTGGCGGCCAGGCGCGCGGTCCTGCCCTCGGCCAGGCGCGTGAGCAGGCCCTTGGCCACCAGGGCATCGACGAAACGCGTCACCGTGGACGGGGCCAGGGCCAGCCGGGCAGCCAGGTCACCGGGGCCGATGCCCGGACTGGAGGCCGCCGTCATGAGCACAAAGGCGTGCGAGGGTGAAAGCCCTGTGGGCTTGAAGGCCTCCTCGGCCAGACGCGTGATCGTGCGGGCCAGGCTGTTGGCCGTAAAGTACAGACAATTGTGCAGCAGGTCGCAGGGGTCGGTCATGGGCTCCTCACTTGTGTGTACAACTAACAAATCGGCCAGGGCCTGTCAATGCCAGACACAAAAATGTCGCGTGCGGGTGAACACCGGCGCGCTAAGCCCCGTGCCCTTCTCGTCGGCGCGGAACCTGCCCATGCGCTCGAACTGGCAGCGCCCGCCGACTCGACATCGGCCCTGCGGGCTCCAGCTTGCCGCGCACAACCTTGAGCGGACCAGACTGATGCAGGAGGCGAAGCCCTCTTCCGCGCCGGACGCAAAAAAGCCGCGCCCAGTTGCCCGGACGCGGCCCTGCTTTTCGTGCGCCGGGGGCCTAGCGGCCGCCTTGCTTCTTCTCGATCTTGCCCCAGGTGTCGCGCAGGGTGGCCGTGCGGTTGAACACCGGAGCGCCGGGCCTGGTGTCCTTCTCGTCGGCGCAGAAATAGCCCAGACGCTCGAACTGGCAATGCCAGCCGGGCGCGCAATCGGCCAGGGCGGGCTCCAGCTTGCCGCGCACAACCTTCAAGGAATCCGGGTTGATGCAGGAGGTGAAGTCCTCCTCCGCGCCGGGGTTGGGCTTGGTGAACAGCAGGTCGTACAGGCGCACCTCGGCGTCAAGCGCGTGGGCCGCGCTGACCCAGTGCAGGGTGCCCTTGACCTTGCGGCCGTCCGGGCTGCCGCCGCCCTTGCTCTCGGGATCGTACGTGCAGCGCAGCTCGATGACGTTGCCGACCTCGTCCTTCACCACGCCGGTGCAGGTGATGTAGTAGGCGTAGCGCAGGCGCACCTCGTTGCCGGGATAGAGCCGGTGGTAGCCCTTGGGCGGAACCTCGCGGAAGTCGTCCTGCTCGATGTAGAGGACCTTGGAAAAGGGCACCGCGCGCGAGCCCATGTCCGTTTCCGGGTGCCAGGGGAAGTCGAACTCGTCCACTTGGTTTTCCGGGTAGTTCTCGATGACCACCTTGAGCGGATTCAGCACGGCCATGGCGCGCGGGGCGCGGGCGTTCAGGTCCTCGCGCACGCAGTGCTCCAAGAGCGCGAACTCGACCATGTTGTCGCACCGGGCCACGCCGATGCGTTCGCAGAAATCGCGCAGGGCCTCCGGCGTGTAGCCGCGCCTGCGGATGCCCGAGAGCGTGGGCATGCGCGGGTCGTCCCAGCCGGTGGTGATGCCCTCGGTGACAAGGTGGATGAGCTTACGCTTGCTGAGCACGGTGCCCGTGATGTTCAGCCGCGCGAATTCGATCTGCTGCGGGTGGAACACGCCCAGCTCGTCCAGTATCCAGTCGTACAGCGGCCTGTTGTTCTCAAACTCCAGGGTGCAGATGGAGTGCGTCACGCCCTCGATGGAGTCGGAGATGCAGTGCGCGAAGTCGTACATGGGATAGATGCACCAGGCATCCGCCGTGCGGTGGTGGTGCACGTGCTTGATGCGGTACATGGCCGGGTCGCGCATGACGACATTGGGCGAGGCCATGTCGATCTTGGCGCGCAGCACGCGTGCGCCATCCGGGAACTCGCCCGCGCGCATGCGCCGGAACAGGTCCAGGTTCTCCTCAACA
Organism: uncultured delta proteobacterium; assembly: GCA_903843965.1. GTDB lineage: Bacteria > Desulfobacterota > Desulfovibrionia > Desulfovibrionales > Desulfovibrionaceae > Humidesulfovibrio. The sequence goes on from CAIMRY010000017.1 coordinate 16,866, forward strand.
GGGCGGTCGCGGTACGGACTGTTCCTGCCGGGCTCCTTGAGCGTGCCGCGCGTGGCGCGGATCTCCTCGGCCGTCTGGTCGTCCACATAGGCCTTGCCCTTGCCGATCAGGGCCTCGGCAAAGTCGTACAGCTGCTGGAAATAGTCCGAGGCGTAGTAGAGCCGCTCCTCCCAGTCAAAACCCAGCCATTTCACGTCGCGCATGATGCTCTCGACGTATTCCGTCTCTTCCTTGGCCGGATTGGTGTCGTCGAAGCGCAGGTTGGTCACGCCGCCGAATTCCTTGGCCAGGCCGAAGTTCAGGCAGATGCTCTTGGCGTGGCCCAGGTGCAGGTAGCCGTTGGGCTCCGGCGGAAAACGGGTCATGACGCGGCCCGCGTTCTTGCCGCTTTGCACATCCTCGGCCACGCGGGCGCGGATGAAATTCACAGGGGCCTGCTGGCAGGTCTCGCCCGCTGCGGCGGCGGAGGCCGGGGCGTTCTCAGGGGTGCTCATGCGCGTGTGTCCTTGTTGCATACAGTGGAGCGGCCAGGCGCGTGCCAGCCGCAAACCTTATGAATATGCCAAAGCGCCTGCGCGGTCAAACGTTCGACGTTGGGCACGCAGGCGCTCCGGGGCTTGGCGGATGGAGGGGCTACTTCGGCGGCGGTCCGGGCGGCGGGCCAAAGGGCATGCCGTCTGGTGGCGGGCCGGGCGGCGGGCCAAACGGCAGTCCAGGGGGCGGACCGGGCGGCGGACCGGGGGGCGGGCCAAAAGGCCTGGCGTTGCGGAAGGCCTTCATGCGCGCGCGCAGTTCGGCGAACTTGACCTTCTGGCCCTGGTCGAGCCTGGCGGCGATGTCCTCGTCCATCTTCGCGAAGATGGGCTCCAGCTCGGCGTGCAGGGCCTGCTGCGCTTTGCTGGTTTTGGCCATCACGGCGGCGATGAGCGGGCGCAACTCCGCACGCTGTGTGGCGCTCAAGCCGACCTCGGCGTCGATGTGCGCCAGGATGCGGTCTTCCAGACGCTCCGAAGGGTGCGCCAGCATCTCCGGCAGGTGGCGGAACAGATACGCACGCATGCCAAAGGCGCCGGAGAGGGCGCCGGAGAGGAAAATCGCCGCCACAAGGAGCCAGGCCTTCCAGGATTTCATGTGCTCTGATCCTCTACGGCAGCAGCCCGGCCAGGGTGAAGGCGGCAGAACCGCCGTGCAGCGACAGGGAAAGCAGCGCCTGGTTCAGCAGCCGCTCCGAGAGCTGCGCGTAGCCAAAGCTCGCCGTGGCGGCCAGGGCCCCGGCCGGAACAAAACGCCGGGCAGCGAAGGCGAAGAGGCTCCAGAAGTCGCTGCGCCGCTCCACGCTCCGGCGCACCTCGCGCATGACGCCAGCGGTGAAGCCCGCTGGCATTGCTGGCGGCTTGCGGTTCCCGGCGCGCAGCACCAGCGCCTGTTCCAGTTGGTCGAGTCTGCCATCATCCATGATTGCAACCTCCGGTCATAGTAGTCGTTCACGTTGGAAGCCAAGGGCCGAAGCCAGCGGCCGAAACATGCAGCCAAAACATGTTGTCAAAAATTACTATAGATATCAGCGACCAAGCAGTCCCCCCAGGACTTCGCGCAATTTGCGCCGCGCCCGGAACGAGCGCACCTTGACCTTGGCCACGCTCCAACCCATGAGCTCGGCCACCTCAGCCAGGGCCTGGCCGTCCATGTGGGTCAGGGTCAGCACCACACGGTCGTCCGGCGCCAGCTGCCCCATGGCCCAGTCCAACAGCGCTCCGGCCTCGCTCGACTCCGCCAGGGCCTCTAGCCCGCCGGAAGCGGCCTCGGCCGGGATGCTTTCGATCCAGTCCATGGTCTCCGGCCCGAGTGCGCTGAACACCGTCTCGCGCCGCCGGGCCTTCTCCCGCCAGAAGTCGGAGCAGCGCCGCAACGCAATGCGCACCAGCCAGTGGCCGAAGGGACTCTCGGCCCGGTAGGTGCCAAGCTTCTCAAAGGCGCGGACAAAGGTCTCGTGCGCCACCTCGGCGGCGCGGTCCGGCGGCACGTGGCGCGAGATGACGCCCAAAAGCCGCGCGCCGTGGCCGTCCACCAGAAGCGCGTAGGCGTTCACGTCTCCCGCCAGCACTCGGCGCACGATCTCGGCGTCATTCATTCGCGCATCTCTTGCTGCCGCCTCTGGCCCCCGCCGGGAAGCACCCCGGCGTTTTCAGTCTATGCCTTGCGGCGCGCCCCGTCAAAGCGGGGGGCGGTTGACCAGACCGCCCCCCAGGGAGGGAGAGGCGCACTTGCCGTTCATGCCGTCAGGCAGTTACGGACACCGACTGCGCCGTCTGATCGCTGGCTCCGAAGAGGCTGGAGATGAGATTGTCAACATTCTGGTAAGCGCTTGAAGCCTTTTGCCGCAGCAGGAATTCCGACAGGCTCGCGGCCAGGGACGAAGAGTCGGTGCTGGTGGAGCTGGAGGTTGACGTGCTGCTGCTGGCGCTGTTCGTTGAGGTGGCCGAGAAGAGGCTGGCCACGAGCTTGTCCATGTCCGGTGCGCTCAGGCCGCCGCTGGCGCTGCTGGTGCTGCTGCTGGAACTGGTGCTGGTGGAACTCGTGCTGCTGCTGGTGCCGAACAACCCGCTGATCAAGTTGTCGATGTTCGGCGCGCCCTGACCGTCGCCGTTCTGATCATCCTGGCCGTCCACGCCATCCTGGCCGGTCGAGGCGGCCTGATGGTGATGGTGGTGCGCCTTGCCAGCCCCGTCGCTTTCGTGCTTGGCCTTGAGGGCGGCGGTGAGTTCATCCTGGCTGACCTGGCCGTCGCCGTCGGTGTCGATCTTCTTGAGCTGGTCGTCGCTGACGCCGAGCTCGCTGGCGCTCAGGCCGCCGCTCTTGTCGGCGTCCTTCTGGGTGAAGATGTTCTGGGCCATCTGGCTGGCCATCTGGCCCGCATCCACGCCCTGGCCCATGCTGGCCTGGAGCATGCCCATCTGGCCGTCCTGCGTCATCTTGTTCTGCATGGACGCCTGCATCTGCTCGCGCTTGGCCTTGAGCCCGGCGGCCAGTTCGGCCGCGCTGACGACGCCGTCGCCGTCCGTATCGTACTCGGCCACATTGCTTTGGCTCACGCCCAGTTCCGAGGCCGAAAGGGTGCCGCTCTTGTCGGTGTCCTTGGCGGACATGATGTCCGTGGCCAGCTTGGTGTCCATGTCGTCCGCATTTTTCGAGCCATAGGCAGCGCTCATGCTGCTGTAGGCGCTGATGCCGCTGAGAGAGGAGCTGATCTGCATGGTCACTCCTGAAGACCGCCGTCTTTGGTCTGCACGGCGGGATGCCAATCGCGTAAACACATTGCCGGAAACAAAAGATCCATCAAGGCGCGGCCCTTGGCCGCAGTCGGCATCAGCGCATGGCGTCCTCCATCGCCTCCCCTCCCGAGGGACACGAAAGAGTCCTTACACACTATGACGCCAAGAACTTTAGGGTGGTTACACCTCTTTCCCATATTCAATCCGCGCGGGCCTGCCGCGCGGCTGCCGCCCTGCCCTGCCCGGCGGGCTTGCCGGACCCCGCACACGGGTGCTACCATCATATATGGACTGGACAAGCGCCCTGCGCACCCGGTTCAATTCAAGATTCAATTCATGGGTAAATTCATGGTTCAATGCCCGGTCCAAGGAGCGCACATGACCCCGAACAAGCCCCTGCGCACCGATTTCGACGTGATCATCGTGGGCGGCGGCCCGGCCGGGCTCTTCGCCTCGGCCTGGCTGGGCGAGAACACCGGCCTCTCGGTGCTCGTCATCGAACGCGGCAAGCCCGCAGCCAAGCGCGACTGCCCGGTGGGCCGCCTGGGCTGCATCCACTGCAAGCCCTGCAACATCCTCTCAGGCATCGGCGGGGCCGGGCTGTTCTCCGACGGCAAGCTCAACTTCATCCACAAGCTCGGCAAGACCGACCTGACCCAGTTCATGGACGAGTCCGCAGCGCGCGCGCTCATCGACGAGACCGAGGCCATGTTCAACCGCTTCGGCATGGACGGGCCCGTGTACCCCACGAACATGGAGCAGGCCCAGCGCGTGCGCGCCCAGGCCCGGAAATGCGGCATCGACCTCTTGATCATCCGCCAGAAGCACCTGGGCAGCGACAAGCTCCCCGGCCTCATTGCGGACATGACCGAGTACGTGAAGTCGCGCGGGGTCACCTTCCACACCTCCGAGGAGGTCAAAAGCGTGCTGGCCGAGGACGGGGCGCTCAGGGGCGTGCTTACCAACCGGGCCGAGTACACAGCCCGCGCCGTGATCCTGGCTCCGGGCCGGGTGGGCGCGGAATGGGTGGGCGCACAGGCCCGCGAGCTCGGCCTCGGCCTGTCGCAGCGCGGCATCGAGGTGGGGGTGCGCGTGGAAATTCCCCGCGAGGTCATGCAGGACCTCTGCGAGGTCATCTACGACCCGACGTTCTTCATCCGCACCAGCAAGTACGACGACCAGACGCGCACCTTCTGCACCAACGATGGCGGCTTCGTGGCGCTGGAGAACTACCAGGACTTCGTCTGCGTCAACGGCCACGCCTACCTGGACAGAAAAAGCCCGAACACCAACTTCGCCTTTCTGTCCAAGGTGGTGCTGAACGATCCGGTGACCGACAACCAGGCCTACGGCGAGCACATCGGGCGGCTGGCCTCGCTCATCGGCGACGGCAAGCCCATCCTCCAGCGCTTCGGCGACCTGAAGCGCGGCCGGCGCAGCACCTGGTCGCGCATCAAGAACAGCTCGATTGAGCCCACGCTGAAGAATGTCGTCTGCGGCGACATCGCCATGGCCCTGCCCGAGCGCATCCTGACCAACATCGTGGAAGGGCTGGAGAAGCTGGGTCAGGTGGTGCCGGGCGTGGCCAACGACGAGACCCTGCTCTACGCGCCGGAGATCAAGTTCTTCGCCACCCAGGTGGAGACCAGCCCGCACCTGGAGACAGCGGTGCGCGGGCTCTTTGTTGCGGGCGACGGGCCCGGGGTGGCGGGCAACATCGTCTCCGCCGCCGCCACGGGGCTCATTCCGAGCAAGGAGATCGCCCGGCGGCTCGGCGCGTAGGGAAAACTCCCGGCGCAAACGTCCAGGCCTCGACCCCTGGCCAGCCATGGCAAAGGCCTGCGCGGTTCTGGCGTGCAGGGCTGCGTTCAACGGGCCATGCTTCTGCACACGCCCCTGGGGAAAAGCACCCGCCGCCAACGCGCCCAGGCCTCGACCCAGGGCCAGCCCTGGCAAAGGGCTGCGCGATTCTGGCATGCTGGGTTGCGTCAAGCGGGCCGTGCTTCTGCATGCTCCGCTGTGGAAAAACTCCGCACCCTTTCCACAAAGCCCAGCCAGCCACGCTTGCCACGCAAGACCACGCACCAAGGGCCGTGTTTAAATTTTTTCTAGAAAACCATTGACATCGCGTCATTTCATTGACAGTGACTGGGGAACGCCTCGCAGGCGTCTTTCAGTGCGCCTGCGGTCTGGGGAGGCAATCCGGGGAGGAGCAATGGCGCTCAACATCGACGGCATGATCGGCAACAGCCCGGCTCTTCGCGAGGTCTACAGGATGCTGGAGAAGGTCGCGCCCACGGACTCCACCGTGCTTGTCACCGGGGAGTCCGGCACGGGCAAGGAACTGCTCGTGCGGGCCCTGCACAGAAACAGCAAACGCCGCGACAAGCCCTTTGTGCCCATCAACTGCGGGGCCATCCCGCGCGAGCTTCTGGAAAGCGAGCTCTTCGGCCACGAGAAGGGCGCGTTCACCCACGCCATCCGCTCACGTCCGGGCCGCTTCGAGCTGGCCGACGGCGGCACCATCTTCCTCGACGAGATTGGGGAGATGGACTTCAGCCTGCAGGTGAAGATCTTGCGCGCCCTGCAGGAGAAGGAGATTGAGCGCGTGGGCGGCACCCAGACCAAGAAGGTCGATGTGCGCGTGGTGGCCGCCACCAACCGCGACCTGGAGGTCGAGGTGGCCGCCGGCCGCTTCCGCGAGGACCTGTTCTACCGCCTGAACGTCATCCCCATGCAGCTGCCACCCCTGCGCGAGCGCGGAGACGACATCCTGATCCTGGCCGAGTATTTCCTCAAAAGCTTCTGCTTCGAAAAGGACCGCCCGAACATGCAGGTAAGCCCCCAGGCCAAGGCCATGCTTGTGGCCTATTCCTGGCCGGGCAACGTGCGCGAGCTGGAAAACTTCATGGAGCGCCTGTCCATCCTGTGCGAGGGCCAGAAGGTGGAGCCCGGCGACCTGCCGGAAAAGATCCAGCGCAGCGCGGGCCTGCCCGAGCAGGAGAAGGTCCAGCAGGTCATCGTCAGCGCAGGCGTCAACACGGACGTCGGCGCGGGCCTGAGCGCGGGGTTTGCCTGGCCGGAGCTGAAGGACATCCGCGACAAGGGCCTGGGGCTCAAGGAATTCCTGGACGAGATCGAGGAGCGCCTGCTGACCGAGGCCCTGCGGGAGTCCGGCGGGGTCAAGAACCAGGCTGCGGAGATCCTTGGCATCAAGCGCACCACGCTCATCGAAAAGCTCAAGAAACGCAACCTCCTCGACACCTGAGCCCGGCCAAGCGGCGGGCAGGGGAGCGGGGACCAAGCAGGCCCATGCCATGACCTGGAGACGACTGACAGCGCACCTCTGGCTCGTGGCGGCCCTGGCCGCCGGGGCAGACCTGCGCCCGTCGCCGGGGCTGGCCCTGCAGACAGGATTCAAGGCCGGGGCCGGGGCGGACACCATCAGCGTCGCCGCCGATTCCGGCACGCTGCCGAAGTACACCGTGCAGCGCACCGGGCCCCAGGAGCTGACCGTGCTCTTCCAGCCCGCGCCAGGCGAAAAGGCCGCTGCCGCGCCGAGCGTGGGCGGCTCCAAGCTGGTCAGCTCCGTGCGCGCCATCCCCGGCGGCTTCAAGATCCAGATGCGCAGCAGCGGCTTCAGCTATGTGCACGCGCAGCCTGCGGGCAAGGGCCAGCTCCAGATCCAGGTCTTTTCCGATCCCATCGGCTCGCGCTGGGAATCCGGCCAGGCCAAGCCCGCAGCCAAGGCCGAAGCCAAGGCCGCCTCCAAACCCGAGCCCAAGGCCCAGGCAACGCCGGAAAATAAGGGCGAGTCCGCGCAGAAGCCCGCCCCGGAAGCCAAGCCCACGGCCAAGGAGCTGAAGCAGGCCGAGAAGAAGCGCCAGCAGGAGGCCAGGGCCGAGGAGGCCGCGCGCAAAAAGGCCGAGGCCGAGGCCAAGCGCGACAAACAGGCCCAGGCCGCCCAGGCCAAGGCCCAGGAGCGCGCGCCAGCAACGGTCATGGCCCCGACCCAGCCAGCCGCAGCGGCAGCACCGGCACAGACTCCGGCCGCACGGCCCGCCCAGGCCGCTGCCGCCGCCTCGGCCAAGGATGATGCTTCAAAAGGCCAGCCCTATTTTTCCGTGCCCTATTCCATGCGCGCGCCGGTGAACAAGACCGTGCTCGGCCCGCCCAGCGGGGTCGTCGCGACCCTGCCCCAGGTGGCTGGCCAGACATCCGCAGGTCAGACGTCCGCAGGCCCGGCCCCAGCTCCGGCCCCTGCCGCCAAGTCCTCCGGGAAGGTGGTCGGCGGCAGGCTGCCCGCAGGCGTGACGGAAAAGCCGATCCTGCAGGACCAGCAGACCACCCCGCCGACCATGCCCCCGCGCCAGCCCGAAGCCGCCCTGCCCGCCCCGACGCAGACCCAGCCGGTGGACGTGCAGCCGTCCCAGGGCCAGGGCGACGTGCGCTTCCGGGCCGACCACCGCAGCCCCGAGGAGGCCCGCCTGGCCGAGGTCGTGTCCGGCACGGCGGCGGTGCGCAGGGCTCCGGCTTCTGGCCCGGGCCCGGCCAAAATCGCCCCGGCCCAGGGGGTGCACCCCTGGGAGGTGCGCCAGCAGGTGCAGAAGACCCTGCCGCCTCTTGGCGGCGGCGCCAAGGACACCCTGCCGCCCGTGGCCCAGGGGGCCGTGGCCGAGCACGCCCCGGAGCACGCCCCGGCGCAGACCCAGACGCAGGACCCGGCCAGCGCCCCGGACCATGCCGCAGCCAACGCCTCGGACCACGCGGCGGACAAGGCCCACCCCAAGGAGGCCGCGAAGGACAGCGCGAAGGACGGCGCGAAGGACGGGGCCAAGGACGCGCACGCGCCCGCTGGCAAGGACGGCGGCAAGGACAAGGCAATTGAAGGCCCGCACGAAGAAGCGCAGATCAAGGACATGCTGCTGGTGGCCCAGTCGCACATGACCACCGGCCTGTGGAGCCAGGTCGTCACCGAGCTTGACGAGATCATGCGCGAGCCGAACCTCAAGGGCGACCTGCGCGAAGAGGTCCTCTACACCGTGGCCGACGCCTACATGCAGGCCTACAAAGACAGCATGGCCGCCAATTACGACAAGATCGCCGGTGCGCAGCAGACGGCCATGAACGCCAACCAGAAGTCCAGGCGCGTGCCCCGCGCCCTGCTCAACCTGGGCCTCTTGAACCTCAAGGTGGGCAGCCTGGCCGAGGCCAAGGCCTATTTCAACATCATCAAGAAAAAATACAAGATCGACCAGAATGCGGCCATGGTGCCCTTTGCCCTGGGCGAATACTACCGCAGCAAGGGCGACCTGAAAAAGGCCGCAGACCAATACCAGGAGCTCATCCAGGACTACCCGGACAGCAGGCTGGCCAAGGACACCGCCTACGTCCTGGCCCAGACCCTGCGCAGGCTCGGCGACTTCGAGAAGGCTTACAAGATCGTCGACTACCTCGACAAGCGCTGGCCGCTCTTCTACATGGAGGCCCCGGACTTCCTGCGCCTGGCGGCGGAGATCGAGGAAAAGGTGGGCAAGCTGGCCCAGGCCAAGGACCACTACTGGACCTACTACAACCTGAACCCGAATGCGGAGTTTGCGGACGTCACCCTGGTGCGCATCGGCGACATCTACCTGCGCCAGAACCAGCGCCCCGCCGCCAAGGAGGTGTACCAGAAGGCCGTGCACGACTTCCCCGGCAGCGAGGGCGGGCTTGTGGCACGCATGCGCATCGCCGAGGAGGGCGTGTACGATGACCCGACCATGGCCGAGATGGTCTCGGTGTTCGGCAAGCCCGAAGCGCTGAAGCCCAACGAGACCTACCAGCACATCATCTCCAAGTATCCGCAAAGCCCGCTGGCGCCCCTGGCCCAGATCAAGCTCGGGATGTGGCAGTTCTTCAACAAGGCCTACCTCGACGCCATCAACACGGCCAGCTCGTTTCTGGAGAAGTACCCCAAGAGCCCGCTCATCGGCAAAGCCAAGGAGCTGGGCTTCCAGTCCTTCCTCATGGCCCTGCCGCAGCTGGTGCGGGAGGGCGACTACGCGCGCGTGATGCAGCTCTACGACTCCGCCAGCTACGTCAAGGAGAACCAGGACAAGCTCGGCGACGATGCGCTGATGGCCGTGGCCGTGAGCGCCTGGAAGCACGGCGAGCCTGACCGCGCGCTGAAGCTGGCGGGAAAGTTCCTGGGCCAAAAGCAGGTGCCCAAGTACTCGGAAATGGCGCTGGACCTGGCCATGAACATCTTTGTGCAGCGCAAGGAGTGGAGCCGCATCTCCGACCTGGCTGCCAAGGCCTCCAAGGCCTGGAAGCTTTCGCCCCGGCAGCTGGCCCAGTTCGAGCAGGCCCGGGCCATGGCCCTGGAGAACCAGGGCGACAGCGAAAAGAGCATCCCCCTGTGGACGCGCATCGCCTCGGACCCGGCCACGGACCTGCCCACCCGCGCCTTCGCCACCTACACCCTGGCCAAAGACGCGGCCCGCAAGCAGGACATCCACCGCCTCTTCGCCCTCTCGCAGGAGGCCCTGCTGCTGCTGCTTGAGGCCCACGGCGACAAGGACAAGATCAAGGACTGCCTGCTCATGTCCATCACCGCCACGGAGCGCTCCGGCCGCTACAAGGAAACCCTCAAGTGGGCCAATCAGTTCGACCGTATCATTCCGGACAGCGACCCGGACTGGGCGCCCGTGCGCCTGCGCCTGGCGGGCATCTACCGCCAGGGCGGCAAATTTGACGAGTGGAAGAGCCTGCTTCAGGACATCGTAAAGAAGAAGCCGGGCACGGTGTACGCCCGCATGGCCGCCCAGGAGCTGGAGAGCAGCGCCCTGGACCAGCGGCTCCAGAAATATCTGCAGAACAGCAACGGACGCTGACCCGTCCACGGACCAGGAGAAGCGACATGCCCATGCCCTTTGCCGCCAGCCAGGACCGCCAGCCCGCCGTGGCCGGCCAGTTCTACACCAACGACCCCGAAGCCCTGCGCCTGGAGGTGCGCGGCTACCTGGAGCAGGCCGAGCGCAAGTCCAGCGTGCACTCCATCCTGACCATGGTCCCACACGCGGGCTACTATTTTTCCGGCGCCGTGACCGGGGCCACCCTGGGCCGCGCCAACCTGGCCGATACCGTGCTGCTGCTGGGCCCCAACCACACCGGCCTGGGCAAACCGCTGGCCGTGTGGCCCGCTGGCCGCTGGCAGTATCCGGGCGGCACCCTGGAGGTCGACACCGAACTCGTGGAGCACCTGTGCGCCCAGGAAAGCCGCCTGACCCCAGACACCCTGGCCCACCAGCGCGAGCACTCCCTGGAGGTCCTGGTGCCCTTCCTGGCCGAGCTCAACCCGGACATGCGCATCGTGCCCATCGCCGTGTCCCAGCCGGACCTGGCCACCCTGCTCAGCGTGGGCAAGGCCGTGGGCCGGGCCCTGCGCGGCTTTGCGCGGCCGGTGAGCATGGTCGTCAGCTCGGACATGAGCCACTTCGTGACCCACGAGATGGCCCAGGAGCTGGACGCCAAGGCGCTGGACCCGGCCCTGGCCCTGAACCCGACCCGCTTCTACGAGACCGTGCGCGGCGAGAACATCAGCATGTGCGGCGTGCTGCCCATGACCCTGGCCCTGGCCGCCGCGTGCGAGCTGGGCGCGAGCCAGAGCGAGATCACGGACTACGCCACCTCCGGGGAGATCAACGGCGAGATGCGCCGCGTGGTGGGCTACGCCGGGCTGGTCATCAGCTGAAGGCCGGAGCGGCTGTTCGGGCTGGCTGAACCGGGCTGGCTGAACCGGGCTGGCTGAGCCGGGCCGGGCTGAGCCGGGCCGGGTTAAGGCTCGCGGCAGGCACGTTTTTTGCTTCATCTGGGTGTTTTCCGCACACCACCCAAGGAGCAGAGCATGCGCCACACAGCCGACGCCTCAAAACTGCAGGCCCAGCAGCAGGCCACCCGCCAGACCAACGCCGTGGTCAACCACACCGAGGCCGAACAGGGCCGCCAGGTCTGCCTGTCCAGGCCGGTGCATCTGGGCTTTGACATCTCCAGCGTCTGCAACGTGCGCTGCATTTTTTGCCTGGCCGACATCGGCCGCAAGCTCGCAACCGACGAGAACGCCTTCCGCGAGCCGGTCTGGCTGGAGCAGTTGGAGGAGCTTTTGCCGTTCATCGGCGTCGGCGTCCTGTCCTCGTTCGAGGCCCTGCTGAACCCCAAGCTCGACCAGTTCGTGCGCATCCTGCGCCGCAACGGCACCCCGTTCCAGGTCTTCAGCAACGGCAAGGCCATGACCCCGGAGCTGGGCGAATTTCTGCTGCGCAGCGGCATGATCTCCCTGTGGAACTCGCTGCACGGGGCCAGGAAAGAGTCCTGCGAGGCCATCATGCGCGGCACGGACTTCGACCAGGTGCTGCACAACCTCGTCTCGCTCACGCAGATCGCCCGCCGCTACAAGCCGGAGTTCGCGCTGACCATGGTCTTCTGCGCCATGCGCCGCAACATCGACGAGCTTTTGGACTACGTGCACCTAGCCAAGCGCGTGGGCGCCAGGGTCATCCAGGTCAACTACCTGCTGGTGGTCAAGCCGGGCACGGGCCTGGAGGACGAGGCCATGATCTTCAACCAGGAGCTGTACGACGACCGCGTGCTCAAGGCCACACGCCTGGCCGCGTCGCTCGGCATCCTGCTGAACCACCAGCCGACCTTCTTCGACTGGCGGCCCGAGAACTTCGCCACGCCCTGCTACAACCCCTGGCGCAGCGTGAACATCAGCCACACCGGCGAGGCCACGGTCTGCTGCGGCGGGGCCGACGGCCTGGGCAACGTGTTCGAGAAGGGGTTCGAGCATGTCTGGAACGGCAAGGCCATGCGCGCCTTCCGGGCCAGGGTGAACTCGGCCAATCCGCCGGAGGCCTGCCGCACCTGCAGCCGCGGGCGCGAAAACCCCCTGGACGTGCGCAACCATCTGCATTTCCTGCGCGGCTTGAGCGACGAGGAGACCCTGGCCAGGCTTGAAGCCCTGGGCCTGGGGCGCTTCGCCGGTCCCATCCTGCCGAGCTGGGCCGTACAGGCGGCCTGACAGGCCGGAATCCCGACGCTTCGACGCAACGACGCAACGACGCTTCGACACAACCGACCGCCAGCTCCGCGCCGCAAGGATGCAGGGCTGGTGATCGATTTCCCGCGCCCGCAGGCAAGCGGAATCACCCCGCCTTGGCCAGGGTTCCCCCCACGGGTGCAACCAGTCCTGGCCGCAACCGGCAGGCCGGAGGCCGGGGCATGCTGTAAGCTTGGCAAGCTGTTTGACAGGCGGCCAGAATACTAACGTTGAAGAGTCCCGGCCCGCCCGGCTGCCAGCCCCGCGCGGGCGCGGTGCGGACCATCCGGCCCGTTCCGCTGCAGCCAAAGAGCACGCATGCCGCGCACAGCAAAAAACGCTCCCCGCCCTGGGAAGCGCACCCCTGCCCCACGCGCAGCAAGTCCATGCCGGAACCGGCCAGCCCGGTCCGGGCAGGCGGTGGAAGGCCGTCACCTGAAGGCGGCCCGAACAGGCGGCCTGAAATCAAAGTCTGAAGAGCTTCGGCCCGCCCGGCTACCAGCCCCGCGCGGGCGCGGTGCGGACCATGCGGCCCGTCTCCTTGCGGGAGATGCCCTGGGACCTGGCGGCCTCGTCCACGCGCTCGCAGACCAGCGGAATCTCCCCGCCCTGGGACGAGACCAGGTTGCCCACGCACTCCACGGTCCTGACCGGGATCGCCAGGCCGCGCGGTCGCGCCTGGCCGCGCAAGAGGCTGCGCAGGCGGCGGGCGGGGGCCTGCTGCTCGTCTTCCGGAGGCCGCTTGAGGTCCAGGCGCACGTGCAGGTTGCCGTCCTCCACGGCCAGGCCGGTCAGCTCCGTGCGGCTCACGACGCGCTGGTCGCCCACCAGGGTGCCGTAAAGGGTGTCGCCGCCGGGCTTGAGCTGGAGCATGGGGAATTGCCAGTTGCCGTCGGTCTCCATGCGCCAGACCCCGGCCAAGCGGTTCAGCACCGTGGAGCGGTCGTCCAGGCGGGGGCGCTGCGGCTGCGGTTGCGGCTGCCACGGCTTCTGTGGTGCAACCGAGGCCTGCTGGCCGACACTCGGTGCGCTGACCTTCGCGCTGACTGCGGCGCTGGCCTGCTGCTGCTTGGCCCGGGCGGCCTGCTCGGCCTGCATGCGCTCGGTCTCCCGACGCGCGGCCTCCAGCGCCATACGCTCCTGTTCCAGCTTGTGGCGCTCGGCTTCAAGCACGGCCAGCTGGTCGCGCAGGCGCTTGTCCTTGGGCGCCTGATCCTCGGCCAGCTTCTTGGCGGCCTCCTGGTCCAGCTGCTGGCTGCGGCGGGCCAGCTCGGCGCGTTCCTGCTCCACCTGCCGCTTCTCGGCCTCCAGCCCGGTGATGTACTCCTTGAGCTTCTGCTCCTGCTGGCTCTGCTCGGCCGTGGCCTGCGGGGCCCTGATGCTCAGCGACTGCTGGGGCTGCCCGGCCAGGTAGAAATAGCCGGCGATGGACGAGGACTCCCAGGGCACCTGCTTCTTGCCCGACTCGCCCATGACGCTGATGCGCACGCGCTTGAAAACTTCCTCAATGGGGATGCCGGGCGTGGTGATGTTCTGCAGCAGGTACTTGGTGTACATGCCGTTCTGGCCCTTGCCGTCCGAGGCCACGGCATTGGGCGCCGTGGCGTAGGCCACGATGGAGCCCGTGGGCGCGTCCATGCGCGCCAGGCCCTGGTCCACGCTGCGGAAGCTGCGGGCAAAGGGGTTGTTGCGGCAGGCGTCGAGGATGACGATGTTCAGTTCGTTGCCCGCATCCTCCATCTTGCCCAGCACCCGGCCCGCATCCACGCACTCGAACTTGGCGTCGGACTCGCTTGCGATCTTGGCCCCCACGGGCACCAGATAATTGACGCCCTGCACCTGCACCCCGTGCCCGGCAAAGTAGAACAGGCCCACGCCGCCGCGCTTGAGCCGCTCGCCGAACTCCCGGATGGCCTCCTCCATGTCGCGCATGCCCACGTCGGTCTTGAGCTGCACGTCGAACCCCAGCCGCGTGAGGGTGCGGGCCATGTCCTTGGCGTCGTTGGCCGGGTTCTTCAGCGGCTTGTCCTTGTAGGCCGAGTTGCCGATGACCAGGGCATAGCGCCCACTGCTGGCCTGGGCCGGGGCAGTGAGCAAAATCAGCGCGGCAAGCGCAAGAATGAGTCCGGTGGTGGTGCGCATGGCAAGCTCCTGAACAAGGCGATTGAGTATACTGCTATCCGACAATGCCCCTGCTGGCAACGCCTCCGGCGACATGGCCCACGTCTGGACAAGCTCCGGGCGGCAGGATAGATATGCGGACATGAATCCCTCCCTATTCAAAGCAATTTCGGGGCCAAAGCGGTGATCGGCAAACGCCTCCGCCAATGGTTCCACGACCGCCACAGGCCACGCTTCACGGGCCTGGAGATCCTGAAGTACATCGGGCCGGGCATGCTGGTCACGGTGGGCTTCATCGACCCCGGCAACTGGGCCGCCAACGTGGCCGCCGGCGCCGGGTTCGGCTATTCGCTCTTGTGGATGGTCACCCTGGCCACGCTCATGCTCATCGTGCTCCAGCACAACGCCGCGCACCTGGGCATCGCCACGGGCCTGTGCCTGTCCGAGGCGGCGGTGAAGCACATGCGGCCCGCGGCCTCGCGCACGCTGCTCGGCTCGGCCATGATCGCCGCCGTGGCCACGGCCCTGGCCGAGCTGCTCGGCGGGGCCATCGCCTTGAACATGCTTTTCGGCCTGCCCATCTGGCTGGGCACGCTGCTGACTACGGTTTTCGTGGCCTGGATGCTTTACTCCAACGCCTACAGGCGGCTGGAGAAGATCATCATCGCCTTTGTCTCGCTCATCGGGCTCTCCTTCATCTACGAGCTGACCCTGGTCAAGATCCACTGGGGCCAGGCCGCCGTGGCCTGGGTTGTGCCCAGCATGCCGCACGGCTCCATCCCCATCATCATGAGCGTGCTCGGCGCGGTGGTCATGCCACACAACCTGTTCCTGCACTCCGAGATCATCCAGAGCCGCCAGTGGAACCTCAAGGACAAGGACGTCATCAAGCACCAGCTGCGCTTCGAGTTCGCGGACACGCTCTTCTCCATGCTCGTGGGCTGGGGCATCAACAGCGCCATGATCCTGGTGGCCGCCGCGACCTTCTTCGTCCAGGGCACGGGCGTGGACCAGCTGGAGCAGGCCCAGGCCATGCTGCGGCCCATCCTGGGCGACGCGGCGGCCGTGGTCTTCGCCCTGGCCCTGCTCATGGCCGGCCTGTCCTCCAGCGTCACGGCGGGCATGGCCGGGGGCAGCATCTTCGCCGGGCTGTTCTCCGAGCCCTTTGACATCAAGGACCCGCACAGCCGCCTGGGCGTGGCCCTGACCCTCGTGCCTGCGGCCCTGTGCATCCTGGCCATCACCTCGCCCTTCCAGGGGCTGGTGGTCTCCCAGATCCTTTTAAGCATCCAGCTGCCGCTGACCATCTACCTGCAGTTCCGGCTCACGGCCTCGCGCGCGGTCATGGGCGAATTCGTGAACAGCGCCTGGCACAACTTCGTGCTCGGGTTGATCTCCGTCGTGGTGGTGGGCCTGAACATCCTGCTGCTCTGGGACACCCTGGCCGGATGAGCCTTGCGCAACGGCTGGCGCCGCAGGATGGCGCCGGACGCTGGTGCCGAAAGCTGACATTTCCGGGGCTGGTTGCCCTGCCCGCGCAGTACACATACCGTTTGAGGAGGAAAAGAGAGGCCCCATGTCCGAAGCCTTCCCCTTTGAGATCACCGAATACGGCCCAAACGGCCCGCAGCAGCTGCACATCGAGGCCATCCGCGAGGTGCCGCTGACCATCTACCTGAACGACCGCGAGGTGGTGACCCTGCTGTGCACCGGGAAATATCCCCGGCACCTGGCCGTGGGTTTCCTCAAGTCCGACGCGCTGTTGACCGACCCGGCGCAGCTGCTCGACGTGGACGTGCGCGACGAGGTCGGGCGCATCACCGCGCGGGTGCGCGTGAGCCACGACCCCTGGGCCCAGGGCCGGGAGATCAAGCGCTCCATCACCTCGGGCTGCGGCAAGGGCACCAACTTCGACCGCAATGTGGCGACCATCTCAAGGCGCCGCGTGACCTCGGAGCTTACGGTCACGCCAGCGCAGATCCTGGCCCTGGCCGGAGAACTCAAGCGCCGCAGCACGCTGTACGGCCGCACGCGCGGCTGCCACAATTCGTCGCTCTGCACGCCGACGGAGATGCTGCTCTTCCGCGAGGACATCGGCCGACACAACGCCATCGACATGATCGTGGGGGAATGCTTCCTGGAAGAGGTGTCGGCAGAGGACAAGATGATCGTGTCCACCGGGCGGGTGGCTTCGGAGATCCTGCTCAAGACCGTGCGCATCGGGGTTTCGCTGCTGGCAAGCACTGCGGTGGCCACCAGCTTTTCCGTGGAGCTGGCGCGCAAGATCGGGCTCACCCTCATCGGCAACATCAAGGCCGACAGCTTCTGGGTCTACAACGACCCCGGGCGCATCGTCCCCTGAATCCCCGACGGGACATGAATCGACGCCTGGTTCTGAACCAACGTCGGGACGTGCACAACCGGCGGGGCCTGAATCAGCCCGCGGGCGCTGATTTGCCGGGCGGGTCCTGATCTATCGGACGGAGCCGAGCCCGCGCAGCCAGTCCACTACAAGCCCCGCCGCCGCCAGCGGCACATGCAGATGGTCGGCGTCCACCTCCACGTACCGGCTGGAGGGATTGGCCGGAGCGCGCGAAAAGGCGTAGTCCGGGCCGAGCTTGGACAGCGGATCGCGCTGCCCCACCACCCACAACAGCGGCACCTTTGGGCTGAGGTCGGCCGCGTTGCGCGGCATGTTCGCCAGTCCGTCCGGATCGAAATAGCTCAGGAATACACCGGCCGGGAGGACCACGTCGAAGGTCTTGCCCAGGTTCGTATCGGTGAAGCGGACGCTCTCCTCGCCATGGCCCGCAGCCACCAGCTCCCTGGCCTTTTGGACCGCTGCCGTGTTCAGTTCGCGCACCCGCGCCCGTTCCGGATTATGTCCCGGCGCCAGGCACACCACAGCGGCCAGATCGGGGTGCTGCGCAGCATAGGCCAGGGCGGCGTTGCCCCCCAGGCTGTGCCCGGCCACGACTATTCCCTTGGCACCCTTTGCACGCAGGTCCTGCACGACGGCGGCGATCTCCTGCATGGCGTCCTGGTAGCCTGCGGCGTAGGCACGGCGCCTGGACCAGGGCATTTCCGGCACGGCCACCAGAAAACCTGCGGCGCGCAGGGCCGTGGCCAGATCCGCGACATAGGCGTCGGGTGAGCCCTGCTTGCCGTGCAGAACCACCACGCCCATGGGCCCGGCCTCCGCAGCCAGGGCCGGAGGGGCGGGGGCAAGGATCGCGGTTGTCACCAGAGTCAGAAGAATGCAAAGAAACCAGCGCATGCGGCGCCTCCTCGTCAGAACGTTACCCTACTTGCCAGCCGTCGCCACCCAAAGCTCCTTCAGCCACTCGGCCACGAGGCGCGCGGACTCTGCGGGCACGCTCCCGTGGTCGGCCAAAATCTCTTCGTAGCGGCTCTTCGGGTCCTCCGGCGCTTTGGAGAAGGCATAGGACCGGCCCAGCCGCGAGAGGGGATCGTTTGTCCCCACCACCCACAACAGCGGCACAGGCGGCTTGATGCCCTCCACGGTGCGCGGCATCACCGCCGGGCCGTCGGGATCGCTGTAGCTCAGATAGATCTCCGCCGTGGTGGACAGGTCGTAGTCCTTGCCATGGCGCATGTCCATGAAGGCCGAGCGCTCGGTTCCGCGCCCGGACATGACCATTTCGTGGGCCTTGCGCAGGTCGGCCATGAACACGTCGCGGTTGCGCTCCGGGTCGTGGGAGGGGGCCAGGGCCACGATGGCGAAGACGCCGGGCCGGGTCGCGGCATAGCCCAGGGCGGCATTGGCCCCCAGGCCGTGGCCCACGAGGGCCACCTGCGTTGCGCCACGGGCGCGCAGCTCGCCCACGGACAGGCCGATCTCCACCAAGGACTGCTGGTAGGAGGCGTCGAAGCCGCGCTTGCGCGACCAGGGCATCTCCGGCGTGTCCACCAGGAACCCGGTGTTGCGCAACAGGCGCACTGTCTCGGCCAGGTGTTTTTCCGGGGTCTCGTTCTTGTCGTGCAGCACCACCACGCCCAGCAGTTCCGCAGCCCGGGCCGGGGACGGATGCAGCGAGCCGGCCAGGGGCAAGGCGAGACAGAGGGCGAGGCACAGGGCAAGGCGAAGTCGGGGGGGCGACGTGCGCGGCATGTGGGGCCTCCAGCAGGATTCGGACAGGGCTGGCCCCATCCTTGTCCTCGTATACCGGGGCTTGCCAGCCTTGGCAACCGGCTTTGCGGGCTTTACAAATCAGCCCTGGCAGCGCTCCTGGAACTGGCTGTGGCGCTCGCCGTAGGGCGGAAAGCCGAAAAAGGCCGAGCCGGACACCAGCACGTCGGCCCCGGCATGGACCAGCTCGGCGCAATTGTCCAGGGTCACGCCGCCGTCCACCTGGATCAGCGTCTGCGCCCCGGCCTGGACGATCATGGCCTTCAGTTCGCGCACCTTGTCCAGGCAGAAGGGGATGAAGCTCTGGCCGCCGAAGCCGGGGTTGACGCTCATGATGAGCACCATGGACAGCTGCGGCAAGAGGTAGCGCACGGCGGAAAGCGGGGTGGCCGGGTTGAGGGCCACGGCGGGCTTGGCCCCGGCCTGGGCAATGGCCGCGCAGGTGCGCTCCAGGTGGTGGGTGGCCTCGGCGTGGACACAGATGAGGTCCGCGCCGGCCTGGGCGTAGTCGTCAACAAAGCGGCCCGGCTCGTCGATCATCAGGTGGCAGTCGAAGAAGAGCCTGCTTGTCTTGCGCATGGCTTTAATGACCGGCGGGCCAAAGGTGATGTTCGGCACGAAAGAGCCGTCCATGACATCCAGGTGCGCCCAGGTGATCCCGGCGGCCTCAAGGGCGGCCAGCTCTTCGGCCAGGCGGGCGAAGTCGCAGGAAAGAAGCGAGGGCGAGAGGATCATGCGGGGCTCCTTGCCCCTTCGGGGCTCATTTGGGTTCGCCGTCCGCCATTCGGCGGCTACTCGCCATCGCCCATTCAGAGGCGGCTACTCGCCATCGCCCATTCAGAGGCGGCTACTCGCCGCCCATGGCGAAGTCCACCTTGATCTTGAACAGGGTGCTCGCGGGCAGGTTCATGATGGGCACGCCGGTTCTGGCCGTGATTGCCGCCAGAATCTCCTCCACGGCCGCCTCGCTGGGCGCGATGAGCGCGAACCAGACGTTGAACTGGTGGGCGCGCAGGTAGTTGTGCGTCACGCCGCTGTGCTTGTTGACCTCGGCCACGAACAGCTCCAGCTTGTCCTCTGGCACCTCGGCCCCGCAGAGCGTGGAACTCCACCCCAGCTGCCGCGAGCCGAAGTTCGCGCCCATGCGTCGGATCACGCCCTGCTGCTTCAGGCCGCGCACCCGCGCCAGCACCTCGG
The DNA here is from genome assembly GCA_903843965.1 of uncultured delta proteobacterium. Taxonomy (GTDB): domain Bacteria; phylum Desulfobacterota; class Desulfovibrionia; order Desulfovibrionales; family Desulfovibrionaceae; genus Humidesulfovibrio. Next base: position 36,685 of record CAIMRY010000017.1, read on the forward strand.
CCTCGGTCAGGCCCACCTGCCCGCCCACGACCTCGTAGGGCCGGGACGAGAGCGGGAAGCTCGACTGGATGATGTCCAGGATCTGCTTGTCGTAGGTGTCCATGCCCTAGCCCTTCCCGCTCAGCTTCACCGGCGTGTGCGAGCACAAAGGCTCCTCGCGCAGGTAGCCCCCGCGCATGGTGGCCGCCCGCGCCCGGCAGCCGCCGCAGACCTTTTCGTACTCGCAGACCCCGCACTTGCCCTCGTAGACCTTGGGGTTGCGCAGGTTCAAGAACTGCTGGGAGCTGCGCCAAATCTCCGGGAAGGGGGTCTTGCGCACGTCGCCGCAGTCCAGGTCGAGGTAGCCGCAGGGCTGCACAATGCCCGAGTGCGAGATGAAGCAGAACCCGACCCCGCCCAGGCAGCCCCGGCTCACGGCGTCGAGCCCGAAGGTGGCGAAATCAACCGGGGTGCCGTCCTCTTTCGCCCGCTGGCGCAGGATGCGGTGGTAGTGCGGCGCGCAGGTGGCTTTGAGCTGCATGTTTGTGGTCTTGCGGAAGTCGTAGAACCAGTTGAGCACTTCCTCGTATTCCTCGGCGGTGATGACCTGGGCGCCCAGCTCCGCCGCGCGGCCCGTGGGCACCAGGAGGAAGATGTGCCAGGCCGAGGCCCCGAGGTCCTCCGCCAGGTGGAAGATCTCCTTGAACTGGTGCAGGTTGTCCTTGGTCACCGTGGTGTTGATCTGGAACTCCAGTCCAGCGGCCTTCAAGTGCTCAATGCCCTGCATGGAGGACGCGAACGCGCCCTTGACGCCCCGGAACTCGTCGTGCGCCGGGGCGTTTGGCGCGTCGATGGAGATGGAGCAGCGCTCGATGCCCAGCTCCTTGATTGTGCGCGCGTTCTCCTCGGTCAAAAGCGTGCCGTTGGGGGCCATGACGCAGCGCAGGCCCTTGCTTTTGGCGTAGGGGATGAGCTCGAAGATGTCGTGGCGCATCAGCGGCTCGCCGCCGGTGAAGATGATGATCGGGCTGCCGGCCTCGGGGAAGGTGTCGATGAGCGCCTTGGCCTCGGCTGTGGAGAGCTCGCCCTCGTAGGGCTCCATGTGCGCCTCGGCCCGGCAGTGCTTGCAGGCCAGGTTGCAGGAGCGCGTCACCTCCCAGGCGATGAGCCGGAGCTGCGGCACGCCGTCCTTGGGGGCGTGGATGGGCTGGACGCCGGGGTGCTGTGCGCCGGGGTGTCCTGAAGGCTGGCCGCCCGGATGTCCGCCCGGATGTCCTGAAGGCTGTCCTTTCGCGTGGTCGTGCATAGGTCGCCTGTTCTTTCGCTTATTTATTGAGCCACGTGAGGATGTCCTCGGCAAAGTAGGTCAGGATGATATCCGCACCGGCGCGCTTGAAGGAGGTCATCATCTCCAGCACCAGGCGCTCTTCGTCGATCCAGCCGTTCTGCGCCGCGGCCTTGACCATGCTGTACTCGCCGCTCACGTTGTACACGGCGATGGGCGTGTCGAAGTTGTCGCGCAGTTGGCGCACGATGTCCAGGTACGGCAGGCCCGGCTTGACCATGAGGATGTCCGCGCCCTCGGCCAGGTCGGCCTCGGCCTCGCGCAGGGCCTCGCGGCTGTTGGCCGGGTCCATCTGGTGGGTCTTGCGGTCGCCGAACTTGGGCGCGCTGTCCGCCGCTTCTCTGAATGGCCCGTAAAAGGCCGAGGCGTACTTCACCGCGTAGCTCATGATCGGCACGCCCGAGAAGCCGTTTTCGTCAAGCGTGTCGCGGATGGCCAGCACGCGGCCGTCCATCATGTCCGAGGGGGCCACCATGTCCGCCCCGGCGCGCACATGGGACAGGGCCGAGCGCGCCAGCAGGTCCAGCGTCGGGTCGTTTTGAATCTCCCCGCCCTTGTGCACCAGGCCGCAGTGGCCGTGGGAGGTGTACTCGCACAGGCAGACGTCGGTGATGACCACAAGCTCCGGGAAGGCCTGCTTGAGCCTGCGCACGGCCTCCTGCACGATGCCCTCGTCAGCGTAGGCCTGGGAGCCCTGCTCGTCCTTCTCTTTCGGGATGCCGAAGAGCAGCACGCTGGTCAGGCCGTTTTTCACCGCCGCGCCCACCTGCTTCTCCAGCTCCTGAAGGGAGAGCTGGAACTGGCCGGGCATGGAGCCGATGGACTTCTTGAGGCCCGCGTCGTCGGTCTCCACCACGAAGTAGGGCATGACCAGATCCTGGGGCCTGATCTCGTTCTCGCGCACCAGGGCGCGGATGCCGGGGCTGCGGCGCAGGCGGCGGCCCCGATAGAAGTCCCCGAAGTCCGAACCTTGCATACTCTGTCTCCTCGTCTCGCTGTCGCGGAACCCGGCGCCGGATTCCGCCTGGGATCGCTTCGCCGATTATGCCGCCTGCGGCCCGCTTGCGTCGCCTGCTGCGGCAAGGCCCCCTGGCGGAGGCTTTGCCGCCGCGTCGCGGACACTGCAAGAGCGGCGCTAGTCCTGCTTTATCTCTTCATCAGTCAGGTAGCAGGCCGGGTCCTGGGCCCAGACGTCGCCGTAGAAGGCCTCGGCCCGGGCGCGGAAGTTGCCGCCGCAGATGTTCAGGAACTTGCAGGTGGCGCAGCGGCCCTTGACGTGCGGCTTCTTGTCCTTGAGCTTGTGCAAGAGTTCGATCTCCGGGTCGTCCCAGATCTGCGAGAACGGGCGCTCCAGCACGTTGCCGAAGCTGTGCTGCCGCCAAAACTGGTCGGCGTGGACCTGGCCGTCCCAGGAGATGCAGCCGATGCCGCGGCCGGTGCTGTTGCCCTCGTTCATCTGCAAGAGCTCCATGACCTCGGCCGCGCGCTTGGGGTCTTCCTTCAAGAGGCGGTAGTAGACCAGCGGGCCGTCGGCGTGGTTGTCCACGGTCAGCACTTCCTTGGGCCGACCGGCGTCGAAGAGCGCGCGGGTCTCGTCCATGATCAGGTTGACCACGGCGCGGGTCTCCTCGTGGTCCAGGTCCTCCTTGATGAGCTCCGAGCCGCGGCCCGAGTACACCAGATGGTAGAAGCAGATGCGCGGCACGTCCAGCTCGCGCACGATTTTGAACAGCGTGGGCACCTCGCCCTGGTTGCGCTTGTTGATGGTGAACCTAAGGCCGACCTTGAGGCCCTCGGCCATGCAGTTCTCCACGCCCTGCAGCGCCTTTTTGAAGGAGCCGGGCACGGCGCGGAACTTGTCGTGGATCTCCTCCCCGCCGTCGAGCGAGATGCCGACGTAGGACAGGCCGACCTGCTTCAGCTCGCGCGCCTTTTCCTTGGTGATGAGCGTGCCGTTGGTGGAGATGACCGCGCGCATGCCTTTGCTGGTGGCGAAGCTGGCCAGCTCGACCAGGTCCTTGCGCACCAGGGGCTCGCCGCCGGAAAAGAGCATGACCGGAGCGCCAAAGGCGGCCAGGTCGGCGATCAGGGCCTTGGCCTGTTCGGTGTTGATCTGGTCGTCGCCCTCGACCTCGACGGCCTTGGCGTAGCAGTGCACGCACTTCAGGTTGCAGCGCTTGGTCATGTTCCACACGACCACGGGCTTCTTGTCCTTGGAGAACTGGAGCAGGTGCGAGGGCAGCGCGCCGGACTGGCGGTTGTAGCGCAGGGCGTCGGCGGCCTCGACGGCGCCGCAGTAAAGCTTGGATATGCCGATCATGAAAACCTCGTTGGTGGCGTAGCGTTAGTGATGCGAGGCCCTCCCCTATCACATTCGCAGCCGGGCGCAAAGACGAAAAAAAGGGGCGGATTTGGCCGCCCCTGGAACAAACTTTGTACATACCCGCGCCTAGTTGTCCAGGCGCACCTCCACGCGGCGGTTGCGCTGCTTGTTGGCCTTGGAGGTGTTCGGCACCAGGGGGCGGGTCTTGCCATAACCCTCGGTGCGCATGGACTGCGCGGCCACGCCGCCGCGCTCCACAAGATAGGCCTTGACCGCGTCGGAGCGGCGCTCGCTGAGCTTCTGGTTGTACTCCAGCGAGGCGTCGGAATCGCAGTGCCCGGCGATGACGACCCTGCGGCCCTTGAGCGCGTCGGACTTCAGCGCCTTGGCCAGCTCGTTCAAGATCGTGTAGGATTCCGGGCGGATGTGTGAGGAGTCCACGTCGAACTCGACCTTGAGTTTCAAGCTTTTGCTGAAGCCGCGCGCGCCCTTGCCCCCCTGGCCTGCGGTGTCCAGCAGCCCGGCCACCATCCCGCGCGAGCCGTCGGAGTAGTCTGGCCCGGACAGGGGCGAGCCGCCGGACAAGATGCCCTGGATCATGCCCGATGAGCTGTCGGCAAAGCCCATTTCCTCGTCCGTGGGCGGCATCCAGGACTTGATGGGCACGGCCATGTCGTGGGCGATGGAGGCAATGGCCTCGGTCAGGGGCGAATCGGACAGGCGCGTGTTCAGGTCGAAGAATATCCAGTCCTGGGGCAGCCGGGCGTTGACCCGGGCCGCCTGCTCCATGGACAGGAGCAGGTTGCCGCCCTTGGTCTCGTAGATGCGCACCTGCAAGGTCACGGCGGTGCTGTCGATGCTGCCGCCGGTGTACAGATAGGGCACGATGCCCACCACCACGAGGTCGGCCCCGGCGGCGCGGGCCACGCTCACGGCCTGCTCCGGCCCCCGGTACACCAACTGCGGGTCGAACATCAGGGTCTCAAAGGCGGCCTCCTCGGTCCAGGTCTGGTGCACCAGCCGGGCCAGCTCGCGGCCCACAAGCATGTGGTTGTCCATCTTCTGGCTGACCCAGAAGGGGTACATGAGCACCGTGGGCGCGTCGTTCAGCTTGCTCTTGGGCCGGATGGAGATGGCCAACTTGCTCTTCTCCACCGGCGCGTCGCGGTAGACCTTGCTCGGATTGACGATGCTCGGGTCGACATGGGCGCAGGCGGCCAGGCCCAGCAGGGCCAGGGCGATGAAGGCCAAAAGGGCCAGGGCGCGGAGGATCATTTTCATGGGCGTGCTCTCGGGGGTCTGCATGTTGCCCGCGCGCGACGGAAACCCGACGCGGACGCGGTCCTGTGCCGGGATGGTAGCAAGATGCGTACCGCCCCCGAGACGCGCGGGGCGCGCCCAGGCAATATCAAGCGGAATCAGGCGGGGTCGGCGGGGCTGCTGCAGCAGCCTGGTGGGCGCCGGAGCCTGGCCCATGGCGCGCAGCAGCTGCTCACGCGAGTCGACCAGTCCCCGGTGCAAAAGCTGGCGCTTGTCCGGGGCCAAATGGCGCAGCTCCGGGCTGGCGGCGGGGTCGGCCAGCATGCGCAGCTCGTGGTGGACACGCATCTTCTCGTGGACGCGTCAGATGCGCGAATGCAGGCGGCGCTCCGGCGCGCCGCACAGCAGGCCCGCCCACTGCGGCGTCCCCAGCCGGGCAGCGGTTTTCCGGGAACCCCGGCCTGTCAGCCCTTGACCCCGGCCTGCAAGAGGCCCAGGGCGGCCGCCAGAAGCATCAATATGGGCAAGAACACCGCGAACATGGCTGCGGAGCCGCGCGTGCGGTGCGCCTCCTTGAGCCCGATGACGGTGAGCCCGATGCTCCAGACCCCGCCCAGAAGGGGGCCGAAAAAGGGGATGACGCCGAGGATCAGCGGCGCGGCGGAATAGCACAGCACCCGGAAAGTGGCCTCGATCCCGCTGCCCTGCCCCCCGCTGAGGCGGAAGATGGCGCGCAGGATCAGGTGGATGACGCCGGTCATGAGCAGCAGCCGCACAATGAGCAGCAGCGGATACACGCCCAGGATGAGCGCAGGCCCGACCCCGGCCATGTTCAGGCCCAGGTCCATGAGCTCCTGGCTGCCGGTGTATTGCGACAGCGCGCCCAGGCTGGACAGGCTCCACAGGTATTGGCAGAGCACCATGAACTCGGCCAGAAGCAGGTGGAAGATCAGCGGCTTGGCCATGCCGCCGGTGACGGGCATGGACCGGAAAAAGGCCGCGGGCGTCTTGAGCACCGCCGTGATGGTGCCCCACAGGCCGGGGAAAAAGCCGAAGCGCGGCAGGTCCTCGAAGGGTACGGGCGAGGGCGAGGCCTCTGGCCGGACAGCCCCCTGGGGGGAGTTCAGGTACATGGTCGCGGAGGGCTTGGCCGCATCGGGCTGCTGCCCGGCGACAATCCCATCAGGGGAGCCGTCAGGCTTGGGCCCGGCGGGCTCGGAACCGGCGGGTTGGGTATCGGCGGGCTCGGAACCGGCGGGTTTGGAGCCATCAGGCTTGACGCCCTGGACGTGCATCCAGGCCCGCTCCGCTGCGGCGCGCTGGGCGGCCATGGGGTCCGGGGCGCTGCCTGCGGAGGCCGGGCCCGCTGGCGGCAGGTTCACAGGCGGCTGGTTCACAGGCGGCACGTTCACAGAGGCCGGGTTCACAGACGACAGGCCCGCAGTCGGCGGGTCGTCCACCACACGGAAACGGAACTTGTGCTCGCAGCGCGGGCAGGTGGCCATCTGGGCGAGCCGGGGTATCTTGGCCTCGTCGATTTCCCGGGCGAAGCCGCACAAGGGACAGAGAATCCGCATCACGATCCTTGGGAATAGGTTTATTCAGATGTGCTACCGTAGCCGTTTTGCGCCCAGGAATCAAGACGCGCGGCGGTCAGGAAAATTCCGGCGGCAACAGCAGGCAGCGAGGCGGGCCGCCCCGGCTGCGAGCGGCCAGCAGCGCGCGCGGAACGCTCGGATACTCGGCGCTCAAGGCGTGGCGCACGCGGCCCGCCCCGGCCCGGTCAAAGCCCGCGAGCTTGCTGCGCAGCACCGCGTCGCCCTTGCGCAGGCGGCTTAGGTGCTCGATCTCCACGTCCAGCGCCAGGGCCTGGGCCCCGCTGAGGCCCGTGAGGCGCTCATGCACCGGGTTGACGAAGCGCAAGGACGGTGCGTTGCGAAAGAGCCGCAGCTGCACGTCGGGCCAGAGGCCAAACCCGGTGAGCGCGTGCTCCGCGTCCGGATAGGGCGACAGGCGCGGGAAATGCCAGGCCGCGACCTTGTGCGCAGCAGAGGCCACGCACAGGGCCGGAAGCGTTGCCCAGGCCCAAGGCGACAGGCGTTCGTCGGCGTCGAGATAGAGCACCCAGTCCCCGGTGCAGGCCGCGAGCATGGCGCCCCGCTGGGCCGAGAAGTCCGCGCCCAGGGGCCGGGCGAGCTGCCGCACCGGGAAGCGGTCCGGCACGTGGATTCCAGGCAACGACGCCGCGTCCCAGACCAGCACCAGCTCGGCGATCCAGTCCGGCATCTGGGCGAAGAACTCCGGCAGGTCCGGCTCCGAGGGCGCGAGGATGGCCGCCACCGAGAGCCGGGGCGCGGGCGCACCGGACGCATCGGGGGCATCGAGGGCGTCGGGGGCGTCGGACGCGTCGGACCCATCGGAGGTGTCGGAGGCGGGCAGGACCAGCGGCCGCGAGCGCGTGAGCAGGAGTTCCAGGGGCTTGTGCGCGGCCTTGGCCTGGGGCGCAAGCTCCGGGTTGGGCAGGACGAGCGTGTCCCCCTGGCCCACGCCCGCGCGGTCGAGCAGGAGGAACAGCGCCCAGGGCGAAGCATCCGCCGCCAGGCCCACCGCAGCCCCCTGCCGCCACCAGTCGAGCTGACCGTGCTCGCGCAGGCCGCGCACCAGGTCCAGGTCCTGCTCGCAGACGCAGAGGGTTCCGGCGGGCAGGCTCTCGGCCAGGGCCCCGGCCAGGGCCCCGGACCCCAGGCCCAGCAGCGCCAGATATTTCCGGCCCGAGCGCACGAACGCGGCACCGGCGCGCGCGGCCATACGCTCCAGGTCGGCTGGGGCCGGGGCGACCGGGATGACGGACGGAATAACGGACGGACTGGCGGACGAAACGCCGGGCGGACTGGCGGACGAATCGGCTGTCGGAGCATCCGCCTGACCAACGCCGCCTGCGCCGCCTGCGCCGCCAGAGCCCTTGAAGCCGAAGCCCAGGACCACAGAGCTGTAGGCGTTCAGGACCTCGTGCGGGAGCATCACGCAGCCCCGTCCTTGCGCGCCAGCAGGTCCAGGTACAGGCCGCCAAGCTTCACCGCGATGTCCTGGGCGCGGAACAGCCGCCGGGCCTTGTCGCGCCCGGCTTGGCCCATGCGGCGGGCCTCTTCGGGGTGGCCGAACAGCCAGGCCACGGCCTGGGCGTACTGCTCCGCCGTTTCGGCCACCAGCCCGGTCACGCCGTGGTCCACCAGCTCCAGCTGGGCGTTGTCGCGCTCGCCCGCTGCCGGGTGCGTGACCACGGGCAGGCCGCAGGCCATGGCCTCGGCGATGACCAGCCCGAAGCTCTCGCCCGTGTCGTTGGCGTGGGCCAGGACCGCGAGCCCGCCGTAAAACGCCGCCAGCTCCGCGTCTGTCGACACCGGCGGCAGAAACTCCACCTGCGCCTCCAGCCCGTGCTGGCGCACGTACGCCTCGGCCTCCGGGACGCCTCCGATGATGCGGCAACAAAAATCCGGCACGCTGCGCGCCAGAAGGGGCAGGATGTCCAGCGCCAGCCGCGACCACTTGCCCGGATCAGACCGGGAGATGCGCCCGACAACCGGCGCGTCGAACGCTGGCCCGGCAGGCAGCGCGTGGGCGAAAAAGTCCGTGTCCACGGGGTTGTACAGCACGCCATAGTCCGGCCAGCGGGCCGGGATGCCCGTGAGCCGCGTGAAGCGGTCCGCGCAGAACTGCGAGACGAACAGATGGCAGCCGATGACCCGGCCCGAGGGCGAGGGGTCGTGGCGGCCAAAGACGTTGGTTTCGACCACGACGGTGCGCGGCTGCGCGGCGCAGTAATCGCGGATGGGCCGCAGGAATTCCGGCTCGGGCCAGCCCGCGCGGTGCACGTGGATGATTTGGGGCCGGAAGGCCGCCAGCGCCCGGTCAAGGTTCTGGCCCTGGCCCACGTAGGTGGCCAGGCCCGCCGCGCGTATCTGCTGCGCGCGCGGGCCGGGCTCCGGGCTGTGCACGGCTGCTTCGAAGCGCCCGGCGTCGAGGTGTTGCACCAGGAACTGCATGACCTTTTCCGTGCCGCCCAGGCCCAGGGTCTTCACCACGTGGAGCACCCGGATGCGGCCAGTCGCCCGGTCCGTCGCCTGATCGGTCGCGCGGTCAGTCACCCGGTCGGTCACGGCCCCGGTCATGGGCCCTCGTCGCCGGGCTGGCCTGCTGGCCCGTCAACAGGATCGGACACAGGACCGTCAACAGGACTGGCCACAGGACCGTCAACAGGACCGGACGCCAGCATGGCCGCAATGTCGGCCAGCATCTTCTGGCGCAGGCTGTCCGCCGCGCCCCGGTCGGCCATGGCCATGTCGATCTGCCGGGTGTGCACGAGCAGGTAGCCCAGGATGCGCAGGCGCTCCAGAATGAAGGGGTGGCGTCGGCTCTCGACCTTGGCGAAGAGATTATCACCACGGATCTTGACCTGGAAATCATAGTGCTCCAGCACCTCGCCGATGAGCTCGGCCCGGAGCACGCGCCTGTGCTCATCCGCCGCGCCGCCGCTGAACTTGAAGCCCGCGTACGAGTCGAAGTCGCCCTCGGAGAGCATGGACTCGATGGTGGTGAAGTGGAAGCCGAAGCGCGAGTTCAGGCAGGCGTACCGCCTGGAGATCATGAACACGTTGCGCTCGCAGAAGCCTCCGCCCCCGCCCTCGCCCAGCTCCGGGTTCATGGTGGCCTGCAAAAACACGTTCATCATGCTCCCGGCGCTGGCTGCCGGCGGCCCGGCCCAGGGCACGGCCACAATGCCCTCCCAGATGGCCAGCATGGGCGGGCTGGCGATGTCGCTCAGGCGCACGAAGCGCTCTGGAATCTCCCGGTTGAAGCCGTCGTCCAGGTTGATGATCCACCACTGCATGGGCACGTCGCAGACCAGCTGCTTGCTGGCCTGGCTGGACAGCCCGTGGCGCGTGCCGAACTCGAACATGTCGCGCACGCTCATCTCGTGGGCCAGGCGCGTGATGTCGTGGTAGGTGGCGCAGTTCTTGATGCGGAAGTCCGGGCCGTCCGGGTCGGTCAGGTTGAGCGGCAGGATGAGCCGGGTGACCTCGCGCAGGGTCTCGAACACCGGGCTGCCCGCCATGACGCTTTGCGGGGGCTCGTTCCCGGCCAAAAGCTCGTCCACCCGGCCCTCGTAAATCCGCCGCCCCAGGGCGTCCACGGTGACGGGCCGACCCTCGGCGAAGCGGGTGGCGGCGTTCGGCACGTCGAACAGGGCGGGCACGCCGAACTCCCGCGCCACGTTGGCCAAATGCCCGGTGATGCCGCCCTGCTCCGTGACCAGGGCCGAGGCCCGGGACAAGAGCGCGGCCCAGCGCGGCAGGGCCATGGGCGTGACCAGCACCGCGCCCTCGGGGAAGCGCAGGGCGTCCACCTCGCGCCGGGCCACGAACACCGGGCCGAAGCCCACGCCCGGGCTGGCCGTGACGCCGCCCGCAAAAAGCTCCTGCGCGCCAGGCACGGCGGGCGAATCAGGCACGCCGCCGGTCGCGGAGTCGCCGGTCCTTGAATCGCCTGTCGTGGTCATCTGCTGCAGGGGGCGGCATTGCAGCAGAAACACCTGGCCCGCCTGGTCCACGGCCCATTCGATGTCCTGGGGGCCGCCATAGGCCTCCTCCAGGACACCGGCCAGGCGCGCCAGTTCGCAGGCCTCGGCGTCGGTGATGGACGGCTGTCCGGCCTGGTCCTCGTCCAGGGCCTCGCGGCGCAGGCCCTCGCCCTGGTCGGGCACGGTGCGGGTGTCCTTGCGCTTGATGACCCGCTCGCGCACCCTCGGGCCGCTGCCGCCGCCCCCCCCGGTTACAGGCTCGACCACGAAGAGGTCGGTTGGCGTGGTGCCGTCCACCACGGCCGTGGGCAGGCCGAACACGGAGTTGATGACCACCGAGGCGTCGCGCACGTTAAGCGGGTTGCGCGAGTACATGACCCCGCCCGCGCGGGCGTCGACCAGGGTCATGCAGCCCACGCACATGGCCACGTCCTCGTCGCGGATGCCCCGGTTCAGGCGGTAGGTCATGGCGTGCAGGGTGTGCTTGCTGGCCACGATCTCCTTGTAGGCCGAGAGCAGGTGCTCGCGCGGGACGTTCAAAAGGCTCTTGAACTGCCCGGCAAAGGTGGTTCCGGCGGCGTCTTCGCCCAGCGCGCTGGAGCGCAGCGACACCCGCAAACGGCCGGAAACCGCCCCGGAATCAGCGCACAGGCGCTCGTAGGCCGCCGCGATGGCCCGGGCCAGAGGCTCGGGCACCGGGGCATTGATGATGCGCTGCTGGATCTCCGAGGCCAGGCGGAAGCGCGCGTCCAGGGCGTCGGAGGCGTCGGAGGCGTCCGGGCCGGAGCCCCCGGAGCTGTCCTCGGGCAGGGCCTGGAGCCGGGCGTTGATCTCGGCCTGGAGGTCGCCCGCGGCCATGAAGGCGTCGAAGCCGCTGGCGGTGATGACGAAGCCGTCGGGCACGGGCAGCTTGATGCGCGAGCGCATGTCGCCCAGGTTGGCCATCTTGCCGCCGGTGTGGTCCGAGGAGTGGCGGTCGATCTCGTCGAAGCGCAGGACCAGGGGCACGTCGCGCGCCGGGGCGCGGCAGGCCAGGGCTGCGTCGATGCCCGCCTGGATGGCGGCCAGCCTGCCGAACAGGGCGTCGTAGCGGCCGGGCTCCAGCTCGGTCAGGGCGCGCACCAGCTTGAAGACGTTGACGCCCACGGCGGTGGCGCTTGCGCGCACAAAGCTCATGCCGAAGATGCTCCGGCCGCGCAGAGCCTCCTCCAGGTCGCTCATGATCTCAAGGGCCTTGTTGTTGGCCTCCAGCACGCGGGCAAAGGCCTGGGAGCGGCTGGCGAAGAGCGTGCGCAACTGCTCCTGGCTGGGGGCCGGGCCTGATTTGCCGCCCGTCAGGGCCTGCCTGATCCTGCCAAAGAAGCCTGCGCGCTGTTCCATATCCACCCAATCGCAGAAAATCCCGCCGGATACAAGCCGCCCGGCACCCAAGGGCCCAGACCCGGCCAAAATATACACCAGGGCATACCTGCCCCAAATCCCTTGCATATCATCTTCCCACGGGGTAACTAAAGACTGTAGCGCGGCCCTCCTCCGGCCTGTCGGGCGAAAGCTCCGCGCGCACATCACCCCCAAAGACAAGGCGGCGGGCATGCTTGAAAGCTCCGGATACACGAAGCTCCGCGTCAAGATGATCCTGACGACGCTCGGGTTCTCGCTCATTCCCCTGCTCATCCTGGGCTACACCATCTATCGCCAGTTCGAGACCTCGCACACCAGCAAGATTCTTCAGAATCTCAATCACATCACCGACAACAAACGCCGCACCCTGGACCTGTTCCTGAACGAGCGCCTGTCGCAGCTCACGGCCATCGCCTACACCCACAAGCTTTCGTACTTCCTTGAGACCGAGAACTTCGAGCGCGTGTTCACCCTGCTCCAGGCCCGCTCCAAGTACTACATCGACCTCGGCATCATCGACATGAACGGCGACCATGTCGTGTACACAGGGCCATACCAGGTCATCCGCACGGCCAACTACAAGGACGAGGACTGGTTCCACCAGGTCCAGGCCAAGGGCATCTACATCAGCGATGTCTTCATGGGCCGCCGCAACTACCCGCACATCATCATCGCCGTCATGCGCCACGACGGCGACAAGAGCTGGATACTGCGCGCCACCATCGACTCGGACATCTTCGACTCCCTGGTGCAGAGCGACCAGTTGGGCGCCAACGGCGACGCCTTCTTGATCAACGCCGAGAACATTTTGCAATCCAAGCCGCGCTTCGGCTCCAAACTTTTGGGAAAAATGGACCTGGGCACCTTTTCGCGCTTCCCTGGCGTGCGCTCGGAGATGATCGAGGTGAACGGCAAGCAGTACCTCTTCGGCCTGGCCTGGCTGGAGAACAAGAACTGGCTTCTGGCCATCCGCGACGACCCCACCGAGGAGCTGCTGCCGCTCAAGCACACGCGCTACCTGGTCTGGGTCATCCTGGCCGGAGGGCTTTTGCTCATCGCCGGGGGCACGGTGCTCACCAGCACCACCATCATCGCCCAACTGGTGCGCTCCGAGCGTGAAAAGGCCACGCTCAACGCCTCCCTGACCCAGTCGAGCAAGATGGCCTCCCTGGGCAAAATGGCCGCCGGCGTGGCCCACGAGGTCAACAACCCCCTGGCCATCATCAAGGAGAAGGCCGGCTGGATGCGCGACCTCTTGACCGAGGAGGACATCAAGGCCAGCCCGAACTTCAAGGAATTCGAGGACGCCATCGCCAAGATCGAGTACCATGTGACCCGGGCCAAGGACGTGACCCACCGCCTGCTGGGCTTTGCCCGGCGCATGGACCCCATCCAGGAAGACATCGACATCAACGAGGTCCTGAGCCAGACCGTGACCTTCCTGGAAAACGAGGCCCGCTTCCGCGCCATCGAGATCACCAGGAATTTCGAGACGAACCTGCCCTTCATCGCCAGCGACTCGGCCCAGCTCCAGCAGGTCTTCCTGAACATCATCGACAACGCCATCGACGCCATCGGCAAGGACGGCAGCATCAACATCCGCACCCAGGCCGTGCACGAGCCCGACGAGATCGTCATCGCCATCTCCGACACCGGGCCCGGCATCTCCAAGGAAAAGCTGGACAAGATCTTCGACCCCTTTTTCACCACCAAAAAGGTGGGCGAGGGCACGGGCCTGGGGCTGACCATCAGCTTCAGCATCATCCAGAAGCTCGGCGGGCGCATCACCGTGGAAAGCCAGGAAGGCCACGGCGCGACGTTCATCATCACCCTGCCGCTGCGCAATGCCTAAGGCCCCGGACAGGCCCGCAAAAGGAGCGCCTATGGACATCAATATCCTGCTTGTGGACGACGAGGCCGACTTCGTGGAGACCATGGTCAAACGCTTCGGCATCCGCAAGATGCCCATCGACAGCGCCAAAAGCGGCCAGGAGGCCCTGACCTCCCTGGCGGCCAAGGACTACGACGTGATCATCCTGGACGTGCGCATGCCCGGCATGGACGGCCTGGAGACCCTGAAGCTGATCCGCGCGCGCGCGCCCCTGACCGAGGTCATCATGCTCACCGGCCACGCCTCCCTGGAGGCCGGGATGCAGGGCATGAACATGGGCGCGTACGACTATGTGCTCAAGCCGGCCGACTTCGACGACCTTCTGGACAAGGTGCGCAAGGCCTTTGAAAGGAAGCAGCTCAATGCCAAGGCCCGCAAACAGGGCGCCTGAGCCCGCCAGCGACCCCCACGGCGACCCCAAGGGCATTTTGGCCAGGGCCACCGGGGCCCGGCTCTGGAAGGACCACAGCCTGCTTTTGTGGGCGCACTTTCTGGTGCCGCCCGTGCTGGCCGCCCTGGTCGTGGCCGCCACCTTCGCCACGCCCATCCTGGCCGGAATCCTGGCTGCGATCGTGCTGGGCATAGCCGCCGTGAGCGCGCGCGGGCTGTTGAGCCGCCTGAGCCAGACCGAGGAGGCGCGGCTGGCCCTGAACACCCAGCTCATCCAGTCCCAAAAGCTGGCGGCCATCGGCGAACTCTCCGCCGGCATCGCGCACGAGATCAACAACCCCATCGCCATCATCGCCCAGGAGGCGGAGTGGGCGGCGCACCTCATCGGCGAAGCCGAGAAAGGCTGCAGCGCCGACTTCGCCGAGGTCAAGGACTCCCTGCGCGAGGTGCGCGCCCAGGTGGACCGCTGCAAGAACATCACGCACAAGCTGCTCGACTTCGCCCGCAAGCGCGAGCCCGTGCTCCAGGACGTGGACGTGGTCCGCATCATCGAGGACATGGCCCGGCTGGTGGACAAGGAGGCCTCGTACAAGAACGTGACCCTGGTGCGCAGCCTGCCCCAGGACCTGCCCAAGCTGCGCACCGACGCGCCCCTGCTGCGCCAGGTGGTGCTGAACCTCATGACCAACGCCCTGCACGCCGTGGACACGGGCGGGCGCATCGAGGTCTCGGCCCTGGCCGACGACGAGGCCCTGGAGATCTGCATCAAAGACAACGGCTGCGGCATTGCGCCGGAAAACATCGACAAGATCTTCAACCCCTTCTTCACCACCAAGCCGCCAGGCCAGGGCACCGGCCTTGGGCTGTCCATGTGCCACACCCTGGTGGACGGCATGAAGGGCAAGATCAGCGTGGCGAGCAAACCGGGCCAGGGCGCGGCCTTCACCGTGCGCCTGCCGCGCCGGGTCTAGCCCTGCGCAGCGACAGGGCAGCCCCATGATCCGCATCCTGACCCACGACGCACGCACCCTGGAGCTGGTCACGGCCCATGACCAGATGGCCCAAGGCCAGACCCTGGCCCAGGCCATATTCCTGGCCGAGCTGTGGGACGGCGTGCCGCTCTGCGCTGGCCTGGGCAAATGCGGCCTGTGCCGCGTGCGTTATCTTTCCACGCCGCCCGCGCCCGCAGCCGAGGAGCTGAAGCGCCTGGGCGCGGAGGCCGTGGCCCTGGGCTGGCGGCTGTCCTGCCTGCATCCGGCGGAGTCCTGCCACATCGAACTGCCCGAGCCCAAACGCTCGGCCCGGCCGCGCTCGACCATTTCAAGCCGGACCACTGGCCATACCCCCGGCCAGACACCCGGCGGCCACGCGGCCCTGGCCGCAACCCTGGCAGTCGACCTGGGCACCACGAGCATCCACTGGGCCGCGCAGACCGCCACGGGCGGGCTCCTGTCCACGGGCCAGGGCCTGAACCCGCAGATGGGCCTGGGCAGCGAGGTCATGTCGCGCCTGGCCTATGCCGCAAAACCCGGCGGGGCCAAGACGCTGTCCGGGCTGGTGCAGGATCGCCTGCGGGCCCTGGTGGCCCAGGCCGAGGCAACGCATGGCGTCACGATCACCCGGCTCTGCGTAGCGGCCAACAGCGCCATGACCTATCTTCTGCTCGGCCTGCCCCCGGAGATGATCGTCGGCCTGTCCCGCGCGCCCTACCGCCTGGACTACGCTGGCGGCAGCGAGCGGCAGCTAGCGCCGGACAATCCAGACGGCCTGCCCCCGGCGTTGATCCCGCCGCTGCTGGCGCCCTTTGTGGGCGCGGACCTGAGCGCCGGGCTGGCGGCCCTGCAATTCTCACCACAAGGGCCGCCCGCCTACCCGTATCTTTTGGCCGACCTGGGCACCAACGGCGAGTTCGTGCTGGCGCTTTCCCCGGACAAATATCTGCTGGCCAGCGTGCCCCTGGGCCCGGCGCTGGAGGGCGTGGGCCTGCGCCATGGCCGCATGGCCGCGCCCGGAGCCGTGCGCGCCTTTGTCCTGACCCCGGCGGGCCTGCGGCCCGAATACATTGGGCGCGCACCGCTTCCTGATGAAGACCCTGGCATCACCGGCGTGGGCTACCTGTCGCTGGCGGCCACGCTGCTGCGCGCTGGCGTGCTGGACGAGTCGGGGCGCTTCGTGGTACCCGCCACGCCCCTGGCCAGTCCTCTGACAACTCCTCTGGCCACTCCTCTGGCCACTCCTCTGGCCCGGCGGCTGGCCCAGGGCCTGACGGATCTCGACGGCGAACAGGCCCTGGACCTGGGCCACGGCCTGCTGCTCCCGGCCTCGGACGTGGAGGAGCTGGTCAAGGTCAAGGCGGCCTTCAACCTGGCCCTGTCGCGCCTGCTCGCCGAGGCGGGCCTGGCCGCCGGCGCGCTCCAAAGCGTGCACCTGGCCGGGGCCATGGGCGAGCACGTGGACCCGCGTGACCTGACGGAGCTTGGCTTCCTGCCAGAAGTCCTGGCCGGGCGGCTTGTTCGCGCGGGCAACACCGCGCTGGCCGGGGCGCGCCTGCTGCTCACTGATCCACGGGCCTGGGACTGGGTCCTTGGGCTGCCCGGCTGCTGCCGGGCCCTTGATCTCACCGCCGAGCCCGGTTTCGGCTCCCTCTACGTTGAAAGGATGGTGCTGCGCCATGTCGCCTGAACAGATCTTCACCCGCCCCGGAAGCGACTTCCTGGGCCAGCTGGCCGGGCTGCCCAGGCACCTGGACGCGGTCATGCCCATGCGCCGCCAGCACCGCCACGAGCTCGCGGGGCAGATACGCCAGCTCTCACACCTCTTGACCGACGAGCGCGACGACCTGAAGCGCGACTACCTATCCGACCCGGCGGCGCTCTCGGCCTACCTGCGCTACTTCCTGCCCTGGAACATCTACCGCCTGGGCGTGCTTTTTGCCGGGCTGGCCCTGGACCCCGGCGGCGACAATCCTGAAGCTGAAGCCACCATCATCGACCTGGGGGCCGGACCGCTCACAACGGCCCTGGCCCTGTGGATGGCCAGGCCGCACCTGCGCCGCCGCAAGCTGCACTTCATCTGCGTGGACCGCGCGCAACGGCCCATGCGCGCAGGCCTGGACACGCTGAAGAGCCTGGCCGCGAAAAACGGCCTGGAGCCCTGGCGCTTCACCCTGGTCAAGGGCTCGCTGGACGAGCGCCTGCGCGAAAAGGCCGACCTGGTGGTCATGGGCAATGCCCTGAACGAGGTGCTGCACCGGGGCGAGGGCGCCCTGCTGGAGGACGCCGAGGTCCTGGCCGCGCACCTGTGCTCCATGCTCACCCCCGCAGGCCAACTCATGGTTGTGGAGCCCGGCATCCGGCCCTCGGCGCATTTGCTCTCGGCCCTGCGGCGCGGGCTGCTGCACCGGGGACTGAAGCCGCTGTCCCCCTGCCCGCACACCGGCCCCTGCCCCATGAGCGGGCGCGGCTACACGGCCTGGTGCCACTTCAATTTCGATGCCGAGGCCGCCCCGGCTTGGCTCAAGCGTCAGTCCGAGGACGCCCGGCTGACCAAGGACAACGTCAGCCTGAGCTTCCTCTTCTTCTCGGCCCGTGGCCGCAAGCTGGAGGCGGAGCCGGGCAAAAGCCTGGTGCGCGCCGTGTCCGGCCCGTTCGAGCTGCCCGCCGCCGGAAAGGACAGCGAGGGCCAGCAGCGGCGCTTCGGCCAGTACTGCTGCTCGGAGCGCGGCCTGACCCTGCTCTCCCTGCCGCAGAAGCACTTGGTGCCCCTGCCCGGCACCCTGCTGGAGGCCGCCTGGCCTGCGGACCCGACCAAGGACGCCAAGTCCGGCGCGCTGGTGCTGCCCCTGTGCCAGGTTCCCGGCGCGGACCAGCCCGCGCCCGCGCCCGTACCCGCATCCGCACGATCGGCCCGGCCAAAGCCTGCGCGCAAGCCGCCGCGCCTGCCTTCGGAGCGGCCCATGGAGCGTGGCCCCAAACCCAAGGCCAAGGCGAAACCCGCGACCGAAACCGCGCCCCGGTCTGAGTCTGGGTCTGCGTCTGCGTCAGGGGCTGCCCCCAAAGCCTCGGACAAGACCACGGCAAAGCCGACGCGTCTGCCTTCGGAACGTCCGCTGAAGCGCGGCCCCAAGCCTGAGCACAAGGCTTCGGGCAACCATCCCGACTCGGCTGCAGGCAAGACATCAGACAGGACCGCTACGCCTTCCGGCCAGGCCAGAGCCGCCCACGCGGACATGCGCGCGGGCAAAGCCGCTGACGCGTCGATAAGCACTTCAACAGGCGCTTCGCACAACAAATCGCCGGGCAAGCCTGCGGACAAGACGGCAGGCAAACATAATGTTCCGTCCGGCTATGCGGACGATCCCTTTGCCGATGCGCAGGTGCAGGAGGCGGCGCGCAAGGCCGACCACCGGCCCGCGAAGAAGAAGCCGGGCAGGCCTGCGGTCAAGGTCGTGAGCAAGCCCGAGAGCAAGAAGGGCGGCAAGTCCGCGCCCAAGGCCGACTCGCGCGCATCCCGCAAGGCCCAGAAGGCCCAGAAAAGCCAGAAGAAATAGATGCGCGTCGTCGACCTGGGAGTCATGGCCCACCACGAGGCCGAGGCCCTGCAACTGGCCACCCTGGCCGAGGTGCTGGCGGGAGGCGAGCAGACGCTGTTTCTGGTGGAGCACCCGAAGGTCATCACCCTGGGCAGGCAGGGCGGGCAGGAGAATCTGCACGTGAACGCGGCGTTTCTGGCCAACCAGGGCATCGAGCTGGCCCAGACCCGGCGCGGCGGCAACATCACCTGCCATTTCCCCGGCCAGCTGGTGGCCTACCCGATCTTCCGCGTTGACCGGCGCAGGGGCGGCATCCGTCAATTTTTCGCGGACATGGAGGAGGCGGTCATCCGCACCACCGCCCAGTTCAGCGTGCGGACCGTGCGCCGCCCCGGCTTTCCCGGCGTCTGGGTGGCCGATCAGACGAATGTCCGGGCGGGCATTCAGGCGGACATTCAGACGGACATACGTACAGACGTCCAGGCCGGGGCGCGCAAGATCTGCTCCATGGGCATCGGGGTCAAACGCGGGGTCACCTACCACGGCCTGGCCCTGAACGTGGGGCCGGATGTCAGCCTGTTTCAGCTCATCACCCTCTGCGGCATCAGTGGGGCCGCAGCCACCTCGCTTTCCCGCGAGGCCGGGCGGGAAATCGCCATGAAGGAAGTGAAGGATGTCCTTGCCGAAGAATTCCGAGCCCTGTTTGCGCATCCCGCCCTGGCTTAGGGTCAAGCTGCCCAGCAACACAACCTTTGTCGGCACGCGCGGCCTGCTGGAGGGCCTGGGGCTGAACACTGTGTGCCAGAGCGCCCGCTGTCCCAACACCTGGGAATGTTTCTCCAATTCCGTCGCCACCTTCCTGGTCATGGGTCGGGAGTGCACGCGCAACTGCGCCTTCTGCAACATCAATCCCGGCGCGCCGGAACCCCTGGACGCGGACGAGCCCCGGCGCGTGGCCGAAGGCGCGGCCAGGCTCGGCCTCAAGCACGTGGTCGTGACCTCCGTGACCCGCGACGACCTGCCTGACGGCGGGGCCGCGCACTTCGCCGCCACCATCCGCAAGGTGCGCGATCGCCTGCCCGGCTGCACCGTCGAAGTGCTCATCCCGGACTTCCGGGGCGACGCGGCGGCCCTGGAGACCGTGCTGGCGGCCCGCCCGGACGTGCTGAACCACAACGTGGAGACCGCGCCGCGCCTGTACCCGGCCATCCGCCCCCAGGCCGACTACGCCCAGAGCCTGGAGCTGTTGCGGCGCGTGGCGGCGGACACAAGAGGCATCCCGGCCAAGAGCGGGCTCATGGTCGGACTGGGCGAAACAGACGAGGAACTCAAGCAGACCATCCGCGACCTGGCGGGCGTGGGCTGCGCCATGATCACCGTGGGGCAGTACATGCGGCCCTCGCGCCTGCACCCGCCCGTGGTGCGCTACATGGTGCCGGAGGAGTTCGAGGCCCTGGCCGAGTTCGGCCGCTCGCTCGGCGTGGCCAAAATGTTCTGCGCGCCCCTGGTGCGCAGCAGCTACCACGCGGCCGAGCTGGCGCAGGATTCCGACAGCTGATCCAATATTTCCCCCGTGCAATCGCTAGACATCAGTGCAGCGCGGGTGTAGATTGTGAATAATTGTTCAAGTACTTAGCGCACCTGATCACGACCTTTTCCCTCAACACCACCGGAGGTCACTGTGAGCAAGCTTTGGAAAGGACTGCTGCCCATCCTGGCAGCGTTGGCGATTTGGGCCATCCCCACCCCACAGGGCCTGGAGCCTTTCGCCTGGCAATATTTCTCCATCTTCGTCGGCGTTGTGGTGGCCCTCATCCTGGAGCCCATCCCGGCGGCCGCCGTGGGCCTGGTGGGCGTGGTGCTCTGCGCCTCGCTGATGCTTGTGCCCGCGCCCGAACCCCCGAAGGCCCCCGCGCCCAAGCCCGATGCGGCCAAGGTCGAGGCCGCCAAGCCAGCGGACGCGCCCAAGCCGCCTGACGGCGTGAAGGCGCCCGACGCGGCCAAGACAGACGCAGCCAAACCAGCCGCCGCTCCGGCCGCCGCTCCTGCAGCAGCAGCCAAGGCCGAGGCTCCGAAGGCCGATGCGGCCAAGCCCGCCGCCGCTCCTGCTGTGGCTGGCGCTCCTGCTGTGGCTGGCGCTCAGGTTGCGGTCAAGCCCGACGCAGCCAAGTCCGCCGTGAAGAAGCCCAAGCCCGCCGACGAGATCCGTTGGGCGCTGGCCGGGTTCTCCAACGGCACCGTGTGGCTGATCTTCATCGCCTTCATGTTCGCCCTGGGCTATGAAAAGACCGGTTTGGGCAAGCGCATCTCGCTTCTGCTCATCAGGACCCTGGGCAAGCGCACCCTGGGCCTGGGCTACGCCGTGGCCTTGAGCGACCTGGCCCTGGCCCCGTTCATGCCGTCCAACACCGCGCGCAGCGGCGGCACCATCTTCCCCATCATCAAGAACATTCCTGGGCTGTATGGCTCCACCCCGGACAACGAGCCGCGCAAGATCGGCGGCTACCTCATGTGGACGGCGCTGGCCACCACCTGCATCACCAGCTCCATGTTCCTCACCGGCCTGGCCCCGAACCTGCTGGCCCTGTCCATCGTGGAGAAGACCATCGGCATCAAGATCGCCTGGGGCGAATGGTTCATCGCCTTTGCCCCGGTCGGCATCGCCCTGTTCCTGGCCACGCCCTGGCTGGCCTATGTCCTCTACCCGCCCACCCTGAAGGTTTCCGTGGACGCCCCGGTCTGGGCGGCCAAGGAGCTGAGCACCCTCGGCCCCATCACCTCCAAGGAACTGACCATGGCCGGTCTGGCGATCTTCGCCCTGCTGGGCTGGATCTTCGGCGACGCCTACCTGGACGCCACCCTGGTGGCGCTCATCGCGCTCACGCTGATGATCCTCACGAACGTCATCACCTGGGATGACCTCTTGGGCCACAAGCAGGCCTGGAACGTGCTGTTCTGGTTCGCCACCCTGGTCACCCTGGCCGACGGCCTGGCCCGGGTCGGCTTCCTGAAGTGGTTCGCCACCACCAGCGCCGGGGCAATGTCCGCGTACTCGCCCATGACCATCGTGGTCATGCTGCTGGTGCTGTTCTTCGTGGTGCACTACCTCTTCGCCAGCATCACGGCCCACGTGACCGCGCTTTTGCCCGTGTTCCTGACCACGGCGGCGGTCATCCCCGGCGTGAACATCAAGCTGCTGGCCATGCTGCTCTGCCTGAGCCTGGGCATCATGGGCATCATCACGCCGTACGCCACGGGCCCCAGCCCCATCTACTACGGCAGCGGATTTGTCTCGCGCAAGGACTTCTGGCTCCAGGGCTTCATCTTCGGCGCCATCTTCCTGGCCGCGCTCTTGATCATCGGCGTGCCCTACCTCATGGGCATCTACGGCTAGACCAAACCCGCACAACGCAAACAAAGACCCCGGGGCGCAGGCTCCGGGGTCTTTTCTTTGGCTGATGGGCGGAGGCGAGGGGCGAGGGGCGGGGGGCAAGGCGAGGTGGAGACGCGGAAGGAGGCTGATCAGCGCAGCAGCGCCCAGGTCAGCTCGTGCTTGTTGTGCGCCAGGTGCAGCAGGCGCGAGCCGGGAATGGCCGCAAAGGCTTGCGCGGTCTCGTGGTCGGTCTCGGCCTGGAACTTCAGGGTGCACACGAAGTTGCGGCAGGTTCCGGCCTCCAGCCAGCGCTGGATGAGCCCAAGCAGGCGCTCCGGGTAGCAGGCCATGTCCGAGAAGAGCCAGTCCACGGGCCTGTCCGGGGGTGCCGCCAGGGCCGGGTCGAGCCCGAAGCCGCTGCCCAGGCAGTGGTCCACGTTCGGCATGGCGCCGATGCGCGGGTCGAGCGGGGCCTTGTCCACGCTGAACACCCGCGCGCCGAGTGTCGCCAGCACCCAGCTCCAGCCGCCAGGGCTCGACCCCAGGTCCAGGCACAGCTCGCCGGGACTGGGCGCGACGCCGAGCAGGGTGAAGGTCTCCCAGAGCTTCAAATACGCCCGGCTGGGCGCGCTTTCGCGGTCCTCCACGAACTGCGGCTGGCCGTCCGGGTACGGGCTGGTGCAGGCGGGCGCGGCGATGAGCCAGCCCTCGTCCCACAGGGTCCAGGAGCCAAGCTGGGCCGTGGGCGCGGGCTGGCCGAAGACCTGCGGCCTGGCCGAGACCTTGGGCAGCTTGTCGGTGACAAGCGCGCTGCGCCGGGCCAGCCGCACCGGGTGCGGCCACCAGTTGCGCTGGATGCCGCGCAGGGCCTTGGCCGCCTGGCCGATGCTCGGCGCAGGCACAAGCCGTGCATCCAGCCAGATGTTCTGCGCCCAGGCAGGCTTCGCCTGATTCATGGCAGGCTTCGCCCGGTTCATGGTGAAGACGAGGTCGCCAAAGACCACGTGTTCCGGCCCGGACCTGCCGGAAAGGCCCAGCTCGGCCAAAAGCTCGGGCAGAAAGCCCGGCGCAGCCAGGTAGCCGGTGAACGTGCCGGACGCCATCCAGCCGGGCAGGACTTCCGGCAGGGGGAACAGGAAGTCGTCGCTTCCAGGGTTCATGTCGGCATGCATGTCAGGACTCCAGGCCTTCATCACGATTCCAGGGACTTCATCACGATTCCCTTCATCACAATTCCAGGTCGCCCACGGGCAGGCCGCAGAGGCTCAAGGCCGCAGCCTCGGCCACGCGCAG
Source organism: uncultured delta proteobacterium (assembly GCA_903843965.1). GTDB lineage: Bacteria > Desulfobacterota > Desulfovibrionia > Desulfovibrionales > Desulfovibrionaceae > Humidesulfovibrio. Next base: position 60,049 of record CAIMRY010000017.1, read on the forward strand.
GCCGTCCACCGCGCTGGAGACAATGCCCCCGGCGTAGCCCGCGCCCTCCCCCGCCGGGAACAGGCCGGGCAGGCCCACGCTCTGCATGTCCGCCCCGCGCAGGATGCGCACCGGCGAGGACGAGCGCGTCTCCACCCCGGTGAGCACGGCGCTGGCCTCGGCAAAGCCGCGCAGCTTGCGGTCAAAGGCGGGCAGGGCCTCGCGCATTGCGGCGGATACAAAGTCCGGCAAACAGCGCGAAAGGTCCGCCGGGCGCACCCCCGGCTCATAGCTCGGGTGGATCAGGCCGAAGCCCTGGGAGGCGCGGCCAGCCAGAAAATCGCCCACGCTCTGGGCGGGGGCCGCGTAGCCGCCCCCGCCGAGTTCAAAGGCCAGGCGCTCCCAGCGGCGCTGGAAGTCCACGCCCGCCAGCGGGTTGTCGCTGCCCAGGTCCGCCGGGCCGACGTTCACCAAGAGCGCGCTGTTGCTGTTCACCGCCGCGCGGGCGTGCAGGCTCATGCCGTTGGTGACCACGCAGCCCTCCTCGTTGGCCGCCGCGATGACCGACCCGCCGGGGCACATGCAGAAGCTGTAGATCGAGCGGCCAGCGGCGGCCCCGTCCTGGCAGGCGTGCGCCAGCTTGTAGTCCGCCGGGCCCAGGGCCGGGTGCCCGGCCAGGTCGCGCAGCTGCGCCCGGTCGATGTCCCATTGCAGGTGCTCCACCCGGCAGCCCATGGCGAAGGGTTTCTGCTCCAGGCGCACGCCGCCAGCAAACAGCATGGCGAAGGTGTCGCGCGCGCTGTGCCCAACGGCCAGGATCACCGCCGAGGCCGGTATCTCCGCGCCGTCGGAAAGCTTGACTCCGGCCACACGACCCTGGCGCGCCACGATGCCGTCCACCCGCGCGCCAAAGCGCACCGCTCCGCCCAGGGCCAGGATGCTTGTGCGCAGCCCCAGCACCACCCCGCGCAGCAGGTCCGTGCCCACGTGCGGCTTGTGCTGCCAGAGGATGTCCTCGGGCGCGCCGTGGGCCACCAGCTCGGAGAGCACTTTCCGGCAGCGGCCCCGGCGCTCCTTGGTCTGGGTGGTCAGCTTGCCGTCGGAGAACGCCCCGGCCCCGCCCTCGCCGAACTGGACGTTGGATTCCGGCGAAAGCGGTCCGCCGCGCCAGAAGGCGTCCACGCATGTGGCGCGCTGCTCGATGGCCTGGCCGCGCTCCAGCACCAGCGGCGCAAACCCGGCCTGGGCCAGGGCCAGGGCCGCGAACAGCCCGCAGGGGCCCGCGCCGATGACCACGGGCCGCGGCAATGCCGACGCAGGGGCTGCCGGGGCCACAACCGGAAAGCGGTACTGCTGCTCGGACAAAAGCGTTACGCCGGAACCCTCCGAACATTTCGCCAGCACGCGGGCCTCGCCGGGCGCGCCAACGCCCTGGCAGACATCCAGATCAACATCCAGGCTGTACAGAAACACGGCGGCGTTCTTTTTGCGCGCGTCCAGGCTGCGGCGCGCCACGCGCACGCTGGCCAGGTCGGCCTCGGACAGGCCCAGGCGCTGCGCAGCGGCCTGGCGGAGTTCGGCCTCGGCGTGGGCCGGGCCGGCGGGCAGGGGCAGGCGGATGTCAGTCAGGCGAAGCATGGGCGTCCTTGCGTAAAAATGATGCGCTGCCTCCGAAGGCCGGAGGGCGCGCGGCCCAGGGACATCCGAAGGCGCGCGGCGGAAGGGGCTTGTACGCGTGCGCCGCCAGGAACACAACCGCCCGGACACAACCGTCCAGACCGCAGCCGCCCGGCGGTCGCAGCCCCCACCCCGGGCGACATGGCCGAACGCCGGAGGCCTTGCAGGCGGCCGGGCAGGCGGCCAAGCAGACAGGTTGCCTCAGGCGCGGCGTCCTGAGCCGCCTTGTCCATGCTGCTGTGTAATCCGCGCGCCAAAACGGGTCAAGCAGGGCCACGGACGGCTGCTCTACCAACTGCTTCACGCGCCGGAAGCCCTGGCGCAGGACGCGCACCGACCACGTCTCAACCTTTGCCGAACTCCAGCGAAACGCGGCGGCGCTCCTGCCGTCGCAGCGGCCACCCACGGAGATACGCCAAGGCGGTCCGCGCACGGAGCGTCCTGACCGGAAACAGCAGTGCACGCGTGGTCCAGGGCAATACGCTGGCCCTCCGCAGCAGCCTTCACCGCCTGCAAACCCGGCGCGGCCCAAACAGCAGTGACCGGCGCAATGTTCGCAGACACCTGCTGGACAGGCCCGACCGGACGCGCTAGAAATCAGCAATGAGAAACCAGAAGGCCGACACCAGCGCCGATGTCATGCAGACCGGCATCCTGCTCGATACCGGCACCAACGAGCTGGAGATACTGGAGTTCCACATCGACAGCGCCGCCAGCCCCGGGGCCCCCGGCGAGCGGCACTCCTTCGGCGTCAACGTGGCCAAGGTCATGGAGGTCATCGAGAGCCCCGGCCTTGCGCCGCTGCCCGGCGCGACGCACCCCAGCTTCCGGGGCATCATCCCCCTGCGCAGCCACATCCTGCCCGTCATCGACCTCGCGGTCTGGCTGAACATCGCCAAGACCCCGGCCCAGCGCGACAACATCATCGTCACCGAGTTCAGCAAGGCCGTCACCGGGTTCGTGGTCTCCGGGGTCACGGGGATCCACCGCGTGGGCTGGCCCGAGGTCATTCCGCCCGACAGCTACGTGCCCAGAAACGGCATCCAGGCCATCATCGGGCTGGTTGAGCGCGACGGCCACTTCATCCAGCTCCTGGACCTGGAGACCATCATCGCCGACCTCTCGCCCGAGGACCGCCTGGCCGACATGGCCCCGGCCTTTGTGGCCCCGCGCGAGATCAAGGTCCTGGTGGCCGACGACTCCGCCACCATCCGCCTGCTGCTCAAGAAGGGCCTGGTTCGGGCGGGGCTTGCGCCCACCATCGCCTCCAACGGCCAGGAGGCCCTGGAGATCGCCCAGGCCCTGGCCCGCCAGGCCAAGGCCGAGGGCAGGCCCATCCACGATTTCCTGGAGGCCGTCATCTCGGACATCGAGATGCCCCTCATGGACGGCTTCACCCTGACCAAGAACCTCAAGCACGACGCAGTATTGCGCGACCTGCCCGTTGTGTTGTACTCGTCGATCATCACCGACGAGCTGCGCCACAAGGGCCAGTCCGTCGGGGCGGACCGGCAGATCTCCAAGCCGGACCTGGAGCGCATCCCGGAGACAGTGGCGGCGCTGGTGCAGGAGTATGAACGCAAACGTTCGGAACGCAATGTCTGAGGGCGACCCGGAAGTCCTGGCCGCCTTTGCCGAGGAGGCTGCGGAACGCCTGGAGGCCCTGGAAGCCGGGCTGCTGGAGCTGGAGCGCGCGCCCGGCGCGCCCCAGGACGAGCGCCTGAACGCCGTGTTCCGCGACGCGCACTCCATCAAGGCTGGGGCCAACCTGCTGCACCTGAAGAAGATCGAGACCGTGGCCCATGTCCTGGAGAACGTGCTGGACAGCCTGCGCAAGGGCCAGCTGGCCCCGCGCGGGGATGTGGTTCAGGCCCTGCTGGACGGCGTGGACCTGCTGCGCGACCTGCTTGCAACCCCCAGCGCGCCCGACCCGGCAAGCCTGCCGGAACGACTGGCCGCGCTCCAAGCCCTGCTCGGGCGCACCCCGGAGACCCCATGACCCGAGACACGATGACCCGCACAGCCCTTGCCCTGTCCTGCCTGCTCCTGCTCACGGCCTGCGCCGCCACCAGGAGCGTTCCCGTCGGCCAGCCGAACCCGCGCGGCAGCCAGGGCGCGGACCTTATCGACGAGTCCGCCCGCACTCTGACCGAGATGCGCGCCGCCACGCGCCAGCAGATCCTGGACTACGCCCTGGAGGACGCCTGCGCGGTGATCATCCTGACCGGCGTGTACCAGGCCGGGTTCTACTATTCCGTGCACGGCGGCAGCGGCGTCATCGTCGCCCGCCGAGCGGACGGCTCCTGGAGCGCACCGGCCTTTGTGGGCGTCGGCGGGGCCGGGTTCGGGCTCCAGATCGGGCTGGAGAAGCAGCGCCTGGTGCTGGTGGTGCAGGAGCGGGAGATGCTTGAGCAGATCCTTGAGGGCGGGCTCAATTTCGACGCCATCGCCAAGTACGCTGTGCTGAACGTGCGCGAGGAGGCGAACCGGGGCTCGCTCACGGAGCGCCGACCGGTGACGGCCTTCAGCGACGGGGTGGGGCTCATGATCGGCGTGGCCCTGCGCGGGGCCGTGCTGACGCTGAACGAGGGCCTGACCCAGGCCTACTATGGCCCGGACCAGGGCGACGCCAGGGCCGTGCTGCGCAGCGCGTCCGCGCCGGGCATGGAGGTTTTCAAGCTCTGGGGCGCGCTCAACGTGGACCTGCCCAGGGGGCAGACCGGGCGCGCCGACGCGCGGTGAGGCCCGCCAGCACTTGGGCGTGCGCAGACGGTTGCGGACGGGCTTGATGAGCCAGAAGAGCGGGATGAGCCAGACGTGCGCCGTATTGCCGAACAGGATGACGCCGAACAGGCCCCCGGCTGCGCACCACTTGGCCTGCTGGAGGAAACGCTCCAGCACATCGCCCAGAAAGCGCCCGCCCAGCCCGAACAAGATGGCCCCCCGCCGCCGGGCATGGAGATCTGCAAGCTTCTTTAGGAATAGAATCAGACGCGCCAGCGCGCGGTGAGGCCCGCTAGCACTTGGGCGTGCGCAGACGGTTGCGGATGAGCTTGATGAGCCAGACGAGCAGGATGACGCCGAACAGACCCCCGGCCACCCACCACTTGGCCTGCTGGAGGAAACGCTCCAGCACATCGCCCAGATAGTATCCGCCCATCCCGAACGTGATGGCCCACCCCCCCGCGCCCACGGCGTTCAGGGCGAAGAAGCGCAGGGGCGAGATGTTCGTGGTGCCCACGGCAAAGGGCGTGATGTTGCGGAAGCCGTAGAAGAACCGGAAAGAGAGGAGCACCAGCACCTGGTGTTTCTCCAGCAGATGGTGGACGCGCTCGATGCGGCACTCCCACTTCTTCAGCCGGGTGTCCAGAAAACGCCTGTTGTAGCGGCCCACGTAAAAGGCTGTCTGGTCCCCGGCAAAGCTGCCCAAAAAAGCGGCCAGGATGCACAGAGGCAGCGAGAGATGCCCGTTGAACGCGGCAAAGCCCGCGATGATGAGGATGGTCTCGCCTTCCAGGAAGGTGCCGATGAACAGCGCCAGATACCCGTATGTGGCGAGGTAATGGGTCAGGTCCACGCTGCCGCCGGGGTGTTCAAGGGGCGACGGGGAACGCGCGCGAGCGTCCGGCCCGGAGAGGCCGGGCCGGAACGCCCTGCACGGTTCGATACTCGGAACACGGAGCAGCCACTAGGCGCTCTTCTGCTCCTGCTTGGGCGCCTCGGCCTGGGCAGCCTGGGGCTGCACGGGCTGGGCCGCCTGGGCCTGCGCGGGCTGGGCCTGGGCAGGCTGCTGTGCGGGCGGAGCAACAGTGATTTCTTCCTGGGCCGACAGGGCGCCCTTGAACTCACGAATGCTCTTGCCAAGGTTGGCCGCAATCTGCGGCAGTTTGCCCGGGCCGAACAACAGCAGGGCAATGACTAGGACCAGAAGCAGGTGCATGGGCTGAAACAGTTCGCCAAGCATGATGTCCTCCAAGGGGTTTACCTGGAATCGGTCTTATCCTACCCGCCGGGGTTTGAAAACCCCCTGCAGTCGACGTGAGCGCGGAAATCCAAGAGTTCCACCTGGCTTCCCAACTCCGCCACGCGACCCGGCGGGACGCCGAAAAAAACCCTTGCGTTCCAGGCGTTGCGCGACATGTACGCAGAGGGGCTTCCGCCAGGCGGCCATCTTCGCGGGTCCGCCTGTGAGCAGGGTCTCGCGCACCAGTGAAAAGGTGGGGCCTGAAAGGTCGATGTCAAGGCTGTGGAAGCGAGCTGCACACGATTTCCATCTTGAATATATTCAAATTTGTGGTATGCAGCAAGAAAGTCCCCAAGGGGGCCAAAATCCACGCCCGGTACACATGCTCACGGAAAGCCAGCAGGGCCAGTCAACGTAAACCGGCACCCGCACGCCAGAATTGCACGATTTGACAATTTTAGCATCTGGAGCAACAAGCACTGCTGAAACTGCTTTTTACTCGGAGAAGACGCTCGTGGGCCTTGGACAAAGACTCGCGCAGCAATGCCCTTAATTTTAATAAAATACCGTAATCATTAATATAAATCAAAAGAACCAATCTCTCCGTGATGTTTTCGCGAATTTCTACAATTTCGAAACCACTTCTATGTGTCCCACAGCATTGCCGAGACAACACCCGCGTCAGGCGATTCCTATAATCAAACATATCTTGTTATTTTAGACTGTTATGCTGTATACGCCCATGCTTGACTTGGCTTCCCGTGCAAATCATGATTTACATAATTTTTACATTATCGATACATCAGGTCGCAACCATGTGGCTACATTTCTTAATTAATTATGTCATTACAGCGTATTAACGTGTTGGCCCGCTTCTTGCCTTAAGCAGATTAGCGTTTTTCATTACTTCATTTGGGAGGGCATCATGCTCAAGAAAATTCTTCTGGCTCTTACTTTGGCTCTGGTCGTCCTCGTAGGGACCGGCACCTGCTTCGCGGGCGATCCCCCGAAGCCGGACCCCGCCGGCACCTCCATCGGCACCGCCGCTGACGTGGTCAACGCCACCTCCGGCGCGCCGACGGCCGAGGACATGGACAAGTACAAGGACTCTGAACCCCTGGCCACCAAGCTCGCCGACACGGTCGGCCACAACCGCGTTTCCATCAACATGACCTGGACGCTCGTCTGCGGTTTCCTGGTCATGTTCATGCAAGTGGGCTTCGCCCTCTGCGAAACCGGCTTTACCAGGGCCAAGAACGCCAGCCATACCATGGCCATGAACATCATGGTCTACGGCATCGGCATGCTCGGCTTCTGGCTGTGCGGCTTCGCGCTGCAGATGGGCGGCGGCGGCGGCGCGGCCACTCTGGGTGGCGGCACCCAGCTCAACTCCGAGTTCGTCATCTCGCTCTTTGGCGTGGACTTCGGTCTTTGGGGCACCAAGGGCTTCTTCCTCGTCGGCGACGCGTACGACGCCACAATCTTCACCATGTTCCTGTTCCAGATGGTCTTCATGGACACTGCGGCCACCATTCCCACGGGCGCCCTGGCCGAGCGCTGGAGATTCAAGTCCTTCTGCTTCTACGGTCTGATGATGTCCGCCCTGATCTACCCCTTGTACGCCAACTGGGTCTGGGGCGGCGGCTGGCTCTCGCAGCTTGGCGCGAACTTCCACCTGGGCCACGGCGTCGTCGACTTCGCCGGTTCCTCGGTGGTCCACATGACCGGCGGTTTCGCCGCCCTGGCTGGTGTCATCGTGCTCGGACCGCGCATCGGCAAGTTCCGCGCCGACGGCACGCCCAACGCCATCCCTGGCCACCACATCCCCATGGCCGTCACCGGTTGTCTCATCCTGGCCTTTGGCTGGTTCGGCTTCAACACCGGCTCCACCCTGGCCGGCAGCGACCTGCGCATCGGCGTCATCGCCACGAACACCATGCTGGCCTCCGGCGCTGGCGCAACGTCTGCCATGCTCTACATGTGGTTCCGCTACGGCACGCCTGACCTGTCCATGGCCGCCAACGGCCTGCTGGCTGGTCTGGTCGCCATCACCGCCCCCTGCGCCTTCGTCAATGCTCCGGCCGCTGTCCTCATCGGCCTTATCGCCGGACTGCTCCTTTGTATGAGCGTGCTCTTCGTGGAAGGCAAGCTGAAGCTCGACGACCCGGTTGGCGCCATCTCGGTCCACGGCGTCAACGGCGCCTGGGGTCTGCTGTCCCTCGGCCTCTTCGCCGACGGAACTTACGGTGACAAGCTCAACGGCGTGGAAGGCACCGTGAAGGGGCTGTTCTATGGCGACGCCAGCCAGTTCTTCGCCCAGTGCATCGGCGTGGGCGTGAACATCGTCTTCGTCTTCGCAGCCTTCTACCTGTACTTCAAGATCTTCGACAAGATCGTGAAGATGCGCGTGGCTCCCGAGGTCGAGGCCGAAGGTCTGGACAGCGAGGTCGGTGTCATGGCCTACCCCGAGTTCTCCATCAACAAGACCCACCGCTAGGCTTACGGAGGTTCGCCATGAAGAAGATAGAAGCGATCATCAAGCCGCACAAGCTCGACGAGGTCAAGGACGCCCTGGACAAGGTCGGCGTGCACGGCATGACCATCACGGAAGTGAAGGGCTACGGACGCCAGAAGGGCCATGTGGAAATGTACCGCGGCGCGGAATACCAGGTGGTGTTCAAGGCCAAGGTGAAGATCGAAGTGGTCGTGACCGACGCCATCGCGGCGGCGGTTGTGGACGCCATCCGCGTCGCCGCCAACACCAACGCCATCGGCGACGGCAAGATCTTCGTCCTGAACGTTGAGGAAGCTGTCCGCATCCGCACCAACGAGCGCGGCGAGACGGCGGTCTAACTCTCCCTCCCATGCGGTGTGTCCGCGCGTGTTGAGGGACGCGCGCGGACACCATCCTCTCCGGCCCCTGCCTGTAACGCCCAGGCAGGGGCCAATTCATTTTCTGGCACGGGCCGTCCCGGAAGCACCAGGCAAAGCCCATCCACCACCCCCGCCCGTCACCGCAAGCCCCTGTTTGATTCCTTCGGACCGAGTCTCTGATTCTGGGTGTGCGATGGACCAAAGGCGCAAACAGCCCCGAACCGAACCGTCAGGCAGGCCCCGATTTTTTCCCGGCGTAGCCACGCCGCCAGGGCTGTGCTTCCGCTCCAGGCGGACCAAGTGGGCCAGCCGCACCAGGACGCCCTGCCCTCCCAGTGCCCACTGCGAGCCCCTCGGCCTGAGCCCGGCCCGCTGGGGTCCTTGGCCCTTTCGCGCACGGCCCGCTTTGCGCCCACCGGAACGCACCCGCTCGCAGCACAGGAGCATGCGCACAGACACTGCGCACAGACAGCGCGGCGCAGCGGCCAAAACGCAAGGCGGCCCCCACCTGATCCTTCAGGGAGGGGCCGCGCGCTCATATATATATGGATAGTCTCAGTCCACGATCTTCAAATCGAACGCGGCGATGGAGTAGATCACCGGGACCATGAGCAGGGTCACGAAGGTGGCCACGGTGAGCCCGCCGATCTGGGCGTAGCACAAAGGCTCCCACAGCGGCCCGCCGTGCAGGGCCAGGGGCACCAGGGCGAAGACCGTGGCGGCCACGGTGATCATCACCGGCCGCAAGCGCATGATGCCCGCGTCCAGGATGGCCATGCGCAGGTCGTCGCCTGCGGCCCTGCGCTCCTCGATGAAGTCGAAGAGCACGATGATGTGGCTAACGATGACGCCCATGAGGCTGACGATGCCGAGATAGGCCATGAACCCGAAGGGCGCGCCCGCAATGTACAGCGAGCCGAAGGCCCCGGCCATGCCGTAGGGCACGGCGGCAAAGACGATGAGCGGCTTGACCGCGTTCTTGAACTGGAACAGCAGCGCCAGGTAGATGGACAGGATGGACACGCCCATGACCATGCCCATCTCGCCGAAGCCCTTGGTCTGCTCCTCGTACTCCCCGCCGATCTCCAGCCGGTAGCCCGGCGGCAGCTGCTTTTTGAAGGCCTCAAGCTGCGGGGAGATGCCCTGGATGACCTCACTGGAAAGCACGCCCGGAGCGGTGAAGCAGGACACGGTGATGGTGCGGAAGTGGTTGCGCCGGGCGATCTTCTCCGTCTCAAGCCCCCAGGACACGCTGGAGATCTGCCCCAGGGGCACCTTGCCCGCGCCGTCGGCGGAGCTGACGTAGAGGTTCTTGATGTCCTCCATGCCCGCGCGCTCCTCCATGCGCAGCCGGGCGAACACCGGCACCTCGATGCGGCCCTGGCGCAGGCTCGTCAGCAGAAAGCCGTTCATGGCCGCTGCCGAGGACCGCGCCACGTCCTGGTTGGTCACCCCGGCGAGCGCGGCCTTGTCCGGGTCGATCTTGAGGTGCGCGCGGAAGATCTCCGCGCCCCAGTTGTCCTGCACGCGGTCCGTGTCCGGGCGGGCCCGCAGGATGCCCTTGAGCGTCTCGGACTGGGCGCGCAGGGTCGGCATGTCGTCGCCCGAGAGCCGCAGCTGCACCGGGATGCCGACCGGCGGGCCGCTTTCCAGCCTGCGGGCGCTGGCCCGCACCCCGGGCATGGCCGCGGTGAGCCGGGGCTGCAGGAAGTCCATGAAGCCCTCGGTGTCGTGCACGTCGCTCACCTCCAGCAAAATCTGGGCGTAGTTGGGCTGGCCCAGCTCCGGCGTGACGGAGAACCAGAAGCGCGGGCCCCCGGCGCCGATGAAGGCCGTCATGGACTTGATGATTTTATGCTCCGGGCCGCCGCTCTTCGGGTGCTCCCTGGCGTACTGGGCCGCGGCCTCGGCGATGAGCCCGTCGGCCTTGCGCGCCGCCTGGTCCGTGGCCGCCACCGAGGCGTCCTCCGGCAGCCAAAGGTCCACGTAGGCCAGGTGCGAGAGGTCGTAGGGGAAGAACTGGTCCTTGAGCTGGGACTTCATGACAAAGGCCACGGCCACGATGACCAGGGAGACGCCAAGCGCCTTCCAGCGGTGGTCGATGAGCGCGCTGGCCAGGCGGTAGTAGCGCCCTGTGAAGCCCTGGCCGCGCAGGTCGGCCACGCTCTTGCCCGCGTTGTGGCCGGGCCGCAGCAGGTACTGGGCGATGAACGGGATGAAGGTCATGGACACGATGCGCGAGGCCACCAGCGAACAGCCGATGACCACCGGCAGCGAGTACAGGAAGCGGCCCTTGTCGCCGGAGAGCAGCAGGTACGGCAGGTAGGCCACGATGTTGGTGATGGTGGCGTAGAGGATGGCCTTGGCCAGCTTGGTGGGCCCCAGCCAGGCCGCCACGTCAAAGGGCTTGCCCGCGCGCAGCTCCAGCTTGATGGCGTCGTTGGCCACCACGGGGTCGTCCACCAAAAGCCCCAGGGCCAGGATCAGCGCGGCTATGGAGATCTGCTGGATGTCGATGCCGAGCAGATTCATCATGCCGAAGGTCATGGCCAGGGTGATGGGGATGGACAGGGCCATGAGCAGGGCCGAGCGCCATTCGCGGAAGCCCACGAAGGACACCAGCACCACCAGGATGATGGCCTCGTACAGGCTGGTCATGAACAGATCGACCTTGTCCTCCACCTGCTGCGGCTGGTCCGAGGTGCGCGAGAGCACGAGGTCGGCCGGGAGGCGCTTTTTCAGGCCGTCCAGGGTCTGGTCCACGGCCTTGGAAAAGTCGCCGATCTGCTCTCCGCTTTTCATGGTGATGGCGAGCGTCACGGCGGGCATGCGCGCCCAGCCGCCCTTGGCGTCGCGCACCACGTGGTGGTGGAGCTTGCTCGGCGGGCTCAAGTAGCCACGCTCGATGTCGACCATGTCGCGCAGATAGGCCAGGGAGCCGTTCCTGGCGCGGCCCACGGCCACCCCGCCCAGCTCGTCCTCGCTGGTGATCTCGCCCGAGGGGTCCACGAGCATGGACTTGCCTGCGGCCTCGACCACGCCGCCGCCCTGGCGGATGTTCCGCGCGGCCAACACGCCTTTGATCTGCACCGGGCCGATGCCGTACGCCGCCAGGCGCTCCTGGGAATAGTTCAGGTACACGGCCTCGTCGCGCACGCCCCAGCGGTTCACGCGGGAGACCACAGGCAGGGCCTGCAGGGTGCGCATGATCTCGTCGGTGTAGGCCTCCAGGTCGCGGAAGCCGTAGCGGCTGCCCGCCACCGGGGCCAGGGCCTGGGCCGTCTGGGCCGGGTCGCGCACGATGGCCACGGGCCAGGCGTCGGGGTGAAACTCCGAGGCCCGCAAACGCTCCTCGATGAACCGCCGCACCACGGCCTGGAGCTCGTCGTCGCTGGCAATCGTGCGCACGTCGAGCAGGGCCAGGCCCGGGGTGATGCTCGTGCGCACGTCGCTGGCCAGGCCCTTGTCCGCCAGGAAGCGGGCGAAGAGGTCCACCTTGCGCCGCACCGACGCCTCCGTGGCCGTGGCCGGCAGCACCTCCACCAGGGTCGCGCGGGCCTGGGACATGTTGGTGGCGCCTGCCGTGGCGTTGGCTTGGCCGCTGTCGGCGGGCGTGCTTGCCGCGTTCATCGTGTTTGTCGAGTTCAGAGTCGGCCCGCGCAGGTCCTCAATGGCTTGCCGCACCTGCCTGGTCCGCAAGGACAGCTCCACCTCGCCCTCCAGCGGCGAGGCCACGGTGAGCATCAGGGTGGTGGCATCGCCGAAATCCTTGATGAAGTTCACCGGCCCCGCGCCGTCGGGCAGGCCGGTCAAGGAGGCCAGCTTGAGGTTCAGGTCGTCGAACACGTCGCTGGGGCTCTTGATCTCGTCGTGCAGCTTGATGATGACCACGGCCAGGCCGGTGCGCGTGGTGGACTCGATGCGGTCCACCTTGTCGTTCTCGGCGATCTTCTCCTCCAGCCTGCGCGTCACCAGGTCCTCGACCTTGTCCGCCGCAGCGCCCGGCCAGGAGCAGGTCACGGCGGCCACGCGCATGGGGATGTCCGGGTCCTTGCGCTGGGGCATGCGGAAATAGCTCACCGCGCCCCAGATGAACACCGCCACCAGCAGCACCAGGGCGATTTGCCTATTTTCGACGAAGAAGCGCGCGGTGTTGTGCTTCTGAAGCAGAAGACTCTCGTCCTTGCCGTGCATGGCAGGTTTCCTTGCATGCCCGCGCCGCGCGCGGGGTCTGGGAGGATGTGGTCGGCCCCTTAGGGCACGATGGTGATGGCCGCGCCGTCGTGGATCAGGGTGGCCCCGTTGGTGACGACGCGCTCGCCGGGCTTGACCCCGCCGCGCACCAGCACGCTGCGGCCGGTGACGTCGCCCAGCTCCACCCGGCGGCCACGGGCCACGGTCTGGCCGCCCTCGTCCACGGCCACGTAGACCATGTAGCCGTGGGGATCGTCCGGTGGGCGCACCACGGATTGCAGAGGCACGCTGGCCGCGCCCTGGACCAGGGGCACTGCCGTTGCGTCCGGCCCAGCCACGCCGTCCAGGCGCACGGCGGCGATCATGCCGTCCTTCAGCAGCGCGTCCGGGTTGGGGATGGTCAGCTCGATGTCGAAGACGCGGCTCTTGGGATCAGCCGAGGGCGACACCGCCGTGACCTTGCCCGCGAACTCGCGGCCGCCCAGGGCCTCCACCACCACGGACAGCGGCGCGCCCGGCTTGATGCGCGCCTGCATGGCGTCGGGCACGCCGAACACGGCCTTCACCGACGAGAGGTCCACCAGCACAAAGGCCTTGGTGCCGCTGGCGACCAGGGTTCCGTGCTCCACCTGGCGGCTGGCCACCACGCCGTCCAGGGGCGACTTGAGCTGGGAGTCGGCGAACATGATGTTGGCCTGCTCCAGCTGGGCCCGCGCGCCATCGAGCTTGGCCCGGCCCACGCCCAGGCGTTCCTGGGAGAGGTCGAACTCGCTTCTGGCCAGATAGCCTTCGGCCACCAGGGCCTGCGAGCGCTTGAAATTCTTCTGCGCCTGCTCCAGGGAGGCCTTGGCCTCCTCCATGGCTGCGCGGGCCTGGTCGGCGCGGGCCGCGTGGTCCTGCGGGTCCAGGCGGGCCAGCACCATGCCCCGGGTCACGCGGTCGCCCGCGCGCAGCTCGCGCTTGATCCCGTCCGGGCCGGGCACGGAGGTGATCTCGCGCACGTAGCCGCCGACCTTGAAGGCCAGCTCCACCTGCTCGCGCGGGTTGATGTTGGCCGAGTAGCGCAGGCCCGAGGCCGCGCCCGCGTCCTCCACGGCCTGCACGCGCACCGGCACCGGGGGGCTGCCCTGGGGCTTGGTCTTGGAGAAGGTCGTGGCGGCCAGAACCAGGGCGGCGACTAAAATCGCGCCCAGCACTGCCAGCTTCTTCCGGTTCAGGCGAAGGTTCACGTTCATGCTCTCACTCCTTGAGGGCCCGCATGCGCTCGATGCCGGCCAGGCCGAACTCGAAGATGACGTTGGCCACCAGCTCCACCCCGAGCCGCTCCAAGGCCAGCTCCGGGCACATGCGGCGGATGATCTGCTTGGCGTTGTCAAAAAGCAGGCAGTGGCCCACCACCCCGGCGGCGCTCAGGTGCACGGTGCGCTCGTCGGCCCCGGGCATGAGCTCGGCCACGATGCCCACCAGCACCTCTTGCTGGGGGATGATGTAGCGCTCCGCGATGGCGCCAAAATGTTCCGAGGGCTCGATCATCTCCGCAGTGAAGAGCTGGCTTAAGCGTTCGTACAGCGGGTCGCCGTCGCCCACCAGCTTGAACAGCATGGAGCGGATGTAGGCCTTGAGCCGGTCGCGCGCGGGGGCCTCGGGCCCCAGGCCCATGTCCGCCGGGAAGCGCTCCTGGGCGGCTTGCAGGTGGTCCGCCAGCACGGCCATGAACAGCTTGTCCTTGCCGCCAAAGTAGTAGTTCACCGCCGCCACGTTGGCCTTGGCCCGGGAACATATCTCGCGCACCGTGGCCTCCTTGACCCCGCGCTCGGCAAAGACCGCCCGCGCGCTGGCCAGCACCCTGTCTCTGGTTCCGGCATCCGCCTGGTCCTGCATGGCTCCTCCGCAATTCTGTTTCATACACGTCATAAAATATCGTTTAATACTGTGTTTGCCAGGTGTCAAGCCCACAGGGCTTGGTCGCGTGCGAATACTTTCAGGTCCGGGTTGTCGGCTTGTCAGAGTGCTGGCGGGTGGGGTAGGATGCCAAAAAACGACCCGAGCGAGGATTCCATGCCCTACAAGGACTTGCAGGATTTTCTGAAGCATTTGGACCAGAATGGCGAGATCAGGCGCATCGACGCCGAGCTCGACCCCTACCTTGAGATTGCCGAGGTGACCGACCGCGTGAGCAAGAAGTTCGGCCCGGCCCTGCTCTTCCAAAAGGTCAAGGGCTCAAAGTTCCCGGTCTTGACCAACATGTACGGCTCGTACAAGCGCATGAACATGGCGCTCGACAGCGAGAACCTGGACGAACTGGGCGAGCGCATCCACGAGTACCTGGAGATCGAGCGGCCCGACGGCATCATCAAGAAGCTGCAGATGATCCCCAAGCTCTCCAAGCTGACCAACATCTTCCCGGACCACGTGAAGCGCGGCTGCTGCCAGGACGTGGTGCTCACCGGCGACGAGGTCGACCTGTCCATCCTGCCGGTTTTGACCACCTGGCCGGGCGATGCCGGGCCGTTCATCACCCTGCCCGTGGTTTACACCAAGAACCCGGAGACCGGCGTGCGCAACGCGGGCATGTACCGCATGCAGGTGTACGACAAGAACACCACAGGCATGCACTGGCACCGGCACAAGGGCGGGGCCTACCACTACCACCTGGCCGAGAAGCTGGGTCAGCGCCTGGAAGTTGCCGTGGCCATCGGCCCGGACCCGGCCGTGACCTACGCCGCCACCGCGCCCATCCCGGACGAGATCGACGAGATGCTCTTCGCAGGCTTTTTGCGCAACAAGCCGGTGGAGCTGGTCAAGTGCAAAACAGTCGACCTCGAAGTGCCCGCCACCAGCCAGTTCGTGCTGGAGGGCTACGTGGACCCAGGGGAGCGCCGCCGCGAGGGGCCCTTTGGCGACCACACCGGCTACTATTCCCTGGCCGACGACTACCCGGTGTTCCACGTCACGGCCATCACCCACCGAAACGACGCCATCTACCCGGCGACGCTGGTCGGGCCTCCTCCGATGGAGGACTGCTTCATCGGCAAGGCCACCGAGCGCCTGTTTTTGCCGCTGATCAAGAAGCAGCTGCCCGAGGTGGTGGACATGAACCTGCCCTTGGAGGGCGTGTTCCACAACCTCTGCTTCGTCTCTATCGACAAGCGCTACCCCGGCCAGGCCCGCAAGGTCATGTATGCCCTGTGGGGCATGGGCCAGATGATGTTCACCAAGATCATCGTGGTGGTGGACAAGAACATCAACGTGCAGAACGTTTCCGAGGTGCTCTGGCGCATCGGCAACAACGTCGACCCCCGGCGCGACATCGCCATCCTTGAAGGCCCGCTGGACGCCCTGGACCATGCCTCGCCGCTGGCTTTCTACGGCGGCAAGATGGGCATCGACGCCACCAAGAAGGGCCCGGAGGACGGGCACCACCGGCAGTGGCCCAGCACCCTGCGCATGGACGAGGGCGTCAAGGCCAAGGTCGACGCCTTGTGGGACAAGCTGGGGCTGTAGCAGTAAGATAAAAGAATATGCCTCCGGCGGCCAAAGGGCCTGAGGCCCTTTGGAATCCCCATTTGGCTTCGATTTCCGTAGCGGTTCCCGCAACGGAAATCGAAGCGGACACATGAGGGGGTCCGGGGGCGGAGCCCCGGTCACCGAAGGGTATACTCCCAACCAAACGGAGCACCATGGCCACACGCATTCTTCTCGCCGTCACCGGGGCCAGCGGCCCGCAGTACGCCATGGCCCTGGCCCGGGCGCTGTCCGCGCGCCAGGATGTCGAGCTGCACCTGATTTTGTCCGAGGCGGCGAAAAAGGTCATCGCCCTGGAGGCGGACTTCGCCCCCGAGGACATGCTCAAGCTGGCACACACGAGCTACAACGAGAAGGACATCGCCGCAGGCCCGGCCAGCGGCTCCTGGCGGCACGCGGGCATGGTCGTGTGCCCCTGCTCCATGGCCTCGCTGGGGGCCATCGCCCACGGGCTGGGCACGAACCTGATCCACCGCGCGGCGGACGTGACCCTGAAGGAGGGGCGCAAGCTCGTGCTCGTCACCCGCGAGACGCCGCTCTCCCTCATCCATATCAAGAACATGCTCGCCGCCAAAGAGGCCGGAGCCGACATCATGCCCGCCTGCCCCGGCTTCTACCACAAGCCTCAGGGCTTAGGCGACCTGGTGAACCACCTGGCCGGGCGCATACTGGACCAGCTGGGCCTGGACAACGCGCTGTTCACGCGCTGGGGCGAATAACCGACCATCCTACCATATGAAGGAATAACCCGCCGTCCACCATACGAAGAAGGAGGACACGGCCATGCAGCTCACCTGGTTCGGACATTCCAACTTTCTGTTGCAGGAAGACGGGCTCAGCGTGCTCATCGACCCCTTTTTTGAGGGCAACCCCAAAGCCCCCTGCGGCTGGCAGGCCTTGGACAGGGTGGACGCGGTGCTCGTGACCCACGACCACGGCGACCATGTGGGCCAGGCGGCGGAGATCTGCCGGGCCACGGGCGCGCAGCTGGTGTGCCTGTTCGACACCGTGCCGAAGATGAAGGGGCTGGGAGCGCCCGCAGAGGGCATCCTGGGCATGAACATGGGCGGGACCGTGCATGTGGGCCCACTGCGGGTGAAGATGGTCCAGGCCGTGCATTCCTCGGCCACGGGCGCGCCTGCGGGCTACATCCTGAGCTTTCCCGGCGGGTTCTGCGCCTACCACTCCGGCGACACGGCGCTGTTCTCGGACATGAAGCTGTTCCGCCGCTTCTTCGACATCGACCTGGCCATGCTGTCCATGGGCGGCTGGTTCACCATGGACGCCGCAGAGGCCGCCGTGGCCTGCTCGTTTTTGGGTTGCCGCGTGGTCGCACCCATGCACTGGGGCACCTTCCCGGTCCTGGCCCAGAACACCGGCGCCTTTGCCGCAGCCCTCAAGGAGCACGCGCCGGACACGCGGCTGCTGGACCTTGCGCCGGGAACGCCGGTGGACGTGGCCTAGCAGCCTGTTTCCCCGTGGAGTCCTGACCCCTGGCCGGGCGCAAGCCGCTGCCTCGCCTCGCGCCAGGAAGGCGGGCCTGCCGCCGTTCTGTGCTGACGTCCCCCCAAAAATCCGCTGGCAGGGCCGGATGTTCTGGCCGCTGCGGCTGCCCTGGCTGGGTGGTCTCGTCTGGCTGGCCAGGCCGACTGGGCTAGTCTGACGTGTCAGACAGGTCCGGCTGGCCTGTCTGATCCGGCTGGCCTGTCTCATACGGCTGGTCTGTCTCATACGGATGATCTGGCCGGGACGCGCCCAGGGCCTGGACGATGCGTCCGGCCAGGGCCGGACCAACGCCGCGCACCCGGGCCAGCCGCTCCGGCCCGGCCTCGCGCATGGCGGAAAGCGAGCCGAAGGCGTCCCAGAGCCGCCGGGCCAGGGCCGGGCCAAGGCCGTCGACGCCCAGCAGCGCGCTGTCCAGCCGCGTCTTGCGCCCGGCCTTGCGGCTTTTGCCGATGACGAAGCGGTGGGCCTCGTCGCGCACGCGCTGCAAGAAGAGCAGCGCCGGGCTGCCGCCACGCAGGGCCACCGGATTCCTGCGGCCCGGCCGGAACACGCGGTCCTCCAGCTCACCGGCGCGGCGGCTGGGCCCCTTGGCGATGGACGCGCACTCGAACTCCTCCCCTGCTCCGGCCTCGTCCAGGGCCCGCGCCACGGCGGCCAGCTGGCCGCGCCCGCCGTCCACGAGCAGCAGGTCCGGCCAGGGCGGGCCGGACTCCACGCGCCGCAGCGCCCACTGGGCCAGGGCCGCGTAGTCGTCGCCCGTGCCCTCCGCGCCCGGCAGGCCATAGGCGCGGTAGTCCGCCTTGACCGGAGCCCCGTCCTCGAAGACCACCACCCCGGCGCGCACGTCGGCCCCGGCCAGGTGCGAGATGTCCACGCACTCCACGCGCCGGGGCGCGCGCGGCAGGCCCAGGGCGCGCTCAAGCATGCCCGGCACGTCCTGCACGGAATCGCTGCGGTGGGCGGTCAGGGCCAGGTTGGCGGCCATGTCCAGCAGGCGGCGCTCGTCGTCTCCGCGCGGCAGGCCCAGGCGCACCGGCCCGCCCCGGCGCTCGACCAGGATCTCGGTCAATTCGCCGGACAGCTCCTGGCCGGAAAGGTCGTGGGAGAGCACGATGCGCCCGGGGATGTAGCGCCCTGGCGCATAGAACTGCGGCAGGAAGCTCTCCAGGGTCTCGGGGATGTCCGCCGTGCTTAGGCCGCGCCAGTGGAAGGTCTTCTGCTCCAGCAACTGCCCGGCGCGCACAAACAGAACGCCCAGCCCCAGCCCGTCGCCAGCCGTGACCACGGCCAGCACGTCGCGGTCCAGGGCGTCGCGCAATACCGAGGCCTGGCCCTCAACGGTCTTCTCGATGGCCGCGATTTGGTCGCGCAAAAGGGCCGCCTCCTCGTAGCGCAGGGCCTCCGAGTCCTCGCGCATGCGTCGTCCCAGCTCGCGCACGAGCGCGCGCGAACGTCCGGCCAGGAACTGCTCCACCTGGGCCACCATCTCCTGGTAGCGGGCGCGGTCCACGGGCAGGCAGCAGGGGCCGAGGCACTGACCGATCTGCTGGTACAGGCAGGGCCGCACGCGGTTTGTAAACATGCGGTCGGAACATTTGCGCAGGGGAAAGATGCCGCCCACCAGCTTGAGCGTGGCCCGCGCAGCCGAGGCCGAGGAAAAAGGCCCGAAATAGGCCGAGCCGTCGCGCGCGACCTGCCGGGTCATGGTCAGGCGCGGATAGTCCGCGCGCTTGTCCAGCCGGAACAAGAGCGAGCGCTTGTCGTCGCGCAGGACGATGTTGTAGCGCGGCCGGTGCTTCTTGATGAGGCTTTCCTCCAGAAGCAGGGCCTCCTTTTCGGTGGAGACGAGCAGGACGTCTACGTGTTGGACCTTGCCGAGCAGCGCCAGGGTCTTGGGCGCGTGGTCCGCGCTGGCGCGGAAGTAGGACGACAGACGCTTGCGCAGACTCTTGGCCTTGCCCACGTAGAGGATGCGGCCTGCGGCGTCTTTCATCAGGTAGACCCCCGGCGTGTCGGGGTAGTCCATGGGGGCAAAGGGCATCATGGGGTCACTCCAGAGGTTCGTCCCTGCATCAAGACATGATTCGCGCCAGGGAAAGCCTTGTAACTGAGGTGCGTTCCATGGAAAAGGAAAAAAATCTTGACGGTAAAAATATTTTTACTTTTTTTCGAAAAATGCCCTTTGCTGCCTTGAAAATCCCTCAAAGAAGGGCTAGAAGATGACTCGTAACGTGGTTCAGGCTCGTTTTTGGAACTTACATCAAAGGAAGGAAAGGATGAACAAGAAATTTGCACTGCTCCTGGTGCTGATGCTCGCCCTCGTCATGGGTTCCGTCACCAGCGCCTCCGCAGCTCAGATCAAAGCCACCGGTCAGTGGACCATTGAAGCCGACCTGAGCGCCGGTAATGACTTCCAGAAAAAGGGCGCTGTCAGCGAAGACAAGACCTTCAACATCGCCCAGCGCGTGCGCACCGCCTTCGAGTTCATCGCCAACGAGAACCTGAAGGGCGTCCTCGACACCCAGATCGGCACCGCGAACTGGGGCACTGGCGCCATGCAGGTCGGCGCCGGCCGTTCCATCAGCACCGCCGCCTACACCCTGGGCGCCGCCCAGGCTGGCAACGGCAACATCATGCTGCGCCGCGGCTATGTCGACTTCAAGTGGCCGAACACCAAGGTCAACTTCCTCGTCGGCTACCAGACCCTGTCCCTGCCCTCCGCCGTTGGCGGCGGCAGCCCGGTTCTTGACGACCAGCTCGCGGCCGCCGCGGCTGTCGTGCCCATCACCGACGGCCTGTCCCTGGTTGGCGGCTTTGGCCGTCTGTTCGAAGTGAACCCCAGCCAGACCACCACTTCCGGCGCCAACACCGGTTCCGGCACCGCTGGCGATGTGGCCTTCTTGATCGCCAATGTCGACATGATCAAGGGCGTGTCATTGAAGCCCTGGTTGGCCTACGCCAACCTCGGCGCCAAGACCGCCGCCACGACTCTGGCCGGCTTCCAGGGCGCCAACTCCTCGTCGATCTCCGGCGTGCGCGCCTACTGGGGCGGCGCTGCCCTGACCGTGTCCGCCTTTGATCCCTTCAAGATCATGGCCGACTTCAACTACGGCAAGGCCACCTGGAACAACAACAGCAACACCCACAACGACGGCGGCCGCCAGGGCTTCCTGTTCGACGCCGCTATTGACTACACCGGCCTGTCCATGATGACCCCGGAACTGTTCTTCGCGTACTCCAGCGGTGAGAGCGGAAACAGCACCAACGGCGGCAAGTCTGACCGCATGCCTGTTGTCGGCAGCCCCCAGACCTACGCCCTTGGCTCCTTCTGGCTCCAGGGCGGCGACTCCCTGAACTCCGGTCAGATGAACACCCCCGACGCCGTCATGGGCTACTGGGCCCTGGGCCTGTCCTTCAAGGACATCAAGCTCATCGACAAGCTGTCCCACACCGTTCACTTCATCTACTTCAAGGGCACCAACGATGTTGACTACCTGAAGCAGAAGACCCTCACCGGCACCCAGGGCACCAACGCTGCCTACGGGAAGTTCCTGACCACCAAGGACTCCCTGTTTGAAGTCGACGTGAACTCCAAGTACCAGATTTACGACGAACTCTCCGTTGGCCTTGAGTTGGGCTACATCAGCGCCAACTTCAACAAGAACGCCTGGGGCGCCGTGAACTCCGACTACCAGAACTACGGCAACCAGGACGCCTACAAGGCCGGCTTGATCGTCAACTACAACTTCTAGATCCTTTCGCGAGCCTGACCACAGGGCCGACGCGCAAGCGTCGGCCCTTCTTTTTTTACCCCCTGGACAATGTCCACCGCAGCCGAAATACAAAAAACCGTACGGTAAAATTTTTTTTACTTTTGGTGCGATTTTCCCTTGCTCCTGTCATTTCCTTTTGGTAGATGTCTCATTAAGAATGGCTGAGGGTGGTTTTTCACAACCGCAAAAGAGGGAAGGAAACATGAAAAAGATTTACGCGATCGCCTTGCTCGGACTGATGGTCCTGGGCCTGGCGGCGACGGCTTCCGCCGCCGAAATCAAAGCTACCGGCAAATGGCAGATTGACGCGACCATGCAGAACGCCGACTTCTTGAAGAAGGGCGCTGTCAGCGAAGACAAGCAGTTCAACATCGAGCAGCGCGTCCGCACCGCCTTTGAGTTCATCGCCAACGAGAACCTGAAGGGCGTCCTGGACATCCAGATCGGCACCGCTAACTGGGGTACCGGCGCCATGAGCGTCGGCGCTGGCCGTTCCATCAGCACCGCCGCCTACACCCTGGGCGCCGACCAGGCTGGCAACGGCAACATCATGCTGCGCCGTGGCTTTGTTGACTTCAAGTGGCCCGGCACCAAGGTCAACTTCCTCGTCGGCTACCAGACCGTGTCCCTGCCCGCAGCCTTTGGCGGCGGCAGCGCCATCCTGGACGACCAGGTCGCCGCTGCGGTCATGGTTGCTCCCCTGACCGACAACATCAAGCTGCTGGCTGGCTATGCCCGCCCGTACGACTCCAACCCCTCCCAGACCACTACTGCTGGTGGCGTGACCGGCTCCGGCACCTCCACTGACGTGGTCTTCGCCGCTGTGCCCATGGACTTCACGGGCTTCAACATCACCCCGTTTGGCGCGTATGCCAACATTGGCGCCTCGACCGTCGCCACCGGCCTGAACACCTCCGGCGGCGCCGGCGCTGTGATGGGCCTCAGCGGCGTGAACAGCACCTCCAACCAGGGAATGCGTGCCTACTGGGGTGGCGTTGCCGCCACTGTCACCGCTCTGGACAGCTTCAAGTTCATGGGTGACTTCAACTACGGCAAGGTCGCCGGAAGCGGTAACAGGAACTCCAACAACCGCGCTGGCTGGATGGCCGACATCGCCGTTGACTACACTGGCTTCAAGATGATGACCCCGGAAGCCTTCTTCGTGTACTCCTCTGGTGAGAAGGGCAACTCCACCGACGGTGGCCAGTCCGGCTCCAACCGTATGCCCAGCCTTGGCAACCCGCAGACCTGGGCCGTCGGCTCCTTCTTCTTCGGCGACAGGAACTTCATCACCTCCTACACGGGTCAGGACGGCTACGTCCAGCGCATCATGGGCTTCTGGACTGCTGGCGTGTCCTTGAAGGACATCAAGCTGATCGACAAGTTCAGCCACACTGCCAACCTGTTGTACGTCAAGGGCACCAACGACAAGAGGTTCATCAGCGAGCGCACGACCTCCACTGCCGCCAACTCCAACGGCGCCGCCTACGGCGGCTTCCTGACCACCAAGGACTCCTTGTGGGAAGTGGACTTCAACACCAAGTACATGATCTACGACGAACTGGCTGTTAACCTGGACCTGGGTTACATCAACGCCAACTTCGACAAGAACGTGTGGGGCGCTTCCAAGGCCTCCAACGCTGCTGACATCAAGCAGTACGGCAACAACGACGCCTACAGCGCTCGTCTTGGCGTGGTTTACAGCTTCTAGACCAGACACATAACCACCTGACGCCTTCTTGGGGCCGGAGCGAAAGCTCCGGCCCCTTCTTGTTTCTGCGGTAAAGATATTTGTACAAATCATGATTTCCCCCTTGATTTTCCTCGTAGAGTCAACTAAGAAGTGCTTACTCACATCGTGGTGACGAAGTGAAACATTTTGTTTGAAGGGGTGCATGGCATGAAAAAGCTCGGTGTTTTTGGAATGGTTGTGTTTCTGCTTCTTGCTTCGGCAAGTATCTCCTTTGGCATGGAAGTCCAGGCCAAGGGGTACTGGTGGATCGAAGGCGTCATGAGGAACGGCTGGGACTTCCTCGGCAAGGGTGCCGCAACCAGCGAGGACAAGACCATCAACATTGAGCAGAAGTTGCGCACCCAGTTCCACTTCATCGCCAATGAGAACCTGCGCGGCGTCCTGGACACCCAGATCGGCACCACGAACTGGGGCAATGGCATGCTGGCCGTCGGCTCTGGCCGGTCCATCTCCACAGCTGCGTACACCCTCGGCGCCAACCAGGCAGGCAACGGCAACATCATGCTCCGCCAGGGCTACGTTGAATACAAGTGGCCCAACACGCTGGTGAACATCAAAGTCGGCTTCCAGACCCTGACCCTGCCTGCGGCCTTTGGCGGCGGCAGCGCCATCCTGGACGACCAGATTGCGGCCGCAGTGGTCAGCGCCCCCCTCACTGACAACATCTCGCTCTTGGCCGGCTACGCCCGTCCGTATGACGGCAACCCCTCCCAGACCAGCACCGGCACAGGCCTCACCGGCTCCGGCACCGCCACCGATGTCGTTTTCGCCGCGCTGCCCGTCACTTTGAAGGGCGCGACCATCATCCCCTTTGCAGCCTACGCCAACGCTGGCGCGAAGACCCTCAGCGGAAACGGGGCAGGGACCTCCGCCGGGTTCGCCGGGCCGAACAGCTCCGCCGGTGAAGGCATCCGCGCGTACTGGGGCGGCGTTGCAGCCACGGTGACGGCGCTGGACAACTTCAAGTTCATGTCGGACTTCAACTACGGCAAGGCCACCTTCAACAACAACGCCGCCACGGACCGCAAGGGCGGCCGCCAGGGCTTCCTGTTCGACGCCGCCGTGGACTACACCGGTTTTTCCATGCTCACGCCTGAGGCCTTCTTCACGTACTCCTCCGGTGAGAACGGCAACAGCTCCCAGGGCGGCACCTCTGAGCGCATGCCTGTGCTCGGCACCCCGCAGAACTGGACCGTTGGCTCCTTCTTCTTCGGCGAACGCCTGGAGCTCAGCGGCTCCATCAACACCACCGCAGGCTACACCAGCAACACCCTGGGCTACTGGGCCGCTGGCGTCACCTTGAAGAACATCACCCTGCTCGACAAGTTCTCGCACGACTTCACCGTGTTGTACGCCCGCGGCACCAACGACAAGGACTACATCAAGGAGCTGAACAACGGCGGCGTCAGCAACGTTCGCAACGCCAACTACGCCGGCTTCCTGACCACCAAGGACTCCCTGTGGGAAGTTGACTTCAACACCCGCTACAAGATTTATGACGAACTGACGCTTCTGGTGTACACGGGCTACATCCGTGCCGACTTCGACAAGGACGTCTGGGGCGCCTCCAGCCTGAGCAACGCCGCAGACATCAGGCAGTACAGCAAGTCCGACGCCTACAAGCTGGGCGTGGGCCTGAACTACTTCTTCTAGCCCAAAGCTCCTTTTCACCACGAAAGCCAGGGGCCGGGACGAAAGTTCCGGCCCCTTCTTCGTGCCTGGTTCGACCTCGACTTTCGCGCCCCCCTGGGATAGATTACACACCCCAAACGGTCGAACTCAGCAACACTCCACGTTTTCGAGGTCCTGCATGCCCTGCCGCATTCTCCGCGTTCCCGCCGAAATGGACACGCCCGGCGTTCTGGCCTGGCTCAAGGAACGCAAAGACCCTGGCCTGGATGTCACCACCACCGTGCGCAGCATCCTGGACACCGTGCGCAAGGACGGCGATCAGGCCCTGCGCCGCTATACCCGCCGCTTCGACGCGCCGGACCTGCCCGCGCGCATGGGCGTGCCTGTGCGCGCCATCCGCTCCGCCCTGAAGGAGGTTCCCGCAGCCGACCTGGACATCCTGCGCGAGGCCATCGCCAACGTGCGCGACTTCCACGCCCGGCAGGCCGAGCAGTCCTGGTTCACCACCGCGCCGGACGGCAGCGTGCTGGGCCAGATGGTGCGCCCTGTGGACCGCGTGGGGCTTTATGTGCCCGGCGGCCAGGGGGGCGAGACCCCGCTCATCTCCAGCCTGATCATGAACGCCGTGCCTGCGCAGGTGGCCGGGGTCACGGACATCGCCGTGGTCTCCCCCCCGCGCAAGGACTCCAGCCTGAACCCGTACATCCTGGCTACGGCCGCCCTGCTCGGCATCACCGAGATCCACCGCGCGGGCAGCGCCTGGGCCATCGCGGCCCTGGCCTACGGCACCAGGAGCATCCGCCCCTGCGACGTCATCGCCGGGCCGGGCAACATCTACGTGGCCACGGCCAAGGCCCTGCTCGTGGGCGAGGTCGGCATCGACATGATCGCGGGCCCAAGCGAGATCGTCATCCTGGCCGACGACACGGCCAACCCGGCCTGGCTGGCCGCAGACATGCTCTCCCAGGCCGAGCACGACCCCCTGGCCGCCGCCCTGTGCATCACCGCGAGCCCGAAGCTGGCCGAAGGCGTGCGCCAGGCCCTGGCCGGGCAGCTGCCAAAGCTTTCGCGCAACGAACTGGCCCGAAAGGCCCTGGACCTGTGGGGCGGCGTGCTGGTGGTGGACAGCCTGGAGGAGGGCCTCGCCCTGGTCAACGCCATCGCGCCGGAGCACCTGGAGCTGGCCGTGGCCGAGCCCTTTGGGCTGCTTGGCCGCGTGCGCAACGCCGGGGCCATCTTCCTGGGCCAGCACTGCCCGGAGCCCGTGGGCGACTATTTCGCCGGGCCGAACCACGTGCTGCCCACGCTTGGCACCGCTCGCTTCTCCTCGGCCCTATCGGTGCAAACCTTCTGCAAGAAATCCAGCATCATCGCCACCACGCCGGAGTACCTGCGCAGGCACGGGGCCAAGATCGCCCGCATGGCGCACCTGGAGGGCCTCACGGCCCATGCCGCAAGCGTCCAGTGCCGCCTGGACGACATGGAAACAAACGGCAGCGACCTCTAACCTCGCCGCAACAGCCTACGGAGCACGCCATGCAATGCGTCACCAGCACCAGCCTCGCCGAATACCCGCTGCTCTCGCGCGGGAAGGTGCGCGACATCTACGAAACCGGCCCGGACTCCCTGCTCATCGTCACCACGGACCGCATCTCGGCCTTTGACGTGATCATGGACGACCCCATCCCGCTCAAGGGTGTGGTCCTGAACCAGATCACCCTGTTCTGGATGGAGAAATTCGCGCACCTGGCGCCCAACCATTTGCTGGCCACGGAGGTCAAGGACTTTCCCAAGCCCCTGCAGGCCCACGCCGACCTGCTGGAGGGCCGCAGCGTGCTGGTGCGCCGGGCCAAGCCCCTGGCCATCGAGTGCATCGTGCGCGGCTACATCACCGGCAGCGGCTGGAAGGACTACCAGAAGACCGGCCAGGTCAGCGGGCACACCCTGCCCCAGGGCCTGCGCGAGTCCGACAAGCTGGCCCAGCCCCTGTTCACGCCGTCCACCAAGGCCGACCTGGGCGAGCACGACGAGAACATCTCCGTGGCCGAGGCCATGCGCATCACCGGGCAGGACCTGGCCGCAAAGGCCCAGGAGCTGGCGCTGGGCATTTACTCGGCCGGGCGCGACTACGCCAAGGGGCGCGGCATCATCATCGCGGACACCAAGTTCGAGTTCGGCACGGTCAAGGAAGGCGGGGTCGACCAGCTGATCCTCATCGACGAGGTGCTGACCCCGGACTCCTCGCGCTTCTGGCCCATGAGCGGCTATGCGCCGGGCCGGGGCCAGCAGAGCTTTGACAAGCAGTTTCTGCGCGACTGGCTGGAGGCGATCGCGTTCAACAAGCGCCCGCCCGCGCCCAAAATTCCGCAGGAGATCATCGACCAGACCAGGACCAAGTACCTGGAGGCCTACCGCCTGCTGACCGGGCGCGAGCTCGGCATCTAGAAGGAGCAGTATGGACGCCGTATGGATTCTATTGGCCGTGGTGGTGGCCTGGTTCGCCATGAGCCGCCTGATGCCCGGCCTGGGCCGGGGCTGAGGCCCCAAGAAGCAGTGCGGCTGGACGCCGCCCTCCGCCCCGGAAAAGACAAACCCCGAAGACAAGGACAGCCAGGCCAAGTAAGCCGGGCCAAGCCAGGCAAAGGCGTACGCCATGTGGGACAACATCCTGTTTCTGCTCACCCTTGCGGGGGTCGTCGTCGTGTATGTGGGCTTTGTGCTGCCGAAATTCGGCATGCGGGGCTGAATGCCCCAGCCCCCGGACGTCTGGGAGACGCCCGAGAAGCCCAAGGATTCCGACAAGGCTTGACAGAGTGCATCTGAGCAAGTAAGAGCACCCCTCTACCTTGCTCTTCCCCTGTGCGGGAAGGGCCAAAGCCCAAAAGGAGATTTACATGCTCAACAACTACGAGACTCTGCTGCTCCTGAGTCCGGAACTGGCGGAAGAAAACCGCAAGGAGATTCTGACGAATCTCACCGGGATCATCGAGCGCGACGGGGGGAAACTCACCCTCGTCGATGACTGGGGCATCAAGATTCTGGCCTACCCCGTGCGCAAGCTGACGCGCGGCCATTACGTCCGCCTCGAATACCTCGCCCCTGGGGCGCTGGTGGCCGAGCTGGAGCGCAACGTCCGCATCACGGACGGCATCTTCAAGTTCGTCACCGTCCGTCTGGCCGACGCCGCGCCTGCCGCCGCCGCCGCGCCTGCGCCCGTGACAGAGGAGGCCTAAGTCATGGCATTCCGCAAGAAGTTCACCCCGAAAAGAAAGTTCTGCCGTTTTTGCGCGGACAAGAACCTGCCGCTTGACTACAAGCGTGCGGACATCCTGCGCGACTACATCACCGAGCGTGGCAAGATCATCGCCCGTCGCATCACCGGCACCTGCGCCAAGCATCAGCGCAGCCTGACCACCGAGATCAAGCGCGCCCGGCAGATGGCTCTGTTGTTCTACACCACTGTGCACAGCACGGACGTCAAGAAGAAGACCGTCTAGGAGGGCATGACCAATGAAACTCATCCTGCGAGCCGACGTTGATGCCCTGGGCCGCCTGGGGGACATCGTCGCGGTCAAGCCCGGCTTTGGGCGAAACTACCTGATTCCCCAGGGCCTGGCCATGATGGCTTCCGAGGCCAATCTGAAACAGTTTGAACTGGAGCGCAAGAAGCTGGCCGGACAGGCCGACTCCCTGCGCGCCGAGGCCACTGACCTGGCCGAAAAGATCGCCAAGGCCAATGTGGCCATCACCGTGCGCGTGGGCGAAGGCGACAAGCTTTACGGCTCCGTCACCGCCGCCAACATCGCCGACGCCTTGCTGGAGCAGGGCATCGAGATCGATCGCCGCAAGATCGACATGCCTGACGCCATCCGCGCGCTGGGCGAGTACGACGTGGAGATCCGCCTGCACCCCGACGTGAAGGGCGAACTGAAACTGCGCGTGATCAAGCATGGACAGCCTGAAAAAGCACCCGAACTTGAGCAGCCCGAGGCATAGCAAGGGCAAAAAGCGAGACGACGGCGCGGAGGCCCTGGAACGGGCCTCCGCCGCTCTCTCGCGCAATGTCCCCCCGCAAAACCTGGAAGCCGAACAGGCGGTTCTCGGGGGGGTTTTTTTGCGCAACTCCCTGTTCCACTCCCTGGTCGACCTGATCACCTCCGAGGACTTCTACTCCCCGGCCCACCGCATCATCTTCCGCAGCTTCGAGACCCTCTACGCCAAGAACTCGCCGGTGGACCTGATCACGGTGAGCGAGCAGCTCTCCCAGACGAGTGAGCTGGAGAATGTGGGCGGGCCGGTGTACCTGGCCGAGCTGGCGTCCTCGCCCGTGAGCGCGGCCAACGCCCTGCACCACGCGGCCATCGTGCGCGACAAGGCCGTGGCCCGCCGCCTCATCGAGGCCGCCAGCGATATCATCGGCAACTGCTACGAGTCCCAGGACATCGAGGGGCTGCTGGACAAGAGTGAGCAGTCCATCTTCCAGATCTCGGACGTGCGCACCAAGACCACCGTGCACACCAGCAAGGACCTGGTGGTCCGCGTGTTCAAGGAGCTGCAGAAGCGCGTGGGCCGCCAGGCGCTGGTCACGGGCACCACCACGGGCTACGACAAGCTCGACGAAATAACCGCAGGCATGCAGAACTCGGATTTGATCATCGTGGCCGGCCGCCCCAGCATGGGCAAGACCGCCTTTGCGCTGAACCTGGCGCTCAACGCCGCCATCAAGGGCGAAGCGCCCACGCCCACGGCCATCTTCTCGCTGGAGATGTCCATGGACCAGATCATGATGCGCCTGCTCTGCTGCCAGGGCAAGGTGGACCTGGGCAGCCTGCGGCGCGGCTATCTGGAGGACAAGGACTGGGCCGACCTGTACGAGGCGGCCGAGGTGCTCTCCAACGCCCCGCTGTTTATCGATGACACAGCCGCCCTGTCGACCATGGAGCTGCGCGCCCGCTGCCGCAGGCTCAAGAGTGAACACAACCTGGGCCTGGTGGTGGTGGACTATCTCCAGCTCATGCGCGCCAGCCGCGACATCGACTCCCGCGAACAGGAAATTTCCGACATCTCGCGCAACCTGAAGGCGCTCGCCAAGGAGCTGAACATTCCGGTCATCGCGCTCTCGCAGCTCAACCGCAAGGTCGAGGAACGCAGCGACAAGCGCCCCATGCTCTCGGACCTGCGCGAATCCGGCGCCATCGAGCAGGACGCCGACGTGATCATGTTCATCTACCGCGACGAGGTATACAACAAGAAGGAAGGCAACCCCAAGGCCGGCGTGGCCGAGATCATCATCGGCAAGCAGAGAAACGGCCCGGTTGGCGAAATCGAGTTGCACTTCCTAAAGAATTACAGTAGGTTTGAAAATTTGAACGCAACAGCGTATCCATCAGAGTACTTCCAATCCAGCTGATCTGACAACGCCACGCCATTGGGGGAGCAGATGCATTACGAAGCCGCAGAGGGCCTGTCCCGCGAATCCCTGAGGAAACTGCAGACCGAGCGTCTCAAAAGCACCATCACCACGTGCCTGCGCTCCAGCTTCTACGGCGCACGCCTGGGCGGGCTCGGCATCTGCGCGGAATACTTCACCTCCCCCGACGACATCCAGAAGCTGCCCTTCACCACCAAGGACGACCTGCGCGGCAACTACCCCTACGGCTTCTTGTGCCAGCCCATGGACCAGTACGTGCGCCTGCACGCCAGCAGCGGCACCACGGGCACGCCCACGGCCATCTTCTACACCCAGAACGACATCAACTCCTGGGCCGGGCTTGTGGCGCGCTGCATGTACGCCGTGGGCCTGCGCAAGGGCGACGTGTTCCAGAACATGAGCGGCTACGGCCTGTTCACCGGCGGGCTTGGCATCCACTACGGGTCCGAGCGCCTGGGCTGCCTCACCGTGCCTGCGGGCGCGGGCAACTCCAAACGCCAGCTCAAGCTCCTGCGCGATTTCCACGTCACCGGCGTGCACATCATCCCGTCCTACGCCCTGCACTTCGCCACCTTTCTTGAGCAGGAGGGCGTGGACCCCAGGAGCCTGGACTGGCGCTTCGCCCTGGTCGGCGCGGAGCCGCACACGGAGGAGGTGCGCCAGCGCATCCAGCAGCTGCTCGGGGTCAAGGCCTTCAACTCCTACGGCCTAACCGAGATGAACGGGCCCGGCGTGGCCTTTGAGTGCGAGGAGCAGGCAGGCATGCACCTCTGGGAGGACGCCTACATCGCCGAGATCATCGACCCCGAGACTGGCCAGTGGGTCAAGGAGGGCGAGGTGGGCGAGCTGGTCATGACCACGCTCTGCCGCGACGGCATGCCGCTTTTGCGCTACCGCACGCGCGACCTGACGCGCTTCATCCCCGGCGACTGCGCCTGCGGCCGCACCCATGTTCGCATCGACCGCATCACCGGCCGCGCCGACGACATGCTCATCATCAAGGGCTGCAACATCTACCCCATGCAGATCGAGCAGGCGCTGATGTCCCTGCCCGAGGTGGCGCAGAACTACGTCATCGAGCTCTTCCAGGAGGGCGTGATGGACCAGCTGCGCATCAAGGTGGAGATCAAGGACGACTACTTTGTCGAGGACATGCGCGCCCTGACCACCTTGCAGAAGAAGATCACCGCGCGCCTGCGCGACGAGATCCTGGTCACCCCGCGCGTGGAGCTCGTGCAGCACAACTCCATCCCCAAAGGCGAGGGCAAGGCCGTGCGCGTGGTGGACCTGCGGGGCAAATGATGGATCTGCGGGGCGCGATGACTCTGCGGGGCGAGTGATGGACCGGCGGGGCGAATGATGGACCTGCTCTGGGGACTGCTCCTCGGCCTGCTGCTGTTCAGTTTCCTGTGGCTCAACCTGCTTTCCCTGCCGGGCAACTGGCTCATGCTCGGCGTGCTCTCGCTTCTGGCCTGGTTCGGGCCTGCCGGGCGCATCACCTGGGACTTCGTGGGCCTCATGGGCGCTGCGGCCATCCTGGGCGAAATCATGGAGCTGGCCGCCCAGGTCATCGGCGGCAAGCGCGGCGGGGCCAGCCGCGCCGGGAATTTCGGCGGCATCGTGGGCTCCATCGTCGGGGCCATTGTGTTCGCGCCCTTTGCCCTGGGCCTGGGCAGCCTGGTGGGAGCCCTTTTCGGAGCATGGACCGGCTGCTTCGCCGTGGAGCGCCTGCGCCAGGAATCGCTCCAGCGCGCCTCTGAGGCCGCCTGGGGGGCCTTCTGGGGCCGCAGCTTCGGCTTGGTGGCCAAGTCGGCCGTCGGGGCCACCATCATCGCCATGAGCATCCACCGGTTCGTTGCCTAGGTTCGTGGCCTAGCCCGCGCCGCACCTGGTACATAATCAGCCACAGTTTACGCAAGGAGTCCGTCATGAGCTTTCCCACCTACCGCGGCAGCATGCAGTACGTCTGCCTGGGCTGCGGCGCCACGTACGGCATCAGCGAGCTGCACTACACCTGCCCCACCTGCGGCGGCGTGTTCGTCCTGCGCGACCAGAACTTCGACCAGCTCAAAAAGACCACGGCGCAGGAGTGGCGCAACATCTTCGACGCGCGCGCGGCCAGCAAGATCCCGGCCCTGCGCGGCATCTTCCGCTTCTACGAGCTCATGGCCCCGGTGCTGGAGCAGGAGGACATCCTGTACCTCGGCGAGGGCAACACCCCGCTGGTGGACTCGCCCCCGGCCCTGCGCGCCGAACTGGGCCTCAAAACCGTGTACAAGAACGACGGCCAGAACCCCAGCGCGTCCTTCAAGGACCGGGGCATGGCCTGCGCCTTCAGCTTCCTGAAGTCGCTCATCCGCACCCAGGGCTGGACCGAGGTCCTGGCCATCTGCGCCAGCACGGGCGACACCTCGGCCTCGGCCGCCTTGTACGCCTCCTACGTGGGCGGCGCGGTGAAAAGCGCGGTGATCCTGCCTGCAGGCAAGGTCACGCCGCAGCAGCTGGCCCAGCCCCTGGGCAGCGGCGCAGTGGTGCTGGAGGTGCCCGGCGTGTTCGACGACTGCATGAAGGTGGTCGAGCATTTGGCCGACAACTACCGCGTGGCGCTCCTCAACTCCAAGAACGCTTGGCGCATCCTGGGCCAGGAGAGCTACGCCTTTGAGGTGGCCCAGTGGTACGACTGGGACATGCGGGGCGCGTGCGTGTTCGTGCCCATCGGCAACGCGGGCAATATCACGGCCATAATGGGCGGCTTCCTTAAGTTGCATGCACTTGGAATTATTGAAACCCTGCCACGCGTCTTCGGCGTGCAGTCGCACCACGCGGACCCGGTGTTCCGCTACTACGCGGCGGAGGCCGGGCGCCGCGAGTACAAGCCGGTCGAGGTGACGGCCAGCGTGGCCCAGGCGGCCATGATCGGCAACCCGGTCAGTTTTCCGCGCGTGCGCCACTTTGCGGAGCAGTACGAGGCCATTTCCGGGCCGGGCTCCTTCCAGGTCCTCCAGGTCACCGAGCAGCAGATCATGGACTCCATGATCCAGGCCAACCGCCACGGGCACATCGCCTGCACCCAGGGCGGCGAATGCCTGGCCGGGGCCAAGCGCGCGCTGGAGCTCGGCCTCGTGAGCGCGAGCGAAACCCTGGTCCTCGACGCCACGGCCCACCACCTGAAGTTCATCGGCTTCCAGGAGATGTACTTCACGAACAGCTTCCCGGCGGAGTTCGGCGTGACGCCAAGGCCGGAGCTGGCCAACCGGCCCGAGCTGATCATCACCCAGGCCGACAAGGACCGCCTGCCCGCCAAGGACTATGTGGTGCAGGCCGCCGGGAACGTCGTGGCGCGCCTGGGCCTGGCCAAGAAATAGCCCGTGCCCGAGAAATAGCTCGTGACCCCAAAATAGCTCATGACTGAAGAAGCCAAGCCCAAGAAATACCGCACCAGGATGCGGGCGGACAGACTCATGGCCCAGCACGGCCTGGCCGAATCGCCGGAGATGGCCATGCGCCTGATCATGTCCGGGGGCGCGCATTACCTGAAGGACGGCCAGAAGATCCCCGTGGACTCGCCCGGGCAGCAGTTCCCGGACGACACGGAGTTCTCCCTGCGCGGCCAGGACCGCTTTGTCAGCCGGGGCGGGTACAAGCTGCTCACCGCCATTGAGGAGCTGGGCTTCAACCCCCTGGGCAAGGCCTGCCTGGACGCGGGCGCGTCCACCGGCGGGTTCACGGACTGCCTGCTGCAACACGGCGCGGCCAGGGTCTATGCCGCTGATGTGGGCTACGGCCAGCTGGCCTGGAAGCTGCGCAGCGACCCGCGCGTGGTCGTTCTGGAGCGCCTGAACCTGCGCCAGCCCCCGGCCATCGATCCGGAGGGGCTCTTCCCGGAGCCGCTGGATGTCTTGACCGCCGACGTGTCCTTCATCTCGCTCACGGCCATCCTGCCGGGCTGCCTGGCGCTGCTTGCTCCCGCCTGCGAGCTGGTGCTGCTGGTCAAGCCGCAGTTCGAGCTGCCCGTGGGCCGCACGGACCGGGGCGTGGTCCGCGCCGAGGCCGACCGCCTGGAGGCCCTGGACTCGGTCCTGTCCTTCTGCCAGGGCGTGCTGGGGCTCACGCTTATGGGCAGCGCGCCCTCGGCCCTGCTGGGCCCCAAGGGCAACCAGGAATACCTAGCCTATCTGAAGCGCGGGGCCTAGCGCCCCAGAGGCCTGACACGGGCCGCCAGCCGCTTTCTTGCGGGCGGCCCTGCCCTGTGCTACCTACCCGCAAGCACGCGCATGGCCTCTGGCAGGGCTGGCGGCGCAAAGGGGCGACGAGTGGGCAAGCTGCTGTTTCTGCAAAATCACGACGCCGAATTCCTCGGACCCATGTACATCTCAGCGGAGCTCAAGCGGGCCGGGCACCAGTGCCGACTGGCCGTGGGCCGGAGCGTCGAGGACTTCCGGCCGGTCATCGAGGAGTACGCCCCGGACGCCATCGGCCTGTCCGTCATGACCGGCGGGCACCTCTGGGCCCTGGACATCGCGGGCAGGCTGCGCGCCCTCACCAAAGCGACCATCGTCATGGGCGGTCCGCACCCCACCTTCTGCCCCGGCGTGGCCGCGCACCCGAACCTGGACTTGGCCGTGCGCGGCGAGGCCGAACAGGCCATGGTCGAGATCATGGACCGCATCGACGCCGGGCAGGACTTCCAGGGCATCGCCAACGTGCTCTGCCGCGTGGACGGCGCTGTGCAGGAGACCCCGGTGCGCCCGCTGGTGGAGGACCTGGACCTCATCGCCCCGGCCGACCGCAGCCTGTACGACGTGCTGGGCGACAAGCGCGAGGTCCGCGTGCAGCGGGTGATCACCGCACGCGGCTGCCCCTTTGACTGCGCCTTCTGCTTCCAGGGCTCCATGCGCGTGCTCTACGCGGGCAAGGGACGGCTCATGCGCGTGCGCAAGGCCGCCACGGTCATCGAGGAATGCCTGAGCCTCAAGAACGAGCACGGCGCACAGGTCATCTTTTTCGCGGACGACTGCTTCGGCGTGGACCGCAAGTGGCTGTACCCCTTCCTGGAGGAGTTCCGGGCGCAGGTGGGGCTGCCCTTTGTCTGCCTGGCCCGGGCCGACATCATCGCCCGCGACCCGGAGTACGCCCCGAGGCTGGCCGCCGCCGGGTGCGAGTCCGTGTTCTTCGGCATCGAGACCGGCAACGAACGCCTGCGCAACGAGGTCTTGAACAAGCGCCTATCCAACGCGGACATCATCACCGCCGCAGAGCAGCTGCACCAGGCCGGGATCAGGTTCCGCACCTACAACATCCTGGGCCTGCCGGGCGAGACCCTGGAGGACGCCTTCAGCACCGTGGACCTGAACGTGCGCATCAAGGCCGACTACCCCTGGTGCTCCATCTTCGCGCCGTATCCCGGCACCCCGCTCGCCTCCGAGGCCGTGCGCCTGAAGCTGCTGCCCGAAAGCTTCTCCGAGGACGACATGACCGAGAGCTTTTTCGTGGGCTCGGCCCTGGACATGCCGAACATCCGCGAGATGGAGAACCTGCAGAAGTTCTTCCAGACCCTGGTGCTCTGGCCCTGGGCCAAGCCGCTGGTCCGGCGGCTCATCGGCCTGCGGCCCAACGTATTGTTTTCGTTGTGGTTCGGCTTCGTCTACTTCATCTTGTATCTGCGCAGCGAGCGCCGCAGCTTCTGGTCCACCCTGCGCTTCGCCCTGGCCAACGCCCGGCACGTGCTCAAGTAGCCGCGCCCCTACCCTCCGGCAGGTCGGAACACCACCTTCCGCGACAGGGTCTTCTTGACCGGGCAGCCCCCGGCGGCGCGCAAAAGCGCGGCCCGCTGGGCCTCGCTCAGGTCGCCGTCGAGCTCGATGGCGTAGGTGAACACGCTCTCGTCCGTTTCTCCCGTCTCGCCCGTCTGGCCCTCGCGGCTCAGGACCACGCTGGCCCGGACCCCGGCCAGGGGGATGCCGCGCTTGTCCGCCGCGATGCGCACCGTCATGCACAGGCAGTTGGCCAGGGCGGCCTCCAGCAGGGCGTGGGGCCGGAACCCGCCGGATTGGCCGCCGTGCTCCGGGGTGGTGTCGGCCAGGGCCTCGTGTGCGCCGTCGGTGAAGCGCGTCAAGAATTTTTCCGGGAGACTGGTGCTGGTGATCATGCGTCCCTCCATTCGGGTTAGAGGCAGGCAAGGGGCGGGAAATAGCCTCTGGCGGCCGGGGGGATTGATTCCCCGCCCCCCCCCCGGCTGGGTTTGCGGCCAAACGGGGTGTCCACAGGGCCCCAGGCCCTTTGACGGGGTGCGGAGAAGAACTCTCCCATCCAAAGAAACATTACTTTCGGAAACAATTTTTGATAATTGCCGCAACAGGCATGCGCCAGGCTTTGTCTGGCCCCCCCAAAAAGTCCTGGCGCCATGGAAAAACACTGCTGCAGTGTGCTCTTATGAAAAATATACACCCCACCACCACCGGCGTCACAGGCATACGCATATATCCGACTCTCGTCCCAGAGCCAAGCGTGGGGCGAGGGCGTGGGAGAGCGGCGACCATCGCTCTTTTCCAGCCCCCAAAATGGAAAAACCAAAGACATGCGTCAGTGCGCGTTATTCCGTCGATATCAAGCCGTCCATCCAGCTCGTTTACACAAGCGTATCTTCAAAGAAAGGCATTTGAACGAATGCTTCTTTCGCAAGATCAAATAGTTCCGCCGCAGCGCAACGCGCTACAAGAAATTGGCGGCAACCTTCCTGGCAATGGTCGCCAGCGCATCATGTCTGATCTGGCTGCGACGAGTTGAAAACAGACCCTAGCCGCCGCTCTTCATCTTCTCGATGAGCGCGCGCAGGCTCTGGGCCTGGCTGGCCAGCTCGCCCACGGCCTGGGCCGACTGGCGCATGGCGCTGGCGGTCTCGCTGGAGATGCGGCTGATGTCCTCGATGCTCTGGTTGATCTCTTCGCTGGTGGCGGACTGCTCCTCGCTGGCCGTGGCAATGGACCGCACCTGGTCCGTGGCCGTGTCCACCAACTCGACGATCTCGTTCAGGGCCTGTCCGCTGGAGTTTGCCAGGACGGTGGCCTGCTCGACCGTGGCCACCTCGCGCTCCACGTTCTCCAGGTTCTTCCTGGTGCCGTTCTGGATGCCCCGGATGGCCTGGCCCACCTCCTTGGTGGCGGTCATGGTCTTCTCCGCCAGCTTGCGCACCTCGTCGGCCACAACTGCGAAACCCCGGCCCGCGTCGCCTGCGCGCGCGGCCTCGATGGCCGCGTTCAGCGCCAGCAGGTTGGTCTGGTCCGCGATGTCGGAGATGACGTTCATGATCTGGCCGATGCCCTCGGCCTGTTTGCCGAGCAAGCCCATGTCGTCCTTGAGGTCCATGGACACCTTTTGTATGGCCCCTATGCCCATCACCACCTGGCCCACGACCTTGGAGCCTTCGACTGCCTTCCGGCGCACGGCGTCGGTGGACTCTGCGGCCTGGGAGGCGTTCTTGGCGACCTCAAGCACGGTGGAGTTCATCTCCTCCATGGCCGTTGCGGTCTCGGCCACGCGGCTGGCCTGCGTTTCCGCGCCCCGGCTGGCCTGCTCCACCTGGGCCGAGAGCTCCTCGCTGGCGGAGCTGATGATCTCCACGACGTGCTCCAGCTGCGTGGCGGCCTGCATCATGTGCTCGGCCCCGCGCTCGGCCTTGGCCCTGGCCGCGAGGGCCCCTTCCGTGGCCGTTTTCGCCCGGGCGGCCTCTGCGTCGGCCTGGGCGGATTTCTCGCCAGCCTCTTGGATATTGCTCTTGATGTTGCCCAGCATGACGCGCAGGGACTGGGCCAGCTCGCCATAGTCGTCCCTGCGGGTGATGTTCAGCTTCTCGTCAAGGCTCCCTGCCGCCACGGCCTTGGCAAAGGCCACAAGCTTCCGCAGGGGCCGCACGGAGTCCCAGGCAAGGTTCAGCCCCAGCACCAAGGCCATGAACGCGCCCAGAACCATGCCTGTCACCGTGACCCAGAGCAGGAGGCTGGACTTGCTGCTGACGTTCTGGGCCTCGGCGTCGGCCTTTGCGATGATCCCGGTGAGATACGAGTCCAGCAGCTGCCCGGCATGCAGCTGCCGCTCGCGGCAGATGCCGAAGGCCAGCTCCAGCATTTTTGGGCGGTCACCCTCCTGCGCAACCTTGAAGAAGGTCGCGTCGGCCTCGTTCACGGCGGCCAGGGACTGCTTGAACGTGGCCCACTCACGGGATTCCTCCGCGCTTTGCGGCAGTTTGTCCAACGCGGTCATTGCGGCCGCATACCGCTCGCGCGAGGCCTGGACCAGTTTGAACTGCCCGCTGCGGATAGCCGCGTCGAGATCCGGGATAAGCAACGACCGTTGCGCGGCCTTCAGATCGGTCAGGGCCTCCTTGACGCAGAGCAGACGCTCCACGGCAGGCATCCTCACCCGGCCCAGCGTCTTGCCGGCACCGCCGAGACTCAACACCGAGAAGACCCCCAGGGCGCCGACAGTGAGGCAGATGAACGCCATGAACGAAAAGCCGCCAATCAGCTTCACGTCAACCCGGATGTGCCGGAGGATGTCGATCTTTTTCGCCCCTTGCTTCGCCGGGTCATACTTCAACCACGACATAGGCACATCTCCTTCAGGAGTTTTGCATCCCAAACGTTGGCCACCACTTTCCGGTCCTTCCCCGGCCTCCGGGCAAGCCCCTTACACCAAGGGGCAAATTTCGTTTGCCCTGCAGCAGGCCGCCCACAGTACGCCAGTCGCCGTGGTCATCCGCAAGATGACTTGCCCGGAGCAGGATTCATTGTACGTACTGGACCCACACACCATGTGCGCGTTGCGGTAAGAATCTTCCTGCCAGAGTCATTGCAGTGGAGATGCTGTAGACTTCAGTGTGATCCGTTCGCCATGCCCACATCTTGCGATGATTGACGCTGTTGGCCACCGGAGTTCCTGCGCTCAATGAGCGCGCGCAGCCCCTGGGCCTGGCTTGCCAGCTCGTTCGCGGCCACGCTGGACCGATTCATGGCGCAGGCGTTCTCGCTGAAGCTGCGGTTGATCTCCTTGATGCTGCGGTTGATCTCCTCGCTGGTGGCGGACTGCTGTTCGCTCGCCGTGGCAACGGAGCGCACCTGGTCCGTGGCCGTATCCACAAGTTCAACATCTCGTTCAAGGCCTCGCCGCTCGAATTGGCAAGCCCGCCTTCCGGACGCCTCGCAGATGGTCACGACCACCTTTGTGCAAAAACAAGGCCGAGTTCCTGGGCGCAGGACCAGCCTCTCTCGCCGCCAACCGCACTGCTCCAGCGCATCCGCCTTCCCCGCGCTGTGCTGAACATCAGCGACACAGGCTGTGCGCCTGCGGCCTTCCCTGCAAGGGGTGGCCCTTGTATTAGATGAGCGTACGGTGTATCGTTGTGTGATAAGAACTCTTGCTCATGCATATTTTTCCAGCACCCGCACTTCCGGAGTGACGCCATGGCCAGAATCCTCATCATTGACGACTCGGAGATCACCGTATCGATCATGGAAACCGTGCTGAAGAAGTCCAGGCATCAGGTGGACAGCGCGGGCTCCATGGCCGAGGGCCTGGAGCTGCTGGCTTCCGGCCCGGGCTGCGACCTTGTGCTACTGGACGTGATGCTCCCGGACGGCAACGGCATCCAGTGCATTCCGAAGATCAAGGCCCTGCCCGATCCTCCTGAGATCATCATCATCACCTCGCGGGGCGATCCCGACGGCGCATCCATGGCCATCCAGGACGGGGTCTGGGACTATATTGAGAAGGGCTCGCCCACGGACCACCTGCACCTGTCCATCGGCCGGGCCCTGGAATACCGGGCGCGCAAGTCCACCCAGCCCCGCGCCCAGGTGTTCCGGGAGGGCGTCGTGGGCGAAAGCCCCCAGATCAAGGCGGTGCTGGACATTCTGGCCGTGGCCGCCAGCAGCGAGGCCAACGTGCTCATCATGGGCGAAACCGGCACGGGCAAGGAGCTGTTTGCACGCGCCTTGCATAAAAACAGCGCGTGCAGCGGCGGCCCCTTCGTTGTGGTGGACTGCACCGCCCTGCCCAGGGATCTGGCGGACAGCATCCTTTTCGGCCACATCAAGGGCGCCTTCACCAGCGCCGACCGCAGCCACGAGGGGCTCATCGCCAAGGCCAACGGCGGCACGCTTTTTCTGGACGAACTGGGCGAGCTGCCCTTGTCCCTCCAGAAGTCCTTCCTGCGCGTTCTGCAGGAGGGAACCTACCGCCAGGTTGGCGGCAGCAGCGAACTGCACAGCGATTTCCGTGTTGTGGCGGCCACCAACCGCAACATCAACGAACTGGTGGAGCAGAACACCTTCCGCAAGGACCTGCTCTACAGGCTCAACGTCTTCACTCTGCACATCCCGGCCTTGCGGGTGCGCCACGGGGACATCCAGACCCTGACCCGGCATTTCCTGGCGGTCTTTGCCGCCAAATACGAGACGGAAGCCAAGGACGTCTCCAAGGATTTTCTGGATGTCCTGGAAAGCTCCTCCTGGCCGGGCAACGTGCGGGAGTTCATGAACACCCTGGAGAAGGCGGTGATCCAGGCCAGGTACGAGAACAAGCTCTTTGCCAAGCACCTGCCCACGGATCTTCGCCAGCGCTTCACCCGGTCGCGGCTGAACCAGCCGGGTCAGGAGGCCCGGCAGGACATTCCGGCGGACCCCTCAAGGCTTCTTTCCTGGAAGGATGTGCGGGAAAGCATCGTCCAGGCTGCGGCCCACGAATACTTTCTGAACCTGATGAAAGCTGTGCATGGAGACATGAAAAAGGCCAGCGAGCTGTCCAAAATGTCCGTCCCGAACCTGTATGCGAGTCTGAGGAAGTACAAGATATCGGCCAAGAGGCTGGTCTACGGCGAATAGCGCCCCAACCCGCAGGATTCATGCCATGACAGACATCATGCAGGTGATTTCCCAACACTTCTCCCAGACCATGCATTTCAGTCCGGAGGCCACGGACCACATCATGGTCAAGATCCGGGCCACCCTGAGCCGAGACATGGAGTCCCTGGAGCGCACCCTCAGGGATGGCGACCGGGCTCCGGTGTCCGCCAAGCTGCACAAGCTCAAGGGGGATCTCTCCAACATCGGGCTGAAGGACATGGCCGACGCTGTGCACGCCCTGCAAAAGGACGAATCCCTCCACTCCCTTGAGGAATTGCGCCAACGGGTCCGGGCCCTGCGTCAGGAGCTCGCCCCCCTGCTGGATTCTTGAGCCTGTGGGGGGAAAGGGCGTGGCCGATTCAGGCCGCGGGCCGCCCGGCGGCCCATTTCCGCAATGCGGCGTAGAGCGCACAGGGGGTGATGGGCTTGGTGATGTGGTCGTTCATCCCTGCGTCCAGGCTGAGCTCCATGTCCCCGGCCATGGCATTGGCGGTCATGGCGATGAGCGGCAGCTCCCGGAACCGATCCGTGCCGCGGATGGCGCGCGCCGCGACCAGGCCGTCCATCTCGGGCATCTGGATGTCCAGAAACACGGCGTCGAAGGCCTCCAGGTCCAGGATGCGCAGCGCCTCCATGCCGTTGTTGGCCATACGGCACGAAACGCCGACCTGGGCCAGAATCTCTGCAACCATCTCCTGATTGATCTCGCTGTCCTCGGCCAGCAGGACCCTGAGCCCGGCCAGATCCGCGTAGCCATCGGCCATGGGCGGGCTCTGCAAGGCCCCTGCGCATTCCCTTCCGTCCGGGTCAAGCAGCACTGCGGACAGGCCGCCCTGGAGCCCGGACCAGGTCAGCGGCTTTTCGATCCGCCCGTAGAACAGGGCCAGCAGGCCGGGCGCAGCTGCCTGGACCTGGGCCTTGCTGGCGGAAAGAAACCAGCGACGCGACACGCCGCCCACGGCCTCCTGGAGCGCCCGGAGCTCCCCCAGGCCGCCTGCGGAGGTCATGCGCCAGTCCAGGCAGATCGTGTCCGGCCTGACCGAGGGCGACATGCCGGCCAGAAGCTGCCGCACCTCGCCCCAGGAGTCGGCCTCTTGAACCTGGAACCCCAGGCCGGAGAGCATGGCGGCGAGGCAGGACCGGGCCTGGCCGTGGGGGTCTGCCACCAGGGCCCGGAACCCGGAGAAGCAGGCCTCGTCGGCCTGGGCCGCGCTTTTGGAGGTTTGGGCCACGGCCAGGGGAGCGGTGAACCAGAAGCGGCTGCCCTGGCCGGGCGCGCTGTCCACCGCGATCTCACCACGCATGAGCCAGACCAGCTGGCGGCAGATGGCGAGCCCCAGGCCCGTGCCCCCGTACTTGCGCGTGGTGGAGGCGTCGGCCTGTGAGAAGGCCTGAAAGAGGCGAGCCTTCTGCTCCGGCGCCATGCCGATGCCACTGTCCAGCATGCTGATGCGCAACAGCACCGAGTCTGTGCCGTGCTCCAGCACGTCCACGTCCAGGACTATCTCTCCCTGTTCAGTGAACTTCACGGCGTTGCTGGCCAGGTTGAGCAGGATCTGGCCCAGCCGGAAGGCGTCGCCCACCAGCAAATCCGGGATCTGGGGCGACACGCGCGCCAGGAACTTCAGGTCCTTGTCCCCCATCAGGTGGGACACAGAGAGCAGCATGTCCTCCACCACCTGACGCAGGCTGAAGACGTTCTCCTCCAGCTCCAGCCGTCCGGCTTCGATCTTGGAGAAGTCCAGGATGTCGTTCAGGATGAGCAGCAGGGATCTGGCCGCGCGGTCCACCTTCTG
The DNA here is from genome assembly GCA_903843965.1 of uncultured delta proteobacterium. Classification (GTDB taxonomy): domain Bacteria; phylum Desulfobacterota; class Desulfovibrionia; order Desulfovibrionales; family Desulfovibrionaceae; genus Humidesulfovibrio. The sequence goes on from CAIMRY010000017.1 coordinate 103,051, forward strand.
GATGTAGCCCCGCTGCCTGGGGAGCAGGTCCGCCTGCAGGGCCAGGTTGGACATGCCGATGACGACGTTCATGGGCGTGCGGATCTCGTGGCTCATGTTGGCCAGGAAGTCGCTCTTGGCGCGGTTGGCCCCTTCGGCCTGGGCCTTGGCCTCGGAGATTTTCTGGTTGATGGCCCGGAAGTACAGCATGGCCGACATGAGCCCGGCCAGCAGCAGCAGCAGCAGCACGGCCGTGAACCAGTGCTCCCGCAGCACCTCGCGGGCCGTGAACTTGCCTTGGTTCACGTACACCCCGATGCTGTAAGTCCGCATCAGGTCCTGCACGGTGTTGTAGCTCAGGGGGACCGTCCACCCCGCCATCTGCGGGTTCAGGGCCAGTGACTTCCGGCGCGAGAGCCCCAGCAGGGCCGAGGCCACCTGCGCGGCCAGCTCCTCCGGCACATCGCGGGTCGTGGCCAGGGCCCATTCGGGATACAGGCGGGTGCTGACCAGAAAGGGGAAGGCGTCGAGTCCGGACGCCTGGTCCTTCGGCGACAGAACCTTCACGTCCTTCAGGGAGATGAGCCCGCCTGCGGCCATGCGCTCCAGGATGCCGGTGCGCACTGTGCCCGCGTCCACGGTTCGGTCGAGCACGTTCTTGACCACATCCTCCTGCAACCCCGCGAATTGCAGTTGGGCAAAGTCGCTCTCAGGGCGCACGCCGGCCCGGCGCAGCTCGTCGAGGCCGGCCAGCCAGCCCCCGAAGGAGTATGGGTCCACAGCCATGAACCGCTTGCCCTTGAGGTCTGCCAGGGAGTTGATGTCCGCGCGGTCGGCCCGGGTCAGGATGACCCCGCCGTAGTAGGTGGTGATGCGGCCCAAGAACGAGCTGCGCATGGTGGCGATGCGCATGACGTTGTAGCGCATCTCCAGGTTGACGTAGATCATGGGGTTCACGAGGACGAAGTGGACCTCGCCCGCAGCTACGACCGGATCGATCTCCTCAAAGCTCAGGGGCACGATGCTGAATCGGCATCCCGGAATGGAGGAGGTCAGGTAGCGCGCAGTCGGGGTCCACAACTCCAGGCATTTGGACGCCCCACGGTTGGCCAGCACCCCGATGCGGATGTCCCTGGGCTCGGCGGCCCTGGCCTGAAACGGACCAAGAACCAGGCAGCACAGGACCGGCAGCGTTGCTGCCGCCCATCTTGCCGCCCTCACCCAGGCCGTGGCCTTGAGCATGTCCTCTCCCCTGGCCTGGCGCATGGCCCGCCGACGCACCGGAAAACCGGCAGCCAAGCTGTTGTTGAACCTGCCCCTAACTATGCCAGAGCGGCCAATCCTGCAATGCGGATGTCTCGGCCCTGCGGATCGGCTCCTGCCCCATGCGCGACTGTCCATCCGGTCCTGGGACGGGCCGCAGCCGTCCGCAATAAATATTATTCATTATTAATAACCGATCTCGCGCTCCAGACAACAACCCTTCACCAGCAATGGTAATGTACTAAAATACAACAATATTATTCATGCGAACCGCTGGCACAGCTCTTGCTTTTAGGCTTACAAAGAGGCCCCTCGCCCCCCCCCTCCCAAAGGCGGGGGCGCGCGACCACACAGGCCATAACACGAACCGAGGTTGAGGCCTGTATGACCCTCACCTGGATGCACATTGCCTTGCTGCTCTTCCTGCCGACCGGAGTGCTCTTCGGAGGGGCGCCGCAGTTGGCCTTGCGCCTGCTGGCCACCCGGTTGAGCAACAAGCGCCTGCTTGAGCCCTACGGATGCGGCATCCCCCTACGGCCCCGCCCGCCCGGAGGCCCAGCTGGAGGGCCTGTCCGCCCTGCAGGAAAAGATCACCGGTCTGTGAACCGAACGCAAGCGGACGCTTGAACGCCCGCACTGGCAGTCACATGTAACCTTGAAGGGGGAGAACCATGTTTAAATACAAATGTTCCGCTCTTGCCGCCGCCGTTGCGGCCCTAGGCCTTTGCCTCTGCCTCGGCGTGGCCGTGGCCCAGCAGTCTCCGGCCAGCGCTCCGGCAACCGAGACCGCCAAAACGGCGGAAGCGGCCGCCCCTGCCGTCGCCGCAGCCGATGCGCCCAAGCAGAGCAAGCTGGCCGCAGCCATCGCCAAGGCCCCGCGCGGCACCGGAGCCGGGCAGATCGACGATTCCAAGCCCTTGGGCTTTCTGGGCATCCCCGGCGCGCCCACCGTCAACCCCATCCTGGCCTTCTGCTGGGCCGTGTGGGTCGGCTGGATTTTCTCCACCGTGGGCGCCTTCGGCGGTGTCATGGCTGGCGTGGGCCACATGAGCATTTTCGGCCTCGGCTCCTTCGCAGGGCCGCTCAAGAAGACCGTCCCGGAACTGGGCCGCATCATCACCGACTCCATCAAGATCTCCAACCAGTTCATGGGAGGCCTGAGCGCCGCCATCAGCTCCTTCAACTACCTCAAGATGGGGCGCCTGGTGCTGCCGCTCGCTATCAGTCTGGGACTGGGCTCACTCATCGGAGCCTGGGGTGCGCAGGAACTTTCGGCTGGCAAGCTCGACTTCAAGTCCTACCAGGGCTACTTCGGCCTCTTCGTCTTGCTCTTAGGCTTCTGGCTGTTCTACGAGACCACTCCGGCCGGTCAGGCCAAAAAACAGACTGCCTCAAAGGCCGCCAGGGCCTTTGAGGACGCCGTTAAGAAACAGAAGTGCGGCGAGACCGTGGAGGAGTGCAACCTGGGCATGCATGTCCAGAAGTTCACCCTGTCCACCTGCGAGTTCACCTTCTGCGGGGTGCCCTTCCGCTTCAAGCCGCTGCTCCCCTTTATTGGCGGTGTCCTCATCTCCGCCGTAGCGGCCTTCCTGGGCGTGGGCGGCGGCTTTCTGCTGGTGCCCTTCCTGACCAGTGTCACCCAGTTGCCCATGTACCTGGCGGCCGGCACCAGCGCCATGGCCGTGCTCATCAGCATGATCACCAGCATCATCACCCTCATGAGCAAGGGCACCTCAGTCGAGTGGAGCCTCATAGGCATTGAACTCACGGGCGTGGCCGTAGGCTCCATCGTCGGCCCCATGACCTCCAGGTATTTCTCCGACGTCCTGATGAAGCGCATCTTCATCGTGCTTTCGTTCTACATCGGCGTGGGCTACCTGCTGGCCGGCTTCTTCGGCATCAAGATCCCCGGCGTCTAGACGCACATCCTGGCCGGGCTCCCGCACGGGGGCCCGGCCTTCCACCCCGCAAACGAGAAGACTGCCACGATGGGCGGGATAGCGGCTGGGAGCAGGTCAGTTGGTCGGGGGATGTCTCAAACACATTCATGTTGCGGACAGGCAACCAATTTCTTATCTATTGTAGTCGGCACAAGGGGCTTCCAAATGACATTCTTACAATGGAACAGCTCACTTATGGTGGGGCACGAGATTATAGACAATCAGCACAGAACATTGATGTACATGCTCAATACACTTCACAAATCAATATCAGATGGCGCTGAGCAGAGCATGCTTCTGCGCATCTTCGGGCAGTTCTTCAGATATTTAAAATTTCATTTCAATGAAGAAGAGTATTGCACCGTTCTAATTGATTTCAATATGTGGCAGGCAAACAGACGTGAGCACATAGAATTCATGGAATCATTAACCTCTATTATGAACAAAATTTACTCTGGCGAAATACATATTAGTTTTGCAGCGCTCAGATTTGTATCAGATTTGTATATTGAACACATATTCATGTCCGACAGGAGTATTGTTGCTTGTTTGAACAAGCAGTTTACGCCTGTAAATGGCCAAAACAAGGATACATTGTGATACAAGAAATTCATATTTTGTCGTTTTCAGGTTGATGATCGACATCCACACCTGTCTTGGCTCATCAACATGCATGCGGCTTTTGTTATTGTTGCATGAAGACAATAATGCGAACCCGCGCGCCAGGCCGCCCCAAGACGATCATTTTCTCCGGAGACCGCCATGACCGCGACACCATCACTCATCGAACAGACAGGCAGGACGGAGAAGCGCCGCCTGGACCGTTTGCCGCTGCGCAACTGCCGCCTTTTGCTGCAGGGCGCCCATCAGGTCATCGACGCCAGCCCCAGCGGCATCTGCTTCCGGCCCAAGGGCAGAATGTTCTCTCCGGGGCAACACTTTGTCGGGGGCATCATCCAGGGCGACACCCTGTTCGTTGACCGGCTGCCTGTGGAGGTGGTCTGGACGAACAGCGAGACCGCCGGATGCCGGATCGTCCTGGACGATGACGCCCGCGCGCAGGCGACCCTCCTCGCCCTGCTCACGAGCGCACGCTACCGGGAGTTGATCGAGGCCGCCCCCATCGGCATTTTCCAGTCCACGCCTCAGGGGCGCTACCTCGCGGCCAACGCACATCTGGCCAGGATGTACGGCTACGCCTCCGTGCAGGAGCTTATGGACAGCGTCCGGGACATCCGGACGCAGCTGTACGTGAACCCGGGAGACAGGAATAGGATCAATGCAGCCCTGGCGCAGGGGCCGGTTGACGGGATGGAGCTCCGGCACCGCCGCAAGGACGGCTCGGTCCTCTGGGTGTCCCTGTCTGCGCGGACGGTCCGCGACCACAACGGGACGATTCTGCGCTATGAGGGGTTCACCTGCGACATTACAGAACAAAAGCGGGATGAAGAGTTGCGCCGCGAGATCGAGCTCATGATCCAGCACGATCTGCGGGCCCCGGTCGACAACGCCATCTCCATCGCCCGGATGCTTCGCGAAAACGCAGGCATGACGGCGGAGCAGGACAAACTCGTCTTGCTCCTTGAGAAATCGTCCCGTCACATGCTCGAAACCCTGAACAGCCACCTGGACCTCTACAAGATAGAAACCGGGAAATACCAGCTGCTCCCGCAGCGATTTGACTGCGCCGTCCTTGTCCGGGAACTCGTCGAGGCGCTGGGCAAGAGGCCCCAGTTCGTCAGCGTCCGTCTCGACCTGCAGACCGCGGGCCTTCCGCACGCTTCGGAGTGCGGCTGCCCCTGCCTGGGGGAGCCGAAGCTCCTGCGCAGGGCCCTGCAAAACCTGCTGGTCAACGCGCTGGAGGCTTCGCCGCCGGGCGCGACCGTGGCCGTCCGCCTGTCCTCGGGCGCGGACTGCAGCATCGAGATACGGAACAGGGGCGTCGTTCCTGTCGAGATCCGGGACAGATTCTTCGACAAGTTTGTGACCACGGGCAAGGCTGACGGCACCGGTCTCGGCACGTATGCGGCCTGGATAACGACCACGGCGCAGGGCGGGGACATCGCCATGCGCACCTCGGACAACGACGACGAGACCGTGGTGACGCTACGGCTGCCGAAGTAGCCCTTCCTGCACGCGGACATCCCGACCGACCCTGGCCTGCCCCCTGGGAAGCTCTACCGGCGGGCTTTCAACGGTTTTGAAGATGGACTGGCCGGCGTCAAGGCGCGTGCCAGGTTGCGCCAAACCTCGCTGCCTGCCGCTGCCATCCGGCATGCGGAACGCACCGAGGCGGCCAGCCGTCCTTGAATGGCATGAACGTGGCCGCACCCGGCTTCCGGCAGGCTCAAGATGAGGGGCCAGGGCCGTTGAAGCCGGGTGTTCCTTTCTTTCCCTGGACCGGGGTGCAGGGGCGGCGCCGCTGGATCTATAGCTCTCAGGCCTGCCAGCGCGCGTAGATGGAGCGCGGCAGGAGGCGCGCCTCGGCCCCGGGGGCCGTGTGCGGCACGGCCAGCTCGCCCACCTGGATGGTGCCGGGCAAGCCCCGCAGCACGTCGTGCAAAAGGTTGCCGAGCATGAGCGCCGAGGCCTCGATGTTGTACATGGTGAGGAGCAGCAGGCGCGCGTCGTCGGAAAGCAGCGTGCGGCAGTCCGCCAGCAGGTCGCGGACCATGCCCTCGACCTTCCAGACCTCGCGGTTCGGGCCACGGCCAAAGGACGGCGGGTCAAGCAGAATGGCCTGGTAGCGGTTGCCGCGCCGCACCTCGCGCTGGGTGAACTTGACCACGTCGTCGAGCAGGAAGCGCACCGGGTGGCCGGCCAAGCCAGGATTGGCAGGGCCGGACAGCTCCTGGTTGCGCTTGGCCCAGGCAATGGCCGGGCGCGAGGCGTCCACGTGGGTGGCGGCAAAGCCGCTGGCCTGGGCGGCCAGGCTGGCGGCCCCGGTGTAGCCGAAGAGATTCAACAACTTGGGCCGGGCTTCGCCCGTTTCACGGGTGGCCGCCGTCATCCCCGCGCCCAGCTCGGCGATGAGCCGCCAGTGCGGGGCCTGCTCCGGGAACAGGCCGATGTGCCGGGAGGTCTCGGACAGGCGCGCCTCCAGCGTGATCTGCTTGTTGCCGGACTGCCCGCCGGGAAGATCAAGCCGCAACGGCCAGGCCTTGGGCAGCTTGCCGTCCTGACGGACCGTGAGCCGCCCCTCCTCGTCCTGGCTGGCGTGGGCCTTGGCCCACTCGGCCTCGGGCAGCGCGGGCCGCCACCAGGCCTTGGGCTCGTGGCGCACGATCAGGTACTGGCCGAAGCGTTCGAGCTTGCGGCTGTCGCCGGAGTCGATGAGCTCGTACTCCGGCCAGTCGGGGGTGATGATGGGGATAGAAATATCCATTGCTATGCCGGAGTATGGCTAAGTGGTCTCAGTCTGAATAGTAGTAGGCCAGAAATCACAGTACTCAGCAAGCGTAAGAGAAAGAATGAGTAAAAAATCAATGTATCGTGCAATGTCAACAGATGAAGGCCAAATGAAACCACCAGATGGATGAGCAATTCTGTTCCGCACATTCATAATTTCATCGAGTAAATCTTTTGCTTTATTTGTCGCCTGCTGCGGATCCTTTTCAGAAAAAAAATTTCGTACAGCGATTTGCTGCCCCATAGATTCCCAAATCTTATCAAGACCGACTCGACCAAAAAGTTCAATAATCGTATTTGAGCGCATATTCTCAAAAGTTATTGAAAGACACTGAGTATTAATGTTTACCAAATCATTATCATGAATATTACTAGACAGCGTTTTTATAAAACTGCTTACTCCACCATCCCCATGCCCGAATTTATGTGGATCGACCATGACCTTCGCCGTAAAAGATATTAGATTTTCCCGCATCTTTTTTGGCAAATTTGTATACTTTTTACAACGTTGAGCTATCGTCAAACACATGTCTTCAAATAAATCACGTATATAGTTTTCAAACCTGCCGGCCAAATAAAGCAAAAGAACACCGTGATAAATAGGCATCACATGACGTGAAGAATTTGCGGAAAGCAATATTGTTCTAATATCATCATTGGGCGTGTCATCAAGGCTGGTAATTGAGTTTGATGAAATATTTGGCGCTTTCGCAAGGCTGTCAACGAGACCAACCATCTTGCGAAGCATCACAACATCGTTATTAAAATCAGCAAATATTAGGTTCATTGCTGACTCGTTAAGAAGAGAGAATCTGGATAGCCAGGTCAACACGATCAACTATTGATTCTATGGTATTACCGCGGCCGATTAAAATCTCGTACGAGTCGGGATCAGCCACTTCATCCCGATAGCAGTCACGTATAGACATCCCTCTGCCCTGAAGTGTATCTAATCCTATAAGAGAAGCACCAACCATCAGCGCATCATAAACAGGACGACTAACACGATTTGTGCCTGGGAGAACAAAAGGTTTACCCTGAAAAATACCATACAATGCTTCTAGTGTGTGTATGTAATCATCGCGCAATGACGATATAATATCTGGCGCATCGTACAAGTGTGACTTCATGCACACATTCATCAGGGTTTGGAGAGAACCCTTACGCCCGCACTCAATTGTTTCTTTGATTGCGAAAAAGCGCAGAACAATGTCACAGTCTGCCATCATTTTATACAACGTATTATTCAGCAAATCTTTTGATGGATTTTCGTCCTCTCCATCTCGAAATAGAGGGATGCCCCAAATTGATCGAAACATATCATGCTTCGACAATTCAATTATTAAGCTATTGAAACTTGATGGATATAAAGCGTTTCGAATTTCTTGCGGATTTAATCTCGTACCGCCAGTGTTTAAGCGCTTAAAGAGAGCCATACGTACATCGAAACCGGCCTGTTCAGGGCGCGTTGTTTCAGCTAATAAGACCATTGCAGATATTGTCCGACGCAAGAGGCCGCGCTGGATTATCTCTGGAAGTTGTGAAAACTGTTTCCCATTTAGTTCTGGCCAGTATTCTAGAGAGCGCAGTGCATACCTATTATCAAGATAGTCACGAATGGACTCTATGCGTTGACGCCCATCCATTATTTCATACTGATTGTATTCATTTTCAAACAAGAATATTGGTGGAACTGGAATGTTTAACAAAAGCGACTCGATGAGTAGAGACTTTTGCTTATGCGTCCATCTCTGGCGTCGTTGGTATGCTGGGTTAATTTTAATGTAGTTTTGGTCAGACAGTGATGCTTTAAGGGTATGGATTGTTAAGTCCATCGTTGAACGTACAACGCGCAATTGTGACTCAACAAACCGAACTTCCACGTCTTCCTTGACAGGAAGATTTTCTGTTTCCGATTCAGAATCAAACCAGGACTCAACATCTTCATCGGAATATGAAGATACGTGAGAAGCTACTGTTGGTGTCTCTTGTGCCATCATTAACCTCTGCAAGAATTAAAATGTACCAAGCTATCCGAACAAGTATAGGCTTAGCGTAACATGGTCAAACAAAATCACTCTCCCAAAACATGGTGCCCAGCACATGCGCGCTCTCGCCCGGCGTGTAGCCCGGCTCGTCACCGCCGCCGTGGTGGTACGCGCAGAGAAAGCGCGCGCCGTTCGCATCGGCGGGCAGCTCAGCCCAGCCGGAATAGCCGAAGTCCGCCGGGCTGGCCTGGCGGTCGTTTTTCAGCTCCAGCACGCGCCGAACGATGTGCTCATCGGGCAAAAGCCCGCTCTTGTGGTCCCAGGACCAGGCGTAATGGCGGCCCAGGGTCGGCTCCTCGGTCATAAGCGACATGCGCCGCCACACGGCCTCGCAGGCGTTGTCGCCCTTGCGCACGATGGCCCCCACCAGAATGGGCCGGGTCTCGCCGCTCATGCGGTCCACCGGGTACTCCCCGCTCGCCTGCCCGTCAATGAACAGGCGGCACAGGCCGGGCTCGTACTCGATGCGCACGGTGTGGAACTGCCCCGGCTTCCAGGGGATCAGCGGGGCCTCGTCCGCATCCGGCGCCAGGCCGTCCGGGTACAGCTTCCACCACAGGCCAAGGCGGATGCCGCAGCCGTTGACCTCCGCCGAAAGCACCTTGACCTCGGCCTCGAACACCGCCCGGGCCGAGGCCGGATCGGTGAGCGGCCGCAGGAAGTAGCGCACCGGCGAGGCGGTCGCCGAGGGCGGGCCGGATTCGTTCTTGATCTCCAGGCCGCGTTTGGTCAGGCGCGGATTGCCCGGCGCGGCGTGCAGGCCGTGGGCCTCGAAGTCCGAGCAGAGGTCGTCCAGCGAGCCCAGCCAGGCCTTGGTGCCGGGGTCCGGCCCGACATCGCGGTAGGTCACGAGCAGCTTGCCGCTGCTGGTCCAGCCCAGCGTGGGCCGGTGGCCGATGAGCGGGGTGGGCCTGGGCGCGCCCCAGGTGGCCCCGCCGTCCTCGCTGAGGCAAAAGTACATGGGCTCGCCCACAAAGGAGTTCTCGCGCATCAGCGCCAGCAGGCGCGGCGGCCCGCCCACCAGCTCCTGCGGCAGGCGGATCACCGAGGCTTCGCAGAGCACCAGGCACTTTTCGCTGGCGATGACGGAAAACGGCTCCCAGCTGCGGCCCAGGTTGCGCGAGAGATAGGCCATCTGCTCGCTGGGGGCCTGGCGGATGCGCGGCTGCGGCTGGCTGCCCCGGTGCTGGTGCCCGGTGGTGAAGAGCACCTGGCCGCCCAGCTCCAGGATGCGGTCCTGCAGGCCGTGGCCCAGGCCGCCGCCCGGCTGCTGGGCCCAGGTGCGGCCCTGGTCGGCGCTGAAGTAGAGGATCGGCCCGGCGTCGTCCACGAGGATGAGCAGGCCGCCCGCCTCGCCGTTGGCCACGCGTGAGATGCGCGGGCAGTGGGACTCCGAGGCGTTCATGATCCGCGCCGGGCCCCAGCTGCGGCCCAGGTCCGCGCTTTCGCGCAGGAGCAGCCTGCGCCGGGTGCCCACGTGGCGGTCAAACTCGTTGTACGCGCACAACAGCCTGCCGTCGTCGGTCAGGCACAGGTCCGGGAAGCAGAGGTACTGCCCCTGGCGGCGGTCGATGACCACGTGCCGCTCCGCAAGGGTGTCGAGGCTCGGCATGGCGGTCCTCCGGGATGTTAGACAATGTCTCGGGTTGCGTCCGTGTTGTGCGTCGTCGTGCCCGCCACCTGCTGGCGCGGGTTGTAACCGCCGCGCGTCAGCGAGAAGTCTAGACTTTCTTCAGCACCCCGGCTGTACGGCAACCGGGCCCACCACTTGGCCCTTGGCGCTTTTTCGCGTTCAGTCCTTATCCCGCTCGTCGATGACGCGCTTGGTTTTGGCGAAGCTGCGCGGCAGGCTGCCAGGGGGCATGATCTCGACCGTGGCGGTCACCAGAATGTGGTTCTTGATCTCCGTGGCGATGGCCTTGGCCAACTGGCCGGATTCGGACTCCGGCACCTCGGTCCGGCGCTCCGCGCGCACCACCATGTGGTCCAGGCCGTCGGCGCGGGTGAGGGCGATCTGGTACTCACACTGCATCTGCGGGTGCCTGTCGAGCACGGCCGCCACCTGGCCGGGGTAGATGTTCACCCCGCGGAAGATGATCATGTCGTCGCTGCGGCCCTGGATGCGCTCGTGGCGCGGCATGGCGCAGCCGCAGGGGCAGGCGCCGGGGATGAGCCGGGTCATGTCACGCGTGCGGTAGCGGATGAGCGGGCTGGCCTCCTTCCTCAGGCTGGTGATGACCATCTCGCCCAGCTCGCCGGAAGCCACGGGCAGCAGCGTGTCCGGGTCGATGAGCTCCAGGATGTACATGTCGGCCCAGTAGTGGATGCCCTGGTGCGCCTCGCACTCGATGCCCGCGCCAGGGCCGTAGATCTCGGTCATGCCGGAGATGTCGAAACTGTGCTCCAGGCCGAGGGCCTCCTCAAAGCGCTGGCGCATCTTCTTGGTGTGCGCCTCGGCCCCGAAGATGGCGCGCTTGAGCTTGAGCTTGGCGCGCAGGTTCTGCTTCTCCACCTCCTCGCCCAGGAGCAGGGCCATGCTGGCCGTGGAGCCCAGGCAGGTGGTGCCCAGGTCGGTCAGCATCTGCAGCTGGATGTCGAGCATGCCCGGACCGACCGGCAGGGCCATGGCCCCGAAGCGCTCGCACCCGAGCTGGAAGCCCGCCCCGGCGGTCCACAGGCCGTAGCCGACGCAAATTTGAACACGGTCCAGGATGGTCAGGCCCGCCAGTTCGTAACAGCGGGCGAACATGTCGGCCCAGTCGGCGATGTCCTTCTGCGTGTAGGTCAGGATCTTCCGCTTGCCCGTCGTCCCGCTGCTGCCGTGGATGCGCACCACCTGCTCCTCCGGCACGCTGAGGAGCGGCAGGGGGTACTCGGCCTGCAGGTCGTGGGCCGTGGTGAAGGGCAATCTGGCCAGGTCGGACAGGTGCTTGATGTCGCCGGGGTGGATGCCGGCCTCTTCCAGGCGGCGGCGGTAGAAGGGGCTGCCCTGGAAGGCGTGGTGCAGGGTCCATTTGAGGCCCTCCTGCTGCACGGCGGCGAGTTCATCGGCGCTCATGTCCGGGATGAAGCGGGCGGTCTGGATCATGGGGCGGTTCTCCTCGCATGGGGGCGCTTGTGGGGCCGGGGAAAATTCGGTACCTGTGCATCGGGGTGCATGAGCGGCACAGTCCGCGCGGCGTACGCCATCATGCAGCAGATCGGCCTGATCTTCAAGCCTGGACACCCGATCTTCCAGACCAAAACAGGGCCGCAAGGGAGAGCATACGCCTGTGGACCACAGCCTGTTCCTGATCCTGGCCGCCACGCTCGGGTTGATCCTCGGCAGCTTCGCCACCTGCGCCGCCCACCGCCTGGCCACGGGCGGCAGCCTGACCAGCCCGGCGCGGTCCTTTTGCCCGGCCTGCGGCCACACGTTGACCTGGCGCGAAAACATCCCGCTTGCAGGCTGGCTGCTGCAAGGCGGACGCTGCCGCTTCTGCCGGGCCAGAATCCCCCTGCGCTACCCGCTGAGCGAGCTGGCATGCGCCCTCTTCGCCCTGGCTGCTGCCACCGTGTTCGGTTTCGGCTGGCCTTTCCTCGTGGCCGTGGGCTTCGGCACGCTCCTGCTCGTGCTCTCGCTCATCGACCTTCAGACCTGGCTCTTGCCCGATGTGTTGACCCTGCCGGGCGCGGGATTGGCCCTGCTCGCGTCGACGTTGCTGCCGCACGCGCACACCCTGGGCATAGGCTGGCGGGCGGGGCTTCTCGGCGCGGCTGTGGGCGGCGGGGGCCTGTGGCTCATGGCCTGGGCCTACCGCCGCATCCGGGGCGAGGACGGCTTGGGCCTGGGCGACGCCAAGCTCATGCTCCTGGTGGGCGCGCTGCTGGGCCCGGTGGCCGTGCCGCTGACGCTTTTCGCCGGGGCCGTGCTGGCCCTGCCCATGGGGCTCGTCGCCGCGCGCCGGGCCGCGCAAGAGGGCGAGGGCACAGGTGCGGGCGAAGGCCTGCGCACGGCCCTGCCCTTTGGCCCGTTCCTCTGCGCCGGGGCAGCGGCCTTTCTCCTGGCCGGGCCGCAGTTCCTGCACTGGTGGCTCGGCAGGCCATAGCGCTTCGCTCCGCGCAGCATCCTCACCTGTGCGAACGGCAAGACAGTCCATCCCCCTCCGAACCGCCCCAAATGCCCTCTGCGACAACACGCGGCCACCCTTGCCGCACCGCACGTGCATTTTCCGTCGGTGCGCCTACATATGACAAAACTATATTTCGTGCAGCCCCCTTGATCATTGACATGTGCAAAGACCAGCGTAGGGATACACCTATGGAGGTATATGCCATGCCACGACAGCCATTTCCTTCAACCCTTGGAATCCTTGTCCTGACTGCCTTGCTGGCCCTGGCTGCCGGTTCGGCCCTTGCCGAGGACGCCCCCCCGGCCGGGAGCGTCAAATCCTCCACCGGCGTGGCCCAGGTGGCCCGCAACAAGGCCGCGCCCGCCCAGCTGAAGCCCGGCGACCGCATCTTCGAAAAGGACGTGCTGACCACAGACGCGCAGAGCAGCCTGGGGCTGGTGATGCGCGACAACTCCGTCCTGTCCCTGGGGCCGGAGAGTCGGCTCGTGGTGGAAAGCTTCCAGTTCGCGCCGGAAAAGGGCGCGCTGGCCTCGGTCATGCGGCTGGCCAAGGGCTCCGCCGCATGCATCACCGGGGAGATCGCCAAGCTCTCGCCGGGAACCGTGCAGGTCCTGACCCCCACTGCAGTCATCGGCATCCGGGGCACCCACTTCCTGGTGCACGCCGAAGGCGGCCCGGACATGGAGCCAAAGACCGAAGGGGGGCGCTAAGATGCGAACCGCTCGTCTGATCCAGCTGTTTTTGTTCGCATTGCTGGCTATCCAGATGCTGAGCGCCTGCGGCGCAAAGACTGTGGTGCTCCTGCTGCCCGATCCGGACGGCCATGTGGGCTCCGTGGTCGTGACCAACGCCCAGGGCAGCCAGATCCTGACCCAGGCCGGAACGGCCACGCGCATCGCCCCCAAGGCCGCGCCCAGCCCGCCTGAGACCCTCTCCGCAGCTGAGACGGAACAACTCTTCGGCCCGGCCCAGCGCGCCCTGCCCACCAAGCCTGTGCGCTACATCCTGTACTTCGAAAGCGACGGGGTGGAGCTCACGCCCGAGTCCAAGGCGGACCTGCCCAAGGTCCTGGCCACGGTCCGGGAGCGCCAGTCGCGCGACATCTCCGTGGTGGGCCACGCCAGCAAGGCCGGAGACGAGGCCTTCAACATCGGCCTTTCGCGCAGGCGGGCCGAGGCCGTGCGCAAGATCCTGGTCAAGGACGGCCTGCCGACAGGGATCATCGATGTCACCTCCCACGGCTCGGCGAATCCCCTGGTCATCAACAACAACCCGTATGAGCCCAGGAACCGTCGCGTGGAGATCACCGTCCGCTAGGATACGGCGCTTCCGCTCCTCGACAACGGCCTCGCTTTGGCCTAGATTGCCACCTCGCGGACGCGCTGTCGCGTCCGGCATTCCCCCACGCAATCAAGGAGGCCCAATGATCCTGCTCGACGGCAAAGCCACGGCCCAGTCCATCCGCACGGAGCTCAAGGCCGAGGTGGCGAAAATCACTGCGGCCCATGGCCGCGCGCCAGGACTCGCCGTCATCCTGGTGGGGGAGGACCCCGCCTCCCAGGTCTATGTGCGCAACAAGGAGTGCGACTGTGTCGAGGTGGGCTTTGCCTCCTTCCCGCACCGCCTCGGGCCGGAGACCACCCAGGCCGAGCTGGAGGCCACCATCGACAGCCTCAATGCCGACCCGGACGTTGACGGCGTGCTGCTCCAGCTGCCCGTTCCCAAGGGGCTGGACAGCCTCTCGCTGCTTGAGCGCATCGATCCGGACAAGGATGTGGACGGCTTCCATCCGAAAAACATCGGGCGGCTGGCCCTGGGCCTGCCTGGACTGCAGCCCTGCACCCCGGCCGGGGTCATCGAGCTTTTGCGCCGCTACAACCTGCCCACCCAGGGCAAGCATGCCGTGGTGGTGGGCCGCAGCAACATCGTCGGCCGCCCGCTGTCCATCATGCTTTCGCTGCCGGGCCCCTTCGGCGACGCCACAGTGACCCTGTGCCACTCCCGCACCCCGGACCTGGCCGAGCAGTGCAAACGCGCGGACTTCGTGTTCTCGGCCATCGGCAAACCCAGGTTCATCACCTGCGACATGGTCAAGCCCGGCGCGGTGGTGGTGGACGTGGGCATCAACCGCGTGGACGACAGCCTGGTGGGCGACTGCGACTTCGAGTACCTGTGCGCCACGGCCAGCGCCATGACCCCGGTGCCCGGCGGCATCGGCCCCATGACCAGGGCCATGCTTTTGCTGAACACCGTGGCGGCGTTCAAGAAGCACCTGGGGGCCTAGCGCGCACCTGCAAAAACGTCCAAGACCGCAGGCGCGGCTTTTTGGCAAAGAGGAGGCGCAAACGCCACCTTCAACCCAAGGAGCCCACATGAACGCCGATCTTTCGCAACTGCCCGGAACCGCCCGTCTCGCCACGCCGGAGACGGACACGGATCTGGCCGCCCTGCCCTGGAACCCGCACCCGCGCTTTGCCGGGGTGGCCCTCAAGCACCTTGTCACCGGCGCGGCCACAGGCGGGGCCCTGAGCGCACACCTGGTGCGCATCGAGGCCGGGGCCGAGCTTTCCTCCCACGTCCACGAAGGCAGCCTGGAGCTGCACGAGGTGGTGCGGGGCAGCGGCGTGTGCACCCTGGGCGGCCGCGAAGCCGTCTACCGGCCCGGCGTCTGCGGGCTCATTCCGGCGGGCGTGGCGCACAGCGTGCGGGCCGCCGCCAAACACGACGGTCAGCATGGAGAAGCCCTCTACATTCTTGCCAAATTCGCGCCCGCGCTGCTCTAGGCGGTCCTTTGGTCCGGGCCCGCTCATCCGGCTCTTCTGCCCGGCGGAGCTGCCCGGCGTGAGCCTGACCCTGGTCCAGTCATCACACGCATCCCAGCCGCGCCACGCCCACGACTCGCTGGTCCTGGGCGTGGTCCTGGCCGGGACGCGGCGCATTGAGGCAGCTGGCGCGTCGACACGCGTGCCCCAGGGCGCGGTCTTCGTGCTCGCCCCGGGCCAGGCCCACGCCTGCGCGCCCGCCCAGTCAGACGCCAAGTCCGACGTCACGGTCAACGCCACGGTCAACGCCTGGCGCGACGGCAAGCGCACGCCTGGAGCCGCAGCCGTCGCCGAATCCGACACGAAGGCCGACGCCAAGGCCAACGCCACGCCCAACAGCGCTTCCGACGCCGGCACAGACGCTGCAGCAGACGCCGCAGCACCTGGATGCTCCTACCTGGCCCTGAGCATAGCGCCGCACGCGCTGCCGCCGGAGCTGGCAGGCTGGCGCGCGGCTTCGCCGAGGCTGGACGATCCCGCGCTGGCCCGGGCCCTGGCCCGCCTGGCCGAGGCCCTGGACGCGCCCACGGGCCGCCTGGAGCGGCAGTCGCTCTTGGCCGAATGCCTGGAGCTGCTGGCCCGGCATGACGGCAGGGCCCCAGGCCAGGATGGCGTCGGAGGCGGCCTGGCCAAAACGGCCAGGATGCAGGAGGCGGCAGGCGCGGCGCGGCGGCTCATCGCGGAGAATCTTGAGGCGGGCGTGGATCTGGCCGGGCTGGCCGCAGCCTGCGGGGTGGACATGTTCGCCCTGCACCGGGCCTTCACGCGCGAGCTGGGCCTGCCGCCGCACGCCTTCCAGACGCACCTGCGCCTGCGCCGGGCCAAGGAGCTGCTGCGTTGCGGGACCAGCCTGGCCGAGGCGGCGCTCCGGTCCGGCTTTTGCGACCAGGCCCACATGACCCGGCACTTTGCGCGCGTTGTGGGCCTCAGCCCGGCCCGCTATGCCCGGGCCCACGCCAATTCCGCCAGGCCGGGCACCAGGCCGAACGGCAGATCGGGCGGCAGGGACGGCGACGGAGACGGGAACGCCTAGCCCGCGCGGCCCGGACCGCCCGCCACCGCCAGGCGCAGGGCCCGCTCCAGGTCCGTTATCTCCACCGGCTTGGTCACATGGCCGTCCAGGCCCTCCGCCAGGAACCGCTCCCGGTCTCCGTTCATGGCGTAGGCCGTCAGCGCGATGATGGGGATGCGCGCCTTGCGCCCCAGCGCGGGCGAGGTGCGGATCAATCTTGTGGCCTGCACCCCGTCCATCTCCGGCATCTGGATGTCCATGAGGATACAGTCGTAATCCCCGGCCTTGAGGGCCTCCACGGCCATGCGCCCGGTCTCCACCATGACCACCTCGTGCCCCAGGCGCTGCAGCATGACCCGCACGGCCAGCTGGCTGGTGGCGTCGTCCTCGGCCAGAAGGATGCGCAGCGGGGCGTTTCCGTCCGGTGCGGCCTTGGCCTCTGCCTGCCCCTCCCGGTCCGGGGGCTGCGGAACGCCCAGGAGCACGCGCACGTTCATGGTGGTGCCAAGGCCCACCTGGCTTTCCACAACGATGCCGCCCTGCATGAGGCCCACGATGCGCTTCACGATGGCCAGGCCCAGGCCCGCGCCCTCATACTCCCGCGTGAAGGTGCCGTCGTTCTGGGTGAACCGGTGGAACACATGGGCGATCTTGTCCTCGGGGATGCCGATGCCGGTGTCCGCCACGGTCAGGTGGAGCCAGACCACGCCCGGCCCGTACTTCTCGCTGGGCCTGGCCCAGGCCTCCACGCGCACCTGGCCGGAGCTGGTGAACTTCACCGCATTGCCCACGAGGTTGAACAGGATCTGGCGCAGGCGCGCCTCGTCGCCCAAGAGCATCTCGGGCACGCCCGCGTGCATGTGGAAGGAGAGGCGCAGTTTCTTGGCCGCGCACGGCAGGTGGAAAATCGCCTCCACGGACTCGAAGAGCCGGGTGATGCTGAAGGGCTCTGTGCGCAGCCTGACCTGGCCCGCGTTCATCTTGGAGAAGTCGAGCACGTCGGTGAGCAGGGACAAAAGCCTGCGGCCGGCGCTGACGGCCATGCTGACGTAGTTGCGCTGGTCCGGGTCCGCCTCTTCGACCTGCATGAGCTGCAGCATGCCGAGCATGCCATTGAGGGGCGTGCGTATCTCGTGGCTCATGTTGGCCAGAAACTCGCTTTTGGCCTTGTCCGCAGCTTCGGCGCGGGTGCACGCCTGCATGAGCTGCTCCTCCATCTGCTTGCGCTCGGAGATGTCTGTGAACAGCCCCACGGCCCCGATACAGACGCCCTCCTCGTCCAACAGCGGCGTGTCGTTCATGATGACCCAGCAGTTCGCACCGTCTGGCCGGGTCAAGTGCACGTCGCGCGAGGGTTTGCGGCCGTCCTCGGGAAAGGCGCACGCGGGCGCATGCACTGCCGGGATGCCGAACTCCGCCGGGGCGCGGCCCAGAACCTGCTCCTGCGGCAGGCCCAAAAGCTCGCACATGCGCGCATTGACAAAGGAGACCAGACCGTCCGCGTCAACGATCCACACGCCCTCCGAGGCAGTCTCCACCAGGATGCGCAGGCGGTTTTCCCCGGCCCGGCGCGCCTGCTCGGCGGCGCGCAGTTCGGTGATGTCCTTGGTGGAGGAATACAACAGCTCGCGCCCGCCGATGCGCAGCCGCCGCCCGGAAAACAGGCAGTGCCGCAGGGCCCCGTCCTTGCGCCGCACGGTCAGGGAATAGTTGTGCACGGTCCCGTGCGCGGCCATCAGGTCGCGCATTTCATCACGCTGCTTGAGGTCGGTCCACAGTTGCAGCTGGGTGGCGTTCTTGCCGATGATCTCGGCCCGGGAATAGCCGATGAGCGCCACAAAGGCGTCGTTGACCTCCACGAAGACGCCGCTGGGCTCGGCCAGGCCCACGGGGTCCACACCGTCGTGCATCAGGGTGCGGAAGAACTCCTCGCTCCTGCGCAGGGCGTCCTCGACCTCCATGAGCTTGGTCACATCCTTGGTCACGGTGAGGACCATGGGCACACCGCCGAGCACCGCGATGCGCGCCGAAAGCAGGCAGCGCCGCACCCTGCCCGAACGGTCGACCAGGTTCGCCTCGAAGGCGCGAACCGAGCCCAGCTCGGTCAAGGCCTTCAGGAACGCGTCGCGCTGCGTGATGGAGAACCACAGGCCGATGTCCTTGGTGGTGCGGCCCAGCACCTCCTCGCGCAGGTAGCCGCTCTGCTCGCAGAAGGCGTCGTTGATCTCCACGAACTCGCCATCGGTCTTGGAAAGGGTGATGGGATCGAGGCTGGCCTGAAAGGCCCCGCGCAGCAGCTCCTCGCTCTTGCGCAACGCCTCCTGGGCTGCGGACATGGCGCTGACGTTGCGGACGGTGCTCATGACCATGGCTTCGCCATCAATCACGATGAGCGAGGCCGAAACCAGCCCCGCGAACTCGCCGAGGCTTTCCGTGCGCAGCCGCACCTCGAACTCGCTGACCTGGCCCTGTGACTTGAGCAGCGCGAAGAGCTGGTCGCGCTGGCGGGTGTCCACATAGAAGCCGAAATCAAGGACGTTCTTGCCGATGAGCTCCTCGCGCGGGTGCCCGGCCTCCTTGCTATAGCTGCGGTTGGCCGCGCGGATGACGCCGTGCGTGTCCGTTATCTGCATGGGCTCCGGGCAGTCCTCCATGAAGTCCTGGTAGGCCTCAAGAGTCCTGTGCGACGCCGTTGCGGGCGGCGTTGCGGGTGTCGAGTCCGGGTCCGCCAGCCCTGTGGTGCGTTCGTGCTGCGAGGTGCACATCCCTGTCCTCCAATCTGCGTAGCGGCGCCTCTGGAAAACGTCGGCAGTTGCGCCTGACGTTGCTATATCATGCCAGGCAAATGTGTCCAGCACAGACAGTCTTCCTGCTTCCTCGCCAGCAGCTCCTGGCAGGAACAATACTTCATTCACTTTTGCTAGTTGGAACAACACCTGGCAGGATGAGCCGGGAAAGCAGCCTGACGTGTTCAAGCCGGGCAGCGCTGCGCCAGTATCGATCGGGGGTCAGGGTGCGTCGCCGGTCAGGTTCACTGGCCGGAAAGGTTCACAGGGACGAGCGGCAGCAGGACGCGGAAGGTCGAGCCATGGGCCGGGACGCTCTCCACCTCCAGGCGGCCGTCCAGGAGGGCGACGGCCTTGAGCGTCTTGGCCATGCCGATGCCCAGCCCGGCGAAACGCTTGGTCAGGGGGGCGTCGGCCTGGGTCAGACCGGTGCTGATGTCGGCCAGGCGCGCGGCGGGAATGCCCATGCCCGTGTCGCGCACCTCAAGGCACAGCTGCTCCCGCGCGTTTTGGTCCACGGCCCGGTCAAAGGTGATGGACACCATGCCCTCATCGGTGAAGCGCACGGCGTTTTCCACCAGCTCCAAAAGAACCATGCGCAGCAGGTGCAGGTCGACCCAGATGGCAAGCGGCAGGTCCGGGGCCACGTCGGCCTGGATGACCAGACCCTTGGCCGCCACTGCGGCGGCGACGGACTGGACCGACAGCTCGCGCAGGGAATTCAGGCCCACGATGCCGGGGACCGGGACGTAATTCTCCAGCTCCATGAGGTCGATGAGCCGGTTGAACAGATGCAGCAGCTTCTGGGCTGCGGCGCGCACATCCTGGAGATAGTCGCGCTGCTCCGGCGAAAGCGTTGTTCCCAGCACCAGGTCCGTCAGCGCCACGATGGGGTTGAGCGGGGTCCGCAGCTCGTGGCTCAGGTTGGCCAGAAAGTCGGACTTCATCCTGTTCGCGGACTCGGCCTGGGTCTTGGCCGCCTCCAGGGCCAGCACGGTCTGGCGCAGCTCCTCGGTGCGCTCCTCCACGCGGGTTTCCAGCAGCACCTGCGCGGTCTTGAGCTCGGTCACGTCGGTCACGAGCACGAAGAATCCGCGCACGCTCCCGTCGACCTTGTCCGGGATGTAGTGGGCCAGGGCGTAGCCGGTGCTGCCGTCGGCCTTGGTCAGGACGCGCTCGAAATGCTGCGTCTGCCCGCCAAGGGCGGCGCGCACGAATGTTTCGTTCTTGTGGAACAGCTCCTCGCCAAAGACCTCCTGTCTCTGCGCCCCGAGCAGCTCCTCCCTGGTGCGGCCGAGCCATTCCATGTAGGCGCTGTTGGCATACCCGCAGCGCAGGTCCGCGTCCCAGTACCCGACCATGCCGGGGATGTTGTCGGTGATGGTGCGCATGAACCGCTCGCTGTCCGCCAGGGCCTGGGCCGCCTGGGCCTTCTGGCGCTCGAACTCCTTCTTGCGGCGCTCATGGACGTACAGCCCGGCAGAGCTCAGCACAGCCAGGACCAGGAGCAACAGGCACTGCCGGAGGGCGTCGGCGCGCCAGCCCGCATAGACGGAGTCCAGGTCGCGGGCCAGCCCCAGCACGAGCGGGACCTCCATCTTCAGCCCGGCGGGCCGGATGGAGCGCACGGCCAGCATGCGCATCTCGCCTGTGGACAGCGCCCTGCCGCTGAAGATGCTTGCCTCCTGACCGCTTTGCATGTGCTGGGTGAAGAAGGACCCCGGCTGGGCCAGGTTCTTGCCCGCCACGCCCTGGCGCTCCGGGATGCTGATGAAGACGGAGCCCGCGCCGTGGGCCAGGTGCGCCCACATGTCCGGCGCGTAGAGGATGGAGCCCAAGAGCGGGGCGAAATACTTCGGGTCCAGGGCGGCGGTGACCAGACCGTTGAACTCGCCCTGCGGCCCCGGGATCATCCGCCCCACATTCAGGGTGAATGCGCCGAGGGTGCTCCAAAACGGCGGGGACACATACAGCATTCCCGGATCAGGGGCCTGCTGCGCGTTCATGAAATAGGCGCGCTTGCTGAAATTCCGACCGATCAGCTCGGGCCGGTTGCTCACCTGTATGGTGCCCTGGACGTCCATGATGGTGATGGTGCGCACGCCGGGCATGCCGTCGACCAGGGTCCGCAGCCGGGCGTTGAAGTCCCGGTCCTTTTTCTGGTTGGCCCAATCCTCGCTCAAGGAGCCGAGCACATCGTTGAGCGACGTGAGAGCCTCGTTGAGGATCAGCTGGACAACCCGGGACTGGGCCAGGAGGCGCTCCTGCTCCCTGGCCTCCACACGGCGTTGTTCAAGCTCCAGGCTGAAGCCCAAGGCAGCGGCCAAGCCAAGAACAAGAATCGCCAAGGTCAGCCAGGAGGCACTCATGTTTGCGAGGAATCGGCGCGTCTGCATAAGTCTCCCGCCCTGGGCGGCAACGGGTTTGTCTGGCTCCCTGACGGGCCGGGACTATTCCGACTTTGGAAACGGTACAGCACTCTCAACCGCTTATGCAAGCACGTATGCCAAGACGGGCCCGTAAAACTGCCGGCGCGCCCGCCAACAACCGGCCCCAGAGCTGACGTGTGCGCCAAGTTGCGTATTCAAGACGCATTGACAGACCCGCAGCGCCATGCGTACATTCCCCGGCGAGAAGAAACCCGAACCGGAGTCTGCCCCCACATGCGCATCACCAGCCTGCTCATCGTTTCCCTGCTGCTTCTGCCCCTGCTGCTGCTGTCCGCCCTGTCGGCCCAGGCGACGGAGTCCGCGCCGGACGACCAGACCCAGCTCCAGGCTCCCACGGTTGCGCCGGACGGGCAAAGCCAGCTCCAGGCCCCGGCAGATGCTGCGCCTGTGGACAGCGAGCTGGAGCGCGAGCATCAGCGGTTCTCGCAGTTCGCCCGGCAGCAGGTGGAACGCATGAACGCCACCATCCTGGGCGGCAGGAACAGCATGCGCGTCTACAAGGGCTCCGACGGGCTGTACCACGCCAGCTACAAGGCCATCGACCTGGGCGAGGTGGTCTGCCGGGTGCGCCGGGCCGAGCACGATCCCCACTACTTTGTGGGCGACATCGTCTACAAGGAGCTTGTGCTGGAGAGCACCGGCCAGACCGCAGAGGCCTGCCGCAAGGGCTCCTTTGCGCCGGTCTCCGAAAAATCCAACCGCGTCATCTACTCCTCCCAGCGCGGCGGCGGCTGGAAATAGCCTCGAAGGCCCGAACAACCACACGACGGCTTGTTTTGCCCTCCACTGGCCCGCCGGCTCATGTCATGACAGCGCATCTCCCTGCTGGGCTGCGGGGCCCAGCGGCCTGAAGCCGCTGCCGGAACACCCACGGCGGCGCACGCCTTGAACGCGGCCTGGCGCAGGCGGCAGGTCATCCTGCTACGCGATTCATCCTGCTCCCACTTCATCCTGCTCCCACTTCGTCCTGCTCCCACTTCATCCTGCGCACGAAAAAAGGGTTGCGGCAAACACCGCAACCCCTGCGTTCAGGCAATGGGGCTCAAAACGCC
This sequence comes from uncultured delta proteobacterium, assembly GCA_903843965.1. Taxonomy (GTDB): domain Bacteria; phylum Desulfobacterota; class Desulfovibrionia; order Desulfovibrionales; family Desulfovibrionaceae; genus Humidesulfovibrio. The sequence goes on from CAIMRY010000017.1 coordinate 125,923, forward strand.
CCGGCCCCGCCTACTTCTTCGGCGGGAAGGCTGCGGGGTTGACGACGAACCAGACGCCGCCCACGCCCTGGCCATTGGTGTCACCGGGCTTCAGGTCCTTGAAGAAATAATACAGCGGGGCGCCCTTGTAGGTCACCTGGGACTTGCCGTCCGTGCGCTTGATGGACCCGAAGTCCTTGGCCTCAAGCCCGGCCTGGGGCTCGACCTTGTCGGCGGTGTACAGGGGCCATTTCTGCACGCATTCGCCCAGGCACACGGACGTGCCGTCCGCATCCTTCGTGAAGTAATACAGCGTCATGCCTTTTGCGTCCGCAATGTAGGCTCCCAGCCCGTCCTTGGTCATGATCTTGGCCTTGTGGTGGTCGGCCAAGGCCGGAAGCGCAACGAGAAGAACCCCCAAGAGAACGGCTGCAAAGCTGAATTTCTTGAACATCTCAAGCTCCCTTTGTGACGAGTTGGGGCAGATGCGCCTGCCCGGCGCGCGGCAGCGACAAACCGCGATGTTTGTTCTGTACGCACGTCGGCGAACCTGGTCAATCCCCTGCCGCACGGACCAGCGCACCCGGGTGGAATGCCGCACTGTCCCTTTGCGAAAGATGTCAGAGGACGGCGGCGGGGAAGTCCCCGGTGCGCCCACGAATACTTGTGTATTTCTGTAGTGTTGCTTCACTTCAACGCAGTGATGGCACGGACACGTCTGATGCAATCTTGTCTTGACAGCTTTTCTTCAGTTAATGAATGTATAATCCCAAAAATAGTCTTGATTACCTTGCTGGAATCCTGGCCAAGAGGCTGTCGCTCAATTATGGCATGTAAGCTTTCAACCTGCATTTCCCATCAACTGACGGAAGGGAGGGCCGTCCGAGTGCAGGAACAGGCGCTTTCTGCCAAAGTCCCTAGATGTATATGTGTCTCTTCATTCGGATGTGCTTCATGAAATATAACCATGTTCCCGTAAATAAGATGCGGATAGCCAGCCAGACATTCCTCCTTTTGGCAATCGCCAGTATCCTCGCGCGCTTTGTTCCGGCAGCAGCCAAGCAAGGCATCCAGATACAGAAAGCGGTCTATGGTGTTGTCCCTCACGGTCCGAGTCGCGACGCGACAGCGGCAATGCGCCAGCAATGCAACTGCAAAGAGGGCTGCTGTGTCTACGCCGACCAAATGTACTTGTGGCCTGACCCGGCCTTCAGGAAACTCAAGTCGCTTGTGGTGACGTATAGCTGTAACGGCAAAGTTGAGACGTTGTCCTTTCCAGACACTGCGCAAGCCGTATTGAAGTGCAGCGGCGGGGCCAGTGGTTCTTCTGAAACAGGCGCAACGCCAGCTACGGCTGCAGCGGTGAAGTTCAATAATCAGGTGTTCAACAACACCGCTTGGCGTGTCCAAGGAGATGCCAAGAACTTGTGGCTCATCCGGCCCAATGGCACGACCCAGGACGAGAAGGGGACCTGGACTGGCACGTGGACCCGTGAAGGGAGCGGGATGCGGCTCCACATGAAGTTCAAGGCCGGGTACGATCAGGAATATGTGATTGTTTTTCGCAAGACTGCAGTGCCTTCAAGGCCAATCGAGGCATGAGCTTCGTGTACGAGGCCGCGCGGGTTCGCTGAACGGGTCTTTCCGCCCCCGTGTTCAGCCACGGTTTGGACCCATCGCCACTCGCACTGTAGAGGCGCACGTTAGAGGCGCACGTTTGGACCAGAGGCTCCGCTCACGAGACCAAGGGGTTGGGATAAACGTCCTGGCCCCTTTCCGTGCGCGCCCATTCCCAATCACCCATATGGCTTATGTCTGGCAGGAACGGATTTTTGCCCTCGCTTTGCCGCTGGCGCCGGAGTCTTCCGCCCCTGCCTGTCCCGCAATATCGCGCCCTGTCCCGGCGCCCCTGGGCAAGTCTCCCAGCGTGGCGCACCAAACCGGGCTTCCTCCGCCAAAGGGTGAAGGTGCGGGGTGCATGTTCAGATTTTGACCTGCTTTTGGGCGCAAAAAAGGGGCTGCGGCGTGCACCGCAACCCCTTGATCTACTGGCGGAGAGGGAGGGATTCGAACCCTCGATGGGCTTTTAAGGCCCATACCCGCTTAGCAGGCGAGCGCCTTCGGCCGACTCGGCCACCTCTCCTTGAAAACGCGCCGAAACAGCGCGGTTGGACTCTCTACCCTCTGGCGGCGTCCGCTGTCAAGGTGCCCGTTACGCCTCAGCCCTTTTTGCGCGGCGCGGCGGGCTTTCCGGGCTTGCTCCCAGGCTTGCCGCCGGGCCCCACTCCCGCCTTCCCCCCGGGTTTTGACGGCGAATCGACCCAGTGCTTCTTGCTGGCGGCGGTCTTGGCGTCCATGGCTTGGCGCGACTTGCCCAGCCTGGGCGTGCGGGTCTTGAGCACGCGTTCCGGCTCCTTCTTCTCGTGGCTGGAGCGGAACACGGCCGAGAGCGGGGCCATGCGGATGCCCAGCAGCTTGCGCAGCTGGCTTTCCAGGTAGCGCGCGTAGGCGGGCTTGACCAGCTCGGCGTCGTTGACGAAGAAGACGAAGGTCGGCGGATCCTCGTCGGCCTGGGTCATGTAGTAGAACTTGGCCCGGCGGCGGTTGATGACCGGGGGCATGTGCCGGGTGGTGGCCTCGGTCATGGCCCGGTTGAGCGCCCCGGTGCCGATGCGGATGGTGCACTCGGCGCGGATGTCCTCGGCCAGGGTGAGCACCTTTTGCAGGCCCAGTCCGGTCAGGGCCGAGACGTACAGCGTGGGCACATACGGCGCGATGCGCAGGGCCTCCTCGTAGGTCTCGCGCAGGGCCTTCAGGTGCTGCTTGGGCACCAGGTCGATCTTGTTCACGGCCACGAAGAACGGCGTGCGCTCACTGGCCAGGTAGTCGATGAGCCGCTTGTCCTGGCGCGACAGGCCTTCCAGGGCGTCGAGCACCAGGATGGTCACGTCGGCGCGTTTGCTGCTGGCCAGGGCCCGGTACACGGACATCTTCTCCAGCGAGTCGTGGATGTTGGCCTTGCGGCGCACGCCCGCAGTGTCCACGAAGACATAGCGCTTGCCGCCGATGTCGTAGGTGATCTGCACGGAGTCGCGCGTGGTTCCGGCCACGTCGCTGACAATTTGCCTGCCCTGGCCCACGAGCGCGTTGACCATGGACGACTTGCCCGCGTTGGGCCGGCCCAGCATGCAGATCTTGAGCCCGCGTTCGGGCGCGTCCGGGTCTTCCGGCCCCTGCGCGATGAGCGGCCGGGCCAGCTCGGCGATGCGCGCGCGCAGGGTGTTCAGCCCGAAGCCGTGGGCTGCGGAGACCGGCGCTATCTCCAGGCCCAGGGCGTGGAAGTCCGTGGTGGCCTTGGCCTCCTGCTCGGGCCCGTCGATCTTGTTGACCACCAGCAGGATGGGCTTGCCAGCGGCGCGCACGAGTTCGCTCACGGATTCGTCCAGGCCGGTGATGCCCTCGCGCCCGTCGACCACGAACAGCAGGATGTCGGCCTCCTCCATGGCCTCGGCCGCCTGCTCGAAGACGCTCCGGTCGATGCCGTCGTTGTCCTCTAAGGCGGCATCCGGCAGCATGCCGCCGGTGTCGACCACGGCCACGCGCACCTCGTCGTCGACCATCTCGCCGTAGATGCGGTCGCGGGTCACGCCGGGCATGTCGTGGGTGATGGCTTTATTTTTGCGGATCAGGCGGTTGAACAGGCTGCTTTTGCCAACGTTGGGGCGGCCTAAAAGAGCGATGATTGGGAGCATGTCGTTTTCCAGATGCCCGCCCCCTTCGGGGTGTCAAAGGAGGCGGGCTTTATCTCTACAGGTTTACAATCTGGCGTTGATCTCCTCGGCGACCTTGACGCCGGACAGGAGCATGCCGCCGAAAATCGGCCCCATGCGGTAGGAGCCGTAGGTGGCGTTGGCGGCCATGCCCGCCACCCACACGCCGGGGAACACCTCCCGCGTGTGGCGCACGGTGTTGGCCTCGGCCACGTCGGCCCACATGGACTGCTCGCCCTCGATGCCGCCGGAGGGCGTGTTCAGCCTGACGCCGTTCTTGCGCACCAGGGTTTTGAGCATCTCCACAGCGTGTCCGGTGCATTCTACGGCATGTTTGCAGTGGAGCACAAGCGGGTCCACGTGCAGCCGCGCCATTTCAACGGGGCTGGAATTCACCACCAGGCCCATGACGCGTTTGACGCCGTCCTTCTCGCGCAGCACCACGTCCTCCACGCTCATGCAGTTGAAGACCTGCGCGCCCGCCTTGGTGGCCCGGTAGGCCAAGGCGGCGGTGGCGGCCACGGAGTCGGCCACGAAATAGCCCGGCTTGTACTCAGACAGCGCGCAGCCCGCGTCCTCCAGGATGCCCTTGGCCTCCTCCTGCACCACGATATAATTCCAGGTCATGCCGCCGCCCCACATGCCGCCGCCCACGCTGAGCTTGCGCTCGAACAGGGCGACCTTTCGCCCGGCCTCGGCCAATTTCCAGGCGGCTGTGAGCCCCGAAGGCCCGCCGCCCACAATGGCCACGTCCAGGTCCAGGCAGCTTTTGAACTTGTCAAAGTAGGCGCTGGCAATGGCCTCGGTCACGATGCGTTCGTCAATGATCATCTCATCCTCCTGCAACTGTTGCGGTTCTCGTCAAAACGCACCTCAAACGAAAAGCCGTCCACAGAAGGGACGGCTTCTCGCGTTGCAGTGTTCCCTTCGTCGGCATTACCCGGACAGGTTCAACGGTCGACCCCACAGCACATGGCAAGGGATCCTCTCAGCCCGGTTTCTCCGAGCTCCCGCAGGACGGCTTGTTCCTTAAAACGGAACTATTTAAAAAGCTTGGCTATGGCCTCCGTGTAGGGTGCGGTCAGCACGCCGCGCTCGGTGATGATGCCGTGGATGAGCCGGGCCGGGGTCACGTCAAAGGCGTAGTTGAACACGCCCACGCCATCCGGGGTGATCTGGGTGGTGCCCACGTGGGTCACCTCGCGCGGGGTGCGGTCCTCGATGGGGATGAGCGAGCCCTCGGCGGTCTCCGGGTCGATGGTCGACACCGGGGCGGCCACGTAGAACGGGATGCCGAACTCGTGCGCCAAAAGCGCCACGCCAAAGGTGCCGATCTTGTTGGCCGCGTCGCCGTTGGCGGCGATGCGGTCGGCCCCGACGATGACCTTCTGCACCAGGCCGCGCTGCATCAGAAGGGCGCAGGCATTGTCGCAGGCCACCTTCACCGGGATGCCGTCGCGGTAAAGCTCATAGGCGGTGAGGCGCGCGCCCTGGAGAAAAGGCCGGGTCTCGTTGGCGATGACCTGGATCTTCTTGCCCTGCGCAACCGCCGCGCGGATGGGCGCCAGAGCCGTGCCGTAGCCTGCGGTGGCCAGGGCCCCGGCGTTGCAGTGGGTCATGACCGTGTCGCCGTCACTCAGCAGGTCCATGCCCGCCTGGCCGATGACCATGCAGGTCTTGATGTCCTCGGCGTGCACAACCTTGGCCTTGGCCAGCCAGAAGGCCGAAAGCTCGTCCAGGCTGAACTCCGGGCGCTTGGCCCATTCAGCCTGCATGAGGCGCACGGCCCAGCGCAGGTTCACCGCCGTGGGCCGGGCCAGGGCGATCTGCTCCAGCTTGGCCGCAAGCAGGGACTTCCAGTCGCCGTCGGCAGGAACAAGGCCCTTGACCTCGCGCGCGGCCAGGTAGCAGCCATAGGCCGCAGTGACGCCGATGGCGGGCGCGCCGCGCACAACCATGACCACCAGCGCCTCGCAGATGTCGTTGACCGTCTTGCAGACGAACCATTCCTCGCGCGTGGGCAAATAACGCTGATCCAGCAGGACGAGGGCGTCCTTTTCCGGCGAATACTGAATATGCTCGGTCATGTCCTTTCCTTCAGAGCTGTGCGGACTATTTCAGCTTCTCGGCGAGGAGCTGGTTGACGACGGCCGGGTTGGCCTGGCCCTTGGTGCGGCGCATGATCTGGCCCACGAAAAAGCCCATGAGCTTGGTCTTGCCCGCGCGAAAGTCGGCCAGCTCCTTGGGGTTCTCGGCCAGCACGGCGTCCACGTCGGCCTCCAGGGCCGAGGTGTCGGAGATCTGCACCAGGCCCTTGGCCTTGACCAGCGCCTCGGGGTCGTCACCGGTGGCCAGCAGCTCGGGCAGGATGTCCTTGCCGCTCTTGGCGCTTATTGACCCCTCCTCCACCAGGCGCACCAGGGTGGCCAGGCTCTGCGGGGAAAGCTTCAAGTCCGCCGCGCGGCCGCCGGTCTGGTTCAGCTCGCGCAGGATGTCGGTCATGATCCAGTTGGCGATCTTCTTGGGCTCGCCGTAAGCGCCCACTGCGGCCTCGAAGTATTCGGCCAGGTCGCGCTCGGCGGTGAGCAGCACGGCGTCGTCCACGGACAGGCCGTACTGGGCGGCGAAGCGTTGCCCGCGCGCCTTGGGCAGCTCCGGCAGCTCGGCGCGCCACTGGTCGAGCCAGGCCTGCTCCAGCACCAGCGGAACAAGGTCCGGACAGGGGAAGTAGCGGTAGTCGTGGGCTTCTTCCTTCCCGCGCATGGAGTGCGTGGTGCCCTTGGCGGCGTCGTACAGGCGCGTCTCCTGGACCACCTTTTCGCCGTCCTCCACCAGGTCGATCTGGCGCTCCACCTCGTAGTCGATGGCCTTTTGCACGTGCTTGAAGGAGTTCAGGTTCTTCAGCTCCGCACGGGTGCCGAAGGCCTCCTGGCCAAAGGGCCGCACGCTGACGTTGGCGTCGCAGCGGAAACTGCCCTCCTCCATGTTGCCGTCGCAGATGTCGAGGTAGACCAGGATGCTGCGCAGGGCCTTCAAGTAGGCCACGGCCTCCTCGGCGTTGCGCATGTCCGGCTCGCTCACGATCTCGATCAAGGGCACGCAGGAGCGGTTCAGGTCCACGTAGCTCGCGTTGTCCTGGACCGAGTGGATGTTCTTGCCCGCGTCCTCCTCCATGTGGATGCGCGTGACGCCCACCCGCTTGGGGCCCTTGGCGGTCACGATGTCCACATGGCCGAACTCGCAGATGGGCAGCTCGAACTGCGAGGTCTGGTAGCCCTTGGGCAGGTCCGGGTAGAAGTAGTTCTTGCGCGCGAACACGCTCTTCATGTTGATGTGGCTGTCGATGGCCAGGCCCATCTTGGCGGCGTACTCCACCACCTTGCGGTTGAGCACGGGCAGAACGCCAGGCATGCCGGAGCACACCGGGCAGACGTTCTCGTTCGGCTCCGCGCCAAACTGGGTGGAGCAGGAGCAGAAGATCTTGGATCTGGTCTTGAGCTGGGCATGCACCTCAAGGCCGATGACGGTTTCGTACCTGGTCATGAGCCCTCCCCTTTCCCGGCGACTTTAGACCCCGGACCTGCGGCTGTACAGCTCCGGGTTCAGGCGCGGATCATTGTACATCTTGAACTGGTAGTAGACCTTGGGCCGTTTCTGGCCCTGGGCGTAGTCGTCCACGAGGTCCCTGACGGACTGCAAAAGATCCACGCGCTGCTCCTGGAGCACGTTGAGCTTGCGGCGGCACTCGCTGGCCAGGTCTTCGCCCGCGCCCTTGCGCTCCACCTGCTCCAGCATGTGGAAGCTCTTCAGCGCCAGGATCGAGCCACGGTCGAGCGCCCCGCCCAGGGCTTCGGTGTTGTGGCGCGGGCGCAGGCCCTCGGCTTGGGTCGGCAGGATGGGCTCAAGGGCGCGCACCAGGAACAGGTCCAGGCGCTCGATCAGATCGTTGCGCTCCTGGTTCAGCTTGTTGATGGCGAACGTGCAGTCCGCGATGAGCTCCGCCCCGGCATCCTTGCGGCGCGCGCGGTCCTCCACGTGCCAGCGGCAAAAGTTGGCCCAGTGCTGGCGCAGCACCAGCTCCGCAAAGCCTTCGGCGTCGGTCGCGGCGCTGGTCGCGTTCATGATGTCCGGGGAGAAGACCGGCTCCTGCCGGTGCCAGGGCCCGCAGGCCTGGTCCTGATCCACAAAAGCCCGCGTGAGGAGCGCGCGGATGTCGTCAAAGCTGAGATCGGTCATTGAGCTCTCTTGGTTCATGGCCATGATGTCATTGTCTGGCCCGCAACGCGGCCTTGCTCACGAGCAGGCGCACTGTGGCGGGCGAACGCAAATTCGCCACCAGGCGTTCGGCCCGTTCGCCGCTGCCCAGGTACAGGTCGAGCCTGGGGCCCTGGATGTCCGCGCCGCAGTCCTGGGCCAGCACGATCCCGCGCAGGGAGCCTGTTCCGGCCTGGCCCGGCAAGGCGCCGGACGACGAGACAGGCAGGGGCGCATCAAGCGCCGCCACCGCGCCAAGCGGCAGGAGACTTGGGTCTGTAGCCAGACTGACAAGCGGCGTCAACGGTTTTCCAAGCGAGCCCTCGCTTGCGCCACGGGTGAAGCGGAAGAACACGTAGCTCTGGTTCGCGGCCATAAGCTCCAGCGCGCGGGCGGGGTTGGCCGCGCACCAGGAGCGGATGGACTCCCTGCTCAGGCGTTCCTTGGGCAGGGCCCCGGCCTCCAGAAGAATCTGCCCCAGGCCCTTGAAGGGCAGGCCGTTGCCCCCGGCAAAGTGCACCCCGCGCACAGAGCCGTCCTGCAGGCGCAGGGAGCCGCCGCCCTCGGTCTGCATCAAAAATGGGTCGGCCGGATTCCTGAACCAGGCCAGCTCCAGCCCGCGCCCTCCCAGCGCCCGGCCCTGGTCCACGGCGCGGCGGCTGTAGCCGCCCGGATGCGCGGCCAGGTCCGGCGGGGGGGCGTAGAGCGGATAGTCGTAGCCCGGGGCGCGCGCCAGGCTGGCCTCCATCTCCGGCGAATAGTAGCCCGTGAGCAGCGGGGCCGGGGTCAGCTCATACCAGACAAAGCGCTCGGCAAGCAGGCCGGGGTCCGCGTCCAGGCCGGGCAGCAGGGCCAGCAGCTCCTCGGCGCTCTGGCGCAGCATGCCCCAGGAGAGCGAGCCGCCGGGCTGCACCAGGGCCGGGGCGTCCTGGGGCTGGCGCGAGAGGTGCTCCAGGCTGATGCGCAGGGGCCCGGTCAGGTCGGTGAAGGAGCGCAGGGACTGCGAGGCCGGGGACAGCTGGCGGGCCAAGAGCTGGGCCTCGGACCCGCGCAGGGCGGTCCACCTGGCCGAAGTCTGCGCCGGGCGGTAGTCCTGGTCCGTTTGCGCTGGCGACGACGACGGGGCGGAAACGCGCGGACGCTGCGCCGGGGCCGGGCGGCCCCCGCCCCCGGAAGAAGGGGAACCGGGCCAGGGGACATAGTCGCCCACGCCGCAGCCAAAGAGCGCCAGGGCCAGGGCCGCAAGCAAGACCGCAACGCGCGGCGCGCCGCCACGCGGGACACGCGTTTCATGCGGTTCATGTGGACGTGGGCCGCCGGTCCTTGCCTTGGCCCTCACAGCCGCCCTGCCCTGCGCGCAGGAATCCCGCCGCGCCGCCCTGCCCGCATTGGCCGGGCTGTCCGCATTGATCGCCCTACCCGCGCTGGCCGGGCTGGCCGGGCTGTCCGCATTGGCCGACCTATCCACACTGATCAATGGACGCATCGCAGTACTTGCCCACCCCGTACTCCCGGCGGCGCAGAAACTTCTCCGGGCTGGGGCCGATGATCTGCAGCTCCGGCTGGCGCTTCTGCACCGAGAGCGCGATGTTCATCTCCTTGGTGCAGCCCGTGGAATAGGTGGAGTCCTTGCCCGCCCATGCCGGCGGCACCTTCTTGCCCATGAGTTCGAAGCTCTTCTCGATGTCCGTGTCGGTCTGGAAGCGCCAGACGTTCAAAAAGCCGCTTCTCTGCACGCGCTCCCACATGTACATCAGGTCGTCGGCGTCCAGGCCCTCCTCGAAATACTCGCCGGGATTGATGATGAAGGTGCCCTCCAGGCGCGAGCGCAAATGCGCCACAAAGGTGTTCAGCACCTCGATGGCCAGCTTGACCTGGCCGGGGATGCTGCCCACGATGGCGCTGTAGAACATCACCGTCTTGCCTGCGGCGCGCGCCCGGCGCATCTGGCTGATGATGCCGTCGGCCTTGGTCAGGATGGCCTCCTCGCTGAACTTGTGCACGTGGGCGGCCTTGGGCTTGCAGTACATGCGGAACTTGCCCTGGGAGTCGGTGAAGAAGACCAGCACGTCGCGGGTGAACTCGTGGCTGGTGTTGATGAAGCGGCGGTAGTAGGCCTCGCCCTTGGCCAGCACCAGGTCCGACTCCTTCCAGGCCCGGGCGAAGGTGACGGAGGTGCGGTAGGGGTTGAAGCGCTCGCGGGTGCCGTCGGAGATGACCACCAACTGGTGCTCGCGGGTGGCCTGCAAAAGTTCGTTCTTGGTGGCGCGGTGGTTCTGGATGAAGAACGCGTCCTTGAACTCCGCCGCCAGGATGGGGTCGCTGTCCAGGTCCCAGACCGTGGGGCTGTCGAAGTAGAAGCCCTCCTTCAGGGCCAGGATGACGCGGTGGCCCTGGCGCAGCAGGGCGCGCACCACCTTGAGGTCCAGGATGATGCCGCCGCTGGCCCTGGGCAGGTACAGGATGCGCAGGGGGCCGCGCTCCGGGGCGAACAGGCCGCGCAGGGGCGAGAAGTCCACGGGCGCGAGCGAGGCGGCCAGCGCCTCGGGGTCCAGGCTGGCGCCGGGGTCGTCCACGGTCCAGCAGCTCTTGCAGGTGGAGAGCAGAAGCAGCCGCTCCATCTCCAGCAGGTCCAGCTCGAAGCGCAGCTGGGCGATGCTTGCGCATTGCAGGCGCGCCTCCGGGCAGACGTTGACCAGCCGGGCGTAAAACGGGCTGTCCACAAAGTTGCGCGCGCGGCGGTTCATCTGCCGCTTGAGGGTGCGGAAGGGGTCGTCCAGGCCGCTCTGGGTCAGGATGATGGTCAGCATGCGCTTGAGCAGGCGCGAGGGGATGAGGATGGGCGCGGCGAGCACCATGCGGAACTTGTGGCGGCACAGGTGCAGGATGCGCTTGCGCGGCAGGGGCTCGCGCACGTGGTCCCGGATGAGCCGCACCAGAAGCCGCCACTGCTGGCCGTATTCCGCCGCCAGGTCCCTGCCCAGCTTGGCCTTGAGCAGAAAGTGCAGCATCCAGTCGCCGCAGGGGGCGTAGAAGCTGTCCTCGTCCAGCGCCACCATGAAGCGTATCTGCTCCGGCGAGGCGTTCTTCACCGGATCAATGGAGTGCTCCAGGTTGTTCTCGGTCATGAAGTGCAAGAGCAGCGCGTCCAGCACCGGGTCCTTGCCGTACTTGATGTCCCGGGCGCTCTCGAAGGAAAAGTTCAGGGGCACGGGTCACCTCTCGGTAAAGAAGCCTTTGCTCGCCAGCTTGGCGAAATAGCTCGTTTTGTCCGTCTCGGCCAGGATCAGGTCGTCCGGGGCGCGGCGCACGCGCACCACATCCCCCGGCTCCAGCGCAAAGGAGCGCTGCCCGTCTACGGACAGGCGCACCTCGCCCGCCTGGTCCTCCACCACCACGCTGAGCTCGCCTGCGGCGGGCAGCACCACCGGGCGGAAATTGTTCAGGAAGGGGCACACCGGCGTCAGGCAGATGGCCTCCATCTCCGGGTAGACCAGCGGGCCGCCAGCAGAGAAGCCATAGGCCGTGGAGCCCGTGGGCGTGGAGATAATCAGCCCGTCGGAGCGCATGGCCCCCACCCGCTCGCCGTCGCGCTGGACCAGCAGGCGGATGAGCCGGGCCAGCTCGCCCCGGCTGACCACCAGGTCGTTGATGGCCAGGCCGGAGCACACGCTGCCGCCGCCGCGCTTCACATCATAGGACAGGCAGACCCGCCGGGACAGGGTGTAGGTTCCGGCCAACAAAGCCGAAAGGCTGCGCCGCCAGTCCCCGGCCGGCTCGGCCAGGAAGCCCACCCGGCCCAGGTTCAGCCCCAGAAGCGGCCTGCCCTGGCCCAGGCTGGCGCGGGCCACGCCGATGAAGGTGCCGTCGCCCCCGAGGACCAGCACCACGTCGAACGCGCCCTCCGGAACCCTGCAGCCGCAGTCGCCCCGGGTCGAGAGATGTTCGCACACGGTGGCGTGGGCCCCGCGCGGCTCAAGCCAGGCCGAAACATCCTGCCCCAGGCTGCGGGCGGCGGCATCGCCCGAGCGCGTCATCACCAGGAAAGACTTGAGTTGCCTGTTCATCAGCTGATACTAGTCAAATCTATGGAAACATACAACACGACGCTGGAGCGAGAAAAATCGGGAAATATGACATTTCTTCGCCCGCACCCCTAAAGTTATTTCCCCATGCTGACGATAAAGGAGTCAAGCTAGGAGTATATGAGATGGTTGTTCACCCGGTGAATGTTCGCCTGATGCTGCGCACTTACGGAAGGCAGCTCACCAGCGCCAAGCGGCTGGCCCGCTTCAAGAGGGCGCTCGTGCTTTCAGGCGCGCAGGACCAGCTGGACATCTCACGCGAGGCCAAGCGCCGAGAGCTGGTGGAGCGCATCAGCCAGGAGGTCATCGAGAATCTGCTGGTCAACGGGCAGGGAAATCCGGTGGTCGCAAGCGTGCTTGAGGATTTGGAACAGGATTTGGGTGAACGGGTGCTGTTCGACTATCCCCTGGAAGGCGGCGAGGTGCAGATTCTGCGCCAGACCGAGGGGGGACCGCAGGAGGTCGACCCGGACGAGAAGATGCGCATCCTGCGCAGGCTCTGGGAAATAACCCTGGACAGGGTCGACGGCACCATGCTTTGATACCCCGAACACGGGGGGGGAGGCGTCATGGAGATCAAGAAGGTTTACGGAGGACTGGACCCCTACGCCGCGCAGCGGCTGCAGGAAAACCAGCGTGCGCAGCAGGATCAGGCTGTGGGCCGACAGAACGGCGCGGCGGACCCGCTGGCCGGCGACAAGGTCGCCCTCTCGCCCGAGGCCAGGCTGCTGGGCGCCACGATGACCGCGGCCAACGCGGCCCCGGACACGCGCGCTGAAAAGGTGCGCACCCTGAAGGAACAGGTGCAGAGCGGCACCTACAAGCCGGACATTAAGAAGGCCGCAGCCAACCTGATCCGCGAGGACATCGACCTCATCAGATAGCTCCGCGTGCCGGGATCGCCCCGGCACAGGCGGGAAAGATGGAGGCTCCCCAGGCAGAAGGCTGCCAGGGGGGGCTTTGTGTTTTGTGGACGGGGTGCGGCGGGCGGAAAAAAAACGCTATTCCGGCGCGGGCTTCTGGGCGCGCTGCGCGTCCACCAGGCGAAAATGCGTGGGGTGGTCGGCGTCCATCTGCGGGGCCTGCAGGCCCAGGCGCGCATTGGTGTTCAGGATGATCGGGCCGGAAAGGTTCAGGGTGGTCTCCTGCGGGCTGTCCTTGGGAATGGTCACGGTGACGAGCACGGCGATCTGGCGGATGCTCTCCACGCACAAGATCTTCTTCTCCGGCCCTTCGAGCTTAACGTTGTAGCTGGGCAGGAAGGGATAGGGGTCGGCCACGAGCAGGCCCAGGCCCGGATCGGTGACGCACTGCAAGAGCAGGAACGGGGAGTTCTCGCGCACCTGGATCAGGACAAACTCGCGCTTGTCGTCCAGGCCGATGAGCCCGTGCGGGAAATAAATGATGCTGTCACGCGCGATTTCCCGCTCGCCCAGCTTCGTCCGGATGATTATTTTTTTGCTTCTTCCTGCCATAACGACGCCGCCGCGAGCAGATCCTGCTGACTGGCCTCCAGGGCCAGGCTGTTCTGCTCTTTGATCTTGAGGTACACTTCTTCCCTGTACACCGTCATGTCTTCGGGCACTTCAAGCCCGAGCTTGATCTGCTTTCCCTGGATGCTCAACACCTTGAGCTTTATGTTTTCGCCCAGATAGAGGCTTTCTCCGGGCCGCCGTGTGAGGATGAGCATGTTTCCTCGAATCTCCGCTTGTCGTTTCAGGATGCCAGGCCAGCAGGCTGCGGCTGGTGGCAAGCTATCTGAGGGCTGGGGGAAAGTCCAGCCCGGAACGAGCGTTATAAGTACGACATCAAATTCATCTGCATGATCATGGACGAGGACTTGAGCACGGCCTGGTAGACCGTCTGCTGCATGGAGAGCTTGGTCATGAGCTCGCCGATGTCGATGTCCTCCTCCGCGCTGATGCGCTCGTTTTCGTTCAGCGTCAGGTTCGACAAGATGTTCGAGGTGATGTTGAGCCGGTTCTCGCGGCCGCCCACGCTGGCCACGCTGGTCAGTATCTGCTGCTGCGAGGTCTTGAGGCTGGCCAGGCACTGCTGCACGCCGGTCTGGGTGTTGGTCTCCAAAAAGGCCACCAGGTTGCCCATGGTCTCGAATAGATTCTTGGTGACCACCCCGCTGTTGCTGGTGATGAAGTTCGTGGAATTGGCGTCGAACACCGCAGCGGCGTTGCTGCTGGTGAGCGCCAGGCGATTCCCGCCGTTGCCCGACACCAGGTCCGGGTTCTGGTAGATGCCGCCGAAGATGTCCTTGCCCACGTCGTTGATGCGCACGGTCTCGCTGACGTTCACCTGCAGGGTGATGGCGGCGGAGCGCGGCGAGATCACAAACTGCGCCCCGGCCTGGAGCGCGTTTCCGCCGTTTGAGTTCAGCGTGAGCACGCCGCCCCCGGCCACGTTGAGCAGGGCGTTGCTGGCGGTGGAGTCCGCGGCCACGGTGTTGCCCGTGACCCAGGACAGACCGTTGTCCATGCTGTAGGAATAGTTGATGTTGCCATCCAGGGTGGTGGTGTTGTCGATGCGCACCAGCGTGCTGCCAGGAAATGCCCCGGAAGCCTGGCTCTTGATCGACTCGGTGCCGGCGCCCATGGAGGTGACCTTGATGGCGTCGGCGTCGTCGCCCTGATACACGGCCGAGGGCCGCAGCCAGAGCCAGGAGCCCTTGGCGTCGTTGGTGTCGGCGGTGCTGGTGACGCGCACCTGGGCGTCGTGGTCGAAGGTCACCGAGGCTCCGCTCTTGGGCAGGGTCAGCAGCACCTTGCCGGTGGTGGGGTCCGTGGTCACGGTGCCGTCGGTCAGGAAGGTTTTGCCGCCGTCGATGCTGTAGCGCACGCGGGTGTTCGGGTCGCTCATGTTGATCTTTCCGCCCGACGCCGTTGCGCCGGTGGAGTCGGTGAACTGCACCAGGGTGGTCTGCTTGGAGAAGCCGTCGATCTGGAAGCTGTTGCCTGATGTCAGCGTGGAATCGTTGGTGGTCATCCAAAGCACTTCGCGGAAGGCGTTCTGGTCGGTCTTCTGCCCGGCGTAGATGCTCTTGTTCTCGTACTGCATGTTGCTCAGCTCAAGAAGCTGGTCGAAGAGCTGGCGCGCCTCGTAGCTGATCTGCTGGCGGTTGTCCGCGGAAACGGTGCCGGTGGAGGCCTCCTCGGCCAGTTCCTTGGCCCGGGAGATGATGGTCGAAACCTGGGACAGGGTGGAGTCGCTCATGTTGAGCCAGCCCGTGGCCGTGTCCAGGTTGGTCTGGTACTGGCCGTAGGCGGCCAAGGTATCGCGGTGGTCCATGATGCGCGCCGTGGCCGTGGGGTCGTCCGAGGGCTTGTTCACGCGCTTCTGGGTCTGCGCCTGCAGGTTCGACTCGACAAGGCTGCTGAGCGAACCGTTCATGCCCCTGAGGTACTGGCTGTACAGCTGATTCTGCGAGATGCGGAACATGTTGTTCCTCCTGGCCTAGGACTTCATTCCAAGCAGTGTTTGCAGCATCTGGTCTGCGGTGGTGATGAGCTTGGCTGCGGCCGTGTAGGCATGCTGGTACTTGACCAGGGCTGCCATTTCTTCGTCCAGGTTGACGCCGGCGACAGACTGCTGGCGGTCGTCGAGGTCTCCCGCCAGGGTCTTCTTGTACTTGTAGTTGTACTGCGCCGTGGAGGTGTCCGAGCCGACGGTGGCCACTAGGCTGTCGTAGTACTTGACCACGCTCTGGCTCACGGTGCCGCCGCGCACGGTGGTTATGTCGATTTTCGTGTCGCGCAGGTCGGAAATGGACGTGGCCGTTGTGGCGTCGCCCTGGTTGGCCTCTCCCGCGCCGTTCACGTGCCCGGTGCAGAGGTTGTCCTGATCCGTGATGATCTTGCTGTTCACCTCAATGTCGCTGCAGCTGGAGCCGTCCAGGAAGGTGTTCAGCCCCAGGGCCGCCACCAGGCCAGAGGAGTCCGTGCCGAAGGCGAAGTTGCAGTCGACGCCGGGCTTGGTCGAAATGGTCAGCTTGTGGTTGATCACCGAAGCCGTGAGGTAGTTGCCGAAGGTGCGGTTCACGGCGGCGCTGACGTCGCCTATGGTCGTGGTGGCGGGGTCGAAGTTCTGCTGGCCGGCCGCGTCGCTGAAGTCCAGGGCCGCGCCGGAGATGAGCAGGCCGGTGCTGGCGTTGTAGATGTACAGGTTGGCGCTGCCAGCGGTGAGCTTGCTGCCGTAATCCAGGCCGGAGGAGGCGCTGGCCAGGGCGCGGTTGTCGTTGGCCACGGAGTAAGTGCCCTGCACGTCGGTCAGCTTCTGTAGACCCACACCCTGGCTGTGGCGGCGGTTGATCTCCCAGATCAGGCTTTCGGCGGTGGCGTCCAGGGTCTCGCGGTACTTGCCCACGTAGTCGTCCTTGAAATTGCACAGGCCCGCAAGGCTGCCGCCGGAGAGCCTTGAGGGGTTGTCCACGCCGCTCAGGCTGGTCGCGGGCGAAATGATCTCCTTGGTGGAGGTGTTCTCGTTCCAGTACACGGCCTTCTTGGGCACGATGGTGAAGCGGTCGCCCTTGGTGAAGGTCGTGTCGGGCGTCACGGAAGAGTCCTTGCCGCTGCCGAACCAGATCTGGATGTTGCCCACCTGGACCATGTTGTCCTCGGGCCGGGCGTAGAACTGCTGGTCCGAGCCGTCGGAGTTCTTGAGCCAGGTCTTGCCGCCGTCCACAGAAACGCGGAAGGTGGCGGCGGCGGCGGCGTTGCTGACCGTGAAGTTGGTTGCGGCGTTGCTGGTTATCTCCAGGGTGTACTCAAGGTTGTCGCTGCCCGAGAAATACACGTTGCCGTCAAATTTCGAATCCGACTTGAGCGCTGCGGTGGCCTGCGGGGCCTCGTAGGACAGGGAGAAGTACTGCTCGTTGTCCACCAGGGTCTGGCCGGCCTCGGTGGTGATGGTGACGTTGCCGTTGCCCTTGTCGATGTAGTTGATGTCCACGATCTGCGCCAGGTCGCGCACGAGCTGGCTGCGCTGGTCCATGAGCTGGTTGGCGTTGTTTGAGTCGGACGCGCTGTGGATCTTGATCTGCGTGTTCAAGTCCGCGATCTGCTTCATGATGTCATTGGTGTTGGACACTTCCTGGGTGATGGCCGTGTCGGTCTTCAGCTGCATCTGGGACAGGTCGGCGTCGGCCTGGCGCAGGGTGGAGACCAGGGTCTGGGCGCTCTCAATGACCTGGCTGCGGCTGCCCGAATCCTCGGGCCTCTGGGTCAGGTTCTCCCAGTTGTCGAAAAATGTGGACAGGCTCGAACTCAAGCCATAGCCCTGGGACTCGTTGAACAGACTCTCCGTGCCCTGAAGCTGGGTGTAGAGCGCGTCCCAGCGGTCGCGCTGGGTGGCTTGGCTGTAGTACTGGCTTTCCACGTACTGGTCGAAGTTGCGCTGGATCGCCGCGACCTGCACGCCCGTGCCGATCTGGCCGACGCTGGAGTTGATGTTGTAGCCTTCGGCCAGGCGGACGGTGCGGCGGCTGTAGCCCTCGGTGCTGACGTTGGCGATGTTCTCGCCTGTCACCGAGATGGCGGCCTGGGCGGCAGAGAGCGCTGTGCGCCCGATGTCGAGAATGGAGTTGGCTCCGAACATCTAAAGCCTCCCGCTGAAGAAGCTGGCCTGGGCCTGGGGCGGCTTGGCGTAGCGTCCGCGCTTGCCGTACACGTCGCCCCGGCTGGGCTGGATGGCCGTGTGCAGATGCGTCAAAAGCTGCATGCTCTGGTCGTAGAGGCCCAGGGCCAACTGGCGGTTCTTGTCGGCCTGCATGGCGCACAGCTGCTCGGTCTTGTCCAGTTCGGCCAGGTCGGCGCTGATCTTGGCGGCGGTTTCGGCCGGGAGCTTCGCCATCACGTCGCGCAGGCGCTCCAGCCCGGGAAAGCCCCTGCCGATGAAGCGCCTGAGCTGCAGACGCTCGATCATGAGTTGGCGCATCAGATCCTGCACGGAGATCTCAAGGACGCTCACGTCCTGGGGGCGCCGATCCATGAGTGCGGCAAATTCTTCTTCAAGCAGGGTGGCAAGAAGCTCCAGCGCATGAACCTGGCGGGACAAATTTTCCTGGATGAGTTGCAGCATGGCGGCCTCCTCCCTTTCCTGTAACATGTTTGAACTTCAGCATTCTCAACAAGCTAACGCATCCTGGCCAAAGGCGGCGGGACCTGTTCTAGCCAATCACTGCAAATCTGCGGCCAGTGGCCGCGCCACCGCTGCCTGCGGACTGGGCCCGGCGGTCGTAGGCATCCTCGATGCGCTTGGCCAGAGCCTCGACATCAGGCATGACATCCCCCGACACCGAGGCCGGGCCGGTCGGAGCCGCAGCCTGCGTGCGCTTGGGCAGGGGGTTGAGCGGCTTTGCTCCAAGCGTCGTGGCCGTCCCGGCGGTCTGCGTCGTGGCGGCGCTC
The DNA here is from genome assembly GCA_903843965.1 of uncultured delta proteobacterium. Classification (GTDB taxonomy): domain Bacteria; phylum Desulfobacterota; class Desulfovibrionia; order Desulfovibrionales; family Desulfovibrionaceae; genus Humidesulfovibrio. The sequence continues at coordinate 144,424 of CAIMRY010000017.1, forward strand.
TCTGTGGCCGCGTCCTGCCCCGCAACCGCCGTTCCCGCCGCCACGGAGGCCGCGCCATCGGATTTGGTGGTCTTGGCGGTGTTGTTGAGCTGGCCCTTGAGCTGGCCGTAGAGCATGTCGCCCAGGCCGATGCCGCCGTCCTTGGCCAGCTTTTCGGAAAAATCCCGGTCGAACATGGAGCGGTACATGTCTTCCTGGGGCGAATTCAGGTAGCCGTTCTTGGGCACTGTGGCGCGCATCTGCTCCCAAAGCTTGCTGATGAACACGGCCTCGAATTTGGTGCAGGCCTCACGCAGCTTCTTTTCCTTGGAGACTCCGGGGGTCAGGTCGCTGCGCAGGCGGTTCACCTGGGTCTGGAGCTGCACCAGTTCGCTGTCCTGGGCCTTCTTGGACGCCAGGTTCGCGTCCATGGTCAAGTCCGCCATGTTAGAGGACCTCCAGGTCTGCATGCAGGGAGCCGGCGGTCTTGAGGCTGCGCAACACCGAGATCAGGTCGCGCGGGGTGGCCCCCACGGAGTTCAGGCCGTCCACCAGCTCCTGCAGGGTCGCGCCCTCCATGAGCAGCAGGCGGTTGTTCTGCTCCTTGATCTTCACGTTGGTTTCCGGGGTCACCTGGGTGGTGCCGCCGGAGAAGGCGTTTGGCTGGCTCACGTTGGGGGTCTCGGCCACCACGATCTGCAGGTTGCCGTGGGCCACGGCGACCCTGGTCAGGCGCACGTTGCCGCCCAGGACCACGGTGCCGGTCTTCTCGTCCACCACCACCTTGGCGCGGGAGTCGGGCGAGATCTCCAGGTTCTCCAGCGAGGCCATGAGTGGCACCAGGTTGCCCTGGAACCGGGAGGGGACCGCCAGCTTGATGGTGGCGCCGTCCAGGGCCTTGGCCACGTTGCCGCCAATGGCGGCGTTGATGCGGTTGACCACCTGCATGGCCGTGCCGAAGTCCGGCGTGCCGGAAAGGTTGATGGTCAGCCCCTCCTGCTTGTTGAACTCGAAGGGCACCTCGCGCTCCACGGTTGCGCCATTTGGAATGTTGGCCACGGTGGTGATGTTCTTTTGGGTCGATGCGGCCTGGCCCTCGGCCGAGTAGCCGCCCAGGGTCATGGAGCCCTGGGCCACGGCGTAGACATTGCCATCCAGCCCGCGCAGGGGCGTGATGAGCAGCACGCCGCCGAACAGGCTCTTGGCGTCGCCCACGCTGGACACGGTGACGTCGATGGGCGAACCGGGCCGCGTCGAGGCGGGCATCTTGGCCGTGACCATGACTGCTGCGGTGTTCTTGGGCTTCAGGTTGGCCGGGTTTACGCTCACGCCCATCTTCTCCAGCATGTTGGTCATGGAGCGGATGGTGAACTCGTTGGTGGTGCCGTCGCCCGTGCCGGAGAGGCCGACCACCAGGCCGTAACCCACCAGCTCGTTGTTGCGCACGCCGGAAAAGCTGGCGATGTCCTTCAGCCGCACGGCGCGGGCCGGTTCGGTCCCGGCGATGATGAGCACGGCCAGGCAAAGCAGAATCAGGGCCAGGGTGCGGGCCAGTTCCTTGCGGCGGCTTATGGTGCGTGCGTCGTTGGTCATGAGAGTCTCCCTTGTGGCGCGGCTAGAAAGGCCAGACGTTGTCCAGAAGCCTGGACAGCCAGCCGGCGCGCTGCTTGTCGGTGAGCATGCCCTGCCCGTAGACTTCGATCTTGGCGTCGGCCAGGGCCGAGGAGGCAACGGTGTTCTTGGAGTCGATGTCGCGCTGGCGCACCAGGCCGCGCACAACCAGGATCTGGGTCTCGGCGTTGATGCGGATCTGGCGCGCGCCCTCCACCTGCATGACCTTGCCCGGCAGCATGCGGATGACCCGGGCGGCCACGGTGGTGGTCAGCGAGGTCTCCTGCTTGGTCTCGCCCGTGCTCACGAAATTGCTCACGCTGCTGGCGCCCACCCCGGGGTTGCCCACAGCCGTCACGCCGGGCACCACCTTGCCCAGGGCGCCGTAAAGGCCGGTGCTGGGCATGGCGGTGATGCCATAGGTGTTGGTGTTGGACTTCTGGGCCGTGGTGTCGGACTTGTTCTTGCCGTTGGTCGTCTCGGTGACGAGAACCATGACGATGTCGCCCACCTTGTTGGCCCGGTTGTCATCAAACAGGAAGTCTGACTGCCCGGCCTCGTAGAGCGAGGCCGGGTTGTTCACCGGCTCGGCCTCGATGGCGTTCGGGTTCGTCAGAATGGGCGCGGGCATGGGCCTGTTCTCCACGGCGCAGCCGGGCAGAACGGAAACCAGGGCCAGGATCAGCAGAATTTTCTTCATGGTCGCATCCTCTAATAATAGAAGCCGTAAACAGGCTAGTGGACCAGCACGGTCTCGGAATCCAGCACGGTTCCCGTTATGTTCCTGTTGCTTTGCACATTGCGCACCTGGACCAGCTGGCCTATGCCCGCGTCGGCCAGGGCCACGGCCTTCACGGTCAGGCGGATGTTGGTGCCCTCGTACACGAGGTTCACCTGCCCGCCCTTGGCGATGACCGGCACCGGCTCGATGCTCTCGATGGTGATGACCTGGTCCGTGCCCACGCTTTTGGCCACGCGCCAGGGGCCGCCGCTGCCGTCCCAGGCCTTCTGCTGGTAAGCCATGTTCTTGCGCTTGAAGGTAACCATGTCCGGGGTCAAAAGCTCCAGGCGGTTGATGGGTCTGGTGGCGCAGGGCACGGGCCGCCAAAGGTTCACAAAGGCCGACCCGGCGAAGCGGCGCGTGGCCTTGCCCTCGCCGGAGATGACCTCGAAGATCAGGTTGTTGCGGCCCGGCCGCACGGCCCCGTCCATGGTCACGTTCAGGTGGTCGCCGGGGTGCGGCAGAAAGACATAGTCCGGGGTGCGCAGATCGTTGATCTCCAGATCGCCGCGCTGGCCGGCCGCCCCGGCTGTCAAAAAGTCAACGGTCTTGCGCGCCAGGGTGACGCCATCCACTGCCTTGCCCCCGCGCTGCACCACAAGCTGCTGCGGCAGCCCAAAGGTTCCGGCCACATCGCCCAGGTAGTGGCGCAGCATGCCCAGCAGCCGCTCGCGGGTCAGGGCCGTCTGGTGACCGGCCTTTTCCGGTGCGGGCCACAAAGGCTTGGTGGAGAGCTCCTTCCACAATTCAGAAGGGATGTTGTGGCTGGCCTCGGCTATCTCGCCCAGGTGGACCACCGCTCCGGACACGCAGGCGGCGTTGCGCACCTGGATGCGCCAGTCCTGAGCTGTTTGCGCCGCAGCGGGGCTGGCGGCCAGCAGCAGCACGGCCAGGGCCAGGAAGGACACGGCCAGGGCGGCCAGGGCGGACGACCTCGGCGCGGCGGCGCGCACCAGGCCCGGCTCCGGGCCGGGGCCGGATGGGCGGTGTTGCTCGTGTGCGCAGTGCATGGTCGCCTCCCCTTGTCAGTCCTAGCGCTTCACGTTGATAGCGGTCTGGAGCATGGTGTCTGCGGTGGTCAGGGCCTTGGAGTTCACTTCATAGGCGCGCTGGCCGATGATGAGCCCAACCATTTCGTCCACCATCTCCACGTTGGAGCTTTCCAAAAAGCCCTGGGCCAGGGTGCCGAAGTTGGTGTCGCCGGGTGTGCCCGAGGTGGCCGCGCCGCTTCCGTCAGACTCGGTGTAGAGGTTGCGGCCCTGGGCGGTCAGGCCGGAGGGGTTGGCGAAGTTGTAGATGGTGATGTCGGTCCCGGCCAGTTCGGTGCCGGCCTTGTCCATGGCCGAGAGGTGGCCCTTCTCGGTGATGACCACGGTGGAGGTGCCCGAGGGCACGGTGAACTCCGGCTGCAGGGGGTAGCCGTTGGCGTTGACGATGCGGCCGTTGTTGTCGAGCTTGAAGTTGCCCGCGCGGGTGTACACGTCGTTGCCGTTCTGGTTCAGTTTGAAGAAACCCTGGCCCTCGATGGAGATGTCCAGCTGGTTGCCGGTGTTCTGGAAGGACCCCTGGGAGAAGAACTTGTGCACGGTGACCGGGCGCACGCCCATGCCGACCTGGAAGCCCGTGGGCAGGCGGTTGCCGCCCTCATTGAGCGTGCCGGCGATGCTCATGGTCTGGTACATGAGGTCCTCGAACTCGGCGCGGCTTTTCTTGAAGCCGACGGTGTTCACGTTGGCCAGGTTGTTCGAGAGCACATCGATGTGGGTCTGCTGGGCGATCATGCCGGTGGCGGCGGTCCAAAGCGAACGCATCATAACTGTTATCCTCCTGAAATAATGACAGCCTAGCCAGCCTGGCCGACCTTGTTGATGACGAGGGATTCCATGCCGTCCGTGGTGGTCATGATCTTCTGGTTGATTTCAAAGGCCCGCTGGGCCTCCATCATGTTCACCATCTCGCCCACGATCTCCACGTTGGACTTTTCCAGGTAGCCCTGCTGGACCTGCAGATTATCAGCCGGCGCCTCCGTGGCCTTGCTGCCCTTGCGGATCTGGAACAGGTTCTTGCCGACCTTTTCGATGGACTTGGGGTCGGAGACGTTGACCAGGTCAAGGGTGCCGACCTGGTTGCCGTCCACGCTGATGACCCCTTTGGCGTCGATGTCTATCTTGTTGTCGCGCGGCAGGGTGATGGCGCTGCCGCCGCCCAGGACCTCGAAGCCCTGCTCGGTGATGAGCCGGCCATCAGAGGAAAGGGTGAAGCTGCCGTTTCTGGTCATGAAGTCGCCCGTGGGGGTGCGCACCTTGAAGAACCCATCGCCCACCAGGGCGATGTCCAGGGAATTCCCCGTGGGCTGCATGCTGCCCTGGGACATGTCGGAAAACTGGCCGCTCATCCTGGTGCGCGCCTCGATGTAGGGCTTGGGAAAGATGTTTTCGGCGCGCACGTAGGGCTTGTTGTCGACCAGATAGTCGTGGGCGAAGCGCTGGAACGTATCCTGAAAGGCGTACGAGTCCTTCTTGTAGCCGTTGGTGCTCGCATTCGCCAGATTATTGGCGATGACGTCGAGCCGGTGCTCGTTGGTCATGGCTCCAAAAAGAGCGCTGCTCATGCTTTCGCGCATCATGTCCTCCTGTGCTGCCCACATTCATGCAAGTTGTGAGCCAGAAAATCGGCCAAACGCCCCCCGCCAGACCCGCCACGACCCGGCCACGGCCCTGGGCCACCCGGTGAAAATACCCGGCTGACGCGGCCCGAAGAAATGCTTGCGCACAACCGCTTTTCCGTTGACAATGGCATAACGCGCGACTAGATAGGGCCGTGCGGGCGGGTGTAGCTCAACGGTAGAGTACGAGCTTCCCAAGCTCGGTGTTGCGAGTTCGATCCTCGTCACCCGCTCCATGGCCTTAAGGGATTTGACCGCCTGAACCTCGTTGGTTCCTCGAGAGATGGTGGGCCTTTTGGTCCACTTTTTTGTTTTCAGGAACCGGGATCGGAGACGCACAGGCATGACGAAAACACCCCTCGCAGAAAGGCTCACCGGGATCATCGGCCCGGCGGTGAGCACCCTTGGGGTTGAGCTCTGGGGTGTTGAGTTCGCCTCAGCCGGCAGCCGCATGGTCGTCCGGGTGTACATCGACGCTCCGGCTGTCGCCGAATCCACAGAGTCCACCAGGGTCGGGGAAGGCGAGGCCGAGCTGGACGGCGGGGCGCAGCGCACGGGCGTTATCCCCGGCGTGACCATCGCCGCCTGCGCCCAGGTCAGCCGCCATCTGGGCGCCGTGCTGGAGGCCGAGGACGCCGTGCCTGGCGCGTATGTGCTGGAGGTTTCCTCCCCCGGGCTGGAGCGCCGCTTTTTCTCCCCGGGGCAGCTTGAAGCCTACCTGGGCCGCACCGTGGATGTGCGCCTGCACCAGCCCCAGGACTCCCGCCGCCACCTGCGCGGGATTCTGGCCGAGGCAGGACCGGATTTTCTTGTGGTGGACGAGGTCGGCGTGCGCACCCGCGTGGCGTGGGAGCATGTGAAGACCGCCCACCTCGTGCATGAATTTCCAGGCGCAAGCGCATAGGGGCTGGCGCCGCAAACGTGTTTTCATCCACCACCGCCTGAGCGCGGCCTTTGAAAGGGCCTTCGCGGGCGGCGGAAACAGACGCATTATCTCTCGCCCACGCGCGCCGGACTCAAAACCGGACGCCGGGCGGCACCGGAGGGAGCGCCATGAGCTCGGAACTGAAGAAGACAATAGACCAGATCAGCAAGGACCGCGGCATCGACCGCGACCTGCTCATCGACACCCTGGAAGAGGCCGTGCGGTCATCCGTGGCCCGCAAGTACGGCGACCAGATGGACATCGAGGTCACGTTCAACGAGGAGCTGGGAGAGATTCAGGTCTACCAGTTCAAGGTCGTGGTGACCAAGATCAACGACCCCATCAGCGAGATCACCCTGGCCGAGGCCCGCGAGCACGACCCGAACATCAATCTCGACGACGAGATGGGCTTCCGGGTCAAGATCGAGGACCTGGGCCGCATCGCCGCGCAGAGCGCCAAGCAGGTCATCATCCAGCGCATGCGCGACGCCGAGCAGGAGATCATTTACGAGGAGTACCGCGAGCGCAAGGGCGAGATCGTCTCCGGCATCGTCCAGCGGCGCGACCGCACAGGCTGGATCATCAACCTGGGCCGCACCGAGGCGCTGCTGCCCAAGGACGAGCAGATTCCGCGCGAACGCTACAAGCGCGGCGACCGCATCCAGGCTTACATCATCGAGGTCCAGAAGGAGTCGCGCGGGCCGCAGATCGTGGTTTCCCGCTCGCACCCGGACTACATGGGCGCGCTCTTCGCCCGCGAGGTGCCCGAGGTCTTCGACTCCACCGTCAAGATCATGGGCGTGGCCCGCGACCCCGGCCTGCGCGCCAAGGTCGCCGTCAGCTCCCGCGACCGCGACGTCGATCCCGTGGGCGCCTGCGTGGGCATCCGCGGCTCGCGCATCCAGAACATCGTGCAGGAGCTCAAGGGCGAGCGCATCGACATCGTGGTCTGGAGCCCGGACATCGCCGTCTACGCCCAGAACGCCCTGTCCCCGGCCGTCATCAGCCGCATCATGGTCGACGACGAGGAGAAGACCCTCGAAGTCGTGGTGCCCGACGACCAGCTGACCCTGGCCATTGGCCGCAAGGGACAAAACGTGAAGCTGGCTGCGCAGCTGCTGGGCTGGAAGATCGACATATTCACCGAGAGCCGCTACGGCGAGCTCAATGCCGACAAGAAGGGCATGGACCAGCTGGCCAGCGTGGCCGAGGTGGCCATGGAGGCCTTCTTCGCTGCGGGCTTTGAGACCACCGCCCAGCTGGTTGCGGCCAGCGAGGAAGAGCTTCTGGCTGTGGAGGGCATGACTCCGGACAAGATCCGCGACATGCGCGCAGCCATCAACATCCTGGGCCTGGCGCCCATTGAAGCTGAAGACGCAGAAAAAGAGGAAACGGCCCCGGACGCTCCCGGAGCCGAATAGGCGGCCCTGATGTCCGGAGACGGACAACAGGCTGTGGAGTCCGAAAACGGACGGGCGAAGAGCGTTGCCGGGCCGGTGCGCATGTGCTGCATCTGCAGACGCCGCCTGCCGCAAGCCCAGCTGCTCCGGCATGTCCGGGCGGCCAAGGCCGGAGAGGAACAGGACGCGGGGAACGGGTTTGTGCCCGATCCCCGGCGCAGGATGCCCGGAAAAGGGCTGTACGTCTGCGACCAGGCCGAATGCCGCGAGAGATTTCTCCGCCGAGGCGACGGGCGGAAGAAGCGTTAACAAGGGGAACATGAATGGTGACAAAGCTCAAAGTGAAGGACCTGGCGGCCGAACTTGGCATCGGCCACAAGGAGATCCTGCAGCAGCTGCGGGACATGGACATCCAGGTTAAAACCTTCATGAGCACCTTGGAGGACGAGGAGGCCGACAGGCTCCGTCAATCTCTGCGCGGCCAGCCCGCCGCCAAGAACGAGGTCGTGCGCCGCGAGGTGGGCGACGTCATCGTGCGCAGCCGCAAGGCCAAGCCCGGCGAGCAGGAGTCTACACCTGCGGCGGCCGATAAGGCGGCCAATAGCGCCGAGGCCCCGGCCCCGAGCGCTGCGGCGAAACCTGCGGCACAGCCATCGGCGCAGCACCCTGGGGACGAGACGCCCGCTGTGGCCGCCCAGGCCGTGCAGCCGGAAGCCGAGGCCCCCAAGCCCGCCCGCGTGGTCGAGGCCGCCGACAAGCCCGCAGACAAACCCGTGGACAAGCCCGCGCGCATCATCAGCCGCCAGGAGACCCCGGTCGATGCGAAGGCCGAGCCCAAGGCCGAAACCGAGGCCAAGGCCCCGGAAGCGGCGCCTGAAGCCAAGGCCGAACCCCAGACCGCCAGGATCGTGGCTAGGCCGGAGCCCCAGCCGGAGCCCCAGGCCAATGTCCGCGCCGAAGCGCTCGTGGAGGCTGTGGCGGAAGCCGCTGCCCAGCCGCAAGCCCCGGTGGACAAGCCTGCGGCATCCCCCGTGGCCGAGGCCAAGGCCAAACCCGCCGGGACCGAGTCCCCTGCCCCGGCATCTTCTGCCGAAGGGTCCCTGTCCGCAACGCCCCCGTCCGCGACGTCCGACGCTTCGTCCGAGCCCAAGGCCGCCCAGCCCAGCCCGACCGAAGAGCTGGACGAGGACGGCAAGCGCAAGCGCAAGCCCAAGCGCGAGGTCATCGTTCCCGCCGCGCCCCAGGTGCGCATCATCTCCCGGCCCGAGCCCGGCAGCACTCCGCCGCCGCCGCAGCCCGCGTCCAGGCGTCCTGAATTCTCCGCCGGCCATGACGGCGGCGCACGGCCCTACACCCCGCACCCCGGCGGCGTTCGCCCCCAGGCCGACGGCCCTCGCGGCGGCGGCTACGGCGGCGGCGCGCAGGGTCAGCGTCCGCCCGCACCAGGCGGCTACCAGCGTCCGCCCAGCAGCGCCCCAGGCAGCAGCTACGGCCAGCAGCGACCGCCCAGCAGCGCTCCTGGCAGCAGCTACGGCCAGCAGCGTCCTGCCGCTCCAGGCGGGGCTGGCATCGCGCCGGTGGTTCCGCCCAAGGAAGGCGAGGACCGCGCCCGCAGAAAGCCGCATCGCGTGGTGGAATTCACCCCGGGCGGCGGCAGCGAAGAGGATCGCCGCAAGGCCGCAGGCGCGGCCGCCAAGAAGAAGACCAACTTCGCCCCTGCGCCCGTTGTGTCCGAGGACGGCGAGTCGCCCATGCGCCTCAAGTCCTCGCGCCGGGGCAAGAAGCACCGCGGCGGCGTGGAGCAGCGCGAGGAGATCAAGCCCGTCGGCAAGCGCAAGATCCGCATCGACGAGCACATCCGACTGTCCGACCTGGCGCACCAGATGGGCGTCAAGGCCCAGGCCATCATCAAGGCCCTGTTCGCCATGGGCGTCATGGCCACCATCAACCAGGCGCTGGACATGGACACCGCCACCCTGCTCGCCAACGAGTTCGGGCACGAGGTGGAGAACGTCTCCTTTGATGAGCAGGAGTTCCTGTCCGCCAGCAGCCCGGACACCGTGGAGGACCTGAAGCCCAGGCCGCCGGTGGTCACCATCATGGGCCACGTCGACCACGGCAAGACCTCGCTTTTGGACGCCATCCGCATGACCAGCATCGCCTCGGGCGAGGCGGGCGGCATCACCCAGCACATCGGCGCGTACCACGTGGCCACCACACGGGGCGAGGTCGTGTTCCTCGACACCCCGGGCCACGAGGCCTTCACCGCCATGCGCGCCCGCGGCGCACAGGTGACGGACATCGTGGTGCTCGTGGTCGCCGCCGACGACGGCGTGATGGACCAGACCCGCGAGGCCGTGAACCACGCCAAGGCCGCAGGCGTGCCCATCGTGGTCGCGGTGAACAAGATCGACAAGGAAGGCGCCAACCCCGACCGCGTGAAGCGCGAGCTGGCCGAGTTCGACCTCGTGCCGGAAGAATGGGGCGGCACCACCATCTTCGCCAATGTCTCGGCCAAGCAGCGCATCGGCCTGGACGAACTGCTCGAAATGATCGTGCTCCAGGCCGAGGTGCTGGAGCTCAAGGCCAACCCGGCCAAGCCCGCGCGCGGGCACATCGTGGAGGCCAAGCTGGACAAGGGACGCGGCCCGCTGGGCACCGTGCTCATCCAGGACGGCACCCTGAAGAACGGCGACGCCTTTGTCTGCGGCACCGTGCACGGCAAGGTGCGCGCCATGTTCAACGACCAGGGCCGCAAGATCAAGCAGGCCGGACCGGCGATTCCCGTCGAGATCCAGGGCTTTGACGTGGTGCCCGAGGCCGGCGACGAGTTCGTGGTCGTGGCCGACGACAAGGTGGCCCGCCGCATCGCCGAGACCAGGGCCGCCAAGCAGCGCGAAAAGGACATGGTTGGCAAGAGCAAGCTCACGCTGGAGTCCTTCCTGCTGTCCAAGCCCGCCAACGAGGTCAAGACGCTCAACCTGGTGCTCAAGGCCGACGTGCAGGGCTCGCTGGAGGCCATCACCGAGGCGGTGAACAAGCTCTCCACCGAAGAGGTCAAGATCCAGGTGGTGCACGGCGCAACCGGCGGCCTCACCGAGTCGGACATCCTGCTGGCCACGGCCTCCCAGGCCATCATCATCGGCTTCAACGTGCGTCCCACGGCCAAGGTCAAGGACATGGCCGACAGCGAGCACGTGGAGATCCGCTTCTACGACATCATCTACAAGCTTGTGGGCGAGATCAAGGACGCCATGAGCGGCATGCTGACCCCGGACATCCTGGAGGTCTACCTGGGCCAGGCCGAGGTGCGCGAGACCTTCAGCGTGCCCAAGGTGGGCATGGTGGCCGGCTGCGGCGTGGTCGACGGCAAGCTGACCCGCCAGGCCAAGGTGCGCCTGCTGCGCGACGGCATCGTCATCTACACGGGTGCGCTCAGCTCGCTCAAGCGCTTCAAGGACGACGCCAAGGAAGTGGCCAAGGGCTACGAATGCGGCGTGGGCCTGGAGAACTTCAACGACATCAAGATCGGCGACGTCATCGAGGCCTTCGAGACCAAGGAAGTCGCCAGGACGCTCGAATAGGGCCTGCGCCGGAGCGTAATAGGACTGAATACGGGGTCGCATGATCATCGGCGTGATGACGCTTGAATTCCGCCTGCACGGCAACGACTCGCTGAAGGGCAAGCGCCAGGTGGCCCAGAGCCTGAAGCAGAAGCTGCGCAACACCTTCAACTGCGCCGTGGGCGAGGTTGAGGCCCAGGAGGCCCACCAAAAGTTGGTGCTGGCCGTGGTCACCGTGTCCGGGGAGACTGCCAGGGTGGAAAGCAGCCTGGCCAAGGCGCTCGCCATGGTCGAGGCCATTTCCCCGGCGGAGCTTGTGCGTTGCGACACGGAAGTGTTCAGCAGCAGCGGGGAGGAGTAAATGAAAAGTTCAGGCAGCAGGCGGTCCATCCGCCTGGCCGATCTCATCCTGCGGGAGCTGGCTACCATGCTCCTGGAGGAGGTCGCGGATCCGCGCCTGGAGCTGGTCAGCCTCACCGGGGTCAAGCTCAACGCGGACATCAGCATCGCTCTGGTGAGCTTCACCGTGGGCGGCGGCGAAGAGCGCCGCAAAGAGGCCCTGGACGGCCTGACCAAGGCCAAGGGCTTTTTGCGTTCCGGCCTGGCCCGGCGGCTGAACATGCGCTCCCTGCCGGACCTGCGCTTCGCCCACGACGACTTTCTTGAGGACATGGTCTATGCAAAGCCCGATCACCCAGATAGCTGACCTGATCCGCAGGACGGACAGCTTTCTGGTGGCCTCGCACGCCAACCCGGACGGCGACGCCATCGGCTCCACCGTGGCCCTGGGCTACATTCTGGAGCACATGGGCAAGGAGTTCAGCCTGTACAACCGCTCCGGCCTGCCGCACCAGTTCGACTGGCTGCCCCTGCCCGGACCCATCCACGACACCTTGGCCGGGGCCGAGGGCAACTGGATCTTCGTGCTGGACTGCGGCAGCCCGAACCGCGTGGGCGACGAGCTTTCCCGGGTCATGGCCTCCCGGCCCATCGCCAATGTGGACCATCACCTGGGCAACCCCATGTTCGGCCAGTTCAACTGGGTGGACGACAGGTACCCGGCCGTGTGCGCCATGATCGCCGACCTGGCCTACGAGCTTGAGGTTCCCATGGTCGGCCCCCTGGCCGAGGCCATCTATCTCGGCATCGTCACGGACACGGGCTTCTTCACCTTTGACAACACCACTCCGGCTGTGATGGAGTTGGCGGCGCGGCTCATCCGCCAGGGGCTGAACCCCGGGGCGGTCAACGCCAAGATCCGCAACCAGTGGAGCGTGAACCGCTTCCGCCTGTGGGGGGAAAGCTTCGCCACCACCGAGCTGTTTTATGACGGCCAGGTGGCCGTGGCCATTGTCACCCAGGGCATGATGGAGCGCACCGGCACAAGCGCGGCCGACTGCGAGGAGATCGTCAACTTCCTGCGGCGGCTGCGCGGGGCGCGGGCTGCGGTCATATTGCGCGAGGAGCCGGACGGCGGCTTCAAGTTCAGCATGCGCTCCTCCGGTGCGGACAATGTGCAGTCCGTGGCCGCGCTGTTCGGCGGCGGCGGACACCGCAACGCCTCCGGCGGCACCATCAGCGCCGACATCCTCTCGGCCAAGGTGCGCCTCATCGAAGCCCTTGGCGAAAGCCTCGGACTGGTGTAGACGGTGGGCAGACGCAGCAAGAGAAGCGAGGGCCAGCTGGACGGGCTGCTGGTGCTGAACAAGCCCAGCGGGCCGACCTCCGCCGGGTGCCTGAACAGCATCAAGCACGGCCTGGGCCAGGGCAAGATCGGCCACGCCGGTACCCTGGACCCCCTGGCCGAGGGCGTGCTGCTGGTGCTGCTTGGCCGGGGCACAAAGCTGGCCGGGTATCTGACCAGCGGCAACAAGGTCTATTCCGGGCAGATGCGCCTGGGCCTGACCACCGACACCTTCGACATGGAAGGCAAGGTGGTGGCCGAAGCGCCGCTCGACCATATTTCGCAAGACGATGTGCGGACCGCCATCCTGTCCTGGAAGGACCTCACGGAACAGGTGGTGCCCGCATACTCCGCGGCCAAGCACGAGGGCAGGCCCCTCTACGAACTCGCCCGCAAGGGCGAGGACGTGCCGGTCAAGGAGAAGACCATTGAGATACACGAGGTTGAACCGCTGGACATTGAGCTTCCCACAGCACGATTCAGGGTGCGGTGCCAGGCAGGCACGTACATTCGATCCCTGGTCCACAGCTTGGGGATACGGCTAGGTTGCGGAGCAGCCCTGGCCCAGCTCACGCGGGAAGCCTGCGAGCCCTACCGGCTTGCAGACGCCCACAGCCTGGATGCGGTTCTTGGCGAGCCGGAGCGTTTTGCCCAGCGGGTCATACCGCTGGCCAAGATGCTCCCGCACTGGCACACCATCGTGCTTTCCCCCACCCTGGCGGGCCTCGTGAAGAACGGGGCCTGGCTGCCGGTGGGCGGACCAAGCGGACAAGAGCTTCTGGGGCAGCCCGGGGAGCAGGTCATGCTGGTCGAGGAAAGCGGCGAACCGGTTGCGCTGGCGCAGGCGACCCCCAAGGACGGCATGCTGCGCTGGATGATTCTGCGTGGACTGTGGCCGGAAGGCGACGCGACGACCTGATCGGGGAAGCTCCCGGCATTACCCGGATACCGCTTTGATCGGCATCCGGCAAAGGAGGACACTGCTGTGGTCATGACGCCTGAAGGAAAGACCAAGGTCATCGAGGACTACAAGACCCACGATGGCGACACCGGCTCCCCGGAGGTGCAGGTTGCGCTTTTGACCGAGCGCATCACCTATCTCACCGAGCACTTCAAGGTGCACAAGAAGGACTTCCACTCCAAGACCGGCCTGCTGCGCATGGTCGGCCAGCGCAGGAAGCTTCTGAAGTATCTGAAGAGCAAGGATGTCCAGCGCTACCGCGAGCTTATCGAGCGCCTGGGTCTCCGCAAGTAGGACCACGTACAACGACCCGTGCGGGCGGGGGTTTCGGCCCCTGCCCGTGCGGACCAACCACCACGGGCGCGGAGGTCGCGTCCGCGTAAACCTCGCCCATGACGCAGGACTCACCTAAGCCCCCCTTTAGTTGGCTGCGGAAAGTGTTTTTGCGCGCACAAGAGCCATGAACCGGCCCGGCGCGCAACAGCCCTTCCCCAAGCTGGCTAAAATTCCGGGCACGAGCAGCGTCAGGGCGGCAAATCGATAGGAGCTTCAATGCTAGTACCCTTTGCACCCACTCGCCTCACCACAAAGGTCGGCGGCCTTGACGTCATCATGGAGACCGGGAAAATGGCCAAGCAGGCCAGCGGCAGCGTCTGGGTCCAGTCCGGCGGCACCGTCGTGCACGTCACAGCCGTGAACCAGCACCTGGAGATCGACCGCGGCTTCTTCCCGCTCACCGTCAACTACCAGGAGATGTCGTACGCCGCAGGCCGCATCCCCGGCAGCTACTTCCGCCGCGAGATAGGCCGCCCCAGCGAGCGCGAGACCCTGGTCTCCCGCCTGATCGACCGGCCCATCCGCCCGCTGTTCAAGAAGGGCTTCCGCGACGAGGTCCAGATCATCGCCACGGTCCTCTCCGCCGACGACACCATCAACCCCGACGTGCTGGCCATCACCGGCGCCTCGACCGCGCTGCACCTCTCGCACATGCCCTTTGAGGGCCCCATCTGCGGCGCGCGCGTGGGTTACGTGAACGGCGAGTTCGTGCTCTTCCCCAGCTACAAGCAGATCACCAACGAGAGCAGCCTGAACCTCATCTTCGCCGCCACCCGCGAGGCCATCGTCATGGTCGAGGGCGGCGCGAATTTCGTGAGCGAGGAGCTGGTAGTCGACGCCCTGGAATGGGCCCACAAGCAGCTCACCCCGATGTTCGACATCCAGGACGAGCTGCGGGGGCTGGTGGGCAAGCCCAAGCTTGAAGTGGTGGCCCCTGTTGTCGACGAGGCCGTGCAGGCCATTGTCGAGGAGATCGCCACCCCGGGCCTCAAGGCCGCCTTCGCCATGATTGAGAAAGGCCCGCGCCGCGAGGCCAAGTCCGTCGCCAAGGTCCTGGCCATGGACGCCGTGGCCGCCAAGTTCCCGGACGACTCCGAGGCCCTGCGCCAGGCTGGAAACATCATCGGCACCCTGGAGAAGAAGATCGTGCGCGAGCGCGTGCGGACCGAAAAGATCCGCATCGACGGCCGCGACACCACCACCGTGCGCCCCCTGTCCATCGAGGCGGGCACCCTGCCCATGACCCACGGCTCGGCCCTGTTCACCCGCGGCGAGACCACGGCCCTGGCCGTCGTCACCCTGGGCAGCAGCCGCGACGAGCAGCGCATCGAGACCCTGGTGGGCGAAGACACAAAGCGCTTCATGCTGCACTACAACTTCCCGCCGTACTGCGTGGGCGAAGTGCGCATCCTGCGCGGGCCCAGCCGCCGCGACATCGGCCACGGCGCACTGGCCGAGCGCTCCATCCTCCCGGTGCTGCCCAACCCTGACGACTTCCCGTTCACCCTGCGCGTGGTCTCTGAGGTCATGGACTCCAACGGCTCCTCCTCCATGGCCACCATCTGCGGCGCGAGCATTGCGCTCATGGACGCGGGCGTGCCCATCAAGGAGCCTGTGGCGGGCATCGCCATGGGCCTGATGAAGGAAGGCGACGAGTACATCGTGCTGACCGACATCCTCGGCGACGAGGACGCGCTCGGCGACATGGACTTCAAGGTGGCCGGCAGCGCCCGCGGCATCACCGGCATCCAGATGGACATCAAGATCATGAGCGGCATCCCCTACGACGTGCTGCGCCGCGCCCTGGCCCAGAGCCGCGACGCCCGCCAGCACATCCTGGAGCACATGGCCATGTGCCTGGCCGCGCCCCGGCCCCAGCTCTCCGAGCTGGCCCCGCAGATGGAGGTGGTGTTCATCAATCCCGAAAAGATCAGGAGCGTTATTGGACCTGGCGGAAAAAACATTAAAGCCATCACCGCCGAGACCGGCGCGTCCATCGACATCGAGGATTCCGGTAAGGTGGCCATCTTCGCCCCCACCAGCGAGAGCCTGAAGAAGGCCAAGGCCATGGTGCAATACTACGACCAGACCCCGGAGCCGGGCCGCAACTACCTGGGCACCGTGCGCAAGATCCTGGAAGTGGGCGCCCTGGTGGAGATTCTGCCCGGAGCCGAGGGCATGCTGCACGTGTCCCAGATGGACATGGAGCGTGTGGAGCGCGTGGAGGACCTGCTGCAGCTGGGCCAGGAGGTCTGGGTCAAGGTCATTGAGCTGGAGGCCAATGGCCGCATCCGTCTCTCGCGCAAGGCCTGGCTCATGGAGCAGGCTGGCGAGACCGTCAACATCGACGATTTCCGCCGCCCGCCCGCGCGTGAAGGCGACCGCGACCGTGGCCGTGGCGGCGACCGCGACCGTGGCCGTCCCCGGCGCTAGATAAGACAACGCAACGGGGCTGCCCCTGGCGTCCGCAAGCTGTTAAAGCCCGGACGCCGAGGGCAGCCCCTTTTCTTTGCTCTTGGTTCTTTGATTCAGGTTCTTTGCTGCTGGCGCTGGGGAGCTAGACGCCGGGCTCCTCAATGGCGGGGCTGACGGCAAAGCCCTTGATGTCCCAGGGCAGGTGCTGCCGGGCGCGGGCCAGGGCGAACTCCTCCACCTCGTGGTGCCAGACGGCGAAGTCGCGCACCAGATCACCCGCCAATGGGGTCAGCTCATAGCCCTTTCGTCCGCTGGCCTTGACCAGCAGCGGCTGGCCCAGGGCCTGCTCGGTGCGTTTGATGCGCCCCCAGGCCGCGCGGTAGCTCATGCCCAGAACCTTGGCGGCCTGGTTGAGCGAGCCGTGCAGCGCCACCATTTCCAGCAGCTGCGCCCGGCCCAGGCCGAAAAGCATGCCGCCCTCGGACTCCAGCCAAAGATGGACGCGCAGGACCGGCTTGTCAGGATTCCCGCTACCCTGTGCGGATGTGCTTGTGCGGCTCATGGTCCCTCCGTTGTCTGGCGCTTTGTTCTGCAGAGTACATAGCGTGTGGCGCCAGTTGTGCTTTTTGTAGCATAGCACTATTTCCAGGCAAAGAAAATCCCGCCAAGGCCCCTTGGCAGACCGCGATTCGTGCCTACATTACCCGCTTGCGCCCAGACGCGGCAGCAATACACCCCCAAACCCACGGACCCCATGCAGACCGAACCCGCCCAGAGCACCTCCCGCCTCATCTGGACCCTGTCCTGGCCGCAGATGCTGATGATGGTCTTCCACTTCCTCATCGGGTTCGTGGACGTCTGGGTGGCCGGGCAGATCGACCACCGGCTGCAGGCGGCGCTGGGCATCATCACCCAGTCCCTGTTCTTCTTCCTGGTCATCGCCACGGCTGTGGCGGGCGGCGGCGTGGCGGCCATCAGCCAGTCGCTGGGCGCGGGCCGAAAGCTGCGCGCCGAACGCTACATCGGCCTGTGCCTGCTCGTGTCCCTGGTCTTCGGGCTCGTCTTCCCGCTGGTCGGGCTGCCGACCAAGGGCCTGTTCGTGCGCCTGCTCCAGGTGCCCCAAGACATCGCCCCCCTGACCGAATACGTGCTCAAGGTGTTCATGTACACCCTGCCGCCCTACTACATGCTCATCGTGCAGAACGCCGTGTTCCGCTCGCGCAAGAAGGTCATGATTCCGCTCTACGCCATGATCCTGGTCACCGTGGTGAACACCCTGGGCGACCTGGGCTTCGGCCTGGGCTGGTTCGGCCTGCCCAGGCTCGGGGTTACGGGCGTGGTCTGGTCCACCTTCTGGTCCATCAGCCTGGGCATGGTTTACGGATTGTACATGCTGCGCCGCGACGGCACCCTGCGCCGCCAGATCTTCGCGCCGTGGCGCTGGGTGCGCTGCGCCTACCCCTACCTGTTCAAGGTGGCCTGGCCTGCCGGGCTCATGCAGATCGTTTGGCATTCCGGCTACCTGGTGCTTTTCGCCATCACTGCCAGCCTGCCCGAGGGCAGCGTCATGGCCCTGGCGGGCATGGCCGCAGGCACGCGCATCGAGTCCCTGCTCTTTTTGCCCGCCTTTGCCCTGAACCTCACGGCCAGCATCCTGGTGGGTCATTTTCTGGGCGCAGGCAGGCCAGACGAGGCCCGGCGCGTGGGCCTGCGCATCCTGGGCATCGGGCTGGTGGGCATCTGCGCCTTCACGCTGCTGCTGTGGACCGTGCTCGGCCCCCTGACCGGATTTTTGGCGCCCAACCCCGAGGTCAAGGCCCAGGCCCTGGACTACCTGACCTGGAACATGCTGGCCATCCCCTTCACCCTCACGACCATGATCCTGGCCGGGGCGCTGGGCGGGGCCGGGGCCACGCTGTACAACCTGCTGGGCATGGGCGCGGGCACCTGGCTGGTGCGCCTGCCCCTGGCCTACATCCTGGGGCACCTGGTGCTGGGCCGGGCCACGGGCGTGTGGATCTCCATGCTGGCCTCCCAGGCTGTCCAGGCGGCAATCCTGCTGTACATCTTCACCCGCTGGGACTGGCAGCGCTTCGCCATGCCCGGCAAACGCAACGGAAACACCTGATGAGCAACTGCGAGCCTTTCGAACACATCTGCCTGAAGCACCAGGACGCCTTCAAGACCGCCCTGTGCGCCTGTCCCGAGGTGACCTCGGACTACGCCTTCGCCAACCTCTACGGCTGGGCCGAGCACTACGGCCTTGCGTGGCGCTTCGAGGGCGGCCTGGTGTGGATCAAGCAGACCCTGCCCCAGGAGATGTTCTGGGCCCCGGTGGGTGACTGGACCAAGGTGGACTGGGCCGCTCTGCCCTGCCTGGCCGGGCCGCAGCGCTTCATCCGCGTGCCCGAGACCCTGCTCGGCATCTGGCGGCAGGCCTTTGGCCCGCGCCTGCGCGCCGTGGAGGCCCGCGACCACTTCGACTACGTCTATTCCGTGCCGGATCTGGTCGAGCTCAAGGGCAACAAGTTCCACAAGAAAAAGAATCTGTTGAACCAGTTCGAAAAGGCCAACATGTTCGAGTACACGCCCATGCAGGCCGACTGCGTGGAGGAGGTGCTGGACATGCAGGCCGAGTGGCACGGCTGGCAGGAGCACCCCTCCGAGGCCCTGGTGGCCGAAAACCAGGCCATCTCCCGCGTGCTCAAAAATTTCGACCGCCTGGGGCACCTCACGGGCGGCACCATCCGCGTGGGTGGCAAGGTCATCGCCTATACCGTGGGCGAATGCCTGAACCAAAACACCATCGTCATCCACTTTGAAAAGGGCGACACGCGCTTCAAGGGCATCTACCAGGCCATCAACAAGCATTTCCTGGCCGCCCAGGAGGACCGCTTCAGCTTGGTGAACCGCGAACAGGACCTGGGCGACGAAGGCCTGCGCAAGGCCAAGCTGTCGTACAACCCGGTGTCGTTCATGCAGAAATATGAAGTGGAGCTGGTGTAGAGTGGAGAATGTCCCTCCGGGGGCCAAAGGGCCTGAGGCCCTTTGGAATCCCCATTTGGGGGGTCCCAGGGGGCCTCAGGCCCCCTGGCCCCCGGAGGGTATACCTTTCATTGCCGCTGGCTTGGCCGCCGGAGGCTGTCCTTCCACCACCGGCAGCAAGCCATGAACCGTTCGCGCCTGCTCGTCCTCGGCCTGGACGGCCTGCCGCTGCGCCTGGCCAAGGCCCTCGCCAGCAACTATCCGGAACGCCTGCCGAACCTGGCGCGCCTGGCGGCCTTTGCGGGCGGCATCGAAGCCGAGCTGCCCGAGCTTTCGCCCGTCAACTGGACGAGCTTCTTCACCGGAGTCGGCCCCGGCGAGCACGGGGTGTACGGCTTCACGCTCCTGGACCCGGCCAGCTACGGCTTGCGCATCGCCAATTTCAGCGACGTGCGCGCGCCGACCATTTTTGACCGCCTGGGCGAGCGCGGGCTGGTCTCCCGGGTGCTGAACCTGCCGAACATGGCCCCGGCCAGGCCCTTGCGCGGCATGCTCGTGGCCGGGTTCGTGGCCCCCAGCCTGGATGCCGCCGTGTACCCGCCGTTCCTGCTCGGCCCGCTCAAGGCCGCTGGCTACCGCATCGAGGGCGACACAACGCGCGGCTCAAGCGACCCCGGCTATCTGCTGGGCCAGTTGCGGCAGTCGCTGGACGCGCGCCGGGCCGCGCTGAACCTGCTCTGGCCGGACCTGGCCTGGGACCTGTTCGTCTGCGTGCTCACCGAGACCGACCGGCTGTTCCACTTCCTGTTCCCGGCGGTGGAGCGCCCCGGCCACCCGCTGCACGCGGCCTGCCTGGCCTTCCTGGTCCAGTGGGACGCGCTCATCGGCGCGGTGCTGGAGCGCTTTGACGCCCTGCCCGGCCCCAAGCGTCTGCTGGTGCTGGCGGACCACGGCTTCTGCTCCCTGGTCCAGGAGGTGGACCTCAACCGCGTGCTCCTGGACGCCGGGTTCCTGCGCCTCTCCCGTCCGGGCCGCGACGAGTGGGACGCGGGCGTGATCAGCGCGGACAGCCGGGCCTTTGCCCTGGACCCTGGCCGGGTGTACCTGCACAGCCACGACCGCTTCTCACGAGGACGCGTGGCCGAGGCCGACGAGCACGCGCTCAAGCGCGACCTGACCGCCCTGCTCCTGGGGTTGACCTGGGAGGGCCAGCGGGTCATGAACAGGGTGCTCGACGGTCGCGAACTGTACGCCACGGCGTCCACAGGCCCAGCGCCGAGCGGACAGCCGGATCTGGTCTGCGTGCCGGAGCCGGGCTTTGACCTCAAGGCCAAGTTCGACCGCCGGGGAATCTACGGCCTGTGCGGGCGTTTCGGCATGCACCGGCCCGAGGACGCCATTTTCTGCGACACCGGCGGGGCCACGCCAGCGCGCGTGCGCGACGTGGGCCAGCTCGTCCTGGAGCATTTTGGCGCGGGCGGGCATTTTGGCGGGATCGTCGCGTAGGCGGTTACTCACTGGCGTTGATACGCTAACGCTGGCAGACTGGCACCGGCACGCTGGCGTTGACCTTTTGGCGCTGATTTTTTGGCGTTGATCGTTTGGCGCTGACCCGCGCGCGACAACACATGGGCGTCGACACCCGGACGGAAACCCTTCGCGGCAACGCAGCGCGAAGACGTACGCGCAACGACGCACAACGCACACGCATGAACGGACCCCCGGCGAACCAGCGGCGGCACAGGGGCAGGAACGCATGAGCATAAATTTTGAGCGCGAGCTGAACCCGGCCCAGCTGGAGGCTGTGATGCACGTGCACGGCCCCATGCTGTGCATCGCGGGCGCGGGCAGCGGGAAAACGCGCACCATCGTCTACCGGCTGGCCCGGCTGGCTCAGGAGCACGTCTCGCCGGAAAACATCCTGCTGCTGACCTTCACCCGGCGCGCCTCCCTGGAGATGCTGCACCGGGCCGGGAGCATCATGGGCCGCCCGCTCACCGGGGCCAGCGGCGGCACCTTCCACTCCTTCGCCTACGGCGTGCTGCGCCGCCACGCCCTGGAGGCCGGGTATCCCCAGGGCCTGACGCTGATGGACCGGGGCGACTGCGAGGATCTTCTCGGCGAACTCAAAGCCCACCTGGACCTGGGCCGGGGCGACCGCTCCTATCCCAAGCGCGCCACCCTGGCCGACACCATCACCAAGTCCCGCAACAAGGAGCTTTCCATCGCGGCCATCCTGGACCGCGAGGCCTACCACCTGCTGCCCTACCAGGCGGACATCGAGCGCCTGGCCGGGGAATACGAAAAGGCCAAGCGCAGCCAGGGGCTCATGGACTACGACGACCTGCTCTTCGGCCTGGAGAATCTCCTGGTGGCGCACCCGGAGATCAAGGACTCCTTACGCCGCCGCTATCCCTTTGTCATGGTCGACGAGTACCAGGACACCAACCTGGTGCAGGCCCGGCTGGTGCGCCTGCTGGCTGGCCGCAGCGGCAACGTCATGGCCGTGGGCGACGACGCCCAGTCCATCTACGCCTTTCGCGGGGCCGTTGTGGCCAACATTCTGGAGTTCCCGCAGATCTTCAAGGACGTCAAACTCATCCGCCTGGAGAAGAACTACCGCTCGGTGCAGCCCATCCTCGACCTGACCAACTGCGTGCTCTCCGGCGCGGCGCACAAGTTCGACAAGCATCTCTACGCCGCCCGCACCGGTGGGACGCGGCCGCGCATCATCCAGACCCACAGCGACCAGTCCCAGGCCGCCCAGGCCGTCAGCCTCATCGCGGACATGGCCGGCCGCCACCCCCTGCACGAGATCGCCGTGCTCTTCCGCGCCGGGTACCAGTCCTATTCCCTGGAAGTGGCGCTGACCCGCGCTGGCCTGCCCTATCGCAAGTACGGCGGGGTGCGCTTCCACGAGGCCGCGCACATCAAGGACGTCTTGTGCTACCTGCGCCTGGCCGCCAATGGCGCGGACATGCTGGCCTGGCAGCGCGTGCTGGGCCTGCTCAAGGGCGTGGGCGGCAAGACCGCGTCCAAGATTGCGCAGGCCGTGGTGGCGGGCGAGGCCAAGGCCCTGGAGGCGCTGGCCCGGCGGTTCCCGGACCTGCCCGGCCTCTTGGCCGAGCTGGACGCCCTGCGCCGCCTGAACCACGCCCCGGCGGCGGCCCTGGACCGGGCCATGAGCCACTATGCCCCGCTGCTCATCCAGACCTACCCGGACGACTACCCCAAGCGCCAGGCGGGCCTGGAGCAGCTGGCCCAGATTGCGGTGAACTACCAGACCATCGAGGAGTTCCTGGCCGACCTGTGCCTGGACGGCTCGCCCTCGGAGGACGAGGACGCGTCGAACGCGGTGGTGCTCTCCACCGTACACTCGGCCAAGGGCCTGGAGTGGCGCGCGGTGATCATCATCGACCTGGTGGAGGAGCGCTTCCCGTCCAAAAAGGCCATGCAGCGCCAGGAGGACATGGAGGAGGAGCGCAGGCTGATGTACGTGGCCTGCACCCGGGCCAAGGATGAGCTGGCGCTTTTGGTGCCCGGCACCCTGTACAACCGCTTCAACAACTGCCGCGAACCGGCCCAGCCCAGCCCCTTTGTGCAGGAGCTGCCGGATTCCGTCGCTGAGCGTCTGGTGGAGACCTTCACCGGCGGGCTGCGCCGCAGGGACGAGCGCGTGCTCTCGGTGCTGGAATCCGGGGCCGGAGACAGCGCCGGAGACAGGTTCATCGACAGGTCCGACGAGCGCCTGGCGCCGGTGGTGCTGCCGGTTCCGCCCCAGCGCCCGGCCTACGCGCCCGGAGCGCGGCCCATCAGCGCGGCGGCCGCCCCGCACACGGCCTATGCCGCCGCACCCGCGCCGAAATCGGCCATGGATGGCGCGACCACCAAGCTCGGCCTATGCGAGCACAAGATCTTCGGGCAGGGGAAAATCATCGCCGAGATTCCGCCGGACAAGTTCCGCGTGAACTTTCCCGGCTTCGGGCTCAAGGTCATCGTCAAGACCTATTTGAAGCTGCTGTAGCCCGCTCAAGGCGGGTCGCCGCACACGCAAAAGCCAGCGGGTTCGCCCGCTGGCTTTTCTTTTGGCTCTTGATCTACCGCGGCGCGGGCTAACCTTACTTGGCTGCGCCCTCCGTTGTGGACGACGCAGGCGCTACGCGCGGCGCTGGCGTATCATTCAATAGTGGTACCGGCATTGCAGAATGACAAGCCGCTCGCCATCCACCAGATACACCAGCCGGTGTTCGGCGTTGATGCGGCGGGACCACTTGCCCGCCAGGTCGAACCGTAGCGCCTCGGGCTTGCCCAGGCCTGCAAACGGCGTGCGCAAGGCCTCCTGGACCAGCGTGTTGATTTTCCGCACCATGGCCTTGTCATGGGCCTGCCAGTAGAGGTAGTCCTCCCAGGCGTTGGGGGTCCAGGCCAGGAGCTTCACGGCTTTGTCAATGGCACCGTCAATTGCACCGGCAATGGCTCCGGCAATGGCTCCGGCAGGGGGCGGGCCACGGCCTGCCCCGACTCGGCCTGGCTGATGCTCTCCCGCAGGCGCGCGGCGTTGGCCGGGCTGCGCAGCAGATAGGCCGTCTCCTCGATGGCGCCATAGTCCTCCAGGCTCATCATGACCACGGGCCGGGCGTTGCGCCGGGTCACGATGATGGGCTCGTGGCTGTCGCACACGCGCTCCATGGTCTCGACAAGCTTCTTGCGGGCGGCGGAATAGGTGATGGCGTCCATGGCGGGCCTCCTTTCTCAGCCGACTTGTACCAGTAGTCGTACACAAGTCAAGCGGAGCGGAAGCAGAGGTCCGGCTCTGGAGTCAAGGTCAGCGTCAAGACGTGCCTGAAGCTGCTGTAACCAGGGCGTAGCGGGCAGCATCCACTCAGCCAGCCGGGCAACCCGCTGGCTTTTCTTTTGGCTCTTGGTCCGCAGGTGCGCGGGCTCACCG
The DNA here is from genome assembly GCA_903843965.1 of uncultured delta proteobacterium. Classification (GTDB taxonomy): domain Bacteria; phylum Desulfobacterota; class Desulfovibrionia; order Desulfovibrionales; family Desulfovibrionaceae; genus Humidesulfovibrio. The sequence goes on from CAIMRY010000017.1 coordinate 168,677, forward strand.
GCGCAAGACCGTCAGGAGGCCGCCGGGCTGAAACGACCGGCCCTGGCCTGTGCGCGCCCTAGCCCTTGGCCGGGGCGGCGTCGCCTGCCGGTGCGGTTGTCGGAGCGCCTGCCGGTGCTGGCGGCGGGCCGCCCGGCATGGGCACCTCGTCGCGCTGCTCGGGCTTCAGGTGCGCCTCGGCGTAGTCCTTGTACACCCCGCTTTCAAGGAACAGCCCGAACACGTCCGCGTCCACGTGCTTGTCCTTGACCATGAAGCCCAGAATCTTCACGGCCTGGGACAGCTTCATGGGCTGCTTGTAGGGCCGGTCCGCAGCGGTGAGCGCCTCGAACACGTCGGCCACGGCCAGGATGCGCGCCTGCAGCGACAGGGCGTCCCCGCCGATGTGGTTGGGGTAGCCGGTGCCGTCAAGCTTTTCGTGGTGGCTGCCGGCAAATTCCGGGATGCGCGACAGGCGCTTGGGAAAGGGCAGGCGTCCCAGCATGTCCATGGTGACCACGGTGTGGTCTTCGATGATCTTGCGCTCGGCATCGTTGAGGGAGCCCTTGCGGATGCAGAGGTTCATGACCTCGTTCTCGGAGAGCCAGGGCTTCTGCTCACCGCCGTCGTCGTATGTGCGCGCGGCGATGTCCTTGACCCGGGTGATGCGCTCGTCGCTCATGAATTCGCCGGGCTTGTTGCAGGACTCGATGAACGCGAGGTCCTCCTCCAGGTCTTGGCGGCGCTTCTCCATCTCCTCGGTCACGGCGAACATCTCCGTGCGCGCGGCCCCGCGCCCGGCCATCTCCAGCAGCTTCTCCAAAAGCTCGGCCTGCAGGGCCTTGCCGATGAACTTGAAGCGCGTGCGGATGAAGTCGATGCGGTCGACAATGGCCTCCAGCTTGGTGGACTTGTCCACCACGTGCACCGGCGTGGTGATCTTCCCCACGTCGTGCATCCAGGCCGCCAGCTTCAGCTCCTCCATCTCGTCGACGCTGAAGTGCACGCCGGCATACGGCCCGCTGTCCTGGGCGTTGATGGTCTCGGCGATGCGCATGGTCAGGTCCACCACGCGGTCGATGTGGCCCTTGGTGTAGGGGCTCTTGGCGTCGATGGCGGCGGCGATGGACTGCATGAAGGAGTACAACAGGGCCTTGAGCCCGTTGATGAGCTGGGTGTTGGTCAGGGCCACGGCGGCCTGGGAGGCCAGGGAGCGCACGGCCTCCAGCCGCTCCTGGGAAAAGCCCACCACCTGTCCGGTGTCCTTGTCCTTGGCGTTCAAGAGCTGCAGCACGCCGATGATCTCGTGCTCGTGGTTCTCCATGGGCATGACCAGCATGGACTGGGAGCGGTAGCCCGTGGACTTGTCGTAGCCGCGCGTGCCGGTGAAGTCGAAGCCCTCCGCGCAGTAGACGTCGTCGATGTTGACGTACTCGCGGGTCAGGGCCACGTGGGAGGAGACGTTGGCGTGGTTGGGCTCGCCGCCCTCCTTGTACAGCGACACCGGGGGCAGGGTCACGGGATTGCCGCTGGTGCCGCCCAGGCGCACGTTCATGGTGTCGTTCTGGAGCACCACGAACTCCAGTTTTTTGCCCGTGGGGTCCACGATGTACAGGGTGCCCGCATCGGCATAGGTGAGGTTGCGCGCCAGCTCCACGATCATCTCCAGGAGCCGGTTGCGGTCCTGCTCGGCCGAGAGGGCCAGGCCGATCTCCGAAAGCCGGTGCATCTGCCGGTTCAGCCGGTTGACCTGCTCGCGCAGATCCTCCACCGTGGCCGTCTCCAGCCCCGGCGCTGGCCCGGCGCACGCGCTCGGCGAACCGTTCGGCTCATCAATGATCTCATCAATGGGCTCATCAATCATGCGCACCCCACAAAAACGTCTGCTTGGCGGTAAAGGTCACGAAGGTTCGCACCCACATATACGTACCACACCAACGTGGCAGAAGGAAAGAGGAAAGCCCCAGGTTGCCCGCAGCAACAGAATCGCGTACACAGGGCTGGCGCGACCGGGCGCTTATCCCCTACCAGGAGTTTTCGTGCAGGCGACACCGCACCAGCAACGCATCCTTACCGCAGGCCTCGCTGTGGCCCTTGTGACCTTGGCCCTGTGGCAGGGCGGCGTGCTGGTCACGCTGCTGCTTCTGGCCCTGTGCGGCCTTGGCCAGTGGGAGTTCACGGCCATGTTCCGGCCCGGAGCCGGGCACACGAACCTGCGCATCACCGCCGTGGCCCTGGGCGCGGCCATGGTCCTGGCGGCCCAGGCGGGCGGCCCGACCGCCGCCCTGTGGGCCTTTGCCGCCTGCTTCTGGATCCTGGCCCTGCGCTTTCTCGTGCGCTACAGCCGGGCCCAGAGGCGCGGGGAGCCAGGCGCGCGCGCCGCACAATTCACCGACGAGCTGATCCTGCTCTGCTCCCTGGCTTACCTGCCGCTCATGCTCCAGTTCTTCCTGCTGCTCTCCACCCGCGAGATCATCCTGGTTGTGCTCTCGACCACCGTGTCCGACACGGCGGCCTTCTATGTCGGAACCTGGCTGGGCAAACGCAGGATCTGGCCCCAGGTGAGCCCCAAGAAGTCCTGGGCCGGGAGCATCGGCGGGCTGGCCGGATGCATGCTGGCCGTGGCGGCCTATGGCCTGCGCCTGGGCCAGGCCCCGCTGTGGGCCTGGCTGGTCCTGGGCGCGCTCCTCAACATCTCCGCCCAGATGGGCGACTTCTTCGAGTCCGCGCTCAAGCGCAGCCTGGCGGTCAAGGACTCGGGCGCGCTTCTGCCCGGCCACGGCGGCCTGCTCGACCGCATCGACAGCCTGCTGTTGGCCCTGCCCTGCTACGTGCTGCTGCGGCTGGCCCTGCCCTTTTTCCCCCAATAAGGCCCTGACGTGAAGACGTACATCTCCCTCTGGCCCACGCACGCGCCCGAGCTGCCCTTTCCCCGCAGCCTGGCCATCCTGGGCTCCACCGGCTCCATCGGGGTCAGCGCCCTGTCCGTGGTGGCCCAGCACCCGGCCCTGTTCCGCGTGGCCGCGCTCACCGGAGGCAAAAACGCCGCGCGCCTGGCCGAACAGGCCGCAGCCTTCCTCCCCGGCGTGCTGGCCGTGCTCGACGAGGCCGCAGCCGCCAAACTCAAGGGCCTGCTGCCTGCGGGCTACGCGCCGGAGATACTGGTCGGCCCCTCGGCCTTTGAGGACGTGGCGGCCATGGCCGGGGTCGATCTGGTGCTTTCGGCCATTGTGGGCGCGGCGGGCTTTCTGCCCACCCTTGCCGCCGCCAAGGCGGGCAAGCGCATCGCGCTGGCCAACAAGGAGAGCCTGGTCCTGGGCGGTCGGCTCATCCGCAATGCCTGCCGGGCCTCGGGCGCTGTCATCCTGCCCGTGGACTCCGAGCACAACGCGCTGTTCCAAGCCCTGTGCGGGCATAACGGCGACGAGGACCTGGCCCGGCTCATCCTCACGGCCTCGGGCGGGCCCTTTCACGGACGCGACGCGGCCTTCCTCGCCGCCGTCACCCCGGCCCAGGCGCTGAAGCACCCCAACTGGAGCATGGGCGCCAAGATCTCCATCGACTCGGCCACGCTGATGAACAAGGGCCTGGAGGTCATCGAGGCCTGCCACCTGTATGGCCTGCCCGTCAGCCGCGTGGACGTGCTGGTGCACCCGCAGAGCATCGTGCACTCCCTGGTGGAGTACGTGGACGGCTCGCAGCTGGCGCACCTGGGCGTGCCGGACATGCGCATCCCCATCGCCCACAGCCTGTGCTTCCCGCGCCGCGTGGCCCTGGCCATGCCCCGGCTGGACCTGGCGAACGCGCCGAACTTGACATTCGAGGCCCCTGACGAGATTCTGTTCCCCTGCCTGGGCCTGGCCAAGGCGGCCTTTGCGGCCAGCCACAGCCACCCTGTGGCCCTCAACGCCGCCAACGAGGTGGCTGTTGACCTGTTTTTGAAGGGACGCATCCGCTTTCTCGACATCCCCCGGCTCATCGAGGCTGCCCTGGCCCGGCACGCGGCCTTGCCGGAACACTGCGGCGCGGCGGAACTCATCAACGCCGACGCCGACACGCGGCGCGAGACCCTTGCCGCCGCCGACTGAACAGTTGAACAAGGCGTCCCGCCCGGACGCACGAGGAGTTGCACGTGGGAGCCATTGCCGTTCTTCTGGTCCTGGGGGGCCTCATCTTTTTCCATGAACTCGGGCACTTCCTCATGGCCCGCAGCCTTGGCATCGGGGTCAAGGCCTTTGCCCTGGGCTTCGGCCCCAAGATCTTCTCCTTCACCTGGGGCATGACCGAGTACCGGCTCTGCGCCGTGCCGCTCGGCGGCTACGTCATGCTGGCCGGAGAATCCCCGGACAATGAGGAGGACCCGGCCTTCCCCAAGGCGCTGCTCTTTTCCGCCCGGCCGGTGTGGCAGCGCATGGCCGTGGTGGCCTCCGGACCAATCGCCAACTTCCTGCTGGCCTGGGGCCTGTTCTGGGTGCTTTTCGCCACCCAGGGACAGATGGGCCTGGCCCCGGACGTCGATCAGGTCCTGCCCGACTCCCCGGCGGCCCAGTCCGGCATCCTCCCGGGCGACAGCGTGCTCGCCGTGGACGGCCATCCCATCACCTTCTGGGAGGACCTGACTGAACGGGTCCAGGGCTCCCAGGGCCACAGCCTGGTGCTGGAGCTCCTGCGCGGCAAGCAGCGCATCACCCTGAGCGTGACCCCGGAAATGCGCCCGCGCAAAAACATCTTTGGCGAAACCGTGTCCACGCCCATGATGGGCATCGTGGCGGCCAAGAAGATCGTCACCCTGGAGCTGGGCGCGGCCCAGAGCCTCCAGGTTTCCGGCAAGGAGACCTGGCGGGCCGTGGTGAACATGGTCACCGCGCTGATCAAGATGATCGAGCGGGTCATCCCGGCCGACTCCATCGGCGGGCCCATCCTCATCGCCCAGCTCATCAGCCGCGAGGCCCAGAGCGGCATTGTCGGGCTCATCGCCCTCACGGCCGCCCTTTCGGCCAACCTGGGCTTTGTGAACCTGCTGCCCATCCCGGTGCTCGACGGCGGGCACCTGGTCATCTTCGGCCTGGAGGCCGTGACGCGCAGGCCGCTAGGCGTGCGGGCGCGTTCCGCAGCCATCCGCGTGGGCATCGCCATGCTGGCGGCGCTCATGATCCTGGCGACCTACAATGACCTGCGCCGACTGCTTGAGTGAGCCCGGCCTGCTGCTGGCCCTGAACGGGGCCGACGAGCGCCTGCAGCTGGCCCTGGGCCGCATCGCGCCCGGCGGCCTGGATGACGGGGGCGGGGACGAAAGCGTTGCGCCTCTGGCCGCGCAGGAATGGACCGTGCCCGGCAGCGCCGTGCGCTTCCTGGCCCCGGGCATCCGCCAGGTGCTGGACAGCCTGGGCCTGGCCGCGCGGGACATCCGGCGCATCGCCTGCGTTGTGGGCCCCGGCAGCTTCACGGGCCTGCGCATGTCCCTGGCCCTGGCCCAGGGCCTGGCCGCCGGAACCGACGCGGAGCTGGCCGGGCTGAACCACTTGGAGCTTTTGGCCTGCGAGGCCGCACAATGCAGCGGGGAAGCCAGCGGTCAAGGCGCCGCGCAAGGCGCCGGGCAAGGCGGGGGGCAAGGCGGAGGCTCTGTGGCCGCCCTGGTCTGGTCGCGGCGGGGGCAGGTCTATGCCCAGGCCTTCAGCGGCGGCGGGGACCAGGCCCTGCCCCTTGGCCCGGCCCAGGTGTTGGCCCTTGCGGCCCTGCCGGAATTCCTTGCGGCCCTGCCCCGGCCAGTGCGCCTGCTGGGCGGCGGCCTGCGCCGGAACCTGCCCTTTTTCGAGGAGCTGGCCGGGCGGGATCCTGGCCTGCGCCTGCTGCCCGCCCTTTGGGACGCCCCGCGCCCATCCGCCCTGCTCGACCTGGCCAGCCGCGCGGCCTATGGGCTCCAAGCCCTTGAGCCCGTGTATCTGCGCGCCTCCGACGCCGAGGACAACCTCGCGGCCATCGCCGCCGGACGCGGCCTGGACGCGGTCGAGGCCCAGGCCGTCCTCGATCGGGGCAGCCGAGCGGTCTGACAGGCGGCGCACCGGCTGACAGGCGGCCCTCCGGCTGGCAGGCGGCGCTCCGGCTGACGCGTTCGGCAATCCGTTTCAGCAATCCACTGATGTTCGGCCGGAAAAACGGCCTGTGAAAGGGCGACGCCGACTAGACCAGGAGACGGTCCACGGTGTTGCCGATCTGCCTGCCCAGCGGGGTCTGGTGGGCGATTTCGCGCTCCACCTGGATGATGCCCTTGAGCACCGTGGAGTGCTTGCGGCCCAGGCGGTCGCCGATGGCGGCCAGGGAGAGATCCGTGTGGCGGCGGCACAGGTAGAAGGCGGTGTTGCGGGCCAGCACGGTCTGCTGGCTGCGGCTTTTGGACTTCAGCTCGTTCTCGTCGATGCCGTAGGTCTTGCAGACAAAGGCCACGATGCGCTCCAGGCCGGGCGTGGGGGTCTGCACGGCGTAGTTCTCCAGCACCTGCCAGGCCAGCTCCTCGGTGATCTGCTGGCCCAGCAGCCGGGCCTTGAGCACCAGATTGTTCAAACAGCTCTCCAGCTGGCGGATGTCCGTGGTCAGCCGCTCGGCCAAGAGCCCGGTGACGTTGTCCGGCACCTGGACCTGGAGGGCCTTGGACTTGCGGCGGATGATCTCCTCGCGGGTGGCGTAGTCCGGGGCCTGCATCAGGGCCATGAAACCCGAGGCGAAGCAGGACACGAGCTGCGGGTCCACGTCGGAGAGCTCGCGCGGGAGGAACGAGCTGGTGAGCACCACCTTGCAGCCGCGCTGCTGCAGGGCCTTCAGTGTCAGCAAGAGCTCCTCCTGGAGCTTGCCCTTGCCCTGGAAGAAGTGGATGTCCTCCAGGAGCAGCACGTCCACGGACTCGCGGAATTCGGCCTTGAAGCGCGCGGCCTCGCGGGCCTTGATGGCCAGCACCAGGCGCGTGGTGAACTCCTCGGCCGAGAGGCAGGCGATGGACACCCGGCTGCGGTTGGAACGCTCGGCCAAGTGGCGGCCGATGGCGTGCAGCAGGTGGGTCTTGCCCAGGCCCGGCCCGGCGCTGAGGAACAGGTGGTCCGTGTCCAGGGAGTCGTTGCAGATGCCCTTGGCCGCGGCGCAGGCCAGCTCGTTGCACGGGCCGACCACAAAGTCGTCGAAGCGGAAGCGCCAGCGGTTCAGAGACTCGACCCGGGGCGCATGGCCCAGGGGCAGGGCCAGATGCTCCACCGCCGGGCGGGCCGGGGTCTGCGCCGGGGTCTGGAGCACCGGGCGGCGCGGGTCCACGCTGACCAGGATCTCGGGGCGGCGGCCCGTGAGTTCGAGCACCGCCTCGCGGATGGTCTCCAGCAGGCGGTCGCGCACCCAGGCGGCAACGAACTCGTTGGGGGCGGACAGGTGCAGGACGTTGTCCACGACCTTGGCGTCAAGCGGCTTGATCCAGAGGGTGAATAATCCCTGGTCGAGTCGATTTTCGAGGATAAGAAGCAATTTTGGCCAGAGGTCCGCGTTCATGGAGGCAGGTCTACGCTTTGGGCGGGTCCAGGACAACGCTGGCTCAGGCCGGAAGCAGCCCAGGACAGACCGCTGTTCTCTACAACATAACCTGCCGACTTCATTGCATTCATGAAAACAAAAAGCAGTCCGAGGCAAAACGCTGCATACGCGGAACGCTTGCGCCGCCTAGGTTAATCCTCGCATCAAGGCATTGCCGAGGCAACCTGTGTAAAGATTTCTGCACAGGCACGGGTTCGTTTTTCGCCGGATTACTCAAAATAAGACGGGATTTCAGCACTGATCATTTCCGCACCCTGCATGAAACCTGTGAAACATCTGGACCCATGGACACCGCAACAGCCAGTCTGCGCCTGCCCAGGCTTGGTTGCATGCGACCCTTCCAGACCGAATTTTCAGGGTTCCCACAGACCAGCGGCCTGCGCCCGGAAAGGCGTGGCGGCAGGTCGCTTTACGTAGTTTCCGACTACGAACATCTACAACCATATGCAATGCTGGTTGATTTTCTGGTTGACTAGCCGGAGGCCTTGGGCTGCGGGCATCCGCTCGCAGGTGAAAAAGAATAATGGACTGAATTGGTTCCGTGTGCGCAACCGGGGAAGCCCCGTTTGCTGACTGGGCTAGTCCAGCAGCAGGATGCGCCGGGCCGGGGCCGCCGGGCGGCGCTTGGGCACGGTGACGGTCAGAAGCCCCTCGCGCAGGACAGCGCTGATGCCCTCGCCGTGCGCATCCTCCGGCAAGGGAAAGCGCCGGGCAAAGGCGCCGTGGGCGCGCTCCATCAGATGATAGACCGTGTCCGCGTCATCGCTGACCCCGGAGCCGGCGCGGGAGTCGGCGCGGGAATCGGCATCGGGCGGGCGCTCTCCGCGCACCACCAGCGCGCCGTCGGCCACCTCGACCAGCACCTGCTCCTGCGCCACCCCGGGCAGTTCGATGCGCAGCACGAGCGCTACGGCCGTCTCGATGATATCAGCCAGGGGCATCCAGACATAGCCCTGACTTGTTCCCGCAGACAGGGTCGGTCCCTGCCCGACTCGGTCAAGCATCCGGTCCATCTGCTCGCGAAACTCGTCCGTGCCCCGCCACTGGTTCCACTGGCTCTTGCCCATCTTTACCACCTCCAACGGTTGACATGTAGTATGATATTCATCCCGGCCATGCAAGGCTGCCGCGTAAAGGGCGTTGCAATCTTTCCTGATCTTGGTACTAGATTTGTGTTGATTAAATTTTCGAGCTTCGATACTAGGAACTATTCCTAATCTTTTAGTGGGAGGGGTCTCATGGATGTTCTCATGCTTTCGCGGCTGCAATTCGCTGCCGCCACCATGTTCCACTTTTTGTTCGTGCCGCTGACGCTGGGCATCTCGGTGCTCATCGCCTGCATGGAGACGGCCTACGTGCGTACGGGCAAGGATGTCTACAAACGCATGGCCAGGTTCTGGGGCAAGCTGTTCCTCATCAATTTCACCCTGGGCGTGGTCACCGGCATCACCCTGGAATTCCAGTTCGGCACCAACTGGTCGCGCTACTCGGCCTATGTGGGTGACATCTTCGGGTCGCTTCTGGCCATCGAGGCCACGGCGGCGTTTTTCCTCGAATCCACCTTCATCGGCGTCTGGCACTTCGGCTGGGACAAGCTTTCGCCCAGGGCCCACGCCATTTCCGCCTGGCTGGTGGCCGGGGCCAGCAATCTCTCCGCCGTCTGGATCCTCATCGCCAACGGGTTCATGCAGAACCCGCTGGGCTTTGAGCTCAGAAACGGCCGCGCCGAGCTGACCGACTTCGTGGCCGTCATCACCAACCCCTGGGCCTGGAACCAGTTCGTGCACGTGGTGGCGGCCTCGTTCTGCGTGGCCACGTTCTTCATCATGGGCATCAGCGCCTGGCACCTGTTGCGCAAGCAGAATGAGGAGTTCTTCCAGAAGTCCTTCCGCCTGGCGCTCTACGTGGGCATGGCGGCCACGGCCATCGTGGTGGTGCAGGGCCATTTGCACGGCAACCTGGTGGCCCAGCTCCAGCCGGCCAAGCTGGCGGCCATGGAGTCCCACTGGGAGACCCAGAAGAACGCGCCCATGTACCTGTTGCAGATCCCCGATGAAAAGGGCGAAAAGAACCTGGTGCAGGCCGTGGCCGTTCCCAGCCTGCTGAGCATCCTGGCCTTCAACGATCCGGACGCCGAGGTCAAGGGGCTGAAGGACTTCCCCGCCGCTGACCGCCCGCCCGTGACCATCACCTTCCTGGCCTTCCGCATCATGGTCGGCATCGGCACCCTCATGCCGCTGCTCATGCTCTTCGGCCTCTTCAAGCGCGACACGCTGGCCCAGTATCCGCTGTACCTGAAGGCCATGGTCTGGGCCATGCCGCTGCCCTACCTGGGCATGCAGGCGGGCTGGGCCGTGGCCGAGGTGGGCCGCCAGCCCTGGATCGTCTATGGGCTGATGCGCACCACGGACGCGGTGTCGCCCATCGCGGCCAGCCAGGCCGGGGTCTCGCTGGTGGCCATGGTGCTGTTGTACACCCTGCTCGGCGCGGCCGGGGCCTACCTCATGGTCACCTTCGCCCGCAAGGGCCCTGTGGACGCCTAAGCCGTCCGCACCAGTAGCCAACACAAGGGAGTCTGCTATGCTCGAATCAATATGGTTTCTGCTCTGGGGAGTGCTCTGGGCCGTCTACTTCGTGCTGGACGGGTTTGACCTGGGCATCGGCACGCTCATGCCCTTTCTGGCCAAGAACGAGTACGAGAAACGCGTCATGTACAACGCCGGGGGCCCCTTCTGGGACGGCAACGAGGTCTGGCTGCTGTCCGCTGGCGGCGTGACCTTCGCGGCCTTCCCCCAGGCCTATGCCACCATGTTCAGCGGCCTGTACTCGGCGCTGATGCTCCTGCTCTTCGCCCTGATCCTGCGCGGGGTCTCCTTCGAGTTCCGGGGCAAGGTGGACAGCGACTCCTGGCGCAAGGTCTGGGACGGCTGCCAGGTGGCCGGAAGCTTCCTGCCCGCGCTGCTCCTCGGCGTGGCCTTCGCCAACCTGTTCCACGGCCTGCCCATCAACCAGGCCCACGTGAACACCGGCGGGCTGTTCGACCTGCTGAACCCCTACGGCCTGCTGGGCGGGGTGTTCTTTGTGGCCATGTTCTGCCTGCACGGGGCGCTGTGGCTGTCCATCCGCGCCACGGGCGAACTGAAGGAGCGCGCCATGGCCACGGCGAGCAGGCTCTGGCCCCTGGTGCTGGTGCTGGTGCTGGCCTTTTTGGCGTACAGCTACGTGAACACCCAGCTCTTCGGCAACTTCCGCAAGAGCCCGCACCTGTTCCTGATCCTGGCGGCTGCGGTGGCCGGGCTGCTGCTTTCGCGGCTGTACCTGGCCCAGGGCCAGGCCTGGAAAGCCTGGGGCGGTTCGGCGGTGTTCATCGCCTGCGTGGCGCTGTTCGGCGTGGTGGGCCTGTACCCGGCCATCATCATCTCCACCCTGAACCCGGCCTGGAGCCTGACCATCTACAACGCCTCGTCCTCGCCGCTGACGCTGAAGATCATGCTTGGCGTGGCCCTGGTCTTTGTGCCCGTGGTCATCGGCTACCAGGTCTGGTCGCTTTTGACCTTCGGCAAGGCAATCACGGGCGAGCACGACCTGGAGTACTAGGCCCCGAAAGCCAGCCTTCGACCAATACCACCAACACAAAGGGCCGCTTCCGACAGACGGAGGCGGCCCTTCTTCATTTCGTCATTTCGTCGGAAGAGCTTTACGACACGCTCTTGCGCAAGGACAGGGCCAGGGCCGTGGTCAGCTTGACCACCTCGGAATTGGAGCGGCGGATGGTGGCGGCCATGCGCCTGCCCAGGGTGAGCAGCAGCTTCACGCCCAGCTCCGGCTCGCGCCCGGCCAGGTCGAAGAACTGCGCGCGGATGGTGACCAGGAAGGTGGCGTCCGTGATGGCCGTCACCGTGGCCGAGCGCTGGTCCGAGTCGATGAGCGCGACCTCGCCGAACACGGGGTAGCCAGAATCGTCCAGGGTGGCCAGCACCTTGCGCGGGGAGGCCATGTTCAGAAGGGGCACGCTCATGCCCGCCAAGAGCATGGCCTTGGACACCTGCACCCGACCGCGCACCAGGATGTACATTTCTTCCCCGGTCTGGCCCTCGGTCACGACAACGCTTCCGGCGGGCCGCGTCTCCTCGTGGAAGATGGCCTCGACCTTGCCCAGCTCCGCAGGGGTGAGCCCCAGAAACATTGGGATGGCGGAGAGGTCCCGGCCGTTCATGACCGCTCCCCGGCGGGCCCGGAACGCAGCAGCAGCACGCCGTCGTAGCCGGCCAGGGGCTGGCTGTCCGGGGGGTTCACCAAAAGGCCCGCGCCCTGGTCGCCCAGCTTGGTTTCCCGCCCGTGGGACTGGAACAGCTCCAGGATGAACTGGTCCAGTGCGGAGCCCGCGTCCAGGATGTCCTCCAGGGCCAGGCTGCGCGCGGTCTGGCACAGGGCCAGGCCCAGGCTGCCGTCGCGGCGGCGCAGATCCCCGCAGAAATCGCCCCAGAGCATGGCCTTGTCCTCATCCGAAAGCGGCCGCAGGGCCAGGCCAGGGCGCCCATGCAGCCCGAGCATGGCCTGGAGCAGGCGCCAGGCCGGGGGCGCGGTGCCCAGCAGGGCAAGCACGCCGCTTGATATCTCGCCCCGGTCGATGAGCTCGGTGACGCCCGCGCGCAGCAGGTGCACGCGGTTCTCCACCTGGGCCGCCTCGGCGTAGATGGGGACCTTGGGGGCCATGCTGCGCACGGTGAGCGCGGCGTAGATGCTCTGCTGGTCGGACTCGTGCGGGGGCATGTCGTCCTGGCGCAGGATGTAGACAAGCGCGGCGTGGTCCGGCCTGGCCTTGTGCACCACGTTTTCCTGGGCGATCTTGCCCGCCACGAAAAACAGCCGCTCGCCCAGGTCGAGCTGGAAGGCGATCTCGTCGCGCCGTTCCTGGGGCAGGTCGGTCACCAGCACCAGCCCGTCCCGCTCCAGCAGGCCGCTCTCGCGCAGGCCGCGCACCAGGCCGGGGACCGAGGAGTTCCAACCAAGAATGATGACATGCCCGGAGATCTTCACTTCCAGAAGCCCCTTGCGTTTCTTGGCCTTGCGCTCCACCAGCAGCGAGGCCAGGTTGCCGGTGAGGGTGGAGACCAGGCCGATGCCGCTGACCATGACCAGGATGCCGATGACCTTGCCGGAGTTGGTGGCGGGCACGATGTCGCCGTAGCCCACAGTGGTCATGGTGACCACGCTCCACCACAGGGCCTCGAACAGGCCCGGCACAATGTCGCGGTTCTCCAGAAAATAGATGCTCACGGTGCTCAAGGACAAAAGCACCACGATGGCCAGGGCGAGCTTGAAGGTGCCGCCCCGCATCCAGTCAGGCAGCGGGAGTTTTTTCACAGCGCCGGGTGCTTCCTTATACAAACGACTGAAACTACACTGCGACTGTATCAGAGGTTGCGCAGGAATCAAGGCGGAAATGGCGGGGAGCCTGCGGCGGCCTCAGGCGTCCTTGCGCACCTCGCGGTGCACATGACCGACGGGCACCCGGAACATGCCGCGCCGATGGAGGGACAGGCAGCCCGCCACGAAGGCGAGCACCGCACCGGAGGTCAGCGCCGCGCGGAAGCCGCTGCTGAAGGCGGCCACCCGGTCCAGGCCCAGGGCTGCGGCGTGTCCCTGGACCACGCCGAACACGCTGATGGCCACAGCGATGCCGGAGACCATGCCCACGTTGCGCACCAGGGCCAGAAATCCGCCCACCAGGCCGATCTTGTCCTGGGGGGCGCTGGTGAGCACGGAGTTATTGTTGGGCGACATGTAGATGCCCACACCCAGGCCAAGAACCACCTGACTCAGGAAGACCCGCCACAGCGGCGTGGCGGGCACGAACAGCGACTGGCCCAGAAGCGCCGAGCAGATGACGCCCAGGCCGATGGTGGTCAGGGTGGCGAAGTTCACGCGCTCGGACAGATAGCCGCTGATCGGGGCGGCCACGGCCATGACCAGCGGCAGGGTGGAGAGCACGATGCCGGTCATCAGCGGCGTCAGGTGCTGCTGCCCCTGCAGGTAGAACGGCAGCAGAATGGCGTTGGCGAACATGGACATGAAGGTCAGGAAGGCCACGATGTTGCCCGAGAGGAACGGCCAGATGCCAAAGAGCGAGAGGTCGATCATGGGATGGTCGGTGCGGCGCTCCCAAAGCACGAAGCAGGGAAAGGCCACAACAGCCAGGGTCAGGCAGACCAGCACCTGCGGCGAGGCCCAGCCCCAGTCGCGGCCATGGGTCATGGCCAGGAGCATGCCGGTCATGGCCACGGCGAAAAGCCCCGCCCCCGCCAGATCCAGGGTTTCGTCGTGCAGGCGCTCCACTGTGGACAAGAAACGGCGGGTGAGCCACAGCCCGAACAGGCCGATGGGCAGGTTCACGTAAAACACGCAGCGCCAGCCAAAGGACTGGATGAGCAGGCCGCCCAGGCCCGGACCCGTGAGCGAGCCCAGGGCCACGGTCATGCCGAGCATGCCGAGCGCACGGCCCCTGGTGGTGCCGGGAAAGGCGGCCATGATGATGGCCGGCCCGTTGGCCATGAGCATGGCCGCGCCCACGCCCTGGAGCACGCGCGCGCCGATGAGGGCCAGCAGGCTCGGGGCCGCGCCGCAGAGCATGGACGAGATTGTGAAGGCGATGAACCCGAGCGAGTACAGACGCCTGCGGCCATACATGTCGCCCATGCGCCCGAACAGGGGCAACAGGCAGGAGATGACCAGAAAATACGCCGCCACGAGCCACTGGACCTCCGGCAGGCTGGCCGCAAAGTCATGGGCGATGGTGGGCAGCGCCGTGTTCACGATGCCCGCGTCGAGCGTAGCCATGAAGGTGCCGGACGCGGCCACGCAAAAGGCCCGCCAGTCGCCCGCGCTCTCGATTATTCCGTCCTGTCCCATAGTCCTCCCGTCGGCCGGTCGCCGATTGCCATGGCCTGGAATTGGTATTCCATTTGACACCCTCAATCAAGCGTTTTAATCTAGCGTTTCATCCAGCGACAAGGAGATGCGCATGACCCAGGATTCCGGCGACGACACCAAACGGCGGCTCTTGGACGCCGCCGGGGAAGTGTTTTCCAGGCACGGCTTCAAGGCCGCTACGGTGCGCACCATCTGCCGCATGGCTCACGCCAACGTGGCTGCGGTGCACTACCACTTCGGCGGCAAGGAGGGGCTGTACGAGGCCCTCTTGTCCGAGGCCTTTGCGAACGGTCTGCGGCGCCACCCGCCGGACATGGGGCTGCCCGCTTCCGCCCCGGCGGAGGAGCGCCTCTTCGCCTTCATCCATTCCTTTTTGCTGCGCATGCTGGGCGACGGCAAAAGCGCCTGGTGCGGCAAGCTCATGGCCAGGGAGATGTTCGAGCCCACCCAGGCCCTGGACCAGATGGTGGACCGCCACATCCTGCCCCTGTCGGCCTATCTGCGCGCCATTGTTGCGGAAATAATTGGCAACGGCGCCGGGCCGGAGGACGCCCTGAGCCGCCAATGCGGCATGAGCATCGTGGGCCAGTGCCAGTACATCTTCCGCTCCCGGGTCATCATCGACCGCCTGGCCCCGGAGATGCGTTTCGACGCGGCAGGAATCCGCGCATTGGCTGAACATATCACGCGTTTTTCCCTCTGCGCCCTGAAGAACTTTTCGGAATGCGCCGAAAAAGCAGGCGCGGTCGCGAGCGCACCCTAGGCGCACGGCCCAATACTCTCTCCAAAGGACATCCCCGGATGACCCAGAGCGCCCCCCCCGCCCGTCTCGTCCGCAATAGCAGCCTGCAGCCCCTGGCCCTGGGCCTGATCCTAGTCCTGACCCTGGCGGTCCTGCTGCTGACTCTTCCGGCCTGCGGACGCGGCGACGACAAAAACGCCAAGGGCAAACGGCCCGTGGCCGTGGCTGTGGCCGTGGCCGCAGTCAAAAACGTGCCCGTGCTGGTGCTGGCCGTGGGCAATGTCGAGGCGTACGCCAGCGTCGTCATCAAGCCCCAGGTCAGCGGCGTCATCGCCAAGCAACTGGTGCGCGACGGCCAGGATGTGGTCCGCGACCAGCCCCTGTTTTTCATCGACCCGCGCACTTACAAGGCTGCCATGCAGGAGGCCCAGGCCCGCATGCAGAAGGACCAGGCCCAGGCCAAGAAGGCCGAGGACGACCTCACGCGCTTCCAGGCCCTGTTCGAGCAGGGGGCTGTGAGCCGCGACCAGCTGGAGCAGATGCAGACCAACGTGGGCACCCTGCGCGCCAGCCTGGCGCTGGACCGGGCCCAGGTGGAGCAGGCCCGCCTGCAGCTGGAATACGCCACCATCACCGCGCCCATCGCCGGGCGCGTGGGGCAGGTGCTGGTGCACGAGGGCAACGTGGTGGGCAAGTCCAACGACGACCGCACCCTGGTGGTCATCAACCAGATCGAGCCCATCTTCGTCAGCTTCTCCGTGCCGGAGCGCCATCTGCCGGAGATCCAGAAGCAGGCCGCCCTGGGCCCCCTTCGCGTTGAGGCCCAGACCGCCGAGGGAGTGGTGCTGGACACCGGCCAGCTGGCCAGCATCGACAACGCTGTGGACAAGGCCACCGGCACCATCCGGCTCAAGGCCGTGTTCGCCAACAAGGGCCGCGCCCTGTGGCCCGGGCAGTTCGTGCGCGCCTTTCTGCGCCTGGCCGAGCGGGAGAGCGCCGTGGTCATTCCGGCCCAGGCCGTGCAGACAGGCGTGTCCGGCCCGTATGTCTTCGTGGTCAAGGACGACCTGAGCGTGGACATGCGCCCCGTCACCATCAGCCCGGCCCCGGATCAGGCCGTGGTGGTGGACACAGGCGTGGCCCCCGGCGAAAAGGTCGTGGTCGATGGCCAGGTCATGCTCGTGCCCGGCGCAAAGGTGGAGCTCAAGGCCGCCCCGGCGGCCCAGGCCAACGCCTCGGCAAACGCCACGGCGGGCCAGACCAGCACACCGGCCCAGGCCGCCCCGGCCCCGGCAGCCACTAGCGCCGGGGCAAAGCCGTGAACCCGGCCAGGATCTTCATCGAACGCCCGGTCATGACCACCCTGGTCATGACCGCCATCCTCATCTTCGGTGTCATGGCCTATTTCAAGCTGCCCGTGAGCGACCTGCCCAACGTGGACTTCCCCACCCTGCAGGTTTCGGCCAGCATGCCCGGGGCCAGCCCGGAGACCATGGCGGCAAGCATCGCCACCCCGCTGGAGAAGGAATTCTCCAACATCTCCGGCATCGACTCCATGACCTCCACCAACACGCTGGGCAACACGCGCATCACCCTGCAGTTCAGCCTGGAGCGCAACATCGACGCCGCAGCCCAGGACGTGCAGGCGGCCATCGCCTCGGCCGCGCGCAACCTGCCCGCAGACCTGCCCACCCCCCCGGTGCTGCGCAAGGTCAACCCGGCGGACCAGCCCATCCTGTATCTGGCCGTGTCCTCGCCCACGCAGCCGCTGTACCAGGTCAGCGAATACGCGGAAACGCTCTTGGCCCAGCGCATCTCCATGATCAGCGGCGTGGCCCAGGTCATGATCTACGGCCAGCAGAAATACGCCGTGCGCGTGCAGCTCGACCCCAACCAGCTGGCCAGCCGGGAGATCGGCGTGGACGAGGTGGCCGAGGCCGTGCGCAAGGGCAACGCCAACATCGCCACCGGCACGCTCACCGGGCCCATGCGCGAATACACCGTGCAGGCCAGCGGCCAGCTGAACGACGCCAAGGCCTACCGACCGCTCATCGTGGCCTACCGGGGCGGCGCGCCCGTGCGGCTTTCCGACGTGGGCGACGCCATCGACTCCGCCGAGAACAACAAGCGGGCCAACCGCTTCAACCGCGTGCCCGCCCTGATCCTGGCCGTGCAGCGCCAGCCCGGCACCAACACCGTGGGCGTGGTCGACGCCATCAACAAGGTCCTGCCGGGCTACGTGCGCCAGCTGCCCGCCTCGGTGAAGGTGGAGACCCTGATCGACCGCTCGGAATCCATCCGCGAGAGCGTGGACGACGTGAAGTTCACCCTGGTGCTTACGGTTTTCCTGGTGGTGCTGGTGATCTTCCTGTTCCTCAGAAACGTCTCGGCCACCTTCATCCCCAGCCTGGCCCTGCCCATGAGCGTCATCGGCACCTTCGCCTGCATGCTCCAGTTCCGGTTCAACCTGGACAACATCTCGCTCATGGCCCTGACCCTGGCCGTGGGCTTCGTGGTCGACGACGCCATCGTGGTGCTGGAGAACATCGTGCGCCACACCGAGGCCGGGATGCTCCCGCGCGAGGCCGCGCTCCAGGGCTCCCAGGAGATCGGCTTCACCATCGTGTCCATGACCATTTCGCTGGCCGCCGTGTTCCTGCCGGTGCTGTTCATGGGCGGGGTGGTGGGCCGGCTGTTCAACGAGTTCGCCGTGACCATCGTGGCGGCCATCCTTTTGTCCGGGTTCGTGTCCTTGAGCCTGACGCCCATGCTGGCCAGCCTGATGCTGAAGCAAGGCGCGCACGCCGAGCACGGGAAGTTCTATGCCATCACCGAGCGCGGCTTCCAGGCCATCCTGCGGTTCTACGACAGCACCCTCAAGTGGACCCTGCGCCACCGGCGCATCACGCTCGGCTTCTCCCTGGCGCTGCTCGGCCTCACCGCCGCGCTCTTCGTCACCATCCCCAAGGGCTTCATCCCCAGCGAAGACATCGGCCAGCTCACCGGCGTCACCGAGGCCGAACAGGGCATCTCGCTGGAGTACATGCTGGAGCACCAGAACCGCGTGGCCGACATCATCGCCAGCGACCCGAACGTCGAAAGCTTCATGTCCCTGGTGGGCGCGGGCGGGCCGAACCCGGCGGGCAACTCCGGCCGCCTGCTCATCCGCCTGAAGCCCCGCCGCCAGCGCACCATGACCGCCGACGAGGTGCTCCAGTCCCTGCGCAGAAAGCTGGCCAACGTCGTGGGCATCAAGACCTTCTTGCAGAACCCGCCGCCCATCAACCTGGGCGCGAACTACACCAAGGCCGAGTACCAGTTCACCCTGCAAAGCCCGAACACGGCGGAGCTGTTCCAGTTCTCCCAAGCCCTGGAGGCCAACCTGCGCGAGCTGCCGGAACTCCAGGACGTGAACAGCGACCTGCAGCTGAAAAACCCGCAGCTCAACCTGACCATCGACCGCGACAAGACCGCCGCCCTGGGCCTCACGGCCATGCAGATCGAGGACGCGCTCGGCATCGCCTATGGCCCGCGCGAGGTGTCGACGATCTTCGCGCCGAACAACTCCTACAAGGTGCTGGTGGAGCTGGCCCCGGCCTTCCAGCGCGACGAGCAGGCCATCAACATGCTGTACGTGCGCGCCGCCTCGGGCAAGCTGGTGCCCTTCTCCACCCTGGTGCGCCAGGAGCTGGGCGTGGGGCCCATGGCCGTGAACCACTCCGGCCAGCTGCCCTCGGTGACCATCTCCTTCAACCTGCGGCCCGGCGTGTCCTTAAGCCAGGCCGTGGACAAGGTGCAGAGCGCGGCCCGGGACATGCTCCCGGCCGGGTTCAGCACCACCTTCCAGGGCACGGCCCAGGCCTTCCAGTCGTCCTTCAAGGGTCTGTGGGTGCTGCTCGTCGTGTCCATCGTGGTCATCTACATCGTGCTGGGCATCCTGTACGAGAGCTTCATCCACCCCCTGACCATCCTCTCGGGCCTGCCCAGCGCAGGCGCGGGCGCGCTGTTGACCCTGATGCTCTTCGGGCTGGACCTGAACCTGTACGGATTCGTCGGCATCATCATGCTCATCGGCATCGTCAAGAAAAACGCCATCATGATGATCGACTTCGCGCTGGAGGCCCAGCGCACCCAGGGCAAGGACGGAGAGACAGCCATCTACGAGGGCGCGCTGGTGCGCTTCCGGCCCATCATGATGACGACCATGGCCGCGCTCATGGGCACCCTGCCCATCGCCATGGGCTTTGGCGCCGGGGCCGAGGCGCGCAGGCCGCTGGGCCTGGCCGTGGTGGGCGGGCTCATGGTCTCGCAGCTTTTGACGCTGTACTTCACGCCCGTGTACTACGTGTACCTGGACAAGGTGCAAAAGAAGCTCTCGGGGGCGTTCAGGCGGGGCAAGAACGCCGGGGCCGGGGCGGAACCGGGGACAGAACAATAGCCTCCGGCGGCCAAGGGGCCTGAGGCCCCTTGGAACCCCCATCGGCCTGGGCCAGGGTGGCGCGGGCAGACAGGGAAGGCCGGGCGTGGTCCTGGCGAGGTGCGCGGCTGCCCCCCTCAGGGTGGGTCAAGCGTGTTGAGTCCAAGTCCAACCGCATACCCCGGCCATTGCACCCACGAATGCATCCCAGCACCACCCAAAGCGAAAGGTTCCGGTCGACGGTTTAGCGTCGAGAGGAACCTATCGCTGAATGGGGGGGGGGCGTAATGAACCCTGAAGGGGGCTCCACAGCCGCCGGAGGCGGCTTGCATGCCAACCGGCGGCTAGCCGTCGATGAAGTCCGTGATGAGCTTGACCAGCTTCTCGTACTGGCCCACCGGATCGCCCGTGGTCACGGACTGCTCCTGACAGCGCATGACATAGCGGCGCATGATCAGGCCCGTGGCCGCGCGCAGGGCCGAACGCACCGCCCGCACCTGCACCAGCACGTCCTCGCACTCCTTGCCCTCGTCGATCATGCGCTGGATGCCGCGCACCTGCCCCTCGATGCGCTTCATGCGCGCCAGGACATCCTTCTTCAGCGCGTCCTGATCCTTTGACTGGGTAACCATCTGGGCCTCCTTCGGAACTGGAGGCGTGCGCCCGCCTGGGCCTGCGCAGCGCCTGCGGTGTCTGCTCCGCGTGTGGCGGCCATTCCCCGTGCCCGCAGGGGGTATGGCCTGCGCAACGCGCTGTTGTGATCCTGCATGTCACTGAACTGCGGACTTGGCAAGAGCAGTTCCCAGCAATGCCGACCCGCTGGAGTGCGCTCTGCGCGGGCGGGTTGCGGGGGTTGTCCTGACGGCCGCCAGCGCAATGCCGCTGGGAGTACGCGCCCGGGCTTGCCCGGCCCTTGGCCTGGTTTGTAACGCCTTGACAGAACGGACAAAAATACGTAATTTATGGGAGACTCAGCCAGGAGGTGCGGCATGCCCGAATCCGTCCGAGCACTTGTCGAACGCTTCAAGCCCCCTGTGAGCGTGCGCACCTATGGCACGGTGTTCACGGACACCTCGGAGTTCATGAACATCGGCTATGGCGACGTGATCCACGTGGGCGCGCGGAACTACCTTGTGCTGGGCGACGAGAGCGAGCGCCGTTTCGGCATGGAGGACCCGAAGTTCTGGGTCAAGCGCTGCATCGAACTGGAGACGGGCCTGTACCGCATCCTGAAGCTGGAGTTTGCGGAGAGCTTCGACCAGCACATCGGGCCCTTGACCATCACCTGCCACCGCAGCGCCGCCAAGGAAGCCAGAATCCTGAGGCTTGTCGCGGGCGACGCGCGCTTCATGCAAGGCGTGGCCCACAAGGACAGCACGGGCAACCTGGTGCGCGTGCTGGAGCGCGTGGCCGGGCGTCGGCTGGACCTGAACATCGAGGACATCCACGCCGACCACCGCGAATACTTCCATGAACTCTTCCCCGGCATCCTCACGCGCTTCATCGCCGCCTGCCGGGCCATCCACCACCTGCACCAGCACGGCGAAACCCACGGCGACATCCGCCGCGACCACCTCTACGTGGACCACAATACCGGTGACTACTGCTGGATCGACTTCGACTACGGCTACGACTCCGTGGAGAATCCCTTTGGGCTGGACCTGTTCGGCTTGGGCAACATTTTGTCCTTCATCAGCGGCAAGGGGGTGCACGCCATCCAGGAGCTGGACCAGGCCGCCCTGGGCCTGACCGAGGACGACTGCGCCCTGTTCTTCCGCCACCGCGTGGTCAACCTGAAGAAGCTCTTCCCCTACGTGCCCGAGGGCTTGAACCGCGTGCTCATGCACTATTCGGCCGCCTCCGAGGTCTTCTACGAGACCGTGCCGGAGCTTTTGGCCGACCTGGAACCCTGCCTGGACCACCTGAACGACCACCCGAACCGGGCCTGAAAACCCTGGCCCACGGGCAAAAACGCCCAGACCCACGAGCACAAACGGAGGACCCCATGGACTTCAGGAACATCCTCATCAGCGTCGACGCCTCAGACAACGCCCTGCGCGCCGTGGAATACGCCGCCGCCATCCTCGGGCCCGCCCAGGGCGTACGCGTGACCCTGCTGTACATCGAACGCGCCCCCAACCGCGACCGCTTCGAGACCGAGGACGCCTGGCTGAACCAGTGCAGGCTGGACCACCAAGGCGTGTTCGACTTCCTGGCCAAGGCCAGAAGCGTCCTGGTGGCCGCAGGCCTGGCGGACGGGGCCATCAGCGAGCGCACGGTGCTGTGCAGCACGGAGCCAAGCATCGCCCAGACCATCCTGGACGTGCAGCAGGAGGGCGGCTATGGCACGCTGGTGGTGGGCCGCCGCGGGCTGACCAAGGGCGAGGAGTTCCTCTTCGGCAGCGTGTCCACCAAGCTGGTGCACAACGCCAAGAACTGCGCGGTGTGGGTGGTGCAGTAGGCCGGGCGCTAGCACGGGCTGGGGGTGCGGGCATCTTTGTGTTACGTATGCGCCGCGCCGCCTAATGAGATGCCAGGCGGAAGAAGGTGGGCGCCGCACTTTTGAGGCATCCCGCGCGTTTTCCAAAAGGACACGTATGGACATCAGGACACTCATAGAGGAGGGCGCGAGCGGCGAACAAATTGTGCGCATGTTCAGCATCGAACGCTATGCATGGATGACGTTGTCCTATGATATGGTCATTGTCTTGGATACGGAAGGGAATATTGTGGCGGTCAACACCGCCTGGCAGCGTGCTTCGGGCCACTCGCAGGAGACGTTGACCGGAAAGTACCTTCTTGAGTTCATCGACTTTGAAAATCGGGAACGCATACTGGCCAGCTTTCAGCACCTCATCATCAGCAATGCCGCCACCACCACGTTCGCTTTCCCGTTCCGCTGCGCCGATGGTGAATTCAAACGCTTTAATTGGAATGTACTCTATTCACCTGATTTTGAAGTCTTCTTTTGCACCGTCAAGGACCTGAGCGATGTCAATAATATCCGGCACGTCGCCTACCACGACACCTTGACCGGGTTGCCAAATCGACTCTACCTCTCGGAAATTCTGCCGGACTTGATCGCATCCGCCAAGCAGCACAATGAGTCCTTGGCCTTTCTGCTCCTTGACCTTCATGAATTCAAGCAGATCAACGACACCCTGGGCCATCACGCCGGAGACATCCTGCTGCAAGTCATGGCTGAACGCCTGCGCCAGTGCTTGACGAACCCGGAATACTGCGCCCGGCTTGGAAGCGCAAAATTCGCGCTTCTACAAACGCCTTGTGATCGCGGCGAAGCCTTGCGCCTCGTTCAAGAGATCATCGCCGCAGTGAACCAGCCAGAAGAGATCAACGGCAATGAGGCCCACGTAGGAGCGATACTCGGCATCGCCTTGGCTCCGAGCGATGCCGATACGCCGACGGCCATCATGGAACTGGCCGACCACGCTTTGGAAGCAGCCAGACGGGGCGGTGAAAACAGCGCCGTATTTGCCGACAGCGCAGGAACTTTCGAGTGAGGCGGCTTGCGGCCCGGCAGAGTCTGCGCACGGCTGGTCCGCTTGAACCACCTGATGGACCCCGGATGCGCAGGAAAATTTGATCCACAACCCGTTCCACCCGCAGGGGGCGGCATGGGCGCGTCATGATAATTATGCTAAATTATTGAATAAATTAACGAGCACTTGTTTGAGCGCACCAGCCTTTTCTTCCCGGCCCATGGCTTCATTGCGCTTCTCATCAGCATGCCCGTAACCGCCAGCATGCTCCATCGACGCCAGCACTCGCCCTCTCTCCACAAAGCCCAAGGCCGCCAACGGAAGCCCATCTTCCGCCAGCGGCCTTGAACCAAAGGGTGTGTTCTTTCGAGAGGTCAGTCTCGCCAGTTGCCGTCTCATCGGACAGCGCGGGGATTTGCTTTAGGCCCCGGCCCCACCTTTCCGCCCGCCGGGATGGACGCGGCGGCAGAGGGGCCCAGGCCCGCAGCAGTCATGCCCCGCAGCATTCAAGCTCGGCAGCAGTTGGCGGCGCAAAAGCCCGGACCACAGGAAAGCCCCACCCCCCAGAACAGCCCAAGGCCGCCAACGGAAGCCCATCTTCCGCCAGCGGCCTTGAACCAAAGGGTGTGTTCTTTCGAGAGGTCAGTCTCGCCAGTTGCCGTCTCTTCGGACAGCCGGGGGATTTGCTTAAGGCCCCGGCCCCTACTTTCCGCCCGCTGCGACAGGCGCGACAGGCGCGGCAGCGCCAGCCGAAACAACCGCAGTCTTGCGCACAAAGGCCATCTTGGTGATGATGCCGGTTCTGGCCTTGTAGGAGACGAGCACGTTGTAGTCCTTGACCGGGGCGTAGATGAGCTTCTCCTCCGCCACCTCGAAGGCCTTGATGAAGAGGGAGAAGATCTCCGTGATCAACCCGCGTCCCGCTTCGGGCTCGGCCTGGATCTCCACCTTGCCGCCGAACTTCTCCACCCTGGACAGCCACTTGTCCATGCGCTCCGGGATGTTGTTCAGCGTGATCACGGCCGGGAACAGCACATCCACCTGCTCCTGCTTGGCCTCCAGGGAGGCCGAGAGCTTGTAGTCAAAGCCGGTGGTGTCCAGGAACTGGACCTCCTTCTGGGGCTGCGTTCCTGCGGCGGGGTTCTGCGGGGCGCAGGCAAAAAGCGCCAGAAACGCCAGGCACGCGACCAGCAGGACCAGGAGTGATTTTTCTCGAACCATGGTTTCCCCCCTCAGTTTTGTTTGCCTCTCTGACTACAAAAAATCCTAGGATGTCCAGGCAATCCTGTCAACCTGCAAACCCCGCCGCAGCCCCCGCCACCGGGACCGGCTGGGGCTTGCCCCTTGCCTGCTGACGGCGAATGACGTACATCAAACCCGTTTCAACGCCCGGCCAAGAACTACCCAAACCTCACAAGCGGCGGAATAAATGCCCAAGCGCACAGACATCAAGAAAATCATGCTCATCGGCTCCGGCCCCATCGTCATCGGCCAGGCCTGCGAGTTCGACTACTCCGGCACCCAGGCCCTCAAGGCGCTCAAGGAGGAAGGCTACGAGGTCGTCCTGGTCAACTCCAATCCGGCCACCATCATGACCGACCCGGAACTGGCCGACCGCACCTACATCGAACCCATCGAACCCGGCACCGTGGCCAAGATCATCGAGAAGGAGCGCCCGGACGCGCTGCTGCCCACCCTGGGCGGCCAGACCGCGCTGAACACCGCCCTGGCCCTGGCCGAAATGGGCGTGCTGGAAAAGTTCAATGTGGAGCTCATCGGCGCAACCATCCCGGCCATCAAGAAGGCCGAAAGCCGCGAGCTGTTCCGCGCCGCCATGGCGGCCATCGGCCTCAAGGTGCCTGAAAGCGGCATCGCCCGCACCATGGACGACGTGCGGCGCATCGGCGCCGAGCTGCCCTTTCCGCTGATCATCCGCCCGGCCTTCACCATGGGCGGCACCGGCGGCGGCGTGGCCTACAACATGGAGGACCTGGAGTCCATTTCGGCCCAGGGCCTGGCCGCCAGCATGAAGAGCGAGATCATGATCGAGCAGAGCGTGCTCGGCTGGAAGGAATTCGAGCTGGAGGTCATGCGCGACAAGAAGGACAACTGCGTCATCATCTGCTCCATCGAGAACATGGACGCCATGGGCGTGCACACGGGCGACTCCATCACCGTGGCCCCGGCCCAGACGCTCACCGACGACGAGTACCAGAAGATGCGCGACGCGGCGCTGGCCATCATGCGCGAGATCGGCGTGGAGACCGGCGGCTCAAACGTCCAGTTCGCCATCAATCCGGCCGACGGCGAGATGGTCATCGTGGAGATGAACCCGCGCGTGTCCCGCTCCTCGGCGCTGGCCAGCAAGGCCACGGGCTTTCCCATCGCCAAGATCGCGGCCAAGCTCGCCGTGGGCTACACGCTCGACGAGATCCCAAACGACATCACGCGCGAGACCATGGCCAGCTTCGAGCCGTCCATCGACTACTGCGTCATCAAGATACCGCGCTTCACCTTCGAGAAATTCCCCGGCAGCGAGGACTACCTGACCACGTCCATGAAGAGCGTGGGCGAGACCATGGCCATTGGCCGCACCTTCAAGGAGGCCTTGCAAAAGGGCCTGCGCTCCCTTGAGGTGGGCATGCCCGGCCTGGGCAAGAAGTTCGAGACCTGCACCATCGAGCGCGAGGAGATTTTGCGCCTGATGCGCAAGCCCAACTCGGCCCGGCTCTTCGCCCTCAGAAACGCCATGCGTTGCGGCTTCACCCTTGCGGAGATCCACGAGGCCTCGTTCATCGACCCCTGGTTCCTGCGCCAGATACGCGACATCCTGATCATGGAGGACGAACTCCAGGCCTTCGGGCTCAAGCAGCAGGTCGCGGCGGAGAACACGGCCCTGCGGCCCCTGCTCAAGCGCGCCAAGCAGTACGGCTACTCCGACCGGCAGTTGGCCGTGCTCTGGAACACCAGCGAGGACAGCGTGCGCAGCATGCGCACGTCGCTCGGCATCATCCCCACCTATTATCTGGTGGACACCTGCGCGGCGGAGTTCGAGGCCTACACCCCCTACTACTACTCCACCTATGAGACAGGCCACGAGATCGAGTGCAAGGACGTCAAGAAGGTGGTCATCCTGGGCGGCGGGCCCAACCGCATCGGCCAGGGCATCGAGTTCGACTACTGCTGCTGCCATTCCTCCTTCGCGCTCAAGGAAATGGGCGTGCAGTCCATCATGGTCAACTCCAACCCCGAGACCGTGAGCACGGACTACGACACCTCCGACCGCCTGTACTTCGAGCCCGTGACCTACGAGGACGTGCTGAACATCGTGGAGTTCGAGAAGCCGCTCGGGGTCATCGTGCAGTTCGGCGGCCAGACCCCGCTGAACCTGGCCGTGGCGCTGAAAAAAGCCGGCGTGCCCCTGCTGGGCACCCCGCCGGAAAGCATCGACCGCGCCGAGGACCGCGAGCTGTTCAACGCGCTCATCCGCAAGCTGCACCTGAAGCAGCCCGCAGGCGGCACGGCCATGACGCTCACCCAGGCGACGGAGATCAAGAACGGCCTGGGCTACCCGCTGGTGCTGCGGCCCTCCTACGTGCTCGGCGGGCGCGGCATGGAGATCGTCTACGACGACGAGGAGTTCAACAACTACTTCAGCAAGGCGTCCATCATCTCGCCGGAGCACCCCATCCTCATCGACAAGTTCCTGGAGAACGCCATCGAGGTGGACGCAGACGCCCTTTCCGACGGGGAGGACACGTACATCGGCGGCATCATGGAGCACATCGAGGAGGCCGGGATACACTCGGGCGACTCGGCCTGCGTTTTGCCCCCGCACACCATCGCGCCCGCGCTGGTGGCCGAGATCGAGCGCCAGGCCAAGGAGCTCGCCAAAGAGCTCGGCGTCATTGGCCTGATGAACATCCAGTTCGCCATCAAGGACTCCGAGGTGTACATCCTCGAAGTGAACCCGCGGGCCTCGCGCACCGTGCCCTTTGTCAGCAAGGCCACGGGCGTGCCCCTGGCCAAGCTGGCCACGCGCATCATGCTGGGCGAGAAGCTCAAGGACCTGAAGCCCTGGGAGATGCGCAAGAAGGGCTACGTCTCGGTCAAGGAGTCGGTGTTCCCCTTCAACCGCTTCCCCGGCGTGGACATCCTGCTCGGACCCGAGATGCGCTCCACCGGCGAGGTCATGGGCATCGACCAGAGCTTCGGCCTGGCCTTCATGAAGGGCCAGTTGGCTGCCGGGCAGCGCTTGCCAGGTTCGGGAACCGTGTTTATCTCCGTCAATGACCGCGACAAGGCCGTCATCACCCCCGTGGCCAAGGCCTTTGCCGACCTGGGCTTCAAGATCGTGGCCACCGGCGGCACGGCTGACCACCTGGCCGAGGGCGGCGTTGCGGTCACCCGCGTGTTCAAGGTGCAGGAGGGCCGCCCCAACGTGGTGGACCTGATCAAGAACAAGGCCATCGACCTTCTGGTCAACACGCCGTCGGGCAAGCGCACGGTGAACGACTCCAAGGAGATCAGGCAGACGGCGCTCTTGTACGGCGTGCCCTACACCACCACGGTGGCCGGGGCGGCGGCCATGGCCCAGGCCATCCTGGAGGAGCGCGGGGCAGGACTCGGAGTCACCTGCCTGCAGGACTACTACGGCAGGCAATAGCGGTCCGCCTGCGGACCGCCACAGGATTGTGGCGAGAACCGGAGGGCGTTTTTGCCCTCCGGAGGCTTTTTTATTTGTTTACCCGGCGGCCAAAACCCCGGACAGGACACACCCATGAAACGCGACTATTGCGGTCTCTTCGGCATCTACGGACATCCCGAGGCAGCACGCATGGCCTACTTCGGCCTCTACGCCCTCCAGCACCGGGGGCAGGAATCGGCCGGCATCGTCACCTGGGACGGCCTGGGCATCCGCGAGCAGCGCGGCATGGGCCTGGTGCACGACGTGTTCAACGAGCGGCACCTGGGCAAGGAGCTCAAAGGCCAGATCGCCCTGGGCCACGTCCGCTACTCCACCACCGGCGTCTCGCTGATCCGAAACGCCCAGCCCTTCCTGGTGCGCTTCAAGGACTGGCACATCGGCGTGGGCCACAACGGCAACCTGGTGAACACCCTTGAGCTGCGCCAGGAGCTGGAGCACGACGGCTCCATCTTTCAGACCACCATGGACACCGAAATCTTTGTCCACCTCATCGCCAAGCACATGAACGGCAGCACCATTGAGGAGGCCATCCTCAAGTCCTGCGCCCGGGTCAAGGGCGCGTACTCGCTTCTGATCCTGGCCAACAACAAGCTCATAGCCGTGCGCGACCCCCACGGGCTGCGGCCCCTGTGCCTGGGGCGGCTCAACGACAACTACGTCTTCGCCTCCGAGACCTGCGCCTTTGACCTGATCGAGGCCGAGTACATCCGCCAGGTGGAGCCCGGCGAGATGATCGTCATCGAGAACGGACGGCTGACCAGCCACCGCCTGCTGGAAAAGGCCCCCAAGCGCCAGTGCATCTTCGAGCTGATCTACTTCGCCCGGCCCGACTCCATGGTCTTTGACGAGGGCGTGTACGAGCGGCGCAAGGCCATGGGCGCGCGCCTGGCCATGGAGGCGCCTGTCGACGCGGACTTCGTCATGCCCTTCCCGGACTCCGGCAACTACGCCGCCGTGGGCTATTCCCAGGCTTCGGGCCTGCCGCTGGAGCTGGCCATGATCCGCAATCACTACGTGGGCCGCACCTTCATCCAGCCCAGCCAAGACATGCGCAACTTCAGCGTGCGCGTGAAGCTGAACCCCGTGCGCAGCATGATCGAGGGCAAGCGCATCTTGATCGTCGAGGACTCCATCGTGCGCGGCACCACCATCCGCACCCGCGTGAAGAAGCTGCGCGAGATGGGCGCGAGAGAGATCCACATGCGCGTGTCCTGCCCGGCCATCCGCTTCCCCTGCTTCTACGGCATCGACTTCTCCAGCAAGGGCGAGCTCATCGCCGCCACCACCCCGGTCAACGACATCGCCCGGTTCATCGGCCTGGACAGCCTGCACTACCTGTCCATCCCCGGCCTGCTCGACTCCGTGGTGGAAAAGGACGCCCACTGCCTGGCCTGCTTCGACGGCAACTACCCCATTGCGCCCTGCGCGCACCAGGGCAAGATGTGCCTGGAGGCCGAGTCCAAGGTGGTGGGCTAGGGTGACGCCATGAGCCATTGCCTGGAAAACGACGGCCCCTCGTCCTCCTTGGCCGAGGGCGGCTGGCTGGAGCTGGCGCGCGAGGTCCTGGACATCGAGATGGAGGGCCTGGCTGCGGTGCGCGGCCAGCTGAACGGCGGCTTTGTGGCGGCCCTCACGCTTCTGGCCGCCTGCACGGGCCGCGTGGTGGTCACCGGCATCGGCAAGTCCGGGTTGGTGGCCCGCAAGATCGCGGCCACCCTGTCGAGCACCGGCACCCCGGCCTTTTTCCTGCATCCGGTGGAGGGTGCCCACGGCGACCTGGGCATGATCCGCAAGGAGGATGTCGTGCTGGCCCTGTCCAACTCGGGCGAGACCGACGAGCTGAACAACCTCCTGCCCGCCCTGCGCGCGCTGGGCGTGTCGGTGCTGGGCATCACCTCCGGCGCGGACTCCACCCTGGCGCGCATGTCCGACGTGGTCATCGAGGCCAAAGTCCCGCGCGAGGCCTGCCCCATGAATCTGGCCCCCACGGCCAGCACCACTGCGGCCCTGGCCGTGGGCGACGCGCTGGCCGTGTGCCTGATGCGCATCAAGGACTTCGGCACCAAGGACTTCAAGCGCGTGCACCCGGCCGGGGCGCTGGGCGCGCGCCTGTCGCAGCCGGTCTCCTGCCTGATGCACACGGAAAATCTGCCAGTGACGCCGCAGACGGCCCCTGTATCCCAGGCGCTGGCCGCGCTCAACGCCGGGGGTTTCGGCCTGGTGGCTGTGACGGACGAGGCCGGGCGGCTTGCGGGCGTGCTCACCGACGGCGACGTGCGCCGCATGCTGTTCCATGAAAACGGCTACAACCCCACCTGGCCGGTCTCCGCCTTCATGACGGTCAATCCGCGCAGCGTGGCCGCCACGACCACTGCGGCCCAGGTGCTGGACCTCATGGAGGCCATGCAGATCACCGTGTTGCCGGTGCTGACCGAAGGCGGCGGCCTTGCCGGGCTCGTGCACGTGCACGACCTCCTGGGCAAGGGCCGCGTGCGCTTCGCCCCGGAGTAGCCAGCCATGACCGCCGCCCCACCTGTCCCGGAAGCCGACGCCTGCAGCCGCTGCGCAGAGAGTTCCGGCACCTGCTGCACGCTCTCGCCCGGGAACGAGGAGTATTGCTTCCCGCTCTCCGGGCGCGAGCGCGCGGACATGCAGGCCGCCGGGGCCGGGCCCGGGTCCTTTTGCGCCCAGGCCAACACCCAGGCCTTTCTGGACAACATCTGCCGCCTGTTCCCCGGCGAGGCGGCCAAGATCCAGGCCCTGTTCCCTGCCGGGGGCGAGCACGACCGCCTGGCCGTGAGCCCGGAGGGCGCGTGCCTGCTGCTGGGGCCGTCCGGCTGCATCCTTCCGCGCGCGGCCCGGCCCCTTTACTGCCGCCTGTTCCCCTTCTGGATCCGCGCGGGCCGGCAGATGTATTTCGAGTTCAAGGATTGCCAGGCCCTGCGCGAAAGCCGCGGCGGGGCCGGGCTGCTTAAGCGCCTGGGCATGACCGAGCCGGGCGTGTTTGACCTCTACCACCGATTGCGCGAGGCCTGGGGCCTCTCGGAGCGAAGCTGAATGGCCCTGAAAAACGTGAGCAAGACCCCAAAATACAAGCCCAGAAGGGACGCATCGATGAGACGGAGCAGACGGTTCAAACGCAAGGTGCTCTGGTGCCTGCTGGCGGCGCCCGCCATCGGGCTCGCCCTTGTGGTCCTGGTCTTCTGGTGGCTCTCCCACGACCTGCCGGGCTTCCGCACCATCACCGACTACAAGCCGCCCCTGGTGACCACGGTGCTGGCGCGGGACAACCAGGTGCTGGGTTATTTCTACAAGGAAAAGCGCTTCCTGGTGCGCCTGGAGGACATGCCCGCCTACCTGCCCAAGGCCTTTCTGGCGGCGGAGGACTCCGGCTTCTACAAGCACGATGGCATCGATCCCTTCGCCATCGTCCGGGCCATGGTCATGAACCTCAAGGCCGGAGGCATCAAGCAGGGCGGGAGCACCATCACCCAGCAGGTGGTGAAGCGGCTGCTGTTGACCCCGGAAAAGAGCTTCGAGCGCAAGATCAAGGAGGCCATGCTGGCCTACCGCCTGGAGAATTACCTGACCAAGGACGAGATCCTGACCATCTATCTGAACCAGATCTTTCTGGGGTCCAAGTCCTATGGGGTGGAGGCCGCAGCGCGGGAGTTCTTCGGCAAGCACGTGCAGAACCTGACCCTGGCCGAAAGCGCCATTCTGGCCGGCCTGCCCCAGGCCCCCAGCCGCTACAACCCCTACTCCGACCCTGCGGCGGCCAAGACCCGCCAGAAGTACGTGCTCGACCAGATGCTCTCCCAGGGCTTCATCACCAAGGAGCAGCACGACGAGGCCATGGCCCAGAAGCTGGTCTACAAGAGCATGGAGGACCACTCCTGGAAGATCGGCCCGTACTATCTGGAGGAGGTGCGCCGCTTCCTGGTGGACAAGTACGGCGAGGACGAGGTCTATCAGGGCGGGCTCACGGTGGAGACGGCCTGCGAGATACCCCACCAGATCGCCGCAGACAACGCCATGCGCCGGGGCCTGGCCGAGATAGCCAAGCGCAAGGGCTGGGAAGGCCCGGCCGGGCACCTGAACCCCGATGAATACGCCCGCTTTCTGGAGGACAGCCGCAACGGCGAGACCCCCAAGCCCGGGGTCTGGCTGCGCGTCCTGGTGGTCGACACGGCCAAGGACAAGGCCCAGGTCCGCT
Organism: uncultured delta proteobacterium; assembly: GCA_903843965.1. Taxonomy (GTDB): domain Bacteria; phylum Desulfobacterota; class Desulfovibrionia; order Desulfovibrionales; family Desulfovibrionaceae; genus Humidesulfovibrio. The sequence continues at coordinate 200,741 of CAIMRY010000017.1, forward strand.
TCGCCCAGTACACCGGCGAAATACTCGCCAGCAGCAGCACCTGGTGCCGCAACGCCATCAAGGGCCTGACCGGCCCGGCCGCGCCCGTGCCCGGCGATCTCTCGCGCATCCTGCACAAGGGCGACCTGGCCTGGGTCACCGTGCGCGAGGCCAAGGGCAGCAACCACTTCACCCTGAACCTGGAGCGCGAGCCCGGACCAGAGGGCGCGCTGGTGTCCATGATGCCCGCCACAGGCGAGGTGGTGGCCCTTTCCGGCGGCTTCAGCTTCGAGAAAAGCCAGTTCAGCCGCGCCACCCAGGCCAAGCGCCAGCCCGGCTCGGCCTTCAAGCCCATCGTCTACTCCACGGCCCTGGACAACGGCTTCACCCCGGCCTCGGTGGTCATGGACGCGCCCATCGTCTTCGCCAACGTGGAGCAGGGCACCATCTGGCGGCCGGAGAACTACGAGGACATCTTCTACGGCCCCACCCTGCTCTCCACGGCGCTGGCCAAGTCGCGCAACCTCGTGACCATCCGCGTGGCCCAGAAGATCGGCATCCGCAACGTCATCGAGCGCGCCCGGGCCATGGGCATCGACAGCGAGCTGCCCGAGAACCTGTCCATCGCGCTCGGCTCCTCGGCCCTGACACTGATTAACCTGTGCCAGGCCTACACCACCTTCCCGCGCGGCGGCTCCTACGTGAAGCCGCGCATGGTGCTCTCCGTGCGCAGCGCCTGGGGCGAGACCCTGTACAAGTCCGAGCCAGAGTACGTGGAGGCCATGAGCCCGCAGACCGCCTTCATCATGGTCGCCATGCTGAAAGAGGTCATCAACGTGGGCACCGGCGCAGCGGCCAAGGTTCTGGGCCGCCCCCTGGCGGGCAAGACCGGCACCACCAACAACGAGCAGGACGCCTGGTTCATGGGCTTCACCCCGTACCTTTTGACCGGCGTGTACGTGGGCTACGACCAGCTGCAGAGCATGGGCCGGGGCGGCACCGGCGCGCAAACGGCCCTGCCCATCTGGCTGGCCTACCGCCAGGCCGTGGAGGACCGCTACCCGCCCGAGGACTTCACCCCGCCCGAGGGCATCGTCTGGGCCCGGGTGGAGAACAGCCAGGCCGTGAGCTCCAAGGGTGAACACGTGTCGGAGAGCTACTTCCTGCCCTTTGTCGAGGGCACGCAGCCCGGCGTCACCGACGTGGGGGCGGCAGCCGGCAGCGCCACCTCGGACTCGGACCTGATGAAGCAGGCGTTTTAAGAACGGGATGCTCCGCAGGCCGGGGGGATGATTCCCCTCGGCCCCCCCCCTCGTTTGGTCGTTTGGCATGCGGGCCAATGGGGATCCCGGCGGCGGCGACCATACAGGCATTGAGAGTATTTGCCCACCTTGGGGAGACTGCGCATGACCATCGAACACTGGCTCGCCTTTGTGGCCGCGTCGGCGGTGCTGCTGGTCCTTCCCGGCCCGACCATCCTCACGGTCGTCAGCTACTCCCTGGCGCATGGCCGCCGGGCGCGCGTCCCCCTTGTCGCTGCCGTGGCCCTGGGCGATGCGACGGCCCTGACCATGTCGACCCTGGGCCTGGGCGCGCTTCTGGCCGCCTCGGCCTTGTGGTTCACCACGCTGAAGTGGCTGGGCGGCCTGTACCTGCTCTTTCTCGGCGCCAGGCTGCTGCGCGCCGGGGTCGCCGCCATTGGTCCGCCCGCCCAGGCCGCGCCCGGCTCCCGCAGGCGGCTGTTCGCCAACACCTACCTGGTCACGGCGCTGAACCCCAAGGGCATCATGTTCTTCGTGGCCTTCCTGCCGCAGTTCATCGACCCGCACGTTGCCCTCGCCCGCCAGCTCTGGATCCTCGCCGTGACCTTCGTGGGCCTGGCCATCATCAACGCAACGCTGTATGCGGTGTTCGCGGCCTCGGCGCGCAGGCTCCTGGATTCGCCCCGGGCCCAGCGGCGTTTCAACCTCATGGGCGGCTCGCTGCTGGCCTGTGCAGGCATGTGGGCGCTCTTGGCCAAGCGCCCGGCCTAACGGCGCAAACCCTTTCGCCGAGGGCCCAGCCTTCGCTGCACCAAAAGGACACCGCCATGGCGCAGCCGCTCCCCTTCTACCAGGTCGACGCCTTTGCCGAGGGCGTGTTCTCCGGCAACCCGGCCGCCGTGGTGCCGCTTCCGTTCTGGCTGCCCGACGCCACGCTGGCCGCCATTGCGGCGGAGAACAACCTCTCCGAGACAGCGTTCTTCGTGCCGCTTGGCGGGGACCGCGGCTTTCACCTGCGCTGGTTCACTCCCACCTTCGAGATCGACCTCTGCGGCCACGCCACCCTGGCCGCCGCCTTTGTCCTGTTCAACGAGCTGGGCTTTGCCGGGCCGCGCCTGCGCTTCGACTCCCAGAGCGGGCCGCTGTATGTGGAGAAAATGGGCGGACCGGACAGCGGCCTGCTGGCCCTGGACTTCCCCTCCTGGCCGCCCAGGCCCTTGGCCGTCACCGAGACCATGGCCCGGGCCTTTGGCGCTGCGCCGCTGGAGGCCTTTGTCGGGCGCGACCTGTTGTGCCTGTTCGCGGACGAGGACGAGGTGCGCGGGCTTGTCCCCAACCTCGCGGCCCTGCACGAGCTGCCGTACATCTGCAACATCGCCAGCGCGCCGGGCCGCCCCGGCGGCGGCTTTGACTTCGTCTCCCGCGTGTTCTGCCCGGAGGTGGGCATCCCCGAAGATCCGGTGACCGGCTCGGCGCACAGCCTGCTGACGCCCTTCTGGGCCGCGCGCCTGGGCAAGACCCGGCTGGAGGCCTTCCAGGCGTCCGCGCGCGGGGGGCGGCTGTCCTGCGAGCTGCGGGGCGACCGCGTGCGCATCGCTGGCCGGGCCGCGCTGTATCTGCGCGGAACGATCTTCGTCTAGCCCGCGCCGCAGCACGCCAGCGCAGACCCCGTGGACAGCATCTTCATCGCCGCCGCAAGCCTTCTCGCGGGCATCCTGCTGCGCTGGTCCGGGCGGCTGCCCGAAAACGCCGACAGCATCCTGGCCGGGGTGGTCATCCAGTTCTGCGTGCCGCCCGTGGCCTTTCTGGCTGCGCGGGCCATGCCGCTCACCGCCGAGGTTTTTTTGCCCGGCAGCATGGCCTGGATCATCTTCACCGGTGGGTTCGCCTTTTTCGGGCTGGCGGCGCGGCTGCTCGGCCTCTCACGCCAGACTTTCGGCTGCCTGATGCTGGCCGGAGGCATGAGCAACGTCATCTTCATCGGCCTGCCCATGATCGAGGCCTTCTACGGGCGCGACATGGCCTACGTGGCCTTCCTCTGCGACAATCCCGGCACCTCGGTGGTCCTGTCCGTGCCGGGCGTGCTTTTGGCCTCGCACCTCTCGAAACGGACTGGCGACCGGACTGGCGGCCAGACGGGCGGGGGCCTAAACGCCCTGCGCGGCGCGCTGAGGCGCATGCTGCTCTTTCCGCCCTTCCAGGCCCTGATGCTGGGGCTGCTGCTGCGTCCCTTGGCCCTGCCGGAATGGGTTCTGTCCGGCCTGGCGCGCATCGGCGCGACCTTGGTGCCCATGTCGCTCTTGACCGTGGGCTTCGGCCTGACCTTCCGCCTGCCCGGAACCAGGGCCAAGCCCCTGGCCGTGGGCCTGGCCTACAAGCTCGTGCTGGCCCCGGCGCTGATCTGGCTGGTGGCGGCGAAATGCTTTGGCAACACCGGGCTGGTGGCCCAGGTCACGGTGTTCGAGGCGGCCATGCCGCCCATGGTCCTGGGGGCCATCCTGGCCACGGAGTACGGGCTCGACCCGGAGCTGGCCGCGCTCATGGTGGGCATCGGCACCGGGCTGTCGTTTCTGACCCTGCCGCTGTGGCGCTGGCTTTTGGCCGGAATGTAGCCGGAATCAGGCGAAGCGCAACAGGACGAAGAACCAGCCGATGCCGAAGGCCAAGAGCAGCGCGCAGGGCAAGAGCAGCCGCCGCCAGGCCTGGGCCAGGTCGACCCCGAAGAACTGGCAGGACAGGATGAAGCAGACGTGCAGGGGCGAGACCATGACCCCGGTGAACCCGGCGAACAGGCCGAGCACCAGGTGGGGCATGAGCTGCCTGCCTGTGCCTGTCGCGCCGATGATGCCGAGGATGATGGGGAAGGTGGAGCCCACAAAGGCCACGCTGATGCCGGAGATGAGGCCCACCAGAAAGGGCAGGCCTAGCGACAGGGCGAAGAGCGCGCCCGGACCCGAGGCCACGCGCGACAGCTGCTCCACTGCGCCGGACTCCTGGAGCACGTCCTTGAACATCAGGATGCTCACCACCAGGCCCACCAGCTGGTAGAGTTCGGCCTTGCGCAGCACCCCAGCCACGAAGCGCGGCCCCACGCGGTTCTGGACCAGGGCGCAGAGGATGGCCAGGGCCAGCGCGGCCATGATGCCCAGCTCAAAGGGCCAGTCCGGCGCAAGCAAGGTCATGGCCACCTCCAGCCCCAGCCCGCCGACGATGGCCACCAGCATGGGCAGTCCGCAGGAGAGCGCAGCCCTGAGGTCGCCCGGGGGGCCCGCCTCCCTGGCCGCGCCGCGCAGGTGCTCCACAGCCGGGCGCATGATGAACACCCAGCCCAGGACCATGCACAGGCCGATGCACGGCAGGGTGTAGGCGATGAGCCGCGCCAGGGGCACCCCGGCCAGGGACGAGGCCAGGATGATGCCCGGATACAGCGGCCAGCACAGCTCCCACAGGTGCCGGAACCAGTAGTTCACCAGGGCCGTGTCGCGCCGGGCCAGGCCCAGGCCGTCGGCCATGTCGCGCACCAGGGGGGCGGAGAACACCGCCCCGCCGGGCATGGGCAGAAAGCCCACCAGGGCTGGAAAAAAGGCCAGGCGCAGGCGCGGATCGCGCAGGAACCCCGTGGCCGCCTGCATCAGCCGGGCTGTCTGGCCGCTCTTGTCCAGCACCTCGCTGAGGAACAGGATCAGGGCCAGGATGACGATGAGGAAGCAGGTTTCGCGCTGGAAGGCGGAGAGCGCCGAGACCCGCAGCCACTCCAGCGGCGACATGCCGAAGAGCAGGGCCAGGGCCAGCCCGCCGGCCAGCACGGACAGCCACAAGGGCTGGCGCAGGCGCAGGCCCAGGAGCATCACGCCAAAGGCGACCAGCACCTTGGCCAGGGGCAGAAGCGAGAGCAGGGTTTCCGTCACACAGGGCTCCAGGCCGCAGGGATTCAAAGGACATTGCCAGCGGCAAGAGCGGGTGATACTCCCTTTGCGCGCGGACGAAAAGCCCGGAGCGCCCGCCCGCTTTCATGTTCCGCAGGCCTTGCCCGCATGCCCCGCCCGCCGCGCCAAACCCGCCGCCCAGCCAGGAGAACCCAGCAATGCCCATGACCGCAGACCATGCCCGCGCCCACATCACGGCCCTGCTGCTTGAGCGCGCGTCCCAGGACGAGGCCAAGCGCAAGGAGGCCCTGCGCGACTACCTGGACGTGACCCAGGCGACCACCGACAAGGCCACGTCCGAGGCCCTGGCCGGGCTCATCCCGGCGCTGATGCCCGCGCTCTACGCCAAGTGGATCAGCATGTTCGCGGACCGGCTGCTTCAGACCGTGCCGCTGGACCAGATCGCGCTGGTCTGCGACGGCAGCGCGGAAAACGCCGCCGCCCTGACCCTGGCCTACGTGATGTTCCTGGAGTCCGCGCGCATGGAGCGGCAGATCGACGAGGACCTGGCCGCACTGGGGGCCGGGGCTGCGGCCGAGGGCCAAGGCCAATGTCCAGACCAAGCCCTGGCCGACATGGCCGCCAGCTACATCCGCGCGCGCCTGGGCATGCTGGCCGAAAAGGCGAAGAAGCAGTAGCCCGGCTGGGACTGGTGCCCAAAGAAAATTTGTGTTCCCGGCGCTGTGGGCCCCTTGGTTGGGTGCCCGTTGCCGGAGTGTGCGTTGCCGGGTGCAGGCAGAGCGCTCTTGCGGTTCAGCCCTGTCCCGCATCGGCATGCGGCGGCATCCAGGGACGCTATTCGAGACCGGCCCTGACCGCCAGTCCAGGCGATTCTAGACCTTGAGCGCCCGCTCCACGGCCTCGGCCACCTGGACGTGGTCCGGCAGGTTCGCCGAGACATCCGCTCCGGCCTCGGCATCGTCCCCGGCTTCGCCCTCCCCGTCGCTCTCGCCCTCGCCCACGTCCCCGGCAACCGAAGCTGCGGCGCTCTCCACCAGGGCGATCTGGATATTCAGCTCCCGCTGGAGCGCCACGTTGTGCGGGTCGAAAAAAAGCTTCCAGACCACGGCGGCCTTTTGCACGCGCTCCAGCCGCACCAGCACCAGCCCCAGGAACAGGATGGCCCGGTTGTTGGTGCGGTTTCTCTGCAGGATGCGCTCAAACTCCACCTTGGCCGGGATGTACCGGCCCAGGTTGTACAGGCACTCGCCCAGGCGCTGCCGGGCCTCGACGTTCTCCCGCTCGGACTCCAGGAATTTGCGGAAGGGGGCCAGGGCGGCCTCCCAGCTCCCGGCGGCAAAGGCGGCGTTGGCCTCGGCCAGGATGGGCGCGGTCTGCGAGGCCGTGGCCATGGGCTCGGCCTCGGACTTGCCGCGCAGGGTGTCCATGAACCCGAACAGCAGCCTGCGCCGCTTCACGTCGATTTCTTCCTTCCCTTCGCCCACCTGCGCCCTCCTCCATGCTCCCGGCTTGCAGCTCTTGACCCTTGCGATTCCTGGCGGCAGAGCATACTTCTTTCGGCCACGGGGTCAAGGCCCCAGTTCCATGGAGGCCAGGGGCAAACACATGAGCGGTCAAGGCATGTTCGGCTGGACAGGAGCGATTCTGCGCGTGGACCTGGGCACAGGGGCACGTGACGTGCTGCGCCTGCCCAAGGCCGTGTACCATGACTATCTGGGCGGAAAGGGCCTGGGCGGGTTTCTCCTGCGCGACCACGCCACCCTGGCCCCAGGCGACCCCGCCCTGCCGCTGATTATTGCCGTGGGCCCGCTGAACGCCACCATCGCGCCCACCTCGGGCCGCTGCCACCTGACCACCCGCTCGCCGCTCACCGGGGCCGTGGCCGACTCCAGCGCGGGCGGACGCCTCGGCACGGAGCTGGCCCGCGCGGGTTGGGACGCGGTGCTCATCGTGGGCCGGGCCATGCGCCCCACCGGCATCGAGATCGACGACGCGGACGTGCGCCTGCTGGACGCCAGCGCGCTGGTCGGGCTGGACACGCAGGAGATCTTCGCGCGGTTGCGCCAGCACAGGCCCAAGGGCTCCATCGCCGCCACCGGCCCGGCGGCGGATACCGGCTGCCTGTTCGCCAGCCTCATCGTGGACACGCACCACGCCGCCGGTCGCTGCGGCCTGGGCCTCGCCGCCGGGCAAAAGAACCTCAAGTACATCGCCGTGCACGGCACGGGCCGTCGCAAGGTGGCCGACTTGGCCGGGCTCAAGGCCGCACGCGAGGACATCCTGCGGCTCACTGCGGCCTCGCCCGCGCTCATGGGCCAGCACGGGTTCTCCTGCTTCGGCACGGGCAGCATTTTCGACCTGATGGACTCCCGGCGCATGATGCCCACGGACAACTTTGCGCGCACGCGCTTTCCCGGCGCGGAGCACCTGAACGCCCACGCCTACAAGGCGCGCTACCAGCCCCGCCGCCACGGCTGCCAGGGCTGCCACGTGCTGTGCAAGAAGATCGCGGCGGATGGCCGGTCCATGCCCGAGTTCGAGACCATGAGCCACTTCACCGCGCTCATCGGCAACACGGACCTGGAGCTGGTGATGCAGGCGGGCGACCTGTGCAACCGCCTGGGGCTCGACACCATCAGCGCGGGCTCCACCCTGGCCTGCTACCGGGAGGTAACAGGCCAAAACCTCTCGGGCGAACGCGTGCTGGAGCTGCTTACGGGCATGGGCACCGGTTGCGGGCCGGGCGCGGAGTTGGCCGTGGGGTCGGCGAAATATTCCAGAGCCCAGGGCCGCCCGGAGCTGTCCATGAGCGTGAAGGGCCTGGAGTTGCCCGCCTACGACCCGCGCGGGGCCTATGGCATGGCCCTGGCCTACGCCATCTGCGCGCGCGGCGGCTGCCATTTGCGGGCCTATCCCATCAGCCACGAGATCTTGCGCAAACCCGTGGCCACGGACCGCTTCAGCTTTTCGGGCAAGGCGCGCATCGTGAAGATCGCCGAGGACGCCAACGCCGTGGTGGACTCGCTTATCGCCTGCAAATTTCTGTTCTTCGCCGCCAGCCTGGAGGAATACGCCCGCGCCTTTACTGCGGTCACGGGCGTTGCGGCCACGGCCCAGGACCTGCTGCTCATCGGCGAGCGCATCGACTACCAGGAGCGGCTGATGAACGCCAGGAACGGCTTTTCCGCCAAGGACGACGACCTGCCGCCGCGCTTCTTCGCCGAGGAGGGCTCAAGCGGCCCAGGCCTGCCCATCCCGCCTGTGCCGCGCGCGGACTTCCTGGCCTGCCGCGCGGCCTACTACCGCATCCGGGGCCTGACGCCGGACGGGCTGCCCACGCGGGAGACTGCGGAAAGGCTGGGGCTGCCCTGGTTTGACAACTCAATTGCTCGTTAATCGGACTCTTACCTAACGTATATATTGTTCTCTTAGGAGGTGAGTATGCTTGGAAAGGAAGTCTTCGGATATTTACAGAAGAAACTCGGAACGAACACAGCTCGTGAGCTAGCACAACAACTTGGCATTGCCGAATCCAGGTTATGTCAACTCCAAGAAAAACAACTAAAGCCTATGACTATTAGCACAATAATTTGCAACACAATTGAAGCAACACACAATGAACTTGCAACAACAGGCGTTAGGGCCATCGTTGAATTTTATCCAATTTCTAGGTGTGAGTCTACACACGGAAAAAGAAAGGAGTTTCTCGACAAGCAAAACATAGATACTTCCACATACTCAGCACTTAGGACAGAGTTATCAACAAAGTCAGGTTTGTATATATTTTATAATTCTGAAGGAAAGCTACTTTATATTGGAAAAACAAAGGGAAAAACAAATTCACTTTGGGATGAAATTAAATCTGCATACAATAGGGAAAGAGATCCACAAAAGTTGTATATGACTAATACGCGCTTATCTGATTTCTCTCCGTTTACTTCAAGGATTAAAAAACAAAATGTATATTTACACGACATCTCTGCATACTTCTCTGCATACCAAGTTCACGATTCCCTTATCGACATTATCGAAGCCCTTCTCATACGAATCACTCCAAACAACAACATGAATGATCGGATTGAGTCCATAGAACGCAACAAATAAAGGTAACCACCCGGAACAAACAGCATGAACGCCCAGCTCGCCAAATACGCCGCCAAGCTCGCGGCCACGGGCCTGTGCGCCCCAGGCGACGTGCTCATGGCCGCTCTGGACGACGAGCTGGCCTGGAGTGCGGAACACGACCCCCGCCAGCCGCTCATGGAGTCGGTGTTCGCGGGCCTGAACATCAGCGCGCTTCTGCTGGCCCGGCCCGCTGGCGTGTACCAGGCCGTCATGGCCGAGCTGGTCCGCCAGGCTCTGGCCGACGGCGGCGGCACTGGACAGGGGTCCATCACCCCCGGCGACTGCGAAACGCGCACCTTTCTGCACGACCTGCCTGTTGTCGACAGTCTGACTGCGGACGGCATCATCCAAGCCCTGCGCCAGCGCAAGGGCTGCGTCGTTCTGCATGAAGGCGAGGCCCTTGTGGCCGCCTTCGGCACCGTGAGCCCGGAGCAGGCGTACGTCACCATGAGCTCCATGTGCTTCGCCTGCTTTGTGGCCTACTTCGCGGACCACCTGCGCACGCTGCGCGCCGGGGCCATGACGGACCAGCGCCGGGCATCCTTTGCCCGCATCAAGGCCCTGCTGCCCGAGGACCGGGGTGATATTGACGGCCTGCCGGACCTGCTGCCCGGCCCCTTTGACAGCGAGGACGCCGCGCGCGCGGCCATCATCCAGGCCGGCCGCCACACCGTGGAATACGGCCTGGTGGACTCGTACTTCGGCAACATCTCCTACCGCCTGCCCGCCACCGGCCAGGGCACGGGGTCCGAAACCATCCTCATCAGCCAGACCGGCAGCTCGCTGGACGAGCTTGGCCCGTGCATCGACCCCTGCCGCATGGACGACGGCTCCTGCGCGGGCATCACCGCCTCCAGCGAGTACTCTGCGCACAAGGCCGTGTACGAGGCGGAAATGGCTTCAGACTCGGCGGGCGCGGGCGCGCGGGCCATGCTGCACGGGCACCCGCGCTTCTCGGTCATCGTGTCGCTGGACTGCGAGCGGCTGGACTGCCCCAAGCTGGGCGAGTGCCACCGCGCCTGCGACACCCCCCGCGCCGTGAGCGACAACGCATCCGGGCTGAGCATCCCCATCGTGCCGGGCGAGGTGGGCACCGGGCCTTTCGGCCTGTGCAACACCCTGCCCCCGGCGCTGGCCGACACCACCGGCGATGCGACAGGCCACGGGCGCGGGGCCATCGTCTACGGCCACGGGCTGTTCACCCTGGGCGCGGTGGACTTCCGCGACGCCTTCCAGGCGCTCATGGACGTGGAGCACTTCTGCCGTGCGGAGTACTTCCGCCGGGTGGCGCAGCTCGACGCGGGCTAGCGCATTCCAGCGCCATCCGACGGGTGAGGTCTTGATCTGGCGGGTGAGGACTTGCGCGCCATTTCGCCCGCGCAGACCCATTCCCATCCGCCCGCAAGGGTGGTACCCCAGCCTTCCTGCCCTGCATGGCAGACAAACCCTGGGGGCGATTCATGACCGATTTACAGGGCCAACAACGGCGCGCGGCGCTTTTGCCCGTGCTGGCGCTCACCGCGGCCAGCATCCTGTGGGCCAGCGCGTTCATCGCCTTCAAGCTGGCCTTTTTGGCCTACGACCCCATGTTCGTGCTTTTTGCGCGCATGCTTGTGGCCTGCCTGTGCTTTCTGCCCCTGGCCGCGCGCTTCCGCAACCAAGTCTACAGGCCGGGCGACTGGAAGCCCATCCTGCTCATGAGCGCGTTTGAGCCCTGCCTGTACTTCCTGTTCGAGACCACGGCCATCAAGAACACCGAGGCCTCCCAGGCGGGCATGATCGTGGCCATGCTGCCGCTTCTGGTGGCCATCGGCGCGCACTTCATCCTCAAGGAAAAGGTCACCCCGCGCACCTGGGCCGGTTTCGGCCTGGCCGTGACCGGGGCCGCGCTGCTCTCCGTGCAGTCCGGCGCGACGGAAAACGCCCCGCACCCGGCCCTGGGCAACTTCCTGGAGTTTCTGGCCATGTGCTGCGCCATGGGCTACACCATTCTTCTCAAGCGGCTCTCTGTGCGCTACTCGCCCCTGTTCCTCACCGCCAGCCAGGCCCTCATCGGCTGCCTGTTCTTCCTGCCGCTGATGTTCCTGCCCGGCCAGCGCCTGCCCACGGAGTTCGTGCTCGTGCCCGCGCTCTCGGTCATCTACCTGGGCGCGGCCATCACCCTGGGCGCTTACGGCCTCTATAGCTACGGCGTGAGCAAGATCCCCGCCAGCCAGGCCTCGGCCTTCGTCAACCTCATCCCCGTGGCCACGGTGCTCATGGCCCGCTTCACCCTGGGCGAGGTCTTCGGCCTGGGCCAGTATCTGGCCTCCGGGCTGGTGCTGGCCGGGGTGCTTTTGAGCCAGGACCGGAAGGCTCGGCGGGCAGAGGCTGAGGCCAAGGCCCTGGCCTAGACTGTTCCCAGATCAGCGCAGCCAGCCCAAAGCTTGCTGAGGGGGCGGCCACGGTCAACAAGGTCGACGCCCGTGTTTCCTAGCGTCTTGGGATACAGCTCAACGTCAACTATTGGCATTCGTCTAGTGTTTTTCTAGAGCCCATCCCTGGACAGAACCACCGCTGCCGTGCGAGTTGCGGACATGATCGAGCTGCTCGAAATCGTCCACCAGGACCAGCGCATCCTGGTGCAGGTCAACCGCGACCGCTTCCGCACCCTGCGGCTTTCTGTAAGGCCGGAGGGCTCCGTGGTGGTCCGCGCGCCGCGCAGGGCCAGCCAGGCGCAGATCCACGCGCATGTGGAAAGCAAGGCCGCATGGATCGCACGGCACCTGGAGCGCTTCCGCACCCTGCGCGAGGCCAGGCCGCAGCCGCTGGCCTACTTAAGCGGGGAGACCCACGCTATTCTCGGCCAGGAGTACGTGCTGGAGGCCCGCCAGGCCGAGCGCAACGCCGTGCGCCTGGAGGCAGGCACCCTGGTGGTGACCACGCGCTTTCCGCCCCGGCCGGACACAGTGAAGAAGCTGCTCGACGCCTGGATCGTTGAGCAGGCGCGGGAGCTGTTCCTGCGCGTGCTGCGCGAGCTTTTGCCGGTGGCCGCCGCCTTTGGTGTGCCGCGCCCGGCGCAACTGAAGATCAGGGCCATGACCAGCCGCTGGGGCACCTGCTCGCGCTCCGGGTCCATCACCCTGAACCGGCACCTGATGCGCGCCCCGCTGCCCTGCGTGGAGTACGTGGTGGCGCACGAGCTGTGCCACCTGGTGCACCACGGCCACGATGCGCGCTTCTACGGCCTGCTCGCGGCCCTCATGCCGGACTGGAAGGCGCGCCGCCTGCGCCTGCGCTCGGTGCCCATTTAGAAGCTTTGTCAGGGGGCGTTGCCCCCTGAACCCCCACAAGAGGGCCTGAGGCCCTCTTGACTCCCCCGTAGGTCGAGCCGGGGCCTATTTCCCCCGCCGCTCCGGCCCAGGCCCTACGGGGGGTCCGGGGGCCTCAGGCCCCCGGCGGGGGTGCCGGGGGCGGAGCCCCTGGCTATTCCGGCAAGAACACATCCTCCGGCAGCGGGCCCAGACCTTCCGCGCGGCGCGCCTCGGCCATCAGCGCCAGGGTTGCGGCCTCGCCCTCGGGTCCGATGTCCAGACTGGCCTCGGTGACGAACATCTTGATGTGCCGGGCGATGACGCCGGGGTCCATTTCCTGGGTGTGGGCGCGGATGTATTCGCGGCTGGCCTCGGGGTGGGCGCGGGCGTGCTCCAGGCTGGCGCGGATGCCCGCGTTCACGGCCCGGGCCAGATCAAGCCCCGGCGTCAGATCCAGCGACCGGCGCAGGACGATGCAGCCCAGCGGGATGGGCAGGCTGCGCTCCTGTTCCCACCACGCGCCCAGGTCCAGCAGCCGCGTGAGCCCGTGCTCGGCGTAGGTGAAGCGGCCCTCGTGGATGACCACCCCGGCTGCGCAGTCGCCGCTGGTCACGGCGGGCATGATCTGGTCGTAGACCAGCTCCACGGGTAGCGGCTGGATGCCCCGTTCCCGGCAGAGCAGCCCGAAGATGAGGTTGGCCGTGGTGCGGCGGCCAGGGATGGCCACACGTTTGCCGTGCAGGTCCTCCAACCGCGTCCCGGCCCGGCTGACGAGGATCGGACCCACGCCCCGGCCCAGGGCCCCGCCTGCGCGCAGCAGGCGGTACTCGCCCAGCACCCCGGCGGCGGCGGCCACAGAGACCTTGCAGACATCCGGCAGCCCGGCGCTGGCGGCCTGGTTCAGCCGCTCCACGTCGGCCAGGGTCACGTCAAAATCCACGTTGGCGTCCACACCTGGAACGCTGACCAGCCCCGTGGCCAGGGCGTGGAAGATGAAGGTGTCGTTGGGGCAGGGCGAGTAGTGCAGCGACAGGCGCATGGCGGCCTCCTGGACTTCTGTTTCTTTTCGGGCGGTTGTCGTGCCGGTTGACGCGCTGGTTGCCGCTTCCGGTCGCTCCCATGTGTTGACAGCGGGGTCGCGCAAGCATAGGAATGACCACCCGGTCACTTGTCCGGCAGCCTACCCGGAGCGCTTCCGGGTGGCAAGCCAAAACGGTCGGCACCATAGCGGCAGGCCCGCAAAAACTGCAGGACATATGGACACCCCACACCCCAGCCAGCCCCCAGTCTCAACACAAGGTTCGACACAAGGCTCGACACAAGGTTCGACACCACGTTCGGCCCCACGTTCGACCTTCGACAACCTGGACCCGCAAAAGCAGCAGCGCGTGCTGGACGAATCCTACCGCGAGTTCGCCGAGCACGGCTACCACCAGGCCAGCATCAACCGCATCGTGGGCCGGTTGGACATCGCCAAGGGCTCGCTGTTCCAGTACTTCGGCAGCAAGGAGGGGCTGTTCGCCCACCTTTTCCAACGCGCCGTGGACGAGATCAAGGCACCCTTGCGCGCAATCCGCGACGGCCAGACCGGCGAACCCTTTCCGCAGCGGCTGAAGCGGGTCTTTGCCGCCAGCTCGGCCTTTGCCCTGGCCCACCCGTTCCTCTGGGGCATCTACCGGCGCATGCTGACCCAGGAGGACTTTCCCCTGCGCGCCACCCTGCTCTCCCAGGTCCGGGCCGAGACCCTGACCTTCTTCCGCGAGCTCATCGAGCTCGGCCAAAACCAGGACTCGGTCCGCGCCGACCTGGACCCGGCAACCGCAGCCTTTGTCATCGAGGCCACCCTGGACCGCGCGCTGACCGCCCAACTCTCGCCCGTGCTCGACGCAGGCCTGGGCCTCGCCTCTGACCCCCAAACGCGCCAGGCCCGCCTGGACGCCCTGGCCGAGGCCCTGTGCCTGGGCTTCTCTGTCTGTCCTACTGTCCACCCAGCTCCAAGCACAGCCAAAGGAGACGCCAATGCCTGACCTAAAACGATTCGACAGCCTGGGCCTGGGGGCCATAGCCCGCACGGTGCTGGCCGGGGAGCGCCTGAGCCTGGACCAGGGCCGCGCGCTCTTCGCCTGCCCGGACGTGACCGCCGTGGGCGCGCTGGCGCACCTGCGGCGCACCGCCCTGCACGGCCAGCGCACCTTCTACGTGGTCAACCGGCACATCAACTACACCAACGTCTGCATCAACGGCTGCGCCTTCTGCGCCTACCAGCGGGAAAAAGGCCAGGAGGGCGGCTTCGAGCTCTCCGTGACGGACGCCGTGGAACTCTTGCTCGCCGCGCCCCTGACCCCGCGCGAGGTGCACATCGTGGGCGGCTGCCACCCGGACCTGCGCCTGGCGTTCTTTGTGGACCTGCTTTCCAGCGTGCAAAAGGCCCTGCCCGAAGCCACGCTCAAATGCTTCACTGCGGTGGAGATCGCGCACTTCGCCCGGCTGGAGGGCATCAGCACCATCGAGGTTTTGCAGATCCTCAAGGCCGCCGGGCTGGCCATGCTGCCGGGCGGCGGGGCAGAGATCTTCGCGCCCGAGGTGCGCCGCCGCATCTGCCCGAAGAAGTCCACGACCGACGAATGGCTGCGCATCCACGGGGAAGCGCATGCCCTCGGCCTGGCGACAAACTGCACCATGCTCTTCGGCCACCTGGAGACCATCAAGGACCGGCTGGACCACCTGGACCAGCTGCGCAGGCAGCAGGACCTGTCGCGCCAGAACGGCAGCGACGGCTTTACCTGCTTCATCCCCCTGCCCTTCCAGACCGAGAACAACGCCATCAAGATCGAGCGCCCGCTCACCGGCCTGGACGAGCTGCGGACCATCGCCGTCAGCCGCCTGATGCTGGACAATATCCCGCACCTCAAGGCCTACTGGGTCATGCTGACCGTGAAGCAGGCCCAGGCCGCGCTGTTCTTCGGGGCCGACGACCTGGACGGCACCGTGGTCGAGGAGAAGATCGGGCACATGGCCGGGGCCACCAGCAGGCAGGGCCTGACCAAGGCCCAGCTGGAGGCCATGATCCGGGGCCTGGGGCTGACCCCTGTGGAGCGCGACGCGCGCTTTGTCCCCATTGGCGACGCGACCGCCACATCCGCGCAGGAGGTCCAGGCATGAGCCAGAGCATCCAGCAGATTCTGGACGAGGCGGCCCAGGGCCGCAGGCTGACCCTGGACGAAGCCCAGCTGCTGCAGCGCGAGGCCGGCCTGCACGACCTTGGCCACGCCGCGCACCGCGTGCGCCTGCGCAAGCACCCGGAGCCTGTCGTCACCTACGTGGTGGACCGGAACATCAACTACAGCAACGTCTGCGTCTGCGCCTGCCGCTTTTGCGCGTACTTCCGCGCGCCCGGCCACGCAGAGGGCTTTGTGCTCTCCTTCGAGGAGATCGGCCAGAAGATCGCGGAGACCATCGCCCTTGGCGGCACGCAGATTCTGATGCAGGGCGGCCACCACCCGGACCTGCCCTTGTCCTGGTACGAGGACATGCTGCGCTACATCAAGGCCAATTACCGCATCCACGTGCATGCCTTCTCCCCGCCGGAGATCATGCACTTCGCCAAGATTTCCGGACTCACCACGGCACAAGTCATTCAGAGGCTGAAAGCCTCGGGCCTGGACTCCATCCCCGGCGGCGGGGCGGAGATCCTGGTGGACCGTGTGCGCAGCCAAGTCTCGCCCAACAAGTGCCCGGCGGGCCAGTGGCTGGCCGTCATGGAGGAGGCCCACAGCCAGGGCCTGCGCACCACGGCCACCATGATGTTCGGCCACGAGGAGACGCAGGACGAGCGCCTGGAGCACCTCTTCGCCGTGCGCGAGAGCCAGGACCGGTCCCTGCAGAAAGTGGGCGGCGGGTACACGGCCTTCATCCCCTGGACCTTCCAGCCGGACAATACTGCCATCGACGCCCGGCCGCTCACCAGCCCGGAGTATCTGCGCATGCTGGCCCTTTCGCGCCTGGTGCTGGACAACGTGGACAACGTGCAGGTGTCCTGGGTCACCATGGGGCCGAAGATCGCGCAGCTGGCCCTCTACTTCGGCGGCAACGACTTCGGCTCGACCATGATCGAGGAGAACGTGGTGCGCGCCGCCGGGGTCTGCTTCCGGCTGTCGCAACAAGAGATCGATGTGCTGGTGCGCGCCGCCGGGTTTGAGCCGCGCCAGCGGCGCATGGACTACAGCCTGGTGGAGAAATCCTGATGCTGACCACCGGCGATTCCCGGATCCGGTTGGGGCGCATCGGCTACCTGAACGTGCTGCCCCTGCATTATCCGCTGGAAACAGGCGTGATGACGGGTGATTTTGAGCTTGTGGCCGGCCCCCCGGCTGTGCTCAACCAGCTCATGGACCAGGGGCGGCTCGACCTCTCGGGCTGCTCGTGCATCGAGTACGCCCGGAGGCCGGAAAAGTACGTCATCGTGCCGGACCTGGCCATCGGTAGCCGGGGCCCGGTGCAGAGCGTGCTGCTGCTGTGCCGCACCAGGCCCGAGGACCTGGACGGCCAGACCATCCTGGTCAGCGCCCAGACGCACACCTCGGCGGCCCTGGTGGACCTGCTGCTCAAGCGCCACATCGGCGTGACCCCGCGCTACCGCACCGGCGACGCCACGGCGCTGCTGGCCGCAGGCGAGAGGCCGGAGGCCATCCTGTGCATCGGCGACGAGGCCCTGAACCTGCGCCGCCACCCGGACTACCCCGGACGCATGGACCTGGGCGAGGCTTGGCGGCAGTGGACCGGGCAACCCTTCATCTTCGGGTTGTGGATCGCCAGCAAGGAGGCGGTGCGTACAAGGCGGACGGAGATCCAGGCCGGGGCCAGGCTGCTGGTGGCGGCCAAGAAGTGGGGGCAGGCGAATCTGGATGTCATCTCCGCCGTGGCCGCGCAAACAAGCATCCTCACGGAGCCGGAGATGCGCTCCTACTTCGACGGACTGGTCTACGACCTGGGCAGTGAGGAGCTTGCGGGGCTCAGGCTCTTTTACGACATGCTGGCCGAGGCCGGGGTCATCCCGGCCGCGCCCCGGCTGGA
Source organism: uncultured delta proteobacterium (assembly GCA_903843965.1). Taxonomy (GTDB): domain Bacteria; phylum Desulfobacterota; class Desulfovibrionia; order Desulfovibrionales; family Desulfovibrionaceae; genus Humidesulfovibrio. The sequence continues at coordinate 218,360 of CAIMRY010000017.1, forward strand.
GTTTTTGCCGCTGGGCTAAAAACCCCTGCGGCTCTAGCCCCCGGCGGAATTGCGCACGTGCTCGATGAACAGGTTGGCTGCGGGCAAAAGCTCGCGGCCCTGACGCTGGATGAGGTAGAACGAGCGCTCCAGCACCTGGGGCATCACGTCCAGGGCCACCAGTTCGCCCCGGTCCAGGTAGGGCTGGGCCGCCAGGCGCGAGACCACGCTGACCCCCAGGCCCGCGCGGGAGCACTGCAGGGCCGCCTCGGTGCTTTCCACCCACAGGGAGACCTTGAGCTCGCCGATGGACATGCCCGCGCCCTTGAGCAGGGTCTCCAGGTAGCGCCGGGTGCCGGAGCCGCGCTCGCGCAGGATCCAGGGCCAGGGGCGCAGGTCCTTGAGGCTCTTTGGCGCAGGCCGGATCGCGGCGATGTCCGCTGCGGCCACCAGCACCAGCTCGTCGCGGCGCAGGGGGTAGAAGGCGATGCCCTGCTGCTCCGGCTGGGAGCCGACAATGCCCAGCTCCAGGCGGCCCTGGCCCACCTGACGGATGATGGAGTCCGTGTCGCCGATGGTCAAGTGCACGCGCAGGGAAGGATAGAGCGCCAGAAAGGTCTTGAGCAGGTTCGGCAGGATGTAGTTGGCCGGGATGGTGCTGCCGCCGAGCAGCAGGTCGCCCACGACCATGTCGCGCAGCAGGCCGATCTCGGAATTGATGCGGCCCACCTGCTGGAAGACCTGCTTGGCGCCCCTGTAGAGCACCTCACCGGCCTGGGTGGGCAGCACGGTGCGCCCCAGGCGGTCGAACAGGGGCACGCCCAGCTCCTCCTCCAGGTTGGCCACGTGCGCGCTGATGGTCGGCTGCGAGAGTTGCAGCTCAAGCCCAGCCTTGGAGAAGCTTTTCAGCTCGTAGACCTTGCAGAAGGCTTCTAACTTTCGAAAGTCCATTGGTAACCCCCGATATGAAACAAGCCTTACATCAGGACTACTGATAGCGCAAGCAAAAAAAAGGGGTGGCCATAGCCACCCCTAATTTGTACGCATGGCGAAGTAACGGCTAGACCGTGGCCTTCTTCATGGGCTTGGCGACCTTGGGAGCAGCCTTGGTGGCGGCCTTCGGGGCCTTGGGGGCCTTGGGCTTGGCGGCCTTAACGGGCTTCTCGGCCTTGTCCGCAGCCTTGTCTTCAGCCTTGGCCTTGGCTTCGACCTTGGGGGTCTCGGCGGGGGCGGCCTCGGCCTTCTTCTCGGCCAGCTTGGTCAGCTCAAAGATGACCATGGGCGCGGCATCGCCAGGGCGCACGTTGGCGAGCTTGACGATGCGGGTGTACCCGCCCTGGCCGCCGACGTAGCGCGGGCCGACGTTGTCGAACAGGTGCTGCACCAGCTTGTGGTTGCCCAGGACCTTGAAGGCCTGGCGGCGGGCTTGCAGGTCGTCCTTGAGGGCCAGGGTGATCAGCCCGTCGACCACGGCGCGCAGTTCCTTGGCCTTGGCCTCGGTGGTGCGGATGGTCTCGTGGGCGAAGACGGCCCGAGCCATGTTCTTGAACATGGCCTTACGGTGGGAGCTGTTCCGGTTCAGCTTTCTTCCGGACTTATTATGCCTCATTTCTTTCTTTCCTCTTGAGCAATTCCTGGAATTTCTTCTCGGAGGTCTCGTCGGTCATGCCGAAGCGCAGGTCCATGCTCTCCAGCACGCGGCGTATCTCGTCCAGGGACTTGCGGCCAAAGTTCTTGGTCTTGAGCATGGCAGCCTCGGTGCGCTGGACCAGCTCTCCCACATAGGCGATGTTGGCGGCCTTGAGGCAATTGGTGGCGCGCACGGAGAGTTCAAGCTCGTCAATGCTTTTCAGCAGATTCGGATTGAGGTCGAGGTCGTTGTCGGCGCTCTTCTTCTTGTCCGAGGAGGTCTCGTCGAAGTTGATGAACACGGACAGCTGGTCCTTGAGGATCTTGGCGCTGTAGGCCACGGCGTCCTCAGGCGACAGCGAGCCGTCGGTCCAGACTTCGAGAAGGAGCTTGTCGTAGTTGGTCATCTGCCCAACACGGGCCTGCTCCACCATGTACGCGACCTTGCGCACGGGGGAGAAGCTGGCGTCCAGGGTGATGAGCCCGATCTCGTCTTCCAGGCCTTCGTGCATCTCGCTTGGCACATAGCCCTTGCCCATACGGATCTCAAGCTCCACGCGGAACTCGCGGTCCTCGGACAGGGTGGCGATGTGCTGATCGGGGTTGAGCACGCGGACGTTCTGGTTCTCTTTGATGTTGCCCGCCGTCACCGGGCCCTTCTTCTTGGCCTCAAGGATCAGTTTCTGGGGCTCGACGCTGGTCATGGCCAGGCGGACCTGCTTCAGGTTGAGGACGATCTCGGTGACGTCCTCAAGCACACCTTTAACGGTGGTGAACTCGTGCTGTACGCCCTCAATGTGCGCGGCGACGATGGCCGCGCCCTGAAGGGAGGACAAGAGCACACGCCGCAGAGAGTTGCCAATGGTGGTGGCAAATCCGCGTTCCAGGGGCTCACACACAAACTTACCATACATCTCGGTGGACTTGGGGTCGCGCGCGAGCTGTTCCGGCTTTACCAGCTCGGACCAGTTGCGTGTGTTGATAAGCTTGTCGCCGTTTTGAATAAGCATGTCTACACCTGCTTATTTGGAGTAAAGTTCGACGATGAGCTGTTCGTTGATCGGGAACTGGATGTCCTCACGTGTCGGTAAAGCCTTCACGACGCCCTTGAAGGACGCGCCGTCGCTCTCGAGCCAGGAGGGGCATCCGCGACGAGCAACGACCTGCTGGGCCTCGGTAATTACAGGAACCTTGCGGCTCTTCTCACGCACCTCGATGACGTCGCTCGGGCGCACCATCAAGGACGGGATGTTGACCTTGCGGCCATTGAGCACGAACAGGCCGTGGCGCACCATCTGCCGGGCCTGGTCGCGGGAATTGGCAAAGCCGAGGCGGTAGACGACGTTGTCCAGGCGACGCTCCAGCAGGATGAGCAGGTTTGCGCCGGTGACGCCCTTCTGGGCTTCCGCACGCTCGAAGTAGTTGCGGAACTGGCCTTCGAGGATGCCGTACATGCGGCGCACGCGCTGCTTTTCACGCAGCTGCACGGCGTAGTCGGTAAGCTTCTTGCGCAGCTTGCCGGCAAAGCCCGGGGCGTACGGACGGCGCTCGTAGGCGCACTTGTCGGTGAAGCAGCGGTCGCCCTTGAGGAAAAGCTTCTGGCCTTCGCGGCGGCAGAGCCTGCATTTCGCTTCAGTATAACGAGCCAAGTTAATTCCTCCTTGGGCTTAGACGCGACGGCGCTTGGGAGGCCGGCAGCCGTTGTGCGGGATGGGGGTCACGTCGCGGATGAAGCTCACCTTTAAGCCAACGTTGTTGATGGCGCGCATGGCTGCCTCGCGACCGGAGCCGGGTCCCTTGACGAAGATGCCGACCAGGCGCATGCCGCAGTCCTGCGCCTTGCGGGCGGCAGTCTCGGCAGCGATCTGCGCGGCAAAGGGCGTGCTTTTGCGGGAGCCCTTGAAGGCGGCACCGGCGCTTGCCCAGCTCACCACATTGCCCTTCAGGTCGGTGAAGGAGATGATGGTGTTGTTGAAGCTGGCATGCACGTGGGCCAGGCCCACCGGAATGCTCTTCTTCTCTTTCTTTTTCCCAGTGCGACGGGGTTTAGCCATGTCAGTCCTCACTTCGCCCGGAGGCGATGGTATACATCATTCAGGAAATGCCGAGGCGCCATGATCGCTCATGGCGTCAACCGGCGTAGTCCAAGCCAAAGCCGTGACTACTTGGTGGGCGCTTTCTTCTTGCCCATCACGGTGCGCCGCGGACCCTTGCGGGTGCGGGCATTGGTGTGGCTGCGCTGTCCGCGCACGGGCAGACCCTTGCGATGGCGCAGACCACGGTAGCAGCCAATGTCCATGAGCCGTTTGATGTTCTGCGTCACGTCGCGGCGCAGGTCACCTTCGACCTTGTGGTTGGCCTCGATCTCCACGCGAATGAGGTTTACGTCCTCATTGGAGAGATTGTCGGTATTCTTTGTCCAATCGATCCCGACAGTGTCGAGGATCTTCAGCGCCGTCGTATGGCCGATGCCATAAATGTACGTCAGCGCGATGTCCAGCCGCTTGTTTCTGGGCAGATCAACGCCAGCAATGCGAGCCACTCTCGTACCCCTCTCTTAACCCTGACGCTGCTTGTGCCGGGGATCCTCACAGATAACCCGCAACACGCCACGCCGACGGATGATTTTGCACTTGGGACACATCTTCTTCACCGAAGGCCGAACTTTCATGCCCTACTCCACTTTGCTTGGCGCTTGAGAGCCAGCGCCATTCTTCAGCATTATGCCAGGCCTTGGGCCGAGCGGTTTACACACAAACTTGAGACGGAGGAAAATATATGCCTTGCCAGAGAAAGGCAAGGGTTTTCTAACCACTCAGGGTCAGAATCATAGGACCGTCCGTCGTCACCGCCACAGTATGCTCGAAATGGGCCGCCAACTTGCGGTCCTTGGTCACCGCCGTCCAGCGGTCCTCCAGAACCTCTACATCAAAGCTGCCCTCTGTCACCATGGGTTCGATGGCCAAAACCATGCCGGGTTTGAGCGTTACCCCAGACAAACCCTTGGGCACGAAATTCGGAATCTCCGGCTTTTCGTGCAGTTTCACCCCGATGCCATGGCCCACAAAGCGCCGCACAACCCCGAACCCGGCAGATTCAACGCATTCCTGCACCGCAGCGCTGATCTCATACAGATTCCTGCCGCTCACGGCCTGGGCGATGCCCCTGTCCAGGGACTCACTGGTCACGTCCATGAGCCGCTGGGCGCTCTGACTTATCTTGCCCACGGCAAAGGTGCGCGCAGAGTCCCCGTGGAACCCGCCTGCAACCACACCCATGTCGATGCTGACGATGTCCCCTTCCTTCACGATGCGCTCACTGGAGGGGAAGCCGTGCACAATGACCTCGTTGACCGAGCAGCAGATGGCGAACGGGAAGCCCAGGTAGCCCAAGAATGCGGGGCGCACCTTGAACTGATCGCACATTCTGCGGGCAATGTCTTCAAAGAGCATGGTCGGCACGCCAGGTTTCACGGCCTGGCCGATCTCGTCCAAAATCAGGGAGACGATGCGACCGGCCTCACGCATGAGCCCGATCTCTTTCTCGTTCTTGAGAAAGATCCCTCTGGCTTTCTTCAAGCCCCTACCTGCCCTTGACGCGGGATTTGTTGCCGCCCATAAGCCCTTCGTACTGGCGCGAGATCAGGTACGACTCGATCTTGCCCATGAAGTCCATGGCCACGCCCACCACGATGAGCAGGCTGGTGCCGCCAAAGTAGAAGGGGATGTTGAACTGGCTGATGAGCATCATGGGCAGCACGCAAATGAGCGCCATGTACAGAGCACCCCAGAGGGTGATGCGCGACAAAACCCGGTCGATGTATTCGCGGGTCTTCGCCCCGGGCCGGATGCCGGGAATGAAGCCGCCCTGTTTCTGGATGTTCTCGCTGATGCCCTTGGGATCAAAGAGAATAGCCGTATAGAAGTAGGAGAAGAACAGGATCAGCCCAATGAACGCGAGGTTGTACAGGACAGACGAAGGGCTCATGTAGTGCGACATCTTCTGCAGCCAGTCGACACTGGAGAAATTCGCCAGCGTGGCCGGGAAGAGCAGAATGCTTGACGCGAAGATGGGCGGGATGACGCCTGCGGTGTTGATGCGCAGGGGCAGGTGCGTGGTCTGGCCGCCGACCATCTTTCGGCCCAGCATGCGCTTGGCGTAGTGGATGGGGATGCGGCGCTGGCCGCGCTCCACGAAAACGATGAAGGCCAGGGTGGCGGCCATGAGCACGCCGATGAGCAGCAGGATGATGAGCGAAAGCTCGCCGGCCGTCATCAGGCGCACGGTGTTCATCACGGCCGAAGGCAGCCCGGCCACGATGCCCGCGAAGATGATCATGGAGATGCCGTTGCCGATGCCCTTCTCGGTCATCTGCTCGCCCAGCCACATGAGGAACACGGTTCCCGCCGTCAGGGTGACCATGGTCACCAGACGGAAGCCCCAGCCCGAGAACAGCACCAAAGACGCGCCCGTGGGGCTGGACATGCTCTCCAGGCCCACAGCCACGCCCAGGCCCTGGATGCAGGTGATGAGCACCGTGCCGTAGCGGGTGTACTGGGTGATCTTCTTGCGGCCCTCGGCGCCCTCATCCTTGCTCAGGCGCTTCAGCTCCGGGCTGACAACGGACAAGAGCTGCAGGATGATGGAGGCCGAGATGTAGGGCATGATGCCCAGTGCGAAAATGGACAGCTTCTTCAAGCCGCCGCCGGAGAACATGTCGAACAGGCCGAACAGGGTGTTCGAGGCGCTGTTGAAGAACTCCGTCAACGCATGGCTGTCGACGCCCGGCACCGGGATGTGGATCCCGAGGCGATACACAGCCAGAAGAACGAAGGTCCAGATGAGCTTCTTCTTCAGCTCAGGCAGACGGGCGAGGTTTTCTACACCGGAGAGCGCCACAGCAGGTTACCCTTCCAGAGCTTTGACGGTTCCGCCGGCCTTGGTGATCTTCTCCGCCGCAGCGGCGCTGAAGCGATGGGCCTCGATGCTCACCTTGACGGTGACCTCGCCGCGGGAGAGCACCTTGAGCGGCATGCCGCCCTTGCACAGGCCCCGGGCATACACGGCGTCCATGGTGATCTCGGTAGCGCCGGGAAAGGCCGCCAGCAGCTGGTCCAGGTTGATGGCCTCGTAGATCACGCGGTGCGGGTTCTTGAAGCCGCGCTTGGGCAGACGGCGGGCCAGAGGCATCTGACCGCCTTCAAACCAGGCCGGACGACCGCCGCCGGAGCGGGAGTTCTGGCCCTTGTTGCCGCGCCCGGAGGTGCAGCCGGAGCCGGAGCCGGGACCGCGGCCAACGCGTTTGCGCTGGGCGTATTCTTCCGGGAAGGGATACAGTTCGTGCAGTCTCATGACTTGGTAACCTCAATCAGGTGATTCACTTTCGCGATCATGCCCGCGACGGCGGGGGCTTCCTCAAAAGACTTTTCCTGCCGGATGTGCTTGAGGCCCAAGGCGTCAAGGGTCTGGCGCTGTTTGGGCGTACAACCAATGCGGCTGCGGACGAGTTTAATCTTGAACACGGTGGACCTCGCTTCTCAGACCCGGTTAGGGGTCTACTTCCTGGGGGTGGAGACCGTCTTGCCGAGGATCTCGGACACGCTCTCGGCGCTACGCAAAGAGGCCAACCCGCACATGGTGGCGCGCAGAACGTTGTGCGGATTGCAGGTGCCGATGGCCTTGGTCAGGATGTCGTGGACGCCCACGGCCTCCATGACCGCACGCACCGGACCGCCGGCGATGATGCCGGTGCCGCGGCTGGCGGGCTTGAGCATGACGCGGCCGGCGCCGAAGCGGCCCAGGACCTCGTACGGCAGGGTGCCGTCCAGCACGGGCACGGTGATCATGTCCTTGCGGGCGCGGTCCGTGGCCTTGCGGATGGCCTCGGGCACTTCGTTGGCCTTGCCCAGGCCGAAGCCGACCTTGCCCTGCCCGTCGCCCACGACGACCAGGCAGCTGAAGCTGAACCGGCGGCCGCCCTTGACGACCTTGGCCACGCGGTTGAGATACACAATCTTCTCGATGAAGCCGGAATCATTCTGTTCCATTTTTAGACCCACCCCTAGAATTTGAGGCCGCCCTCGCGGGCGCCGTCGGCAAGGGCCTTGATTCGGCCGTGGTACAAGTACCCGTTGCGGTCAAAGACAACGGTCAAGATATTCTTGGCCTTGGCCTTTTCCGCTATGTCCTTGCCCACACTGGCGGCGCCCTCGCGGTTGGCCCGGGCAGCGATGCCGCCGCGGGTCATGGTCAGCGTGGAAGAGCTGACAAGGGTGCAGCCGGTCTCGTCGTCCACGAGCTGGGCGTAAATGTGCACGTTGGAGCGGAACACCACAAGCCGGGGCTTGTTCTCGGTTCCGTTCACCTTCTTGCGGATGCGCAGCTTCCTGCGATGCCGCGCCTGTTCTTTGGTCATCTTCATAGCCGCACTCCGCTATTTTTTGGAACCGGACTTGCCGGCCTTACGCCTGATGTGTTCATCGATGTACTTGATGCCCTTGCCCTTATACGGCTCGGGCGGACGCACACGTCGGATCTGCGCGGCCACTTCACCCAAAAGCTGCTTGTCGATGCCGGTCAGGTGCAGCTTGTTGCCCTCGATGGCGGCTTCGATTCCCTGGGGCAGAGGATACTCCACCGGATGAGAGAAGCCGACGGTGAGCACAACGCTTTTGCCCTGGACAACGACCTTGTAGCCCACGCCGATGACCTCAAGGGTCTTCTTGAAGCCCGTGGTCACACCCTCGATGCAGTTGGCCAAAAGCGTGCGGCGCAGACCGTGCTGAGCGCAGGCGACGCGGGACTCATCGACCCGGGACACCAGCATTTCATTTCCTTCCATCGCATAGGTGACGGACGGATGCACGGGGGTGGACAAGGCGCCCTTGGGCCCCTTGATCTGCACGGCGTCAGCGCCGACTTTCACCTCCACCCCGGCAGGGATGGGAACAGGTTTTTTCCCGATACGAGACATGGTTACCTCTTCTACCAGATTTCACAAAGGAGTTCGCCGCCGATCTTGTCGGCGGTGGCCTGGGCACCGGGGAGCAGCCCGCGCGAGGTGGAGAGGATGCAGATCCCCAGGCCGTTCTGGACCTTGGGGATGTCCTCAACGCCCACGTAAACGCGACGTCCGGGGGTGCTGACCTTTTTCAGCCCGCGGATGGCGGACTTGCCAGAGCTGTACTTGAGGGTCAGCTTCAGCTTGCCCTCGGCGCTGGCGCACTCGGAAATGTAACCCTCAGTCTTGAGGATCTCGGCAATGGCCGCTTTCATCTTGGACGCGGGCATCTCCACAGTGGAGTGGAAGGCGCCTTGCGCGTTGCGGATGCGAGCGAGCATGTCGGCAATGGGATCAGAAACAGACATAATCAGATCTCCCTTCAGACTTACCAGCTGGATTTACGCACGCCTGGGAGTTCGCCGGCCAGGGACTTGTTGCGGAAGCAGATGCGGCAGCAGCCGAACTTGCGCAAGTACGCCCTGGAGCGTCCACAGATGGGGCAGCGATTGTAAGCCCGGACCTTGAACTTCGGTTTGCGTTGGGCTTTCACCCGGAGACTCGTCCTGGCCAAACCGGTTTCCTCCTATTTTTTGAAAGGCATGCCAAGGAGGTCGAGCAACAGCTTGCCTTCCTTGTCCGTCTTCGCGGTGGTGGAGATGGTGACGTTCATGCCCTTGACCCGTTCCACTTTGTCGATCTCCAATTCGAAGAAGATCGTGTGTTCCTTGATGCCCATGGTGAAATTGCCACGGCCATCAAAGCCCCGGTCGGGCACGCCACGGAAGTCGCGCACACGGGGCAGGGCAAAGGACACAAGCTTGTCGTAGAAGTCCCACATGCGGTCACCGCGGAGCGTCACGCGGCAGCCCACAGGCTGTCCCTCGCGCAGCTTGAAGGCCGCGATGGACTTCTTGGCCTTGGTGACCACGGCTTTCTGCCCGGCGAGCTTGGTCAGCTCAATGACGGCTGCGTCGATGAGCTTGGGGTTCTGGCTGGCCTCGCCCAGGCCGATGTTCAGGGAGATCTTCACCATGCGGGGGATCTCCATGCTGCTCTTGTAGCCGAACTCTTTCTTGAGTTCGCCTGCGATCTTCTCGTTGTAAACTGTTTCAAGGCGTCTCATGGCGACCTACTGGATGGTTTCGTTGCACTTCTTGCAGAAGCGAACTTTCTTGCCGTCTTCATTCACCCGGTAGCCGACGCGCGTAGCCTTGGTGCAGGCACTGCACACCACGGCGACGTTGGAGACATGCACGGGGGCTTCCTTTTCCACAATGCCGCCAGGCTGGTTGGCATACGGATTGGCCTTGGTGTGGCGGCTGGCCTTGTTGGCGCCCTCGACAAGCACACGGTCCTTCTTGCGAAGGATCTTGAGCACTTTGCCGATCTTTCCCTTGTCCTTGCCGGCAAGGATCATAACCTTGTCGTCTTTACGAATCTTGCAGTTCATGACTGTGTCCTTACGTCCCTGTTACGGTCGTCCTAGAGGACTTCCGGGGCCAGGGAGACGATCTTCATGAAGTTCTTCAAACGCAACTCGCGGGCAACGGGTCCGAAGATGCGGGTTCCCAGCGGCTCGTTTGCATTGTTCAGCAGAACGGCGGAGTTGCTGTCGAACCGGATGAAGGAGCCGTCGGGGCGGCCAACTTCTTTCCTGGTGCGCACAACAACGGCCTTCATCACAGCGCCCTTCTTCACTTTGGAATGGGGCATGGCTTCCTTGACGGACACGACGATGATGTCGCCCACCGAGGCGTAACGACGCTTGCTGCCGCCGAGGACCTTGATGCAGCACAAGAGCTTGGCACCGGAGTTGTCGGCGACGTCGAGATTGGTTTCGCTCTGGATCATGGCTGTACCTACACCGCTTTCTCAACGATTTTGGACAGATGCCAACGCTTGCGCGCGCTCATGGGGCGGTGCTCAACGATGGTTACCGTATCCCCGATCCCGCAGTCGTTGTTGGGATCATGGGCCATGAACTTCTTGCGGCGGCGGATGTATTTCTTGAACAGCGGATGCTTGATGAGCGTGGCGACGCTGACCACGATGGTCTTGTCGGCCTTGTCGCTCACCACCACGCCGGTGAGAATCCGCCTGTTGCTTTCTTGAGTCGTCTCACTCATGGCCTATGCTCCTGCGCGCTGAGTCTGAATGGTCAGAATGCGCGCGATGTCTTTCTTGACAGCGGGTATGCGCTGCGTGTTCTCCAGCTGGGCCGTGGCGTGCTGGAAACGGAGGTTGAAGAGCTCCTTGCGCAGGTCGACCAGCTTGTTGCTGAGCTCGCCCGCGTCCAGGGCCCGCAGTTCCTTGGCGTCCATTATTCAGCGCCCTCCTTGACCACGATGACCGTCTTGACGGACAGTTTGTGCATGGCGCGGGTCAGTGCGACCTTGGCCACCTCAAGCTCCACGCCCTTGACCTCGTACAGGATGCGCCCGGCGCGGATGGGCGCGGCCCAGCCTTCCGGAGCGCCCTTGCCGGAACCCATGCGGGTTTCAGCGGGCTTCTTGGTCAGGGGGTAGTCCGGGAACATGCGGATCCAGACCTTACCGCCGCGCTTGATGTGGCGCATGATGGCGATACGGGCCGCTTCGATCTCCTGGCTGGTGAGCTTGCCCGGCTCCAGGGACTTCAAGGCCACATCGCCAAAGGCGATGGTGCTCCCGTTCACAGCGGGGCCCTTGATGCGGCCCTTCTGCTTCTTGCGGTATTTGACTTTCTTTGGCGAGAGCATGTTACTTTCCTACCTTGTCAAGAATCTCACCCTTGAAGATCCAGACCCGGACGCCGATGATGCCGTAGGTGGTCTTGGCGGTGGCGTAGCCGTAGTCAATGTCGGCGCGCAGGGTGTGCAGGGGCACGCGGCCGTCACGGTACCACTCGGAGCGGGCGATTTCAGCGCCAGCCAGGCGGCCGGCACAGGCCACCTTGATGCCCTCGGCCCCGAACTTGCGGGACAGGGCAACCGTGCGTTTCATGGCCCGGCGGAAGGCCACGCGGCGCTCCAGCTGGGTGGCGATGCTCTCGGCCACGAGCTGGGCCTCGACCTCGGGACGGCGGATCTCGGTCACCTCGATGGTGATGTCCTGTCCGAACTCCTTCTTCAGGTCGTCGCGCAGCTTCTCGATCTCGGCGCCCTTGCGGCCGATGACGATGCCCGGGCGGGCGGTGTGCAGCACCAGGCGCACCTTGCCGCCGGCGCGTTCGATCTCGATCTTGGCAAGACCGGCGTGGTAGAGCTTCTTCTTGACGTATTTACGGAGCTGGTCGTCCTGGAGAACGAAGGCCGGATAGTCCTTCTTGCTGAACCAGCGGGAAAGCCAGTTCTTGGTATACCCCAGGCGGAACCCGATCGGATGTACTTTCTGACCCATGGCGCCCCCTACTTTTCCTTCACGATGACGGTTATGTGGCTGGTGCGCTTCAGGATGCGGTAGGCACGGCCCATGGCGCGCGGCATGATGCGCTTCTGGGTCGGACCTTCGTTCACCATCACATTTCCCACCACGAGGGCGTCCACGTCGACGCCCGGCATCTGCCCGGCGTTGGCGATGGCCGAATACAGCACCTTGCTGATCAGCTGGGCCGACTTCTTGGGCGTGAACTTCAGGATGTTGAGCGCATCCTCAACCGGCTTGCCCTTGATGTTCTCCGCCACGATCCGCACCTTGCGCGCGGATATGCGCAGGTACTTGGCGATAGCTTTGGCTTCCATGCTTGCGCTCCCTACTTGCCCTTGGATTTCTTGTCCGCAGCGTGTCCGAAGAAGGTGCGGGTGGGCGAAAACTCGCCCAGCTTGTGCCCGACCATATTCTCCGTCACGAACACGGGAATGAACTTGCGGCCATTGTGCACCGCAAAGGTGAGCCCGACCATCTCGGGAAGGATGGTGGACCTGCGGGACCAGGTTTTGATGACGCGGCGGTCCTTGTTTTCGCTTGCGATATCGGCCTTCTTCTGCAGATGGCCGTCCACAAAGGGACCTTTCTTGATTGATCTGGCCATGTTCTACTCCTACTTCTGCCCGCGGCGCTTGACGATAAGCTTGGAGGACGACTTCTTCGGCTTGCGGGTCTTGTAACCCTTGCTCGGCATGCCCCACGGGGAACACGGATGCCGACCGCCGGAGCTTCTGCCCTCGCCGCCGCCCAAAGGATGGTCGACCGGGTTCATGGCCACGCCGCGCACCTCGGGCCGACGGCCCTTCCAGCGATTGCGGCCGGCCTTGCCCAGGGTGATCTTTTCGTGGTGGATGTTGCCCACCTGGCCGATGGTGGCCATGCAGTGGGAGAGCACCTTGCGCACCTCGCCCGAGGGCAGGCGAAGCAGGGCGTACGGACCCTCCTTGGCCACCAACTGGGCGTAGGCGCCGGCGGCGCGGCAGAACTGGCCGCCACGGCCGGGGTGCAGCTCGATGTTGTGGATGACCGTGCCCACCGGGATCTTGGACAGCACCAGCGCGTTGCCGGGCTTGATGTCCGCAGTCTCGCCGGAGAGGATCTGGTCGCCCACCTTGAGGCCGAGCGGAGCCAGGATGTAGCGCTTCTCGCCGTCGGCATAGTGCAGAAGGGCGATGCGCGCGCTGCGGTTGGGGTCGTATTCGACAAACGCGACGTTGGCCGGCACGCCGGTCTTGTTGCGGCGGAAGTCGATCTCGCGGTACAGGCGCTTATGCCCGCCGCCACGGCGGCGCGAGGTGATGCGGCCAAAGTGGTTGCGGCCGGACTTTTTGCACAGACCACTGGTGAGGGACGGCTCAGGCGTGCTCCTGGTGATCTCCTCAAAGGTGGAGATGGTCTGGAACCGGCGTCCAGCCGAAGTGGGTTTTACCTTGCGGATGGACATCTCTAAACTCCCTCGAAGAACTCAATTTTGTCGCCCTTGGCCAGGGTGACGAAGGCCTTCTTGTATCCCGACACCTTGCCGATGGTCCGCCCATGGCGGAGACGGCGGGACGGACGCCTGCGGACGATGTTCACAGCCTCGACGTGCACGTTGAAGGCGGCCTCGACGGCGCGCTTGACCTCGATCTTGTTGGCGGAGTTCGCCACCACAAAGGACACCTGATTCAGGTATTCCTTCGCGAGGTTGGCCTTCTCGGTGATGACCGGGCGGATGATTATTTTCGTGTAGTCCATGCTACTTCAACCTCTCCTGGACAGAAACAGCGGCGCTCTCAAGCATGACCAGCTTCGGGTACAGCAACACATCGTATGCGTTGAGTTTGTCAGCCGGAAGCAGCTTGATGCCTGGCAGATTGCGCGCCGAAAGAAGGAGGTTATTATCGACTTCCGTAAAAACAATCAAGGCTTTTTCAAGTCCGAGGGTCTTGGCGACCTCGGCGAAGCGCTTGGTCTTGAAGTCCGGAAGGTCGATGCCCCTGAGCACCAGCAGGTTGTCTTCGCTCAAGCGCGAGGACAAAGCCATCTTCAGCGCCAGGCGGCGCACCTTGCGGTTCACCTTGAACTCGTAGCTGCGCGGCTGGGGCCCGAAGATGACCGCGCCGCCGCGCCAGATGGGCGAACGGCTGGAACCGGCGCGGGCGTGGCCCGTGCCCTTCTGCTTCCAGGGCTTCTTGCCGCCGCCGGAAACAAAGGCGCGGGTCTTGGTGGAATGGGTGCCGACGCGCTTGGCGGCCAGCTGAGCGCGCACCACGAGGTGCATGATCTCGGGGCGGACTTCCACCTCGAAGATCTCCGGGGACAGATCGAGGCTGCCCACTTCCTTTTTGCTCTGGTCGAACACGGTAACAGTTGCCATGATTGTGTCCTTCTAGCCGGCCTTGCGGATCATCACCAAGCCGTTTCTGCAGCCTGGCACCTGGCCCTTGACCACGATGATGTTATCCTCAGGGCGGACGTCGACGATCTCCACGCTTGACAGGGTCACGCGCTCGTCGCCCATGTGTCCGGGCATTTTCTTGTCCTTAAACACGCGAGAGGGCTCGGTGTTGGTGCCGATGGAGCCGCCGGAGCGGTGCACCTTTTCGGCGCCGTGGGATGCCTTCAGGCCCTTGAAGTTGTAACGCTTCATGACGCCCTGGAAGCCCTTGCCCTTGCTGGTGCCGGTAACCTTCACCTTCTCGCCGGGCTGGAAGATGTCGACAGTGATGTCCTGGCCGACCACGTAGCCGTCCACGGCCTCCAGGGGGAATTCCCGCAGGTGGCGGAAAAAGCCCTTGTCGGCCTTGGCCTGGTGGCCCTTGGCAGGCTTGCTGAGCTTGCGCTCGGGGATGGCGTCGAAGCCGACCTGCAGGGCGTTGTAGCCCTCTTTTTCCGAGGTCTTGATCTGGAGCACCGGGCAGGGACCGGCGGCGATGACCGTGACCGGCACAACAGTGCCGTCATCAGCAAAGATGCGGGTCATGCCGAGTTTGCGGCCGAGAAGTCCGAGAGTCTTTGACATATCTCTCCCCTCCCCTACAGCTTGATCTCGACGTCGACGCCAGCGGGCAGCGAAAGCTTGCCCAGGGCGTCCACAGTCTGCTGGGTGGGCTCCAGAATGTCGAGCAGGCGCTTGTGGATGCGCATCTCGAACTGCTCGCGGGACTTCTTGTCCACGTGCACGGAACGGTTGACGGTGGTTTTGAGGATGTTGGTGGGCAGGGGCACAGGTCCGGCGATGGCCGCACCGGTGTTCCGGGCGGTATCGACGATCTCCGTCACAGCCTTGTCCAGGATGCGGTAATCATAGGCCTTGAGCTTGATCCGAATACGGTCGCTCGTCATCGCAGCCATACACTCTCCTTCGTTTCCGGGGGTTTGCACCCCTCGCTGCAGGCTTGCGTTGGCCTGCTGCTCCACGGAAATGCTGGGGGTTATCTGGTTCTCGCTTTCATTTCCGGGGACACCCCCCGGACATTTCTCTAAGGCGGAACGTTCGATTACTTGTTCGACTCTTCTCCTGTCAAGGGAAAAGTGCCGCCGGAACAGCCCGGCGGCTATTTCTTCTTCATGATCTCTTCGGCGATGCTGGCAGGGACCTGCTCGTAGTGGTCGAACTGCATGGTGAAGGTGGCGCGGCCCTGGGTGCGCGAACGCAGGTCGGTTGCGTAGCCGAACATGCAGGACAGAGGCACCTGGGCGTTGATGACCTGGGAGGAAACCCGGGCCTCCAGGTTGCTCACCCGCCCACGCCGGCCATTGAGATCGCCCATGACGTCGCCCAGGTATTCCTCGGGCGTCACGACCTCAACGTTCATGATCGGCTCCAGCAGCACCGGTCCGGCCTTCAGCGCCGCTTCCTTGATGGCCATGGAGCCGGCCACGTAGAAGGCCTGCTCGCTGGAGTCGACTTCGTGGAAGGAGCCGTGGACCAGCTTGACCTTCACGTCCACAGCGGGATAGCCCGCCAGGATGCCGTTCTTCAGGGCGTCCTCGATGCCGCGCCCGATGGGGGCGATGTATTCCTTGGGGATCAGGCCGCCCTTGATGTCGTCCTCGAACACGAAGCCGCCCGCCGGGTTGGGCTCGATCTCGATGACGCAATGGGCGTACTGGCCACGGCCGCCGGTCTGCTTGGCGTGCTTCATGTCGCAGCGGCTGGGCTTGGTGATGGTCTCGCGGTAGGCCACGCGGGGCGCGCCCACGTTGGCGTTGACGTTGAACTCGCGCAGCAGGCGGTCAACGATGATCTCCAGGTGCAGCTCGCCCATGCCGGCGATGAGGGTCTGGCCGGTCTCCTCGTTGCCCTTGACGCGGAACGAGGGGTCTTCCTTGGTCAGCTTGGCCAGGCTGGCCGAGAGCAGGTCGCGGTCGGCCTTGGTCTTGGGCTCGATGGCGACCTCGATGACCGGCTCCGGAATGTCGAGCGACTCCAGGACCACGGGGGACTTGAGGTCGGCCAGGGTGTCGCCGGTGGAGACGCTTTTCAGGCCCACAGCGGCCACGATGTCGCCAGCCAGGGCGACCTTGATCTCTTCACGCTTGTTGGCGTGCATCTTGAGCAAACGACCGATGCGCTCCTTCTTGCCGCTGCCCGCGTTGACCACGGTGGCGCCGGACTCGATGCGGCCGGAGTAGATGCGCAGGAAGGTCAGGTGGCCGACAAAGGGGTCGGTCATGAGCTTGAAGGCGAGCGCGGCCAGCGGCTTGGTGTCGTCGCAGGGGCACTCGATCTTCTCTTCCTCGTTGTCGGGGTTGATGCCGATCATGGCCGGAATCTCCAGCGGGGACGGCAGGTAGTCGATGATGGCGTCGAGCAGGGACTGCACGCCCTTGTTGCGGAAGGCCGTGCCGCAGAGCACCGGGCAGATCTTCATGGAGATGGTGGCCTTGCGGATGCCCAGGATGATCTCATCCTCGGTGAGTTCCTCGCCAGCGAGGTACTTCTCCATCAAGGCTTCGTCTTCCTCGACCACGGCCTCCAGCATGATGAGGCGCAGCTCGTCGTACTTGTCCTTGAGCTCGGCGGGGATCTCGACCACATCAAAGGCCACGCCCTTGTCCGCAGCGCGGTCCACGTAGATGACGGCGTTGCCGCGCACCAGGTCGACCATGCCGGCGTAGGAGTCCTCGCTGCCGATGGGGATGTGCAGGGGCACGGGCTTGGCGCCCAGACGGGTCTTGATCATGTCCACGCAGCGGAAGTAGTCCGCTCCGACGCGGTCCATCTTGTTCACAAAGCAGATGCGCGGGACGTTGTACCGGTCGGCCTGGCGCCAGACGGTTTCGGACTGGGGCTCGACACCGGCAACGGCGTCGAACACGGCCACGGCGCCGTCGAGCACGCGCAGGCTGCGCTCGACTTCCATGGTGAAGTCCACGTGCCCGGGCGTGTCGATGATGTTGATGCGGTGCTCACGCCAGAAACAAGTCGTGGCCGCGCTGGTGATGGTGATGCCGCGTTCCTGCTCCTGGACCATCCAGTCCATGGTGGCCTGACCGTCATGCACTTCACCGATCTTGTGGGAAACGCCGGTATAATAGAGGATGCGCTCAGTGGTCGTGGTCTTGCCGGCATCAATGTGGGCCATGATGCCGATGTTGCGCTGCTTCTCGCTGGGGACAACTTTGGACACTGTTCTAACTCCCCGTGACTACCAGCGGTAGTGAGCGAAGGCTTTGTTCGCCTCGGCCATCTTGTGGGTTTCTTCCTTCTTCTTCACGGCGCCGCCGCGATTGTTGAAGGCGTCCAGCAGCTCGCCGGACAGGCGGTCGACCATGCCCTTCTCGCCGCGGCCGCGGGAGTAGCTGATCAGCCAGCGGATGGCGAGCGCGCTCTGGCGGTCGGGGCGCACTTCCATGGGCACCTGGTAGGTGGCGCCGCCAACGCGGCGGGACTTCACCTCAAGGTGCGGGCGCACATTGTCGAGCGCCTTTTCAAAGGCGCGGATGGGATCTTCCTTGCTCTTCTCGCCCAGGGATTCCAGGGCTTCGTAGAAGATGCGCTCAGCGGTGCTCTTCTTGCCGTCGTACATGAGACGGTTGATGAACTTGGCGGCCATGCGGCTGCCGTAAACCGGATCAGGCAGAACCTGACGCTTGGTGATGGGACCTTTACGGGGCATGGGTACTTCTCCTTCCCGTGCTTTGCGTTACTTCGGACGCTTGGCGCCGTACTTGGAACGGCCCTGGCGACGATCGGACACGCCTGCGGTGTCAAGGGTGCCACGGACGATATGGTAGCGGACACCGGGAAGGTCCTTCACGCGGCCGCCGCGGATGAGCACGACCGAGTGCTCCTGAAGGTTGTGGCCCTCGCCGGGGATGTACGCGGTGACCTCGATGCCGTTGGTCAGCCGCACGCGGGCAACCTTACGGAGCGCGGAGTTCGGCTTCTTGGGCGTGGTGGTGTACACGCGCGTGCACACGCCACGGCGCTGCGGACATTCGAGCAGAGCCGGGGTCTTTTTGCGCTTGCCGATCTTTTGGCGCGACTTGCGGATCAACTGGCTGATAGTAGGCATGAACCCTCCGAGAAAGTGCTTAAATACAATGCAAGAGGACCGCTCTTATGCCCAAAGCGGCCTGCTGTCAAGTCCCCTGCCACGTCCCCGGTCACGGGGAAACGGGTGGACGCCCTACTCCGGCGTTCACCCGCGGTAGTTCTAGTACAAAGCGCCGGGCGCATTAAAAAGGTTCAATGAGCAGCGGATCGTCCTCAAGCTCCTCCAGGAACTTGTCCGGACGCTCGGGCTGCTCGGGCACGCTGATCTCGGCTTCGGCATACTGGCGGTAGCCAGTTCCGGCCGGAATAAGCCTGCCCACGATGACGTTCTCCTTCAAGCCGCGCAAGGAGTCTGACTTGCCCGCGAGCGAGGCCTCCGTCAGCACCTTGGTGGTCTCCTGGAAGCTCGCTGCAGAGATGAACGAGTCCGTCGACAGCGAGGCCTGGGTGATGCCAAGCACCAGCGTCTCGGCCGTGGCCGCAGCCCCTTCCCTGCCGACGACGGCGGCATTCTCCTCCATGAAGCGGACCTTGTCCACCTGCTCCCCGATGAGGAAGGTGGTGTCGCCCGGATCGATGATGCTGACCTTTTTCAGCATCTGCCGCACGATGATCTCGATGTGCTTGTCGTTGATGTTGACGCTCTGCACCCGGTAGACGTTCTGGATCTCCTCCACCAAGTAGCGGGCCAGGAACTTCTCGCCCTTGATCTTCAGGATGTCGTGCAGTTCGGGATAGCCTTCGGTCAAGAGGTCGCCCGCCTCAACGAAGTCGCCCTCCTGCACGGTGATGTGCTTGCCCTTGGGGATCAGGTATTCCTTGGTCTCGCCCGTTTCCGGCACGACCACGATCTTGCGCTTGCCCTTGCTCTCCGCGCCAAACGAGCAGATGCCGTCGATTTCGGAGACGACCGCCTGCTCCTTGGGCTTACGCACCTCGAAGAGTTCGGCCACGCGCGGCAGACCGCCGACGATGTCCTTGGTCTTGCTGGATTCGCGCGGGCGGCGGGCCACGATGTCGCCGGCCCTGATCTCGTCACCGTCCTTGACCATCAGGATGGCGCCCACGGGCATGGGGAACTCGGCCTTGAGCGCGCTGCCGGGACGAGGCACGGGCATGCCCTTGTCGTCATTGATGGAGATGGACGGCCTGAAGCTCGTGGTGCGGTACTCGATGATGGTGTACGTGGCGCGCTGGGTCATGTCGTCCACGCGCTCCTGGTACGTCTTGCCCTCCACGATGTCCTTGAACTGGACGATGCCGTTGACGTCGGCGATGAAGGGCTCGTTGAACGGGTCCCATTCGGCGATGGCCTGGCCCTTCTTGATCTCCTGGCCTTCCTTGGCCAAGAGGCGCGCGCCGGAGGGCAGGGTGTACTTCTCGCGCTCGCGGCCCTGCTCGTCCACCACGCCCACCTGGCAGCTCTTGCCCAGCACCATCACGGTGCCCTCGGAGTTGGTGACGTTGCGCATGCGCCAGAAGACCACCCGGCCATTGTGCTGGGCGTCGATGCGCGACTGTTCGATTTCACGGCTGGCCGTGCCGCCGATGTGGAAGGTGCGCATGGTCAGCTGGGTGCCGGGCTCGCCGATGCTTTGTGCCGCGATGATGCCGACGGTTTCGCCCACGTTGACGATGTGCCCGCGCGCCAGGTCGCGTCCATAGCAGAAGGCGCAAATGCCCTGGGGGCTCTTGCAGGTCAGCCCGGAGCGGATGTGGATGGAGTTGATGCCGGAGTTGTCGATCTTCTCGGCAATGACTTCCTCGATGAGCGTGTTGGCCTCCACGATGAGCTCGCCGGTGTCTTCGTCGAACACCGGGAACATGGTGGTGCGGCCAAGCACCCGCTCGGCCAGGCGCTGCTTGATCTCGCCGTCCTTGATGTAGTGCGTCAGCTCCAGGCCGTCCACGGTGCCGCAGTCGATCTCGCAGATGGTCACGTCCTGGACCACGTCGACCAGTCGGCGGGTGAGGTAGCCGGAGTTGGCCGTCTTGAGCGCCGTGTCCGCCAGGCCCTTGCGTGCGCCGTGGGTGGAGATGAAGTACTGGAGCACCGAGAGGCCTTCACGGAAGCTCGCCGTGATGGGCGTCTCGATGATCTCGCCCGAGGGCTTGGCCATCAGGCCGCGCATGCCGGCCAGCTGGCGCATCTGGTCCTGGTTGCCTCGGGCGCCGGAGGTGGCCATCATGTAGATGGGGTTGAAGCTGGCGTTGACCTCGGCGTCGCCGGTGCGCGCGTCGATGACCGTATCCTTGCTGATCTCCTCCATCATTTCGAGGGAGACCTCGTTGGTGGTCTTGGTCCACACGTCAACGACCTTGTTGTACTTTTCCGTGCGGGTGATGATGCCCTCGCGGTACTGGACCTCGATGTCCTCGACCTCCTGCTGGGCGGAAGCGAGCAGCTTGGGCTTGTTGTCCGGAATCTTCAGGTCCTTCAGGCCGATGGTCACGCCCGCGCGGGTGGCGAAGTCGTAGCCCAGGCTTTTCAGCTTGTCGCACAGGATGACCGTGGCCTTGGTGCCTGCGGTGCGGTAGGCCATGGCCACAAGGCGGCCGATGTTCTTCTTGTTCAGCACCAGGTTGACGTTCTCGAACCCGAGCTTCTCGGGCAAAAGTTCGCCCGCGATGATGCG
The DNA here is from genome assembly GCA_903843965.1 of uncultured delta proteobacterium. Taxonomy (GTDB): domain Bacteria; phylum Desulfobacterota; class Desulfovibrionia; order Desulfovibrionales; family Desulfovibrionaceae; genus Humidesulfovibrio. The sequence continues at coordinate 239,498 of CAIMRY010000017.1, forward strand.
GCCGCAGGTGGTCTCGGTGAGCACGCCGTTCACCCGGCACTTGATGCGGGCGTGCAGGCCCAGGTGCCCGGCGCTGTGGGCGGCGATGACCTCCCAGGCCTCGGTGAAGATCATGCCCTCGCCCTTTTCAAAGCTGCGGGCCGTGGTCAGGTAGTACAGGCCAAGCACGATGTCCTGGCTGGGGTTGATGACGGGTGAGCCGTTGGCGGGCGAGAGGATGTTGTTGGAGCTCATCATGAGCACGCGGCACTCGATCTGCGCCTCGACGCTCAGGGGAACGTGCACGGCCATCTGGTCGCCGTCAAAGTCCGCGTTGTACGCAGCGCAGACCAGCGGGTGCAGCTGGATGGCCTTGCCTTCCACAAGCAGCGGCTCAAAGGCCTGGATGCCCAGGCGGTGCAGGGTGGGCGCGCGGTTGAGCAGGATGGGGTACTCGCGCACCACGTCCTCCAGGATGTCCCACACGACCAGGTCCTCGCGCTCGACCATCTTCTTCGCGCTCTTGATGGTTGTCGCGATCTCGCGCTTTTCCAGCTCGGAGTAGATGAAGGGCTTGAACAGCTCAAGCGCCATTTTCTTGGGCAGGCCGCACTGGTGCAACTTCAGGTTCGGGCCGACCACGATGACCGAACGGCCGGAGTAGTCGACGCGCTTGCCCAGCAGGTTCTGGCGGAAGCGGCCCTGCTTGCCCTTGATCATGTCGCTGAGTGACTTCAGCGGGCGGCCGTTGGTGCCGGTGATGGCGCGGCCCCGGCGTCCGTTGTCGAACAGGGCGTCCACCGCCTCCTGGAGCATGCGCTTCTCGTTGCGGATGATGATGTCCGGCGCGCCGAGTTCGAGCAGCCGCTTCAGGCGGTTGTTGCGGTTGATGACGCGGCGGTACAGGTCGTTCAGGTCGCTTGTCGCGAAGCGGCCGCCGTCCAGGGGGACCAGCGGGCGCAGCTCGGGCGGAATGACCGGCACGACCTCCATGACCATCCACTCGGGCTTGTTGCCGGAGTCGATGAAGGCCTCGACGATCTTGAGGCGCTTGGTGATCTTTTTCTTCTTGGTCTGGGAGCGCGTGGTGGCGCTCTCCTCGCGCAGGGTGGCGCGCAGCTCCTCCAGGTTGATGGCCTCAAGCAGCTTGCGGATGGTCTCCGCGCCCATGCCCACGGTGACGACGTCCTCGCCATAGTGGTCGATGACCTGGAGGTACTGGTCTTCGCCCAGCACCTGCAGCTTCTTCAGGCTCGTGTCGCCCGGGTCGAGCACGATGTAGGAGTCGAAGTAGAGCACCTTCTCCAGGTCGGCCATGGTGATGTCGAGCAGGGTGCCGATTTTGGAGGGCAGGGTCTTCAAAAACCAGATGTGCGCAACAGGCGCGGCCAGCTCGATGTGGCCCATGCGCTCGCGGCGGACCTTGCTGGCGATGACCTCGACGCCGCATTTCTCGCAGACGATGCCGCGGTGCTTCATGCGCTTGTACTTGCCGCAGTTGCACTCGTAGTCCTTCACCGGACCGAAGATCTTGGCGCAGAAAAGGCCGTCGCGCTCCGGCTTGAAGGTGCGGTAGTTGATGGTCTCCGGCTTCTTGACCTCGCCGAAGCTCCACTCGCGGATCTTCTCGGGAGAGGCTATGGAAATCTGAATCGCCTTCAAGTTGCGGCCCGAGACGGTCAGATTCGTTGTTCCACGCATGGTGAACAGTTCGTCCAAGCTCATGGATTTTCCTCGTAAGTTTGACAGTTCCCTATGAACCCGCAAGTGCGGGCCAACCCACCAACGGTCGGGGTGCTCCCCGGCCTACTGCCTTCTGGCGGGCCTCTTCTTCTCGTCCTGGATCAGGTTCACATCCAGGCCCAGGGACATCAACTCCTTTATGAGCACGTTGAAGGACTCGGGCAGGCCGGCCTCCAGGAAGTTGTCGCCCTTGACTATCTTCTCGTACATCTTGACACGGCCGGCAACGTCGTCGCTCTTGACCGTGAGGAACTCCTGGAGCAGGTACGCCGCGCCGTAAGCCTCCAGCGCCCAGACTTCCATTTCGCCGAGTCGCTGGCCGCCGAACTGGGCCTTGCCGCCCAGGGGCTGCTGCGTCACCAGGCTGTATGGGCCGGTGGAGCGGGCGTGGATCTTCTCGTCAACCAAGTGGTGCAATTTCAGCATGTACATCACGCCCACGGTGACGCGGCTGTGGAAGGTCTCGCCGCTGCGGCCGTCGTACAGGGTGATCTTGCCGTCGTCCGGCAGGCCTGCGCGCTCCAGCCAGCCCCAGATCTCGGACTCGTCCGCGCCGTCGAAGACCGGGGTCTTGGTGATGATGCCGTGGCGCAGGTTCCTCACGGCAAGGGACAGGTCCTCGTCGTTCAGGCTCTTGATGAGCTCCACGGTCTCCTTGGCGGAGAAGACGTCATTGAGCTCCTTGCGCACCTGGGCCATGGCCTCGCCGTTCTCGATGAGCGCATTCATCTGCGCGCCCAGCTCGCGTGCGGCCCAGCCAAGGTGGGTCTCCATGATCTGGCCGATGTTCATGCGCGAAGGCACGCCCAGCGGGTTCAGCACGATGTCCATGGGGGTGCCGTCGGCAAAGAAGGGCATGTCCTCCTCGGGCAGGATGCAGGAGACGACGCCCTTGTTGCCGTGGCGTCCGGCCATCTTGTCGCCCACGGAGAGCTTGCGCTTCACCGCGACATAGACCTTGCACATCTTGATCACGCCCGGAGGCAGGTCGTCGCCCTCGGTGACCTTCTCGCGCTTCACGTCGTACACGGTCTTGATGAACTTCACCTGGCGCTCGTAGTCGGCCAGGATCAGCTTGATCTGGTCGTTCACTTCCTTGGACGAGAACAGGCCGGAGAGCTTCTTCAGGGGCAGCTCGTCCAGCACCTCGCGCGGGAGCGGCCGGTCGGACTCGACCAGGACCTCGCCCTTTTTCTTGCCCATCAGCGGCTGGGAGATCTGCTTGTTCTCGGCCACTTCCCACACGCGCTCACGCACGTTGTCGGTCAGCGCGGCGATGTGCTTCATCTCCTTCATGTCAAAGGCGGCGAGCGCGGCCTGCTCGATGGCCAGCGTGCGGTCGTCCTTTTCCCCGCTTCTGCGGTTAAAGACCTTCACGTCGACCACGGTGCCCTCGATTCCAGGCGGAACCTTGAGGGAGGTGTTCTTCACGTCGCGCGCCTTGTCGCCGAAGATGGCTCTGAGCAGCTTCTCTTCCGGCGTCAGCTGGGTCTCGCCCTTGGGCGTGATCTTGCCCACCAGGATGTCGTCGGGCACGACCTTGGCTCCGAGCCGGATAATGCCGCAATCGTCGAGGTTGCGCAGCATCTCCTCGCTGACGTTCGGGATGTCGCGGGTGATCTCCTCGGGTCCGAGCTTGGTGTCGCGCGCCACGACCTCGAACTCCTCGATGTGCACGGAGGTGTAGACATCCTCCTTGACCACGCGCTCGGAGATGAGGATGGAGTCTTCGTAGTTATAACCGCACCAGGGCATGAAGGCCACCAGCAGGTTCTTGCCCAGGGCCAGCTCGCCGTTCTTGATGCCCGGGCCGTCGGCCATGACATCGCCCTTCTTGACCCTTTGGCCCACGTGCACGCAGGGGCGCTGGCCAAAGCAGGAGTTCTGGTTGCTCTTGTGCCACTTCTGCAGCTCGTAGTGCATGGCGCCGCCGGTGTTCGGATTCACCGCGTCGTCGTAGTTGACGATGAGGCGCTCGGCATCGGCGAAGTGGACCACGCCATCGGCCTTGGCCAGGATGCAGGCCCCGGAGTCGCGGGCGACCACGCCCTCCATGCCGGTGCCGACCAGCGGCACCTCGCTCTTCAAAAGCGGAACGGCCTGGCGCTGCATGTTCGAGCCCATGAGGGCGCGGTTGGCGTCGTCGTGCTCCAGGAAGGGAATGAGCGCGGCGGAGATGGACACGATCTGGCTGGGCGAGATGTCCATCATGGTCACGGTCTCGGTGGGCACGATGTTCACATCGCCCGCGAGGCGCGCCTGGACCAGCTGGGCCTGGATGGTGCCGTCGGCGTCCAGCTTCAGGCTGGCCTGCGCCACGGACTCGCTGGCCTCGCGGCTGGCGTCCATCCAGATGATCTCCTCGCCGGCGCGGCCATCCTTGACCACGCGGTACGGGGTCTCGATGAAGCCGTAGTCGTTGACCCGGGCGTAGGTGGTCAAGGAAACGATGAGGCCGATGTTCGGTCCTTCCGGCGTTTCGATGGGGCAGATGCGGCCGTAGTGGCTGGTATGCACGTCGCGCACCTCAAAGCCCGCGCGCTCGCGGGTCAGGCCGCCGGGTCCCAGGGCCGAGAGGCGGCGCTTGTGCGTCACTTCGGACAGGGGGTTGGTCTGGTCCATGAACTGCGAGAGCTGGCTGGTGCCGAAGAATTCCTTGAGCACCGCAGCCACGGGCTTGGGGTTGATCAGGTCATGGGGCATGAGCGTGGACACTTCCTGCAGGCTCATGCGCTCCTTGATGGCGCGCTCCATGCGCACCAGGCCGATGCGGTACTGGTTCTCCACCAGCTCGCCCACGGGGCGCACGCGGCGGTTGCCCAGGTGGTCGATGTCGTCGGCCGGGCCGTGGGAGTCCTTCAGCTTCACCAGCACCTTGACCGACTTGAGGATATCCTCGTTGGTCAGGGTGCGCAGCTCCAGGGACTCGTTGATGCCGAGCCGGGTGTTCAGCTTGTAGCGGCCCACGGTGGACAGGTCGTAGTAGTCCGAGCTGCGGAACAGGTTCTCGAAGAAGCTGGCGGCGATCTCCGAGGTGGGCGGAGAGCTGGGGCGCAAGCGGCGATAGATCTCTATCTGCGCCGTGGCCAGGTCCGTGGTCTTGTCCGCAGTCAGGGTGTCGCGCATGGACGAGGAGACGTCCATGCCACGGGTGAACAGCACGCGGATCTCCTTGACCCCGGTGGCGCGGATGGTCTCGATCATGTCGCCGGAGAGCTCGGTGGCGGCCTCAAAGGTGACTTCGCCGGTGGCGGTGTCCACGATGTCCTGGGCCAGGAACTGGCCGAGCAGCGTGTCGGGCGAGACCTCCATGGCCTCCATGCCGTCCTTCATCATGTCGCGCCAGGCCTTCTTGGTCACCGGGCGGTTCTTCTTCACCGCCACCTTGCCGTCGGACAGGACGATGTCCTCAAAGGCGTCTTCCTTGCGGTACTGGTCCTTGGTCAGCTTGCGCAGCACGCGCTCGCCGTCGAAGATGTACTCTTCATGCTCGTAGAAGTAGTCCAGGATGTCGGTCTTGGTCAGGCCCATGGCCTTGAACAGGATGGTGGCGGGCATCTTGCGGCGGCGGTCGATGCGCACGTACAAGATGTCCTTGTGGTCGAAGTCGAAGTCCAGCCAGCTTCCGCGCATGGGGATGATGCGGCAGGAGTAGAGCACCTTGCGGCTGGAGTGCGTCTTGCCCGAGTCGTGCTCGAAGATGATGCCCGGCGAGCGCTGGAGCTGGTTGACGATGACCCGCTCGGTGCCGTTGATGATGAAGGTGCCCTTGTCGGTCATCAGGGGGATGGTGCCGAAGTAGATGTCCTGTTCCTTGATGTCGCGGATGGTGCGCGCGCCGGACTCCTCGTCCACGTCGAACACAACCAGGCGCACGATGAGGCGGATGGGCGCCTCAAAGGTCAGGCCCTTGGCCAGGCACTCGTCCTCGTCGTACTTGGGCTCCTGGATGATGTAGCTGACATACTCCAGGCTGGCGGTCTTGTTGAAGTCCTCGATGGGAAATACGGAGCGGAAGACCGCCTCCAGCCCCAGGTCGGCCCGGCTGGCGGGTGGGACGTCGCGCTGCAGAAATTTCAGGTACGAATCCACCTGGAGTTCAAGCAGGTGCGGAATCGGAAGGGTATTGGCAATCTTTCCGAACAGTTTCGTGAGCTGGGCCATTGTCACCTCATCGAGCGAGACGGTTGGTGTTCACAGAAGACGACACGCCCCTGCGGCGCTGTTACCATACAGGGGGACTCGTGGCTACTCCCGGTCCAGAAAAGGCGGAAAATGTTGCGTCATAAGGCAGTCCCCAGGTGGAATCAGATCTCCGCTAGGGGGGAGGGATGAAATTCGGGCCAGGGCGGAATCATTTCTGGCCTCTACGCCGCATCGCGCCAGCTTTTCCGGCGCGCTCAAACCCCGTTGCCGCCGACAGGCGCTCTCGGGAGTGGTCAGCAAAAAAACACGATCAACAAAAAAATAAAAGACGGGACAAAGGACGCACCCCGATTGGGGGGTGCGCCCTTCGCCCAAAAACGCTTCAGTCAGAAGCGCTGATCTACTTCACCTCGACGACGGCGCCAGCCTCGGTCAGATCCTTCTTGGCGGCCTCGGCATCAGCCTTGGACACGCCTTCCTTGATGGTCTGGGGAGCGCCGTCAACCTTGTCCTTGGCTTCCTTCAGGCCCAGGCCGGTGAGGGCGCGGACGACCTTGATGACGCCGATCTTGTTGGCGCCGGCTTCCTTCAGGATGACGTCGAACTCGGTCTTCTCCTCGGCGGCCTCAACAGGGGCGCCAGCGGGAGCGGCGGCAAAGGCGGCCATGGGAGCGGCGGCGGAAACGCCAAACTTCTCCTCCAGCTCCTTGATGAACTCAGCCAAATCGAGAACGGTCATGCTGGAGATGAACTCGACAACCTGCTCTTTGGTCACGGACATGGTATATTCCTCCTGGAAAGTTCTGTTTGCTTTGGTTGACTAAAGACTACTGGGCTTCAGGGGCCGCTTCGGACGCCGTATCGGGGGCCGCGCCGCCTTCCTTCTGCTCCTTGATTGCGTTCAAGGCGTAGAGGAAGTTGCGCAGAATGGCCGCAAACACGCCGACGAAGTTGGTGGGCACCGCATTCATGGTGCCAAGCAACTTGGCCAGCAGTTCGGGCTTGCTCGGCAGCATTGCAAGCTGCTTCACGCCCTCCTCGTCAAGAAACTTTCCCTCAAGGCTGCCGTAGCGCAGGGTGAGCTTCTTGCTCCCCTTTGCGAACTCGGACAGGGCCTTGGCCAGGGCGACGGGATCTTCGTAGCCCAAGGCGACTGCACAGTTTTCCTTCAGACGCTCATTTAAGACAGCGTGGGACGTGTCCGTGAGCGCCAACCGGGCCAGGGTGTTCTTGACGACTTGGTAATCGACTCCGGCTTCGCGGAGCTTGGCGCGCAGAAGAGTCATCTCCTCAACGCCCATGCCCTTGAAGTCGGTGACGACAGCGATGTTCGCGCGTGCAGCCTTGTCATGCAGCTGCTCGATGATCTGGGCTTTATCTTGCCTGTTCATCGTGACTCGCTCCTCGTCGTTCTTTGGCCCGGAAAGCAAAGTACGTCTCGGCAGGTGATTAAGGGCTTACAGCCCGCCTGCTTTCTTCGACTCAACTTCCCGTGCTAACATGATCAAACCGGTGCGGGCGGCCGATCCGCCCGCGCCGGAACTAGACTTCCAAAAACTTGCGCAGGGTCTGGGTGTCGATCTTGACGCCCGGGCCCATGGTGGTGGCCACGGCCATGGCCTTCAGGTACGTGCCCTTGGCCGTGGAAGGCTTCAGGCGGTTCACGGTGTCGAGCAGGGCGGAAAGGTTCTGCAGCAGCTTCTCGGGTCCAAAAGACTTCTTCCCGATGGACGCGTGCAGGATGCCCGCCTTGTCGACCTTGAACTCCACGCGGCCGGCCTTGAGTTCGCGGACGGCGTCGCCCACGTTGAAGGTCACGGTGCCGGTCTTGGCGTTGGGCATTAAGCCCCGGGGGCCCAGCATGCGGCCGATCTGGCCGACCTTGGCCATCATGTCCGGGGTGGCCACGGCGTTGTCAAAGTCCAGCCAGCCGCCCTTGATCTTTTCCACCAAATCATCGCCGCCGCACTCGTCGGCTCCGGCCTCTTTGGCCTCGGCTTCCTTGTCCGGCTTGCAGAACACGATGACGCGGGAGGTCTTGCCCAGGCCGTTGGGCAGGGGGCAGGCGCCGCGCACCATCTGGTCAGAGTACTTGGGGTCGACGCCGAGGTTGATGGCGACATCAACGGTCTCGTCGAACTTGGCAAAGGAGTTGTCGAGCGCGAGCTTGACAGCCTCGTTCACTGCATAACGCTGGGTCTGATCAAAGCCTTCTACGGCTTTGTCGTAGTTTTTTCCGTGTTTCGGCATGGCGTATCCTCGCTACCCTATGACTTCAAGGCCCATGCTGCGGGCAGTGCCGACGACGCAATTCTTGGCGGCCTCAAGGGACTTGGCCGTAAGATCGGGCGCCTTGAGCTTGGCGATTTCCTCCACCTGGGCCATGGTGACCTTGCCGACCTTGGTCTTGTTGGGCTCGCCCGAGCCCTTCTCGATCTTGGCGGCCTTGAGCAGGAGCACAGGGGCCGGCGGCGTCTTGGTGATGAAGGAGAAGGTGCGGTCGGCGTAGACGGTGATGATCACCGGGATGATCATGCCTTTCTGGTCCTGCGTGCGGGCATTGAAGGCCTTGCAGAACTCCATGATGTTCACGCCGTGCTGACCCAGCGCCGGCCCCACTGGGGGGGACGGGTTGGCCACACCGGCCGGGATTTGCAGTTTAACTTTACCTGTGATTTTCTTAGCCATTTTTATATCCTCGCAGGCGGTTTCCCGCCGCAGTCGAACAGGGTCCGTCTAGCCCTTCGTCACCTGGACGAAGTCGAGCTCCACCGGGGTCTGGCGACCGAAGATGGAGACGGCCACGCGGAGCTTGCCCTTGTCGTAATTCACGTCCTCGACGACACCATTGAAACCGCTGAAGGGGCCGTCGATGACCCGGACCTCGTCGCTTCTCTCGAAGTTGAACTTGGGCCTGGGCTGTTCCTGCCTGCTCTCCATCATGGAGAGGATGGTCTGTGCCTCGCTGTCACGCATGGGTGTGGGCCGGTTCTTGCCGCCCACAAAGCCCGTTACGCGCGGGATGGACTGGATCAGGTGCCAGGAGTCGTCGGTGAGCACCATCTTGACCATCACGTAGCCCGGATAGAACTTCCGGGTCGTGGTGCGGCGCTCCCCCTTCACCATCTCCACCACTTTTTCGGTGGGGACGACGACCTCAAGGACCTGACCTTTCTCCTGACCGGTACGCATCATCTCAAGGATGGTTTTCTCCACACGCTGCTCGAACCCCGAGTAGGTGTGGACGATAAACCAGCGGGCCGGTTTTTCCCCGCCAACGGCGCTATCTTCAGTCACTTGCGCTCACCTGCCAGGGGGTTAGGACAGCACAGCCTCGATGAGCTTGGACAAGCCAAGATCGACGACGCCGAGAAACAGGGACATGACCAAAACAAGGACCATGACCGCCGCACAGGTTTGATACGTCTCTTTCTTGGAGGGCCAGGTGATCTTCTTCAGTTCAACCTGGGCTTCCTCGTAGAAGAGCTTAAGCTCCTGCGCCTTGGCGACAAAGCCCGTTTTTTCGGGCAGTTCCGCGCCTTGCTGGCTGCTTGTGCCTTTCGCTGTATGTTTCGTCATTGTTCTCCCCATGTTGGGGGTGTGGCAGGCCAGGTAGGATTCGAACCTACAGCGTCCGGTTTTGGAGACCGGTGCTCTAGCCGTTGGAGCTACTGGCCTGCATGAAAACTACTTGGTCTCGCGGTGAACCGTATGCTTCCTGTCGAAGGGGCAGTACTTCTTCACTTCAAGACGACCGGTAGTGTTCTTCTTGTTTTTCTCCGTCGAGTAATTGCGCCGTTTGCACTCGGTGCACGCAAGCTGGATATTGACGCGCATGGATTACTCCAGGATCTCGGTGACAACGCCCGCGCCAACGGTGCGGCCGCCTTCGCGGATGGCGAAGCGCAGGCCCTGCTCCATGGCGATGGGGTGGATCATGTCAACGATGAAGGTTGCATTGTCGCCGGGCATGACCATCTCGACGCCCTCTTCCAGGCTCACGACACCGGTGATGTCCGTGGTGCGGAAGTAGAACTGCGGACGGTAGCCGGAGAAGAACGGCGTGTGGCGGCCGCCCTCGTCCTTGGACAAAACGTAGACCTCGGCCTTGAACTTGCGGTGGGGCGGGATGCTCTTGGGCTTGGCCAGAACCTGGCCGCGCTCCACATCTTCGCGCTTGATGCCGCGCAGCAGCACGCCGACGTTGTCGCCGGCCTGGCCCTGGTCGAGAATCTTGCGGAACATCTCGACGCCGGTGCAGGTGCTCTTGACGGTGTCCTTGATGCCGACGATCTCGACTTCGTCGCCCACGGTGACGATGCCGCGCTCGATACGGCCGGTGACGACGGTGCCGCGACCGGAGATGGAGAACACGTCCTCGATGGGCATGAGGAAGGGCTTGTCGATGTCGCGCTTGGGCTCAGGGATGTACGTGTCGCAGGCTTCCAGCAGGGCCAGGATGCACTTGCACTCCTCGCTCTTCGGGTCGTCGCTCTCAAGCGCCTTCAGGGCGGAGCCCTGAATGATGGGCACGTCGTCGCCGGGGAAGCCGTACTTGGTCAGCAGCTCGCGCATTTCGAGCTCGACGAGCTCAAGCAGCTCGGCGTCGTCGACCATGTCGCACTTGTTCATGAAGACGACCATGTAAGGCACGCCGACCTGACGGGCGAGCAGCAGGTGCTCACGGGTCTGGGGCATGGGGCCGTCGGTGGCGGCCACAACCAGGATCGCGCCGTCCATCTGGGCAGCGCCGGTGATCATGTTCTTGATGTAGTCGGCGTGGCCCGGGCAGTCCACGTGGGCGTAGTGACGATTTTTGGTCTCGTACTCCACGTGCGCGGTGGCGATGGTGATGCCGCGCTCTTTCTCTTCCGGCGCCTTGTCGATCTGGTCGAAGGCGACGTAAGAGCCCAGGCCCATCATGGACGCCGTCTTGGTGATGGCGGCGGTGAGGGTGGTCTTGCCGTGGTCGATGTGACCGATGGTGCCGATGTTGACGTGAGGCTTCTTGCGCTCAAATTTGGCCTTACCCATTTTGGAACCCCCTGTGCTTCGTGTCAGCGGTTGCCGTGAAAAAAATGATGGAGCCCATGAACGGAATTGAACCGTTGACCTCTTCCTTACCAAGGAAGTGCTCTACCGACTGAGCTACATGGGCCTAAGATCGCCTTAGGAGGCCCCCGATGGGCCTGGACTTTGGAGCGGGAAACGGGACTCGAACCCGCAACCCTCAGCTTGGAAGGCTGATGCTCTAGCCAATTGAGCTATTCCCGCGCGGTAATTCCGTAGTCCCTACGACCGGGCCAAGCCCAATCTCCTACGACGTTTCTTGCCGCGTATGTGGTGGTGGGGGGAGGATTTGAACCTCCGAAGGCTGACGCCGACAGATTTACAGTCTGTTCCCTTTGGCCACTCGGGAACCCCACCATTCACTTCAACCTGGAGCTGGCGATGGGACTTGAACCCGCAACCTGCTGATTACAAGTCAGCTGCTCTGCCATTGAGCTACGCCAGCGTGTGAACAAGGACGCATACACGCCCCGCCCATGAATTGCAACCCTTTTCATCCACTGATGGCGCCGTGGACAGCGGCAATTCCCTCGTTTCCAAGGCCGATCTTTCTATTGAGATTCCCCCCTTCTTGTCAACAGCTTTTCTGCACGCCGCGCATATTTTCTTTCCGCCGACCATATTTTCCCTCATTCTCCCTTTGACGGACAGCGCCGAAAGCCCTATCTCCCCTTTCGCCATGCACGAACTGCCCTTCAAACCCGACGCCCCCTGGCTGGCCCCCCTGGCCGGATATTCCGACCTGCCCTTCCGCATGCTTTGCCGCAGCTTTGGCGCGGCCTGTTGCGTGACCGAGATGGTCAGCGCCAAGGGCCTGGTCTACGGCGGGCACGGCACCGCACGACTTTTGACCTCGGATGCGGGCGACGCCCCCCTGGTGGTCCAGCTCTTCGGCTCCGAGCCTGCGATTTTCGACCGCGCCATGCCGCTCTTGTTGGAGCGCGGGTTCACGCACTTCGACCTGAACTGCGGCTGCTCCGTGCGCAAGGTGACCAAGGGCGGCTCCGGCTCGGCCCTGATGGCCAAGCCCGCCCTGCTGCTGGCGATCGTCGAGGTCATGCTGCGCCACGCCGGGCCGGGACGGGTCGGGGTCAAGCTGCGCCTGGGCAGCGCGCCGGGCGAGAAGAACTACCTGGACATGGGCCAGCGCCTGGCCGACCTGGGCGCGGGCTGGCTGGCCCTGCACCCGCGCACGGCCCGGCAGCTTTTCGGCGGCGCGGCGGACTGGAGCGCCATTGGCACGCTTGCGCGCGCGGTCAGCATTCCGGTGCTGGCCAGCGGCGATCTGTTCACGGCCGAGACGGCAGCCCGCTGCCTGGCCGAAACAGGCTGCGCCGGGGTGATGTTCGCGCGCGGGGCGCTCATCGACCCCATGATCTTCCAGCGGCTGAAGGACATCCTGGCCGGGCGCGAAAGCGCCCAGCGCACGCCCGAATCCCTGGCGGCCACCACGTCCCTGCACATTGAGCTGGCCCGCAACCTGGACGGGACCCCGCGCGCGCTACGGGCGCTGCGGGCTTTTTTGCCGCGCTACGCCAAGGGCTTTTCCGGCATCCGCGCGCTGCGCCAGGCCTTTCTCCAGTGCGGCAGTTGGGAGGAGCTGGAGGACACGGCCGGTCGCATCGCCGGGCTGTGCGAAGACGCCGCCCCGGACGACGAGTCCGACGGGCCGGACGTGTCTGACCTGGCCGACTTATCCGACTAGTTCAACCTGTCCGGCGTGCCTGCCCTGTCCGGCCTGTCTGGCGTGTCCGGCGGCTGCGGGTCCTCGGCATGAAGTACACAGGCGTTGTCCGCTGTGTCGCTGGTCCGGCCCTTGAGTGTTGTTCCTTGCAACTTGCTGCAATTCCAATGCGCGTCATATCCGTGGAGCCAGCTGGGCAGCCCGCTGGTCCTTTCATTTGCGTGCAGGCTGGCCCCCTGCCCGGCCCCCTCTCTTGACTCCGAACCCAGCCTGGTACAATATTATAGGTTCGCGCGCCAGAACTCCGGTTCGGGCACGCGGAACAGACAGGAGACGCACGCGATGGAAGTCATCCGCGCCCGGCTGGCGGGCTTTTGCATGGGCGTGGGGCTGGCCCTGAAAAAGCTCGACGACCTGCTGGCCAAGGACACCGACCGTCCCACCTTCATGCTCGGGCCCATCATCCACAACCCCCAGGTGCTGGAGGACTACCGCCAGCGCGGCGTGGGCCTGGCCAAGACCGTGGCCGAGGTTCCTGCGGGCGCGCGCGTGGTCATCCGCGCCCACGGCATTCCCGCCGACGAGGAGCGCGGGCTCCTGGAGCGCGGCGTGGAGGTGGTGGACGCCACCTGCCCCAAGGTCAAGCGCGCCCAGCTGCTCATCGGCGAACAGGCTGAGGCCGGGCGCAGGCTGCTGCTTTTCGGCGAGGACGACCACCCCGAGGTGCGCGGGCTTTTGAGCTACGCGGGCGAGGGCGCCTTCGTCTTCGAGACCCCGGAGGAGCTGGCCGTGCATCCGCTGGACCCGCACACGCCCTATTTCCTGGCCGCCCAGACCACCCAGGACCGCCAGGGATTCGAGCAGATCCGGCGCGACCTGAACCTGCGCCTGCACGACGCGGCGGTGGTGCTCACCACCATCTGCGACGCCACGCGCCTGCGCCAGGACGAGGCCATCCGCCTGGCGGCCCAGGCCGACTGCGTGGTGGTGGCGGGCGGCAAGGCCAGCGGCAACACCCGCAGGCTGGCCCAGGTCATCGAGGCCGAAGGAACCCCCACCATTCTCGTGGAGACCGTTGACGACCTCTACGGCATTGACGTAGTAAAATACGGGCGCGTGGGCTTAACCGCTGGCGCTTCCACGCCGAAAAGGATCATTGACGAGATTGAAGCCCATCTCCTGGCGCTGTAGCGCGAGTTTTCCCGGGCCTCTCACCGAACCGCCGGAACACGGAGCCTAAATGAGCACGAACGTGACCAATATTCTCCTGGAGGCCGGAACCAACGAGCTTGAAATCGTTGAGTTCTACCTGGAGGAGCCCAAGACAGGGGGCGGGGAGTCCTACAAGGGCTATTACGGGGTCAACGTGGCCAAGGTGCTGGAGATCATCCGCATGCCCAAGATCACGGAAATGCCCCAGGTCTCGCACCCCTCGGTGCTGGGCGCCTTCAACCTGCGCAACCAGATCATCCCCCTGGTGGACCTGGGCATGTGGCTCAAGAAGGAGCACGGCGACCAGGAGCCGCCCAAGGTCATCGTCTGCGAGTTCAACAACGTGACCACGGCCTTTCTCGTCTCCGGCGTCACGCGCATCCACCGCATCAGCTGGGAGGAGGTGGAGGCGCCCAACAAGTACATGTCCTCGCTGGCCTCCAACTCCATCACCGGCGTGGTGCGCCTGGAAGGCCGCATCATCTTCATCCTGGACCTGGAGAAGATCGTGGCCGAGCTGAACCCGGAGTTGGGCCTGCGCTTCGAGGAGAACGTGACCTGGGAGACCAACACCCAGTACCGCGCCCTCATCGCCGACGACTCCACCCTGATCCGCGAGATGATCGGCGACCTGCTGCACCGGGCCAACTTCCTGGTGGAGAAGACCAACCACGGCGGGGAGTGCTGGGAGCGGCTGCTGCACATCAAGAAGATCGCCGAGGAGGAGAACCGGCCCGTGACCGACTATGTGCAGGTGGTCATCTCGGACATCGAGATGCCGGTCATGGACGGGCACAACCTGACCAAGCGCATCAAGGAGGATCCGATCCTCAAAGCCCTGCCGGTGATCCTGTTCTCGTCCATCATCAACGACAAGCTGCACCACAAGGGCGAGGCCGTGGGCGCGGACGACCAGATCAGCAAGCCGGAGATCACCCAGGTGGCCCGGCGCGCCGTGGCGCTCATCAAGGACAGGATCGAGGCCGCGCGCGGCTAGCTTTTCCGGCCCGCCGCCAACGAAAGAACCGCCC
>CAIMRY010000018.1 GCA_903843965.1 uncultured delta proteobacterium
CCAGAACTCAAGCGAGAGAGCCAGCGAGTTGCCCCGCTGGCTCCACGAATACAATCATTTTAGGAATCACAAGTCGTTACAAAGGAAAACGCCCATGAGTCGTATCGGCGAGAGAGTGAACAACGTCTTGCAACTCCACATCTAGCCCGGTGACGCAAATTACGTTCATGTTCGAACCGACGCAACGCACCCCGTGCACGGCCCAAAAATGCCTTTAAACTCCGGCAAAACGGTTCGTTTGCTGTGCGTCACAGGCGCACCGCTTCAAATGCAGGCGCTTTTCATCCCCATCCGGCCAGACATTGCGAGAATTGTTGAAATGCGCAAACAACAGGAGCGGTCGCTGGATTCAAGGACGCAACACGAGGCGGCAGACTGGCCGGGAACATCAGCATGGAGAAACGCGTGGCGCACGGCATGCTGACGGGCGATCCCGCCCGGCAACGCCGGGCCTACCTTTTCGGCCTCGGCACGGTGCTCATCTGGAGCACGGTGGCCACGGCCTTCAAGATCGCCCTGCGCCACCTGGACCCCTTGCAGCTCCTGCTCGTGGCCGACGCAGTCTCGGTGCTGACCCTGGGGCTGATCCTGGCCGCACAGGGCAGGCTCGGCCTCCTGCGCGGGCTGACCCGGCGCGAGGCGCTACGCTGCGCGCTGCTGGGCGCGCTGAACCCCTTTTTGTACTACACCGTGCTGTTCAAATCCTATGCCCTGCTGCCGGCCCAGGTGGCCCAGCCCCTCAACTACACCTGGGCCATCACCCTGTCGCTGTTGTCCGTGCCGCTTCTCGGCCAGAAGCTGACCCTGCGCGACCTCTGCGCCATCGGCGTCAGCTACGCCGGGGTGGTGGTGCTGTGCACCCAGGGCAGGCTCACGTCCCTGGACTTCGGCAGCCCGCTCGGCGTGGGCCTGGCCCTGGGCAGCACCCTCATCTGGGCCCTGTACTGGATCGGCAACACCAGAAGCGCCACAGACCCGGTGCTGGCGCTGTTTTTGAATTTCGCCTTCGCCCTGCCCCTGGTGCTGGCGGCCACGCTCATGTTCAGCGCGCAGCCCCCCGCCAATGCCGAGGGGCTGCTGGCCGCCGCCTACGTGGGCGTGTTCGAGATGGGCATAAGCTTCGTGCTCTGGCTCTCGGCCCTGCGCCTGACCACCAGCGCGGCCAGGATCGGCAACCTGATCTTCCTCTCGCCCTTCCTGTCGCTCTTTTTCATCTCCACCATTCTGGGCGAGAGCATCCAGGCCGCGACCTATGCCGGGCTGGTGCTCATACTGGGCGGAAACCTGCTGCAGAAGCGCGGCGCCTAGAAGCTCTTGCGGCCGTCAACAAAGGCTCCCAGCACCTTGAGGTGGGCCTTTTCCTCCCCGGCCAGCAGGAGCAGCGTGCGGCGCAGGTCCGGGTCGGCCTCGCCCTTGGCCCGGCGCAGGTACAGGTCCTGGGCCTGGGCCTCCACGGCCATGGCCAGCTCCAGGGCCTCGGGCATGCTCGCTGGGTCGCCCAGCAGGCCCAGGTAGTCGCCAACGCCGACGCCGCCCTCCAGAACCCCGGGAGCCACAGCGGTCCGGGCGCGCTCCTCAAAGGCGGCCACGTCCGCGCCGCCCAGGCGCTTCCAGATCTCCGCCAGGGTGCGGCGGTGTTTGTCCTCGAACCCGGCCAGCCGCAGGAACAACGCCGCGACCTCGGCCCCGTCCGCAGTGTCCGCAGCATCAGAATTGCCAGCCTTGCCCGCCAGGGCGCTGTAATATTCACCCAGGGCCAGCTCCATGCCCCAGGCGCGCTCCAGCAATTCCAGCGCGTTTTGAGCCGAGAGCAGCGCCGACAGCCCGAGATCAAAGGGGCCTTGGGCCTGGGCCCCGTCCCAGGCCAGGATGCCGCCCTGCATGCTCACGACATCCCGAAAACCCAGCCCGGACAAGAGATTGGCCCCGGCCAGGCTGCGCGCGCCAGAGCGGCAGTAGACCACAGCGGGCAGCACCGGGTCGAGCTCGCTTGCGCGGTCGGCCAGTTCGGGCAGGGGGATGTGGGTGGCGCCAGGGATGTGGCCCTCGGCGTATTCAAAGTCCTGGCGCACATCGAGCAGGGTGTGCTGGCCCAGGCGGACGGAGTCGAGCAAGGCCCTGGCCTCGGCCACGGGAATCTGCGGAACCGTGCTGTTCATGGCGTACACCTCCAGGCCTCGACCCTACCAACGAACGCCGGACAGGACAAGACCGCCCGGCCCAGACCTTATTGCGCACGTCACGGATGCGCAGGTCCGCCCTGATCGCCCGGCTCAGACATGATTGCGCAGCTTCAGCTCCGCCGGATGCGAGTTGAAGTACCACTGCCCGGCCAGATACTGTTAGCGCAAGCTGACAGCTGGCAGGCCGCAGCCATAGGCCTCCTGCCGCCCCAGCACCTCGGCCAGGAAGCGGTCCAGCTTGTGTCCGCCGTCGTAGCGCACCGCATCGCCCAGCAGGCAGCGGCTCACGCCCACCAGGGGGCGGCCGACCTCCCGGTCGCCAGGCCCTTCTGCGGGAAGGTCGCTCGGCGCGCTCACAGCAGGCCCTGGTCCCAGTTGAAGACGCTGGTGCGGGTGTTCTGATCCAGAAACTTCGGCCAGTACTCGCGCATGGTGGCGAACAGGCCGTACCCGGCCTGCTCCAGCTCGCGCCGGTGGCCGGAGAGGTCCAGCTCCCAGCCGGGGAAGATCCAGTGATTGGAGCCGATCTTGCGCACAAAGGCCACCTCCCCGCGCGGGCTCAGGATGGGCTCCTCCAGACGCACCTCGTCGGCCAGAATGCGCGTGAGGCCCAGCGGCCAGAACCCGCCCACCACGACGCCCAGCGGAATGGGGCTTGAGCGCGGCAGGGACAACAGCTCCGCGCCGGAAAGCTCCGGGCTGACAAAGGCCGCCTCCATGCCGAGCTCCGCGTACTGCGCTGCGGTCTCGGCGCTGGCCAGGTTGCAGAAAGGCCCACCGATAAGTCTGAGCCCCTCGCGCGCCTCAAACAGCCCGGCCTGCCAGGGCGCGTTCAGCACGAACTTGTTCGCGCCGCGCTCCCGGGCCTCGGCCAGGAGGTTGCTGTAGCGCTCCTCCTCGCTGGGCCAGATGACCGGCGGCAGCCACCACCATGTGCGCGCCGTGACCGGCCTGGGCACATCGAGCAGGGCCGAGCGCTCCAGCCACACGCCCACATCCCCTGCCCTGCCCTTGCCCGCGCCGCGCGGCAGGGCCCGGTACACGCCCAGGTCCAGGCGCAGGGTCCGGGTGGGCGGCGGGAATTTCCGGGGCGCGAAGGACGAGGCCTCCTTTTCCGCTGGCACGGGCCGCGCGGCCAGCTCCTTTTCCAGGTCGGCCAGGATGCGCATGAGCTCCGGCTCGCGGCGGTCGATGAGGAACACCGGGGCCTTGGCCGGGGGCAGGTGCCCGCTCTGGGGCCGGGGCAGGTCCAGGCGGCCGCCCTTGGGCACGCGGCGGCGCAGGGGCAGGGTCTGGTGCCAGGCGTCGTCCTCGCAGCCCAGGCGCAGCAGGTCGCCGGGCAAAAGGTCCTGGCGCGTCTGGATGTACGACGTGCCGCCGGGCTCCTTCTTGACCTGCCCGATGAGCAGGCCCGAGGCCGTCTCCTGGCTCGGAACCACCGGCGGGAAGGGCCGCTGCGACAAAAACCGGCCATGGGTGCCGGGGCGGCCCAGGGCCTGCTCGATGAGCGACAGGGCCGACTTGCGCGCCTGGGCGTCGCCGGGGTTGTCGCGCAGCATGCGGTAGGCCGTGACAATATAATAGACGTAGTGCGGGCCCTTCTTGCGGCCCTCGATCTTCCAGGAGGTGACCTGCGGCACGTTCAGCAAAGGTTTGGTGACCACGTCCAGGGACAGGTCCTGGCACGAGAACAGCCGTTCAGGCTTGCCTTTGGCCCCGCCTTGCCTGTACAAACGCCGACAGGGCTGGACGCACCTGCCGCGCAGGCCGCTCTTGCCGCCGAAAAAGCTGCTCCACCAGCACCGGCCGGAAACGCAATGGCACAGCGCGCCGTGCACGAACAGCTCCAGCCCCAGGCCCTCGGGGCAGGATTCGGCCATGAGCTTGACCTCGTCCAGGTCCAGCTCACGCGGGAGCACCACCCGGCTGGCGCCCAGGTCCCTGGCCACGCGCAGGGCCGCCGGGTGGGTGGCGTTGGCCAGGGTGGAGATGTGGATCTCGCCCGCGAAACCCGCTTGGCGTGCAAGGCTGATGAGCCCCAGGTCCTGCACGATGAGCGCGTCGGGTTTGACCATGCGCGCCAGGCGCTCGATCAGGCCCCCGGCGGCGCGGGCGTCCTCCGGCTTGAGCAGGACGTTCATGGCCACGTAGACGCGCACCCCGCGCTCGTGGGCAAAGTCCACCAGGGCGGAGAGCTCGCCCAGGCCGAAATTTTTCGCCTGCATGCGCGCGGAAAAGTGCTTCAGCCCCAGGTACACGGCGTCCGCGCCAGCGGCCACGGCGGCCAGGAAGCTCGCACGGTCGCCCGCCGGAGCCATTATTTCAGGTCGAAAGGAAGCAGTGCTGTTCAAGAAGCCCTCGAAAGGTGGATGGGAGCCCCGCACATTCCGGCGGGACAAAGGGAGAATGATGTTGGAGAGAAATTGCCGTGAAGTCAAGGTCAGGGAGGTCCGCTTCCTGGGCACCTGGGACGAGCCCAGCGACTTTGTGGAGCTGACCCTGGAAAACCCCGGCTGGGAAGCCTACCTGCCCGGCCAGTTCGCCATGCTGCGGGCCAAGCACTGGGGCCTGGAGCTGCCCTGGGGGCGGCCCTTCTCCATCTCCCGCGTGGACGCCGAGAGCGTGACCTTCCTCATCCAGGTGGTAGGCCGGGGCACCAGCCGCCTGGCCCGGCTGCGGCAGGACGAGGTGGTCATCATCTGGGGCCCCCTGGGCAACGGCTTCAGCGCCCCGGCCGGAACCCCGACCCTGCTTCTGGCCGGGGGCATGGGCATCGCGCCATTCCGGGGCTACATCGAGAGCCACCCCAGCCCGGAATTCCTGCACCTTTTCTTCGCCCACCGCGCCGCCCTTGATTTCTACCCCTATCTGGTCATGGCCGAAAAGGTCCGCGCCGAGGCCGTGCAGGAGCACTCCACCGACGACCTGCCGGAGATCATCGCGCGCATCGAGACGGCCATGGACGGATATGCGGGCGGGCTGGTGCTGGCCTGCGGGCCCACGCCCTTTCTGCGCACGGTGCAGGCCCATGCGCTGAAGAAGAACATCCGCGCCGAGCTTTCCCTGGAGAAGACCATGGCCTGCGGGGTGGGCGCGTGCCTTGGCTGCGTGTGCAAGGACGGCCAGGGCCGGAATGTGCAAGTCTGCTCGCGCGGGCCGGTGTTTCCAGCGGCTGACGTTCAGATCTAGCGTTTAGATAGAGCGTCCAGATTTAAGGAGGACCCGTGATCGATCTGCGTGTGGAATTCGCCGGACTGGTGCTGAAAAACCCCATCATTACCGCGTCCGGCACCTTCGGCTTCGGCCTGGAGTTCGCCGCCTTCGGCGATCTGAAGCGCCTGGGCGGCATCGTGGTCAAGGGCCTGTCGCTGAAACCCCGCGAGGGCAACCCCATGCCCCGCGTGGCCGAAACGCCCTGCGGCATGCTCAACGCCATCGGCATCCAAAACCCCGGCGTGGAGGCCTTTCTGCGCGACAAGCTGCCGCTTCTGCCCTGGCGCGAGACGGCCATCATCGCCAACATGTACGCCAGCAGCGTGCCGGAATTCGGCGAGCTGGCCCAGGTCCTGTCCGTCGAGGAGGGCGTGGCCGCCCTGGAGGTCAACGTCTCCTGCCCGAACGTGAGCTTTGGCGGCGCGGCCTTTGGCCAGGACCCGGCGCAGATCCGCAAGGTGACCGAGGAGGTCAAGAAGCACGCCAAGGGCAAGCCGGTCATCGTCAAGCTCTCGCCCAACGTCACGGACATCGCGGCCTGCGCCCAGGCCGCCCAGGACGGCGGGGCCGACGCCGTCTCGCTCATCAACACCCTGCTCGGCATGGCCGTGGACATCCGCACCCGCAGGCCCACCCTGGCCAATGTGGTGGGCGGCCTGTCCGGACCGGCCATCAAGCCTGTGGCCTTGCGCTGCGTGCACCAGGTCTGCCGCAAGGTCTTAATCCCGGTCATCGGCATCGGCGGCATAGTGAGCGCGGAAGACGCGCTGGAGTTCATCCTGCTGGGGGCCGCCGCAGTGCAGGTGGGCACGGCCAATTTCCTGCGGCCGGACCAGTCTTTCCGCATCATCGACGACCTGCCCAGGGCCATGATCAAGGCCCGCAGCGACAGCCTGGGCGAACTGCGCGGCAGCCTCAAACTCCCCTGAGGCGGGATGCATTTTTTGCTTGCCAGCCCACATGTTTCGTATTAATCGTTTCGACCTCGCGGAGAGGTGTCCGAGACCGGCCTAAGGAGCACGCCTGGAAAGTGTGTGTACCCGTAAGGGTACCGGAGGTTCAAATCCTCTCCTCTCCGCCATTTTTTTTTGCAAGAGACACCGGGGAAGCCGGACGGCGGGTTCGCCGTGAACCCCGTCAGGCCCGAAAGGGAGCAGCAGTAACGGTCCGAGCCCGGGTGTCCGGTTTCCCTGAAAGAAGGGCGCAGCAATGCGCCCTTTTTTGTTGCCTGAGCCCAGGCAAGGTACAGCCTTTACTCCGAATTCCTGTTTACTTTCTTCCCAGAGCTAGGTAACAAATTGTAGCCTTCTGCAAGGTGTTTAAAACAACCTGGAGAGGCGAGAATTCCCCCCAAGAGGTACAGAGATGAAACAAGCCCGAGCAAAAGCCCGCCTCTCATGCCGCGCAGTCATGCTGTGCTCCCTGCTCACCCTGCTCTGCCTGCCCGGCCATGCCCTGGCGGGCGGTTTTGCGCTGTACGAATATGGAGCCCGGGCCAACGCCATGGGCGGCGCCACCATCGCCGAGGGCGCGGACGCCTCCACCGTGGCCTACAACCCCGCAGCCATGACCCAGTTGCCTGGCACGCGCTTCATGGTCGGCGCCACGGCCATCGCCCCCACGGCCGACGTCAGGACCGCGCATGAATCGACCACGACCCAGACCAACGTCTATCTTCCCCCGCATGCCTACATGGTGCAGCAGGCCGGCGAGCGGGCCTGGTTCGGAGTCGGCCTCTTTTCCCGCTTTGGCGTCGGCACCCAGTACGGCTACCAGTGGGAAGGCAGAACCAAGCTCTACCGGGCCGAACTCGCCACGTACTCCGTTGAGGCAAACTTTGCCCTGAAGCTCACAGATTCCCTGTCCATCGCCTTTGGACCAGAATTGATGTACAGCAGCGGCGACCTCCGCAGCCGTCCGACCAGCACGACAGATCAGAAGATCAATGTCGATGGCTTTGGAATCGGTGGTCAGCTTGCCGCCTTCTACAAATTCAATGACCAATGGTCTGCCGGTTTCACCTACCATACGACACAAAATCATATGGACTCGGGGCACGCCAAGTTTACCGAGAGTGCTGGCTTGGCCTTGAAGAACAGTGACATCACCATGAGTCTTACCCTGCCCGCCTCATACACTCTTGGCGTGTCGTACAAGCCGGATTCCAAGTGGAAGTTCGAGGCTGATGCCATCTTCACCCAGTGGCAGGATTACGAAAAGCTGGTTTATAGCTACGAATTTACACCTGGCGTCGCGGGCAATCCTTCCAGCGATGTCGTGAGGGACAAGAACTGGCGCAACGTGTGGCGCTTCCAGCTTGGCGGCGAGTATCAGGCCCTAGATTGGCTGGCCCTGCGTGCCGGATTCGTGTGGGACCAGGACCCCATGCGCAAAGGCTATGAAGACTACATGCTGCCCTCCAGCGACCGCAAGATCTACAGCACGGGCTTCGGCGTGAGTGAGGGAGCCTTCACCTACGACTTCTCCTTCATGTTCCTGCAGAACAACCACCGTAGTGTCGACAGCAACACCATAAACAACGTCGGCGCATATGAGATATCCAACAGCAAGGCTTACATGGCTGGCTTCTCGATCGGCTATAAGTACTAGTGCGTGCGTTCAGGCCAAGCAAAAGCCCGGAGGCGACTCCGGGCTTTTTCGTCTGCAGGCACCCCTCACCTTCAAAAGCCAGAACCTCGCCATGCCAGTGGCGAGCCTCATGACTCATTTCAGCACAATCCGCACAACTTCCTACAAACTCCAGCCCCCCCCTGCGTGAAGGCAAGCCCCTGCTCAGAAGGCGTCCGTCGTCTGCGGAAACTGAAATCTTTTCTCGCGGATGAGCCGCAGGCAGGCTTCCACGGTCTGTGCCTCATACTTGAGGCCACTGCCCGACTCAAGTTCCTGCATGGCGGCTTCGACCCCCAGGCTGGGCCGATGGCCGATGCGAGCACATGGCGTCCACCACATCGGCCACAGCGATAATGCGCGCGCCTTGAACGATATCCTCCCCGTGCAAACCCTGCGGATATCCGGAGCCGTCCATGCGCTCATGATGCTGGCGGATGATGATTGCCACAGGCCAGTCTTCGTCAAGGTCCTTCAGAATCTCGTAGCCCACTTCAGGGTGCATCTTAATGATCGAGAACTCCTCCTCGCGCAGGGCGCCTGGGCGATTCAGGAAGTCTGCAGGCACTTTGACCTTGCCGATATCGTGAAGCATTGCCGCGATGCGTAGAATTTCGAGGTCGTCCGGGCCCATGCCCAGCTCTTGGCCGATGACCAGGGCCAAGGCCGTGACCCGGACCTGATGCCCGGACAGGTAGGGGTCGCGCGCCTCCACCAGTGCGGAAAACGCGCGCACGATGCTCTCCAGCAGACGCTTGTAACGTTTGAGCGAGTAGTTCTGGCGTTGGGCCTCCACAAGCCCCTGATGCCGAATGGCTTCGGCCAGGGCATGACCAAGGGCCTCCGGTGGGCAGGGCTTGGTCAGTAAACGGAAGATGAAGCCCTGATTCACAGCGTCTATGGCATTCTGCAGGTCGGCGTAGCCGGTGAGCAGGATGCGGACCGTATCTGGAAACCGCTCCGAGGCCTGGGACAACAACTGGATGCCGTCCATGCCAGGCATTTTGAGGTCTGAGACAAGGACGCTGAACGGCTCGCTTGAAGCCATGAGTTCAAGGGCATGCTGGCCGCTATGTGCCAGCACCACCTCAAAATTCGCGGAAAATTGACGGCGCATGGAATCAAGCAAGTTGGCGTCGTCGTCCACCACGAGCACACGGGGCTTGGGCATCACATTCCTCACTCGGTCTTGCCGTCTAACAGGCTGTTGAAAAACGGCAATCTGCTGCGTTGCGCAAAAAGTTCAAATCCTCACGTACGAGAGGTACGCTTCGGCCTTGAACTTTTTTTGCGCCTTGCATCTCACCATTTTTGAACAGCCTGTGTTTTTTGCATTTTTCAACGGTCTGCTAAATCGGTTGAATCACGGCCACCGGCTGGTTGATCTTGATGGTGCGCATGTTGTCCAGCAGGTACTCGATGGCCGTCTCGTTCAGTTCGCGTCCTTTGGCCATGAGCAGCACGGTCTCGTTGCCGCGCTGCCCCACGATGTCCTCGGCCAGGATCATGCCTGCGGCCAGGGAATGCAGGTGCACCTTCTGCATGGCGTAGCGTCCCTGCTCGTTGATGGCCTCGGCCAGGGCGGACACGACATTCGGGTCGTAGATTCCCTTGCGTCGTTCGAGCTTGGTGATGGCCTCGGTCTTGGACATGCCGTTGGCCAGCAGGATGTCGAAATCCACCACGGCCTTGAGGATGCGCGCGCCAAGCGGAATGGCCACGCCCGGGGGGGCGTTCTTGGGCTCGCCGCCGCCTTCAAAGTGCTTCTCCTGGTTGGCCACGATGGCGGCCACTCCCTCCATGCGCGGTATCCTGCTCAGCAGCTTGGCCCCAAAGGCCGGGTGGGCCATGAACTGCTGCACCTCGCTCTCGGTCAGGGGCTTGCCCTTCTCCACCTTGTGGATGAGCAGGTCCGGCAGGGTGATGAAGCCCAGCACCGAGAGCATGGCCGCTGTCTCCGTCTCCCAGGGCTGCGGATCGTCCAGGCGCTTGGAGACCCAGCGCAGGAAAGGCAGGATGCGCGAGACACGGCCGAAAACGTCCGGCTTGACCAGCGAGATGATGTCGCAGAGCACGGACACGCTGCCCTTCAGCGTCTTTTCCATGAGGTCGCGCTCGCCGGTGATGAGGTCGTGGTGCCGGAAGGCGTCGTTGAGCACTTTTTCGATGGTCTCCGGCGAGCAGGGCTTGGTCAGCAGCCGGAAGATGTTGCTCTCGTTCACGGCCTGGATGGCCACCTCCAGGTCCGCATGCCCGGTCAGGAGAATGCGCACGGTGTCCTGACTGCCGTGGCGGATGACGCGCAGCATGTCCACCCCGTTCATCACGGGCATGCTGTAGTCGGAGATGACTACGGCAAAGGGCCCCTGACGGGCCGCCGCCTCGATGCCCGCCTTTGCCCCCTCGGCTATGGTCACCTCGGCCTTTTTGCGCAGTTGCCGGCTGAAGCTCTCCAGCAGGTTCACGTCGTCGTCGACGAACAGCACCTTCCTGTTCATGCACCCTCCTCGCTGATGTTCAGGGCGACGGCCTCTTCGCGCCAATGCGCAAACCGCTCCGGCCCGCCGATGGCCGCAAAGCGTTCCGCGCTCACCTGCGGCCGGGCGTAATGCGCGTTGAAGATAAAGATGTCGTGGTCCAGCAGGTTTGCAAAATAGGTCATGCTCCCGGCGCACAGCCCCGCAGGCTCCGGCTCCTGCTCGTGGTGCCGGGCCACGGCGTGCACCACGTCTGTAGGCAGGCCCCACAGCCCCAGCAGATACGCGCCCACCTGGGCGTGGGTGAGCCCCAGGACCTCGGCCTCCACATCAGCCACGCAACGGTTCTGCTCGCGCACCTGCCGCAGAATGACCAGGTACTCCTCGGCGCAGTGGGCGTTGAGCACCAGCTTGCCCACGTCATGCAGCAGGGCGGCGATGTATGCGTTGTCTGCGTCATCCCTGGCCAAGCCCTCGGCCTTGGCGATGACCCGGGCGATGCTGGCGGTGCGCAGGCTGTGCTCCCAGAGCTTCGTCAGGGAGAAGGCCCGCTCCTCCGTGGTCTCGAAGCTCTTGAACACATGCAGGGAAAGGATCACCGAGCGGATGACGTTGACGCCGAGGACAATGACGGCCTGCTGCGGCGAGGTGACGGTCCGGCTCAGGCCGAAATATGCAGAGTTCACGAGCTTGAGGATGTTGGCCGAGAGCCCCACGTCTTCGCCCACGATCTCGCCCACGGCCTTGGGCGAGGGGTCGCACTTGCTCAGCTCGTCGGTGATGCGCACATAGGCCCTGGGCAGCACGGGCAGGTGCTCGATGCGGGTGATCTTTTCCAACACGGCCTTGTTGGAGATGAACGCGCGAGCGTTCATGGCCAGCTCCAGGGCCTGGACAAGCTTCTTCTCGTCGCAGGGCTTGGTCATGTACTGGTGCGTGGGCGCTATGCTGCGTCCGACCATCTCCTGGCTCGAATAGCCGGACAGGGCGAAACGCACCGCGTCCGGGTAGTCGCGCATGATCCGCAGCATCAGCTCCGGGCCGTCCATGCCGGGCATGCGCATGTCTGAGACCACGGCGTCCACTTGCACGCGCGACATGAACTCCAGGGCCTTCTGGCCGCTGTCCACGAAGTGCATGTCCCACTGCTCGCGCATGGGCCGCAGCATCCGCCGAAGCCCTTGCAAGACGTTCGTATCATCATCAACGAACAGGACGTTTCGTTTCATTGTTCGAGCTCCTCAGCATGCTCCAGCGGCAGGCGCACCACAAAGGTGGTGCCCACCCCGACCTCTGTTTCAAAATAGAGCTGGCCCTTGTGCTTGTCCACCACGATGGAGCGGGCGATGGTCAACCCCTGGCCCGTGCCCCTGCCCACCTCCTTGGTGGTGAAGAAGGGATCGAAGATCTTGCCCTGCACCGAGGGCGGAATGCCCAGGCCCGTGTCCGACACGCGTATTTCGGCCCAGGGCGGCGCGTGCTTCGTTGTAATCGTGATCAGGCCCTTGCGCTCCGGGTCGGCCTTGGTGGCGTCGGCAATGGCGTGTGAGGCATTGATGATGAGGTTCAAGACCACCTGATTGATCTCGCCGATCATGCAGATGACCAGCGGCATATCCTTGTCCAGGTCGGTGGTCAGCTCGGCCACGTACTTCCATTCGTTGCGCGATACCGTCACCGTGCTCAGCATGGCCTCGTTCAGGTCCGCCGAACTCATGACCGCCGCGCCGGGGTGGGCGAACTGCTTTACTGAACGCACGATGCTGCTGATGCGCTCCACGCCCTCCAGGGTCTGGTTGATGGCGCTGGGCACCTCGGTCTCCAGGAAGCCGATGTCGCGCTCGGCCATGAGCGTCGCCAGCGCCCCCATGTCCGCCTGGGTCGGGAGTGCGTGCCCTTCGGTCTGCATGAGTTCGCGGACCCTGCTGCACACGCTTAAAATGTCGGCGAAGGCGGTCTTGAGGAACTGCACGTTGTTGCCCACATATTGCGCGGGGGTGTTGATCTCGTGGGCGATGCCCGCAGCCAGCTGGCCGATGGCCTCCAGCTTCTGCGACTGCAAAAGCTGGCTCTCCAGGGTCTTGCGCTCCGTGGTGTCCGTGACGATGGCGAAATAGCCCATGATGCCGCCCTCCCCGTCCTGGCTCTTTGAAAGGGAGAAAAGCGAATAGGTGTGCCGACCGGAGCTGTGCTTCCAGACGATCTCCATGGTGCCGGCATCCTTGCTGTCTCCGGAAAGCAGGGTCGCCATCGCCGCCTTGTACTTGGTGGAGACGAAGCTCTCCACCGAGCGGCCGAGAATCTCGGCCCGGGGCCTGCCGAGCATCCGTTCAAACGGGGCGTTCAGGTACGAGATCGTGCCATTGGCCTTGATCATCAGCAGGCCTTCATGGATGGCCTCCACCAGGCTTCTGTAGCGGGCTTCGCTTTTGCGGATCTGCTGCTCGGCGCGCACCCGGTCGGAGATGTCCAGGGCCATGCCGATGGTGCCCATGTAGCTGCCGTCCGGACCCTTGACCGGCGCGACGCTGGTCACGGTCCAGATGCGCGCGCCGCTCTTGCTCAAGTAGCGCAGCTCATAATGGTCGACGATGCCCTGCCGCCGCTCCTGCTGCTTCTTGCGCAGCAGCTCCTGGTCCTCCGGGGCGATGATCTCCGGCACCAGCCGACCGATGAGCTCATCAGGCTCATACCCGAGCATGGAGAGCATCCTGGGATTGATGTAGATGATCCTGGCCTCCGCATCCACGCCAAGCACGCCTTCCTGCGCCGTCTCCACGATGATCCTGTAGCGCTCCTCGCTTTTGCGCATGTTCTCCGCAGCCAGAACGCGCATGGTGATGTCGCGGTGGGCGATGACGGCGCCGCGTCCTCCGCTGGTGAAGGGAACAGCCTGCATGATGAACCAGCGCTGCTCCGTGCCGGAGTGGCAGGCGTACTCAAGATTGAACGAAGCCCGTTTTCCGGCCAGCACGGCGGCGAGTCCATCCGCAGCCTCCGCACCCAGCGGCTCGCCTGCGGCTGCGGCTCTGCGGCAGACCTCGACATAGTTCGCGCCGACACCGAGATTGGCGGCCCTGGTCGGGCCGTTGTTCTGGGCGAAGCGCTCCCAGGCCTTGTTGACCATGGTCAGCACGCCCGAGCGGTTGACCACGCAAATGTTGGCCGAAAGCGACTCGATGATGGACTTGGCGAGCCGTTCGCTTTGCCTGAGCGACCTGTCCACACTGTGCTTCTCCTGGGCGTTGGTCAGCAGCAGGGCGGCATTGTCCAAAAGACCCAGCTCGGAGAAGCCGGAGGACATGGTCTCCCGGGTTCCGGCCAGCAGCAGCGCGCCCCGCAGGCTGCCCCGCAGGGTCATGGGCACGGCCACGAAGTTGCGGATGCCCGCCTCCCGCAGCAGGGCCTTGCCCTTGGCCGCAGGCGGCATTTGGTCCACATTGCGGACGATGAGCTTCTCCTGGGCGGGCAGACGCTCCAGCAAAACCGGCGTCAGGCGCCGGTCAAATCCGTTGATGGCCCCGCCCAACGGCTTCTGTCCCTTGTCCCGCCACTGGTGCGCCAGATGGAAACGCCTGGACTCCTCGGCATAGGTGAACACCGCCACGTGCTCAAAGTCCAGAAAGCGGCCCAGTTCGCCAAGAGACAGCTCAAAGGCGTCGACAAACCGCTCCGTGGACGTGTTCACCAGATGCTCGGAGATGTCCGCCATCAGGACTTCCATCTCCATGCGGCGCAGGATCTCGTTCTCGTTCTTCAACCTGTTGGCGATGTTGCGACCGCTGCTGAACAGGGCCTGACTTCCCTGGTAGTCCAGGGCCAGGCAGTTGAACTCCATGGGGATGGGGAAGCCGTCCGCCCGGACCAGTGTGGCCTGGATGAGCACAGACTGGCCCTGCGCGGCGCCTTTGAAGTCCGCGGCCATCTTTTCGCGGTCGGCCTCGTGGGCGAGGTGCAGCAGGTTCTCCGCGCGCAATGTCTCCGTGGTGGCGTTCAGCCAGCTCCCGGCGTTCCTGTTGGCGTCGAGGATGTTCCCATTGACGTCATGGACGAAAATCGCGTCGGCGGCATTGTCGAAAAATTCCCGGAACTTCTGCTCGGACCGGGTGAGCACGTCCTTGGACAACCGGCTCTCAAGGGCGTGCTCGATCTGGTGCACCACGCTTGAAAACAGCGCCAGTTCATCGGTCGAGAAGGACGCGTCCGCCTCAGGCAAGCCGAAATCGCAGACAGTCAGCTGCCCGCGCTCCACGCCAAAGACCTGCACAGCTCGCCGCAGGCAGAGGCCGTTTTCGCTGTAGTTCGACGAGCACCGCTCCTCTCCATCGAACACAAGCCGCACCGCAACCGTTTCCGGAGTCTGCCAGCCCGTGGGGACCTTGGCCACCGCCTTTTTGAGCATTTCCTCCGGGCCGAGATCGGCGCTGCCGAGAATGTCGGAAAGTTCATAGAGGCAGGTGATCTGCCGGACCTTGGCCTGCAGAGCCTTGCTGGAGTCCGCCAGGGCCTCCTCGGTCAGTCGGCGGGTCTCGATCTGCATCTGCAGGTCCGTGTTGATGAGCTCAATGCTCTTGGTGCGTTCGTGCACCTTCTCTTCCAGCTTTTCGTTCAGCTCCCGCAGGACCTTTTCAGCCTCCTTGGCCTGGCTGATGTCATGGCCCACGGCCTGATAGGCCAACAGTCGGCCCTGCTCGTCGAAGATGCCTCTGTTGGTCCAGGCCTGCCAGGATTCCTTGCCGGATGGTGAGAGGACGACATGCTCGATGGTTGCGACCGGGTTCTCGACCGAGATGTCGGCAAGCAAATGCTTCACCTGCTCCTGCACCTGTTCCGGCAGGAAGGAAAAATGCGTCTGGCCGATCAACTCCTCTGTGGTCGTTTCAAAAAAGCGGGCGTAGGCGTTGTTGGCAAAGAGGATGGTCCCGTCGGGCTTGAAGCGGCAGATGAACTCTGTCTGGTCCTCCACCACGGCCCGGAACAGCACCGCGCTTCCCTTGAGCGCCTCCTGGAACATCTCGCGCTCGGCCATCTCCCGCTGGAGATGGGCATTGGCCTCTTCAAGCGCCCGCGTGCGCTGTAGCACGGTTTGTTCCAGCTCCGCCTTGGCCGCCAGGATCTCCTGCTCGGAGCGGATGCGGGACACGCCCAGGGCGAAGAGGTCCGCCAGGGACTGGACCAGGCCCAGATCCCCCTGGGTGTAGTTCCGGCCCGGATTGGCCAAACTGATCTGCCCGACCAGGAGCTGCTCATAGCGCACCGGCGCGCTCAAAAACTGCTCCAGGGGCACGTGCCCGGCAGGCAGCCCGCGCGACGACGGGTGGTGTGCCGGGGCATTGTCGTAAAAGGCCTTGAGCGTGTTGAGCGCATGCCCCCACAGGCCGGGATAGGAACCGTCCGGTGCCCTCTTGAACATGGCGTCCTGGCCCAAGCCGCACTGGCCCGTATCAAGCATGGTGGCGAGGGTGTGCCCGATGCTGTCGCCGGTCGCCGGGTCAATGGTCGAGACAAAGGCGAATGCGCTGCCTGTGAGCCGGGTGGCGGCGTTGTGCACGATGCTGGACAGGATCTGAAGCGTCATCCCGGGCCTGATGAGCGCCTCCGCGATTTCGGCCTGGGCCTTGTTGATGCGTGATTCCCTGAAGGATGAGTCTTCCGCCTGCTTGCGCCGCGCCGTTTCGCGGTCCATGGACAGGCCGATGATCCGCGCCGCGATGGCGGTGATGGTCGTTGTCAGGGTGACAAGGACCATAACCTGGAGACTGAAGAGCAGGTCGGGATCAATGTTGAAGATCTTGGACACAAAATCTTCAACCAATGGGTGGAGCAGAAACATGAGGGCCACGAACGGCGGAAAAATGCGCATCAGCCTGGCCTTGGCCGAATCGCCGAAAAAAGCGCGCAGGAAATGGCTCCCCGGCCCGGCCGCGCAAATGATGCTGACGCCCATCAGCAGGCTGGTCAGAGAGGTGGTCAGCGCCACGGGCACCACTTCGGTGCCATAAAAATACGGCTCGCCGTGAACATAGCCCCCGATCAGGGTCAGGCTGACGAAACAGACCGCAACGCCCAGATACCCCGCCACATCATCCAGCCAGGAGACGCTGACCCGCCCGGACCTGAAATACAGCACCATGGCGGCGCAGCCGGTAAGGAACAGCAGCGCGCCCGTCACCGGAGACATGGGCGTCGTCGAGGTCTGCAACAGGACCAGAAGGCTGTCGTAGTGCTGCTCCAGCCCGGACCCTGGCAGCTTGAAGACGAATTCCGCAAACACTTTCGCAGCAAGAAGGGTGGCCATGGCCATCGCCGCCAGAAGCAGGGGCTGCCTGGTCCGGCCCTGACTGGTCGCCGCCAGGGCCGCGCTGAGGACCATGGTCAGAAGGGCTGTGCTCACGGCCATGGGGATATACTGGTGCAGCAGGGTTCCGCCAAAGAGGCGCTGCCCCGTGCATGCGTCCACCAGGCCAATGGCGCCCGTCGTCAGTGCGCAACAGGCGCAGAACAACGCGAACAGCCTGGCTCGCTGGTGGGCGCTGACCGTCGGCACAGGGGAGAAGGCTGCGGATTCGGCTCTGCCAGGGCCGGGATTCAGCTCATCCAAGGGCGGCTTGGCCGCTGTGCTCATTGCGTCCTCTCTAGGCTAAAAGCGTAAGGAAGCTGGAACATTCCAAAGCCATATCCGCACCAATGCTCCCTCGGGCGCGGCCAAGGCGGCACGCGATGTATTTCGGCCCAGCAGGCTGGCCCAAGCCGGGTGCGCAACCACTCCGGCGCTGCATGAAAACGCGCGCCCATGACGTTCCGCCCCTGCCGGTTGCGCCGCGTCCCTGGCCCGCACGGCAGCACGGCGCAACGTGCTGTTGCGTGATGGGCGTCCGGAAGCTGCACATCGTGCCCTGCCAGGGCTGCGTCTCGAAAAACCAAGAGCCGACCCTTGCGCCCTTCCGCTACAATGCTGGCGGCGGCATGGCCTGGTGCTGCACTTCCGGCTGCTGAATTTACGGCCATGTCGGCGGACCAGCGCTCCGCAGCCGTCCAGGCCAGTCGTCAGCACCTCGGGCGGGACCAGATCAGGCCTGGGGGCTGCGTTTGCGGCGATCTGCAACGCACATGCACCGCAGGACGCGATCAACACAGCGTCATGGTGGTGCAGCATGTTTCCGAGGATTCCGGAATCCGCTCCGTGGTCGGCAGCGAGAAGCAGATCGGCCCGGGCAACTGCGGCCTGGGTATGGGAAATGGTTCCGAGATCATGCATAGCGTCTCCCGCAAGCCAGAGGCGGCGCACAGGCCTTTCTGGATTCGGTATACGTTAGCCTCAGCACAGAAACTCGTCAACCAGGAGTTGTGGATTGAGCGGTTCGTTTGGCAATTCCTCCGGTGGCCTGTTTCATTGCGCCAGTTCCGGAAATTCCCGCCGCGCGCAGGCGTGGGGCGGGAGAAAGCGACTGCTCCTGTGCCATTCTCCCAAGGTGCCCGGCAGCGCGAATCCCTGTGTCCGATCGAGGTGGTGCATACGTGCGCCCCATCATGTGATGCCGTCCAGAGTAGAAAAACGATCTCCGGGACCATTCCGGGGCTGGAGGTCGTATCGACAATAAAAAAGCCTTCGCAACCGCACCCTACATGCGCCCGTGAAGCCTTGATATCACTGTGGTACGGGAGGGGGAATCGAAGGTCACGTCCGTCAAGGTGGTGTAAATTCGTCTGGCCATGAAGGTGGAAATCCTCACGCCGCTCGGGGTGGAATTTCCAGCAAGCTGTTTGCGTTGAGTTCGGGTGTTGATTCCGCCATGGCCTCTACCTGCATGTAACGGTGTTGGAGCTGCCACTCGTCGTTCTGCTCCAGCAG
>CAIMRY010000019.1 GCA_903843965.1 uncultured delta proteobacterium
CGTGCTGGAGGTGCTGCGCCAGCCCCTGGAAGACGGCCGGGTGACGATATCCCGCGCGGCCCAGGCGCTGACCTACCCGGCGGACTTCATGCTCGTGGCGGCCATGAACCCCTGCCCCTATGGTTTTGCTCTTTGCCGCCAAAGCGCAAAGCAAACCGCGTCACACAACCGTCCCGAATCCAGAACTGTGGCCGCTCCTGCGATAAGAGCATTTTCTGGTCCGTCGGGCTCCAGAAAGCGAACAGGGCGAAAGACTCAGCGACTTGGGTCGCAACTGTGGCCATGCTTTCAAGCGTCACAGGTGCAGACGGCTCTGCCAGTGCTTTGACTTTTGCCTCAACACGCTGTGTCTCGCCTGCCACCTCGGCCAAGGTTGTGTCGAGTTCTTCGCGCTCAAGGTAGCCATCAAGATGCAGTTCCAGAGCACGTTTCCGCTTCTTTTCTAGCCGAGATAGCTTGGCCTTGAGATCTTCAACCTCTCTCCCCCGCTTCACGTCTCGGCTAGCTGAGAACATCTGCCCCAACTGCTCCAGAATGTATTCTTTGCTGGCCAAGTTCTCTGATATGAAGGAGATCACAGCCTCTTCGACACGGATGCGCCTAAGATAACCGGAATCGCAGACTTTCTTGCCGTTTTTCCTTATCCAGGATTGATGTAAGTTTCGGCAGTAGTAATAGTCTTTGACCGAACCGGCTTTCCCCCCAGGGACTGTATACATCGGGGAGCCGCAATGATCACACCTGAGCATTCCTTTGAACAGGAAGAGGTCGCTGGCTGCGGCCCGACGTGCGGTGAAGTGATTGCTCTTATCCGCAAGTATTTCTTGGATTTCAAAGAAAACGTCTTCATCTATCAATGGCTGCTGGATGACTTTAAGTCGGATAACTTCGTTCTGGGGTCGTGCAACTTTCCTGCGGTCACCCTGACGGCCATCTTCTTTCACCTTACGCTCAGGGGCCCTTTTCTGCCTGTAGTGCCGCCAACCAATGTATAGTTCATTACGCAACAGATTTTTCAGAGTTTGAGGGCTGAAGCCAGTCCTTCTCCCAAGCTCATAAAGATTATGGATTCCCTCCACAGAGAATAGCATGAAAGCCTCTCTGACACGATCAGCTTCAGGGGAATAGAAATATTCCTCGGCTTTTCGGTCATACCCGACACCAAACGGGAGACAAAGGTGGTTCCCTGGGTGCTTACCTTGCCGACGTTTCTCTTCTTTGGCTCCAAGCATTCGCTTTTTAATCTGGGTCAGCTCATTTCCGGCGATGACGGATTGCAACCCGGACATGAGAAATCCGGCCTGTGTGGTCAGGTCTAAAACCTGATCAGGGAGGTAAATGAGGGCTCCGGCCTCTTTAATGGGCTGGAAGATACCGAAGGTCGTCCAATCGTCCGGGCGCAGCAGCCGGTCGAGGTCGGCCATAACCAGCCCGCGGGCCTGACCCGTTTGGATCATGCGGATCATTTCCTGAATTTCGGGCGCAGACAGCGTGCACGCTCCTGAAACGTCCACAAGGCGCACTTGGTGAACCACCTTGAGGTCGTGGCGTTCTATGGTCCTGCGGTTGGCCTCTTCCTGGCGAGGAATCCCAGCACGGTCACTTTCCGCCTGGTCAGCCGTAGACACACGGAGGAGCTCAACAACGGGCATTTTAGTCTGCATAATGACCCTTGTCATCGAGCCGGAAAAGTTCACGCGCGAGGTTCATGGCAGTGGCTTCGTCACCGTCCAACAGCGCATTCTTTATGGCGGTTAACTTTAGGTTCAATTCAGACCCCGCCTTAAGGGCTATGTCAACAATTGGCGGTAGGCATCCAGAAAAATGAGCCGCAGTTTTCTCATCAACGGCAATACCCACCCTTTCACCATTCATGGACCTTTGGGGTTCGTCAACCATGATTATCGCCTCTCTCAGAACCTAGCTTTCGCACAGAGGGGCGGTTGTTGTTCCCGCAGGGATTTTCCTCTGCGGGGGCATAAACGAAGTGCGCGGGGTGGCCTTTTGAGGGTGGTGGGTATAGAAAATCGCACGGTCTTTCACGAAGATTGGCAAAAGGAACCAATCGTCCGGGAATCACTAGGCGAGAAAATGGAAATGTTTGCGGAGGTAAGCCCGTATATAAACGTACTCGGTCTTTACGAATGGATGAGGATGGGGGTATACAAAAAAACAAGATCTCCACACGGTAACTGCCAGGAAAAGCCTCTGCCAGAAATAGCCAACGAGCACGCCTACAAGGGTGACAGAGGCGAGCCCATATATAAAACTACTCGGTGTGTACGGAAGGATAAGGAAGAAGCGAGTTCTAATTTGGGGTAGGCTGAGATTCATTAAAACTAGGGGCTAAATAGCTATCCCCAGCATATCAACTATATAACAATTCATTATAATATGAAAAAGCCACGAAAAATTACCCGCGAAGAAAATGAAGAATTAAGTTTGGAGCACGTGAGAATAGCCCTGAGCGGTATCGACCGCGTTTTGGCGTTCATCCACAGTGTCCGGTTACGTACTGACAATACCAGCCTCAAGCATATCTACTCCGTAATCGGCAACGGGCGGCCTATAAACAAAGAAGATAACAAGTCCCACCGTATGCCACAGTATGAGAAAATGTCTTACCATCTTTTTGAAGGGCGTAAAATTTACTTATACTTTTCACCAATCCAAGATTTTATGCCAAAATTCATGCTCTTAATCCCTAACCATACTCACAGAATACTACGTAAGTTGAATGACAGTATTCCAGACTTAGAAGTATCTCTAGCTGAATATGCACTTGATTTGCGCTGCAAAGACAATAAGTCTGCATCCATGTTATTTTATGTCCTAAGAAGATATATGTATTTCCATCACCGCGCCGACACAAGCATGATAGGTGGGAAGTTTGATGGTATTGACGTAAGCAGAAAAACAAATGCTGTCTATCACGTATGGCAAAAATCTAAATGTAGAACAACTGACATTAAAATATATGAACGTGGTAACAACAAATGCAAGAAGGGCCAAGGATGGCCATATAAATATATTGACAGAGTCAGAATAGAATTTCTAGCCAGATCAAGAACATTTACTAAAAAATTAAAGATCGCATCTCTGAGTGATTTTTTAAAAGATAATAAATTTTCAAATTTTGCTAATGATAAAATCGATTTTAGAATTTTCGTAAAGAGTAAATATTTGCCAAAGTTCTCACAAGATTATCTTGCAAAAGATCGCACGGGGAATATTGAATCTTTTCAACAAGAATATTTTCAAGCTAAAAGCTTTGGCATAAATCTCAGTCTATGCACAGCCGTCGCTACATTTATGTCACCTCTAAAGGAAATGATGACTACCGCCATTGACTATTGCGAGAGAAGATGGCGGCGAGGTTACAAAGTGCGAACTTTTCGTAAGCGTTAATACACGATCAATGCCCCCCCAGACCTTCCATAGTCCTTGCTTTTATGTTATAATATATTATCAACATAAAAGTGAGTACTTCAACTATGTACGAAAACTATGACCTTCCGACGTTCAAGGGCGACTATTTTGCAGTTGGCTACCAACACGCTGCTTGGTGGCTGCAATACCTGCGACGGACAAGCGGCGAATACTACTACCCATACTTCCGACGACGACTGAACAACTGCTGGAAACCTCGCTTCGAACCCCTATTCCAGAACACCCTCTCCGCCTACCCCGAAGTCATCTCCGAAATCGCAGGAATGAGCCAAGCCCTCCTCGACTCCGGCTACAAGACCTCTCCTCTACATGTCTTTGCTAACTGCCTGGGCGAAACCGGTGACAGGGGCTGCCAGTGCACCGCCTTCGTGTCCGTTAACAGGGATGGGCCTATTCTTGCCCACAATGAGGAGGAGAGCCAAGTTGAGCCACTTTGCATATGCCGGGTCATCATCACAGGGAAAAGCAGCCCTGCGCCATTCTTGGCAGCTTCCTACCCATTCCAGCTATTCGGGTCGGCCTTTGGCGGGGTTAACCGGCATTTTTCCTTTCAAGGGAACTCTATTGGCTACGCGAAGCATATCCGGTCTATCGAGGCTACCTGGCAATACCGGTTGCCAAAGACGGTGTTCACCAGGAAGTGGTTAGAGTGCAGGTCGGCTAAAGAAGCGCTGAGCATGTGCTCCGGCTGGCTGATGAGCCTACCCAGTCATAGCTATTTCATCACAACTGGCAGAGCGTACTCGGCGGAGATTCGCCCGCTGTCAACCTATCAGGATTGCCCGATTGACCAGCTTACGCTGAGGCAAGTCCATGGTGTCCATTGCCACACAAATCACTTTGTTAAGAATGGACGACCTGACCCCGATTGGGCTTGGAAATTCAATGCTGATCGGCACGAAAGCAATGCTCGGCTTAAGTTCATTGCTTCCTGTACGAGCTGTGACGATGGTGCCGATGATATTCAAGCAATAAAGTTAATATCAATGGTTGCTCAGCATCAAAAGTACAGGCACAAAACGTCAGCTTCATTTGTGGTAGCCTCATCGGGCAATGACTTTACGGCTTCAGTATCGGCGTGGTTCAATGGTTGCCGATACACGGTACCTCTTTTAGCACCGTAAAGGCTTTTATAGATGCCGAAACGGAGGTTCGCTAACCCCCGGCCATGAATGGCCATCGACGACGCTTAGGGCCAACCGTCAATCGTCAAAAAACACAAGCGAACGCGTGAGAAGCCGCTGGGAATAATCCCGGCGGCTTCTTGTGTTTCAACTCCAAGGAGAAAGCCATGTCCGGTCAGCTTAACATCTACGAGATGATAACCGAGCGCATCATTACCCTGCTCAAGGAAGGCACCGTGCCCTGGCGCAAGCCTTGGACGGGCGGAAGCTCGAAGACCCTCCCCATGAACTTAACGAGCAAGCGCGAGTACCGAGGCATCAACATCTTTCTACTCATGTGCATGGGCTTTTCCAGCCGCTACTGGCTGTCATTCAAGCAGGCCCAGGAAAAGGGTGGTCGCGTGCGTAAGGGAGAAAAGGGTACGCCGGTTATCTTCTGGAAGCTCTATGCGAGCGAGGACCGTCAGACGGGAGAGACCAAGGAGGTGCCACTTTTGCGCTACTACACCGTGTTCAACCTCGACCAGATCGACGGCCTGGAGGCTCCAGACGGGCCAGAGCTTGTGAATCCCCACTTCGAGCCCATCACCAAGGCTGAGGGCATCATACTGGCCATGCCCAAGCGTCCGAACATCGTTCACAATGAGCCACGAGCTTACTACCGGGCCTTAACTGACACCATCAACCTGCCCAGGCCTGAACTCTTCGAGGAGCCTGAGGAGTACTACTCGACAGCGTTCCACGAACTCATCCACGCCACAGGGCACGAATCCCGGCTCAATCGCCGACCGTCCTCAGAGATCAGGCATTTTGGAGACCGCGAGTATAGCCAAGAGGAGCTTGTGTCCGAGATGGGTGCAGCCTTTCTGTGCGCCGAGTCCGGCATCGCCCCGGCAGTGATCAACAACCAAGCTGCATACATTGACGGCTGGCTCAAGATTCTCAAGGGCTCGCCCAAGGTAGTGGTTCACGCTGCCGCCCAGGCACAACGCGCTGCCGACTTCATCCTCTCTCGCAGTTTTAGCGAATAGTGCTCAGCTCAACCGTCAGGTCAGCATCATGTTGGAAACCACCTAACTAACAGAAAGGAGTTATTATGCAAAGTAAAGGAATATATTGTATAGAGACAGACTGGGATTTCGAAAATACAAAAAACTGTTCTGTGGCAGGGATACTGAAATTCCTTAAAAGTTGCGAAGGAATACAGTACAAGCACATCAAGCTTGTTAAAGACACGGAAACGTTTATGAACCAACTGCGCTCGTATAATGACAACATTAGACAATACCAATCAAAATATCCAATTCTTTACATCGCATCGCATGGACGTTCTGGAGCTGTTTGTGTTCGTGGCAAAAATATTTACTTGGATGAAATTGGAGATGTGCTCCGTGACGTGTTTAATCAACATGACAGAAAAGGAATAATTGTTCTAGGTTCATGTAAAACTGCAAACATTAATATATCAACCATCACAGACTTTATTGATGACACTGGTGCTTTTGCATTTATTGGTTACAAGAACGATGCAGATTTTTCATACTCGGTCACTACGGAATTACTTCTAATGCTTGAGCTACAAAATAATGAATTTAGCATGAATGGGTATTGCGCAATACTTCGCAATGTACAAAATTTGCAAAGGATGTTTAACAACTCTGATGACCAAACAAGAAATGTAGGCTTATGTATCCACTTTAGAAAAAACAAGGAATGCACACCACAAAAGATAAAAACGCTCCTTGGGTAGATATGCTCACCCAATCGAATTCATGAACACGTTCCGCACTTCCTGCTCACCTATTCCAAGATACTTGAGGGTCTGCCGCTGGGTGGCGTGGCCGAAAGCCATCATCAAGGTCGATATGTCCACGCTGAAGGCCACGCGCTGGTGGTAGCCCCAAGTCTTACGCAGGGTGTGCGCCCCATAATTGCCCGTCAGGTTGATAGCGTGGGAAGATCACTGCCCCTGGACAATTGCACGCTTGTTGGGCAATTTGCAAAAGTGGAATGAATCCTTGCCCGGTGCCTAATCTGGTCGTTAAGCTTGGAGGGCATTTTGTTCGTTCCCTACAGGGAGTGCTGCCTAGCGTTATAAATCTTCGCAACAGCCGAAGGCCTAGGTCAATGGGCGCGTTACTGCGTTCATCGTGTACCACGGTTATGTGGCCGCGCTGATAGGCAAGGTCGACTTGAGGCTGCTTAAGGGCAAAGTAGGAGGCGAGTTGAAAATGGATGATCAGGCCCTTGTTTGCAGTGCAATTGCGAGACACTTTAGCAAAGTCACCGGTCAACTCGCTGTTTTTTTAGAAAGAGTGTTGCCGCCGTTATTTGACGACTGGTGGGACAAGGCTGTCGTGCAGACCTTGTCATTTCAACAAAAAAAAAGGTTGGATCAGCGCAACATCGCATCATTGGGGGAACTTGACCTTGCCGGACTTCTGAGAGTGCTGGATCAGAACTGGTATCAGATTTCGAACAGCCTGGGGCTTACTTCCGAAGCCCGTCATTTCGTCAAGGAGATGCAAACCGTACGTAACCGGTGGGCGCATGCGAATACAGAGGGATTCCCCGTTGAAGACATCTACCGAGATTTAGACACCCTCCAGCGTTTCTCCGTTGTTATCGGCGCAGATGACAAGTTAATTGGAGATGTGCGGGAAACTAAAGCGGTCCTCCTTGCGCCGGAGACCCAATCACAACCTAGCGTTGGAGTTGGGACGCCGCCAGCATCGACGGGAAAGACTGCTGATGATGTTGAATTCAAACCCGGACAAATTGTCTTCATCAAATCGGCTCCATCAAACCGTGGCGCTGTGGTTGCCGCACTCCCTGGCAAGCCCGAGAACCGATTCAATGTTTTCATAGGCGGCTCGGTCCAACAATTTTATGCGTCCCAGTTGCAAGCTGAGAATACGCGCGAGGAGCAACAAGACACCTTACCTTGCGACCATTTTCATGCCTATCTATCCGCGCTACAACTCAAGTACCCGGGATTGTCCACCCTGTATTCTCTTAACGCTGCCCGTATCGACTTTATCCCGTACCAATTTCGACCGGTATTGCGTTTTATCCGATCGGACCGGCCTCGTTTGCTCATCGCGGACGGTGTTGGCGTGGGTAAGACAATCGAGGCGGGGCTCATCCTGCGGGAACTCCAGGCCCGACGCGAGATTAATTCAGTGCTTATCATTTGCCCGCGCCCTCTAGTGACAGAGAAAAAATGGCAAAATGAGATGAAGCGCTTCGAGGAGCGTTTTACCCATCTTGATGGTGCGACCTTGAGATACTGCATCAACGAGATGGATCTAGATGGAGTTTGGCCGGAGCATCACCAGAAGGTCATCGTCCCGTACTCCCTATTCGATGAAACACTCCTGTATGGCTCGGCTCCTAAAAAGAAACAGAAGCGCAAGAAAGGTCTGCTGGATCTCGACCCGCCACCGCGTTTTGATTTGGTCATTGTCGATGAAGCACACCATGTGCGAAACCAAGACACTTTTAGCCATAAAGCCGTGAAATTCTTCTGCGATCACGCCGAAGCTGTGGTGTTTTTGACAGCTACTCCGATCCAACTCGGAAACAACGATCTCTTTGTTTTGCTGAATACGCTCCGGCCCGATCTCATCATCGACCAGGAGAGTTTTGCGCACATGGCGGAGCCAAATCCATTTATTAACCAAGCCGTGTCCGCGATGCGCTCTCATGCTTCAGGATGGCAAAGCCTAGCGCTTGAAGCTCTCGATCTGGCGGCCATCACGCCATGGGGCCAAGCTATAATTAGAAACAATCCGGATTTCATCCGGGTACGTGCCGAACTTCTTGGTGAGAAGGTGCTTCACGAGGAGCGCGTGCGGATGATCTCAGACACGGAAGGAATGCACACCTTCGCTGGGATCATCAATAGAACTCACCGCCGAGATATTGGGAACTTCACAGTGCGTAAACCTGAAACTGTGATTGTACCTTTTACGCCCGCTCAGCAACTTATGCACGACGAACTGCTGCGAGTTCAGGCTGAAATATTCGGCAAGATTCACAATGGAGTCAACGTAAAGTTCATGATGACGACCATCAGGCGGCAGGCTGCCAGCTGTCTCTTAGGTCTCGCGCCATTTCTTGAGGATATTCTCAGCCGGCGTCTGGACGAGCTGTCTTGGGAAGAAGCTGATGATACCGGAGTTCCGGAAGAAGAGACCATCACCCCCATCCATGCCAAAATCCGTGATCTTCTTAAGTCTGCTCGTTCCCTGGAAGCGAATGACCCAAAACTTGAGGCTTTGCGCAACATCATCCACAACAAGCAAAAAATGCCAAACAACAAGGTGATGTTGTTTAGTTGCTTCCGCCACACGTTGCACTATCTTTTCGATCATCTCAGCCAAGACGGATTTCGCGTCGGCTTAGTGCACGGGGGAACGCCAGACGAGGATCGAGTATTTCTGCGAACCCGTTTCGAGAAGCCGAGGGAAGAAGGTGACAGTCTTGACCTGTTGTTGTTTTCCGAAATCGGTTGCGAAGGTCTTGACTACCAGTTCTGTGACTGCATCGTTAACTACGATCTTCCGTGGAATCCTATGCGGGTTGAGCAGCGCATTGGCCGTATCGACAGAAACGGGCAAAAGAGCGAAAGTATTGCCATTATCAACTTGGTTACTCCGGGAACAGTGGATGCTGACATCTACGAGAGGTGCTTGGTCCGCATCGGTGTCTTCAATAACGCCCTAGGTGGGAGCGAGGAAATACTCGGGGAAATTACTCGCGAGATCAAAGACATCGCGGAAAACTATGAACTTAGTGAAAAGGAACGATCGAGCAAGCTCCAGCAGTTGGCCGACAATAAAATCAGGCTTATCCAGGAGCAGGAAGGCCTTGAGCGAAAGCAGTTGGAGTTGTTTGGTATTCGCCTCCCTCAAGAGCAGATGAACCGCGAAATTGCCGATGCTACGAGTTTCTGGCTGACACCAGCTTCACTACAGAGAATGGTGAGCCTATACTTACAGCGCGTGTGCGGCAAGGACCAAGAACATATCCTGGGTGAAAAGCCACTCAAGACACTCCGGCTGGCCCAGGAATATCGTGGCACCCTTTTAAAAGATTTTCAGCATATCCCTAGGAAAAACACTTCTGCATACCGCGAATGGGAAAACTGGCTCAAAGGCGGGAGCCAGCATTGGACTCTCACCTTCGAGTCTGATTGCGCTATGCAGCATCCCGAAGCCGCCTTCATCATGCCCCTCCACCCACTGGTTAAGCAGGCTGCTCGGTCTTTTGACATTAAACAACGGGTCGTTACCAACGTGGAAGTGGTTTCGAACGTGGTTCCTGCTGGACGATACGATTTTGCCATTTACCAGTGGCGGTTTTATGGCATCAGGGAGGACTTGTTGCTAAAACCTATCGCTTCGAACGTCTTGGTGACTGAGCATCTTAGTCGACTCTTAGAGAGCGCTGTGGATTGTCAAAACGCTTTACCCGTCGGAACTGACGTTTCAGTCTGGGACGGATTGGACGTTCAGCACTATGGATTGTGGAACGACGCGAGGGCCAGGCACCGGCATCAGATCCAGAAAATGGCAGAATACCGTCTAGAGAGCCTGTCCACTAGCCATCGGGCACGGCTCGCTCTTCTCGGAGACCAGCTGAGCCTTGCGACCAATGATAAAATCCAAAGAATGCGACGCTCTCAAATAGCCGCCGCAGAAGCGGACTACGCAAGACGAATCCAAGAATTAGGCATCGCTGTAGAGAGAGCGGATATCGTTGCTGGTCCGGTCGCGTATGGCGTGATTCAGGTTTCTGGGGGAGGTTCCAATGGCAACAGACTATGACAAGATTAGAGAAAATAATATTCGTGAATACGGTGAGGGGACCCGACACCTGTCCTTTTTGGGCCGACTTTACACTGACCGGACTCACTTTGTTTTTGAACTTCTTCAGAATGCCGAAGATGCTGGAGCTACCAGCATTCTCTTCAGCCTTTTCGCCGACAGGTTGGAAGTAACCCATGATGGCCGTCCCTTCAATGAACTGGATGTTAAAGGGGTGTGCGGTGTAGGCGAAGGGACAAAAAGTGAAGATTTGACTCAAATAGGGAAATTCGGGATTGGCTTCAAATCCGTGTACGCCTATACATCAACTCCGGAAGTTCACTCCGGCGGAGAAGGTTTCAGAATAGAAAACTATGTGCGCCCATACGCAGCTCATCCGAAACCAGTAGGCAACTCTTGGACCACACTCTTTGTATTTCCGTTCAACTCTTCAGAGATCGTAGCCGAGACTGCATGCAAAGAAATTGGTATACGTCTCCGGACTCTAAGCGCCAGAGCACTGTTATTCCTCAAAAGAATAATTGAGATAGATTACACATTACCAGACTCAACGGGTGGTTTTTATCTGCGCGAGGAGATTCCCCGAGGACCAGCGAGACAAGTTCGCGTCATCGGTCATAATAATCGCAAAGACGAAGAGGAAAGATGGGTCATTTTCGAAAGTCCGGTCCCTGTTCCGGGGAAGTCGGATTCCGTGCGAGTTGAGGTTGGCTTTCGACTGGAAGCTGAAGACAAGGACAAGAAAATTCGTGAACACATTAGAAAGGTTAATGATTCGCCTCTGTTTGTTTATTTCCCGACAGAAAAGCCTACAAGGCTTGGGTTCCTCATCCAAGGACCATACAGAACAACACCATCACGTGACAACATACCGAAAGATGACGACTGGAACGAGACTTTGGTAAGAATCACAGCTGAGCTTGTGGTTAATATTCTGCCTGAAATCAAGAAACTCGGTTTGCTTTCGGTATCTTTTCTTGAGGCGCTTCCTATCAGGACCGAGGATTTCCCAGACGATAGCATGTTCTGTCCGATCGTTGCGTCTGTTCGGAATACGTTAATGAATGAAGAGCTCCTCCCGGCTGATGATGGTTCATTCGTCTCCGCCAGTAACGCGAAGCTGGCTCGCGGTGCAGAACTAAGGAAGTTACTGGGGCAGTCTGAACTTCGTC
Source organism: uncultured delta proteobacterium (assembly GCA_903843965.1). Taxonomy (GTDB): domain Bacteria; phylum Desulfobacterota; class Desulfovibrionia; order Desulfovibrionales; family Desulfovibrionaceae; genus Humidesulfovibrio. The sequence goes on from CAIMRY010000019.1 coordinate 11,578, forward strand.
AGTTGTTCCAGTCCTCATCGGAAATCAAATGGCTTTCCGCAGATATTACTCAGGATCGTGCAATTGACCTCCATCACTACTTGATCCGCGAACTTAGGGTGGACGAGGTCAGTCCTGACGGTTTCGCCAGAAGAATAACCATTGATTTTTTGGCTGGGCAACCGGACGAATGGTATGCTGATTTTTACGGTTACCTTGCTGGCCAAGAAGCGCTTTGGAGAGCACCGCGTTGGGATAATGACACAGCTGGGATGCTTCGATCAAAGCCGATTTTACGGCTCGAGAATGGCCGTCAGGTAGCCCCATATAATCAAGGCGGAACAACTCCAAATGCATATTTGCCACCGTCTGAAGAGACGGATTTGCCGGTTGTAAAACGCTCTATTGCTAACGATGAACGTTCTTTTACGTTCCTCACGCGGTTAGGGCTCTCGGAGCCCAACGTGTTTGATGACATAGTTGAAAGGGTTTTGCCAAAATATACCGATGGCGTGGGAGAATTGGTCCCAGACGCTGACCATGAAGACGATATACGCAAAATTGTTCGCGCAATGGGTTCTGATTCCGATGACGGGAAGAAAAAATTCATGCAGAGGGCAATGCAAACTCCATTCCTGAAGGCAACCAATGCATCCGGCCACATGCGATTCAAAAAACCCGACGAAATATATTTCAATACTACGAAATTACGACAATATTTTTTCAACTCCAAATCAGTATGGTTTTTAAACGATGACTACTTGAAAGCGGGAGTTGACACAGATACATGGCGCTGTCTCGGTGTTTTAAGCCAGCCTCGAAAGTTGCAAACATCGGAAGGTCCGCCATCAAATGAAACTCAGTACTCTACACGCGAAGTTGTAATTGAGAATTTTGACTTAGATGGCCTTAAACAATTCTTGAAGGGAATTCCGCAGATATCTGATCCGGCAGAACAAAGAAGCAGCGCCTTCATGTTATGGTCTATCCTTCGCAACCACCTGGATCGAGACTCCATATTTTTTAAGGCAAAATACCGGTGGTTCTATTACAGCTGGCATAGCAAGTTTTTCGATTCATTGGCATTAGTGCGTCTGAAGGGTGCCAGATGGATTCCAACAAGAGAAGGTTGTTTGGCAAAACCGAGTGAAATCACTACGGCCCAACTCATGGATGAATTCTTAGGTGCGAGAGAACTAACTGAGAGCCTTGGGATAGTTGAGGGCGCGAACCAGAGTGGTGAGGAAAAACGGAAACGGGAGCTCGCAGCAGAACTAGGTTTTAGTTTAGAAGACATTGAGTTTATAGAAAATAATCGTGCTGAATTCGAGCTTTTTAAGGCTGTCTCTGTCGCTCGGAAAGAACCCCCGTCATTTCCAATCAAGTCAGTAGCAAACCCTGAGCACCGTCAAGAACGTTTCAGCGATCAATTGTCGGATGCACCTGATAAGAGTTATGAGAAACGTGAAAGAAGTGTCCGCGCAACCAGTGGTGCCATTGATCCGATTACATGGCTCAGAAACCAGTACACGAATGAATTCGACCAAATGGTCTGCCAGATATGCAAATATGAGATGCCTTTTCGTAAACGAGATGGGAATTACTATTTTGAAAAAAAAGAAGTTTTGTCTAGGAGTTTTCTCACGAAAGAGAATATTGCCCAGTATCTTGCACTTTGTCCTTTGTGTGCAGCGAAGTATGAAGAGTTTATCAAGAGTGACGACGTTGTGATGGCTAAGTTAAAAGAGGCGATAATCACATCAAATAGTTGTGAGGTCCAATTATTACTCGTGGACCAGCTAACTAGTATTCGCTTTGTGGAAGCGCATTACCATGATTTAAAGATTATCCTTGGGGGGGTATCGTGACATAGCTCTTACCCCGGCACAGCCCTTCCTCCTTAAGGTTCACTTTCTCCCGCGAAGAAGCCAAACCTACCCAATCGAGTTCATGAAGACGTCCCGTACTTCCTGCTCACCTATGCCGAGGTACTTGAGGGTCTGCCGCTGAGTAGCGTGGCCAAAGGCTGTCATTAGCGTCGGCATGTCCACCTTGAATGCCACGCGCTGGTGGTAGCCCCAAGTCTTGCGCAGGGTGTGCGCCCCATAGTTACCCGTCAGGTTGATAGCCCTGCACCAAGCCTTGACCAGAGCGTTGAGGGTGATCGGGGTGATCGCCCCTGAGCCGCGTTGCGAGCGAAACAAGGGCTCATCGTCCGTGGCGCCGGGGCGGCTGGCCAGGTAGCCCTGAATGGCGTCAATGCAGTCCTTGTTCATGACAACCGGGCGGACCTTGCCGGTTTTCTTCTCCCTCAGGGTAAAGGAACCACCCGTCTTGAGGTCACGCACATGGCCCACGGTGATCCTGGTCAGGTCGCTGGCGCGTAGGTTGGTGTTGATGCCAACCACAAATAGCGCCAAATCGCGCTGGCTGGCCGCTAGGAGCTTCTTGAGGGCTCGGACGTCCCTTATGGCCCGGATCGGGTCAACTGCGATGATAGAGCCTTTTAGGGGGTGATTTGGGTTGGGCATGGCAACTCTCCTTTGCTAACTTGTATACATATTATACACGAAAGTTAGCAAAATGTCTAGTTATCCCTGGGCTTTACGTGTTGCAAAAGACCGGAACACGTTGCTATAACTGGCATTGGCGACCGACAAAACTCGTTAACTTTTGCATGAAAGTTAACGAGTTCTTTCTCGTGTAATGACGGAGGCTTACTTTGCCAACCTTTGAAGAGCACTGCCGCGAGTCAGAAGAACTGTTCGGAGCGCCATACTGCGAGCTACACCTCTGGCTGGATGCCTTCGCTAGACGGGCTGGCTACGGAATGAGGCACAGGAGGGTGCGGCATCACCTTAAGGGCATCCAGGAGGCAGTGGAGCTGTTTGGTACGGACGTTGAGGCTCCGGCAAGGCAGCACATCGTGTCGGACCTTCGGCATGAAGGCTGGACCGAGAGTGACCCATTCCCGGTGGATGAAGCGGACTATATTCGAATTGGATTGTTTTAGAAGCTGCGTGAGCAAGCCCATGACCGAGATGGCACTTGGCCAGAAAAATTTTCGAGAAGGATACAGGAGTTAAACATGAAAGGAAGCATGTGCAGGGTCAACGTGAAAGCCCTAGTCATCGGCGTAAACCCTGCCTGGGACGAAAGGACAAAGATGCTTATTATCAGTGGGATAACGACTGACTCAGACCGCATGCCGCATTATGTGTGGGCTTCATGGACGTTGCCTATTAGCGATTTCCATACGCTCAGTGTCCTCCCATTCGCCCGAGTCGGTAACTTCCTGGAGTTGACTTCCGCCAGTTGCAGCTTCGATCAGACCGATAACCCTGAAGTTGTGAACGTTAGGTTAGACGAGCCGGAGTTCTCCGAGGTCGATCCAATGACACTGGACAAACGAGATTTGGAATCGCTTCGCAATTTTCTGGATGAGCATGTCGCGGAGAATGAGGTAGGCGATTGCCTGCGAGACAACGATGACATGAGCCGTCAGGAATTGCTTCTGAAACTCGCATTGATAAGGGAGAAAAGAGATTGCGGACGCTAAATGTTTTACGGCGAAAATGCTAAGATCTTTGGCGTTTACAGGCAGGCATGATTCGTTAGAGATCAAGAGCTTGACCGGAAGAGACTTTACCGCCAACATTGGGCCATAGGAATTAACGGAGGCCCAGCACAACCCGTCGCGCAGGGAACATCCCCAATTCCAGATCCCCGCACCGATATGTGAGCAGAATGTGGCCTTTGAATATTCAAGTGTTTCAGCTAAGCGGGAACACCGCTAGGGAATAAAAAGTATTATGAGCGAACCGAAAAAATTTATATCATTGTTCTCGGGCTGCGGTGGCTTAGACCTCGGGTTAATGCATGCTGGATTTGTTCCCCTCGCGTCATTTGAGTTAGATAAGCATGCAAGGTCTACCCACCAGCGCATGGTAAAAACGCTTGGGCATAACAATTGCCTGCACTTTGAGGATGTATATGCCGTTGATACGGACGAACTGCGTAAAGAATTAGACTTACAAAAAGGCCAGCTTGACCTCCTTTGCGGAGGTCCACCGTGTCAGCCGTTCTCTCTAATAGGAAAGAGGCAATCAGTTCTAGATCATCGCGGCATGCTCATATATCGCATGATGGAATTCGTGCAAACATTTATGCCAAAAGCTGTACTGATTGAACAGGTGAAGGGGATTCTAAGTTCACCTGGGATAGATGGCGTGAAAGGCAGTATACTAAAGGACATACAGCGGTTATTTGTTGAGATGGGATATGCATTTTCCAAAAAAGTAATCCGTGCAGCAGACTATGGCGTCCCACAACTGCGCGACAGGCTATTTATGGTTGCAGTACGAGGGAATGAAGAATTTATCTTCCCGACACAAACAAATGTTTCTTACAAGGAAAGAATATTAGGATGTATATCTGACTACAAAAGTTATGTCACAGTCAAAGATGCACTTACAGGGCTCGGAAGCCCTGTCGCAAAGGGTGATCCTGAAATAATTCCAAATCATCTTGATATTACTCCAGATGGCGATAGAATTAGGATCAATGGCGTACCTGAGGGGGATTATCTCGCAAGGCAGTTGCACCTTCCAAAGTCGCAACGTAAAAATTTAGACCCCAAAAAAGACACAACAAAGTTCAGGCGATTAGCCTGGGATCAACCTTCGCTCACTATACGATGTGGAGAGTGTTTTTATCATCCAAGTGAGGATAGATACCTCACGCCAAGAGAATGCCTCCGGCTCCATAGCTATCCCGACAGCTTTGTGCTTGAAGGGCCTATACGGGGCAGATCGGGGCAAGTTAAAGACTTGGACCAACATCGACAAGTCGCAAACTCGGTACCCCCGCTTTTAGCGGAAGCCCTTGGGAGACAGCTGGTGATGTTTCTTGACGAACATAAAAACCGTTAGAGTAAGATTGTCCCCGATACTTTCCTTCTCATCATGCATTTTACCAAGGCGGCTTTATCTGGAAAGCGAGCTGGCAACAAGATGTCGGTAACTTCTCCGCTACCTGTGGGGTTAACTCCAGCATCCCAAGAGTATACTCTGTCTAGGACAATACGATTTTCGTCCGCTATCGCCTGATTTGCATATCGCATAGAGGCAATATTGATTTTTGGCTTACCTGGCGTCGACTTCATGTTTTCCGGGACAACACCGGTGGCCTGAAAAATCTCCCTCATTAACGCATCTTGCAATACCCAGATAGTCTTCCCTCCCCATGCCTCGGCGAGACAACTTTTAGCGAAAAGCTGAGTGGCCATCCGGCCCCAAACTTGCCGCCTGTTGATTCCGGGCGAAGGGCAGGGCCGCCCCATAATCGCATTGATGAATGCGGAAGAGATGTTCGTCCCACGTTCTGTATCTGATCCACTCGTACTCGCAGTCATAACCTCGACAATAATAAAATTATCAAGGATAGGGACATTTACTATGACATGACTCCGGGCGGCTTGACGCTGCCCTCTTCCACGGAGCCCCAACCCCTGGGACAAATCATCGATACTAAGGCCATAGCGCTGAGCCACGTCACCGACAGTCATGTCGGCCACTGGGGCTATAACATAATCAAAGTGATAGTTCAGAATATTCTCATCTCCATCACTAGACCCATTCTCCCTCAAATACACCTCAGCCCATACCCCCAACCTCACATTGCGCGGGAGGCCAGCTGCAACGAGAATTTCAACTTCATGCGATTGGAATTCACGGTTTGCGTCACGGCCTGGGGAGCCCGCGAATAACCGTCTCGGACAAACAATCCACCGGCTGGCAAGCTGATTAGAAATGTCATAAGTGATTGAGCAGACCGAAGGGACGATTCGGGCATGGCCGGGAACAAATACGCCGCCAATTTCTGGATGATTTGCCACCTTGATGGCAGTCTGGTGCCGATTGCCTCCACCGTCGCAAATAGCGCCAGACATTGGGCAAATGGGGGTGATTGGCGCTCGGAGGGCAGTCGGATTTTCGAGGTCACACAGAGAACAATAAAGCTCAGAAATGTAGGCCATATCGCATCCTTTTTTGGGACTACATCTCTTTCTGTCATGCTTGTCAATATCGCAAAGGCATCCTAAGAAAAGCAGTCAGGGATAATGGCTGAAGCCCGCTTGGGATGATTAATGGCTCTTCTTTCTGCCGCAACAGGAGTGAGGTTAAGACCTGGGAGCAACCTCAGGTCAACTTACCGAGGAGCGTTCTTCTTTCAGAAAATTACTGAGCAGTGATTGCAGACTTTCTTTTTGAGCGAGATCACACTCCCACACCACTACGTGTTGAGGACACAAAGGACGAAACTATGCCGATAACCGCTACTCAAAAACATCAAGCACAACAACGCCAGTGGGCGGCTGCTAGAGATGGTGCACCGCAAGTGCGAATCGTGGCCGGCCCAGGCACTGGGAAGTCGCACACGATTGAGAAGCGTGTAGCGGAGCTTCTGACAGCTGGAGCAACACCTGAAAACGTATATGTCATCTCGTTTACGCGAGCCACATGTGCAGAACTAAGAGATCGAATCAGCACATTCTGTAGCACTCTCCCGTGCGCAGCCGCAGCAACGCAAGTTCGAGTCTCAACCATGCATTCCCTTGCACTTCGAATTCTGCGGCTTGCCAACCTCCTCGCCTCATATCCAAGCACACCAATCATGCTTGATAGTTGGGAGCAGGCTAACATTTATGACCGGGAATGTGCAGGGAGCATGGGGTGCACCCCGTCACGTGCCGCCCAAATTAGGCTTGCTCATGACGCACAGTGGCAAACGTTGAACCCACAATTTATAAACCAGGCGCAGATAACTCCAACAGAAGTTCAAGCGTTTAACGCATTTCATGCTGCTCGGACTAACCTGTATTGCTGTGTCCTTCCAGGTGAAGTGATCTATAAATGTGTTGAAGCACTTCGTCTTGGAGCGTTACAGCCTCAACAACTCCCTCAGATTGACCACCTGATTGTTGATGAATTTCAGGACCTGAACGCCTGCGATCAAGAGTTTGTGCGTATATTGTCTTCAAACAGTACTGTTTTGTTTGTTGCCGGAGATGACGATCAAAGCATCTATTCGTTTCGCCATGCCGATCCAAATGGCATCATTCAGTTTCAGACTGCCTATCCGAGATCTGCCACACATGTGCTGACCGACTGCTTCCGATGCACACCCGCAATTCTTGGCCCTGCTAACCAGCTGATCAGCTACAACCAGAGCCGAATTCCAAAGAGTCTAACGTCACTCTATGGCTCTGCCACTCCGCCAGTTCAGGGGCAAATGCTGGTTTGGTCTTTTCAGTCCGCGCAAACAGAGGCTCGAGCGGTAGCAGAATCGTGTCGCCAATTAATCAACGCTGGGATGGCGGGACGAGAGGATGAAATCCTTATTCTCATCTCCAACAGACGGGTTCAACTCGATACTCTGGCACAAGAGCTGGGGAACCTTGGCCTCCCCTATGATCCTCCTCGAGGTTCGACACTTACAGACGACTATACAGCCATCCGAGCAGTTTACGCCTTTCTTCGTATAGCAAGAGACAACTCTACGAGCGAGGAAGACTATCCTGCACATCGAGATTTGCTCGAAGTACTTTCTGGGGTTGGGAGTACGACGGCAAAAGGCGTAGCGGATGCCTGCATTTCTAACAACCAGAATTTCCGTCAACTCTTCTACCTGACGACATGTCCAGCTTGGCTTCTAGGGCGGTGCCCTTCGGCCGTGCAGCGCGTCATGGCGATAGCTCAAGTGATGGCGACGTGGAGCATGAGTGACACTCTGGCAACTCGCGGCAATGACATCACGACTCTGCTCTCGTCACAAGTGTTTACATCCGGGAAGAACGCTGCAAGCAACTTGTCGATCTGGAACACTCTGCTTGGCTCGCTCCCTCCTCCAATGATGCTTGAAGAACTCCTGCTTTTCCTTGCAGCTGATAGTGAGTCTGACCAACAAACCATTCTTGATCTTGTTAGCCAGCGCGTTGGGGCCGCGCAGCCTCAATCCCAGTTACCCGTCCAGAAGAAAATCAGGATACTCACTATGCACGGCGCCAAAGGGTTAAGTGGAAAAATCGTGTTTATCCCAGGGGCCGAGCAAGGCCTGATGCCCAGCTTTAGGGCCTTACAGGCTACAGGGCTGCTTATTGAGCAGAGGCGTCTATTTTACGTATCGCTTACTCGGGCCATGGCCTGCTGTATCGCTTCTCACGCGGCTCAGCATTCGGGGGCTCAGGCGATGGCTTTGGTCCAAAATTCTGTAGCGCGCCTAACGCGTTCCCAATTTCTTAACGAAATGGGTGTCCCAAGCATTACAAGGACATCCGGACTGAACCAAGCAGAAGCAGCATCAATAGTTTCAGAGATCAACAATCTGTGATGTGACTGCTTCCTAAATCTAGTCCAGCATACGGAGAGCAGGACAACCCGGATCTTGCACTACAAATGTCGTCCGAAGGTCATTACCTTGTAGTGTGAAATATGATTTAACCAATCATTTCAGCACAAACACGATACTTTTCTTGAATCGCATTCAAGAGGATGTCTGGCAGGCTGAACTTGCCGATTCCATGTGGACATTTAACGCCAAGCTCGCAACAAAATATAAAACCATACCCCTGCGGCTATTTGACCGACGACCGCCACGTCTGCACCTGCCAGCCTGCGGCCATCCTGCGCTACCGCTCGCGCATCTCCGGCCCGCTCATGGACCGCATCGACCTGCAGGTGGAGGTGCCTGCCGTGCCCTACGAGGACCTGAAAGCCCCGCGCGGCACGCGCGACTCGGCCACCATGCGCGCAGGCATCGTCAAGGTCCGCGCCATCCAGGCCGAACGCTACAAGGACGCCAGCATCCGGCTCAACGCCGACCTCCAGGGCGCGCTCTTGGAACGCTGGTGTGCCGTGGGCGAGGCCGAGCACCAGTTCCTGGAGCAGGCCGTGCGCCGCCTGGGCCTCTCGGCCCGGGCGTACACGCGCGTGCTGCGCATCGCCCGCACCATCGCCGACATGGAGGATGCGGAAACCATCGAGATCCCGCACCTGGCCGAGGCCATCAACTTCCGCACCATGGACCGGGTGAACCAGCCGGGGGTGTGAGAGGACACTCTTTGCGGGGAAAGCGGTGCATATGCAGCGGGATGTGGACGCGCTATGGGCCGGGCATGCCGGGTTCGAGGGCGACTTCGCCGAGGTCAAGGGTCAGGACAACGCCAAGCGCGCCATCGAGATCGCCGCCGCAGGCGGGCACAACCTGCTCAACATGGCACCTCATAACCCCGTACATGGGAAGGGGACTAATCATGCAACTGCATGCAAAGCCTAGATACGAATTGTCGTCCGAGGTCTTGAAGTCGCGTCGCAATTTGATAATATTCTCTTTCGTGCTGCTTTCTCTTTATATTTTGGCCCCAGAGCTCATTGAATTTAAAATTGCATTTATTGAAGCAAAAATCTCACAAATATATGGCATCAAATTACTGCTGTTCGGTGCAGTACTGGTCGAATCTTTTACTTTTTACAGTAGATGGTATGTCTGTTTTATCGATTACCATATCGACAACGTCTACTCGAAAAACCTTCTGATAATGGATAGAGCTGATAACCTATGTGCAGATGCAGTGTCTTGCAATAAAAAAGAATGCAAAGATGAAATACTTCAAATCAAATTGGACGTACGTGAATCTCATAACACAATCATTGAACTTGCTGGATTTAATTTCTCCTTCGGTGCAAAAGTAGAATTGCTTGCTCCAACATTTCTTGTTTCAGCTGTTGCTGTGTACTCTTTGTATGATTACCATGGCGCTACTCTGTCAAAATATATATCGCGCTCGGATTGCCTTCTCTCTGTACTTGTCTTTGTCACTGCCTTGATGGGATATGTAATTCTTCGTCACCGCTGCCTGTCTATACTGGTATACGCTGCAAAGCTATTAACTCGCTTGTTGCGCTTGAACAAGACCGGCACTGGACGTAATCTGTGATGGTAAGGCCATCAACTTCCGCACCATGGACCGGGTGAACCAGCCGGGGGTGTGAACCCAATCCCCACCGTAAAAGGGGAATTGCCCTGCGCGGGAACTTCTGCTACCCAGAAAAGGCACCCGGCAGGACAGCGCAGTCGGCTGTTTTCCTGCCCAAGCGCGCCCCAGGCCGCTCTGCAATCAGGAGGGACCGTGACCCTGCTTAGCGTGTATGATTTCGCCGCCGGACCGCTCTTCGCCATTGCACTCAGCGTGTTTCTGCTGGGCTCGGCGTATCGCGTGCTGCGCTTCATCCTGCTGGCCAAAAAGGCCGACCCCGCCGCCCTCAAGGGCTTCCGCCCGGCCTGGGCGCTCAAAAGCATCCTGCACTGGCTCATCCCGGCCAACATCACCGCGCGGGCCAACCCGCTCATGACCGTGGCCGGGTTCGCCTTCCACCTGGCGTTTTTCGCCGTGGCGCTCCTGCTCTCGGCCCACGTGGTGCTCTGGGACCTGGCCTGGAACGTGTCCTGGCCCACCCTGCCCGACGCGGCGGCGGACTGGCTGACGTACCTGTTCCTGGCCTCGGCGGCGTTCTTCATCTGGCGGCGGCTGGCGCTCGCCCACGTGCGCGCCCTGACCACGCCCTCGGACTGGCTGGTGCTGGCCCTCACTCTTGCGCCCATGCTCACCGGGCTCATCGCCAACCGCCAGTGGGGCGACTACGACCTGTTCATCACCGCGCACGTGCTCTCCGCAAACCTGCTGCTGATCGCCGCGCCCTGCACCAAGCTCTCCCACGTCGTCTTGTTCTTCGTCTCGCGCGCCGTCACCGGCAGCGACTTCGGCAAGCGCAGCGTGGGCGCCTGGTAAGAGTTCTAGGAGACCCGATGGACCTCGACATCCTCAAACAAGCCCTGGCCTCCCGGAGCGGTGCGCGCCTCAAAATGTGGATGGAGATCTGCGCGCGCTGCGGCCTGTGCGCCCAGGGGTGCCACTTCTACCAGTCCGACCCCCGGCCCGAGCACGTGCCCGCCTATCGGCTGAAGCCCCTGGCCGAGCTGATGCGCCGCAAGGGCAATGTCGACGAAGCCTTCATGCAGGAGCTGGTGGACACGGTCTACGGCACCTGCACCATGTGCCAGCGCTGCACCATGTTCTGCCCGCACGGCATCTCCATCGCCTTTTTGGTGCGCGCCACCCGCGCCCTGGCCGTTTCCCAGGGCATGACCCCGCAGGGCCTGGCCTCGGGCCTGGCCAATGCCCTGGAGTTCGGCAACAACCTCGGCATCAGCGAAGAGGACTACCGCGAAACAGTGGAATGGCAATTGGAGGAGCTCCAGGCCGAGATGCCCGACGCACGAGCGCCCATGGATAAACACGGCGCGGAGGTGCTGGTCACCTTCCACCCGCGCGACATCAAGTTCTACCCCCAGAACCTGTACAACTACCTGAAGCTGTACAACGCCGCCGGGCTTAACTTCACGCTCACCAGCTCCAAGGGCTGGGACTCCACGAACATCGGCCTGTTCGCGGGCGACGACCCGGCAGCCGCAGAGCTGGCCGGGCGGGTGGTGGCCGCAGGCGAAAACCTGGGGGTCCGAACGATCCTCTCCGCCGAGTGAGGGCACTCCATCCGCGCCCTCAAGTTTGAGGGACCGAACTGGCTGAAACGAGACTTCCCCTTCGAGGTGGTTGCGCCCATGAAGATGTGGGCCGACCTGTTCCGCGCAGGCCGCCTCAAGCTCAAGCGCCATTTCCACAAGGAGCCGGCCACGTTCCAGGACTCCTGCAACTTCATCCGCAACGCCGGGCACTTCGATGACTCGCGCCTGCTCTTGCACCACGTTGCAGCGGACTTCCGCGAGATGCACCCGAACGGCAACCACACGTACTGCTGCGGCTCCGGCGGCGGGCACGGGCTCATGGCCGAGTACAAGCAGAAGCGTCTGGCCACGGCCAAGGCCAAGGCCGAGGCCATCCGCGCCACAGGCGCAGAGGTTGCAGTCGTCGCCTGCCACAACTGCGAGGACGGCATCCGCGACGGGGTCAAGGCCTTTGATGTGCCCGTGCAGGTGCACCTGTTCAGCGAGTATCTGGCCGAGGCCGTGGATTTGGGCGAATAGCCTCCGGCGGCCAAAGGACCTGAGGCCCGATAGAATCCCCAGCAGGACGCTGTTACACCACGTGATCCACCATAGGAGGGTACGTGCGCAATACTGTACTGTACTTGTTGTCAAAGTTAATGAGCGCTCCTGGCATAGTCCTGCTGATCATACTTGCCCTTGCGACATACTATTACAATATCACTCCAGTTTTCAACATGTTGGACAAACGCATCGAAATTAAACTGCTTTCCTTTCTCCTCTGGATGGCCATATTCTTACCATTCACTCCGGCTGTGATACTGATGTTTTTGCTCCCGAAATGCGAGTACCCGGTTGCCGCTTTGTGCCTTGTGACGATGGGAATACAGCACGGCGCCTTGACGGATGAAGCACACCGGCTAGGATTTTCCCAGGCCGTCAAGCTCATGAAAAAACGCTGCGGGTACGGCTACCTCGATCTGTGCAACGGCAATGCTGTCGGACGCAGAACCCACGGAATGATGTCCGGGGATCAAGCTGACACCTACTCCTACGTGCTGACCAGGGTCGGCTCGCTTTCATTCACTTTCCAAGTGTTCTACGGCAGCATGTATGGGGATGGACAGGTGCTCCTCACTGCGGCAAAGGTTGATGAGCATCTGCGGAGCGACAGATAGCCGCCCTGGCGGGCTGGCTAGTCTGGCCGCATGTGCTGCCCAAAGCCGAAAGGGCTGCTTCAGGTTCCTCCTGAAGCAGCCCTTTCGGCGTAAATGGGGGTTCGGGGGCCGCTGCCCCCGACCGCCGGAGGCATCCCGTTCTACCGTATGCCCTTCCCGTTCAGGAACGCGCTGTATTTCTTGTCCGTGCCCTGGATGTGGGTGACGAGCCAGTCCTTCAAAAAGCGCATGATCTCCATGGTCACCTTGGCCTTGCCGCTTTTTAAGCCCGCCTCGAAGTCCAGCACCTGCTGCACCAGCTTGCGGTGGTAGTCCTTGTGCTGGGCCGTTTCCGGGTAGCCGTAGCGGTCGAAGTACTCCTCCTCCTGGCCGAAGTGCTTCACCGTGTATTCCTTGAGCCGCTCGACAACGCCCACGAGCACGCTGTCGGACTTGTGCGCGCGCATGGCCGCGTGCAGCTCGTTGATGAGCCCCAGGAGCACCTTGTGCTGCTCGTCGATGAGCCGGATGCCCACGGACAGGTCGTCGCTCCAGGTCATGAGCTTGTCCGTGGCCACGCTGGCCAGGTTGCCGCTGGCCAGGCCCTGGATGATGGAGTCCAGCTCCTCGGTCAGGCTGGAGATCTCCACCACCACGCGGGTGGAGCGCTCCACGCTGTCTTTTGTCTGGTGGGCCAACTTGTTGACCTCGGCCACGGAGCGGTTGATCTCCTCGGATGTGGCCGACTGCTCCTCGCTGGCCGTGGCGATGGAAGCCACCTCCATGGCGGTCTCCTGCACGATGCTGACGATCTCCTCCATATACCGACCGGACTCCTCGGCCACGCGGGCGCTCTCCACGATGTCGCCTGCGGCGGCGTCCACGGCGACAACGTTTTCCCGGGCGCGCTCCTGGATGCTGCGCACGGAGTCGCCCACCTGCTTGGTGGCGGTCATGGTCTTTTCGGCGAGCTTGCGGACTTCGTCGGCCACGACGGCGAAACCGCGTCCGGCGTCGCCTGCGCGTGCCGCCTCGATGGCGGCGTTGAGCGCCAGCAGGTTGGTCTGGTCGGCGATGTCGGAGATGACGCCCAGGACCTGCCCGATGCCCTCGGCCTGGTTGCCCAGGGTGGTCATGGTCTCCTTAAGGGCCAGGATGCGGTTCTTGACGCGCTCGATGGAGCCCACGGCCTCGCGCACGCCCTTGGCCCCGGTCTGGGCGTTGGTCTTGGCGCGCTCGGCGCCCTGCGCCGCGTCGCCGGTGTTGCGGGCGATGTCCAAGATGGCCTCGCTCATCTGACCCATGGCCGTTGTGGTTGCGGCCACGCGCTCGGTCTGCACCTGAACGTCGCTGCCCACCTGCTCCATGTTGGAATTCAGCTCGCGCACGGCTCCGAAGATGCGCTCGGCAGAGGTCTTGGCCTTGCCCGAGGCGGCGCGCATGTTGTCCAGCAGGTCCTGTAGGCCGGTCTCCTTTTCGCGGCTCTCGGCCAGGGCGCTCATGGTGGCGGCTGCCTCACGCCCGGCCTGGGCCTCTTTCTCCCGGGCCAGGTCCGCAGCCTTGCCGAGGCTCACCACCAGGCTGCACAGGGCCTCGCGCAGGTCGGCGAACTCAGCCGGCATGGCCTGGGCCGGGCAGGCTGCGCTCACGCCTGCGGCGATTTCACGGGCATAGCCGCGCAAGGCGTACAGCGGAGCCACCAGCTGGGCGTGCACGGTCCAGAGCAGGGCCGCCGCGCCCAGCATGGCCAGGGCGAACAGGCCCGCGCGCAGGCCCAGGGACTGGTCCGGCCAGAAGCCGGTGAAGAACAGAGCGCAGGCCGCGCCCACAAGAACGAAACCGGAGGCGGCGAGCCGGGTCTTGATGCTGGCCGTGGTCTGCTGGGGCATTGGGACTCCTTGCCGGGTGCTGTTAACACAACACATTGCCGGACCGCTTGAACTTATATGCGGCCAATTTCCGCATTATATAACTATACCCCATCGGCTTTTGAGATACAACGCTTTAGGCTGCCTACTCCCAGGCTAGCGCGTTGAACGGGACGAGAGAAAGTGTCCTCGTTGACGCAGGCGAGTATCATGCCGTACACTCAAGGCCATGAGTGAAACTCCCCACGCCACTGATGCCCAGGCATTGAAGGAGAAGAACAGCGCCGCGCTGTCCTCTGTTCTGGCCGCGCTGCTGCTCACGGGCTTGAAGCTGGCGGCCGGCCTGTACACCGGCAGCCTGGGCATTTTGTCCGAGGCCGCGCACAGCGGCCTGGACCTGGTGGCTGCGGGGGTCACGCTGTTCGCCGTGCGCCTCTCCGCCGTCCCGGCGGACGCCAAGCACCCGTACGGCCACGGCAAGGTCGAGAACCTCTCGGCCCTGGCCGAAACAGCGCTTCTGCTGCTCACCTGCGTCTGGATCATCTACGAGGCCGTGGACCGGCTGTTCTTCCACCCGCGCCAGGTCGAGGCCTCGCTCTGGGCTGCGGGCGTCATCGTGGTGTCCATCGTGGTGGACTTCTCGCGCTCGCGCATGCTCATGACCGCCGCGAAAAAGCACAACAGCCAGGCCCTGGAGGCCGACGCCCTGCACTTCTCCACCGACATCTGGTCATCGCTGGTGGTGCTGGCGGGCCTGGGCGCGCTGGCCCTGGCCGACCTGGCCGCCCCCGGCTCCGCGCTGCGGCCCTGGCTGCTGCGGGCCGACTCCCTGGCCGCATTGGCGGTGAGCGGCATCGTGGTCTGGATCAGCTGGCGGCTGGGCTCCCAGGCCGTGGACGTGCTGCTCGACTCCGGCCTGCACGAGGCCACCGGCCAGATCGAGCGGGCCATGCTGGCCCTGCCCGGCGTGACCGGCGTGCGCCGCGTGCGCGTGCGCCAAAGCGGCCCGGCCAGCTTTGTGGACATGCGCCTCTTGGTCCAGCCCGGCCTGGACGCGGACGAGGCCCACCATGTGGCGCAGCAGGCGCGGGAGGCTGTGCGCGCCCTGTTGCACGACGCGGACGTGGTGGTGGAGGTGAAGCCGCAGGAGGAAGGGGCCAGCGGACTGTTGGAGCGCGTGCGCGCCGTGGCCGGGCTCTCGGGCCTAAGCACCCACGACATCCAGGTGCGCCAGCAGGACGAGGGCCTGTCGCTGGACCTGCACGCCGAGGTTCCGGGCAGCCTGTCCCTGGCCCAGGCGCACGAGCGCGTCACGGACATGGAAAAGGCCCTGCGCCGCGAACTGGGGCCGGTGCTCAGCGTGGTCACGCACATCGAGCCCGAGGGCGCGCACCCCGCGCCCATGCCCGAACACGGCGAGGCAGCCCAGGCCCTGCGCCGGGCCATTGCCGAGATCGTGGAGGAGACCGACGGGGTGTGCGACATGCACAACCTCATCCTGCACCGGTCGGGCGCGCGCTTCGGGGCCTCGTTCCACTGCCGCATGCACCCGCACACGCCCATCACCCGCGCGCACGACCTGACCGTGGCCCTGGAGGCCACCCTGCGCGCGCGCCTGCCGGAGCTGGTCCGCGTGACCATCCACCTGGAGCCGGAGATTCCGGAAGCCGAGCTGTCGCCGGTGGTGTGATTCCCCGCCCGCTGCCGGGACTACCGCCCCAGCCTGCGCTGCAACAGCACGAAGTCCGCCAGGGTCAACAGGACCATGGCCTTCAAGACCGGCACGATGCGCGGGATGGCGCAGATGTCGTGGCGTCCGCCGATGGACAGGCGCACGGCCTCGCCCCGACAATTCACGGTCTGCTGCTCCTTGCCGATGGACGGGATGGGCTTGACAAACACCCGCGCGATGATCTCCTGGCCGCTGGCCATGCCGCCCAGGATGCCCCCGGCGTTGTTGGACAAAAAGCCCTTTGGGGTCATAGCGTCGTTGTTCCCGCTGCCCAGGCTGCGCGCGGCCCCGCAGCCCGCCCCGATCTCCACGGCCTTGACCGCGCCCACGCCCATCAGGGCATAGGCCAGGCGCGCGTCCAGCTTGTCGAACACCGGCTCGCCCAGGCCCGCGGGCACGCCCAGCGCGCTTATCTCCACCACGCCGCCCAGGGTGTCGCCCTCGGCCTTGACTGCGCGCACGCGGTCCTCCCAGGCGGCAACCACGTTTTCATCGGCGCTGAAAAAGGGCCGGGACAGCTCCGGGTGGTCCGCCCCGCCATAGTCGCGCAGCGTCGCCGGAATGCCGCCCAGCTCCACGCAGGCCGCAGCCACGTGGATGCCCTGGGCGCGCAGCAGCTCCTGGGCGATGGCCCCGCCGACCACGCGCGAGACAGTCTCCCGCCCGGACGAGCGCCCGCCGCCCCGGTAGTCGCGCCGGCCAAACTTGGCGTCAAAGGTCAGGTCCGCGTGGCCGGGCCGGTACACGTCCTTGATCTTGGAGTAGTCGCGTGAGCGCTGGTCCTGGTTCTCGATGACAAAGCCGATGGGCGTGCCCGTGGTCACGCCCTCGAACACGCCGGAGAGCAGGCGCACGGCGTCGTCCTCCTGGCGGGCCGTGGCCGCTGGTCCGCCCTGGCCGGGCTTGCGGCGGTCCAGCTCGGTCTGGATCACGGCCTCGCTGATGGGGATTCCGGGAGGGCAGCCGTCCACCACGCCGCCCACTGCCGGGCCGTGGGATTCGCCGAAGGTGGTCAGCTGGAACAGGGTGCCGAAGGTGTTGCCGCTCATCTGGTACCGTCCTTGTGGCCTAGTAAATGGTCAATGGCGCTTCAGCCGCCCATAAATTCCTCGCAGGCACATGCTCCGGCCTCAAAATCCGACCCGCCGGAGAGTTCCAGCACGGCAACGCCGTCCAGCGCCTCCAGGCACTGCCCGTCCGTGAGCCGCGCCCGGGGGCCCATGGCCCAAGGCAGAAAGAATACCCCCGGCTGCTTGCGCAGGGCCTCCAGCAGGTCCAGACGCTGGCGCAGCCGCACCTGCCGGGCGTGCAGCGGCCCGCCGCCGTGCTCCCAGTTGAGCACCACCACCCCGGCCAGGGGCGCGGCCAGCCGGAACCTGCCCGGCCCGAAGCAGGCGTCGATCTGGGCGTCGTACTTGTGCTCCACCGCGCGCAGGGCTTCGGGCGCGAGGCTTGCGTAGGCGCTGCGGGCGGCGGCAGGCAGGGCGCAGGACAGGAGCGCGCCCAGCTCCGGGTTGCCCAGCGCGGTGCCGGGGTTCAGGCGCGGGTGCTTGGGGATGCCGTGCAGCACCGGCCCGTTTCCAGCATCTGCGGGCTCAACCAGCACCCGGTCGTTGCTCACGAAGTTCAGCCCGCGCGCCACCAGGTGCAGAGCCAGGGTGGACTTGCCCATGCCCGCGAACCCGCACAGGGCCAGCGCCCTGCCGCCCGGACCGGGCCGCGCCACCCCGGCGGCGTGGCCGAGCATCCAGCCCTGGGCCACGCGGCGCTCCATGTAGCGTGCGCAGAGAAAGTTCACCAGCTGGTTGCGGTTGGCCGCGCACGGGCCGACAGCAATATTTTGGACAATATTCGTCGCGGTATTCGTGACGCCGAGGCCGCCCGCCCCGAACACGAACAGCATGCCCGTGGCCTGCTTGCGCACCACCCGGCCCCCGCCGCCCGGCTCGTGGCTGTGGCCGGGCAGATCGGCAAAGCGCTCCTTGTCCGGCCGCTTGCCCGGCTCGTGGGGCTTCACCCGCAGCTCCACGGGCGGGGCCTGCTCCGGCGCGTCCAGCAGCAGCACATCCAGGTCCGCCGCAGGCTGCGTGGGAGCGCCTGCTGCGGCGTCATCCTCCACAGAGCCCGCGAAGTAGCCGCGCAGGTCGTCCACCACGGCGGCAGAATTGCTGCGCACAGCCACCCGCAGCTCCTCCAGCCGCAGCGACAGGCCATGCTTCGCCGGGAAGCGTTCGGCATAGCCCTGGGCCACGTCCGCGAAACAGGGGATGCTCACGCCCCCGGCTCCGGGGAAGGCTCCGGGCAGGACTCCGGTCTCGCCTGGCCTGCCTGTCTTGCCTGGCCCTGCTGCTTCAGGCGGTCCAGCACATGGGCCGTGAACAGCGCGGCCACGTCGATGCAGCGCGCCTGCTTGAGCCCCTTGAATCCGCCAAAGGCCGAGACCTCGAAGACGTACGGGCCGCTGTCCGTCAGGGCCACGTCCACGCAGGTGAAGTCCAGGCCGAAGGGGGCCTGGGCCCGGTGCGCCAGCTCCTGGATCTCCTTGGGCGGGTCAAAGGGGGCGTAGCGGCCGCCGCTGGCGGTGCTGGTGCTCCAGCCCGCGCCCGTCCCATCCGGCCCACCCAGCCCATAAGGGGGAGCGCTCACGTCCTTTTTCCGGGCATAGGTGCCCAGATACTCCCCGCCCAGGAAGCACACGCCCAGGTCCTGGCCGCGCAGGTTGAGCGCCTGCTGGATGTACAGAACCTTATTGGCCGCGTGGAAGCGCGCCAGCTCCGTTGCCACAGCCTCCCGGCCAATCTCCGCCGCGTCCAGCAGGACCATGCCGCGCGCCTTGGACGTGAACAGGGGCTTCAAGATCGCCCGGCCATAGCCCAGCACCGCGTCCAGGGCGCAGTCCAGGTCCTCGGTCACTGTCGTCGGCGGCAGGGGCAGCCCGGCCAGGCTCAGGGTCACGGAGCAGGCCAGGCGGTCCACCAGCCGCAGTATCCGCGTGGGGTCGGAAAAGCAGGGCACCCCGCGCCCGGCCACAAAGCGCAGCAGCTCCAGCCGGTCGAGCATGTCCGGCGAGTACTGGGGCGCGGCCTTCTTGATGAGCACGGCGTCCAGCGCGCAGAGGTCCACCGGGTCGTGCCCTGGACCCCAACAGAACACGCTGCCTGCGGCCATGTCCAGCCGGGCCGAGCCCAGGTCCAGCAGCAGGCGCTGACCCGTGGCCTGGGCCACGGCATCGGCCAGCGCTTCCGAGGACCAGCCGCCGGGTATGCCCACAACCGCGATGCGCATGCCAGGCCCCCCTAGGTGAACAGCACGGGCCTGGGCAGACGGTAGTCCTCCCAGGGCGCGCCCGCTTGGTCGTGCCGGGCCCGGTGCTCGGCCAGCCCCTCCATGAGGTAGTGGGCGCGCAGGGACATCTCCCGGGCGAAGTCGTAGTTCAGCTCAAAGCGCGTGGACGTGAACAGGGACCGCGTGAGCCCCAGCGCCAGCCGCGCCTGCCAGGCGCCGTCGCCGATGTCGTCGGCGAAGTCATGGGCGTGGGCGAAGAACGAGCCGATCATCTGGTTGATGCGCCCGCGCAGGGCGGGCTCGAAAATGGGCATGCGGAAGAAGGACACCAGAAACACGCTCACATCCTCCACCCAGTCGCCCCGGCGGGAGCGGTGCAGGTCCACGTAGTGCACGCGCGGGGCCGCGTGGTCGTAGACGATGTTGTTGGCGTTGAAGTCCCCGTGCAGCAGCACGGTCATGGGCGCGGCCAACCCCGGCTCGATCTCCCGGCAGGTGGCGATGAGGTCTTCCGTCGCCTGCACCTGCACCTGGCCCAGGCTGCGCTTTTTGCGGAAGAAGTCCGGGTGCACGTGGCGCACGGCGGCCAGACGCCGCTCCAACTGGCCTATGGAGGCTGCGGGCGCTGGCCCGCGCTCCAGGGTGGCGCGCCAGATGTCGCCCACGGTCTGCTCGAAGACGAAGATGGCGTCGTCCAGCATGTCCTTGTCCGCCGTGAGCACCACCTCGTTCCAGGTGCAGCCGGGCAGGAACTCCACGAGCATGGAGGCGCTGTCCCCTTCCTCGTGGTAGCTGAAGATGCGCGGGCCTGTGCCCGGCGAGATGCGCGCCCAGATCTCGATGTTCTCACGCTCGCGGCGCATCTTCTTCAGGTTGCCCTCCTTGAAGATGCCGCTCTGGGCCGGGTCCGGCGCGGCGTCGCGCGGGGTCACCCGACCGATGCGGCAGCCCGAGCGCGTGCCCCAGATGGAGCGGAAGTCGATGTCGCCCACGTCGCCCTCGAACCCGCTCTGCGACAGGTTCTGCTGCAAGGCCTGGAACTGCTCGATCTTGATCTTTTCGCCGATGACCGAGAACAAGAGCGCCTCGCCGATGTTGAGGAGCGAGTCGCCGATGCGCTCCAGGTAGCGGAAGATGAAGATGGCCGTGATGTTGTTCTCCACCTCGCGCCCGCGCCGCAGGTCGGTCATGAAGTGGTCGAAGGCGTCCTTGTAGAGCCGATCCAGCTCGAACTCCGCGCGGCAGATGCCGAGCGCCCCGGCCACCTCGGCCCGGGAGCGCACCTCCAGGATGCGCGAGAGGCTCTCCTCGATGATGTCGAACAGCGGTCCGGGGTCGCGCCGGGCCAGCAGGTTCCTGTCGCTTAAGTAGCGCATCTGCCCGGCGATGTTCACGCAGTAGTCGGCGATGCGCTCCAGGTTGCCGGAGATGATCTGCAGGCCGCGGATGCGGTCGATGTCGCGCTTGGACAGCCCGCGCTCAGTGTGGATCTTGGAGATGCACTTCTCCTCCACAATGTTCTTCAGGTTGTCGATGTAGTCGTCGCGCGAGACCACCTTGTCGTAGCCCTCGTGGCTGGGCGCGGACAAAAAGGCGCGGGTCTCGCTGACCTGGCTGGTCACCTCCAGCACCAGGAAGCGGAAATTCTCCTCAAGTCCCTCCAGGGCGAGCATGGCGGCCTTACGCCTTGATGCTCAGGGTCTCGGCGGGCTGGGGAGCCTCGTCGTCCTGGCACCTCCAGGTGATGGCCAGGGACAGACGCCCCTCGCCGCCCCGGCGGCGGGCCTTGACCGTGAAATTAAGCAGCCCGGCTGGCTCCAGCACAAACTCCTCGGCCCCGGTGGTCACCACCAGCCGCCCCTTGTCCAGGCCCTCCATGACGGCCTCCAGGTACTTGCGGATGCTGGCTGCGTCCTGCACGGATTCAAAGACAAACCTCTGGTCGTGGCCCATGATCCCCCCGATAGAAAACGCGCTAGCCGTCAAGCCGCGCGGTGTACTCTTCGATGACGCGCACGCGGTCCATGTCGGCCACGATGAGCTTCTTGCCGATGGCCAAGTCGTCCCAGGCGGGCTGCAGGCCGATCTCGCGCCGGAGCTTGCCCGCGTCGCCGTTGCCCGTGGGCAGGGTCTTTTCGCCCATGTGCGTGTCGTCGCCCATGAACACCAGCATGCGCCGCGCGCCCGCGCCCCGGCGGCGGTTCTTCTCGTGCAGCACGTTGATGAGGAACTCAGTGTAGCGCTGGGACTGCGGGTTCCAGACCTCGTAGCCGTCCACGTCGTATTCGGCCAGCAGGATGGGCCAGAACTGCTCCGGGTGCGGGATGACCACTCCGCCGCCCAGGCCCCGGGCCTCCTCGATGAATTCCGTGGTGCGGTAAAAATAGGTCAGCGGGAACTGGGCCTTCACGATCTGCTTCACGGCCTTGAGAAAGACCTGGGCGCGGTTCACCTGGCGGTCGCCCAACTCGGGCCGGTAGCCGTCGACAAAGTTGCGCACCAGCTTGTTCTTGAAGGCGTCCTGGGGCAGGCTGTCGCGCTTGTTCTCCACCAGGGCCGCGAGCTTGATGCAGAGGATGCGCGCCAGCCCCACCAGATCCTCGTCCGAGCCTGTTTCCCTGGCTGCAGCGGCAAGCACCGCGTCGTCCTCGCCGGTGACGGCCGTGAGGTAGTCGAAAAGCTGGGAGGAGCGGTAGCTCAGGGTGTGGGCGAGCATGCTCCGCAGCACCGTTGCGTCTTTCAGCCTCTCGGTGCGGAAGTGCAGCAGCATCTGCACCTTCTGGTTGAACCCGCGCGAGTAGCAGTCCACCTCGACCCCGGTGTACGGCCCGTACTCCATGAGCTCGTTGTGCTGGGTGGGCACGATGAGCTGCGTGCGCATGTGCGGGTAGCTGGCCTCGATGCGCTTGCGGATGAGCTCCATGGGCACGAATTCCGGGTGCCAGTGCACGGCCAGCACGGCCTGCTGGGTCGGCTGGACCACGGCGGGCCGGACGATGCGCTCCACCGCCGCCGCGTCCAGCTCGGTGGAGGTGATGGCCGCGAACAGCCGCTCGTCAGCCTCGGTGATCTCCGGCGTCAGACCGTGGTCTGCGGCGGGGCTGCCGCAGTCCCCGCTGGCGTCAAGTAGGTGCATGTGTCCGTGCTCCTGTTAGCGTCCTGCTCGCGTCCTGTTACCGGAACTGGGCGTGGCAGGCTGATTTGCGGCGGGCCAGGCGCTCCAGCACACCGGCCAGGGCCGCCGAATCACGCGCGGCGCAGGCCCGGCGCAGCGCCTGGCAGTCTTCCAGAAAGGCCGTTCCGGCCTGGTTCATCTCGGCCAGGGCCGCGCCGCTCACCGGCTGCTCGCCCTGGGCCATGAGCTCGGCCAGGCTGAGAAAGCTCTCCAGGATCTCGGCCTCGGGCAGGCGGGCGTCTTCGGCGCACTTTTGCAGGGCCTTGAAATCCCGGTGCATGGCCTTCTTGAGCTGACGGTATTTCTCGCGCGCTGCTGCGGCCTTGTCCTTGTCCTTCGCGGGCGCCCGCCTGCCCATGTGATCGCCCGCGTGGTCGCCCGCGTGGTCGCCCGTATGCGCCGCCAGGGGGCCCTCGCCGACGCCCTTGGCCTTGAGCTTCACGGTCAGGCCCGCGCTCGTGCGCTCGGCCACGAGCACCAGCTTGCGCAGATCGTTCGCAGAGCCACCGGCTGCGGGCAGGCCCTGGAAATGGCCTGCGGCAGAGCCGGACTCCAGCGCAGCGGCCAGCTCCCGCAAGAACTGCGGCAGGCCGCCTGCGGCCAGCTCAACTCCGGTCTTCCACGCTCCCATGCTCGACTCCTGCCCGACTCCTGCTGCCACCGCCTGCGACGCCCTGGCAATGACATTGCGCCGACATTACGCCGCCGCTGCACCCTTCCGAACAGAACACATGCTACTGGATTCGCGCGGGGCTGGCAACGCCGCCCGCCGCACCGTAGCGCGCCCTACTGCCGACCTTCCGCACGCCCCTTCATACGCCCATCCAGGCGGCCCTCCAGGCGCGCAATCTCTGCCAGGGCCTGCTCCACCAGGGCCTCCAGGGGCTGGTCCGCGCGCAGCACCACCCGCGCACAGGCCAGGTACAGCGCCTCGCGCTCGTCCAGCACCTGGCGCACCTCGGCCACCATGTCCGCGCCGGTGAGCGAGGGCCGCTGGGCGTGCCCCGGCGCACGCTCCAGCCGCGCGGCCAGCACCTCGGCCGGGGCCTTGAGGTAGAGCGCGCGGCCCCGCGCCAAAAGCTCGCGGTTCTCGTCCCGCAGCACAATGCCGCCGCCGCAGGACACCACCTGGCCGGTGAACACCGCCACCTCGGAAAAGGCCAGAATCTCCTCCTCGCGGAAGGCCTCCCAGCCGCCAGCGGCCACGATTTCGGCCACGGTCCTGCCCGTGCGCAGCCGGATGCGCTGGTCCGTGTCCGCAAAGGGCCGCTTGAGCCGCGCCGCGAGCTTGCGGCCCAGGGTGGTCTTGCCGCTGCCCCTCGCGCCGATGAGATAGATGTTCGCCTCGCCCGACATGCCTTTCCTCCTGGCTGATTCGCTGGCGCGACCCTACGGCAATTCCCGCCGGGATTCAAACGCAAGCGGGGCCGCCGCCGGGGCCACAGGCCGTGCTTGCATCCGCAGCGGTTCCTGCCTACAGTCATCGCCCGCGACGCACGCGCGCCCACTTTGACAACACAAGGACCGCCAATGAAAACCGCCATCTTCGGCTTTTCCGGCTCGGGAAAGACCGACATGTTCGCCGCCCTTGCGGGCGAAAAGGCCGCGACCGCCGGAAACCGCGCCATGGTCAAGGTGCCGGAGCCGCGTCTGGAACCGCTGGTCAAGCTGTTCAACCCCAAAAAGGTCACCCTGAGCGAGATTGAGTACCTCGACGTGCCCGGCGGCGGCGGCAAGGGCGTTGGCCTCGGCGAAAAGGTGCTGAACGACATCCGCCCGTACGACTGCCTGCTCTGCGTGCTCGACGCCTATTCCGGCCTGGCCGACCCCAAACAGCAGTATGGCGCGGTGGAGGCCGACCTCCTGGTCGGCGACCTGGCGGTCATCGAAAAGCGCCAGGAGCGCATGCAGAGCGACAAGAAGAAGAACAAGGACCTGGTGGACACCAAGGAGGAGGAATGCCTGGCCAAGGCCCGCGCCCTGCTGGACGACGAGAAGCCCCTGCGCGTGGACCCGGCCCTGTGCAACGAGCCCTGCATGCGCGGCTACCGCTTCCTCACGGCCAAGCCCATCCTCTACACCTGGAACATCGCCGAAAAGGACATGGGCGCATACGCCCTGCCAGCGGACGGCCTGAGCCAGATGCACATGGCCGTGAGCGCCCGGCTGGAGCGCGAGCTGGCCGCCATCGAGGACCCTGAGGACCGGGCCATGTTTCTGTCCGACCTGGGCTTGACCGAGAGCGCGCTGTCCATGGTCATCTCCCGCACCTACAAGCTCCTCGGCCTCATGAGCTTCCTCACCGCCGGGCCACCGGAGGTGCGCTCCTGGCCGGTGCGCGTGGGCGCAACCGCGCCCGAGGCCGCAGGCGTCATCCACACGGACTTCCAGAAGGGCTTCATCCGCGCCGAGGTCATCGGCTACGCCGACTTCCTCAAGTCCGGCGACTTCAAGAAAGCCAAGGAGCTGGGTCTTGCCAGACTTGAAGGTAAAGATTATCATGTGCAGGACGGTGACATCATCGAGTTCCGTTTCAACGTCTAGACGCCTCCGGCCGCGCCGCCCCGGAGTTGTCGAACCGCCAACAGGCGCAAGACCTCCAGAGGCCCGGCCATGCCCCAGCCCGCTCCACATCAGACCGCCACGCGACAGGCCCATGCTGAACAGGCCCCTACCGAACAGGCCCCTGCCGATCAGGCCGCCCAGCTCCACGAGGTGCTCGTGGACCGCTCGGAATGCAACGCCTGCTCCGGCTGTTGCGACATCTGCCCGGACATCTTCGAGTGGGACGAGGACATGGGACGGCCCAGCCTGAAGCGCCAGTTCGCCACCCACGACGAGGTGCGCGAGGCCATCAGCCTGTGCCCGCGCCGCTGCATCACCGCCGAGGGCTGGGAAGAGGAATTTTATTAGCGCCGCATCTGGGGAAATGATTACCCTCCTGCCTTGCTCACGCATCCCGAGGTTCTTGGCCGTGTTCTTTTCAAGCGGGCGCACCGGCTCGAAATGGCTATCAGAACTGGCCTGACGTTTTTTGGCGGTTGCCACGGGCCGCGCCCCCAGACGGCTCCAGAGGAGGCGGGCAGGCGCTCACGCCTTGACCTGGGGAGCGCACCGGCATACGCGCTCAGACCATGAGCCCGCAACGCACGCCCCTGTTCACCTTCCGCTTCAGCGCGTTGTGCCTGCTGATGCTGCTGGCCTACTGCAACATCTCCATCTTCTACAGCCTGTACACCTACCTGGAGGGCCTGGGCATCGCCCAGCAGTGGTGCGGGCCCATCATCAGCTCCTCGTCCCTGGCCACCATCTTCAGCTTCCTGTTCGTCACCCCCCGGCTGACCGAGCGCACGGCCCCCAAAGCCGTGTTCGCGGGCATCGTCCTGCTCATCGCCTGCGGCCTGGCCTACCTGCTCCTGCGCGACACCCTTGGCCTGCTGCTGCTGCGCCTGGTCAACGGCGCGGGCATCGCCCTGCTCACCGCCGCAGCCATGACACTGCTGGTGGGCGAGATTCCGCCCGAGCGCAGCGGCCAGGCCTTCGGCTTCTATTCCGTGGCCATGCTCCTGCCCTATTCCATCGTGCCCGCCGTGTTCGACCACCTGGGCGGCCTTTTGCCCAACGCGGCATACGGCTACGCCCTGATGTCCCTGGCCCTGGCGCCAGCCGCCCTGGTCAACCTGGCCCTGCTGCGCCACCGCAAGGCGCAGGACGCCGCCAGACACCGCCGCGCCGAGGCCAGCCCAGCCAGAGGCGTGGGCTTCGCGGCCATGCTGGAGAGCGTGCGCACGCCGTCCATTGGCCTGCTGCTTCTGCTCAACTCGGTCTATTATCTCAATTTTTCCGCGCTGTTCTTTTTGTCCAAAAGCCTCTTCGCCGACCGGGGCCTGGGCGGCGTGGGCCTGTTCTTCAGCATCCAGACCGGCCTGATGCTGGCCACCCGGCTGGCCGCCACGCGCCTGTTCGACGAGGTCAGCAAGCCGCTGCTCATCCTGTGGTGCTACGCCTTGACGGCCCTGGGCTTCGCCATGCTCTGGACCACCCACGGCCAGGCCATGGTCGTGGCCACGGCGCTGGTGCTCGGCCTGGGCATGGGCGTGGGCCCGCCCTCGCTCAATGCGCTGATGTTCAGCCTCTCCGGCCCGCAGATGAAGGCCGTGAACTCCAACCTCATGGTCATGGCCTTGCAGGGCGGCAGCTTCCTGGGACCCATCCTGGGCGGCATGGCCGTGGGGCTGCTCGGCTATCCCGGCTTTCTGGCCGTGGGCCTGGCGGCCAACTGCGGGGGCATGTGGCTGAGCCTGCTGTTCCAGCGCCGGGGCTGGACCGGGCAGGCCGCCTAGGGTCTGTCTCTAAATGCGTCGTTTGCCTCCTGAACGCCGAAAGAACGTGAGCGCGGGCCGATTTTTCCCAGTCCACGCGGCAGGAGCGCACTGCCTGGCCCCAAGCCAAACCTGCCGCCCGCCAACGGGCACAATCCATCGTTTGGATACCGACCCTGGTTCCGCGCCCTTGATGCGGATTGCATCCATACCGGCACATGAATCCCGCGCCTGGCCCCTGAGCAAGGGCGCGCGTTGCTGGCTGCCGGATGGACTCAGGATCATCGCGCGGGCGAAGGCGCTGGCCTGGCGTTCCTGCCCGGCGGCGCGCTGCGCGAAGTGTCGGGACGAAAACTCAACTGGCGCGGCCACCTGCCGCGAGGCCGCACCGCGAACAGCCCCGCGGGCGGGCTACAGGCAGCCGGTGACGATCTGCTTGTTCCGCGCGTCCCACGAGAACACGCAGCGGCAGAGCGGCCGCTCCACGTACAGGGCGCGCCCGCCCATCTTGATGGCCACGCCCTGGTAGGCCGTGCCCCGGACCACGATGCGCGCCGAGGCCACGCGCTCCAGGTGCTCCTGGGCCAGCTCGGCCAGGGTGCGCTGGATCTCTTTCAGCCGGTCCTCCAGGCTGCCGCGCCGGGCCAGCAGGTCCTCGGCCTCGGCGCGCAGCTCCGCGCCAAGCCTGGACAGGGCCACGGCCCCGTCGCCCTCGCCCACCAGGAACAGGCCGCGCTGCCGGAGTTCCTTGAGCGTGCGCAGTTCTTTGACGAGATCCGCAATCTCCGGGGTCTCGTGGTTTAGGGCCAGGGTCGTGACCATGCCGCGCTCGCTCCCGGCGTCAAAGATCTCCACGCCCTTGGCGCTGACCACGGTGCCGCCCATGATGCGGCCCTTGGCGTCGGTGACGCGCAGAAACCCACCGCAGCTCACGCGGGAGCCCTTGCTGCTCTTGCTGCCGACCATGGACAGGGCCACGGTGACATCGCCGCCCGCCTCGATCATGGCGTTGTGGGTGAAGGCCGCGCTGACGCCGCCCCCGGCCTGCACAAAGGCCGTCTCGTCGCCGGACATGAAGATCCCGCCGCGCACCATGACGTCGCCCCCGGCAATGATCCGGGCGCTCTCCACCATGCCCTGCACAAGGATCTGCCCAGGCGCCTGGACCGTGAAGCCCGTGCGCACCGTGCCGCCCACACGCACCGAGCCCTGGGTCAGCTCGATGTTCCCGGTGCCGTAGTCCACATCGCCAGGGATGTTCAACAACTCCGAGATGTTGAGGCTGTTGTTCGCGGTCAGCAGCACGCCCGCGATCCTGGCCCGGAACAGCTCGCCGTTGTCCAGGGTCTCCACGTTCCCGCCCACGGACAGGCGCAGGGGCGCACCAACGCGCGCCGGAACCACTGCGCCGGTCACGTCCCGGCCAGGCGAGCCCTTGGTCGGTTTGTGCAGCCGGGCGATGTCCTGGCCCTGCTCCGCCACGTGGAACAGCCCCCGGCGGTGGTAGTCCAGCCGCGCGTTGTCGTCCTGCGGGCGCTCGTCCGCCTTCTCCGCGCACAAGAGCTCCAGGCGGCCGTTCTGTCCGTTGACCGGGGCCTGGCCCTGGGCCACCAGCACGTCCTGCACCGGTTTCCGGGTCGCCAGGGCCTGGGCCAGCCCGGCGGCGATGGCCTCTGTCTGGAGGCCGAAGCGCACCCCCTGGCCGTCGAGCAGCCGCACCAGGCCCTCAGCCGTGCTCAGCGCGCCCTGGGCGTCCTTTGGATAGAACGTGGCCGTGGCCTGCATCCTGTCCCCGGAGAGGCGCACCTGGGGCAGAATTTCGATGTGCTGCTCGGTGACGCGCACCAGCCCAGGAACCTGGGCAATGAGCACCCCGCCGCTTCCCAGGTGGATGCCCCCGGCCACGGCTATGTGGCGCGGGCTGCGCTGGTCGGCCGGGGGCACGGGGTTCCCTGCGATGTCGCGGCCCGGCTGCGCGGGCACGGCCGGGTGCAGCCTGCCCAGCTCCTGGCCGGGCGGCACCGGAAGCTCCGGCGCGCAGGTCAGCTCGATCCAGGCGTCCTGGGCCAGTTGCGGCCGTACGCCGCGCGCGAGCACGATGCGGCTGACATCCAGGCCTGCGAACAGCTGCCGCACCACCTCCGCCGCGTTCTGCTCGTCCATGCGCGCGGTGATGCCCGCCGCAGCCAGGGCCGAGCGCAGCAGCTCCACGCTTAAGGGGCGGCCCGCGCCCGTGGCCGGGGCATAGCGGCTCACGTTGACCAGCATGTGGTCCGGCGAGACGCCGAAGCGCAGTGCGGCGTCCGCGTCTGGCCCGGCGCTGCCGCCGCCGTTGCCCGTGCTCATGTGCCTCCGCTCTTGGGCGGGATGCGGCAGGACTCGCTGCAGCAGGTGCCGTACAGAAAGCCGTTGTAGGCGTGCAGGATGCGCTCCTCCTTGCGGCGGCGCTCGTCCGACAGGGGCGCGCGGCCGGTGGCTGCGTCGCTGGCCTTTACCCGGACGCGCAGCTCGTCCCAGGTGGGGATGGCGCGCACGCCGGTGGCCCCGCCAGGGGTGTGCGCCAACGGGTCGCCAGTGGCCGTGTCGAGCACGCTGGCGCCGATGGAGTCCGTGGCGATGGCCACGGGCACCGGCCCGCCCGGAAACAGCCGGGCGCAGCTCACGGTCTCGCGCTCGAAGCTGCCGGTATCACCGGCGCAGAAGACCACCAGCATCAGCGGGCGGCCGGCCTCACCCGACGCCTCAGACACCTCGTAGGCCACCAGGTCGATGTGCCGCCCAGTTTCCTGCCCGTCGATCAGGAAGATGAGCGGCACCTTGGCCTTGAGGCTCGTTTTGGGAAAACCCTTGTCCTCCACCAGGAATTTCGCCAGGGCCTGCCGGAACTCCTCGTAGGTGGTCTCCTCGATCCGCTCACCGCTCAGGTAATCCGTGAGCATTCCGCCCAGGCTGACTTCGTGCATGGAGCCTCCCTTGGCTTGATCAGTTAGACAATATAAACTATCACGCATATCAGGAAATACACGTTATGCTTATTCTCACCTGCCCTCATTGCGGTGCAGCGGCGAAAGTGGGCTGCACGGCCTGCCGCAGGTGCCACGTTGAAATCGTCTACGGCGCAGCCTTGCCGGGATTCTCTGGCCAGCCCTGACCGGCGGCGTGCTGGCCGCCTTGGCCTATTTTCAGGCCGCAACCTACTTCTCCACGCCTTCCCTTGTTGAATACATACTGCATGTGTTCTTCGTCGTCACTGCCTTCCTGGTCTGTCTTTCGTACGCCATGCACCGCAACACGATCCGCTTCGCCAAGCGCCGCAAAAAGTAAGGGCCCGCAAAGCAGGCCCTTGTTGATGAAGCGGGGTGGAGCCGACTGGACTTAGGGCAGAAGCTGCTTGCCCGCCATGATGGCGAAGTCGAACACGTGGCCGGGCACCAGGCCGAGCACCAGGACCACCGCCGCCAGGATGCTGGCTCCGGCGACGCTGAAGGCGCTGTTGTCGGGCGTGGGCACGTTTTCGCCCGCCTCGTGGGTGTAGGCGTGGCGCACCAGGCCCAGGTAGTAGTAGATGGCGATTGCGCTGTTCAGCACCAGGGTGATGACCAGCCAGTTGTAGCCGTGGTCCCAGGCCGAGGTGATGAGGAAGAACTTGCCCATGAAGCCGATGGTCGGCGGCAGGCCCACCAGGGCGAAGGCGCCCACGCCCAGGGCAAAGGCCAAAGCCGGGGCGCGCTTGTACAGGCCGTTCAAGTCGTCGAGCTGGAGGTTGCGGCCGTCGGACGCGACGCGGCTTATGACCCAGAAGCAGAGCAGGTTCATGACCAGGTAGGCCAGGGCGTAGAACACTGCGGCAGACAGGCCCATGGCCGTGCCCGAGACCAGGCCGACCATGATGTAGCCCGCGTGGGCCACGGAGGAGAAGCCGAGCAGGCGCTTCAGGTCCTTTTGGGCCAGGGCGCAGAGGTTGCCGTAGGTCATGGAGCAGGCGCCCAGGATGGCCAGCAGCGTGGTGATCTCCAGCCCGGGCTTGAGCAGCACGGCCAGGCGCACCAGGACAACCACAGCGCCCAGCTTGGGCAGTGTGGCCACGAAGCCTGCGGTCTCGTTGCTCGCGCCCTGATAGACATCCGGACACCAGAAGTGGAAGGGGAACAGCGCCAGCTTGTAGAACATGCCGCCGAGGAACAGCGACAGGCCGACCACGGCCATGGGCGCGCCGTCAAAGGTCCAGGTGCGCAGGGCCAGCTGGGAGATGTAGCTGGTGTGCTGGCTGGCCAGGATGTAGGAGAAGCCATACAGCGCCAGGGCCGTGGCCACGGCGCCGAAGAGGATGTACTTGATGCCCGCCTCGGCCGCGCCCTTATCGCCCACGCCGTTGGTCGTGCGCAGGGGGATGACCGCGTACAAGCTGTAGGAGGAGATCTCCAGGGCCAGGTAGATGGTGATGAGCTCCACAGCCGAGGACAGGATCATCAGGCCCCAGGCCGAGAGGGCAAGGAACATGAAGTAGTCCGGGCGCTTGCGCTCCTCAAGGGAGGGCTGGCGCGAGGCGTTGAGCACGGTCACGTAGAAGCCGCTGGCAATGGCCAGCTTCATGAACTGCGAGAGCGCGTCAAGCTTGTAGGCGCCGCCGAAGATGAGCCCTTCGGCCCCCCAGGACACGATGGCCACGAAGATGCCGAAGCCGGCAAAGAACGGAAGCCAGCGCTCCGCAGGGGGGGTGTCCGAACCGTCGCCCAGGCTCTGGAAAAACAGGGCGATGATCAGCAACAGTTGATATAATTCCGGGACAATCTGGATGGGATTGAACTCCACGGCCGCCACTCCCTAATTGTTGACCGGTTCGGCAGGGACAACGACGGCGGCCACCGCAGCGGGTACGGGCGCTGCCGCCACAACCTTCTGCTCCACCGTGTTGCGCTGCTTGAAATCACTCACGAGCTTTTCAACGGAAGGATCAATGACCTTGAAGAAGAGTCCCGGAGCCAGGCCGATGTAGAACACGAAGCATGCCGGAATGAGCAGATACGCCCACTCGCGGGTATTCAGGTCGGGCCAGGTCTTGGCGCAGCTCGGCTGGCCCCAGGCCATCTTGAGCGAGACGCGGAACATGTACGCCGCGCCAAGCAGCGCGCCCGGCACCAGGCAGGCGCCGATGTACGGGCTCTTCTGGAAGGCGCCCACAAAGACCAGGATCTCGCCCACGAAGCCGTTGGTGCCGGGGAAGCCCAGGCTGGCCAGGGCATACAGGCCCCAGAAGCCCATGAAGGCCGGCAGGTACTTGCCCAGACCCAGGTTGTCCTTGATCTGGCGGCTGTGGCTGCGTTCATACACCGCGCCGATCATCATGAACAGCGCGCCGGTGATGATGCCGTGGTTGAGCATCTGGAACAGCGCGCCCTCAACCCCGCGCAGGTTGAACAGGAAGATGCCCAGCGTCACAAAGCCCATGTGGCCCACCGACGAGTAGGCGACCAGCTTCTTGATGTCCTCCTGGCCAAGGGCGATGGCCCCGCCGTACAGGATGCTGGCGATGGAGATGGCGATCATCATGGGCGCGAAGTACTCGCTGGCCTGGGGCGTCAGCGGCAGGCAGAAGCGCAGGAAGCCGTACGTGCCCATCTTGAGCAGCACTGCGGCCAGGATGACCGAGCCCGCGCTGGGCGCCTGGACGTGGGCTGCCGGAAGCCAGGTGTGGAACGGGAACATGGGCACCTTGATGGCGAAGGCCAGCGCCATGGCCAAAAACGCCCAGAACTGGAACTGGAAGGTGAAGGGGAAGAGCATCAGCTCCGGGATGGAGAAGGTGCCGGCGGTGATGCGGAAGGCCACGATGGCGGCCAGAAGCAGGGTGCTGCCCGCCAGGGTGAACAGGAAAAACTTGAGGGATGCATACCGGCGCTGGTCGCCGCCCCAGACCGCAATGAGCAGGTACATGGGGATGAGCATGGCCTCCCAGAAGACGTAGAAGAGCACGAGGTCCAGCGCCGCAAACACGCCCACGCAGGCCGCAGTCATGAACAGCAGGCAGAAGTGGAACTCTTTCACGCGCTTGGAGATATACGTCCAGGAGCACATGACGCACAGCGGCAATATGGCCAGGGTCAGCATGACCATGAGGTAGCTGATGCCGTCCAGCGCGAGGTGGTATTCCAGCCCCCACTGCGGCACCCAGTGCGCGCGCTCCACGAACTGCCAGTCGGCGCTGTGGTTGAAGGTGAGGAGCGGGATGGCCAAAATCAGCTCCAGGATGGACGCACCCATGGTGTAGGCGCGGGTAACCTGCGGGCTTTTGATGAAGAAAAGCCCCGCTGCGGCCAGAAGCGGAAAGACGATCAGTGTCGTTAAAACTGGGTATCCGAATTCCAAGGCTCGCTCTCCGTCTCGTTGCGAGGTTTAGGCGAAATACCAGACCGCCGCGAACACGCACAGGGCCAAAGTGGCCGCCAGGCCCAGGTAGTCCTGGAGTCTGCCGGACTGCACCTTGGCGCTGAGCACGCCCACGTTCTGGACCGTGTACGCCGAGCCGTCCACCACGGTGTCGATTCCCTTGGTGTCGAACCAGACCGTACCCCGCGCCAGGGTTATGAGCCCGCCAAGACCAGCGACCCGGTAGGCCTCGGTCCAGCGGTCGTCAATCCAGGCCAGGGGCTTGCTGACCAGGGCCAAAACGCCCCGGCCGATGAGCCGGTAGAAGAAGTCGAAGTCCAGGTTGGTCTTGGAGTGTGGGGTGATGATGTCCCGCACGATGTAGAAGGCCAGCCCGGAGAATCCGAGAAGCAAGAGCGCCTGCAAGACATGCCAGGTGGTCCAGGGATTGTAGACCTCTTCCATGGCGAACGGCAGGTAGCGGTAGAGCATGTCCGGATACAGGCCCTGGGCGATGCACAATGTGGCGCCCATGGCCATGCCCACATACATGTTCACCGGAATGGGCTTGAGCTCCATGACATCGTTGGCCGGCTTGGCCCAGAAGGCGAAGTACGGCAGCTTGATGCCCACAGAGAGGAAGGTGCCGACCGCCGCGATCTCCATGCCGATGGCCAGCCAGGTGCGGTGCGCCTCGGCTGCGCCGGCGATGGTCATGGTTTTCGAGATGAAGCCGTTGAACAACGGCATGCCCGAGATGCTGAGCGCCGCCACCATGTACATGACCATGACCCAGGGCATGCGGTGCACCAGCCCGCCCAGCTTGTCCAGCTTGGTGGTGCCGGCGGCGTAGAGGATGCAGCCCGTGCCCATGAACAACAGGCCCTTGTACAGGATGTGGGCATAGGCGTGGGCCACCGCGCCGTTCATGGTCATGGCCGTGCCGATGCCGATGCCCGCCACCATGTAGCCCACCTGGGACACGATGTGGTAGGACAGGATGCGCCGGGCGTTGTTCTCGATGCACGCGTACAGCACGCCGTACACCGCCATCACGGTTCCGGCGATGGCCAGGGCCTCGACCCCGTGGAAGCCGCGCAACAGAACATAGACCGCCGTCTTGGTGGTGAAGGCGCACATGAACACCGAGCCGGTGACCGTGCCCTCGGGGTAGGCGTCGGGCAGCCAGGCGTGCATGGGCACCACTGCAGCGTTGACGCAGAACCCGAGCAGGATCATCCAGTCGTAGGTCATCATCTGCGCGGGCGCCACTGCGTCGAAGGCGAAGTTGCCCACGGCCTTGTAGCGCAGAAGCAGGCCGATCAACAGGAACAGGCCGCCGATGGTGTGGTACATGAAGTAGCGGAAGCCCGCCTTGGTCGAGATCGGGTTCCTGGCCAGCCAGATCAGGAAGGTGGAGCCGATGCTCATGAACTCCCAGAAGATGAACAGGGTCAGGAAATCCGCCGCGAAGGTGCAGCCAAAGGCCCCGCCCACATACACGCAGGCCATGATGTGCTGGAGCTTGTCCTCCACGTGCATGGCGTAGACCATGCCGATGAGGCTCATGATGGCGAAGACCTGCGCGAAGATCAGCGAGAGCTTGTCCACCCGGCCGAACTGCAGGGTCTGGCCAAGATACTGCAGCTCGCCATAGTGGCCCGGGGCCACGGTCATCACGCTCCAGACGGCGATGATCGGCGGAATGACCAGAAGCCATTTCCAGCCCTTGCCGCTCAAAAACGGCAAGACCAGCGCCAGGGCGAAGAAGCCCACGCTCGGGTGGACGAACACGTTAGCTGTTGCGCTCATAATAGTCATCTCCACGGCTGATCATGGGCTGAACGATCTTTTTCATGATAATGACCATGGCCAGTCCGACAAACAGGCCGAACACGGCCCAGAACCCGGCATAGGCATCGTAGACGAACTCCGCCTCGTGCGGGCGCACGAACACGTTGGCCCCGACCAGCCCCGCCAGGCCCAGGAAGAACAGGACGCCGATGACGCCCCGCCTGGCCCGCAGTTCCGAAAGCAACATCCCGAACAAGCTCATAACCGGCCCCCTAGAACTTGCCAAAGATTCGGACAAAATCCATGAACAGGGCGGGATACAGGCCCAGGATCACGGAGATCAGTCCAGTGGTGCACAGCGGGATCACCATGGTCAGCGGCGCTTCCTTGTAGTGGTGGAAGTGCGGATCAGGCAGGGGCTCCTTGAAGAAGGCCCTGTAGATCACCGGCAAAAAGTAGCCCGCATTGAGTGCAGTGGAGAGCATGAAGGCCAGGAAGATGACGATCTGCCCGGCCTGAAGCGCGCCGTTGACGATGTACCATTTGCTGACAAAGCCGCAGACCGGCGGCATGCCGATCATGGACAGCGAGGCGATGGCGAAGGCCCCGAAGGTCCAGGGCATCTTGCGGCCCAGGCCGTCCATCTTGCTGATCTGTTTCAGGTGCGTGGCCACGTAGATGGCCCCGGCCGCGAAGAACAGCGTGATCTTGGAGAAGGCGTGGTGCGCGATGTGGGCCATGCCGCCCTGCACCGCCATGGGCGTCAGAAGCGCCACGCCGCAGACGATGTACGAGAGCTGGGCCACGGTGGAGTAGGCCAGCCGGGCCTTCAGGTCGTCCTTGGTCAGGGCGATGAAGCTGGCCACCGTGAGCGTGAAGGCCGCCACATACGCCGTGGGGATGCCCAGGTTCAGCTGGTTCATCACCTCCACGCCGAAGCCGGAGAGCATGATGCGGCAGACGCAGAACACGCCCGCCTTGACCACGGCCACCGCATGCAGCAAGGCCGAGACAGGCGTGGGCGCGACCATGGCCGAGGGCAGCCAGTTGTGGAAGGGCATGAGCGCGGCCTTGCCGATGCCCGCGATGTACAGCACGTAGGTGATGGTCACGGCCAGGGGGTGCTCGGCGACCACCTCGGGCGGGAACATGCCCTTGACCACGTCGCCCAGGTGGAAGTCCAGCGTGCCGAGCAACACGTAGGTCATGACCATGGCGGGCAGAAGGAACAGCTTGCTGGTGCCCATGAGGTAGACGATGTACTTGCGCGCGCCGCTGAAGCTCGTCTCGTCCTGGTGGTGGGCCACCAGCGGGTACGTGAACACGGTGATGACTTCGTAGAAGAGATACAGCGTGAACACGTTGGAGGACAGGGCCACGCCCTCGGCCCCGAAGATGGCCACGGCGAAGCAGACGTAGTAGCGCGTCTGGGCGTGTTCGTTCAGGCTGCGCATGTAGCCGATGTTGTAGCTGGTGGCGAACATCCACAAAAAGCTCGCGACCAGGCCGAAGATGAGCGACAGCCCGTCGGCGCAGAAGGTCACCGTGATGCCGGGCAGGATGGTGAACAGGGTGTACTGCCAGATGTTGCCGGCCAGCACCTGCGGCGCCAGCGACAGCACGGAGAGGAAGGTGAGCCCGCCAGCCACGAAGGAGACGCCCTCGCGCTTGTTCTGATCATTCCGGTAGAGCCAGATGAACAGCGGCGCCACCAGGGTGATCGCGATGGGCAGGAGCACGCGTGCGCTTTCAATGATCCCGGTCATGGCGCTATCCCTTCAGAGTCGAAACGACGCTGGTTTTGGTGGTGCCGAAACGTCTGGCGATGACCACGATGATGGCCAGGACCAGGGTCGCCTCCGCCGCGGCAAGACCCATGACGAACAAGGTGCCCAGCTGCCCCAACATGGCGTTGGCCGGGGTGAGCTGGCTGGCCGCCACGATGGACAGGCCCGCGCCGTTGAGCATGAGCTCCACGCTGATGAGCATACCCACCAGGCTTCTGCGCTGGGAGATTCCAAAAAGCCCCGCCATGAGCAGGATCAGGGCCACCAGTTGATAGAGCGTAAGCGGGCTCATTTGCCGTTCCTCCTCTCCCAGGCCAGGAGCACAGCCCCGGCCATGGACACCAAAAGCACCACCGAGATCAGCTCAAAGGCCAGGCCGTACGGGCCGAGCAGGCCCAGACCCAGCTTTTCGATCGACACCTCGACCGGCACGCCCGTGGTGGCGAGCGGCCGGGTCAACACCAGCCAGCCCAGGATTCCGCCCACGGACAGGACCGCCGTCAGGGCGAGCAAGTTCTGGCGCAGTGGCGCGCTCTCGGCCTCCTCGCCGCCGCTGTCGGCGCGGGTGAGCATGATGGCGAAGAAGATGAGCACGCAGACCGCGCCCACGTAGATCAGGATCTGCATCAAGGCCAGGAACTGGGCATTGAGCAGCATATACATGCCCGAGACCCCGAGCAGCGTGGCGATGAGCCCCACCATGGCCCGGACCAGGCTCTTGGCGCCCACGGCCAGGATGCTGCCGCACAGGATGATGAGCGCGTACGCGCCAAAGACGATTTTTGCCATGTCTTCCATGCTAGGCCTCGCTCTGCCCGGCCTCGGGGGCGACGGATGCGTCCACGCCCTCAAGTCCGGCCTGGTTCTTCAAAACCTGCACCAGGTCGAAGTGGAAATCATCGCGGCTGTAGCCCGCCAGGTAGGTGCTGCCGGTGAACGCCAGCGCGCCCACCGGGCAGTTCTCCATGCAGGTGCCGCACAGGCTGCACAGGGTGTAATCGTACAAGAACTTTTCCGGGTCCTTGGGGGTCTTGTCCTTGGGCTTTTCGCCCTTGGCCTTGGCCTCGGCCATGGCCTGCTCCTCTTCGGGAGTGGGCTTGGGGGGTTTACGCTTGACCACGGTCAGGCAATTGGACGGGCAGGCCAGGGCGCACATGCCGCAGGAGATGCACTTGGGCTTGCCCGGCGACTTGGCGCTGACGAGCTCCAGGTGCCCCTTGTAGGTGGCGATGTTGGACACCGCTTTCCAGGGGTAGCGAACCGTCACCTGGGGCTCCAGGAAGTAGGTCTTGGTCACCCGCAGGCCGACCATCAGGCTCCACAGGTCGGACATGGTATTCAGGGCTTGTTTTATCATACCTTCCACCACCGTCTTAGGCGAACTGGGCCAGCTTCACGAAGAAGGCCGTCAGCAGCAGGTTGGCCACGGCCAGGGGCAAGAGCCACTTCCAGTTGATCACCAAAAGCTGGTCGAAGCGCACGCGGGGATACGTCCAGCGGGCGAAGACCATGAGCAGCATGAGAGCCGAAACCTTGAGCACGAACCACACCGGTCCGGGCAGCACCGGCCCGTGCCAGCCGCCCAAAAACAGCGCCGTAGCCACGGAGCAGACCACGACCATGTTGGCGTATTCCGCCAGGAAGAAGAGGCCGAAGCCCATGCCCGAGTATTCCGTGTGGAACCCGGCGGTGAGTTCGCTTTCGGCCTCGGGCAGGTCAAAGGGGGCGCGGTTGGTCTCGCCCAGGGCGCTGACGATGTAGATCAAGAAGGCCAGGGGCTGGGTCATGATGTTCCAGTTCCAAGGCCACGTGCCCTGCAACTTAACCACCTGGGCCAGATCCAGGCTGCCGGACACGAAGGCCACGGCCAGCACGGACAAGAGCAGCGGAATCTCGTAGGCCACGGCCTGGGCCACGCCGCGCGCAGCGCCCAAGAGGCCGTACTTGTTGTTGGAGGCCCAGCCCGCCAGCAGCACCGAGAGCACAGCCAGGCCGGAGAAGGCCAGGATCAAGAGCAGGCCGAGGTTGACGTCCAGGGTCTGGATGCCGTCGCCCACGGGCAGGGGCAGGAACAGCAGCAGCACCGGCAAGAACGAGAGCACCGGGGCCAGCCAGAACAGGATCGGGTCCGCGCCGTTGGGCATGAACAGCTGCTTGCCCACGAGCTTGAGGGCGTCGCACAAGGGCTGGAGCACGCCGCTGGGGCCGACCTCAAAGGGGCCGGGCCGGCGCTGGATGTGGCCCGCGACCTTGCGTTCCACCCAGACCATGACCAGGCCGATGAGGCCCACGCTGACGGCCACGGCCACCAGCCCGATGATGATGCGTAACAACTCTGCAGGTATGGCGTTCATTGCTTCTCCTACCTGTCGATTTCCGGGATGATCAGGTCAAGGCTGCCCAGGATGGCCACTGCGTCGGCCAGGATGGTGCCCTTGGAAACCTCGGCGAAGAGGCTCAAGTTGCAGAAACCCGGCGCGCGGAGCTTGGTGCGGTAGATGTTCTTGCCGCCGTCGCTGACCACATATGCGCCGATCTTGCCGCGTGCGCCCTCCACCGCGAAGTAGGCCTCGCCCTTGGGCACCTTCCACGAAGGCTTGGGCGCGCCCTTCACCAGCACTTCGCCCTCGGGCATCAGGTCCAGCGCCTGCTCGATGATGCGCAGGCTCTGCTCCATCTCAATCATGCGCACGTCGTAGCGACCGCGCGCGTCCTTGAGCTCCGAGGTCGGGACCACGAAGTCCAGCTTGGGGTACATCGAATAGGGCGTGGCGCGGCGCACATCATAGTTGATGCCCGAGCCCCTGGCCACCGGGCCGGTCGCTCCGAAGCGACGACAGGCGTCCGGCTCGATGACGCCGATGCCCTCAATGCGCTTTCTTAAGATGATGTTGTCCGAGACAAGGTCCTTGTACATGGGCAGGCGCGAGCGGAACCAGGGGATGAAGGCGCGGATGAGCCGGATGCAGTCCGCGTTCAGGTCCTGGGCCACGCCGCCGATGCGGAAGTAGCTGTAGGTGAGCCGCGAGCCTGTGGGGATCTGCAGGATGTCCAGGACTTTTTCGCGGTCGTCAAAGGCGTACATGATGGGCGTGAAGGCCCCGAGGTCCAGCAGGTACGCTCCCCACCACAGGAGGTGGGATGCGATGCGGTTGAGCTCGCAGGTGATGACGCGCACATACTCGGCGCGCTCCGGCACCTCGATGTCGGCCAACTTCTCCACCGCGCCCACAAAGGCCCAGTTCCAGCCCAGCGCGTGGCCGTAGTCGACCCGGCCCATGTTCGGGATGAACTGGGCGGCCGTCTTCACCTCGGCCATCTTCTCGTGCATGCGGTGCAGGTAGCCCAGGATCGGCTCCGCGCGCATGACGTACTCGCCGTCAAGCTCCACGACCACGCGCAAGACGCCGTGGGTGGAGGGATGCTGCGGCCCCAGGTTCAGGATGAGGTTGCCGTCTTTGGCCGTCTTGGCGAAATTCTGGGTGTAGAAATCGCCCGCCAGGTGGTCGTTGTTTTGAGAGGTTGTCATAGGCGTGCCGCTGTCCTGGTTTATGCCGTGGCCGGCTGGTCGCCGCTGGACTCTTTGACCTCGGTTGGCGCCTCGGGCGTCATGAGGGTGAAGGCCGGGCTCACGAAGATGACCTCGCCCGCCTCCAGCATGTCCTTGGCCTTGGCCCGGGCCTTTTCCTCCTTGCGCAGGGGGAAGCAGTCGGCCATTTCGGGATCGATCAACAGGGGAATGAAGTTCGGGTTGCCCGTGAAGAGCACCCCGTGGAAGTCCCTGGTCTCGCGCTCGTGCCACTCCGCGCCGTCAAAAACAGAGGCGATGGAGGGCAGCGTGGGCGCGTCGTGGGGCACCAGCACCCGCAGGGTCAGGCGGCCGGGGGCCTCGAAGTGGTCGAAGTGGTAGACCACCACATAGCCCTCGACACAGTCCACGGCGCAGATGTCCTCAAGGAAGTACTTGTCCTGGAGCAGCCTCTCGGCCGCGCGCACCAGGGAGCCGGGCGGCAAAAAAGCCTGGAAGACCTGCCCAGTCTTGGCGGCGTCGCATTTGGCCAGGTACAGGGCGCCCAGTCCGTTGAAGAGTGCCTCCATCTACTTGCCCTCCTCGAAAGGCCCATTGACCGGGGGATTGGGCCAGAAACGCTTGCCGCTGATCTTTTCCTGCAGCTTGAACAGGCCCTCAAGCAGCCCCTCTGGCCGGGGCGGGCAGCCGGGCACGAACACGTCCACAGGGATCAGGTTGTCCACGCCCTCGATGATGCCGTACTGGCCCTTGAACTTGAAGGGGCCGCCGGAGATGGCGCAGTTGCCCATGGCGATGACCCAGCGCGGGGCGGGCATCTGCTCGTAGAGGCGGATGACCGCAGGCGCCATCTTCTTGGTCACCGTGCCGGCCACGATCATGATGTCGCTTTGGCGCGGCGAGGGACGGAAGACCTCAGCCCCGAAACGGGCGATGTCCCACCGGGCCATGCCCACGGCCATCATTTCAATGGCGCAGCAGGCCAGACCAAAGGTCATGGGCCACAGGGACATGGAGCGGCAGAGATCGACGATCTGCTTGGCCGGCCCGATGTTCAGGATCGGGTCGGCGGTGATGACGTCGGGCTTCTGCGCTAGGAGACTTTGCGCGGCCATGTGAACACCCCTTTCGCCCAGAAGTAGAGAATGGCAAGAGCAAGCACAAACAGGAAGATGAACATCTCCAGGAAGGGCAGCCAGCCCTCGGTTGCGCGATACACCGTAGCCACCGGGAACAGGTACAGCACGTCCACGTCGAACGCCAAAAACAGCAGGGCGTACACGTAGTAGTTTATGCCGAACCGGGTCCAGGAGCCCCCGTAGGGGCGCATGCCGCATTCGTACGGCATGCCCATGTCGCCGCCGCGCGCCCGGGGCGCCACGAGGTACGACAGGATGAGCGGGCCGCCCGCGAACAGCAGGCCCCCGATCAGGAATAGGATGATGGCCAAATGCAGCCAGCTAAAGACCATAGCCCTCCCCCTTCGACAAATTCGTCCCGAAAAACCGGGCCTTGGACCAAAATTTAAAAATGTTGCCCTCTTTTGCCCGGACTTGCCAAAGACGTCAACCCCTGTTCCGAATTTTCGATCCTTTGTCACACCGGAAACCCGTGTGGAAGCTACTGCAACTACAGAAGATAGCGAAGTAATTTTTTTCACGAATTGGGCGTGAGCGCGCACCCCCAGCCACGGGTTTCCGTCTCGGTTCCCCCTGCCGCGGCCTTGTGCTGGGGCCTTATTTTGCTTACATCCCAGGACTGTTGAGACACCCCTAGCCGCAGGAGAGTTCATGGCCCAGACTAAGCGCATCCTCGTCACCGGCGGATCCGGCTTTTTGGGCTCGCATTTGTGCGCGCGCCTGCTCGACGCCGGGCACGACGTGCTCTGCGTGGACAACTACTTCACCGGCAGCAAGGAGAACATCCGCACCCTGCTGCCCCACCCGCGCTTCGAGATCCTGCGCCACGACGTGACCTTTCCGCTCTACGTGGAGGTGGACGAGATTTACAACCTGGCCTGCCCGGCCTCGCCCATCCACTACCAGCACGACCCCGTGCAGACCACCAAGACAAGCGTGCACGGCGCCATCAACATGCTCGGCCTGGCCAAGCGCATCAAGGCCAAGATCATGCAGGCCAGCACCAGCGAGGTCTACGGCGACCCCAGCGTGCATCCGCAGGTCGAGAGCTACTGGGGCAACGTCAACCCCATCGGCCCGCGCGCCTGCTACGACGAGGGCAAGCGCTGCGCCGAGACGCTGTTCTTCGACTACCACCGCCAGCACAAGCTGCGCATCAAGGTGGCGCGCATATTCAACACCTACGGCCCGAACATGGCCATCAACGACGGCCGCGTGGTCAGCAATTTCATCGTCCAGGCCTTGAAGGGCGAGGACATCACCGTGTACGGCAAGGGCAACCAGACCCGCTCCTTCTGCTACGTGGACGACCTGGTGGAGGGCTTCATCCGGCTCATGGCCACCCCGGACGAGTTCACCGGCCCCATGAACCTGGGCAACCCCGTTGAGTTCACCATTCTGCAGCTGGCCGAAACGGTCATCCGCATGACCGGGTCAACGTCGCGCATCATCCACAACCCCCTGCCCCAGGACGACCCCACCCAGCGCCAGCCGGACATCAGCCTGGCCCGGCGGGTCATGGGCTGGGAGCCCACGGTCAAGCTGGAGCAGGGCCTGGTCAAGACCATCGCCTTCTTCCGCCAGGAACTGGGACTCTAGGCGCGGGCAGGCCAGGCATGTGCGGCATCTGCGGACACGTGCGCCTGGGCGCGGGCTCCGGACCAGGCCCGGCCCCCGACGGGCTTGCGCCCCTGCTGGCGCTTTTGGGCCACCGCGGCCCGGACCAGACCAGCAGCTGGCTTGATTCCGGCGGGAACGTGGCCCTGGGGCACACGCGCCTGTCCATCTTGGACCTGGACCCGCGCGCTGGCCAGCCCATGCACGACCCGCACACCGGCAACGTCATCGTCTTCAACGGCGAGATCTACAACTTCCGCGCGCTTCGCGCGGTTCTTAAAGAGCAAGGCGAGGTCTTCCGCACCACGGGCGACACCGAGGTGCTGCTGGCGCTGTACCGCCAGCACGGCCAGGGCTGCCTGCCCATGCTGCGCGGCATGTTCGCCTTCGCCCTGTGGGACGCGGGCCGACGCGAGCTGTTCATCGCGCGGGACCGCATGGGCAAGAAGCCGCTCGTCTACTTCGACGGGCCGGGCGGGCTCGTCTTCGCCTCGGAGATCCGCGCCCTGCGCGCGCACCCGCTCTGCCCGGCAGGCGGCGGGGTCGACGGGCTGGACCCCGTGGCGCTGGACCTGTACCTGAGCCTGGGCTACGTGCCCGCGCCCCGGACCATCCTGTCCGGCGTGGCCAAGCTGCCGCCCGCTTCTTGCGCCGTGTACGACGCCTCGGGCCTGCGCATCCGGCGCTGGTGGGACGCGGACTACCGCGAGAAGATCGACGTGACCGAGGCCGAGGCGCTCAACCTGGCCTGGGTGGCCCTGCGCGAGAGCGTGCGCCTGCGCCTGGAGTCCGACGTGCCGCTGGGCCTGCTGCTTTCCGGCGGGGTGGATTCGAGCCTGGTGGCGGCCGTGCTGGCCGACCTCTGCCCTGGCCAGGCCCGGGCCTTCAGCATCGGCTTTGACGAGAAGAAGTACAACGAGCTGCCCCACGCCCAGGCCGTGGCCAAACACCTGGGCCTCAACCTGACCCACGAGATCATGCCCGCCGCCACCCTGGAGTCCCTGCCCGAGGTGGCCCTGCGCTACGGCGAGCCCTATGCCGACGACTCGGCCCTGCCCTCGCTGTTCCTCTCGCGCATGGCCAGAAAGCACATCACCGTGGCCCTGGGCGGCGACGGCGGCGACGAACTGGCCCTGGGCTACCCCGCGTACCGCCACGCCAAGGTGGCCTCGGCCATCCACGCCCTGCTGCCGCTGGCCCGCCCGGCGGACGCGAACCTGCGCAGGCTGGCCCAGGCCCGCAGCCACGCCGCCCGCGCCCGGCGGGAGTTTTTGTCCGCCAATGTCTGGCCCGAGGCCAGGCCGCTCTTGCGCACTGCGGCCCGGAACTGGCCGCTCAAGGCCCTGCTGTACACCCCGGAGGCCAAGGAGCGCCTGGCCGGGTGCTACGCCGA
Organism: uncultured delta proteobacterium; assembly: GCA_903843965.1. Taxonomy (GTDB): domain Bacteria; phylum Desulfobacterota; class Desulfovibrionia; order Desulfovibrionales; family Desulfovibrionaceae; genus Humidesulfovibrio. The sequence continues at coordinate 56,283 of CAIMRY010000019.1, forward strand.
CTGGTTTTTGCCCTGGCTCTCCCGGTCCTTCGCGCACGCGGCCAACCCCGTGGAGCGCATGCTCTACATCGACAACGCCACCTGCCTGCCCGACGACCTGCTGGTCAAGATGGACATCGCCAGCATGGCCGTGGGCCTGGAGGTGCGCTCGCCCCTGCTCGACCACACCCTCGTCGAGCTCTTCGCCGCCTTCCCCGTGGACCTCAAGGTGCGCGGCGGGGAGACCAAATACCTGCTGAAGAAGATGGCCGAGCGCGTGCTGCCAAAAGACATCCTGTACCGCCGCAAGCAGGGCTTCGACCTGCCCATCCGCGAGTGGATGGCCGGCCCCATGCAGGGCTTTGTCATGGACGCGCTCTGCTCCGCCCACCCGGCCCTGTCCGCGCACATCGACATGGACGCGGCCAAGAACATCGCCCGCGAGCACGCAGGCGGCGCAAACCACAAGAACATGCTCTGGCGGCTCTTGATGCTGGCGCTGTGGAGCCGACAGGCCTAGCCGTTTGGCTCGTCCCGGCAGGGCTGGTCCTGCTCCTCAAGGAGCGTGCAGAGCAGAGCAGCCGCATCCGCTGTGTGGCGGATGCACTTGTCCCAGCGATCCTGCGGGCCCAAGGCCTCAAGAATGTCCTTGCAGCGGGTTGCGCCGACGAGGCCGTGAAAACGTAAACGGAATTCTCCAGCCAGGTCGGCCACGTAGGAATAGTCCTCGCCGGGCTTGTCGCGCCCCAGCAACCCCCCCAGGGCCAGAATCCCTCCGGACAACGCGCCGCACATTTCCTCCTTACTGCGCCCCACGCCCCCGGCCAGGGCCGTGGCAAGCCGCATGTTCCGCCCCTCCTGCGCCACGCTCCTCGCCGCGAGAACGGCGCAGAACACGGACTCCGAACAGTTCATTCCACTCAGCATATGCGCTTTCGCCAGTTCCCATGCGTTCATGTCTCACTCACTGCGTTATGTCCAAACACCGGACTTGGGCGTTTTCCCTTTTGACCTCTTCGCAACATCAGGATTAATGATTACGCCTGTGGTAAAATCGTGTCCAACGATAGAGTTGGATGGGGTGCATCGCTCTAACCGATGGAGAGCCGCATGGAACTACGAGACATGAAAACCTTTGTGGAGGTGGCGCGGCTGCTGAATTTCCAGCGGGCTGGCCTGGCGCTCAACGCCGCACAGTCTACGGTATCCGCGCGCATAGCCTCGCTGGAGGCAGAACTGGGAGTGCGGCTGTTCGAACGCACCGGGCATCGGGTGGCCTTGACAGACGTTGGCGCGGGCCTGCTCAACTACGTGCGCAAAATCATCGCCCTGGAAAACGAGGCCCTGACCTGGGCGGCGGGAGAATCCAAAACGCTCGGAACCTTGAACATACGCACACCGGAATACCTCTGCGCCCACCGCATGGGGGGAGTCATCCGCCGGTTCCGCCAACGCTTTCCCCAGGTGTCCCTGGACTTCACCGCCAGCACCTACGAATCCCTCGCCAAGGATCTGCGCCAAGGGATCTCGGACCTGGCCTTCCTGCTTGCAGAATCCATTCAGTCGGCGGATCTGGTGGCGGAATCCCTGGGCGTGGAACGGCTGGTCCTCGTCGCAGGTCCGGAGCACCGGCTGGCGGCTTTTCCACGGGTTACGCCAGAGGACCTGCGTGGCGAAACCCTCGTACTGTCCAAGGAGGACTGCGCCTACCGCAGGATTCTGGAGAACATCATGGACACAAGCGGCATATCCACGGGCAGCAGCGTGGAATTTTCCAGCTCTGCCGCGCTGTGCGGCTGTGTGGCCAATGGAGTTGGGGTAAGCCTGCTGCCGGAGAGGGCCGTGCGGGAGCAGCTTGCAGCGGGGCGCATCGTGGCCCTGGCCTGGTCCGAGGGGGAGCTGGAGACCGCGGTGCAGATGGTCCGGCACAGGGACAAATGGCTCTCCCCGCCGTTGGTGGCGTTCATGGACATGGCGCGCCAGGAGTTGCTGGGACAGGCTTGAGCCGACCGCCAGCGCACACAAAGGCCGGGTTGCCCCGGCCTTGTGCGTTCACTTCAAGCAACCACAAGTCTCTATTCCGAGCCCTCGCGCTTCAAATCCGCCACCAGGGCGCGCAGGTTCTCGGCCTGTTCGGCCAGCTCGTGGATGGCGATGTTTGTCTGCTGCATGCTGTCCGCGGTCTCGGTGGCGATGGCGTTGATCTGGTCCACGGCCTCGTTGATCTCCTCGCTGGCGGCGGACTGCTCCTCGGCTGCGGTGGCGATGCTTGACACCTGCATGGCCGTGCTCTCGCTCATGCGCACGATCTCGTCCAAAACCTGGCCGGACTGGCGCACCAGGTCGGTCGACTCGGCAATGGCCCGGCCCGCTTCCTCCATGCCGTGGATGTTCTGGCTGGCCACGGTCTGGATGCCCTTGATGGTCTCGCCCACCTCCTTGGTGGCGGTCATGGTCTTTTCGGCCAGCTTGCGCACCTCGTCGGCCACCACGGCGAACCCGCGCCCGGCGTCGCCCGCTCTGGCGGCCTCGATGGCGGCATTGAGCGCCAGCAGGTTGGTCTGGTCGGCGATGTCGTTGATGACGTTCATGACCTGGCTGATGTCCTGGGCGCGCTTGCCCAGGGCGTCCATGTTCTCCTTCAGGTGCTTGGACAAGGTGAGCAGTTCGTCCATGGAGGTGATGGAGCGGTTGACCACCTGGTTGCCTGTGCTGGCGCGGTTCTTGGCCGTGTCGGCCCCTTCCGCCGCCTGGGAGGCGTTCTTGGCCACCTCCAGCACCGTGGCGTTCATCTCCTCCATGGCCGTGGCCGTTTCGGTGATGCGGCCCTTCTGGACCTCGGTGGCGCGGCCGATGTTCTCGGCCTGGCCGGCGATCTCCTCCGACGCCGAGGACAGGCGCTCGACCACGCTCTCCAGACGCCCGGCCGCTGCCAGCAGGCCCTCGGACCGGGCGCGGATGGCCTGGGCCTTGGCCTCGTTGGCCTCGATGGTGGCCAGCTCCGCCGCGTGGGCCTTGTCCTCGGCCTCGGCCGTCTTGGCCTTGATCTGCTCCATGTTGGTGCGCAGGGTGTCGACCATGGTGTTCAGCGCGCGCTCCAGGTTCGAGGTCTCGTCCTTTCCGGCCACGGCCAGGGCCACGCCCAGGTCGCCTCCGGCCACGTCCTGGGCCGCCTTGGTGGCGGCGTTCAACGGCAGCACGATGCTGCGGAAGATAGCCACGGACAGCGGCAGCACTCCCAGCAAAAGCAGCGCCAGGATGATCCCGGCGATGGTCAGGCTGGCGCTTCGGACCATGTCGGAGATGGCCGTGCCGATCCGGGCCTTTTCCTCGTCAATGTTGTCGAGGTACACGCCTGTTCCGATCCAGAAATCAGTGCCCGGAATCATCCTGGCGTAGCTGAGCTTCGGGGTCAGGCCCTTGCCCGGCTTGTCGAAGATGTAGGTGATGAAGCCGCCGCCCTTGTGGGCCGCCTCGTCCAGGGCCTTGATCATGAACAGGCCGTTGGCGTCCTTCATGTCGCCCAGGTCCTTGCCCTGGTTCTCCGGCTTGACCGGGAAGGACACGTTCACCGTGCCCTCGTACACAAACATGTAGCCGGACTCGTCCGACTCGAAGCGGATGGGGGCCGTAATCCTGCGTATGGTGTCGATGATGACGGCCTTGTCCCTGGGCTGGCTCTTGACGTCCTCGGCGATCTCCACCGCCAGGGCGCTCACCAGCACATGCAGCTTATCCTTCTGGCCCTCCAGCATGACCTGCTGCGTCTGGGTGATGGCGTACTTTCTGAGCTCCTGCAGCTGGTAGTAGAACCCGCCACCCACAAGGGACGCGAAGGCAATGGCGATGCAGATGAGCAGGATGATGCGCGCGCGGATGGTCAAATTTCTCATGGCATACCTCGGGCTCCAGCGGTTGGCGCATGCGCGGGGATCACAGGCGCTGGTGTGAGTGCCTACACGTATTTTCACATTAGCATGCTCTTGCGAAATGTAAAGCGGAAGCTATCCGCTATTTTTACTCCCTATAGCTGGCGCGTGAAAAAACGGGGAAGGATGCCGAGCAGTGCCTGAGCCTGCGGCGCGAGTGGAGAAAGCGGGTGCGGGAGGGCCGAGAGCGAGCGGCGCCGGGCCCTGAGAGGGTGGGGATCAGTCCTTGTGGTCGATGTCGGCGCAGAGGATGCAGGTCCGGCCGTCCTGGTCCGTGCAGCGGGCCGGGATGGTGATGCAGCGGTTGCCGGAGGCGAGCGAGATGTACGGCTGGGTGGTGAACGTGGGCAGGCCTGCGGCGACCGGCCTGGGCAAAGGCGCAAAAGCAGACTGCGGCGCGGCAGCCCGGCTGACAGAGCGGTGGCGGCGGGGGGCAGGCCTTGTGTCAGTCCTTGTGTCAGTCCTTGTGGTCGATGTCCGCGCAGAGGATGCAGGTCCGGCCGTCCTGGTCCGTGCAACGGGCCGAGAGGGTGATGCAGCGATTGCCGGAGGCGAGCGAGATGTACGGCTGGGTGGTGAACTTGGGCAGGCCCGCGCGCAGCGGCAGGAAGTATTCCTTGAGCGAGTGGTCCGCGCCCACGCGGGCGGGCTCGTAGATGAAGCGCTTGCGTTTGCGCAGCTTGACCGGGTTGCACACCGTGTCGCTGATCTGCACGCCGCGCGCGTTGAGCACGTACAGGCACTCGATGTTGTCGCACTCGTCGATGAAGCCCGTGAGCAGCCTGTCCAGACCGACCGTGCCCACATTGGCTATGCGCTCGCACAGGCCCAGCACCAGGGCGTCGTGGCTGGCGTAGAGCTCCTTCTGCGCGGCGAAGCGCTCGGTGGCGCTCTCCTTGAACTTGGCCGCCAGGTAGTCGATGCGCTCGCTCACCACTTCGGCCTTGGCCATGCGCATGGCCGGGCGGCCGAAGTAGAAGCCCTGGAACACGTCCACGCCGATCTCCAGCAAACGCAGGATGTCCTCCTGGCGCTCCACGCCCTCGGCCAAAGCCAGGGAGCCCAGGCGCGAGGCCATCTGCACGAAGCTCTTGACCACCTCCAGGCGGGTCATGTGCCCGGCCACCCCGGAAACCAGGGAGCGGTCCAGCTTCAGCACATCGGGCCGCAAAAGCGGGATGCGGTCCAGGTTGGAGTGCCCGGCGCCCATGTCGTCCAGGGCGATGAGAAAGCCGTTCTTGCGGTAGGTGCTGACGAACTCCTCCAGGGCCTTGGAGTCCTTGGCCCGTGACTCCACGATCTCGATGAGCACATTGTTGGGGCTGATGCCGAGCGACTTGACTTGGTGGATGAGCGTGCCCGAGCCCACCACGTCGGCGTCGATGGCGTAGCCGTCGACGTTGATGGACACGATGAGGCCCCTGTTCTGGGCGTGGATGGGGGCAAAGGCCTCCAGGGCCTTTTTGCGGCACATGCGGTCCAGTTCGAGCAGCCGGTCCGCCTCGCCCGCCATGCGGAACATCTCCATGGGCGGAATGTCCTCGCCGGGGGCCGTGCAGCGCGCCAGCGCCTCCACCCCGAGCAGGGCCTTGCGCTTGATGGACACCAGGGGCTGGAACGCGGTGGATATCCACTCGTTCTCCAGGATCTCCCCGATGGTGATGGCTTCGGCGGTTTCGAACATGGTTCCCCTGGGAGGTGGTCTGGGCTGTAGCCCTGCTGAAAGATTTCAAGAAGCAAGACTTGGGCCACATATTTAATATATTGTTTTAACAAAACAATTTAACGATCGGCAACAAATTGTTATACATTTCTCTACAGGAATGTACACCCCTTGCACAAGAATGCACAAAATTGAAAATCCGACAACGTGCACGGATTCCCAAAAAAACCGTTGACAGACGCCACGGGCGCGGGTAGATGCTCACGTCATGAACCTCTTCGCCGCCAACAATACCTCCTTTTGCCAGTATTGGTATTATTGGTTTAGCTGCGCTTGCGGCCGGGGAGAGGTTTGTTGACGACCAGACGTTAACCAAAGCCTCTTCAGGAAGGGCCGCAGGCGAAAGCCGGCGGCCCTTCTTTAGTTTCAACCGCCGGAAGACAGCCTGAAAGCCGCCCAACGAGGCGCAACAGCGACCACGCAGGAGGACGCCATGCATCTTGGAAAAGCCATCCGGCTCGAACGCATCTTCAACCGCAACACCAAACGCACCATCATCGTGCCCATGGACCACGGCACCACCGTCGGCCCCATCCCGGGCATCGTGGACATGCGCGAGGCCGTGGGCGCGGTGGTCGAGGGCGGGGCCAACGCCGTCTTGATGCACAAGGGCCTGGTCCGCTGCGGCCACCGCACCCAGGGCAAAGACATCGGGCTTATCGTCCACCTCTCCGCCAGCACCACCCTCTCCCCCTTCCCCAACGCCAAGACCCTCGTGGGAACTGTTGAAGACGCCATCCGACTCGGCGCGGACGCGGTGAGCGTGCACGTGAACCTGGGCGACGAGAGCGAGGCCAAGATGCTCACCGACTTCGGCCAGGTGACGAGCATCGCCCAGAGCTGGGGCATCCCTGTGCTGGCCATGGTCTACGCGCGCGGGCCCAAGGTCAAAAGCGAGTTCGACGCCGAGATCGTGGCCCACTGCGCCCGCGTGGGCGTGGAGCTGGGCGCGGACGTGGTCAAGGTGCCCTACACCGGCGACATCGACTCCTTCGGCCACGTGGTCGACTCCTGCTGCGTGCCCGTGGTCATCGCCGGCGGGCCCAAGCTCGACAGCACCAAGGCCTTTTTGCAGATGGTGCACGACTCCATCGCCGCCGGGGGCTCGGGCCTGTCGGTTGGGCGCAACATCTTCCAGCACAAGAACCCGGCCCTGCTCTGCCAGGCCCTGTCCAAGGTCGTGCACGAGGACGAGAACGTCGACGTGGTCATGGAAATGCTCAAAGGCAAGGAATAGGCGCTTTGATCATGAAACAGATCATCTTCAAGGCCATTCCCTTCCAGAAAAAGCTGGTCACCCTGGCCCTGGAGTCCGGGGTGGACGCCATCCTGACGGAAAGCGCCAGGGCCGACGACGTGCGCGCGCTGGGCCGCGTCACCGTGCTGACCGAGGCCGAGCTGCCCACGCTGCCCCTTGACTCCAAGGCCGACGAGGAGGCCGCCACGGCCAAACTTCTGGCCGGGCAGCAGGTTTCCCTGGCCAAGGGCTGGGAGATCATCCCGGTGGAGAACATCCTGGCCCAGGCCACGGGCCTGGGGCTGGAGTGCGAGTCCCTTGACCGGGCCGTGCTGGCCGCAGGCATCCTGGAGCGCGGGGCGGACATGATCGTGGTTTTGCCCGAGGCTGCGGGCGACCTGAAAGCCATCGTGGCCGAGCTCAAGCTCTCCCAGGGCACGGTCGACCTCTCCCGCGCCGTGGTCACGGCCATTGAGCCTGCTGGCCTGGGCCACCGCGTCTGCGTGGACACCATCTCCATGCTGCGGCGCGGCCAGGGCATGCTGGTGGGCAACTCCAGCGCCTTCACCTTCCTGGTCCACGCCGAAACGGAATCCAACCCCTATGTGGCGGCGCGGCCCTTCCGCGTCAATGCCGGGGCCGTGCACGCCTACGCGGTGCTGCCCGGAGACAAGACCTGCTACCTGGAGGAGCTCTCCGCCGGGCGCGAGGTGCTCATCGTCGGGGCCGACGGCAAGACCAGCCTGGCCACTGTGGGCCGGGTCAAGGTCGAGGTGCGGCCCATGCTCAAGATCACCGCCGTTGTCACTGCGCCTGATGGGTGCAGGGTCTCCGGCCAGGTGTTTCTGCAAAACGCGGAGACCATCCGCGTCACCGGGGCCGACGGCGCGCCCATCAGCGTGGTCAACCTGAAGCCCGGCGACGAGATCCTGTGCCGCACGGATGTGGCGGGCCGGCACTTCGGCATGCGCATCTGCGAGGACATCAAGGAGGGATGAGCATGGACGACAGCAACAAAACCGACGACACGAAGGGCATGGCCGAGGCCAAGCTCGACCTGGCGGCGCTGCGCTCCGAGATCGACGCCCTGGACGACGGCATCGTGGACCTCTTGAACCGCCGCGCGGCCATCAGCATCGGCGTGGGCCGCACCAAGGAGGGCTCGCCGGACACGGTGTTCAAGCCCTTCCGCGAGAAGGAGGTCATGGAGCGCCTGGCCAAACAAAACCCCGGCCCCCTGCCGGAGAGCCACCTCCAGGCCATCTACCGGGAGATCATGAGCTCCTCGCGCCGGTTGCAGCGCCCGGAGCGCGTGGTCTACCTGGGGCCGGAGGGCACCTTCAGCTACTTCGCCGGGCTGGAGTACATGGGCCGCAGCGCGGAGCTGACGCCCAAGGCCAACTTCGAGGAGATCTTCCGCGCCGTGGCCGACGGCGAGGCCGAACTCGGCGTCATCCCGCTGGAGAACTCGCTCCAGGGCACGGTTGGCCAAGTGGTGGACCTGTTCATGCTCTTCCCGGTGCACATCCACGCCGAACTCTACAGCCGCATCACGCACTTCCTCATGGGCAAGGCCGACTTCCCGGCGGACGTGCGCGAGATACACTCCCACCCGCAGCCGCTGGACCAGTGCTCCGGCTGGTTGCGGAACAACATGCCCGGCCGCGTCCTGGTGCCGGAGAGCAGCACGGCGGCGGCGGCGGAAATGGCGGCCAAGAGCGGCCCCGGCGTGGCCACCGTAGGGCACATCCGCCTGGCCGACCGCTACGGGCTGAACATCCTGGCCGCGCACATCGAGGATTTGCCCGACAACTGGACGCGCTTTCTGGTCATCGGCCCCCGGCCCGGCACAGAGGGCGCGCGCGACAAGACCTCCATCCTGTTCACCGTGCCGGACAAGCCCGGCGCCCTGGCCGAGGTGCTCGACTCCTTCGCGGGCCGGGCCATCAACCTGACCAAGCTGGAGAGCCGCCCCATGCGCGGCGAAAAGTGGAAGTACGTGTTCTTCGCCGACCTGGAGTGCGACCTCTCGCGCATGGAGTACGACAGCTTCCTGGCCAGCTTGCGCGAGCGCTGCCACACCCTGCGCATCCTGGGCTCGTACCCCACGGGCCCGCACCTGGACGCCGGGGGCCGCTCATGAGCGCCACCTCCACCCAGATCCTGATCCAGGCCCCGGCCTCCAAGTCCATGTCGCACCGGGCGCTCATCGGCGCGGCCCTGGCGCCGGGCGAAAGCCGCCTGTCCGGCGTGCTGGAAAGCCAGGACACACAGCGCACCATGGCCTGCCTCACGGCCTGCGGCGCGCGCTTCGCGCGTCTTGGCGGGGGCGAGTATCTGGTCCAGGGGATGCGCCACGGCCCCATAAGCGGCGAAGCCGACGTGGCCGACCTGAACGTTGGCGAGTCCGGCACCACCTGCCGCCTTTTGGCCGGGGTCGTGGCCGCCGGGCGCGGGCGCTTCCGCCTCCACGGCGAGGGCCGCATGCACGACCGGCCCCTGGGCGAGCCCGCGCGGGCGCTGGCGTCGCAGGGCGTGGTCTTTTGCTGGGAGGGCAAACCCGGCTACCCGCCGGTGACCATCGAGCCGCCGACGCAGAATGAGGGCCAGAATGAGGGCCAGAGCGGCGGCCTGCCCGGCGGCGAAATCGACGTGCGCCTGGAGGAGAGCAGCCAGTACCTGTCCGGCATCCTTTTGGCCGCGCCCCTGGCCAAAAGCGCCCTGACCATCAGCATCAGCGGCGAAAAGGCCGTGAGCTGGCCGTACGTCTCGCTCACCCTCCAGACCATGCGCGACTTCGGCGTGCCCGTGGTGGTGGAGGTGCTGACCGGAGGCCGGTTCACGCCCGTGGAGCAGGACAGCGTGACCCGCGCCGAACCCGGCATGCTGCGCTTCATCATCCAGCCCGGCACGTACCAGGCCCGCAGCCTGTGCGTGGAGGGCGACTGGAGCAACGCCTCCTACTTTCTGGCCGCCGGGGCCGTGGGCAAACGCCCGGTCACCGTGCGCGGCCTCACCCGCGCGTCCCTCCAGGGCGACCGCGCCATCCTGGACATCCTGGCGGCCATGGGCGCGCGCATCGCCTGGGCCAGCGGGTCCCATGACCATGCGGGCGGCGACCAGGGCGGAGACGAAATCACCGTGCTCGCGCCCCAGGGCGGCCAGCTCCACGGCGTGGATGTGGACATGGGCGCCTGCCCGGACCTGGTGCCCACCGTGGCCGTGGCCGCCTGCTTCGCGCATGGGCCCACCACCATCCGCAACGTGGCCCACCTGCGCATCAAGGAATGCGACCGCCTGGAGACCCTGGCCACCGAGATCGCCAAAACCGGCTGCTTTGCTTCCATGACCGCAGACACCCTGACCATCACCCCCGCGCCCCTGCCCGCTGGCAGGCGCATCGAGTTCTGCTCGCAGGGCGACCACCGCATGGTCATGGGTCCGGCCCTGTTCGCCCTGGGCTGCGTAAACGCGCAGTTCGACAACCCCGGCTGCGTGGCCAAGAGCTTTCCGGAATTCTGGGAGCGCTGGGCCGACGTGCTCGCGGGCGCGCAGCAGGCCTAGGAGCGGGCATGCAGGCAGGCCAGGACACGGCGCGGGACAGCGCGCGGGACATTCAGCGGGTCGCCATCGTGGGCGCGCGCGGGCAGATGGGGGCGCTTTTCGTGCGCGCCCTGCACAAGGCCGGGCTCAGCGTGGCCAGCCTGGACCGGCCCTACGACCCGGACGGCACAGGCGCGGCCATCAAGGCGGCGCTCGCCGGGGCCGGGCTGGTGGTGCTGTCCGTGCCGGTGACGGCCATGCGCGCCGTGGCCGGGGCCGTGGCCCCGTTCATGGACGCCGGGGCCATCCTCTGCGATGTCTGCTCCGTGAAGGTGAACCCCGTGTGCGCAATGCTGGAGGCCTACCCTGGGCCGGTGGTGGGCACGCATCCCCTGTTCGGGCCGGTGATTCCCGAGGGCTTTGAGCCGCGCGTGGCCGTGACCCCCGGTCGAGAAACCGCTGAATGGGACGGCGCCGCCGCCGGGGCCGTTTCGCGCCTGTTCGCCCGGGCCGGGTTTTCGCCCTTTTCCAGCACGGCGGAGGAGCACGACAAGGCCATGTCCGTGGTGCAGGGGCTCAATTTCATCACCACCGTGGCCTACCTGGCCGCCGCGCGCCAAACGCCGGGCATCGAGAAGTTCCTCACCCCGTCCTTTGGCCGCAGGCTGGAGGCCGCGCGCAAGATGCTGACAAAGGACCGCGAGCTGTTCCAGATCATCAGTGAGGACAACCCCTTCATGCAGGAGACCGTGCGCCAGTTCACGGCCTACCTGGACATCGCCGCCGGGGGCGATCTCGACCTGCTCTCCGCCAGGGCCTCCTGGTGGTGGCGCGACACGGCATAGGGACGCGGCTTTCGCCCTTGGGCGAAGATGTGACGAAGTGTGTGCCGCGTCCCGCCCTGGGTCGCGGCATTGTATTTTGCAACGGCAGCTTTTTTCACGAACCGGAGGACCCCATGGACATTCGCCTGAAGCATTATGGAAAATGGCTCCCAGCCGACGTGCAGACGCCCATCAGCCTGTACCTGGGCCTGGTGGGCGACCAGCCGGGCATCCTGCTCGAAAGCGCGGAGGTCGACGGGCGGCTGGGCCGCTACAGCCTCATCGCCTGGGACTTCCGCCTGCTGGCGACCCAGAAGGGCGGCCTGCTGGATCTGGACATCCGCGACGAGCGCCTGGCCGGGCTGGCCGATTTGAACGGGCTGCCGTTCATGGAGGGTCTGCGCCGCCTGCTGCCGCGCATCGCGATCGAGCAGCCGACCCAGCGCGAGCCCCTGCCCGCCCTGACCCGTGGCCTGTACGGCTACCTGGGCTACAGCGTGGGCGGCATGCTGGAGCCCAAACTTCTGTCGGCCCTGCCCCCGCACAAGGCCGAAACGCGGCTGGTGCTGCCCGGCCAGGTGGTGCTCTACGACCACCTGCGCGCGCGCTGCTGCTACCTCTCCCTGGACGAGAAGGGCAGCGACGGACGCGGCGGCCCCAAACCCGCCAAGCTGGGCACCCTGGGCAGCTTCGACCTCAAAACCGAGGAGCCCAGCGCCACGCCAGGGCGCGAGGCGTACATGGAGCAGGTGCGCGAGGCCAAGCGGCTGATCACCGAGGGCGAGGGCATCCAGCTGGTGTTCTCGGTGCGCTTCGCCACCCCGTTTTCCGGCGAGCCTTTCGGGGTCTACCGGCGGCTCAAGCAGGCCAACCCCTCGCCGTTCATGTTCTTCATGCGCTTTGACGAGGAGACCCTGCTCGGCAGCTCGCCGGAGATGATGGTCAACTGCCAGGCCGGGCGGCTGGAGGTGCGGCCCATTGCCGGCACCCGGCCGCGCGGCGAGACCGAGGCCCAGGACATGGCCTTTGAGCGCGAGCTCTTGGCCGACCCCAAGGAGCGCGCCGAGCACGTGATGCTGGTGGACCTGGGCCGCAACGACCTGGGCCGCATCGCCACTGCGGGCAGCGTGGAGGTGGCCAAGTTCATGCAGGTGGAGCGCTTTTCCCACGTCATGCACCTGACGAGCTACGTGGAGGCCGACCTGCGGCCAGGGCTCGACGCCATCGACGTGCTCCAGGCCACCTTCCCGGCGGGCACCGTGTCCGGCGCGCCCAAGATCTGGGCCATGGAGACCATCGCCCGTGTGGAGGAGATTCCGCGCGGGCCCTACGCCGGGGCCATGGGCTGGCTGGGGCTGGGCCAAGGGCCGGTGCACCTGGGCACGGGCATCACCATCCGCAGCATGTGGTTCCGCGACGGAAAATGCAACTGGCAGGCCGGGGCCGGGCTGGTGTATGACTCGGACCCGGAAAAGGAATGGCAGGAATGCAACAACAAGGCCCGCGTCATCCGCGAGATTTTGTCCTCCAAGGGGGTTGGCGATGTTTTTGCTGATCGATAACTTCGACTCCTTCACCTTCAATCTGGTGCAGGCCTTCCAGCAGCTCGGGGCCGATCCCGTGGTCTTTCGCAACGACCGCCCGGAACTGCTGGACCCGGAATTTGTGGCGGGCCTGACCCGTGTGTGCCTCTCGCCCGGACCCAGCAGGCCGGAGAACGCGGGCAATTGCCTGAAGTTCCTGGCCCTGCTGGAGCAGACCGGCATGAATGTGCCCACCCTCGGCGTATGCCTGGGGCACCAGACCCTGGGCCACTTCGCCGGGGCCAGCGTGGTCCGGGCCGAGCGCATCATGCACGGCAAGACAAGCCCCGTGCTGCACGACGGCACGGACGTGTTCGCCGGGTTGGAGAGCCCGTTTGAGGTCTGCCGCTACCATTCGCTGCTGGTGCTGGCCGAGGAAGCGCCGGACAAGCTGCGCGTGACCGCCAAGACCGCCGAGGGCGAGGTCATGGGCATGTGCTACACCGACCGCCCCTGGAGCGGGGTGCAGTTCCACCCCGAGTCCATCCTGACCCCGGACGGGCCGAAACTTCTGGCCAACTTCCTCAACCACAAAACGCAGGCCGCCTAGGCCGGGAGGATGAAATGAGCAACTCCATGCGCGACATCCTGGACACCCTGGGCAACAGCCTGGACCTCTCGGCCGAGCAGGCGGCCTTCGCCTTCCGCGAGCTCTTCGAGGGAGACTTAAGCCAGGCCCAGGCCGGGGCCTTGCTCATGGGCCTGCGGGCCAAGGGCGAGACCCCGCTGGAGCTGGCCGCCGCCGCCCGCGCGGGCCTGGAGCGTGCCCACCTGGTCACCAATCTGCCGACAGACCGGCCCATCCTGGACATCGTGGGCACCGGCGGCGATCTCTCCAACAGCTTCAACTGCTCCACGGCGGTGAGCCTGTACCTGGCGGCCCTGGGCCACCGGGTGGTCAAGCACGGCAACCGCGCCGTGTCGTCCTCCAGCGGCAGCGCCGACGCGCTGGAGGGCCTGGGCATCCGGCTCGACACCGGCCCGGACGAGGTGGCGGCGGAGCTGGCGCGCCAGGGCTTCGTGTTCCTCTTCGCCCCGCACTACCACCCGTCCTTTGCGCACATCGCGCCCGTGCGCCGGGAGCTGGGCGTGCGCACCCTGTTCAACCTCATGGGCCCGCTCTTGAACCCGGCCCGGCCCTCGCACCAGCTGCTCGGCGTGGGGCAGGCGCGCGCGCTGGGGCTCATGGCCGAGACCCTGGCCCTCACCGCGCCGGGCCTCACCGCCTTTGTCATCCACGGGACGGTCGGCTTTGGCGATGGCGGCGACGACAAGGCCGGGGGCTTTGACGAACTGACGCCCTTTGGCCAGAACATGGGCTTCGTGCTGGACCGGGGCGCGGTCACCCCGCTGGACCTGGACGCGCGCGCGTACGGCTTCCCCAGCCACGACCCGGACGAGGTGCGCGTGGCCGACAAACCCGCCGCGCTCAAAGCCATCCAGGACGTGCTCACCGGCAAGGCCAATGCCGCCATGCAGGACATGACCGCGCTCAACCTGGGCGCGGCCCTGCACTTGGCCACGGGCAAACCCCTGGCCGAGTGCATGCGCGAGGCCAGGCAGGCCGTGGCCGACGGCGCGGCGCGGAGGTTCGTCCATGTCGCCGGGGAGTAAGGCCAGCATGCTGGAGCGCTTCCGGGACGCGCAAGCCGGGTCCATCGCCCTGTTGCGCAGGCAGGCCGAGGAAGGCCAACTGCCCACGCCGTGGAACTACTCGGAGATCAACGCGCGGCCGGGCTTCAGCCAGGCTTTGCGCCGGGCCGGGTCTCCCGCTGTCATCGCCGAGTACAAGCGCGCCTCGCCCTCGCGCGGGGTCATCAACCTGGACCGGACCCCTGCGGACGTGGCCCGCATTTATGCCGACAACGGGGCCGCCTGCTTCTCGGTGCTGACCGAGCGCGCCCACTTCCAGGGCGACCTGCGCTTCTTGGCCGACATGGCCTTTGCGGGCAGGCCCATGCTGCGCAAGGACTTCCTGCTGGACCCGCTGCAGGTGGTGGAGACCGCAGCCACGCCTGCCTCGGCCCTGCTCGTCATCATACGCCTGTTCGCGGGCGCGGCCCAGGTGAGGGAGATGCTCGACGCCTGCCGCCAGTACGGGCTGGAGGCCGTGTGCGAGGTCTTTGACGAGGCCGACCTGGACCTCGCGCGCGAGGCCGGGGCTTCAATCATCCAGGTCAACAACCGCGACCTGGACCGGCTGACCACGGACCTTGGCGTCTCGCGCCGCCTGGCCCCGCACAAGCAGGACAAGGAGCTGTGGATCAGCGCCTCGGGCCTGTCCGAGCCGGGGCAGCTGGCCGAGATGGCCGACCGGGGCTACGACGCGGTGCTCATCGGCACCTCGCTCATGTCCCAGGCCGACCCCGGCGCGGCATTGAAGAAACTGACCGACGTGGCCAAAACAAGGAAGGCGAAATGACCATTGAGACGGGCGGACTGCTGGTCAAGGTCTGCGGCATGACCCGGGAGGAGGACGCGCTGCTCTGCGCCGAGCTGGGGGCCGACCTGCTGGGCTTCATCTTCCACCCGGGCAGCCCGCGCAACACCACGCCGGAATTCCCGGCGGGCCTCGACTTCCCGCGCATGGGCCTGCCGGGCGTGCGCAAGGTCGGCCTGTTCGTGGACCAGAAGCCCATGGAGGCCCTGAGCCTCATGGCCGCCGGGCGGCTGGACCTGGCCCAGCTCCATGGCGGCCAGACCGAGTCCTTTTGCCAGGTCCTGGCGGAGCGCATGGGGCCGGGCCGCATCATCAAGGTCTTCTGGCCTGAAAAAGCCGCCAGCCTCGAAGCCTTCCAGGCCGAGCTGGACCGCTACGCGCCATACTGCGGGATGATGCTCGTGGACGCGGGCGCGGGCGGCGGCGGGCATGGCCGGGCCATCGGGTCTGAAGGAGGCTCCGGCGACAACGGCAAGGCCGCAGAGATCCTGGCGAACGCGAAATTCCCGCGGCCATGGCTCTTGGCCGGGGGGCTGAATCCGGCGAACCTCCCCGGCCTGATTTCCCGGTTCCGCTCCCCCGGCTCCCCAGCTCAAGGCCAGGGGCTGGTCGGCGTGGACCTCAACTCCGGCGTGGAAAAAACGCCCGGCATCAAGGACGAAACACTGCTGCGCGCGGCCTTTGCCGCACTCAAGACGGTCCGCGCGGCCCAAACCCAAGGGGTGACCCCGTGAAGAAAGGCTATTTCGGCATATTCGGCGGGCAATACGTGCCCGAGCTGCTCATGCCCCCGCTGCTGGAGTTGGAGGAGGCCATGGAGCGCATCCTGCCCTCCAAGGAGTTTCAGGACGAGCTCCAAAGCGAGCTGACCCACTTTGTGGGCCGACCCACGGCGCTCACCTTCTGCCCGAACCTTTCGGCCAAGCTGGGCGTGAAGCTGTGGCTCAAGCGCGAGGACCTGGCCCACGGCGGCGCGCACAAGGTCAACAACACCATCGGCCAGGCCCTCTTGACCAAGAAGCTCGGCAAGACGCGGCTTTTGGCCGAGACCGGCGCAGGCCAGCACGGCGTGGCCACGGCACTGGCCGCCGCGCGCTTTGGGCTTGAGTGCGTCATCTACATGGGCGCGCTCGACGTCGAGCGCCAGAGCCTCAACGTGCGCCGCATGAAGCTCTTCGGGGCCACGGTGGTGCCCGTGGAGTCCGGCACCAAGACCCTGAAGGACGCCATCAACGCAGCCCTGCGCGCCTGGATTGTCGAGCAGCAGACCACCCACTACTGCTTCGGCACCGCCGCCGGGCCGCACCCCTTCCCGCTCTTGGTGCGGGAGCTGCAGTCCGTCATCAGCCGGGAGGCGCGCGGCCAGATGCTCGACCAGGCGGGCTGCCTGCCGGACTACGTTGTGGCCTGCGTGGGCGGCGGCTCAAACGCCATCGGGTCCTTCCACGAGTTCGTGCCCGACGCTCGCGTCAAGCTCATCGGCGTGGAGGCCGCAGGCAGCGGCAAGCCCGGAGACTACCACTCCGCGCCCCTGTCCAAGCAGGGCTCGCCCGGCGTTCTGCACGGCATGCACACCCAGCTCATCCAGACGCCCGAGGGCCAGATACTGCCCTCCCACTCCATCGCGCCCGGGCTGGACTATCCCGGCGTGGGGCCGGAGCATGCGGCCTACCAGGCCAGCGGCCGGGCGCAGTACGTGTCCGTCACCGACGACGTGGCGCTGGACGCCTTTGTGACCCTGAGCCGCAACGAGGGCATCATGCCCGCGCTGGAGAGCTCCCACGCCCTGGGCTGGGCCTTGGCCAACGCGCACGGCATGAAGCCGGGCAGCCACGTGGTGGTCTGCCTCTCGGGCCGGGGCGACAAGGACCTGGACATCGTCAACGACTACCTGGCCAATAAGGCGTAGGGGGCCAACGTGAGCAACGACATCCTGACCAAACGCATCAATGCCGCCAGGGCCAAGGGCCGCCTGGGCCTGATTCCCTTCCTGCCCGCAGGCTACCCGGACAAATCCCGCTTCTGGGACGAAATCGACCAGCTGGACGCCGCCGGGGCCGACATCATCGAGATCGGCATGCCCTTCTCCGACCCCGTGGCCGACGGGCCCGTGGTCGAGCACGCCTCGCTCAAGTGCCTGGACGCGGGCGTGAACCTGGCCTGGATTCTCCGCGAGCTGGCCGTGCGCAAGGGCCGCTTCAAGGCCGGCCTGGTGCTCATGGGCTACCTGAACCCGGTGCTGCAGTACGGTCTGGAGCGCTTCGCGCGCGATGCGTCGTCCGCCGGGGTGCACGGCATCATCCTGGCCGACGTGCCGCATGAGGAGTCCGGGCCAGTCCGCGCGGCCTTCGACCCCGCAGGCCTGGTGCTGATCCCTCTCGTGGGCCTGAACACCACGCCGGAGCGCATGGCGCTCTACGCCAAAGAGGGCAAAGGCTTCGTGTACTTCGTGTCCGTGCTGGGCACCACGGGCGTGCAGGCGGGCTTTGACTCAGGCCTGCCGGAGACCATCCGCACGGGCCTGGCCGCAGCCAAGGCCGCCTTTGACATCCCGGTGGCGCTCGGCTTCGGCCTCAAGCACCCGGACCAGCTCAAGGCCCTCGACGGACTTGTGGACGCCGCCGTGTTCGGCAGCGCGCTCATCCGGCACATCGACAACGGCGGGGACAGCACGGGGTTCATGCAGGTATGGAAATAGGGGAGTTTCTCTGGGGGGCCTGAGGCCCCCCAGACCCCCCCATTGCGCCGAAAGGGCTGTTTCAGGAGGAACCTGAGACAGCCCTTTCGGCTTTGGGTGAACCACGGGAGATCGCCTTTCTCTTTGCCGCTTCGCCTACCCTCTCAAAGGGGGCCAACCGTGCGCGGAATATTCGGGGGAACCCCGGATATTCCGCGCACATTGCCGACGCCCGCCCAGCCAAGGCAACGGCCTTTGCCGCCCTGCCCCGCCCCCGTTGGGGGGTCCGGGGGCCTCAGGCCCCAGGCCGCCGGAGGCAATTACTCCCTACCGCCTGCGCGTGACCCACAAGATCGCGCAGCCGCCCAGCACCATGATGGCGGCGATGGACAGAAAGCCCATGACGTGGCTGCCCGTGGCGTCGCGCACGTAGCCCACCAGCGTCGGCCCGACGAACCCGCCGGAATTGCCCACGGAGTTGATGAGCGCCACCCCGCCCGCCGTCGCCGCGCCGGACAAAAAGCCCGTGGGGATGGTCCAGAACGGCCCGAGCATGCCCCACAGCCCGATGGTGGCGAGGGTGAAACAGCCCAGGCTCCACCACGGCCCCGACAGACCGATCAGGGCCGCGCCCCCGGGCCAGAGCGCCAGCACGAATCCCGCCGCGCTGACGAACAGCGGCCCGGCCGTGTGCCAGCGCCGCTCGCCGGTGCGGTCGGAGTGCCGTCCGATCAGCACCATGCCCACGACCCCGCCCA
Source organism: uncultured delta proteobacterium (assembly GCA_903843965.1). Taxonomy (GTDB): domain Bacteria; phylum Desulfobacterota; class Desulfovibrionia; order Desulfovibrionales; family Desulfovibrionaceae; genus Humidesulfovibrio. The sequence continues at coordinate 74,976 of CAIMRY010000019.1, forward strand.
GGTACGGAATGGCCGAGAGCAGCCCCACGCGCTCCGGCCCGGCCCCAGGCCCCAAAATCTCGCCGATGAGCGTGGGCATCCACATGACCAGCCCGTACATGCCCACGCACAGGCTGAAATAGCCGAGGCTGAGCAGCCAGACCCGCCCGTCGCGCGCAAGGGTGCCCAGCACGGTCCACAGGCCGTGGGCCTCGCTGTGCGCCCCCGCGTCGGCGGCATGTTCGACCGCCAGTTCGCCTGCCAGCGCCTCCCGTTCGGCAGGGTTGAGCCAGGGGGCGTGCTCCGGGCCGTCCGCCAGATACCGCAGCACGGAGAAGCCCAAAAGCACCGCCGGAACGCCCTCCAGCAGGAACAGCCAGCGCCAGCCGGACAGGCCCATTGCGCCGTGCATCTCCAGCAGCAGGCCGGAGAGCGGCCCGCCCACGATGCCCGCCACCGGGGTTGCGGCCATGAACAGGGCCACGGCCCGGGCGCGGAGCTTTGCTGGGTACCACAGGGTCAGGTAGTAGATGATGCCGGGCAGAAAGCCCGCCTCGGCCACGCCGAGCAGGAAGCGCAGCACATGAAACGACCAGTCCGTGTGCACGAGCGCCATGGCGCAGGCGCAGATCCCCCAGGTGACCATGATCCGGGCGATCCACAGCCGCGCGCCCACCCGGCGCAGGATGAGGTTGCTCGGCACCTCGCACAGCACGTAGCCCGCGAAGAACATGCCCGCGCCCAGGCCGAACACGGAGCTGGAGAACCCAAGCTCGCGGCTTAAGCTCGGCGCGGCGAAGCTCACGTTGACGCGGTCCAGGTAGGCCACCACGTAGAGCAGAAACAGGTAGGGCAAGAGGCGCAAATCGACCTTGCGGTACAGGGCGACGAGGGCGGCGGAGGAAGGCGCAGCGTTGGGGCTGCCGGAAGGCGTGTCGGTTGCGGTCATGGGGCTGGTGTAGCCCAGGCGGGGGGCAAAGAAAAGAGACGACCCGCCATTCCCACGCCCGGCATCGGGCTCTCCGGGCAGGCATCGCCGCGCCCGGCGCTTCCTCGGCCCAAAAGCGGGCGGGCCGCTGCGGCGTTCCCACTGCCACGCCGGGCAGAAAACCCGTGGGAATGGTCCAGAACGGCCAGCACAGCCAGGCCCCATGGCCGGTTGTCTTTGCCCCACTCCCCGAGCACGCTTGAACCCTGGCGCTGTCCGATCCTGCCCCGAGCCTTAAGCACGGCGCCCGCCAACGCCTAGATCAAATCCTGCACGGGCATGTTGTCGGCCCTGCCCGCTCCCCTCCTTTGATCATGCGCTTGGCCGCAGGCCTTGATCCAAACAGCAAAGCCCACGGCACGGAGCCGAACCTACTTTCCGGAGCGCCGCAGCATTCCCTTGTCCAGCGACTTGCCGTCCACGCTCTGCGCTTCAAAGGTCAAACTATTGCCGTCGCTGCCAAGCTGCAAAAGCACCTTGCCGGATTCCATTTTCGTGCAGAACCCGCCGTTCGCCATCGAGATTCCGTAATTTCTGCTCTTGGCATCGATGTCGACAGGAGCACCAAGGGTCACTGCGCAATTTCTCGGAGATCCGTATCGCAGCGAACTCGTTTTTGGCTGAAGAGTAAGAGCCACCGTGGAACCGGAAGTCGTCGCCCCGTTCCAAACCCCGTCAAATGTTGCCGGACTGGCTGCAGAGGCGACGGTGCTGCTTGCGTGAACAAAGATGCACAGTGACAAAGTAAAAAGAAGCGCCAGGAACAACGACGTGTTGACGGATTTCTTGCCGAACAGGCTCTTTCTCATGACCCTCTCCTTGGCGTTACAGTTTCAAGCCAGCAAAGACACGGCAGCACCACCGCTGCGCAAAGTCGCCTCAGACTGTATCTACGCAAGAACACGCCTGACCATCTCCGGCTGCTCCGCCGTCATCACGACGTTTCGCGGCCGCCAGAGGTTGCGCAGCAGCTCAAATAAACCTTGAAAGATAAGGTTACTTGGTTTCTGCGCAGTGGGGGGTCTCCCCTGCTTCCGCGTGCAAGGGGATTTCCAGAAGCAACTGGCCGCCAATCAGGACTCCCCCGGAAGACTGATCAGGCCACTGAAACACACGCCGCATCCGCCGCCGCTTCTTGCCCCCTGATCTTCCGAAGCGCGACGCGAAAACTGCGGGCGAGAATTGTGATAATTGATCTTCCCGCAATATTTCACCTGTCGCAACGAAATGTCAAACTCAAGGACGCGCGGGTGGGATGCCGTTGCTCATGCGCACCTCCCACGCCTCGCGGTGAGCCGTCTTCGCGCAGGAGCGCCCGCGTACTGAGGGGGTCCGGGGGGAATCATTCCCCCCGGCGCTCCATTCCTTCTAGACCTTGCAGGCGGTCTTGAGATCCGCTGCGGCGTCGGTCTTCTCCCAGGTGAATTCCGGCAGCTCCCGGCCAAAGTGGCCGTAGTTGGTGGTCAGGCGGTAGATGGGGCGGCGCAGGTCAAGCCGCTTCAGGATGAAGTAGGGGCGCAGGTCGAACACCTCGCGCACGGCCTTGGTCAGCACGTCGTCGGCCACCTGGCCGGTGCCGTGGGTGGTGCAGACCACGCTGACGGGCTCGGCCACGCCGATGGCGTAGGCGATCTGGACCTCGGCCACGTCGCCCAGGCCTGCGGCCACGATGTTCTTGGCCACATAGCGCGCCATGTACGCGCCGGAGCGGTCCACCTTGGAGGGGTCCTTGCCGGAGAACGCGCCGCCGCCGTGGGCGCCCGCGCCGCCGTAGGTGTCCTGGATGATCTTGCGGCCGGTGAGGCCGCAGTCGCCCACGGGCCCGCCGATGACGAAGCGGCCGGTGGGGTTCACGTAGATCTTCAGCTTGTCGTCGAGGAGGTTCTGCGGCAGCGTGTGGAAGATGACTTCCTTCTTGATGGCCTCGACCAGGTCGGCGTGCTTGATGCTCTCGTCGTGCTGGGCGGAGACGACCACGTTGTCGATGCGGATGGGCTTGCCGGCCTCGTACTCGATGGCCACCTGGGTCTTGCCGTCGGGGCGCAGGAACTTCAGGATGCCCTGCTTGCGGACAAAGGTCAGCCGCTGGGAAAGCTGGTGCGCGTAGTAGATGGGCGCGGGCATCAGGGTGGGGGTTTCGTTGCTGGCGAACCCGAACATCATGCCCTGGTCGCCTGCGCCCTGGTCCTCGGGCTTCACGCGGTCCACGCCCTGGGCGATGTCCGCGCTCTGCTTGTCGATGGAGGACATGACCGCGCAGGTGGCGTAGTCGTAGCCCATCTCGGAGCTGTTGTAGCCGATTTCCTTCACGGTCTCGCGCACGATGGTCGGCAGGTCGGCGTAGGCCTTGGTGGTGATCTCGCCGGCGATGAAGGCCATGCCGGTGGTCACGAGGGTTTCGCAGGCCACGCGCGAGCTGGGGTCCGGGCCGATGAGGGCGTCGAGCACGGCGTCGGAGATGGCGTCGGCGACCTTGTCCGGGTGTCCCTCGGTGACGGACTCGGACGTGAACATGTAGCGGCTTTTCGGTGAAATCATGCAAGTCCTCCAGTATATCAGGTAAGATTTGAATCAGTGGGCCGCCTCGGGCCTGTTGGCGGCATCCACACGAATCACCCTGGGCCTGTGCGCGGCGATCTCGCCTTCCTCAAGCTCCAAGTATGTCGCTAATATGACCTTCTGGCCCACCGCGCCCTTGTGGGCGGCCGCGCCGTTCAGGCAGATCTCGCCTGGGCCGCCGGGGATGGCGTAGGTGGTCAGCCGCTCCCCGTTGGTCAGGTTGTACACGTCGATGCGCTCGAACGGGAGTATCCCCACCGCTTCGAGCAGGGCCGTGTCCACGGAGATGCTGCCCTCGTAGTCCAGGTTCACCATGGTGAGGGTGGCGCCGTGGATCTTGGCGCTCAAAAACGTCCGTCTGGGCACGTGCTTTTATACCTCCAAGAGGATGTTGTCTATAAGCCGCACACGTCCGACAAACACGGCCACGGCCAGAAGCGTGGGCGCTTCAACCCTGGCCACGGGGCTTAAGGCCTCGGGGTGCACCAGCTCGGCGTAGTCCACGCGCGCCATGGCAAGCTTTTCGCCCAGGTGCGCGCGGAACATGAGGCCGAGTTTGGCCGCGTCGCGCTCGCCCGCCTGCACGGCCTGCTGGACAAGCAGCAGCCCCTGGCGGATGGCCGAGGCCTTGTCGCGTTCCTCGGGCGTCAGAAAAACATTGCGCGAGCTCATGGCCAGGCCGTCGGCCTCGCGGAAGATGGGCCGGCCGATGACCGCCACGCCCAGCTCCAGGTCCCGCGCCATGCGCCGGATGATGGCCAGCTGCTGCCAGTCCTTCTGGCCGAACACGGCGAAATCGGGCCGGACCAGGCCGAAGAGCTTGGTCACCACCGTGCACACGCCCCGGAAATGGCCGGGACGTGAGGCCCCGCACAGCACCTGGCCCAGCTCCGGCACGTCGACCCAGGCGGCGTGGTCGGGCTGGTACATGGCCCCGGCCTCGGGCGCGAAGACGAGGTCCACGCCGTGGGCGCGGGCCAGCTTCAGGTCGTGGGGCAGGTCGCGTGGGTAGCGGTCCAGGTCTTCATTGGGGCCGAACTGGGTGGGGTTGACGAATATGCTCACCACCAGGCGGTCGGCGCACGTGCGCGCATGGTCCATGAGCGAGAGGTGCCCGGCGTGCAGAAAGCCCATGGTCGGCACCAGGGCCACGGTCAGGCCTTGGGTGCGCCACTTCTGGCAATGCTGGCGAAGGAATGTGGGGTCGGCGAGGTGGTCCATATGCATCCCGGTCTCGTTTCGGAAAGGCTGGCATGGCACGAAGCAGAAGCGCTGTCCACAGATATTTCCGGGCCCGGGCGGCCGGGCCCTTGTGCTCCAACCCGGCTCGGGGTAGACAGACGCCCATGCGTTCCCCAGCCGACATCTTCGCCACCGCCAGAGCCGACAGGCCCGTGAACCTGACCAGACAGGACCTGATCGAGCTGGAGCACGCCCTCAAGGACGGGATTTACAAGTTCCTGCCCTTTGTGTCGTACTCGCTCTTTTTCCCGCGCCAGGGCGAAAGCTGCCCGGCGCTCCAGTACGACCACCCGGCCCAGGAGCTGGTCCTGCCGCTGGTGCTCCACGGCGAGACCCTGGGCGTCTTCGTGGCGCGCGGGGTGCGCCTGGCCGCGCCAAAGGCCCTGCCGCCCCTGCTCCAGCACCTGGCCGCCTGCGTGCTGGAAAAGCTCTTGCTCTACAAGCGCAGCGTCACCGACGCCCTGACCGGTCTTTCCAGCCGCGACCACTTCCTGGGCTGCCTGGCCCAGGAGATCGACCTCATCCAGCACAGCCTGGCGGCCACCACCGGGGGCCGCTCCGACCCGGAGCTGCAAGGCTTCAGCGCGTCGCTCGGGGTCATCGGGCTGGAGCTGGACGCCTTCCAGCGCATCAACGAGCGCTACGGCTACCTCGTGGGCGACAGCATCAACGCCCTGGCCGGCCAGGCCATCGCCAGCGTGTGCCCGCGCCATGTCTGCGCCGCGCGCCTGCACGACGACACCTTCGCCCTGCTCGTGCCCGACGCCAGCCCCAAGACCTGCCAGGCCCTGGCCGAACAGGCGCGGGCGGCCATCGACGCGCTGCGCTTCCAGGACGAGGTCACGGGCGACTCCATCAGCGTCTCGGCCAGCCTGGGCTACGCCAACTATCCCCAGAGCCTGCGCGGACGCCAGTTCCAAGCCGCCCCGCGCGAGCAGGCGCGCATCCTGCTGCGCGCGGCGGACAAGGCCGTGGGCACGGCCAAGGACCAGGGCCGCGACCGGGTCTTCCATTTCAACGACATCGTCAAGACCGGCGGCCGCGTGCTGGAGACCCTGCCCATGCAGCGCCTGGCCGTGAGCCTGGGCCGCTGCGTGGGCGCACAGGAGGGCCTGCGCTTCCTGGTCTGGTCGCCCCGGCGGGAGCGCGCAGGCGGGGCCCGCCGGTCCGGGGGCGAGGATCTGCTCGACCGCTCGCCCACCCTGTACAAAGGCGAGATCGTGCTGACCGAGGTGCGGGAGGACCTGTCCATCGCCGAGGTGCTCCACGCGGGCGACCCGGCCTGGGCCCCGAACCCCGGCGACAGGCTGACCCTGATCCCGGAGCGCGAGAGCCTCTTCGCCGTCGAGAACACCGCCGGAGCCGCAGCCGGGGCCGCAGGCGAGAGCTCCATCGCCGCCCGGCGCGACCCGCTCACCGGACTCTATGGCTACCGCGACTTCCTGGCCGTGTTCGGCCGGGCGCGCGGCAACGCGGAGCACTTCTGCGTGGCGCTGACGCGCATACTCTCCACGTCCACGCACGAACAACCGCAGACCGAGCCGAACGCCGGGGGCGCGGACGATGCCCCGGGCGGACTTCCCGGCGGTCTCCCCGGCGGACAGGCGCAGGACCTGGACACAGCCGTGGCCCAGGTGGCGGCCCTGGCCGAGCGCCTGCTCTGCGCCGATCCGGCCAGCGACGCCGCCTGCCCGGACACGACGCCCGCGCTGGCCGCTGGCGGGCGCTTCGGCCTGGGCGGGCTGGTGCATTTTCTGCCCGCTGCCGACCCGAAGGAGCTGGAGCGCCGCGCGCGCGCGCTGTGCCGCCTGGCCCAGGCGGAGTACGGGCTGGACCTGGCCGTGGGCCTGGCCCGGCACCCCTTCCTGCACTTGGCCAAGGGCGCTGTGCTGGACTGCGCGGCCAAGGCCCTGGAGCACGCCCTGCTTTTGCCCGCCCCGCGCGTGGCCATGTTCGGCAGCCTGTCGCTCAATGTCGCGGCCGACCGGTTGTTCGTGGAGGGCGACCTCTACGCCGCCGTGGAGGAGTTCCAGCTGGCGCTGCTGGCCGACCCGGCCAACATGCTGGCGCGCAATTCGCTGGGCATTTGCTACGCCCAGATGGGCAAGGCCGACCTGGCCCGGCGCGAGTTCGAGCAGGTGGCGGCGGCGGAAGAGGACAACGTCATGGCCCACTACAACCTGGGCTGGGCCTGCCAGCGCCTGGGCGAACTCGCCTGCGCCCGCACATCCTACGAGCGCTGCCTGGAGCTCGACCCCGGCCACGGCTTCAGCCTGGTGCGCCTGGGCTCCCTGGCCGAAGCCGAGGGCGACCTGGCCGCTGCTGCGGAGCTCTACCAGAAGGCCCTTGAAACCCCCGGCACCGAGGCCGCAGCCCTGCGGCCCCTGGCCCGCGTGGCCCTGGCCCAGGGCGACCCGGCCCGCGCGCGGGAGTGCCTGCACCTGGCGCTTTCGGCCAATCCCAACGACCCGTTTTCCATGCACATGCTGGCGCGGCTGTACCTGGACGGCGGCGAGGACCCGCAGATCGCCGAGGTGCTGGCCCGGCAAAGCGCCGCGCTCATGCCCGAGCGCCAGGAGTTCTGGGACACCCTGGTCCTGGCCCTCAACCACCAGGGCCGTCACGAAGACGCCCTCAAGGCCGCGGCCCGCAGCCGCGCCTAACGCCGGGGCCAGCCCCCCGCCGCCAAGGAGTCCCTCATGCCCGCAACCGTGCTTGTGCCGCTGCCCACGCAGCTCATCGCCTTCGCCGTGCTCATGCAGATCGTGGCCGTGCTGGCCGTGCTCTGGCGCGGGTTGCTGAACCTGCCGCAACTGAGCACGCGCCGTCCACGCTGGCCGTTCATCCCGTTGCTTTTGGGCACGGGCGCGGGCGTGTGGTACGCGTGGCTCCAGCAGGACCTGGTCTTTGGCGTGGCCCAAGGCCTGGCCCTGTTCCTGGGCTTTTGCCTGATCACCAGCACCCGCGGCGAACCGTCCGGCTCATCTGACGCGTCCGAGACAGGGCTGAGTCGGCGAGAGCGACGCGCGGCCAAACGTGCAGCCAAACGCGGAGACGCAGGCCGTGGCTAATCCCAGCGGGCTCATACCCGTGCTGAAGGGCCTGGCCATGCTGGCCGTGTTCGGCGGGCTCATCCTGCTGGGGCGCAGCCTGGGCCTGGAGAACCACATCACCGACCGCCAGTGGATCCTGGCCCAGGTGCAGGGCAACGGCCCCACAGGGGTGCTGATCTTCGTCGGCCTCACCACCCTGGTCTCGGCCCTGGGCATGCCCAGGCAGTTGCCATCCTTCCTCGGCGGGTACGCCTTCGGCTGGTTCTGGGGCACGCTCCTGGCCACCCTGGGCATATCCGCCGCCTGCGCCATCGACTTCACCGTGGCCCGGTACCTGGGCCGCGACTTCGTGCTGGCGCGCTTCGGCAAGCGCGCGGCCAAGCTTGACGCCTTCCTGCGCACCGGGCCCTTCCGCACCTCGCTGGCCATCCGGCTTTTGCCCGTGGGCCACAACCTCTTGACCAGCATGGCCGCCGGGGTCACCAGCATCCCGGCGCGCTACTTCGTCCTGGGCTCCGCCGTGGGCTACATCCCGCAGAACCTCGTGTTCGCCATCTTCGGCGGCGGCGTGGGCGCGGAGTCGGCCATGGGCCGGGCCCTGTCCATCGGCGTCAGCCTGGCGCTGCTGGGGGCCTCGGCCTGGCTCGGGCTGTCCGTGTACCGGGCCTACAAGCGCGCGGGCATGGATTTGGAGGAGGCGGAGGAGGCGGAAGGCTAGCCGACCTCCTGCCAGGGGCGCTGCCCCTGAACCCCGCCAAAGGACCTGAGGCCCTTTGGAATCCCCGGTACGCCGAACGGGCTGCTTCAGGAGGAACCTGAAACAGCCCGTTCGGCTTTGGTGGGGCATGAGAAGCCGGGGGTATTATTCATTATTTTTGAGGCGGCAAATCGTAACAGGGGGGAGCTGAAGCAGCGAAAGACCTCCAGCCATCCGGTCGGCGCAGGCCAGAAATCTTCGCCAGCCGCCCCGCCCCTCTTCAAAGGGGCCAACCACACGCGGGGCTTTTCGGAGTCTGCGACGAAAAACCTGCGCGCCTTGCTGCAGGCCAGCCAATCCAATCCCATCCCAACCCAGGCATCGGCCCGCGCCGCCCCGGCCAAGGCCGATGGGGAGTCCGGGGGCCTCAGGCCCACGGCGGGGTTCAGGGGCAGCGCCCCTGGCCGCCGGAGGCATATTCCGCCTTCTCTTCCGCCGGCTCCGCACGCAGTTGCAGGCACCAGCGACGCGCCGCCGCCCGCCACAGCAGCCAGACCAGCCAGCCCACGCACAGGCCCAGCAGCCAGCCGCCGAGCACATCCGTGGGATAGTGCTTGCCCAGGTACACCCGCGACCAGCCGACCAGCAGCGGCAGGGCCCAGAGGCCCCTGCGCAGGCGTGGCCAAAAGCACATGGCCAACAGGGCCAGGGCGGCGGAATTGGCGGCGTGGGCCGAGGGGAAGGATGTGCCGCGCTCGCGGTCCGGGGCCAGGTCCACAGGCAGGCGCTGCCACTGGCCGGATTGCTGGTGGAAGGTGCCGCCCACGGCGTTTTCCGGGCGCAGGCGGCCCACGGCGCGCTTGACCTGGGTGCACGCCAGGTCGGAAACGCCCATGGCCAGCACCAGCAGGATGAAGTACAGGGCCTGGCTTTTGCCGCGCTTCTGGCAGCGCCAGACCAAGAGCCCGGACAGGATGACGAACAGCAGGGAACGCAGCGAGAACAGCGGCAGGACCAGGTCGAGCACGGGCGCGCGCCAATCCTGGTTCAGCAAAAGGAGCAGGGCCTGGTCTGCCGGGAGGGTGGGAAACATGGGGGGACTCCTTGGGTCTGCGCTCGCACGACCGGGTTTTCATGCACGACCGGGCAATCGTGCTGGACAAGACAGGCATGCAGGACAATCGCGCGCAGTCTCCCGTGCTATGCCCCAGGCCTGCGCGGCTTGTCAAAGGCGGCGATTTCGTTCAAGACTGCGGCCACCCCGCTTCCTGGAGAACAACGCAATGCCGCAGGCCCGAATCGCCTTGACCATGCCCCGCCTGGGCCTCTACGGAGGCGCGGAGGGCTTTGGCTGGCGCCTGGCCCAGATCCTGGCCGCCCAGGGCCACGGCGTGGATTTCCTCTGCGGCCGGGCCGAGGGGACTCCCCCGGCCGGGGTGCGCCCGGTGGTGCTGGGCCGTCCGCCCCTGGGCCGCGCGCTGAAAAACCTCTGGTTCGCCCACGCGGTGGAGCAACACCTGCAACGCGAGGGCTACGACGTGGTCATCGGCCTGGGCCGCACCTGGAGCCAGGACATCCTGCGCGTGGGCGGCGGCCCGCAGACCGTGTTCAACCGCCTGACCGAGGCGGCCCACGGCGCTGGCCCGGCCCTGCTGTGGAAGCGCCTGCGCCGCGCGCTGTCGCCCTCCTCGGCGGTCATCGCCTGGCTGGAGGCCCGGCAGTTCGACGCGCCGGAAAGCGCGCGCCAGCACATCGTCTGCGTGTCCGACCTGGTGCGCGACTGGCTGCTGGCGGCCCACCCGGCCCTTGATCCGGCGCGGGTCAGCGTGGTCTACAACCGGCCTGATTTGGACCGCTTCGCCCCGCTGCCGCCCACGCGCCGGGCCGAGCTGCGCGCGGCGCTGGGCCTTGCTGACAGCAACGTGGTGGTCTGCACCGCAGGCACGAACTTCGCGCTCAAGGGCGTGGGCACGCTCATCCGCGCGCTGGCGCTGCTGCCCCCACGCTTTTGCCTGGCCGTGGCCGGGGGGCGCGGGCCGGGCCGCTGGCTCAAGCTGGCGCGGGAGCTCGGCGTGGAAGGCCGCGTGCGCTTCGCGGGAAGGGTGGCGGACATGCCGGGCTTTTACGGCGCGGCGGATGTCTTCGCCCTGCCGACCTATTACGACGCCTGCTCCAACGCCGTGCTGGAGGCCCTGGCCTGCGGCCTGCCGTCCATATCGAGCAGCCGCAACGGCAGCGCGGTCTTTGTGCCGCAGCGCCACATTTTGTCCGACCCGGAGGACGCGCCCGGCCTGGCGCGACTCATCGAGGCCGCAGCCGCCGAACCGACCCAGGCGCAGGGCCGCCCCGCGTTCGTCTGGCCCGACGACCGGCCCTGCGGCCTTGCGCCCTACCTGCGCATGGTCGAAGACCTGCTGACCGCCAAGGGGGTGCGCGCATGAACGAACCCGGTGCTGTCCCCGCTGTCCTCGACATCCTCGATGTTTTCTTTCTGACGCCCTCGGGCGAGACTTTGCCCAGCGTGCGCTTCCGGGTGCTGCCCTTTGTGGCGGCGGGCCGGGCGGTCGGCCTTGCGGTGGACTGGCGGCGCGCGCCCAAGGCCTTCCACAAACGCCTGGCCTTCCTGTTCACCCTGCCGCGCGCACGGGTCATGGTCATCCAGCAGAAGCTCTTCGCGCCGTTCGAGCTGGCGCTCATCCGCCGCCGCTGCCAGCGCCTGGTCTACGACGTGGACGACGCCCTCTGGGCCTTGCACCCGGCGGAGGTGGGCCAGCCGGGCAGCGCCGAGAAATCGGCCAGGATCGCCCGGCGCTTTGCCGAGACCTGCGCCCGCGTGGATCTTGTCATCGCCGGGAACAGCTACCTGGCTAAGCACGCCAGAGCGCACCAGCAGAACATCTTCGTGCTGCCCACGCTCATCGACACCGCAAAATACACCCCGGCCCCGCCCGACGCCGCCGCCGTGCCGCCCTTCCGCGTGGGCTGGATGGGCACCTCCGGCAACCTCTGGTTTTTGCCGGAGGTTCTGCGCGAGCTGGCCCCGTACAGGGAGCGCCTGGACATCCGCGTGGTGGCGGACAAGCCCTACCAGGGCGAGCTGGAGGAGCTGGTGCGCTTCGAGCGCTGGAGCCCCTTCCTGGAGCCCGACCAGCTGCGCGGCTTCCAGTGCGGGCTCATGCCGCTGACTGACGACGAATACACGCGCGGCAAGTGCGGCTTCAAGATTTTGCAGTACATGGCCTCGGGCGTGGTGCCCATCGCATCAAGCGTGGGCTTCAACCGCGAGATCGTCAGCCACGGGAAGGACGGCTTCCTCGTGGAGGAGCCCGGCGACTGGGCCAAGTACGTGCTGCTCCTGGCGGGCGACGCGGACCTGCTGGAGCGCATGGCCCAGGCCGCGCGCCGGACAGCCGAGCAGCGCTTCAGCCTGGCCGCGCAGACCCCGAAGCTCTGGGCCGCGCTGGGAGTGGGGCAACAGGCGGACTATGCCTCCGGCGGCCAAAGGGCCTGAGGCCCTTTGGAATCCCCAGCGGTCTTGAACAGGGTGGCGTGGGCCGATGCCTTGGCAGGGCTGGGCGCTGGCAAGGCGCACAGGTTCTCCGTCGCAGACCCCGAAAAGCCCCGCGCGCGGTTGGCCCAAAAATAACGATAACCCCAACTTCCCCCGCCCCGCACAAGCCGAACGGGCTGTTTCAGGTTCCTCCTGAAGCAGCCCGTTCGGCGTACTGGGGGGTCCGGGGGCCTCAGGCCCCAGGCCGCCGGAGGCATCTTCTCTTGCTCTCTTACTCCAGGTCCCAGTCCAGCCCGACCACGTCCAGCGCGCCCGGCCCGTGCACCCCGCGCACCAGCACCAGTTCGATGTCCGCCGTGCTGGAGGGCCCGGTGATGAGGTTCAGGCAGGACGGCAACAGGCCCTGGGGGAACGCGCCGGAAGCGGCGGCGTGGCGGCGCAGCAGCTCCGGCAGGGCCGAGACATCCGCCACTAGCCCTGCGCGCGGCACAAGGCAGACATGCGTGGGCGGCAGCAACGACACGCTGCGCGGGCGCTGCGGTCCGGCCACGAGCACCAGGCTGCCGGAATCCATGAGCGCGGCCTGGGCAAAGGTCAGGCCCAGGTCCGCCCGTGCCAGGGCCTGGCAACAGCCTGACGGGTTCGGCTCAAGCCGCGTGAGCCCGGCCAGGGCCGCGTCCATCTCGGCTGCGGCGGGCAGGTCGGCCCAGCGGGCGTAGGACGCCGCCCCGCGCTCCCGGGCGATGTCGGCCACGTGGCGTGCGGCCTCGGCAGGCGTGGCGGCCAGGCGCAGGCGCACCTCCAGGGGCTCCAGCACGGCGGCCAAAAGCGCCCAGGCATCTGGTCCAACAGAAAGGGACGCGGGCCGGGCCGGGGGCGCGGGCACGGAGAGCGGCGCGGCGGCCAGGCCTGCGCGCAGGGTGGCCAGGATGCCCTCGCGGGCGTTTGCGCTGCTCATGCGTCCCCCTTGTTCGTATGGGGCTTCTTCGTGCGGGCCTGCTTTTTGCGAAGTCTTAGCAATTGCGCGGAAAAGGGCTTTTTGAGCTCCGGCGGCTGGCGCGTATCCACGAAGTTGGCCAGGCCGGGGAAGCCCGGCAGGCGCGGCAAAAGGTCCAGGTTCGGGTCCACGGCCCGGGCCGCGCCCACGGCCAGGCGGTAGAACAGCGGATGCAGGGCCAGAAACGAGTGCGCCGCTCCCGCCAGCCCCGTTCCACTCGATTGGCAGACCCGCTCGCGCAGGCGCAGCATCAGCCTCGGGTGGTCGATGCCGAGCGGGCAGGTGCGCTTGCAGGCCCCGCAGAGCGTGCAGCCGAAGGGCAGGTCGCGGGTGTCCTGCGCTGGCAGCAAAAGGCTGGACAAGAGCGCGCCGATGGGGCCGGAATACACGGAGCCGTAGGCGTGGCCGCCGATGGTCTGGTACACCGGGCAGGAGTTCAGGCAGGCCCCGCAGCGGAAGCACAACAGCGCCTCGCGCAGGATGGGCTCGGCCAGCACCTCGGAACGGCCATTGTCCAGGATGACGAGGTGCGTCTCGCGCGCGCCGTCCTGTTCATTCGGACGTCTCGGCCCGGTGAGCACGGACACGTACGAGGACATCTTCTGCCCCGTGGCGCTGCGCGGCAGCACGCGCAGGATGTCCGCCGCGTCCTCAAGGGTGGCCGCCACCTTCTCCAGGCTCATGACCGCCACGTGCACCGGCGGGCAGGTGGTGGACATGCGGATGTTGCCCTCGTTCTCCACCAGAATGACGCTGCCGGTTTCGGCCACGGCGATGTTGACCCCGGTGACGCCCAGGTCTGCGGCCAAAAACTTCTCGCGCAGGGCTTTGCGCGCCAGGAGCGTCAGCTCCGGGATGCTCGCGGCGTCGCTCAGGTTCTCCTGGCCGGGCAGGCCGTCCAGACCGGACAGGCCGAGCAGGCCCAGCTTCGCGCGGAACAGCGCGGCCACATCGGCGCGGGACTTGTGGATGCAGGGCGCGATGATGTGCGAGGGCGGCTCCCCGGCCAGCTGCACGATGAACTCTCCCAGGTCGGTCTCCCAAACCTCCATCCCGGCAGCCTCCAGCGCGGGGTTGAGCGCGATCTCCTCAGTGACCATGCTCTTGCCCTTGACCACGACCTTGGCCCCGCAGTCCTGGGCGATGCCGGTGATGATCTCGCGCGCCTGGGCCGCGTCCGCCGCCCAGTGGACCCGTGTTCCGGCGGCTGTGGCGGTTTGCTCCAGCTGCTCCAGCAGCTCCGGCAGGCGGGACAGGGCCGCCAGCCGCGCGGCCCGGGCCCGGGCGAAATGCGTTTCGCGGTCGGCAAAGGTCTCCAGCGCGGCCCCGCGCTTGGCCTGAAAGTAGCGGGTGGCATGGTCCAGCACGGCACGCAGGGTGGCGTCGTGGCAGGCCTTTTCGCTCTGTTCGCGAAAATCGCGCGGGTTTATCTCCATGTCGGGCCTCCAGTCAGGGCTCCGGTCAGGGCTCCTTGCAGCCCCAGGTCGAGCCCGTGGTCGAGCGCCTGGGCCGCGTGCAGCGGGCGCACCGGGCGGCCCAGGCGGGCCAGGTAGCCGCTGATGTTCATGAGGCAGCTGGGCTCGGCGCTGACCAGGATCTCCGGGTCCAGGGCCAGCAGCTCGTGGGCCTTGTCCTCCAGCAGGGACTCGGACACGGCGGGGAACTGCAGGCTGAACAGCCCGCCAAAGCCGCAGCAGCGCTCCGGCCGCTCCGGCTCCAGCAGGGTCAGGCCGCGCACGGCGGACAACAGCCGCTGCGGCGCGTCGGAGCCGTCCATCTGGCAGGAGCGGTGCAGGGCGGCGCGGACGTTCCACTCCGCCCCGATGTCCGGCGCTCCGGGCAGGGAAAGCACGAATTCGCAGAACTCGAACACCCGCCCGGCCAGGTCCAGGGCGCGGGCGTGGTCCGGCGTGCCGGGCGCAAAGAGTTCCGGGTAGGTGCGCAGCATTTTGGCGCAAGAGCCCGACGGGCAGACCACGGGCGCAGGCCCGGCGAACAGCTCCAGGCTGCGCAGGGCCAGGGCCCGGGCGCGGGCCACATCGCCGGTCTTCCAGGCCATCTGGCCGCAGCAGGTCTGCACCCTGGGGTGGTCCACACCCACGCCCAGGCGCTCCAGCACGGAAACCACGGCCAAGCCGATCTCGGGCAGGCAGTCCTCCACCAAACAGGGGATCATCAGGGTGATGCGCATGGACGGGGAAGTACGCGGGAGCGCGGCAAGAGGCAAGGGCCGGGAGCGCGCGGGCGCTGTTTCGCCCCCTGTGTTGACGCCGCCCGGCGCACCGGGCTACATTGGTGGCACAACCCGAACCCCCGCGAGGTGGCCCATGCGCGTCGCCGTCATCGGCCGCACCCAGATGCTCCACGACGCCGCCCTGGCCCTGGTCCGGGCCGGGCACGAGGTCGGTTGCGTGCTCACCGCCCCGGCTGCGCCAGAGTACACCCGCACCGAGGCCGACTTTGAGCGCCTGGCGCGGCAGCTCGGCTGCCCGTTTCTCTGCGCGCGCAGCGCGTCCTCGTCCGAGGTTTTGACCCTCTTGTCCGGCTGCGACGTCGGGGTGAGCATGAACTGGGTCGGCGTGCTCGGGCCATTGGTGCTGGGACTGTTCCCGCTGGGCGTGCTCAACGCCCACCCCGGCGAGCTGCCGCGCTACCGGGGCAATGCCTGCCAGGCCTGGGCCATCCTGCGCGGGGAAGAGCGCCTGGCCCTGACCATCCACGTCATGCAGCCGGGGCAGCTGGACTGCGGGCGCGTGGTGCACCAGGAGTTCCTGCCCCTGTCGCCGGAGGTGGCCAACGCCCAGGTCTGGGCCTGGCTGGAGACCGCAGTGCCGCAAGGCTTCGTGGCGGCGCTGGAGGCGCTGGCCCGCGACCCCGGCTTCGCCCTGTACGAGGCCCGCGCCGACGACACGGCGGGCTTTCGGGGCTACCCGCGCCTGCCGGAGGACGGCTACATCGACTGGACCCGGCCCGCAGCAGACATCGTCCGGCTGGTGCGCGCCAGCGGGCCGCCGCTGCCCGGAGCCTACACCTATGCCAGCATTGGCGGGCAGGTGGACAAACTTGCCATCCTCGAAGCTTGCGCCCAGGCCGAGCCCTTCCGCGACCTGGCCGAGCCCGGCCACGTGCTGCACAATGATCCGGACAGCGGGGTTTCGCTTGTGGCCTGCGGCGCAGGCGTGCTGGAGCTTTTTCGCTGCTGCGACAGTGCGGGCCGGGCCGGGAGTGGCGGAGCATCCGGCTGCGGCTTGGGCTGCGGGCCGAGAACATGGTGTGGATGATGGGGGGCGGGAGGGGATGAACAGAACACGATTCCGCGCATCCTGCTGTTGACGTTTGTCCTGTTTTTCTGTACGAACTACGCATGCTCACGCAGTTGTTCACATCCAAAACACGCATCAAGCTTCTCTTGAAGCTGTTCCTGAATCCGGGAGTGTCCTGCTATCTGCGGGAGCTGGCCAAGGAGTTCGCTCTCTCGCCCAATGCCCTCAAGGAGGAGCTCGACAGCCTGTCGAACGCCGGGTATCTCACCCGCACACAAAACGGCCGCTCGGCGTACTTTGGGGCCAACACGGAGCACCCATTCTTCCCGGAGATCCATTCCATCGTGCGCAAGACCCTGGGCATCGACAAACTCCTGGACGAGGTGCTGGCCAGCTTGGGGAAGGTCGAGGCGGTCTACATACTGGACGACTATGCCCTGGGCAAGGACACGGGACTGATCGACCTTCTGGTGGTGGGCGAGGTGGACCGCACGCGCCTGGGGGAACTGGCCCGCATCACCGAGGACAGGATCAATCGCAAGGTCCGCGTCATGCCCATTCTGGCCGAGGACTTTGCGAAAAGCCAAGACATCTTCCTTACTCGGCCCCACTGGAAACTCTTATAGAGGCGGCACCATGTTCGAAGGCAAAGTCATCCTCATCACCGGCGGCACGGGCTCCTTTGGTCGAGCCTTCGCCCACACCCTGCTGACCCAGCACAACCCGGCCAAGGTCATCATCCTGAGCCGCGACGAACTCAAACAGTACGAGATGGCCCAGGATTTCTCCGGGCACGAAAGCATCCGTTTCTTCCTGGGCGATGTGCGCGACAAGGACCGCCTGTACCGCGCCTTCCGGGGCGTGGACGTGGTCATCCACGCGGCCGCGCTCAAGCAGGTTCCCGCTGCGGAGTACAACCCCTTCGAGGTCATCAAGACCAACATCATGGGCGCGCAGAACATCATCGACGCGGCCATCGACACCCAGGTCTCGCATGTCCTGGCCCTCTCCACCGACAAGGCCGCCGCGCCCATCAACCTCTATGGCGCCACAAAGCTCTGCTCGGACAAGCTGTTCATCGCGGCCAACGCATACGCGGGCACCGGCCGCACCCGGTTTTCCGTGGTGCGCTATGGCAATGTGCTGGGCAGCCGCGGCAGCGTCATCCCCTTCTTCCAGGAGCAGCGCAAGTTGGGCTTTCTCCCCGTCACGGACCCGCGCATGACGCGGTTCTGGATCACCCTGCAGCAGGGCATGGACTTCGTCACCAAAAGCCTGTCGCGCATGGTCGGGGGCGAGCTTTTCGTGCCGAAGCTGCCCAGCATGAACATCATGGACCTGGCCCGCGCCATGTGCCCCGAGTGCCGCATCGAGACTGTCGGCATACGCCCCGGCGAAAAGCTCCACGAGATCATGATACCGCGCGACGAGGCGCGGAACACCCTGGAGTATGAAGACCATTTCGTCATCACGCCCAACTTCCGCTTCTTTGAAGAACGCTATGACAAGAGCACGGCCACCCCGGTGTCCGAGGACTTTGAGTACAATTCGCTGGACAACCCCTGGAAGCTTTCCATTGAATCGCTGCGGGAGCACCTTGAGGTCATATGATCCCCTACGGACGCCAAAGCATTAGCGAGGACGACGTTACGGCCGTCTGCGAGGCCTTGCGCTCGGACTGGCTGACCACCGGCCCGCGTGTGGAGGCCTTTGAACGCGCGGTGGCCGGGTATTGCGGCGCGGACTTTGGCGTGGCCGTGTCCAACGGCACGGCGGGGCTGCACTGCGCCATGCACGCCCTGGGCATCGGCCCCGGCGACGAGGTCATCGTCCCCGCCATGACCTTTGCCGCCACGGCCAATTGCGTGCGCTACGTGGGGGCCACCCCCGTGTTCGCCGATGTGGACCCCGGCACCCTGCTGCTGCCCCCCTCCGAGGTCGAGCGGCTGATCTCCCCGCGCACGCGGGCGGTCATCGCCGTGGACTACGCGGGCCAGCCCTGCGACTACGACGCGCTGCGCCGCATTTGTGTTGCGCACAAGCTCTTTCTCGTGGCCGACGCCTGCCACTCCATCGGAGCGGAGGCGGCGGGCCGCAGAACAGGCGCCCTGGCCGACCTCACCGTCTTCAGCTTCCATCCGGTGAAGCACATCACCACGGGCGAAGGCGGCATGGTCGTCGGGGCCGACCCGAAGCTGGAGCACCGGCTGCGCCGCTTCCGCAACCACGGCATAGACTCCGAGTTCCGCCAGCGCAGCGAGCAGAACACCTGGCGCTACGAGATGATCGAACTGGGCATGAACTACCGCATCACGGACATCCAGTGCGCCCTGGGCGCCTCGCAGTTGACGAGGCTGCCGCATTTTCTGGAACGCCGCCGCGACATCGCCGCACGCTACGACCAGGCCTTTGCCGGGAGCCCCGTGCGGCCCCTGGCCACCGTCCCTGGCGTGCGGCACGCCTATCACCTCTATGTTGTACGCGTGGCGGACCGGGACCACGTCTTCAGCGCCTTGCGCGCTGCGGGCATCGGCGCGAACGTGCACTACATCCCCGTGCACCTGCACCCCTATTACCGCCGGACGCAAAACACCGGGCCAGGGCTGTGCCCCAACGCCGAGTCGGCGTACGCGGAGATTCTGAGCCTGCCCCTGCATCCGGGCTTGTCCGACGGGGATGTGCAGACCGTCATCCGCGAAACCGTGCGGGCCGCAGGGGGCTAGATGGCCGCGCAGCTCACCATCCGCGCCGACGCCAGCTCCACCGTGGGGACAGGACATGTCATGCGCATGCTTGCGCTCGGGCAGGAGTGGGCCGCACAGGGCGGGCAGGTGCAGTTCCTCGGGCGCATCGAGGCCGAACCGTTGCGGGCGCGCATCGCTGCGGAAGGTTTCGGGTTTGCTGGGCTCGGGGCCGTGCATCCGGACCCGTCTGACCTCTCGACGCTGCTGGAGCACAGCGCCCAGGGAGGGTGGGTGGCGCTGGACGGCTACCATTTCGACACCGGTTACCAATGCGCCGTGCGCGCTGCCGGGCGCAATAGCCTCGTCATGGATGACATCTGCGACAGGCGCGCCTACGATGCGGACATCTACCTGAACCAAAACATGGGAGCGGAGACCCTGCGCCCTGTGCTCAATTCCGAGGCCCTGCGCCTGATCGGGCCGCGATACGCGCTGCTGCGCCGCGAGTTCCTGGAGGCGCGCCCTGCGGATACGCCGCACCCAAAGCGCGCCCGCAACATCCTGGTGACCTTTGGCGGCGCGGACCCGGACAATGTCTCCGGGCTTGTGCTGCAGGCCCTGGCCCTGCTGGCGGACCCGGGCATGAACGTCACGGTGGTTGTCGGCGCAGCCAATCCGCATGCGGACGCCCTGCGCGCCCTGGCCGCCACCCTGCCAGGCAGGTGCACGTTGCTGCATGCCGTCAGCGACATGCCGGGGCTCATGGCCTGGGCCGACCTCGCCGTGTCCGCCGCAGGCAGCACCTGCTGGGAGCTCATGTTCATGGGTGTGCCCTTCGCCTGCCTTGTCCTGGCGGACAACCAGGCGGGAATAGCCCGGCGGCTCCAGGAGGTCGGGTCGGCCTTGTCCTTTGGGCCGGCGGGAGAGCTGGACGCCCGGAGCCTGGCCGCGCTGTTGGAGCCCCTTGCCGCGGATGCGCATGCGCGGGCTGCGCTCGTCCGGTGCTGCGCAGCGCAGGTGGACGGGAGAGGGGCCTCCAGAGTGGTGGAGAGCATGCTCAGCCAATGCGGCGCTGTACAACCTGCACCCTTGGATCGTGGACTATGAAAAGCCTCACCATCGGAAATCGGGAGATCGGCCCTGGTAGGCCCTGTTTCATCATTGCGGAGGTGGGCGTCAACCACAACGGCGACCCGGATCTGGCCCTCGAAATGATCGACGCCGTGGCCGCCGCCGGGGTCGATTGCGTGAAGTTCCAGACCTTCCATGCCGATGAATTCATGAACTCCCCGGACCAGTTCTATGAGTATCGTTCCCAAGGCAAGCTGGTGAAGGAATCCATGCTCGCCATGTTCAAGCGGTTGGAACTCAAGCAGGAGGCCTTCGCCGTCCTCTTTGAACATGCCCGCAAACGGGGAATCCTGGCCCTGTCCACGCCGACGGACCGGCAGGCCGTCGACCTTTTGGAGCGGATCGGCACTCCCGCATTCAAGATCGGTTCCGACGACATCGTCTATACCCCCTTCATCCAGCATGTGGCGGGGAAGAAGAAGCCGGTGATCATCTCCTGCGGCATGGCCAACGCCTCGGATGTGGACCGGGCCGTGGACGCCGTGCTCTCCCAGGGCAACGACCAGCTGGCCATTCTGCATTGCGTCTCCCTCTACCCCACCCCGCCTGCGGAAGTGAATCTCCGGCGGATCAGCACGCTGCAAGCCATGTACGACTTCCCCATCGGATACTCGGACCACACCGACGGGATTTCAGCCTGTCTGGGCGCCGTGGCCCTTGGGGCCTGCCTGCTGGAGAAGCATTTCACCCTGGACAAGAACCTGTCCGGCCCGGACCACTGGTTCTCGGCCGACCCGCACGAGCTGAAAGCACTGGTGGATCAGGTGCGCATCATGGAGGCCCAGCTCGGCCATGGCCGCATCTGGCCCTCGGCTGGCGAGCGGGAAATGGCCTCCGCCTGCCGCCGTTCCATCATCGTCGCCCGGGATCTCCCGTCGGGGCACATGCTGCGCGAGGAGGACCTGGCCTTCCAGCGGCCCGGCACGGGCATCATGCCCTATGACCTGGACAAGGTCCTGGGGCGCGCCACCCTGCGCCCACTCCTGCGCGGGGCGATGCTGACCCACGCCGACATGGAGTAGAACATGTCCCATTCCAGCCAGGACAAACACGGCGAGCAGCGCTTCTGGGACAAGATGGCCCGGGAGCGTATTTATGCGGCTTTCGACAAGCACGAATATCTGGAAATGTTCGACAAGACCCTGGGAACAGACCTCACCGGGCAGCGCATCGTTGACATTGGCTGCGCTTCGGGGGTTTCGGCTGCGCTGCTGGCTTCGCGCGGGGCCGAGGTGGTCGGGCTCGACATTTCACCGGAACTCATCGAGCAGGCCAAGACCCTGTGGCCGGAATACGGCGGGCAGATACACTTCGCCACAGGAGACGCCGAAAGGCTGGAACTTGAGGACGGCTCGGTGGACGTCTGTTTTTTCGGCGGGGTCTTGCATCATTTCCCGGAAAGGGAAAGGGTCTACCAGGAATGCCTGCGGGTGCTTAAACCTGGTGGCCGGTTCCTGGCTCTGGAGCCCAACCGCCTGGATTTCTTTGAACGCATTGAATGGGCCGTGGCCGATCTGCGAGGAAAACTCTCACCCAACGAATACCCCATCGACCCGAACACGATGAAGCAGGAGCTCAGGCAGGCCGGATTTCAGAATGCCCGCTTCTTCGTCACCCGGAGCGACATCCCGGTGCTGGCGCAGATCCCCTTTGTCCGGAGGTGGTTCAGCCGCCAGAAGGGCTTTGGCTTCAAGCGGCCAATATTGCGTTTTGCCAACGCTTTTCGCGCCCCGGACAGCAGGGGAACGTTTTTTGTCATCGAAGGGACCAGGCCATGACCGACATTCCTTTTAGCTGGGCGGCATTCTGGGACGAGAAGGCGCTCGCCCCCACCGATTTCCAGGCCACTGGCCGCAGCATCATGGACATCCCCGGCTTTTTGGTTACCGTGCGAGAAATCGTGAGGATTCTGCAGCCCAAGAAGCGCGGCACGCTGCTGGACCTCGGCTGTGGAACCGGCATCATTTCCCTTGCGTTGAGCCCCTGGGTTCGGCGCATCCACGGGGTCGACATCAGCCCGGCCATGGTTGACCGGGCCAAGGTCAATTGCGCCCTGGCGCCAAATGTTGAGTTTTCCTTGGGCACGGTGACAGATCCTGGCGTCGCTGGCCCCTTCGACCGCGTGCTGGCCTACAGCATCCTCCAGTACCTGGCCACTGAGGATGAACTTTCAACGGCTTTTGTCGCACTTAGGCGCCTGCTGCCGAAATCGGGACGGGCTCTTTATGCCGCCAACCCGGACCCTGCCCGCAAGGAGGCTTATTTCCAGGCCGCCATCCAGCCGGGCACCCCGGAGGATGTAAAGCAGAAGATCGTCGAGGTCACGGCCAAGACCCTGTGGGTCGGGCCGGACAGAATGGTCGCGCTGGCCCGCGAGCAGGGGCTGGAGGCCAAGGCCCTGCCGATCTCCAAGGGCATCTGGCAGCATTTCTACATGTATGACCTGGTGGTGTGGCATGGATAGCGCGCGCTTCCGGCAGATGTTCCTGGAGATGATGCACAACCAGGACAACCCGTTCCACCCCCTGGTGTGGATCAACGGCGAGCCTGAGTTTGGGCGCAACATCTACATCGGCGGCTTTTCGGAGATCAACGCCAAGGGCGCGCGGGTAGTCATCGGCGACGATTGCGACATCGCCTCCTTCACCGCCATCAACGTGGCCGATTCCCATCTGCTGGCCATCGGCCTTGCCGAAACCCCGACCTGCCGCGACATCATTCTTGAGCATAACGTCTTCGTGGGCTCGCATTCGGCCATTTTGGGCGGGGCGCACATCGGCCACCACAGCGTCATCGGGGCGGGAAGCATTGTCCGCGCCGTGCGCATCCCCCCGTATTCCTTGGCCGTTGGCAACCCACTGGTGGTCAAGGAGGGCTACTACCTGAAGCACCCCTCGCCCACACCAAAGGCTGGGTCATGATCGCGCATAATCGACCGCTGATCGCCGAGGAGGACCTTGCCGCCGCAGAGGCGGTCCTGCGCTCCGGCTGGATCGCGCCTGGCCCCCAGGTATCGGGATTGGAAGAGGATTTTGTCCGCTTCTTTGGCGGCGGCGGGGCCTGCGCCTGTTCCTCCGGGACGGCGGCCCTGTACCTAGCGCTCAGGGGGCTTGGCCTGGGCCCGGGGGCCAGGGTGGCCGTGCCGACCTATTCCTGTTCGGCCCTGCTCAACGCCGTGCATTTCTGCGGCGCACAGCCTGTGCCGGTGGATGTCCGGCTCGACGATTTCACCATGGACGACGCGGCCTTGGCCCAGCTCTCCAGGCCCGTGGCGGCGGCCATCGCCGTGCATGCCTTCGGGGCCCCAGCTAACATCCCGGCGTTGAAGGGGACCGCACCCCTGGTCATTGAGGACTGCTGCCAGTCTCCGGGCGGGAGGCGGCAGGGGCAGCCCCTGGGTGCGCAGGGGGATGCGGCCGTGTTCTCGTTCTACGCCACCAAGATCATCACCTGCGGGAGCGGCGGGCTGGTCTGGGACAGGTCCGGGAAGGCGGCGGCCTGGGCCCGCGACTTCCGGGAATTCGATTGCCGGGAGGAGTACACGCCGCGTTTCAATTTCCACAGCACGGACTTCCAGGCGGCCATGGTCCGCTCCCAGTTCGCCAGGCTGGAGGCGATCATGGCCAGGCGGCAGTCCATTGTCCGCCGCTATCTTGAGGCCCTGCCAAGGGGGATCGGCCTGCAGGCTGGCCTGGACGACGCGGGGCGCATGCCGCATCGATTCGTCCTGGTGCTGGCAAGCCGGGAGCACAGGGACGCCTTGCTGTCATATTTCGCCGCAGGCGGGGTGAAGGCCGTTATACCCCTTGAGCCATATGAGCTCCTCCACCGCTACCTGCACCTGGACGCTTCGGCTTTTCCCAATGCCGAAAGGTTGGTGGACACGACCCTGTCGCTTCCCCTCTATCCCGCCCTGTCCGACCAGGAAATCGAGCAGGTGGCGGAACTGCTCGCCAAGGCGGATGCGCCATGATCCTCACCGCCCACCAACCCGTCTACCTGCCCTGGCTCGGTCTGTTCCACAAGATCGCCCTGGCCGACGTGTTCGTCTCCTTCAACCAGGTGCAGTACCTGACCAAGGACTGGAACAACCGCAACAAGATCATGACCGCGCAGGGGCCCATTTGGCTGACTGTTCCGGTCCTTTCTTCTGGGCACAGGGAAAAGCTCCTCACTGAAATCGAGATCAACAACGATGTGCCCTGGCAGCGCAAACACTGGAAGTCCCTGTATCTCAATTACCAGAACACGGCGCACTTCAAACGCTACGCTGACTTTTTCGAAGACATCTACCTGAAACGGACATGGAAATTCCTGACGGAGCTCAACGACACCATGCTGCTGTGGTTTTTGAACACGCTCGGAATAGACACTATTTTTCGGGATGCCAGGGACTATGCTTTCCAGGGGGCGAAGAACACACTGGTATTGGACATGTGCGTCCAGTTGCAGGCCGATGCGTACATGTTCGGCTCCCTTGGCAGGGAGTATGCGGACGAGGAGTCCTTTTCCAGGCGCAACATCAAGCCCTGTTTCCAGGACTATGTCCATCCGGTCTATCCTCAGCAGTCCAAGACGTTCGTCTCGCATCTTTCCGTGATCGATTTGCTTTTCAACTGCGGCCCGAACAGTCTGGACATTCTCATGTCCGGCAATGTCAGCAAGATGCAACTTCAAGCAGGACTCGCAGCATGAACAGACGCAAGCCTTTTTGCATCATCCCGGCTCGCGGTGGCTCCAAGCGGTTCCCGCGGAAAAATATCACCCCCCTGCAGGGCAAGCCGCTATTGGCCTGGACCATCGGCCCGGCCATGGAGTCCGGCCTGTTTGACGCGATATGGGTTTCTTCAGAGGATGAGGAGATCCTGGCTGTGGCTGAAAGCTGCGGGGCCAGCCCGCTACGGCGCGCTCCGGCCCTGGGCGGGGACAAGGTCGCCCTGGAGCCTGTCTGCCGCGAGGCCGTCGACCTGGTGCGGAGCCAAGACCCGGACCTGACCGATCTCTATCTTATGCTGCCGACCAGCCCCTTCCGAACAGTCGCCAACATCCGGGCCAGTTGGCGCGCGTTCATCGAGTCCGGGGCGGATGCCCTCATGAGCATCATCCCTTACCCCCATCCGCCCCAGTGGGCCATGACCTTGCGGGAGGACCGGCGGCTCGCCCCCCACGACTGGGATGGCTACTACACCGAAAGACAAGACCTGCGCCCGCTCTACCGGCATGATGGGGCGTATTTCATCAGCAACATCGACCGCTTTCTGGAAACCGGCCTGCTTATGGGTCCAGAAACCGTGGCTTTTCCCACCGGAGGCATGGAATCCGTGGACATCGACGAGCCCATGGACCTGGCCTGGGCCGAATTTCTGCTCAGCCGAAAGGAGGGTCAGGCATGAACGTCCTGGTCATTGCGGCGCATCCTGACGACGAGGTCCTTGGTTGCGGCGGGACTGTCGCCCGTCTCGTCGAAGAAGGCAATCAGGTCTTCATGGCCATACTTGGCGAAGGGCAGACCTCCCGGGACTGCGCCGATCAGGGGCAATCGAAGCTGGACGCCCTGCGCCAAGCGTCATGTGAAGCGGCATCAATATTGGGCGCGCACGGAGTCGAGCACTTCAGCCTGCCGGACAACCGGCTGGACACGCTGCCCCTGCTCTCGCTGGTGAAGATTGTGGAGAAGCTCATCCAAAAGCGCCAACCCGACTTGATCCTGACACACTTCCACGGCGACCTGAACATCGACCACCAGCTGGTGTCAAAGGCAGTGATCACGGCCACACGCCCCGTGCCCGGCAGCAGGGTGCGAGAGGTTCTGCTCTTTTCCGTCGCGTCGTCAACCGAGTGGGCTTTTGGCCTGTACGCTCCTGGCGCTTACTCGCCCAATGTTTATTATGATGTCTCCGGCCAGTGGGAGAAGAAGCTCAAGGCCCTTGCGGCCTATGACTCAGAGATGCGCGCTTTCCCGCACCCCCGGTCGGCAGAGGCCATCAGCGCCGATGCGACGCGCTGGGGGGCATGCATAGGCGCACCATATGCCGAAGCGTTCCTGCTGGTTCGTTCAGTGCGCTAGTGCACTGAGGCAGGACGTGCATCGAAGAATGCTCAAGTAGACATGAGGAAGGGATTGCAAATGGAAAAGGCACTGACAATATACTTCGCGGACTTGGCGTATCTGCATGAGGAAGATTACATTCACCCCTTTCCGCTCAACGTTGGCTATGTGGCGGCCTATTTACTAAAACAACATCCAGAGACTAATATAAAAATCGTCAAAGATCCCGACAAGCTGTTGGAACTCGCGATGCGTCCCGATTTTGCAAATGTCAACATACTTGCAATCTCCAATTACGAGTGGAATTTCAACTTGAACAAGACAATTGTAACGCTCATCAAAGAGCGTAACAAGAACATCTTGGTTATTGGCGGTGGTCCAAATATTGATGTCATGTCTGAAGAAGAAACCATTACTTGCCTTGAACGTATGGACTTCATTGATATCTATGTCACCGGCGAAGGAGAGTACAAATTCGCTGACACAGTCAACGCCCTATTGGCACACGACATGGATCCTGATGCAATATTTCTGGATGTGCCTGAAGGCGTACTGCGTCTTGACCGAGAAACGGAACAACTGAAGAAAGGCGGCAAAACGAACATACCCTGTGACTATAGTGATCTTCCATCGCCCTATCTGACAGGCTTGATGGATGAATTTTTTGAAGATGAGCATCTTGTGCCAATGCTTGAAACTACACGAGGGTGTCCATATCATTGCGCTTATTGCTTCTGGGGGAATGCCACGAATGCAAAATTGCGCAAGTTTCCAATTAAGACTGTCTTGGCTGAAATTGACTATATCTCTAAGAAATGCATTAACCCGACAAAAGCACTTTACGTTACCGACGGAAATTTTGGCATTTTCAAAAGAGACATCGCCATTGCAAAGCGGCTGCTCGATAACAGCAACAACTACCTATACCCGCGCGAACTATACATCACGTTCCTCAAAGATCTGAGTGAGATCATAATCAGCATCGCAAAAATGCTGAAACATCTTTCGTCAATCTCTATGTCCAGGCAGTCACTGAATAAAGACGTGCTTAAGATTATTGGGCGGAAGAACATCGACGACGCTTTGTACACTGAATATCACTCTAGGTTGAGCCAGTTAGGTGCCAATACATACTGCGAGCTAATATACCCTCTACCGGGAGAGACTTACGACACGTTCATTAAAGGATTCGAAAAAATGACTTCAACGGATATGCCAATACTTGCATATCAGCTGGTCATGATTAAAGGCTCAAAGTTGAACTCAAAGAAATCAAGAAATCAGTACGACGTAAAGACAAAGTTCAGAATAATCCCAAGATGTGCCGGTGTATATGGCGGTGTCGCCAGCTTAGAATATGAAGAAATTGTAGTTTCAACAAATTTGTTCAGTTTTGCAGACAATATAGAGGTGCGTCTTACATTGTTCCTGTACTCGATATTTAAGGAAGAAATATTTGCACCAATTACACTGTATTTAAGCGAGCACAATCTAAATATCGTCAAGTTCATACGGCACATCATTGCCAATAAAGGACACCTACCCGCATCGATTTCCGAGATTTATGCTGAGTTCACCAAGGCGGCCAAAGATGAACTCCTTGAATATAGCGAAACCACGAGTACCGCATCCGTTGTGATGGTCAAAGAGATTCAGACAAAAGGTCTGGCTCTAAACATATACTATTTTTGCAAGCTGATCTCTTCAACCTCAAGCATTCACGAGTTTCACCAATACCTTACAACGGCCCTTCAGGACTACTTTAATACTCAGAATATTTCAGTAGAGCAAGCTGAACTGAAGGAAATGCTAAAGTTTTGCTTTGAAAGAATCATACGCTATGAATACACATTGTCGGAAAAACTCGTTCATTGTAATTACGACTTTTCTTCTTGGATTAACGACAAGCATGAACACAAGTCTAACACTTCACAACTTGAAAAATACAAGTCGAGCTGCGATTATGTTTTTTACGTTGACAACAGCATCGAGAATGTAACTCAATCCATCAAGCAACACAGTTCTGGTATTGTAGATCAAATCTATAAAACAAAAATGAGCTTTTATCGTTCCTCCAAGGCATATACTTATTGCATTCGTCAGGAGCAACCACACGAGTAGACCTTTTCTTTGACTCCAACAGCGAAGTCAGGTCTAATACTTCATCATTTGTAGGGGCTTACTGGCGTGCAAACTTTCGGCAAAAATATCAACACATACGCATTAGATTATTCTTTTGTGTCAGCGCATGAAAAGTATCTCTTCCTTATTATCTAGCAATATCATCGCGAGTGCGACAGAAGGCGTTATGTCTAATACTCTCACTATTTTGTTTCAACGCATTGACAAGACCCTGCTACTGAGAAACATAGGCCGTACTGGGAACATACTCGCCTTGTCACCGTCTGCGATGGATATGTGCGAGGAAATGAACGTATTTTACGATACTCCTGATGACTACCTTGTCTTTTCGGATCATCGTAAACGGACAATGGAACTTGCAACTGATTTAAGCGAGCTGTGCTGTTCCCTTGATGCAAAGCTCAAGGTTCCATTTTCAGAAATTTCACCATATGGTGTTGAGATGTATATTCTTTGGCTAAACCTTACTTCAGTACTGTATCTGCACGACCTTAGTTCTAAACTGTCCTCAAAATTCGAATCCATTGATCTCGTTGGTGCTCCACATTACCAAAAGATGGCGTCTCAAGCTAATTTTGATTTGTCATCACATGACTGCTTTTCCGTACTCGGTTATGGATTTCAGCTTGCCGAATCAGTTTTTGCTCAGATATTTGCGCCAAACCGATATGTCTATGACGATCTAAGAACAACAGAAAAACTTCATAAGTGCTGGGCCAATCACTTACGCCCATTGCTAGGAAGAATTAAGCGTTTTCTATTTATACGATACAAACCACTCGCTGCAACCGTCCAAACCAATTGTTCTGCTCTTTTTGCAAATCAGGGGTATGGGCTCGAGTATGTACTCAACTCCCTTCCAGAACTCCGCTGTGATAGCATTCACGATTTGTGCATTCCTGTTCCTTCACCCACAACCATGATAGGAGAGGATGGATTCAAAACACAGATCGGTAAATTCTTGGATAAATGGTTTCCTTTGTACAAAGACACACTTTTGACGCTATTCGTGTCACACAGAGAACATATCATTTCCAGTCTTCCTGACTATTCTCGGAGTATTTATAGCGCCTTGCAACGATTACGTCCGAAATTCTTGTGCTTTTCAAACGGTCTTTTCAATCATCAATCTGCTACATTTGCTCGTGAAGCAAACCGGTTGGGTATACCTGTCTTCTCTTTGCAGCATGGTGGATTTCACTTACACCAAGAACCAGAATTATTCTATTCCGTTGAAGCACCTCTTTGGTCTGGTGCCGTTCTTGTATATCATGGAAAGCTGGATGATCAGCGCTTTCATGATTTGCACACGTGTCGCGGCGGCAACATCACCGCATTCAAGTTAAGTCATAAAACACAAGATCTACCCTCTCAAGCAATTTTCATCCAGGGTGTTTGCACTTTCGTCAGCTACAGATCCGCGCCATGCTCTGACAAGGCAAGTTATCTGCACCACAAGGATATTTTGACCGCTTTTGAGCGTTGTGGCGCTCCTCTTTCCATCAAAGCGCACGTCATCTGTGAACTGTACAACATGCGTTACTTTAAGAGCTTGATCTCGCGATTTGGGCGAAAACATACGCGCTTGTTGCCTTCCTGTACAGCTGAAGAAGTCTTGTTTCGCTACGGCCTTATTGTTTTAGAAAATATTGGCTCGCTGGTCAGTGTTCTGGCGCTCGGCCTTGATGTACCGATCATACTCCACGATCCTGTGGACGAGATGATTCGCCCTGATATTCGCGAAGCCTTGTTGAATCGCGTCTATCTTTCTCGTTCCTCACAAGAACTAGAACAATATGTCACCTTATTTAAATCAAAATTGCTTCCTGCAAAAGGCGTCGAACAGGCGAGAGAAGATTTTTTGTGGCCGCAACACGGCCCAGATCCCGTTACTCACCTTTTGACATTGTTCCGTGACCTCTGTCACGACGGGGTTCAGACGGATTGTTGACTTACTGCCACGCACTTTTCAGATATAATGCTTAGTAATTTCTCTGTTGATCAGTCCAATACGTAGGAATGAAGGTAACATGGCACAACAAGCCAAGGTCATCGAATCCATACGCAGACTTCTGCGCCTTTTGCCACAGGGCTATACCAGGCGCTTCGTCTTCCTGCTGGTCGCGGCCGTGGTGGTGGCCTTTGTCGAAACCGGGGCCGTGGGGCTCATCGCCCTGTTCGCCTCGGCCATCACCAATCCCCAGACCCTGCTGGGGTCGGAGTTGCTGGCCCGCTTCGTCAGGTTCACCGGTCATTTCGGCGGGTTGACCCCGCAGCGCCTGCTCATGATCCTTGGGCTGGCGGTGATCATCGCCGTGGTCTTTAAAAATGGCCTACGCGCGGCCCTGCAATACGGGCAGTCAAACTTCGTCGCCTTTGTCTCCGGCTACCTGGGCGACCGCATGCTCACAGGCGTCATGCGCATGCCCTACCAGTGGATCCTGCGCGAGAACTCCGCAGACCTCATGAGCACGGTCTCCTGGTCCGGCAACAGCGGGGCCTTCCTCAGCTACGCCTTCATGGCCTCGACGGAGATCGTGCTGCTTGTGTGCCTGACCCTTGCGCTCGTTGCGGCCAATCCCGTGGTGGTGCTTTCAAGCGTCCTGATGTTGGGCGCTCCAGCCGCGCTCATCCTGCGGGTTTTGCGCAGGCGCATCGACACAACGGCCAAGGCCCTGGCCGAGCACCGCCACGCGACCAACCGCCACCTTGTTACGGCCTTGCAGGGCATCAAGGACGTCAAGGCCTATGGCCAGGAGGAGGCCTTTTGCCGGGCCTTCCGCGCCGAGTCCTATGCCGCGACCTCCATGCAGGCGCGCATGGACATCTACGCCTGCGTGCCCAACTGGCTGCTGGAAACCGTCGGCTTCATGCTCCTGTTTCTGGCCACCTTCCTCATGTACACCCTGGCGGGCGATTCGCCCCTGCGCGTCACCGGCACCATCGCGCTGCTGGCCGTCACCGCCTGGCGCGGTCTGCCCGCCGCCATCCGCGTGGTCACCAGCGTGAACAACTTCCGGGGCTATCTGCCCTATGTGCACCATACCCTGACGCACATGGAGATGATCGGGGAATGGGCCGTCGGCGGGCACGGCGATGAAGCAAAACGCATACGCCCAGCGTTTGAACGGGACTTGCGGGCCGAAGGCCTGGGCTTCCGCTACGAGGGCTCTGACGCGGCGGTGCTTGAAGCCGTGAGCTTTTGCGTGAGCAAGGGCGAAACCGTGGGCATCGTGGGCGAGTCCGGCGCGGGCAAGAGCACGCTCATGGACCTGCTCATGGGCCTTTTGGCCCCCACCAGCGGGGCGCTGTGCCTGGACGGGAAGCCCCTGGACGAGCCCGGACGCCGGGGCCTGGCCGAGATCATCGGCTACGTGCCGCAGTTCCCCTACATCTACGACGCCACCCTGGCCGAGAACGTGGCCTTTGGCGTGCTGCGTGCGGAGATCGACCTGGCCCGCGTGGAGGCCGCCTGCCGCCAGGCCGCAGTGCACGAGTTCCTGGTCCAGCTGCCCGAGGGCTACCAGACGGTGCTCGGCGAGCGCGGGGTGCGGCTCTCCGGCGGGCAGCAGCAGCGCGTGTGCATCGCCCGCGCCCTGTACCGCAGGCCCGAGGTGCTCATCTTCGACGAGGCCACCAGCTCGCTGGACACCAAGAGCGAGAAGCAGATCCAGCAGACCATCATGCGCCTCAAGGGCTCGGTGACCATGATCCTGGTGGCCCATCGCCTGAGCACGGTGGAGGGCTGCGACAGGCTGGTCTGGGTCGAGGACGGCCGCGTGCGCCAGGTCGGCTCCCCGGTCGAGGTGCTGCCCGGCTACCGCGCCGTGTTGGCCCGGCACGGCCAGACGGACGGCCAGACGGACGGCCAGACGGACGGCCAGATGGATGACCAGATGGATGACCAGCCGGATGCGGCAGAGGCCGCGCAGCCATGAACGCCCCGGCCGTCAGCGTCATCATCCCCACTTACAACCGGGCCGACCTGCTGCCGGAGACGCTGACCAGCGTTCTCGGCCAAACCCTGGCCGACATCGAGGTCATCGTGGTGGACGACGGCTCCACCGACGACACCGCCGGGGTCGTGGCGGGCATGGCCGACAGCCGCCTGCGCCACATCAAGAACGAGCGCACCGGCCTGCCCGCCGCCGGGCGCAATGTCGGCATCAGCGCCGCCCGCGCCGACCTGCTGGCCTTTGTGGACTCCGACGACCTCTGGCTGCCGGAGAAGCTGGCCGTGCAAACGCGCCACCTGGACGAGCATCCCGAGGTCCAGTGGTGCTTCACGCACTACAATTTTCTCGACCACGCCAGCGGCGCGGTGGAGCCCCGCCCGCGTCCGATGATTCCGCCCCCCGGCCCGCAGCGCCTCGCCCAGCTCTTGGGGTACAACTTCGTCGGCTCGCCCACGGTGCTGGTCCGCCGCGAGCTGCTCGAGCGCACCGGTCCCTTTGACGAGGCCTGGGAGCTGCGCTTCGTGGAGGACTGGGAGCTGTGGCTGCGGCTGGAGGCGGCCAGCCCCGGCGCGGAGCTGGCCGAGCCCCTGGCCCTGTACCGCAGGCACCCGGCCAACGCCACGGCCTGCCCGGACCTGCACGCCGCCGGACTGCGCTACCATGCGGGCGCGCTGCGCGCGGTGGCGGCCAATCCGCAGGCCTATGCCGCGCACCTGCCCGCCGCCCTCACCTCCCTGCTCACCAGGGTCATCAAGGTGCTCCTGGTCCAGGGGCACAACGACCAGGCCCGCGACCTGTGCCGCCGCGCGCTCATCGCCCCGGTGCGCCAGCCGGGGCTGGTGCTGCTCTCGGCCCTGGCCGCCCTGCCCGTGGCCGGCAGCGGCGCGCTGCTTAGCCTCAACCGTCGCCTCAAGTCCCTTGCCGGACGGGTCTGAAGGAGCCGCCATGCAGACAATCATGCAGACAACCATGCCGACCATTTTGGCCACCACCTCATCCTTTGGCCGGTCCTGCCCCGAGGTTGCGGAGCTGCTGCGCGCCGCCGGATTCGCCCTTGTGGTCAACCCGCACGGCCGCAAGCTCACCAGCGCCGAACTCATGGAGCTTTTGGCCGAGCACCGGCCCGTGGGCCTCTTGGCGGGCACCGAGCCCGTCACCGCCGAGGCCATCAACGGAGCGCGAGAGCATCTGCGCGTGATCTCCCGCGTGGGCGTAGGCTGGGACAACGTGGACCACGAGGCGGCAGGCGGGGCGGGCATCCCGGTGCGCCGCACCGAGGGCGTGCTCAACGACGCCGTGGCCGAACTGACCCTGGGCTTCATGCTCGACGCCCTGCGGCACATCTCCCGCCACGACCGCGAACTGCGCCAGGGCGCCTGGACAAAGCGCCTGGGCGGCCTGCTGCGCGGGCGCTGCGTGGGCATCGTGGGCTTCGGGGCCATTGGCCGGCGCGTGGCCGAGCTGGTTCTGGCCTTTGGCGCGCGGGTTGTCTATTCCGACGTGCGGCAGGTCGCCTCGTCTCTGGGTCAGCAGCGTGAGCTGGCCGACCTGCTGCGCGAGGCGGACCTCGTGACCCTGCACGCCAGCGGCTCGGGCTGCCTCATCGGCCCGGCGGAGCTGGCCCTGGTCAAGCCGCAGGTCATCCTGGTCAACACCGCGCGCGGCGGCATGATCGACGAGGCCGCCCTGGCGACCGCCCTGGCCGAGGGCCGCGTGGGCTGCGCCTGCCTGGACGTGTTCGAGGCCGAGCCGTACAAGGGGCCCCTTGTTGATGCGCCGAACACGGTGCTCACCGCGCACATCGGCTCCTACGCCGCAGAGGCGCGTGAGCGCATGGAGCGCATGGCTGTGGAGAATCTATTGACGGAACTGGGCAAGGGCTGATCGCATGGACCCTTACCACGCCTTCATCTTCGACTTCGACGGGGTCCTGGCCGACTCGGTGGAGGTCAAGACCAGCGCCTTCGAGGCCCTGTACCTGCCCCACGGCCCGGAGGTTGCGGCGGCGGTGGTGCGCCATCACCGCGAGCACGGCGGCATGCCCCGGCGCGAGAAGTTTCGTCACTACGAGGCCGCGCTTTTGGGCCGCCCGGCGGACCAGGCCGAACTGGACCGGCTGTGCACGGCCTTTTCAGCCCTGGTGCTTGAGGGGGTGGTGGCCGCGCCGGAGGTGCCCGGCGCCTTGGCCTTTCTGCGCCGCTGGCACGGGCGGGTGCCGCTCTTTGTGGACTCGGCCACGCCCGATGCCGAGCTGGCCGTGATCCTGCGCCGCCGTGGACTGGAAAAATACTTCGAGGCGGCCCTCGGTTCGGACCGGACCAAGGCCGAAAACCTGGCGGCCATCGTGGTCCAGGGCGGCTTTGCGCCGGAAAAAATCCTTTTCTTTGGCGACGCGCTGAGCGACTATTCGGCGGCCCAAAGCTGCGGCGCGCGGTTTCTGGGCATCGCGCCCGGGCCGGACTCGCCCCTTATGCGGCTCGACCCGCCGCCGCCCTGCTGCCGGGACTTTTTGGAGGCCAGCGTCTACGTCGACGCACTACGCAGCAATGGAGAGGACAAATGATCGCAGCACTGCTCATGGGCCGCAAGGGCAGCACCGGCCTGCCCGGCAAGAACACCATGCCCCTCCTGGGCCGCCCGCTGGCCGCGTACCCCTTCCTGGCCGCGCGGCACGCCGCCAGCGTGGACCGGGTGTACATCACCACCGACGACCCCGCGCTCATGGACATCGGCCGGGCCCACGGCGCGCGCATCATAAAGCGGCCCGCGCACCTGTGCACCAAGGAGGCCCTGGGCGAACACGTGTACCAGCACGGCCTGTCCGTGGTCCGCGCGGACGCGGCCAAGGACGGCCTGGAGGTGGAGCAGCTGGCCCTGCTGATGTGCAACGCCGCAACCGTGCTGGCCGCGCAGATCGACGAGGCTGCGGCCCTGCTGCGCGCGGACGCGACCCTCGACTCCGTGGTCACGGTGTCCTGCCTGAACATGTGGTCGCCGTTGCGCGCCCGCAGGCTCACGCCCGAGGGCGTGCTCGTGCCCTTTGTGCCCTTTGAGACCTTTGGCGACCCGGCCACGCTCAATTGCGACCGGGACTCCCAGGGCGATGTCTGGTTCGCGGACATGGGCCTGTCCATGATCCGCCCGGTGAATCTGGACCGCCTGGAGGAGGGCCTGCTGCCCCAGAAGTGGATGGGCCGGCGCATCGCCCCG
Organism: uncultured delta proteobacterium; assembly: GCA_903843965.1. Classification (GTDB taxonomy): domain Bacteria; phylum Desulfobacterota; class Desulfovibrionia; order Desulfovibrionales; family Desulfovibrionaceae; genus Humidesulfovibrio. The sequence continues at coordinate 110,437 of CAIMRY010000019.1, forward strand.
CTCAAACAGTGGGGCGGCTGCGACATCGACTACCTCTGGCAGGTGCCGGGCGTGGAGTACTGGCTTAAGGAACACGGCTTCAGCGAAATGGAGACGCCGTATGGGCGTTGAGGCCAAGGCTAACAGCAATTTTTCCGCCCTGGGCGGGGCCAACCCGCACGACGTGGACGACGCGCGCTATCGGCAGTACCGCGCCGAATGGGAGGGCCGCCCAAAACGCTTCGAGGCCGGGGAGTTCCCGGTTCATCTGGACCTGGAGGCCACCAGCCGCTGCAACCTCAAGTGCACATTTTGCGACAAGCTGCCCTTTCTCCCGCGCGAGAAGCTGGGCGACATGGACTTCGGCCTGTTTTCACGCATCCTGGATGAGTGCCGGGAGCACGGCCTGAGCGGGCTCAAGCTGAGCTACCGGGGCGAGCCCCTGCTGCACCCGCGCATCGCCGACATGGTGCGCAAGGCCAAGGACTGCGGGGTCATCGACGTGTACTTCAACACCAACGGCATGCTGCTCACCGAGTCCATGGCCAATGCGCTCATGGATGCTGGGCTGGACCGCATCTCCATTTCTGTGGAGGGCACGGACACCCAGGCTTTCGAGGCCGCGCGGGTCGGGGCGAAGCTGGAGCGCATCAAGGCCAATGTGGCGCGGCTGCTGGAACTGCGCCACGCTCGCGGGCTGGACTACCCCAAGGTGCGTCTACAAACTGTGGCCCTGCCGGGTCTGGACCTGGAAATGTACGCTGCCCACTGGGCCGACTACTGCGACCAGACCGCCGCCGTGGATTACAAGGATCCGGCCACGCACCCGGAGCAGGCGCAAACTGCACCGGGCTGGGCCTGCCCACAGCCCTGGCAACGCCTAACCGTGGAATGGGACGGCAGCGTGCACCCATGCAACAACGACGACCAGGATCTGGCCCAGGTGGCCAACGCGCGGGACCTGAGCATCCGCGCCTGCTGGCAGGCCGACTCCGTGCGCGAGCTGCGCCGGCTGCACCAGGCAGGGCTCTCGCACCTGGTCCCGGCCTGCGCCACCTGCCCGTGGCGCGCGGCCCAGGTGAAGAAGACGTTCGAGTAAATCCACGAATAGCTCCGTATTGCAGCACCAAACAGATATTGATACGATTCTCAAGTGTCACACGACACCCGGCGCTACAAACCCCAACAGGGATGTGAACCAATGCTTTTCAAGGTATTGCTGGTATATGCGAATCTTCCCATGGAGCCGCTCATGCCCCTTGGTATCGCCATGCTCGCAACGGTTCTCGAAGACGCTGGTTTTGAGGTGCGCCTCTTTGACACGACCTTATATAGCGACCCCACGACCGACAACCAGGCCGAACGCGAGATGACCGGCCAGATTAAGGGCTGCGATTATTCCACTGTTGGGGTTTTCCCCAAACTGTGCGACATGGGCCAGGAATTCATCGACATGGTCAATGAGTTTGATCCCGGCCTCATCGGCGTATCCTGTGTGGAAAGCACCTACCGCATGGCTGAGGGTCTGCTGAACAGCGTCAAGGACAGCCGTATCCCTACTATTATGGGGGGGGTGTTCGCCTCGTTCTCGCCGGAGATACCCTTGTGTGCCGGCGTGGTTGATATGGTCTGTGTCGGTGAGGGCGAGGAGGCCATGGTCGAAGTTGCCCGGCAGGTGGCCAAGGGCGAGCGGGCCCCACGCATACCCAACATATGGACACGTGACGGTGCCCGCCCCATCCCTCCGCCGGAGCACCGCCTCTGCGATTTACAGAACCTGCCTATCCCCCGTTTCGATGTATTCGACAGCAAACGAATATACCGTTCGATGTCCGGGGTACTCTACCGCATGCTGCCCCTGGAAATTTCTCGCGGCTGCCCGTACCACTGCACGTACTGTTCGGCCCCCAGCTACCAAAGGCTATTCTCTCGGCAAGGCAAATGGCTTCGGTTCAAGCCGGTCTCAAGGCTCATCGAGGAGGCCAAAGCCTACATCAAACATTATGATGTGGAATATCTTTACCTTGTTTCCGAGACGTTTCTGGCCATGCCGGAAGCGGACCGCAAGGATTTCTACAAACAATACGCTCGATTGGGCGTCCCGTTCTGGTTTAACACAAGGCCAGAGACCGTCACAGAAAAAGACATGCTGGAGTTGGCCGCAGTGGGGTGCCACAGGGTCAGCATCGGGCTGGAAAGCGGAAACGAAGTGTTCCGAAAGACAGTACTGCGCCGGAACTACTCAAACGAAACAGTGTTGCGAGCCGTCGAGTGGACGCAAAATGCAGGCATTCAACTCTCGGTCAACAACATGCTCGGCTTTCCGGATGAGACACGCGAGTTCGTTTTTGACACCATTCGCCTGAACCGTCAATTCACTTGCGACAACCACTCGTTGTCCATCTTCCACCCCTTCCGCGGCACGGCTCTGCACGAGAGTTGCGTGGCCAAGGGGTATTGGGATCCCGACACGATCTGCGACGGTTCCTTCTCCGAGCCCAGGCTGCGGATGCCCACGCTCACCACAGAGGAGGTGAAGGGTCTGTACCGCACCTTCAACCTCTACCGCTCCTTGGACGAGTCGCACTGGGGCGAGATTCGCAAGGCGGAGCGCATGACCCCCGAGGGCGACGCCGCGTTCGAGCGGCTGTGGGCCCAGGCCAACGCAGCCCAGCCCTCGTCGACCAGTAGTGCCGCACCCAGGAGTCAAGGATGATCGAACCCAAGCCTCACCTCAAGGACATCCGACGCACCCCGTGGGGCGACGAAGCGCCGCGCTTGGGCAAGGTCCGACTCGACCGCAACGAGCGCAACCAGCCCTTCAGCAGCGCCTTCATGGCCCGGCTGCGCGAGCGTTTGACGGACGAGCTGATCATGGCCTACCCGGAGTGCTGGCCCACCTTCGAGAAAGTGGCCGCGCACATCGGTGTGCCTGTGGAAAACATCCTGCTGCACATGGGCTCGGAGCAGGCCATCAGGCTGGTGTTTGAGACCTACGTCCGGCCGGGTGACCGGGTGCTGCTGCATCTGCCGGGATACGCCATGTACCCGGTCTTCGCCAAACTCTACCAGGCCGAGGTTGAGACCCAGGATTACGACAGCAACCTTGAGTTCGACTGGGAGGCATTCCTGGGGCGCATCACTCCAGGACTGCGCCTGGTGGTGGTGGAAAATCCCAACGGGTTTCTCGGCAACCCTGCGGACCTGGGCATGCTTGAGCGCATCGTGGCCAGGGCGGGGGAATGCGGCGCCCTGACCCTGGTGGACGAAGCCTACTACCTGTTCCACCGCGAGACTGCCGTCCCGCTGCTCATGGACCACGACAACCTCGTGATCACGCGCTCCTTTTCCAAGGCCTTTGGCCTCGCCGGCCTGCGGGCCGGGTGCCTGGTCTCCCGGCGGGAGAACATCGAGAACCTCACGAAGCTCAAGCCCGCCTACGAACTGACCTCGGTGACGGCCATGATCCTGGAGGAACTGCTGGGCAACCCGCAGGAATACGAGAGCTATGCAGAGGAGACGCGGCAATGCCTGGCCGCCTTCAAGGCCGGGCTTGAAGCACTGGGCTTCGCGACCTCAAACAGCGTGGCCAACTTCCTGACCATCCGGCTGGGGCCGGACCTGGCCGAGGCTTGGCGCATCGAACTGGCCAAACAGGACATGCTCATCCGCCGCCCCTTCCGCGAAGAGCACCTGCGCGACTGGGTGCGGATATCCACGGCCGCCCCGGCGGTTCAGGAGCAGGCGCTCCAGGTGCTGCGCAATACCATGAACGCTCGCTGAGGCCTGGAGCTTCTTCGAAGCGAACAATCGAGGGGAAGTGCATGAAAGACAAGGTTGTGGTCATAGGCGGCGCAGGTTTTCTTGGCAGCCACTTGGCGGACGAACTGAGCGATGCCGGGCACCATGTCGTCATCTATGACCGGCAGCAATCCCGCTGGGCCAGACCGGACCAGGAAATGCTGCTGGGCGAGATCACGGACGCCAGCCGTCTCTCCACCGCCCTGGACGGCGCCCGCTATGTCTACCACCTGGCAGGCATCGCGGAGATCGCCGAGGCGAGCGAGCATCCGGCTGCGGCCATCGAGACCAACATCATCGGCAGCACACGCGTCATCGAAGCCTGCATCAAGGCCAAAGTCGAACGCTTCCTTTTTGCCTCCACAGTGTACGTGTACAGCAACAAGGGCTCGTTCTACCGTGTCACCAAGCAGGCCACGGAACTCATTGTTGAGGCGTATGCAGAGCAATACGGGCTGGCCTACACGATCCTCCGCTACGGATCACTGTATGGGCCGCGGGCCCAACCATGGAACAGCCTGCGCGACTTCGTGGAGCAGGGCATACGCGAGGGGCGCATCAACTACCCCGGCACCGGGCACGAGCGCCGCGAATACATCCACGTCAAGGATGCCGCGCGTCTCAGCGTTGAAGCCTTGGCCAGCGCCCAGGGCAACGACTGCCTCACCATTACCGGGGCGCAGATCATGACCACGGCGGAGATGCTCTCCATGATCGGTGAGATACTCGGCGTGCAGTTGGACATCCGCTTCGAGCTTGACGAGACGGCCACACGTTGTCAGCATTACACGTATACGCCGTATCGCTACACTCCCCGGCAGGGGCGCAAGGTGGTGCCGCAGCATTTCATGGACATCGGTCAGGGCATTCTGGAACTCATCGAGGCAGCCCACATGGACGGCGGGAAGTAACGAGCACGGCTCAAACACAGCGCCCGGCATCCTGTGCCATAACTGACCGGATGCCCTCTGGTTGATGCCAAGCCGGACTTGTCTGGGGAACTCCTTTGCCAGCCGCCGCCTTGCTTGTTCAATAATCAACGAACTTCCACGTTCCTAAGCCGGACAAGAATGATGCCAGTGCGTTGGAATGATCTGGGGGTACAATGAAAAAAAACATCCTACTCATTCTTGTTTCCATTACCCTGACCCTCGGGGTGCTGGAACTCTTGTGCAGGACCATATATTTCTTTCAGACTCACACATGGCAGGCCGCAGATGCGACATATAAAAGTGATCCGCACCCAATGCTGCTCTATACCTCGAAGCGGAATTTCAACGGACTCCTCCCTGCCGGAGATCCTGGAAGCACCTTCCGGGTGCGCATCAACGCCCACGGCTTCCGGACACACGAACTCTACCCAAAAATTCCGGGGGTTTACCGTGTTCTCCTTTTGGGCGACAGCTTTGTCTGGGGCTATAACGCCAACCAAGAAGACACCTTAGGGGTCCGCATCGAAGCCCTGCTGCATCAACGCGGAAAAACGAATGCAGAAGTGATCGCCCTCGCGGCTCCCTCATATTCGTGCTTGCGGTATGCCGTCCTGGCTAGAAGCTACTTCGCTTTTCTGCAGCCGGACCTGGTGATCGTCTGTGTTGATCAAAGCGATATCAAGGAAGATGAAGACCGGGTAAAGGACTACCTTTTTGACGCCCAGGGTGCTCCGACCGTGCTGAAGGACGCTGAGAAGATCATGTCCGGGCACGTTGCGGTCGGTTTTGCGTTTGACGTGAACAGGACCTTGTGCGGCCCAATCTGAACTGGAAAGGCAAAGTTGTGGCCGCCAGTTCTCTGCTTACTACAGTGTTCCGCCTGCGAGACAGGTTTTCAGAGGCAAGGCTCGAGGCAGGAACAAACCTGGAGAAACTTCCCCGGCTCACATCTCAAGACATTGCAACCGGCCAGTTTCCCGGTCACCCAGAGGTTGTCGTCCCTGCCTGGGTTCTGCTGAACAAACGGGACCATGACGGCGCAGCCTCAAAAAATGCCCTGGCGCATGTTGTTACCATGAGCCGCAAAGTAGGCAGCAAGATCGCATTTTCTGTGTACCCCTACCCACTTTTCGTTAGTCCGAAGGAATCAATACTTGGACATGCGCTTTGGTTTCACGCTGTGCTGGATTTACGGGACAACCGCGTGTTTCCTGAGTTGATGCAGAAAATTTCCGCTGAACTGAAAGTGCCGTTGTGGAACGCGTATCCGATTTTTGAACGTGACCCTGACGGCATGTACGGAAAGGTTGACATGCATTTCAACGCGCGAGGATACGAAAAGTACGCCCAATTCCTGACGGACAGGATTCTTGAAACACAGTCGGCTAGGTGATCACGCATTATGAATGTCAACGTCTGCGAGTTCAGGCTGTAATGGCACAGTGCACTCGGTGCTGCAATGCGCATGGAGCAAGTTTTCAGAACAGCACCACAAGCAAAGCGCCATGGAGACAATGTATCAACAAGGCTTAGACAGTGTTGCGGTGGCGCTGCCACAAACTTCGACATGCCGTGATTTTATCTGACGGCGAAGGTCGTAACGGAAATCTGGAGCGTGTTCGTCTGAAAATCTTAGGGGTACCCTTTCTGCTCCGGCGAGCGATGCGGAATATTGGCACTTGGATGGACTGCCCTTGGCTAACCACCTTTCGGAATTGACGGATGTCCAGGCAACGACCGCCCCACCATGACCGCAGCGGAGATGCTCGCCAGGATCTGCGGAACGCTCGGCGTGCAGTTGGACATGGGGTTTCTGCTTGACGAGACAGGCGCACGTTGTCAGCATTACACATACACGCCGTATAGCTACACTCCGCGACAGGGACGCACGGTGGTGCCGCAGCATTTCATGGACATTGAGGGCATTCGGGAACCCATCGCAAAAGCCCGCTCGGACGGCGGCATGTAGCGCAGGCACTGGCCAGCCACAGGAGTCACAACGTGGAAGCGTGGCATAAATATCCCCTTCAGGTCGGCGACGGCTCCATCATACGCAACGCATTTCTACCCGACTTCGAGGCGCAAGCCGACTTCATGGGCGGCTATGCAGCGGATGACTCGGCCTATGCTGACCGCGAGTCCTTTTGGCACACCTACTTCCAGGCGCGCTACCCGATCTGGGACGAATTCATCCGCAGGCACGTCGACAGGGACGCGCGCATTCTGTCCATCGCCAGCGGGCGCTGCATCAACGAATTGCGTCTGCTATGCGACGGGTACAGCGTCACGTCCTCCGACCTGGAGGTGCCCGCCTGCCACCACGCCAACGCAGAGCTCTTCGGTCCGCACGAATACCTCGCCCTGGACATCACGAAGCAGACGCCGCCCGGCCAGTACGACGCCGTCATGTGCCTCAGCCTGATCTATCTGTTTGACGAGCGGACCTTGGACGCGTTCTTCCGCAATGTCTCCACCACGCTCCGGTCCGGCGGCAGGCTCATCCTTGACGCTGCGGGCTCCGAGCAGTCCCTGCTGGGCACGCTGTACCACCGGGGGTTTCTCAAGGGGGAGGCCTGGGCGCACTACCTGCTGCGCAAGATCGCCTCGGCCACGCCCCTTTCGCGGTTCCGATACTCCCTGCTCATCCGGAACTACGGCTTCCGCTGGAAGAGCCGCGAGATCATCCAGATGGCGGCGCGGCATGGCCTGAAACTCGCCGCCAGGGAGGAGCACGATCCGCTGACCGAGCTTTCGCGCAGCCCGCTGCTGGGCAGGGCTCTTGCTCGGCCGGAGGGTCTTCTGGCGCGGCTTTTAGTCAAGCTGATCGGAAACAGGCTGAAGTACTTGCGCCTCTTCGTCTTTGAGAAACAGGGATAGACGAACGTTCATGAGTTACCTCTCTCAGCCAAGCAAGTGCGACAATCTCCTTATCTGCCGAGGCTTGTGCTCGTTGGGGGTGCTCTCCGCGCATATCCTGACCACCAATTTCAACGTGATCCCCGACCTGCGCAGCACCATGAGCGGAAGCGGCGTCGCGCTTTTTTCGGCCCTGGCCCGCATCTGGCCCACAACGGGCGGCAACTTCGTTCAGGTCTTCTTCATCCTCTCCGGCTACCTCATGGGCAAAATCTTCTGGGAGGGCAGATACACCGCCCAGCGCCAGGACGTGCTGCGCTTCTACCGCAACCGGCTGCTGCGCATCGCCCCGCTCTTGTACTTCTCGCTTCTGATCCTCATCTGCTTTGGAGGGCGTTTCTACCAGGCTCTGGGAAACCCCCTGGCCCTTTTGGGCGACCTGTTTTTCGTAAACAATCTGACCGGAATCGCCATCAACTCGGTGACTTGGTCCCTGTCCTATGAGATGCAGTACTACCTGGTTTGCCCCTTTGTCTTTTATGCCCTGGCCAAGGCCACAACGCGCTCCACAACCCTGGCCCTCGCCTCGGCTGCGGCGCTGTTCGGGGTGAGCCTTCTGCATACAGCCATCGGCCGCACCCTTATTCTCGTGCCCTTTGATTTCGCCTGGCTGTTTGTCGGGGGCTATTCCATCAACCTCGCCGTGCGCCTTTTGCACGAGGGGTTGGGCCTGACCAAGAACCGCCTGGCCACGGTGATGGGCTACCTCCTTTTCGCTTTCGCCCACGGGGTTTACTATGCCCTGTATAACGGCTCCTGGTCAGAAGCCGTGCGCCCCTTCGCCAACCATCTCGCTTCGCTGGCCCTCTTCGCCTGCGTCTACGTGAGCTTTGTGCTTTTCGAACTGCCGCGCGCTCCCGGAAGCAGCCGCCACCAACCCGGCCCAGTGTCCATGGCCTTCACCTGGGCCGGGCGCATCTCGTATGGCGTGTATCTGTGGCACTTGCCCCTGGTGGCCTCCATTACCGGCGGGGAGGAATTCCCCCTCGTGTCACGCAAGATTCTGGGCCTGCTCTCGGTCATTGGCGACAGGCCTGTGGAGCACCTGCTGTTCGCCTTGTTCTGGCTGGTGGTCTGCCTGGCGCTTACCGCAGTCCTCTCAGTCACAACGTTCTTCCTCGTGGAGGCGGGGTTCCGCCCCAACCTCTACGCCGTCGGAAAAGCCAGGATGTAATCCTGCAACTCCAAAACAGCCCTTGAAGGAGCCTGCATGCTCATCTGCCAACTCTGCTCCGGTCAGGATCTCACCCTGCTGGCCACCCACATCCGCGAAGGCGAGGGCCGCATCGTCCAGTGCGCGGGATGCGGCCTCATCATGCAAGATCTCGACTGGGACAGCGAACGCCTCAAGCTGTACTACGAAGAGGAATACCAGGGCACCAACTCGCTGGTCACCGGCCAGTTGCAGACACCGCTGAAGCACTTTGCCGACCGGCTGCTTACCCTGGACCCCATCCTGGAGAATCTGTCCCCGCTGCTGCGCCCGGGCCAAGACATCCTGGAGCTGGGCTGCGGCTGCGGCGCCCTGCTGCACCGCCTGGGCGGCAAGGCCGGGCGCCTTGTCGGTCTGGAGATGCACAGCCCCTTTGTGGACTTCATGCGTCAGGACCTGGGCATCGAGGCCTACACCGAGGGGCTGGACGCCCTTGGCTTTCATGAGGCCTTTGATCTCGCCATCTGCATAGCCAGCCTGGACCACACGCCCGACCCGCTCGCGCAGTTGCGCAGCCTTTGGGCTGCCCTGCGGCCCGGCGGTGTGCTGTATCTGGAGGTTCCCAACGAGGAGGACGCTCTGGGGCAGCATCTCCCCCCGGCAACCCGCGAGGCCTACAAGACGTTCTTTTGGCACAGGGCGCACCTCTTCTACTTCTCGCGCAAAACCATCACGGCCATGCTTGCGGCTGCGGGCTTCAGCAGCGAAGTCACCTGCCGCCACGACTACACCCTCAAGAACCACCTCAACTGGTATTTTCTGGGCCGTCCCCAGGCGTCCTTCCTCAGTGGAACGGTCGAGATCGGACTCTATCCCGGCAACGGCCCCTTTGAGCAGGGCATGAATGCCCTGTTCCGCGAGATGGAGCCCAGATTCAAGGCCCTGCTGGCCGGGACCATGAGCGGCGACGCGTTGTGCTGCGTGGCCCGCAAACCGGAGATGTAGGCATGTATACTTCGCTTAAACGCGCAGTTCGAAAACTTGCCGTGCGCTGCGGCGTGCTTGACGTGCCGTTGTTCGAGAACCTTGAGGTCGAGATCAACTCGCAGTGCAATCTGCGCTGCTCCACCTGCCCGAACAAGGAGCATTCCAGGCCCAACAGCACCCTGCCCACGGAGGTTCTCTGGCGCATTGTCGCCGAGCTCAAATCCATCGGCTACGCGGGGAGCTTCTCCCCGCATTTTTACAATGAGCCCCTCATGGACTCCAGGCTGGCAGACATCCTGGAGCACGTGCGCCGGGAGTTGCCAAAGGTCACCATCACCCTGTTCACCAACTTCACCCTCATGACCCCGGAACTGTACCGCCGCCTCGCCAAAAGCGCAGACGCCTTCGTGGTCACGGTGGACGAGCCCGCTGTCAAACGCAAAGTCGACGCCGTGAGCGCGCACCTCACACCAGAGGAGTTGAGCAAACTGCACACCCGCAGCCTGAACGACACAGGGATGAGCAACCGCGCCGGGGCAGTGGACCTGGCCGGGAAGACGGTTCAGCCCCTGGCGCAGTGCGGCATCCCCGAGCACTACATGGTCGTGGATGCCGTCGGCGACGTCCACTTGTGCTGCAACGACTATTTCGGCAAGGCCTTGTTCGGCAATGTGTCTGAACGCTCGCTGCTGAGCATTTGGAACGATCCGCTCTATGTCCGGGCCAGGGCCCAGGCCAAGGCGCTCGCCCACCCCATGTGCCGCACATGCTTTTGGTCGGGGGCGGCGCAATGAACCGCATCCAGGGGCAGCCCTTCCGGGAGCTGCTCCGTCTCCTGTCGGGACTCTCCCTGCGCGCCTACCGCAGGCCCTGGCTCATGGCCACCCCGGTGCTGGCGCGCTTCCTGCGGCCGGAGTTCCTGCGCCGACATTTCTCCGCCGCGCCCGCACCGCGCCAAGGCCCCTGGACCATCCTCAAGCGGACGCTGCAGTACCTGCGGACCAACCTGAACCTGGCCTTCTCCTTTCTCCTGCAGCGCAGGGCCTTCCGCAAGGCCGCAGCCAGCCGCCCCCTCCCGGCGGGACCCGTGGTCATGCTGGATACAGTTGTCTATGCCCAGACGGCCCTGGCCAAAGGCACACTGGAGCTGGTGGAATTTCCCGGGCTGGCGGAGGAGGCCCAGGCCTCGGGCGTCCCCGTCGTTCTTGCCCCTGCTCTCTATGGCCCCCTGGATCAGGGCGAAACGCAACGGCTGTCCGCCCTGCTCGCCAAGTCATCCACCCCCGTGGCCACCATTTTCGACGTTGTCTCCGGCGTCGACCTCCTGCGGCTTTTCTGTTTTGCGCTCTTCTATCCGCTGGTGCTCCTGCGCTTTCTGGCTGGACTGCAAAGAAACGGTCCCGAAGCCCTGGTGCGCTTCGAGTGCATCAACGACCTCCCGTGCCCGGTGGTGCCGACGTATTTGAGGTATCTCTACGGGCGGGGCCTTGCGCGGGCGTTCCCCCGTGGACTCACTGTGGTGAGCTGGTGGGAAAACCGTGCCGGGGACAAAATGTTCCTGCGGGGACTGCGCAGCACAGGCGCCCCGGTCACTGTCATCGGCGCGCAGCTGTATGTCTTCCCGGACAATTACCTCGGGGCCTACCTGACCGAAGCCGAGACCACGCACAGGATCGCTCCAGACCGCCTCCTGGTCAACGGCCCCTACTACCTTCCCGCCGAGGGTCTGATTCCCGCCAGCGTGGGGCCCTCATTGCGCTATGCCAAAATCTTCCGGATACCCCTGGAACCGGCGTCGACTGGAAAAGGGATTCTGGTGTTGCTCGGCTATAATACCGAAGGCATGCGCCAGTGCCTGGACGTGCTGGCCAAGGTGCCCTGGCCGGAGGACGAGCCGCTTGCCGTGCGGCTGCACCCGGCGCACCCCGCCACGGACTGGAAGGCCCTGCTCCCTGCCCGCGCCGTGCTTGCCGATGGCGACCTGTACGAGCACCTGGCGCAGGCCCGCCTTGTCATTGGTTCAGAGACAGGCACAATGCTTGAGGCCGTGGCCTGCGGGCTGCCGGTCATCAATCTGGATGCCCTGGGCGAGATGAGCCTGCGGGACATGCCGGGATTGGGGCGCGACGTGATCTGGCTGCCTGCCAGGACCCCGGAGGATGTGGCGCGGCAAATCGAGACGGCGCAGCGCATACCGCCGGAGACGAGAATCGAATATGCCCGGAGCTACCGGCGGGAATTCTTCTCGGAGCCCGTGCCTGGACGCCTTCTGGAGTCCTTTGGCTTGAACCCGCAGGAGAAGGCGCCATGACTCTGTGCATCTCGAACATCGCCTGGACCAGGGAACAGGAGGACGGGTTCCTTGCCCAGCTGCCAGGCCTGGAGTGCCAGCTCCTGGAGGTTGCGCCAAGCAAGATCTGGCCCGAGCCAGTGGCTGCTCCGCCCGCCGAACGCCAGGCCTACCGCGCCCATGTGGAGTCCTTTGGCCTGCGCATCGTCAGCATCCAGGCGCTGCTGTATTCCCGGCCGGACCTGCGGATGTTTGTGTCACCGGAGGGCGACCGGGCCTTGGGCCGGTATCTGGTGGAGCTGTGCCGCGTCGCAGGTGACCTGGGAGCAAAGGTCATGATCCTGGGTTCGCCGAAGAACCGGCGCAGAGGTCTACTCACGGAACAGGAGGCTGCCGCACGCGCGGCGGAGATCCTTGCGCCCGTGGCAGCCGCAGCCGCAGACTCAGGCACACAATTGTGCATCGAGCCCCTGGGGCCGTCCGAAGCGGACTTCATCACCACCGCGAGCGAAGGTCTTGAGCTGGTGCGGCTGGTGAACCACCCCGGCTTCGGGCTGCATCTGGACGCCAAGGCTCTTTCCGAGGAGCCGGGCGACCTTGACGTGATCTTGCGTCAGGCGGTAGCGTCAATCCGCCATTTTCACATCAGTGAGCCGAGCCTGGGCATGCCCGGAGCCTCCGGACTGGTGGACCACGCCAGGCTTGGTCGGCTGCTGGCGCAATACGGCTACGTCGGCGCCACCAGCATCGAAATGAGCTGCCAGGACGATCCGCGCTCCGCAGTGCCCCTTGCCCTGGCCCGTGCCAGGCAATGGTACGTGGGAATGCGAAAGTCCTAACGTTTCGGCAACCTTGCCCAACCATTCTGCTTCAACAGGGAAGGCCACATGCGAGTTCTCTTCGTCTATCCGAATATCCACGGCATGAACATGCTGCCCCCGGCCATTGGGCTGTTCACCTCGCTGCTGCGCAGCCAGGGGCATATTGTGGATCTCTTCGACTCCACCAACTGGATCATCCCGGAGGAGGAGTTTGACAGCGACAAGGAGAAGGAAAAAATCCTCACGGTCCGACCTTTCAACGACGCCAAGCTCTGGACCGAGGTGAGGCGCTCCGATGTGGGCGTTGACTTCCGGGCCAAGGTCAATGCGTTCAGCCCCGACCTTCTGGCCTTCTCCATCACCGAGGACATCTTCCCCGTGGCCCAGCTGCTGCTCAAAAACCTGGCAGGACTGAACATCCCGGTCATCATGGGCGGCGTTTTCGCCACCTTCGCCCCGGAGATCTGCCTGCGCCAGCCAGAGGTGGACATGGTCTGCGTCGGCGAGGGCGAGGCCGTGATGAGCGAATTGTGCCGCCGCCTTGACCTGGGCCAGAAATATGACGACATCCCCGGCCTGTGGACCAAGGGCCCCCTCGGCATCCGGACCAACCCCCTCGGCCCGCCGGTGGAGTTCAGCGACAACCCGCGCATCGACCTGAGCCTGTTCGAAGAATCGCGCCTGTACCGGCCCATGCAGGGCCGCATCTGGCGCATGCTGCCTGTGGAGACGCACCGGGGTTGCCCCTACCAGTGCACCTATTGCAACTCCCCTGCCCAGCAGCGCCTGTACCACGGCGAAACACGCAAAAGCTTCTTCCGCCAGAAGCGCTTCGACGCCATCCACGAGGAGCTACTGTACTACAAGAACGACCTCAAGGCCGAGGCCTTCTATTTCTGGGCCGACACCTTCCTCGCCTACACCGACCGCGATTTCGACGCTTTTTGCGAAATCTACCAGGACATCCGGCTGCCCTTCTGGTGCCAAAGCCGCCCGGAAACGCTGCGCCGCGACCGGGTGCAAAGGCTCATGGACCTGGGCATGTTCCGCATGGCCTTCGGCATTGAGCACGGCAACGAGGAGTTCCGCAAGAGGGTGCTGCGCCGCAACGTCAGCAACGAGGTGATGGTCCGCAATTTCGCCATGTTGAACGAGCTGGACCTCAAGTTCAGCGTCAACAACATCATGGGCTTCCCCACGGAGACCCGTGAATTGGCCTTTGACACCATCGAACTCAACCGCCACGTCCACGCCGACAGCGCCAACGCTTACAGCTTCTCGCCCTTCCACGGCACGGTGCTGCGCAAGATGTCGGAAGATTTGGGGCTCTGCGACAAGGACCTCATCGCCCGCTCGGTGATGAAGCCGACCCTGCTCAACATGCCGCAGTTTCCGCCCCAGGCCATTGAGGGGCTGCGGCGCTGCTTCACCCTATACGTGCGCATGCCCAAGGACCGCTGGCCGGAGATCAAGCGGGCCGAGGCCCTGACCCCGGAAGGCGACCTCATCTGGCAGGCCCTGCGGGACGAATGCCTGGCGAAGTATGTCAACTTCGACTAGCTGCCGGAGTCGCTCCAGACCGGCGTTAGTCGCTGCCGGTGCCTTCGCCGCCTGGATTTTGGCGGCGCACGTGGGACTGCCGGGAGGAAGGTCCCGCGCGAGGGCTGTCAAGACCCTGGCAGGGGATCAAGCACCAGAAGCCAGGGCCTTGGGCTGAACCGGGTAGAATGGCCCGCGAATAGCCTCTTGATTTGCAGAGCTGTTTTGGTTGCGCTATCTGGCACGTACCTGCAAGGCATTGAGGACTTCCGCAATAGTACATATTGCGCCCGATGTTGCAAATCACAGAGGATAGGTTCGGCCACGTGATCCCCGCAGCACTCCCAAATTCCGCCGCACTTGGCCAAAACGAGGCAACGCCCGGGCCGGAGGCACTCCTGACCGTTGTCTTCGTTATCGCCCATCTGGGATTCGGAGGCGCACAGCGGACGCTGACGAACATGGTCAACCGCTGGGCCGCGCGGGGCGCCCTGCGGCCTGTTGTTCTCGTCCTTGAGGGTGAACGCGCCCCGGCCTACCCCATGGGCCAAGGCGTCACGGTGCTCTGGCTCAACCTTGCCAAAAATTCTTCCTGGGCTCTGGACAAAATCGCCAACAATCTTCGGCGCATCCAGGACATCCGCACAGCACTCCAAGAGACTCGTCCGGACATTGTGGTGGCCTTCCAGGACAGCACCAACGTGTTGACGATACTGTCCTGCCTGGGCGCTGGCCTCCCGGTGGTCGTAAGCGAGCGGACAGACCCTGCTCGCCATCGCATCGGCGCGGCCTGGTCCGCCCTGCGCGCCCTCACGTACCCCCTGGCCGCCGTTGTCGTCGCCCAGACCGAGGCCGCCCGCAAGGCGCTGCCCTGGCCCGCCAGGCGAAAGGCCCTGGCCATACCCAATGCAATCCTGACGCCCAACGCAGACAAGGGCTGCGCCTCTCCCCTGCCACGCCCTCTGGTCTTGGGCCTGGGCAGGCTCTCACCAGAAAAGGGCTTCAGCGAACTGTTGCGGGCCTTTGCCTTGGCTGCCGCCACCCGCCCGGCCTGGCGCCTGGCCATTGCGGGCGATGGCCCGCAAGGAGCAGAGCTTTCCGCCCTGGCCCATTCGCTTGGCTGTGCCGAGCGAGTGCTCTTTGTCGGCGCGGTGCAGAACGTTGCCTCCTGGTTCGGCCAGGCCGACCTGTTCGCGTTGCCGTCGCACTACGAAGGCTTTCCGAACGCCCTGTGCGAAGCCATGGCGCTTGGCCTGCCGTGCATCGCCACGGCGACATCCGGCG
This sequence comes from uncultured delta proteobacterium, assembly GCA_903843965.1. GTDB lineage: Bacteria > Desulfobacterota > Desulfovibrionia > Desulfovibrionales > Desulfovibrionaceae > Humidesulfovibrio. The sequence goes on from CAIMRY010000019.1 coordinate 126,139, forward strand.
CAGCCGCAATTATCCGGCCAGAGGTTGACGGACTGCTCGTTGCCGTGGGAGACGTTCCGCAGATGGCCCTGTCCCTGGCGAGGCTTATGGACGCCCCCCAAGAGCGCGCACGGCTTGGCGCCGCAGCCCGTGAGGTGACGAAGCGCTTCGGTGAGGACCAAGTGCTCGGGCTCTGGGAGAAATTGTTCAGAGAACTCCGCAGAGGTCCCGAATGCATGTCATGATGATCGCCCCATCTCTCACCATGGGCGGCGCAGAACGCATCACCGCCACCATGGCCAACGGCTTCATCGCCCTTGGGCACGAGCTGACCCTCGCGCTTCTCGTCGGTGCGCAGACGCCCCAAGACTTCCCCCTGCACCCGGCAGTGAACGTGATCCACCTGGACATTTTCCAGGCGCCGCAAGGTCCCTTCGACCGGCTTCGCAACATGTTCCGGCGACACCGCGCCATCCGCCGGGCCATTCGCCAATCCAAACCGGATGTGCTGGTGAGCCTTACAAACATCGCGAACATACGCACGCTGCTCGCGTCGGTGGGCTTCAACGTTCCCGTGATCTTGGCGGAACACACAGACCCGAGGCATTATGACATCGGACCTGTATGGCAGTGCCTGCGGCGGTGGGTCTATCCACATGCCGCAGCGCTGGTCGTTCTTACCGAAGACATGGGGCAATTCTTCACGCGTTTCGTCAACCCGGAATGCGTCCACGTATTCTTCAACCCCATCGAGTTCCCGTCTCAACTGCCGGAGGTCGACCGCAGCCAGACCATCCTGTACCTGGGCCGGTTCTCCCCGGAGAAGAACGTCCCCCTGCTGCTGGAGGCCTTTGCCGACTGTGTGCAACCCGGATGGAAACTGGCGCTGGCAGGTGACGGGCCGGACAGGGTGACGCTTGAGGCCATGTGCAGGCAGTTGGGAATAGCAGATTCCGTGCTGTTCCTTGGGCAAATTGCCAATGTTTATCCTTTGCTTGCAGGAGCGGCCTTTTGCGTTCTGCCCTCAAACTTTGAAGGCTTGCCGAACGCACTCTGCGAGGCCCTTGTCATGGGCACGCCGTGCCTGGCCACCGCCACCTCCGGTGCCAAGGCGGTGATCCGCCACGGGGAGAACGGGCTGCTGTGCCCGGTGGGAGACGTCGCGGCAATGCGCCAGGCCATGGAGCATCTCATGAACAATCCGGCTCTGCGTGCGCAAATGGGTGCAAAGGCCAGGGAGCTGCGTTCCCACATCACGCCCGAGGCCGTCTTGGCCCAGTGGGACGCCTTGTGCCGCCAGGTGCAGAAATAACGCCGCTGCGCCGCTGCATGCAAGCCGGTGCCGAGCATGCAGGCACCTCTACGGACTTGCCGTGGCCTCTCATGTGCTGCGCAAACCCGACCCCAGGCGCCTGCCTGCCGCGTCGTGCGGAGTATCATTGTCCCACCGCCGGAACGAAGGCCGCTCAAGCATCCCGCCGGGGTTGAAACGGCGCGGGCAGGGGTCGTGGCGGCGCGGGCCTAGAACTGAAAGTAGATGAAGGTCTTGGCCCCGCCGGAATTGAAGACCATGACGAGAATCCAGCAGCAGGCATAGGCTGCCGCCCGCAGCGCCAGCGGAGCGCGCAGGAACGCCTGGCCCAGCCTGTGCCTCCCGGCCAAGTATTGCACAAGCCAGCCCCCGGCGGCGATGGCCAGAACGGCGAGCATGCCCACGGTCAGCGGCATGCCCGGCCTGCCTGCAAACAGCGCCCCGCAGTAGTCCACAAGGTTGCCGAAGTCCTTGGCCCGGAAGGGCAGCCAGGTGAACGCCACCAGCTGCAGCATGATCAGGGAGCGCCAGGCCGAGGGCTGCGAGCGGTCCTTGTGCAGGCCCAGGGCGCGCTCCGCCACGAGCAGCAGACCGTGCAGCGTGCCCCAGAAGACGAAGGTCCAGGCCGCGCCGTGCCACAGCCCGCAGAGCATCATCGTCACCAGCAGGTTGATCAGGTTGCGCGGACCAGAGCCTGTGCGGCTGCCGCCAAGGGGAATGTAGAGATAGTCGCGCAGCCATTCGGAGAGGGTTATGTGCCAGCGCCGCCAGAAATCGCTGAAGCTGCCGCAAGAGTATGGCCGGTTAAAGTTCTCCGAGAGCTTGAAGCCCATGAGCCGGGCGCAGCCCAGGGCCAGGTCCGTATACCCGCTGAAATCGTAGTAGATTTGAAAGGCGAAGGCATACATGCCGACCCAGGCCATGAGCAGGCCCGCGCCCTGCGGATCGGCAAAGGCCTTGTCCGCGTACCCGGCCAGAAAGTCCGCCAGGACCACCTTCTTGAACAGTCCGCGGAAGATGCGCATCAGGGCTTCGTCGAGGGCCTCTGCGTCCAGGCGGGGGTGCTCGCCTATCTGGTGCAGGAAGACCGAGGCGCGCACGATGGGCCCGGCGATGAGATGCGGGAAATAGGCCACGAAAAAGGTGAAGCGGCACCAGTTCGTCTCCGCCGGGATGACCCTGCGGTAGACATCGATGGTGTAGGTCATGGACTGGAAGGTGTAGAAGGAGATGCCCACAGGCAGTATCACATGCAGATCCACCCAGCCCAGCCTGAGTCCGAGATGTTCCGCAAGCGCAACGGCAGAGGAGGCAAAAAAATTGATGTACTTGAAATAGGCGAGCATGCCCACGTTGAGCGACATGGAGGCGGCAAGCCAGAGCTTGCGCACGCGCTGCTCCTTCGCCCTGGAGATGTACAGTCCTGCCAGCCAGTCTATGTGCGTGGTGGCGATGAGCAGGAGGATCAGCCAATGGTTGTTGCTGGCGTAGAAATAGTAGCTGCCCAGAAGCAGCACCCAGATGCGCAGCCTGGGCACACCCACCGTGCACCAGCTCGCCGTGAGCACGACGAGAAAGAACAGCAGATATTCAGGGGTGTTGAATAGCACGCGTCATTGCCCCCTGTGGCGTCCCAGGTGGGGGGCGAGGGCTGCGGCGAACAGGGCGCTGAACTTCCGCACCCCCCTAGAATTCATGTGGTTGTAGTCAAAATAGTCCGCATCATCGAGCTGGTCCAGGTCCACGCGCAGGTACACGAACCCGCGCGCCTCCACCTCCCGGCGCACCGGGCCGTCCATGAACCGCCGCTCCTTAAGCAGGTCCGCCCGCGTCGGGTACCTGTAGGGCGCTTCCTCCAGCACATTGACCACGACATGGATCCGGTGCTCGCGCAGCAGGTCGAGCATGGCCAGGAACAACGACCAGTAGGCCGCGTCCGGCTGGAAGACTGCGGGGTGGGGAGCGCTTTTCGTGCCGAGCTGCTTGGCGCGGAAATGCGCCGGGTCAAGCTCCTCCAGCAAATAGCCGCCCCCGGCCATGAACTGGGACACCGCCACGGGCCTGCCCTCCGCAAACTGCACCTCGACACGCATGACGCCGGGCCTGCGGGAGAATTCCCGTTCGATGCCCGAAACATCCGGCGGGCCCAAGGAATCAGGCGGAACAGGCGGTCCGCCGCCCCTGGCCCAAAGCGTGCGCGCGGCAAGATCCTTCGCCCGCTCCAGCAGGGCCCCGCGCCGGGAATACAGATAGGTCAGCGGATTGAGGGCGACAAGATTCTCCTCCATAACGGACAAGGGGATGCCCAGGGAGAGGTAGCGCGGCACGTTCCGCAGGCCGATGGGGTAGGCGTCGCGGATCTGCGCCGCCAGGAAGTTGAAGCTGCCGAGGGAGCAGACCACTGTGGCGTTTTTGGGAATCCGCTCCACAATGTCCTGAACGTGGGCGAACTGCGTGGGCAGCCAGTGGGCCCAGTGCGACAGGTTGAAGGACCGAGCGCCGAGCAGCGGGTCGAGCAGCTCCGGCTGCATGGTGCAGAACGTCCGGCTGTCTCCCAGGAACACAAGATCGTACTCCCCGGCGTGGGACAGGTAGAAGGCCGTCTTGCCCGGGAGGTTGCTGATGGGGCTTGGGGCGGAGACGACGCGCTTGTTTTTCGCATAAAGCAGGCAGCTGACCAGGGCCAGGGTGATACAGAAGACAAGCGCGTAGCTGATGATTCTCCTGGGAAGCGGCATCTGCTTTGGAGTCTCCAAGAAGTTGAAGGCTGACGGATAACCCGCTCCCCCTCTAATTGCTGTTCCACGGCGCGTCAACCAGGGCCGGGTGCCTGTCGCCAAACCTTCTGGGTCCATGCCTGCTCACTGGCGGGGCATGCGTGCCTGGCTCACCGCAGCAATCGTGGCGGCCCTGCGGCCCCGGCGCGTCACGCACTGGAAGCGTTGGAGCTCGACCGGCATGGCTCTGTGCAGGCGAGACTCCCGTGCCCAACCGGGCCAGAATCCACAGCCGGGCGGTGGGCCGAATCTGTTCAGCGCAACGTTCGCAAGCTTGAACTGCCCTGAGAAGAGTCTGGCCAGCCATCGCATCGTCCTTCTTGACGCGAAGTAAGAACCTCATTACGAGTTTCTTGCCATTGAGATTGAAGGCGAACCGCTCCACGGTCAACAATTTAATCCGTCGACACCCAAAGGCAGACCATGCACCTCATGCGAAACCACTTCGCTCAATCGATCACAACGTCACACACGCCCGCTAAATGACCTCCAGAAAGGTTTGCCTCGTCACAGGATGCGCCGGCTTCATCGGTGGACATCTTTCTCTGCGGCTGCTCAAGCTCGGATACACGGTCATCGGCATTGACAATTTTTCCTCGGGGACTCGCGGATCCCTCGAAAAGCTCACTGCCATACCCAGCTTCCATCTTGTTGAATCAGACTTCACCTCACCAGGATTGTTTGAGCACTTGGACCGGATCTTTGGTCCGTTCAGCGCCGTATTCCACCTTGCCGCCATCATCAGCATCCCCTACTCCATGGTACATACGGCGGAGACCATGCTCGTGAACCACCAGGGAACCACGGCGTTCCATGACGAGTGCCGCGAAGCTGGCGTTCCTGCCTTCGTCTTTGCCGGTTCCGCTGCGGAATACGGGGACTGCACCCGGCTTCCGCTACGCGAGGACTATGCCGACGAGAGCGTAAGCCACCTGAGCCCCTATGGCCGCTCCAAGTGGCTGGCCTCGCGGCACATCGAGGGCGCAGGCTACGGCTGCGTGCTCAGATTCTTCAACATCTACGGACCGCAGCAACCATCGGAGAGCCCTTACAGCGGCGTCATCAGCCTCTTCGCCAACAACGCCCTGAAAGGCGAACCGCTGACGATCCACGGCTCCGGCAACCAGGCGCGGGACTTCCTTTACGTTGATGACGCAGTCGACGCCTACCTTGTCGCCGCAGGCCTTGGTGGTGGACTGCCCCTGCACGGCGTTTACAATGTAGGGACAGGTGAGGCCAATTACATCTACGACGTTGCGAACATTGTCCTTGAACTCACGGGCGGCGGCGAGGTGTGTTATCTCCCGCCACGAGAAGGAGACATTTGCTGGTCTTTGGCAGACGTCAGCAAGCTTCACGATACAGGGCTGTTCGTCCCCAAGGTCTCCATCGCAGTGGGGTTGGCGCGCACCCTTTCCTGGCTTGCTCAACAGGACCGCGCAGAATTGAAGTAGACGTCTACGCGGCGCGGCCCTCTGGCATCCGCAGCGTGCATGGTCTGGGACCGCACGCGAGTCCCAACCCCTTGCCCTTCAAGGCGATGCCTCCCCCTGGGCAGACTTTTCCCAGTCAATATGGGGAGTCCGTGCGCCACTCCTTCACGGTTCAATACTGCAGCAGCAACGGCCAGAGTAAAGGTTGACGTGTTGCTTGTCGGTGTGGGAGATATTCGCCGGAGAATTGAGGCCATTGCGTTGCGCTTTGAGGAGCCGGGTCCTGCTGGAGCAAGCTGGAATTGGCCCGGCAACCCCGGAATACATGCCGCTGTGTTCATTCTGGATTTTCAAAGCTGGCTGTCTGGCCAAGGCATGGCGGCCATCAATTCGGAAGGGAGCGGGGAGAGGCGCGGCGCCGTTGGCCGGTGGCAAGCCTTGCATGTGGGCAGGGCCAAACCACCCCCGCGTTAGTTGCGGGCTGCGCGCCCACGAAACGGCGCACCCCTGTGTTGAAGCGATGCATCTGCCCGGCACATGTCTCTTGCTCTTTGGCCGCTGCGGGCCCAACCCTTGTTTGCCCGTCAAGCCGGTCGCTCAACGGATCGGCGCGCAGCAGCGCCCCTTGTGATGGGAGACTTGCACACAGCCGCCTGTGCGGCAAAGCATCTTTCGCCCGCGCTATTCAAGCAGCATGGACCCACTCGAGGGAAGCATGACACAAAGTCGAGAGAACAAATTCGCATTTGGACGCAATTGGCAGTCTTTTTTGAACGTGCTTGATGACGATCATATCACCGCAGCGCAGGACTCAATCAAGTCATTGCTCGGCGTGACCCGGCTTGACGGAAAACGCTTCCTCGACGTTGGCTGCGGTTCAGGCCTGTTGTCTTTGGCTGTCCGAAGATTGGGCGCGCGGGTGCACTCCTTCGACTACGACCAACAGTCCGTGGCCTGCACCAACACCCTGCGCCAGCGCTATTTTCCGGCCGACGCAGACTGGACTGTGGAGCAGGGCTCGGCCCTGGACCAGGGCTATCTGGCCGGGCTGGGCCAGGCGGATGTGGTCTACTCCTGGGGCGTGCTCCACCACACCGGCGCGCTGTGGCAGGCAATCGAGAACGTGCTCCCCCTTGTGGCGCCTGGCGGCAGCCTGACCCTGGCCATCTACAATTTCCAGGGGGCCGCCACCAGGGTCTGGACTGCGGTGAAGCGGCTCTACGCCTCCTCGCTCAAACCCGCGCAGGTGCTCATCGCCGCCCTGGTCTGCTGCTATTTCGAGTGGTGGCACATGGTGGACCGGGTCATCCACCTGAAGAACCCCCTGCCCTGTGCGGACTGGAAGGCTTACAGGGCCCAGCGCGGCATGAGCCGCTGGCATGACTACGTGGACTGGGCCGGGGGCTATCCCTTCGAGACCTCCACCCCGGACGAGCTGTTCCGGTTCGTGCACTCCCGGGGCTTCGAGCTGGTGCGGATGAAGACCCTGCGGGGCGGCCTCGGCTGCAACGAGTTCACCTTTGTGAAAAAGCCCGCCGCGTCCGTACCCCACGCTACGGGCGCTCCGGCATAAACCGCGGAAGGACCACCCCCATGTACGGCAGAGCAGGCATTTTCTCCCTCCACGCCGGTGGCGTTGCGCAGGATCTTTTACGGCGCATGACCGACACCCTGCACCACAGAGGGCCGGACGACTCGGACCTGCGGCTGGACGAGTCCGCTGGCCTGAGCCGCCTTTGGACCTGGCCTGCGCCCCACGGCCAGGTCCTTGACCAGACCCATTGCCAGGCCCCTGGAGAAGCGCCATGAGCGCCCCCCTGCGGCCAGGCCGCAAGCTGCTTGTCATGGCCGTTGCCGCGCTTTTGGGGCTGGTACTGGCTCTCGCCCTGGCCGAAGGCGTTTTGCGCCTGTTGCCCGTGGCCGACCAGTTCCTGGCCGAAAACAACATCGACGCGCAGAACCCCCTCATCCGCTTCAAAAAAAGCGGGGCCTTCACCTTTTCGCGCGGCTTCGGCTTCGACATGGTCAACCGGGTGCGGACCAACAACGACGGCTTCGTCAACGATCAGGACTACACCACCACCGACCCCAGGCCCCTGCTGGCCGTTGTGGGCGATTCATACGTCGAAGCGGCCATGGTGCCCTATCCCCAGACCCTGCAAGGCAGGCTGGCCCAGTCCGTGGACGGTCATGGCCGCGTGTACAGCTTCGGCGCTTCCGGCTCGCAGCTGCCGACCTACCTCGCCTACGCCCGCTACGCCCGCGACACCTACCGCCCGCAGGGGCTCGTCATCGTCATCGTGGGCAACGACTTCGACGAGAGCCACATCGAGTTCCGCAACTCCCCTGGCCTGCACTACTTCGAGCCAGGCCCGGGCGGGGAACTGCGCATGCGGCTGGTGGAATACCGCCCGGCACACCCCGACGCCCTGCACGCCATAGCCTCCCGGCTCGGCCTGGGCAGGCTGGCCCTGGTGCGCCACTGGCGCAACAACTGGCCCTCGGCGGCGTTCCAGCTGCACCGGCTCGCCGCGTTTTTCAGCGGCCAGAACCAGACCTCATTCGTGGGGCAGACCGCTTCCATGGCCAGCCCCCACCGGGTGGAGCTCTCCAAGCGCTGCGTGGACGCCTTCTTCCGGCTGCTTCCGGAATACGCCGGGCTGCCCCCGGAACGCATCGTCCTTGTGGTGGACGGCCTGCGCCCGGAACTGTATGATCCACTGGCCCTGGCCGCTGCCCAGGGCAGCTTCGTGGCCGTGCTGCGCGCCTACTTCATGGAGCAGGGCCAGCGGCGGGGTTTTGAAATCATCGACATGCAGCCCGTGTTCATGGACCTGCACAAGAAGGACGGTCGGGTCTTCGAGTTCAAGGCTGACGGCCACTGGAGCGGCGGCGGGCACGCGGCGGCGGCGGAAGAGGTAGAGCAGTCGCGGATGTTCCGCGCGGTCTTCGCGCCCCCGGCCCCCTGACGAAGACCTCGTCGGGCCGCCCTGGGCGCCATGTTGCGACAAGGAGCGGACCACCCCCATGTGCGGCATAGCAGGCATCCTTTCCCCACACGCCGGTTGCGTTGCGCAGGATCTATTGCGGCGCATGACCGACACCCTGCACCACCGCGGGCCGGACGACTCCGACCTGTGGCTGGACGAGGCCGCAGGCCTGGGCCTGGGCCACCGCAGGCTGTCCATCCTCGACCTCTCGCCCCTGGGTCGCCAGCCCATGCACTCGGCCTCCGGCCGCTTCGTCATCTGCTTCAACGGCGAGGTCTTCAACTTCGCCCGGCTGCGCGCCGAATTGGAGCCCCTGGGCCACGCCTTCCGGGGCGGCTCGGACACGGAGGTCCTGCTGGCGGCCATCGAGGAATGGGGTCTGGAAAGCGCCGTGAAGCGCTTTGTGGGCATGTTCGCCTTCGCCCTGTGGGACAGGCAGGAGCGCGTGCTCTCGCTGGTGCGCGACCGCGTGGGCATCAAGCCGCTGTACTACGGCTTTACTCAGGGCAAGGGCGGCCGGGACTTCGTCTTCGGCTCGGAGCTCAAAGCCCTGCGCGCCCACCCGGACTTTTGCGCGGACATCGACCGCGAGGCCCTGACCCTGTACTTCCGGCACAACTACATCCCCGCGCCCTTCTCCATCCACACCGGGGCCAAGAAGCTCCCGGCCGGGCACATCCTGACCCTGGCCCCCGGCCGCCAGCCCGCGCTCTCGGCCTACTGGTCGGCCGAGGAGGTCTACGCCAAGGGCGCGGCCTCGCCCTTCTGCGGCGGCGAGACCGAGGCCCTGGACCGGCTGGAGGCGCTGCTCAAGGACGCCGTGGGCCTGCGCATGCTGGCCGACGTGCCCCTGGGCGCGTTTTTGTCCGGCGGGGTCGACTCCTCCCTGGTGGTGGCGCTCATGCAGGCCCAGAGTTCGCGCCCGGTGAAGACCTTCTCCATCGGCTTCGCCGAGGCGGCCTTCAACGAGGCCCCGCACGCCCGGGCCGTGGCCGCGCACCTGGGCTGCGAACACACGGAGCTCCTGCTGAGCGAGCGGGACCTGCTGGACATCGTGCCCCTGGTGCCCAGGTTCTGGGACGAACCCTTTGCCGACTCCTCGCAGATACCGACCTATGCCGTGTGCAAGCTGGCCCGGCAGCACGTCACCGTGGCCCTGTCCGGCGACGGCGGCGACGAGCTCTTCTTCGGCTACGACCGCTACTTCTATGCCCGGCGCTGGTGGCTGCTCCTGTGCCGCGCGCCCCTGCCCGCGCGGCGGCTGGCCGCCGGTCTGGCCAGCCTGGGGCCAGAGCGCCTGACCAGGCGCCTCGGCACCTTTGGCCAGCGGCTGCTCTGGCGGCTCGACGCCCTGGGCATCACCGACTTTCCGGCCTTCTACAAGCGCCTGGTCTCGCACCACCCACGGCCCTGGGAAATGGTGCGCAAGGCCGGGCCAGAGGCGCGCACGGCCATCGACCTGGTGCCCGGGGCCGCCGACCAGTACCGCGCCATGTCCCTGTGGGACGTGCTGACCTACCTGCCCGACGACATCCTGACCAAGGTGGACCGGGCCAGCATGGCCGTGAGCCTGGAGGCCCGGGTGCCGCTGCTGGACCACCGCGTGGTGGAGTTTGCCGCCAGCCTGCCCACGAACCTCAAGGTGCGCGACGGCGGCGGCAAGCACCTGCTCAAGCAGCTGTTGTACCGCCACGTGCCGCGCGATATCGTCGACAGGCCCAAGATGGGCTTCGGCGTGCCCATCGACAAGTGGCTGCGCAACGAGCTGCGCCCCTGGTGCGAGGATCTTCTGCAGCACGAAACCCTTGAGCGGCAAGGCCACCTCGACGCTGGCGCGGTGACCCGGATGTGGCGGGACTATCTGGCCGGAAAGGGCTCCTGGAGCTACCATCTCTGGGATGTGCTCATGTTCCAGTCCTGGCTCGCCCAGCAGGAAGCGCAATGACCGCCGCCCTGCGTGCGCGTGCGGGAGACGCCTGATGTTTCCACGCTTGATGCAGGCCGCGCGCGGCAGCGGCCCCTGCGTGGACAGCCCGGCGCTTTTGCGCCTGCTTGCGGCGTCCGGCTGGGTGCGCACCCTGGCGCTGAACGTGCTGCGCTTCAAGTTCACGCCCGAGGTGCTGGAGCGCGTCCGCGCGCTGCCCGCGCCCCTTGAGGAGCGCGCCAGGCTGTTCACCCAGGGCGTGTCGCTTTTGAGCACCGGCGGCAGCTTCAAAACCACGGGCGCGGACCGCACCCGCCTGGGCGACGCGGTGGTGCTGCGCCTGGCCGCGCGATACCCCTCGCCGCAAGTCATGGAGGTCGGCGCGTCCGACGGATCAGCCTCCCTCCGGCTCTTGGCCGCGCTTCCGCCACAGGCGCGCCTGATCTTGACGGACAGACACCCCGTGTTCCTGCGGCGCGGCTTCGGCCCGGCGAGCCTCACCCTGGACAGCGATGGCCGCCTGCTGGGGCTGAAGCTGTTCTGCCTGTATCTGCGCCTCCCGTTCAACCTGCGGCGCAGCGCAACAGGCTGCCAGCGCATCGACACCCTGAACCCGCTCTTAAGCGAAGGCCACGGGCTGCGCGCCATTCTGCCCTTCGACGCCTTTTCCGACCGCCTGCCCGAGCCTGTGCACATCATCAAGTGCGCCAACCTGTTCAACCGGGCCTATTTTTCGGACCAGGCCATCCGCGCGGCCGTGGCCAACCTGGGCCGGAGCCTGGCTGAGGGCGGGCATCTGGTCATCTCCCAAAACAACGCCTGCTACGCGGGCGGCGAGGCCTATTTCGTCCTGGAGCGCAGGGGCCCGGAGATGCTCCTGGTGGAGGAGCAGGGCGGGCACAGGGCCCTGGGGCTGTTCCAGGAGGCCGGGGCGTGAGGGTTCTTCTGTCCATTCCTTCCCTGCTGCCCGGCGGGGCCGAGCGCCAGTTCGCCGAGCTGGCCGCCGGGCTGGCCGAGCGCGGGCACGAGGTGCTGGCCGTGGCCCTGGAGCGCGGCGGCCCGCTGCAGGACTCCCTGGGCGCGGCGCGGCTGGCGGTGCTGGGCAAGACCAGCCGCCTGGGCAACGTGCGCGTGGCCACCGGGCTGGCCGGGCTGTTGCGCTCCTTCCGGCCCCAGGTGCACTACGCCTTTCTGAGCCTGCCCTGCGTGCTGGGCGCGCTGCTCAAGCCGTTCTTCCCGGCCACCCGGCTGGTCATGGGCCTGCGCGCCACGGACGTGGACCACTCGGCCTACGCCTATGGCCGCGCCAGCCGCGTCATGCACGCCCTGGAGGCCCTGTTGTCCAGCCGGGCCGAGCTGATCATCGCCAACTCCGAAGCCGGGCAACGCGACGCCCTGGCGCGCGGCTTCCGGCCTGACAGGACCGTGGTGGTGCCAAACGGCATCGACACCGGCCGCTGCCAGCCGGACCGGGAGCTGGGCCTGGGCCTGCGCGCGGCCTGGGGCATCGCGCCGAGTGAGGTGCTGATCGGCCTTGTGGCCCGGCTGGACCCCATGAAGGACCACCCGAACTTTCTGCGCGCGGCAAGCCAGCTGGCTGCCAGCCACCCGGAGGTGCGCTTCGTCTGCGTGGGCGGCGGGCCCGAGGGCTATGCAACGGACCTGCGGGCCCATGCCGACGCCCTGGGCCTGGCCGACCGCCTGACCTGGGCTGGAGGCCGCACGGACATGCCCGCCGTATACAACGCGCTGGATCTGCTCTGCCTGGCCTCGGCCTATGGCGAGGGCTTTCCCAACGTGCTGGGCGAGGCCATGAGCTGCGGCGTGCCCTGCTGCGCCACGGACGCGGGCGACGCGGGCCTGATCCTGGGCCAGGCCGGCGTGCTCGTGCCCAAAGGCGATGCCGAGGCCCTGGCCGCAGGGCTGGCGGAGCTGCTTGATCGGTTGGAGCGCGAGGGCGAGCCCCTGCGCCAGGCCTGCCGGGAGCGCATCGTCGCGAACTTCGGCGTGGGGCGCATGGTGGACAAGACCGAGGCTTTGCTCGCAGGGCTGTGCGCCGGGGGCCGGGCATGAGCCCGCCCGCGCCGCGGCACTGGGTCCTGCACTGGATACTGGGGCTGGTCCTGTCGTTGCTGGCGGCCTGGGCCATTGGCGCCGTGTTCCTGGACACGGTTCAGCCCGTGGTCCTCGACCCGCAGGTGGGGCGCTTCGTGGCCCGGCCCGGCACCAGCTACCGCTCCCGCTCCGAGGGCTGGTCCAGCTCCCTGGCCGGAGAGCACGGCCTGCGCGGACTGCCCGGCGGCCAGCTGCCGCCCGGCCCCAAGGTGGTCTTCTGGGGCGATTCCTTTGTGGAAGGCCTGCAGGTGGACGACGCCGAGCGCATGGCCCAGGTGCTCTCCTCCCTGGCCCGGCAGGCGGGCCTGCCTGTGACCGGCGTGGGCGTGGGCACCGGCGGCGACAGCCTCATCGACAGCCTGTTCAAGCTGCCGGACTATGCCCCGGCCCTGGACCCGGTGGCGCTCCATGTCTTTTTCCTGGGCAAGCTCGGCGACGTGCTGCCGGACGTGCCCCACGACTGCCGGGCGACCTTCCTCAGCAGGCCAAAGCTGGCCCTCGCGCCCGCGCCGGACTGCCCGCCCAGCGGCCTGTCGCTGCATCTGGCTTCCGCCTTTCGCAGCCTGGAGTTGGGCGGGGCCTTCCAGGTCTACCGCAGGCTGGGCAGCCTGGAGTTGCGCCTGGGGCCCGGCCCGGCCCCGCGTCCTGTTTTGAGCCCTGTTCCGGGCCCGGCCCCTGTTCCGGCGACAGCAGACGTTGAACCGCAGGTTGCGCTGGAGCGCGCCTGGGCCTTCCTGCTGGCGGAGCTCCAGCTCCGGGCCGGGCCGCGTGTGCTGCTGCTCTATGCGCCGACCCTGCCGTATCTGGACCGGGGGCAGGTGCTGCTGGACGACCCGGAGGCCGCGACCGCCACGGGCTTTGCCCAGGCCTGCGCGCGGGCGGGGGTGGATTTCCTGGACCTGGGCCCGGCCTTTGCCGCGCATTTCCGCGCCACAGGACGCCTGCCGCGCGGGTTTTTCAACACCCCGCCCGGTGCCGGGCACCTGAACCAGGACGGCCACCGCCTGGTGGCCCAGGCTGTGATCCACTACCTCAAGGAGCGCCGCAATGCCCTTCTGGCGCCCTGAGTTCCTGCTGCTGCTTGGGCTGTGCCTGGCGCTGCTGCGGCTTTCGCCAGCGCCCTGGCGCAAGCCGCTGCTGACCTTGGCGGGCCTGTGCTTCTACGCCTGGTGGGACCTGCGCTTCGTGCCGCTGCTCGTGGGCGCGGCCCTGGCGGACTGGGCCCTGGCCCTGTGGATGGAGCGCGCGGACGCGGCGCGCAGGCCCCTGTTCGTGGCCGGGCTGGCCCTGCACCTGGGCCTGCTTGGCTTCTTCAAGTACGCGGACTTCTTCGTTTCCGCCCCGGCCGGGTCCACGCTGTGGCTGATCATGCCGCTGGGCCTGTCCTTCCAGACCTTCTCGGCCATCACCTACCTCGCCGCCGTGCAGGCCGGGCGCATGGCCGCACGCAGAAATCCGCTGGACGTGCTCTGCTTCGCCAGCTTCTTCCCGGTGCTGGCCGCCGGGCCCATCGTGCGGGCGGAGGAGCTGCTGCCGCAGCTGGACGCCCTGCCAAGGCCCGGCGCGGACGACCTGTACGAGGGCTTCCGGCGCTTCAGCCTGGGCCTGTTCAAGAAGCTGGTCCTGGCAGACAGGCTGGGGCTCTACGTGGCCGAGGTCAACGGCCATGCCGGGGCCTATGACGCGGCCTCCACCTGGGCTGCGGCCCTGGCCTACGCCCTGCAGATCTACCTGGACTTCTCCGGCTATTCGGACATGGCCATCGGCGCGGGCCGGGCCCTGGGCGTGCGCCTGCCGGAAAACTTCAGCTTCCCATACGCGGCCAAGAATCCGTCCGAGTTCTGGCGGCGCTGGCACATGAGCCTGTCCCTCTGGTTCCGGGACTACCTGTACATCCCCCTGGGCGGCAGCAGGCAGGGCGAGGCGCGCACCTGCGCCAACCTGATGCTGGTGATGCTGCTGTGCGGGGTCTGGCACGGCTCGGGCTGGACCTTTGTGCTCTGGGGAGCTCTGCACGGGCTGGGGCTGTGCGGCCACCGCCTGTGGCGGCAGTGGCGCGGCCGTAGGGCGCATTCCCTGCCTGGTGCGGCGCTGGCCTGGGCTGCGGCGACGCTGTTCACCGGGCTGTGCTGGATTCCCTTCCGGGCGGACGACCTGGGCCACACGCGGCGCATTGTGGCGGCCATGCTGGGCAACGGCGGCCCGGTGCACTGGGTGCACCCCTTTGTCTGGGCGGCCCTGGCGCTGACGGTGCTGGCCCACGGCCTGCGCGGCCTGGGCCGCGAGGACCTGCTGGCCCTGCACGGTCGGCCCTGGTACGCCCCGGCAGTGTTGCTGACCCTGGTCTGGCTCGCGGTGCTGTTCGCGGCGGAGGGCTTTACGCCATTTCTGTACGCACGGTTCTAGGGCCGCAGGCTCCCCGCCGCCCCTACCCGGCGGGCTCCTGCCGCGTCAAACAGTGGATGGTGCCCAGGCCCCAGACCAGGTCCACGGCGTGGATGCCGATGACGGGCCTGTCGAACGCTTCCGCCAGGATGCCCAGCGCCAGCCGGTCGCTTACGTCGTTGAAGGTGGGCACGAGCACGGCGGCGTTGGTGATGAGGAAGTTGGCGTAGCTGGCGGGCAGGCGCTGGCCGTCGAAGTAGAGCGGCGCGGGCATGGGCAGGCGGATGACCTCGGGCCTGCTGCCGTCCTCCAGCCGGGCCGCCTCCAGCAGCTCGCGGTTCTCCTCCAGGATGGCGTGGTTCGGGTCGCCTGGGTCCGGCTCCTGGCAGAGCACCATCGTCGTGGCGTTCACGAACCGGCAGAAGTCGTCCACGTGGCCGTGGGTGTCGTCGCCCTTGATCCCGTTGGCCAGCCAGATGGCGTTGGTGATGCCGAGCGCTTCCGCGAACACGGCCTCGTAGTCGGCGTGGGTGAAGCCGGGGTTGCGCACCTGCACCAGCGGGTCCAGGCAGCATTCCTCGGTGGTGACAAGCGTGCCGCGCCCGTTGGTGTCCAGCGCGCCGCCCTCAAAGGTCACCAGGCGGCCCTGGCGCGTCACGGGCGTGAGGTCAAAGCCCATGAGCCCGGCGATGGTCCGGGGCACTGCCGCGTCAAGCGTGAAGTCCTGGTACTTGCTCCAGGCGTCGAAGCCGAAGCCGGAGATGACGATGCGGCCTTCGTTCTCGCCGTCCCGTTCATTCGCCCGCTCGCCCACGCGCTCGCCCACCCGTTCGCCCACGCGCTCGACAAAGCAGGGCCCGCAGTCGCGCATCCAGCCACGGTCCGTGGGGATGACGAAGAAGTCCACGCGGCTAACGTCCACGTGGGCCTTGTTCAGCTGGGCCTCGGCGCGGTGCAGGGTTGCGGCGCTGCCCACGAGCACGCGCACGCGCTCGCTGTCCTCGCTGTTCGCGATCTTGCGGATGATCTCGGCAAAGGCCCAGGGCATGGGCTGGAACTTGCCCGGCCAGTCGCGCGGGTTCTGCGGCCAGGTGATCCAGGTGGCGGCGTGGGGCTCCCACTCCGCAGGCAGGCGGAGGTTCCCAAGAACCGGCCCACGAACCGGGTTGCCGGGCGCGCCCATGGCCCGCCCTACTTCTTTTCCTTTGAGGGGGCCTGTGCGGCGGCCTTGGCCTTCTTGGCCAGGCGGTCCTGCAGGCCCTTGATGAGGATGGGCCAGGCCAGGGTGGCGTCGGCGTGGACCTCGGCGAACTGGCCGCCCTCGGCCGGGGGCACGAACTTGCCCCAGGAGATGCCCTCCTGGTAGGTGCAGCCGGACAGGCCGCCCCAGTGCACGGGCTCCGGGCAGATGCGGATGGCGTAGGTGAAGCGGCGCTCGGGCAGGTCGCGCTCCAGGCGAGTGCCCATGACGTCGAAGAACGGGCCGATCTGCTGGGCCCAGTTGCGCGGCACCCCGCCGCCGATGGTGAAGATGGCCATTTTCTTGGCGCCGAACATCTTCTTGGAATAGCTGAACAGGTCCAGGAACGGGTTGAACTGGAAGGGCAGGGCCTCCGGGCCCTTCTCGCCCAGCAGGTGGCCGAAGTCCTTGGCCAGGATGGAGCAGGCCACGTCGAGGGCGAGTTCGGAGTCCGTGAAGGCCGGGATGAACACCGGAACGCCCTTGTTGTAGGCGCTCTTCAGGATGCCGGGGCCGTTGTACTTCTCGCTCAAGTGCTTGCCGATGGCCGCGCAGATGAGTTCGCTGGACAGATGCGTGACCTTGTCCACGTCCATCAGCTGGTGCATGACCTCGCGCACCACAAGCTCGGCCTGGGCGAAGTTGGCCTCGGGCTCCAGGGTGTCGTACACGCGGTTGTACCCGGCGTCGAACAGGGCCTTGTCGTTCATCTTCGCCGGTTCGTACTTGAAGTGCTTGAGCCCGATGGACTCGATGAAGCCGTGGGCCATGAGCGCGCCGGTTGAGACGACCACGTCGAGCCAGCCCTCGTCGATCATCTTGATCAGGAGCTTGCTTTGCTTGGCCACGGTCATGGCGCCGGAAAAGGTGCCCACCACCACGCAGTCAGGGTCTGCGACCATGGCCTCCAGCACGTCCAGGGCCTCGCCCAGGCAGCGGCCCCCGAAGGCCGTGCGGCCCATGGCGGTCAACAGCTCGTCGAAGTCGTTGATGGCGTCCGGGTCGAGGGTGGAGAGCGGGGTCAGGTGATCCTTGGCGCCGTCGTGCAGGGTGCGCTTGGTGGACATGGGCGTATCCTTGTGCTGTGGGGCCTTGCCGGGCCCTTGTCTGGGTCCTTGGTGCGGTTGTGCAGCCCCTTGCGCGGGCCTTGCGTCTAGGTCCTGCCCGGGGGGGGGGCCCCCGCCGCCGCGTGCGCAGGCGGGGGCCCTGGGCCGGGGTCCGGGAAACGGGCCGTCTTAGAAAATGAAGACGACTGCGGACACGGTGGTGGTCCACATGTTGGTCGTGCCCATGGCGGACACGGCGGCGGAGAAGGAGTCGATGATCTTGCCGCTCATGAGGTAGACCTCGCGGCGCTCGTCATAGCCGATCTCGGGGTCGAAATCGACGCCGAGGGTGGTGGCCAGCATGGTCGAGGCCAGGTCCTCGGCAAAGTCGCCCAGTTCCTTCTCCTCCTCGCCGAAGCTGTGGTGCTCGGAGATGTAGCCGTAGTGCTGCTTGTCGGCCGGGATGGCCATGCCCACGGCGCTGCCCACCAGGCGGCCCTTCTCGTTGGTCTGATTTCTCGCCATGACGCAGAAGGTGATCTGGCCGGGGTGCAGGCTCTTCACGCCCTCTTCAAGGCTCAAGAGCTCACAGTTGGGCGGGTAGATGCTGGAGACGTACACAAGATTCTGTTTTTCGATGCCGGCGGCTCGGAGCGCCAGCTCGAAGGACTGCAGCTTGTTTTTGTGGACGCCCACGCCTTTGGTGAAGAAGGCATGGGTGGGGACCATGGGATGATTGGCCATATGATGACCCTCCTGGGCTGGTGATAGCGTCGGTGCCCCGACGAGAGACGGCATATAATTTTTTGGAAGGGCTGGCTACTAATAAAATGGAGCGTTCCTGGCAAGGGCTTTTTTCAGGCCGCACCCAGTGCGCCTTTCCCAGGCCCTTGCCCCGGCTCTTCCCTCTGCCCTGCCGACACCACTTCCTACGCCACTTCCTCCGGCCCGGCCAAAAGCTTCAGCTGGCCGCAGGCCGCGGCGATGTCCTGGCCCATGCTGCGGCGGATGAAGGTGGTGATGCGCCTGCTGCGCAGGTATTCCTCAAAGGCCAGCACGCCTGCCGGGTCCGGCGCGCGAAAGGGCGGGTTCGGGGTCGCCTCGGGCGGAGGCGGATTGTAGCCGATGAGGTTGACCTTGCAGCGGCGCTGGCCCAAAAGCTTCACCAGCTGCTTGGCGTGCTGGATGCTGTCGTTGACCCCGCCGAGCATGATGTATTCGTAGGTCACGCGCTCGCGCGACTTCAGCGGGTAGGCGTCCAGCGCGGCCAAAAGCTCGTCCAGGGGCACCCGCGCGGCCTTGGGCATAAGCTTCGCGCGCAGCTCCTGGGTGGGCGCGTGCAGGCTGATGGCGGGCACGGCCAGGCCGAAGTCGCCCAATACCTTGAGCGCCGCCGGAATGCCCACGCTGGAGACCGTGGCCCGGCGCGAGGCGATGGAGATGCCCTCGGCGCTGCCGAGCGTCTCCAGGCTGCGCAGCAGCTCGGGCAGGTTCATGAGCGGTTCGCCCATGCCCATGAACACGAGGTTGCGCACGATTGGCAGCCCGGCCCCGGCCAGGTGCGCCCGGCCGACCATGACCTGGCCCAAAATCTCGCCCATGGTCATGTTGCGCGTGAATCCCAGCTCGCCCGTGGAGCAGAACGAACAGGCCATGGCGCAGCCCACCTGGGTGCTCAGGCACTGGGTATAATGCTGGCCCATGGGGATGAGCACGGTCTCGATGCGCTCGCCGTCGGCCAGGCGCAGCAAAAGCTTGATGGTGCCGTCGCGGCTGGTGCGCGCCACGTCCACAGCGGGCCAGTTGATGGCCGCGCGCCGCGCCAGCAGGCCCTTCAAGTCCTTGGACAGGTTGGTCATGGCCGCAAAGTCGCGCACGCCCCGGCGCCACAGCCAGTGCCACAACTGGTCCGTGCGGAAGCGCGGCTGGCGCAGCTCCTGCGTCACAAAGGCTTCCAGCTCGGAGCGCGTCAGGTTCAAGAGGTCCACTTTGGCCTCGGGCTTGGCTTCGGGCATGGACCCGGAGCCTGGGGCCTGGATATTGGTGGCGGCGGCGTCTGTCATCGTTCAAGCATGTAGCAAGAGGGGAGGGCGTTAGACAAGTGGTTGCATCGGGTTGAGGGGACCACTCCACACGCTACGTCGAGGAACCTGAGAAAACCACTCACTACGTCAAATATCAGCAAAACAGTTACAGTTATGTTGGCCACTATTTCGCAGATCGGAAATCGACAGAGTACTGCGCGCTGTAGTCATCCCTCTCCCAACCCCAGTTCCTCATTGACTTCAAGTATGTTAACCAATTTCTCCGAGTCATCATCTTCGTCAAGTCGTAGTCCTTGATATGCTCCACCTGCCGGTACACATGATTAGAACTCGTATGCAACATTCCATCTGGGAACAGGAACACATCAGGGGCTTGTAGCCTACTTTCCTTCGAACTATGTCTAATACATTTCATTTTATTCGTAAACAACTCATACAATTCAATCATCAACGAGTCATATTGTGCCGCCTTTAAATCAAAGCTGTTTTCAGGGGTGTAGCTCTGTCTTCCATTTCGATAATACTCCTCCACGCGCCAGATAATATTCGGATTGATGGATATAAGTTTCCAACCAAGATCCTCAATACTAGAATAGTTCTTCTTCGTGACCACCGTTGAAACTTCAAGGCGTATATTCGTCTTCTTGATCTCGTTTAATATCATTATCTGGGTAGATAGCAACTCCATCGCTATTTCCGGTTGAGAAATGCCAAACTCGATCATAATTTCTTTAACCGTAAGGCCTCTAACTGACAGGAGGATGGTGTCTAAGTAGTTATCCAGCTCCTGTAATTTCTCTACCGTTAAATTTGCACCAGTTGTATTCAAGCACACATGGACATGATTTGAATGTAGATATTTAACAAACTGCAACAATTCATCATTTTTGTCCCAAAAAAACATTGGGTCTCCACCAGTCAAGGTAACACGCGCGCTACCATTGTAGCAACAAATCGTCTCCACATTTGCCTTCCATTGCTCAATGTCAGTGAGCATGAAGTCCTTCCCTGACAAGCCAGAATGACAAACTGGGCAATTACGGTAGCACTTCCACGAAAGAGCATAAGCGATGCTAATCGGACTGTTTTTCATCTCTATCCTCGATGCCTTTAGACTTTTCCCAGAGCTCGTCAAAGTAATTTGAATAGTACTGCCCACCCCTTGAATTATGATCAAATTCATACGTAATAGTCTGTGAACCTGCTCTATCTATTAAATACGGCCCCACCTTTATGACGTCATCAACCCGGAAATACAGATCCTGCGGGACCCCAAAATATTCTTTAATTTTTACTTTATCCCTGATAAGCAGCGGTAGCGTTCTGTGCCATGAAATAAGGTCCTCGGTCTTAGTGTGGACTGCACCACCAATTGGTTTGTCTAAGTGGGGTATTAATAACCGAATCTCTAAACCATCTTTAATCTTTTTGAGGAGCTTTGACTGAAGATTCTGTCTTAATGAAGTTATCCCGCCTTGCACAATCCCATCGATTTCTTGCGCCCCGTTCTCAATCAACGAGTTCATCCTCTCGTTTAGTTGCGCTCTGTACTCATATATTGCCTTGAGTCCCCATTTAGATGATAGTTCTTCGCTACTGAAAATTGAGTGATAGTAGCGCAAGTTGATAAAGCTGACGATCGCTGCAGAACAGAGTGACGTCCCCACACCTAGAAGGATCTGTTCCATTGATGAAATTAGCAACCCAACCAGCGACAAGACCAACCCCAGAAGAAACAAGGCGACACTTATTATTTCGACGTTGCGCATTTTTTGAATTACGACTGAACGCATCTGCCCCCCCATTATATGTGGAAACGCATAAAGCCATCGATTCCGGTGCGCACTGAGGTCGCATGCCCGAAGAATGAGATAACACCGTAAAATTTATGTTGCTTGTATTTAATCTTAACATACTATGCCCCTGAATGAAACCCCCTAATCCGATGGCCTGCCCCTGGGCGGCCCTTCCCTGCCGCAGCGTTTTGGCGTAGACCTGCGGCCATGGCAGCCACCAACACCCTTCCCAAGCCCACCGCCACCCGCGCCCGCGAACTGGCCGCCCGCTTGGACGCCGTCAAGGGCCGCATGGCCCGCGCCTGCCAGCGCGCCGGGCGCGACCCGGACAGCGTGCGCCTGGTGGCGGTGAGCAAGTTCCACCCGGCCAGCGACATCCTGGCCCTGGTCGAGGCCGGGCAGCGCGACTTTGCCGAGTCCTACGTGCAGGAGGCCCTGCCCAAGCAGGACCAGCTGGTGGGCCAGGACATCCTCTGGCATTTCGTGGGAGGTCTGCAGACCAAGAAGGCCAAGGCCATGGCCGGGCGCTTCGTGCTGGTGCACAGCCTGGACACGGAGAAGCTGGCCGTGGAGCTGGCCCGCCGCTCGGCGGATGCGGGCATGCTCCAGAGCGTGCTCATCGAGGTCAACCTGGGCGAGGAGCAGAAGGCCGGGGTGGACGAGGCCGATCTGGCCGACCTGGCCGGGCAGGTGCTGGCCCTGCGCGACGACGGCGTGGGCCTGGACCTGCAGGGGCTGATGTGCCTGCCGCCGGTGTTCGACGCGCCCGAAGAGGCCCGGCCGTATTTCGCCCACCTGCGCGAACTGCGCGACGAACTTTCCGCCAGCCTGGACGCTCCCCTGCCGCACCTGTCCATGGGCATGACCGGCGACTTCGAGGCCGCCATCGAGGAAGGCGCGACCATCATCCGGGTGGGCACCTCGATCTTCGGCCCGCGCCCGCGCAAGGCCTAGGCCCGGCATTACACCGCCCGCCCTTGCGCAACGCCGGGGCGAGTGCTATCGGCTCTAGTGCGCGGGCGTTTCCTCATTTTCGCCCAAGCGCCAACAACAGACCCTGGACAACGCCGCCCATGCACCGCACCCGTCGCCCGCCCCTGGCCGCAGCAGCAGCCTTCGCCCTGACCCTGATCCTGTGGGCTTCGGCGGCCCTGGCGCAGTCCCTGGTGCTCTCGAACCTCGTGGTGGACAACAAGGCCGGCAGCCTCACGGCCCGCTTCGGCGTGTCCGTGGACGGCGCAGCGGAGCTGACCGACGGCCTCCAGAGCGGGGCCACCCTGGCCCTGACCTGCAAGGCCAGGCTGAGCAGGAAGAGCGGCCTGTTCGGCAGCCCGGAGATCGCCGCAGCGGAGATCACCAGCCTGCTCAAGTACGACGCCCTGACCAAGGAGTACTCGCTGGTGCTGCCAGGGCGCGAGGGCCCGCTGAAAAACGCCGGGCTGTACGACCTGCTGCGCGCGGGCTGGGGCGAGTTGACCCTGGACTTGGGCCCCTGGCGCATGCTAGAGCGCGACCGCGAATACACCCTGACCCTGGACCTGCGCCTGCACCAGACGGACATCCCCAACTGGTTCCGGCGCACCCTGTTCTTCTGGGCCTGGGACGTGGCGCCCTCGGCCACGTACCAGCTGCACTTCAAGTACTAACGCCGGACCGGGCCGAGGAACAGCATGGACCAGGACCCCGCACCAGGCTCCGCGCCAGCCCCCACGCCAGACTGTGCGCCAGGCTCCGGGCCAGAACCCAAGTCAGGACCTGGGCCAGACCCCGGCGCGCCCATCCGGCTCATGACCCCGGACGCCAAGGAGCGCGCGCGCCGCAAGCGCGAGGTGCTCATCGCGCTCTTCGGCGTACTGCTCATCGTGGTGCTGACCTGGGTGGAGCTGAAGCTTCTCGGCGTCAACTCCTACCTTTTCCTCGGCCTGTTCAACCTGAACTTCATCCTGCTTCTGGTGGTGCTCTTCGTGGTGGCCAGAAACGGGGTCAAGCTCGTGCTGGAGCGCCGCCGCAACGTGCTCGGCTCGCGCCTGCGCTCGCGCCTGGTGCTGGCCTTCATCTTCCTGTCGCTCGTGCCCGTGGCGCTCATGTTCTACGTCTCGGCCAAGTTCGTGCAGACCAGCGTGGACTACTGGTTCAAGGCCCAGGTGGAGGACTCCATGGAGCAGTCCCTGGAGATCGGCCGGGCCTTCTACCAGTCGGCCCAGGCCAGGGTGGAACAGCGCGGCCGCGAGGTCTTGACCCAGGTCGCGGACAACCACCTGACCTGGGGCGGCAAGGCCATGGACGCCCACCTGGTGGACTCCCAGCGGGAGTACGGGCTGGCCGTCATCGGGGTCATCACCCCTGAGGGCCGCGACCAGAACAAGCACCCTCCCCAGGTCTTCGACCGCGTCTGGGGCGAGGCCCGGGGCAAGATCGACATGGAGGGCCTGCGCAAGAAGCCGCACTATGTCTCGGTGGTGCTCTCCAGCGCGGGCAACGACCTCATCGTCGGCATCCTGCCCGTGGACGAGGGCAAAACCGGCTTTTTGCTGGTGGGCGAGAGCATCGGCAGCGGGCTGATGTACAAGCTGGACCAGGTGGTGCGCGGCCTGGACGAATACAAGAAGCTGCGCAAGCTCAAATATCCCTGGAAGATGAACCTGTACCTGACCCTTGGGGTCATGAGCCTCTTGATCGTGCTCGGCTCATCCTGGTTCGGCTTCCGCCTGGCCAAGGAGATCAGCGCGCCGGTGCAGGCCATGGCGCTCGGCACGGAACGCATCGCCAAGGGCGACCTTTCCGTGCGCCTGGACGACACCGGCGACGACGAGCTGGGCTCGCTGATGCGCTCCTTCAACCGCATGGCCGAGGACCTGGAGGCCGGGCAAACCCGGCTCATGAGCGCCAACGAGCGCATGGCCCAGCAGTACGAGGAGCTGGAGCGCCGGGGCCGCTACATCGAGGCCGTGCTCGACAACATCACCTCCGGGGTCGTCTCCACCGACGCCCTCGGCCGCATCGGCACCGTGAACAAGGCCGCCGAGGCCATGCTCGGCATCCACGCCGAGCAGATCCTGGGGCTCAAGGCCCAGCACCTGGTGCAGGGCGAATTCTCGGAGCTGTTGAAGGAGGCCCTGGTGCAGATCGCCCGGGACCCCTCGGCCCAGTGGACCAGGCAGATCGACCTGCCTCTGCGCGAACGCAGCGCGCGCTTTCTGGTCAACGTGGTGGGCCTGTCATCTGGCCAGGGAGGCCAGACGGGGCCGCCTGCCCAGGGAGGCCAGGGGGGCCAGGGAGGCCAAGTCGAGGGCACGGGCCTGGTGGCCGTGTTCGAGGACATCACCGAACTGGAGAAGATGCAGCGCTTGGCCGCCTGGCGCGAGGTGGCCCAAAGGATCGCCCACGAGATCAAGAACCCGCTCACGCCCATCAAGCTCTCGGCCCAGCGCCTGCTGCGCAAGTTTGGGCCCGGCAACGTTGATCCGTCCTTTGTCGAGTGCGGCCAGCTCATCGTGCGCGAGGTGGAGCGCCTGCAGCAGCTGGTGGCCGAGTTCTCGAACTACGCCAAGCTGCCCGAGCCGCAGATGCGCACGGGCGACCTGGGCGCGCTCTTGACCGAGGTGGTGGGCACCTTCGCCACGGCCCACCGGGACATCCGGTGGACCCTGGACCTGGGCCCTGTTTTGCCAAGCTTCCCCTTTGATTCAGAGGGGCTGCGCAAGGTCTTCATGAACCTTCTGACCAACGCGGCAGAGGCCCTGGAAGGCCGGGACAACGGGGCCGAAGAGGGCCGGGTCGACGTGCGCGCCGAGCTTTTGGCCCAGGCCGGGCGGGTGCGGGTCAGCGTGGCCGACAACGGGCCGGGCTTCAGCCCGGAGGAGCGCGCACGCATGTTCGAGCCCTACTACTCGCGCAAGAAATCCGGCACGGGCCTGGGGCTGACCATCGTGCGCTCCATCGTCACCGACCACAAGGGCGCGGTGCGCGTGGAGGCGGCGCGGCCCCAGGGCTCGGTGTTCGTGGTGGAGCTGCCTCTGGGCTAGCCGGGCGCACCCAGCCGCGCCAGGCATTCCTCCAGAGTCTGGGAAAAGGTCTGCGCCATGAGCATCACGTGCTGCAGATAGTAGCGCAGGCTCCAGACCTTGTCCTCGGGCTCGTCCGACTGGAACAGGGCCCAGTGGAAATGCTGGTTGTTGAAGTCCCCGTAGCGCTGCACCAGATAGGTCACATTGCCCTGGTCGAAGCGCTCCAGGGCCTGGAGCGCCGGGCCCATGAACTCCTCCCCGCGCTTGATCAGGATATTCTTCACCCCCAGGGCCACGGACCGCCAGACCTCCAGGTCGCGCCGCAGGTGCGCCAGCACGGGCTGGAGCGGAATCTCCGGGGCCCGGGCGGCCGCCGCGCGCGCCAGCCTGCGGTCCAGCCTGCCCGTGTCCTCCACCGGGCAGTCGGGGATGTGCTCCACCCCGGGGCCGCTGATGATGGTCTCCCCGGTGAGGCTGACGCAGGGGATGCCTGAGGTGCGTATCTCGTCGCGCAGCCAGTGGGCCGCGTCCAGGAAATTCAGTGTGGTGTAGCGTTGTTGCCCGTCCAGGGTGACCACGGGCGCCAGCTGCGGCCAGGCGTTGGTCAGGGGACGCTCGGGCCCGGACTCGGTCTCATGGATGCTGCCGCGCGCGTAGCTGAGCGACCACGGATCCGGCGAGCAGAGCTGCGCCCCCACGAACACGCAACGCGCGCAGCCCATGTGCCGGGCCAGGGAAAAGGCCGTGCTGATGACCGAGCCGTGCAGCCGCAGGTCCGGCCGCGTGCCGTACAGCTCCGGCAGGTAGTTGCCGAACAGGTGCTTGCGGCCAAAGACCTGGCCTCCCAGGTCGGTCAGGCAGTGGCCCACCAGGGAAACGTCCGGCAGATGCCCCAAACCCTCCCAGGAGCGGCCCGTGTGCACGGAGGTGTCGTTGGCCATCACGAAGTGCGGCCGCACCCCGGCGGCCAGCAGGGGCTTGAGCGCGTTGTTCACGGCGATGACCACGGCCCGCCCGCGCACCTGGCGCAGGTAGTCCAGGCGCTCCGGCAGGTCCGGCCCGGCGGCCACCAGCACTGCGGTCTCGCCCTGGAAGGCCTTGCGCAGGGGCCGGATGTCGGGCCAGCGCAGGCACTCCACCGCGTTGACGTAGGAGTGCAACTGCTGGTCGTAGAACAGGCCGCGCACCAGCGGGCGGATGGGCAGGCTGTTGAAGTTGGACTGGCTGCCCAGGAAGTACATGCGGTGGCGGTAGAACAAGATCTCCACCAACTCCACCAGCCGGGCCGCCTGGGCTGATCCCGCCATTTCCGGCAGGCTGTAGAACACCGGAAAGCCCAGGCCGAACAGCTCCGGCGGCAGTATCTGCGCCACCGGCGGCAGAAAGGCCTCGGGCTCGCCCAGCAGGATCAGCGCGCGTTTGGCCAGCCGGGCCGCCGGGGCCCTGGCCGCGAAGTGCGCCAGGCGGCGCGCGTCGGGCTCCAGGATGAGCAGGAAGGTCTCGGGCTGGTCCAGGCAGCGGCACAGGGCCGGGGTGTCTGCCGCGCCCAGGAAGACCACCAGGCGCGTCTTGGCCAGCACCTCATCCAGGCTGGCGGAGGGCGGCAGCGACTCGCACACCGGGGGCAGGTCCTTGTCCGCAAAGGGCGCAAGGACAAGCGGGTGCTCATAGTCCCACAGGGGCGTGTGGGCGTGGAAGGCGTGGTCCAGGTCCCCCGCCGGGGCGGCGCTGGGCGGCAGGTCGTGTATCTCGCCCGCGCCCGGGGCCTCGAACAAAACGCCCAGTTCGCGCAGCACCGAAAAGTGTACTCTCGTCTCCATGGCATTCTCCACCCTGTCTGCCCGGCCGATGCAACCCGCGCGCCAAAACGGACCTGTCCGTCATGCCAGATCGCGCGCACGGCGTCGAGGGACACGCCGGTCACGAGCCGATATCACGCTGACCACGCGCGGAGCCCTGCTGGCGACGCATTGCGGCTTGAACTCGGCCATTGCCGCAGGTACTGTACGCGCAGACAGGCCGCGCGGCGCACAAAATTTTCGGACTGCTCCAGAACGGCCCGCACCTGCGGCCCGACCCGGCGGCACGGATTCTGCTACAGCACCGGCGGGAAGCGCACCGGAAACACGGGCTGCGCTGCCGGGCCCCTGCCGGGCGACTGTCCGGGCTGTGACGCCAGCGCCACGCTTGCCGCGCCTGCCGCTGAACAGGGCGTTTTCAGGCCCGGGCCGAAAACCGCGTCACAATGTCTTGCACCCAGGAGCACCGCCCATGACCGACTTCCCAGGCGTCTTCACCCACCCGGCCGGAGAGCTGAGCAACGGCGCGGTGCTGGACATCGGCCTCAAGTGCCCGCATTCCTGCGCCTTCTGCTACTACAGCTTCCTGGACGGCGGAACCGACCAGTTCGCCGGGCTGCGCAAGGCCAGCCTGCGCAGCACCGCAGACTGCCTGGAGATCGTG
Source organism: uncultured delta proteobacterium (assembly GCA_903843965.1). Lineage (GTDB taxonomy): Bacteria > Desulfobacterota > Desulfovibrionia > Desulfovibrionales > Desulfovibrionaceae > Humidesulfovibrio. Next base: position 153,651 of record CAIMRY010000019.1, read on the forward strand.
CGGCTGCTGGCCGAAAACGGCTTGACGCACCTGGACATCACCGGGGGCGAGCCCACCACCCATCCCGGCCTGGCGGACATCGTGCGCGCGGCCAGCGGCCTGGGCCTGGGCGTGCGCGTCATCACCCTGGGCCAGTTCCTGCTGCGCAAGCACGCCGGGGGCACCCTGCTTGAGGCCCTGCTCGGCGCGGGGCTGACGGACCTGCTCTTCTCCCTGCACGCCGCAAACCCGGACTCCTTCCGGGCCATCTGCGGCGGCTCGCTGGAGAACGTGCTGGCGGCGCTGGACAGGCTGGACGAGCGCGGCTTCCAGTACGGCTCAAACACGGTGATCACGGAAAAGAACCTGCTCCAGCTGCCGGACATCGCCCGGCTGGCCGCAGGGCGCGGGGTGTACACGGCCAACTTCATCGCCTTCAACGCCTACCACGCCTGGCGCGGCCAGGACCAGGCCAAGCTGCTGCAAACCTCCTACGCGGCCATCCGGCCCCGGCTGGAGGAGGCCGTCGGCATCCTCGCGGCGGCCAACGCGGCCGTAAACATCCGCTACGTGCCGCTGTGCGCCTTCCCAAAGCTGGCCCGGCACGTGGTGGGCGTGCTCGGCGTGCCCTACGACCCCTACGAATGGCGCAACCGCTGCCTGAACCACGACCGGGAGCCTGCGTACTGCGCAGAGCCCCTGCCCATTCCGGCCAGCGGCGTGCGCGACATCTTCGCCTTCACCCCGCTGGACGAGACCCTGCAGGGTGGCACGCGGGTCTGCGGCATGCGCGGGGACCGCTTCAAGTTCTTCCCGGCCCAGTGCGCCGACTGCCCGGCCAAAAGCGCCTGCGACGGCGTGGACCCGACCTATCTGGCGCGTTACGGCGCGGACGAGTTCCAGCCGCTGGACCGGCCCACGCAGGGCCCGCTCTTGGCCGCGCGGCTGGCATACCTGCCGCCGCATCTGGTGAAGATGCGTCCGGAAGCGGATATGCGCGGGGCTATAGGGCACGGAGCCAACGGGCGCGACGCCGCCCTGGCCGCGCGGGACTAGGCGGTCGGCCCGCCCGGCAGATCATCCGACAGATCGTCCGGCAAATCGCCCAGCAGGTCGCCCAGCAAATCGTGAAAGGGCTTGGGACCGGCGTCGAGGCGCAGGGCCTCGCGGCAGCTTTCGAGGGCCTCGGCCCTGCGGCCAAGGCCGACCAGGGCCTGGGCCAGGCGGTAGCGGAACCAGGGGAAGGACGGATCGCGCTCCACAGCGGTGCGGATGTTGCGTTCGGCCTCCTCGAAGCGGACGTCCTGCAGGCAGGCCAGGCCGTATTCGAAGGGCGGCCAGGGTCCGGCGTCCACGGTGTGCTCCAGGGCCTCGCGCAGCAGGTCCACGGCGGCCTTGACCTCGCCCTGGCGCAGGCAGGCCAAGCCGCGCAGGTGCGCCGCCCTGCCCCGCCCACGGGGCAGCCTGGCCAGGCAGGCGGCCACGGTCTCCACCTCGGCCCAGGCCTGCCGCCGCAGCAGCTCATCGCCCCGGTCGCCCAGGTAGCCGAGGACGAACGCAGCCTCTTCCGGGCAGTCTTCCAGAACAGTCATCAAGAGCGGCACAGGGTCGTCCGCGCCCTCGCAGCCCACGTCGGCCAGGATGCGCAGCAGGGAAGCCTTGCCCAGGCCCAGGCCGGACAGGCGCTCCCACAGCCCGTCCAGTTCGTCCCAGGCCTCCAGACGCAGCAGCGCCTCGCCCAGGTCGCACAGGACAAAGCGGTCTCTGGGTATGTGCTCCACGGCCTGCTCCAGCAGCGGGCGCGCCTCGGCCGCCAGGCCCAGGCGCAGGCGCGCCAGCCCGGCCCCGTGCCCGCCAGCGGGCGAATACTCCAGGGCCAGGGAGGCGTCGAAGGCGGCGCGGGCCCGGGCCGGGTCCTCCGCCGCGAGCAGGTCGAACCCTCTCTCGGCCAGTTCCTTGGCCTCGTCCACAAACTGGCAGCCCATGAGGCAGCGCGTGCAGCCGCGCCGGAAGCGATCGAAACCGGCCCAGGCCGCACCCTGGCGGAAATCCTCCAGCCAGCCCACGGATGTTTCCCCAGCGCCCGCCGTCCCCAGGGGATCGCAGAACAGGCAGCCGCGCACCTGCAGGACGGAGTTGACGAAGACGAAGCGGTCCGCACCACAGACCTGGGCCGGGCCTGCCGGGGCGGTGTAGAAGTCCATGAACTTCGTGAGCATGTCCAGGCTGTTGTCCAGGAAGCCGGGCCGGGCGCGGCGCAGGCTGCGCAGGGTCTCAACCTGTTCGCCCAGGGCGGCGAGAAACTCCCTGTCGGCTGCGGGTCGGGCCACGGGCTGGCCGGACACGGGATAGAGCATGCCGAACGGGTGGTAGGGCTGGAAGAGCAGGCTGTCCAGCCCCATGTCCTGAGCCAGGGCGGCCACATCGCCCAGCAGGCGCACATTTTCGGGGTGCACGGTGCAGATGCAGCCGAGGTCGATGTCGCCCCGGCGCGCTGCTGGCAGAGCCAGGATGGCCCGCAGGTTGGCCGTGAGCTGCGCAAAAGCGCCGGCCTTGCCGCGCAACAGGTCGTGCACCGCCGCCGTGGGCCCGTCGATGGAGACCTTGACCGCCTTGAGCCCGGCCTCGCGCAGGGCCTCAAAGCGCTCCACGCTCAGCAGCAGGCCGTTGGACACCAGCTGCACGTCCTGGAAATGCCGGGCCGCCGCAGCGCAGATCTCCAGCCACTGCGGGTGCAGCAGGGGCTCGCCCCCGGTGAGCGTGGCGTAGCGCACCCCGGCGGCGGCCAGGGGCGCGAAGACCCGCGCTTCGATCTCTGCGGCGCTTTTGCCCCTGCCCGCGCGCTCCGGCAGATAGCAGCCCGGACAGGCCAGGTTGCAGCGCTCCGTGAGCTGGAGGTGCAGGTACTGCGCGGTTGTGGTTGCCGGGGTCGAGGCCGGAACCGGCTCCGGGGCCGGGGCTTGGCAGGGGTCTTTGTGCATGGGCCGTGCTACTCCAACGCGCCGTGGATGTTTTGCAGGATGTCCGTGATGCTGTAGGTGTACGCCCAGTCCGGATAGTGGGACTGGAACTTGGACACGTCGCTGACCCACCAGATGTGGTCGCCGACCCTGTTGGTTTCGGAATAGGTCCAGTCGAGCTTCTTGCCGGAGATCTTCTCGCACATGGCGATGGCCTCCAGCATGGAGCAGTTGGAGTGCCTGCCGCCACCGGCGTTGTACACCTGGCCGGGCCTGGGGTTCTGGTAGTAGTGCCAGAACATGTTCACCAGGTCGAAGGCATGAATATTGTCGCGCACCTGCTTGCCCTTGTAGCCCAGCACGGTATAGGGCGTGCCGGTCTTGCAGCAGCGCATCAGGTAGTTCAGAAAGCCGTGCAAAGGAGCGCCGCTGTGGGCCGGGCCGGTAAGGCAGCCGCCGCGGAAGCAGACCGTGTTCATGTGGAAGTAGCGGCCGTATTCCTGCACCAAAACGTCCGCCGCCACCTTGGAGGCCCCGAACAGACTGTGGGTCGAGGCGTCGATGCTCATGGTCTCGTCGATGCCGTGGGCGTACCAGGGGTGGTTCTCGTCCAGCTCCCAGCGGGTCTCCCGCTCCACCAGCGGCAGGGCGTTGGGCGTGTCGCCGTAAACCTTGTTGGTGGAGGTGAAGATGAACACGGCCTGGGGGCAGTGTTTGCGCGTGCACTCCAGCATGGTCAGGGTGCCGTTCGCGTTCACCGTGAAGTCCATGAACGGGTCGTTGGCCGCCCAATCGTGGCTGGGCTGGGCCGCGCAGTGCACCACGATGGAGATGTCCGCGCCAAAGCGGGCGAACACGGCGTCCATGGCGGCCTGGTCGCGGATGTCGGCCTCCACGTGGGTGTAGCGGGTCAGCTTCTGCTCCAGCCGGGCGCGGTTCCACAGGGTGCAGCCGTTCTCGCCGAAAAAACTCTTGCGCAGGTTGTTGTCCACGCCAATGACGTCAAAGCCCTTGTCGTGGAAGAACGAGGCCGTTTCCGAGCCGATGAGCCCGGCGGAACCCGTGATGAGGATGGTTGGCATGTGCGGGGTCTCCTAGAGGATGCGTTTGAGGGTGGCGGCGTTTTCGCGCAGCCAGTCCACGATCTCGCCGACGAGCCGGGCCTTGCCGGTGCGGGGGCTCCAGCCGGTGGCGGCCTGTACGGCGCTGGTGTCGGTCACGTACCAGGGGATGTCGCCGGAGCGGGTCTCGGCGCTTGAACCCATGGGTATCTCCTGGCCTGTGGCCTCCTGCGCCAGGGCGGTCAACTCCAGCAGCGACAGGCTCAAATCCGGCCCGCCGCCCACATTGTAGACCTTGCCGCTGTGGGCCGAAAGATTGGCCAGCTGGAGGCGCAGCAGATCATACAGGTCGCGCACGTGCAGCACGTCGCGCACCTGCTTGCCCAGCCCGCCAAAGCCCAGGTAGGCCAACTTCCTGTTGAACAGATGATTGGCCGCCCAGAGGACCATGAAGCCCTGGTCGACCTTGCCCATCTGCCACGGCCCGGCCAGCACGGCGCAGCGGTTGACCACGGCCTGCAGGCCGTACATGTCGGCATATTCGGTGATCAAGAGCTCCGAGGCCAGCTTGGTGGCCCCGTACAGGGTGCGCGGCCCGCTGAGGGCAAAGGACTCGCTCAGGCCCGCCGGGGAGACCCCGGCTACGTTTTGCCCCGGCGCCAGCTCAAAGCGCGTGGCGGTTTCGACGAAGCGCAGGTCGCGGATGGGCTGCCAGGGGTACACCCGGCTGGTGGACAAGAATACCAGGGCGGCCTTGTGCCTGCGGCAGGCCTCCAGGCAGTGCATCGTGCCGGTCAAGTTGGTGGCCAGCAGGTAGTCCGGCGAGCCGTCGAAGCCGGCCAGGGCCGAGGGCTCGGCCGAGCACTCCAGCATCAGGTCGAACGGGCCCACGGCGTCCAGGTCGGCGGGCACGCGGATGTCTCCGTGCAGGAACTCCACCCCGGCGGCCTTGAGCCTCGGGAGGTTGAGCTCCGAGCCCCGGCGCTTCAGGTTGTCCAGGCTGACGACGCGGGCGGACGGGTTGTCGGCCTTGAGCAGCAGGGCCAGGGAGGAGCCGACAAAGCCCGCCCCGCCGGTGACGAGGATGGTCTCCATGGCCCTAGGCCACCTTGGCCCGGCGGGCCTGGCGGGCCTTCAGATGGGCCTGCCAGCTCTGGGTGGCCTCATTGTGCAGGGCCACGATGTCCTCGTGGGTCAGGGCGTCGGTGCGGACCACGGCGTTGTGGTAGCCGTCGTACTCGTCAAAGTTGGTGGACATGAGGTGCCCCTTTTCCACCAGCATGGCGTGGAAGCGGCTGCCGGGGAACGGCGTGGCGATGGAGAACTGGGCGCTGTCCGAGTCCAGCTCCAGGGCCAGGGCGATGGTCTGGCGCGCGGTCTCCCTGGTCTCTCCGGGCAGGCCGAACATGAAGGTGAGGTGGTAGTGGATGCCCAGCTCACGGGTGATGGCCACAGTCTGGCGCACCCGGTCCAGGTCCAGGCCCTTGCAGGCCTGCTCCAGCACGGCCTGCGCGCCCGACTCCACGCCGTACTTCAGCGCCGTGAGCCCGGCGTCCTTGAGCGCGGTCAGCATCTCGCGGTCCATCTGGTCGGCCCGGGCCATGATGCCCCAGGGCAGCCCCAGGTTGCGGGCCTTGATCTCCGCGCACAGCGCCAGGATGCGCTTCTTGCCCACGTTGAAGGTGTCGTCGTCGAAGTAGAAGGACTTGAAGCCGAAGCGCTTCACAGCGTCCTCGATCTCGTCCACCACGTCCTTGGGCGAGCGGGTGCGGTACAGGGGACCGCCGTACATCAGCTGGGGCCAGGCGCAGAACACGCAGCCAAAGGGGCACCCGCGCGAGGCGATGACCTGCAGCGAGGGCTCGGGGATGCCGCCGGGCCGGTCGTTGTAGCGCTCCATGGGCAGCATGTCGCGGTCGGGCCAGGGCAAGGCGTCGAGGTTCGGCTGGGGCTCGCCGCGCGGGTTCACGCGCACGCCGCCCTGCCCGTCGCGATGGGCCAGGCCGGGCACGTCCACAAGCGAGGTTGTGTCGCGCAGGGCCGTGACCAGCGCCAGGAGCGGGTACTCGTATTCGCCCACCAAGGTGTAGTTGAGCTCCGGGTGGGCCGAAAGCAGCTCCGCCGTGCCCAGGGCGTGGTAGGCCCCGCCGAAGACGATGGGCACGTCCGGGCCGAGGATCTGCCTCGCCCGGCGCAGCACGGCCAGGTCGGTCGAGAGCGAGGCCGAGGAGATCTCGAAGAAGACCACGTCGGGCTTGAAGGCCTCCAACCGGTCGAAAAAGGACGCCTCGTCGCTGCCCTCAGCAATGGCGTCGATCAAGAGCGGCGTGAAGCCGCCCTTGCGCAGCAGGGCCGTGGCATAGGCCAAGAAGAACGGGAAGGGGATGTATTTGCTGCTGGCGTCCTCAAAATGGGGCCAGCGCGAACCCGCCCTGACGCCGTAGAAGCCGGGCTTGCTCCAGGGGGCGTTGCCAAGGAAAATCTTCATCTCAGTGCTCCTTTGCAATGTCAGCGGTCTGGCCGGTCTGGCCGGTCTGTTTGGTCTCGTTGGTCCCGTGCTCTCGCCGGGCTCGTCAGTCTTTTTGCTCTCGCCGGGCTCGCCGGTAGGCCCTGTCTTTTCAAAGGCGACTTTCGCCCCCTGGACCCCGCCCTGGCCGCTGCTTGCGCCGCTTCCGGCCCAGGGCCGCATCGCCAGAATCCGCTCTGAATACGCTCCCCGGCACCCATTTGGGGGGGGGCAGGCCTACTTGTTCTCGTCGTGCGGCAGCACGATCCGCTTGAGCCCCGCGCAGGCCACATCCATGTTCCACTCCGTGCGCACCCGGCGCAGGCCCTCCCGGCCCATGGCCCGGCGGGTCTGCGGCTCCCGGTACAGCCGCTCGATGGCCAGGGCGTACTCCTGCACGCTGTCGGCCAAGAGGCCGGTGCGGTCCTGGTCCACAAAATACTTGGCCTCGCCAAAGGAGGTGGAGATGACCGGCCTGCCGCAGGCGTAGTACTCGAAGATCTTGGTCGGGCTCTTGCTCTCCTGGAACAGCGAGGGCTCCACCAGGCAGTACAGCCCCACGTCGATGGACCGGAGATAGTCCGGCATGGCGTCGGGCGCAAGCCAGGGGGCCATGCGGATGGGATAGCCCGCAAAGCGCGTGCGCACCTCCTCCTCCACGGCCTTGAAAAAGTCGCCGCCGCCCACGATGTCCAGCTGCAGGCCCTCGCGCCGGTCGAGCCGGTCGCAGGCCAGGGCAAAGGCCTCGATCATGAACAGGACATTGTCGCGGGTGAAGTTCTGGAAGATGGTGCCCACCCAGGAATAGACCACCGGCCCCGCATGCTCCTGGTCGGCGTGCTCAAAACCGTCGCGTTCATGGGCCTCGGCATCAAACCCGGCGGGCGGGGTGAAGCGGCGATGGTCCACATAGGTGGGCAGGATGTGGATGCTCTTGAAGTTCCGGGACAGCCGCTTTTGCAGCCGCACGCTGGAGACGATGCAGTCGTCGCAGTACAGGCCGAAGAAGTTCAGCAGATGCCGCACCTCCAGCCGCACAAAGGGCCGGACCACCAGGTAGTCCAGAATCCAGTCGTCGATGTCCATGTACACGCGGGAGCCGTTCAAGAGCTTCAGGTACAGGGGCACGAGAAAGCCGTAGTTGGGCCGCTGCTCCACAATGACGAGCGGGCCTTTGTACAGCAGCCAATGCAGGGTCGCCAGGTTCAGGCAGAACTTCTCCACCTCCCAGATGCGCCGGAAGGGGAAGGGGAAATGGTGCAGCTGGGCGTATTCGTCCCAGTAGGCCAAAACGCTGGTGTCGACCCCCTGCTGCCCCATGACCTGGGCGAAGTGGTAGCTGCGCACCCGCGCGGGCGCCACCTTCAGCCCCTCGCTGGAGAGAAAGAGCACACGGGTGGGCGCGGCCTGCTTCTTGCCCGACAGCAGGCGGAACACGCGGCGCAGGCCAGCGACAACCAGCACCACGGCCAGCAGCAGCAGGTTGAGCGCCAGGGCCAGGGCGTCGTCCAGGCGGAAGAGCAGCCTGGCCAGGCGGGATTTGTTGTTCAGGCGCATCGGCTTTCCTGTCCGTCGGTTCAGCTGGCCTGGGGCCGTTTTGCGGTTTTGGCGGCCCGGCGCTCGAAGAGCTGCGCCACGTACGAGTGCCCGATGGCGCTGGCGTCCATGCCGTGCCAGGGCACGAAGGAGGCGAACAACTGCCGGAAGTGCGTGAGCCGCGGGAACACCGCCACGGGAAAGCCCTTGTAGGCCGGGTGGCAGGACAGGTTCTCGTGGTAGAAGTAGCGCTCCCCGCTGCGGTCGATCTGGGCGAAGTACTCGCAGATGGTGGCGTGCTCCATCTCCGAAAAGCTGATGGTGTTGATGAAGAACTCCACCGAGCGGTCCTGCAGCTTCGGCAGCATGAAGTTGGGCATGAGCACGGCGTCGTACTGCTCAAGCACCGCGCGGTCCAGGCTCAGGTCCGGGGAGTCGTAGAGCAGGATCTTCTTCTCCGGGAAGGCCAGGGAGAGGTAATAGGACGAGATGAGCAGGTTCTCCGGCAGGTCGAAGTTCACGTAGGTCAGGGGCCTGCCCGTGCGCAGCAGCTGGTGGGCGAAGCCGCCGAACCCGCCGCCGATCTCGGCCACCACGGGCCGGGGCTCCTCCTCCAGCAGCCGCAGCACGCGGAAGGCCCTGGCGTGGTTGACGAAGGAGTTCCAGTTGATGGTCCAGCCCTCGACATCGTAGCCGTAGGGATTGCCTATGGGCGGCATGGCCGCCTCGGACAGGTCGTGCTCGCCGTCGACCAGGGCGCGCCAGACATCCATGTGCTGCAGCAGCCAGGGCTCTTGCTGCGGGTGCGCGGCAAAGGCCCGGAAGCCCGCCTCCCCGCCGAGGATGGACGTGCTCAGGTCGTTGCGGCAGAAATTGGCCAGGCGCAGGGTGAGCCAGTCCACGTCGCGCGCGTCCACGGCGTCATAAAAGTCCTTGCGGGTGGTGCGCAGCAGGCTCTCCCAGTTCTTGCCCACGCGGTAGGCCGGGGGCGCGTTCTTGGCGTCGGCCGTGGCGCGGCGGTAGCTTTCCAGCAGCTGCGCCACCACGGCCCGCTGCGTGTCCAGCGGATGCGGCGAGGGCACGTCGGCCACGACCTTGCCGCGCACCTGGTGCCTGCGGCGCTTCGTGTGCAGGGTTTCGCCCTCGCAGCTGTAGTCGTAGCAGCACACGGCATAGTTCCCGGCCAGCCGGCGCATGGCCTCCAGGGGATTCTGCGGAAAGTGGACCACGCGCTCCGGCCCGTAGCCCAGGCTGGCGGCCTGCCTGCTGACGCCCTCAAAGGACAGGCAAATCACCAGGATCGCGTCCGGGGCCAGGGCGGGCAGGGTCTGCGGGTCGGCCACGGGCACGCTCTGGACCTCCGCGCCCCACTTGGCGGGATCCCTGTCCAGCACGGCCAGCACCTCGATGCCCGCGTCGCGGCACATCTCCATGGCCCGTTCGATGCCCACGCCAAAACCCCACATGCAGATCTTCTTTCCCACCCGAGTGCTCCTTGACCGAGTTTGCTCCGGACCAAAATTCCTCTCGCCGCATTTGCGCCGGGGCAGGCTCAGGCCGCCTTGCGCCGCCACCAGTCAAGCCAGTCCATGGCCCAGGCGTAGGGCAGCATGGACAGGGTCAGCAGGCCGCGGGGCAGGTCCAGGTCCGCCGCGTCGCGCCGCAGCAGCTCCCGGCAGCGGCGCAGGGTGCGCCCGCAGGAGGCCCAGGCCTTGCGCCAGGTGGGCTGTTCATAGCAGCCGTAATAGTACCACTTCCACCAGTTGCGCCGCAGCGAGGCCGCGCTGTCGCGCCGCAGGTGCAGGCATTTGGCGAGGTTGGTGTAGATGAGCACGTGCTCGTCGCGGATGGACTCGCACAACTTCACGTCCTCGGCGTTGGTGCGGCAGTGCTCCGGGTACAGCCCGGCGTCCACCAGCACCTGCTTGCGGAACAGCGTGTTGCAGCCCCAGAGGAAGGGCGGCCGGAAGACCTTGTTCGGCCCCCGGTGCTGCACCATGTGCACGGCCCGCCAGCGGTCCGGCAGGGTCTGCTGGTACATCTCCAGCAACTCGCCGCCCACGCCGGAGACCCCGCCAGGGATGTCACCGGGGATGTCGGAACTCAGCTCCGCCGCCAGCTGCTCCAGCCAGTCCGGCGCGGGCAGCACGTCGGAATCCAGGGCGGCCAGAAATTCCGTGGTGCAGGCGCGGATGGCGGTGTTGCGGGCCACGGCCAGGCCCATGTTGCGCGGCTGGCGGATGACCCGCAGGGGGTAGCGCGCGCCCTGGGCGTGGCGCTGGGCCAGGGCTGCGGTGTCGTCCCTTGAGCCGTCGTCGATGACCAGGACCTCGGTGATGGGGTGGGTCTGGGCCATGACCGCAGGCAGCACGCGGTCCAGAAAGGGCGCGGCGTTGTAGCAGGGCAGATAAAGCGTTATATCAAGCACCGTTGCGCCTCGCGCTGGTTTGCAGGACGTTGCCCTGAAGGGGCGGGTGGCGAAGACGCCCAGCCGCCTGTTTCCGTCTGAGCGCATGCAGAATCCAGGCCAGACGCTGTCGTTGCCCCGGTGGGCCTGCGGACCCTTGGCAGCACTGGATTTTATACAAATCTGCGGAGATATGCCAGTCAAAATCCCGGCGCTGCCAGGTCCGGGCCAGTCCCGGTGGCCCAGCCCCCGGCCCCAGACCCGGCCCCGGACCCGGACCCGGCCAGCAAGGCTGGCGTTTTTCTTGCAGAATGCCTGCAACCGTGACAAGGTTCCACCACAAACGCGCCCAGCGGCGCAAAACCGCAGTCAGGAGAACAGCATGCGAGTTGTTTTGAGCCATGTGGGCATCCGCAACATCGGGTTCGACGCCTTTGAGCGTCTGTTCGCGCCGGGCTTCGACAACCTGGACTCCTTCATCGTCCCGTACGGCATGGTCACCCTGGGCGGCATCCTCAAGGCCAAGGGCCACGAAGTCGAGTACCTCGACCTGCGCATGGTCAAGGGCTGGGATGAGGTGGAGAGCTTCCTGCGCGACTTCAAGCCCCAGGTGCTGGGCTGCGGCTTCCAGACCCCGAACCGGGAGTTCGCCATCGACCTGTGCGCCCTGGCCAGGACCCTGGGCATCGTCACCGTGGTGGGCGGCCCGCACGTCAGCTGCGTCCCGGCCGACGCAGAGGGCATCGACGCCTTTGACCACGTGGTGGTGGGCGAGGGCGACCTTGTCCTGCCGGAGCTCTTGGAGGCCGTGGGCCGTGGGGCCAAACCGCCGAAGATGATCCGCGCCGAGCCCGTGGCCGAGATCGAGTCCATCCCCCTGCCCTACCTCTCGCCCATTTACGAAAGCCTGATCAAGCGCAAGGGCTGCGGGTTCATCGTCACCAGCCGGGGCTGCCCGGGCCGCTGCAAGTACTGCCAGCCGGTGCAGAAGACCATCTACGGCCCGCGCGTCAAGCTGCGCTCGGCCGAGAACGTCATCCGGGAGATGACGCACTACCAGGAAGCCTTCGGCGTGCGCAAATTCTTCATCATGGACGACATGTTCATCGTCAACCGCAAGCGCGTCAACGAGTTCTGCCAGATCATGCAGGACCGCAAGCTGGACATGGAGTACGACATCAGCGCCCGGGTGGACTACTTCGACGAGGATCTGGCCGAGCGCCTGGCGGCCACGGGCTGCAACCTGATCAGCTTCGGCTTCGAGTCCGGCTCCAACCACAAGCTCCAGCTGATGCACAAGCAGACCACCCGCGAGCAGAACCTGGCCGCCGGCATGATCTGGAAGAAGTTCAACCGGCTGCTTTTGGCCAACATGCTCTTCGCCATCCCCGGCGAGACCGAGGAGGACCTGGCGGAGGACTACTCCTTCATCGACATCCTGCGGCCCACCATGGTCTATTTCAACCGCATGGTGCCCTTCCCCGGCTCGGCCTATTTCGACGAGCTGCTGGCCGCAGGCATGCTGGCCACCACGGACTTCAGCAAATACGAGATGAACGTGGTGCGCAGCACCCCGCTGGTCAAGAACGTGGACTACGCCATGGTGGACCGCTGGGAAGAGAAATTCAACGAGCTGCGCAAGAAGCTGTAGCGCGCCTGGGGTTTTGCTCCGGCTGGCCGCCCAAGGGCCGCCGCGCACGGCCCGATGGCCAAAGCCCGCCGCGCGCGGTCATGCGCCGTCACCCACCGAAAAGGCCTGGGGGAGTTGGTCCAGTTGGACCTCCCCTGGGCCTTTTTCGTTCGCCCGATCATCTGGACAGGGCCAACCGCAAACAAAAAAGCCAGCGCATCGCCACGCTGGCTCCATGAATGGCTCCTCCGCCGGAACCCCCGGCGCTGCGGAAAAATCAGCCCGTCGGCCAGGGCCGGAAGCGTCGTGGACGCCCCTCCCCGCGCCTCACCCCTGGCGCGTAAAGATATTCGCCAGGGCGTCCTCCAGGGTGCGCTTGAGCGCCCAGCCAAAGGCCTCCGTGGCCTGCACGGCCTCCTGCCGGGCCCGCTCCTCGCGCTCCGGGTCCGGCCCTGGGGCCAGCTCCGGCAGCATGGCCCGCAGCTCGTCGGCCAGGGACTGCGGGTCGCCGTGGCGGAAATATCTGCCGTGGGGCGGGGCCTGCTCCACGTGCACGTCGATGTCCGAGAGCAGCATGTCCTGGCCCAGCAGCCGGGTGTCCTCGACCACGGTGCTCCAGCCCTCGAACAAGGAGGGCTGCACCACACACAGGGCCCCGCGCACCAGCTGGATCTGGTCCACGCGGTCGATGAGCCCCAGGATGCGCACCTGCGTGTTTAGGCCCAGGGCGCTGATCTGCTCCCGCAGGGCCGCGAAGTAGCCCGGCGCGCGCGGGTCGTCCGGGTGGCCGGTGCAGGCCAGCACCGGCTCCAGGCCGCGCGCCTTGAGCAGGGCCAGGGCGCGCACCAGGGTGCCGTGGTCCTTGTGCTTCCAGAACTGGTTGCAGCACATGAGGTAGCGCTCGGGCAGGCCGAACTTCCGCCGCACCTGGTCCGGGTCCGGGGCGAACCATTGCTCCGGCGCCCTGGTGGCGAAGCGCAGCACGCGCCGCTCTACCCTGCTCTGCGGGAAGTGCGCGTCGAAATCCTTGCAGGCGCTCTCGCTGCTGAAGATCAGCAGACGGCCCAGCTCGGCGATGCGGCGGCAGACCTCGTTGCGGTGGAGCACGTCGTCCGGGGTGAAGAACTCCGGGTAGTGCAGGTGCTGCAGGTCGGGAATCCAGACCGCCACGGGCCGGTCGACAAAGAAATCCCCGCCGGAATTGGCCTCCAGCGGAAAGAAGATGTCCGCGTGCTCGAAGATGCGCTCCCTGGCCGGGCAATGGCCGACCTTGAGCCCGTCGAACATCGGCAGGCGCAGGATCTCCATCTCGCAGAAGATGACGCTGCTCACCAGGGGCAGGATGGGCTCGAACAGCGACAGAAAGCTGCGCCAGTGCGGAAAGATGACCAGCCGGATGTCCAGGCGCTCGGCTTCCGGCAGGGCGGCGTTGGCGCGCACCACGTTCTGCAGGTAGATGACCCCGCCCATCCAGTCCGGCCCGCCGACGAGCGGCACTGCAACCCTGATTCCCACTGCTCCGGCCTCCCCGGCCTCCCCGGCCTCCCCGGCTGTCATGTCGGCTGTCATGCCTACTATCATGAAGGACTTGGACAGTCCGGGTCGACGCCTTGGCCAAGCCGCGCAAACCACTGCGCGTATTCCGCCACGCCCTCTTCCAGCCCCACGCTGGTGCGGAAGCCGACGCCCGCCAGCGGCACGACATCACACAGCCAACGGCTGGGGTCGCCCTGGCGGCCCACGCCCTTGAACACAACCGGCACCTGGCCCAGGCCCAGAGCCGCCAGCAGCATCCGCGCAAGCTCGGCCATGCTCACGCCGCGCCCGCTGCCCACGGGAAACACGCCCGAACGTTGGCCCTGGCCCACCAGCAGCCCCGCCAGCCGGGCCAGATCGCGCACGTGGATGAAGTCCCGCGACTCCTGCCCGGTGCCGAAAAGCTCCACCCGGCCCGTGCGCGCCTTTTGGCAGATGTCCCAGAGGATCTGCTTGCGCAGCCCGGCCCCGTAGCAGCTGAGGACCCGCAGCACGATGGAGTCCAGGCCGTACACGGTCTTGAACTCCCGCAGGATGGTCTCGCAGATGAGCTTGTGGAAGCCGTAAGGCGAGATCGGGTCCAGCGGCGTGTCCGCGCCGATGAGCTCGGCCTGCGGCGCGCCGTGCACGGCGGCGCTGGAGATGTAGATGGTCACGCAGCGGGGCGCAAGCCTGCGCAGGGCGTCGACCAGGGCGAAGGTGAGGCCCGGTCCGGAGGCGAAGTCTTCTGCCGGGCGGGCGATGGTCCAGTCGACCCGGCCCGTGCCCGCGCAATGCAGCAGGTACTCGGGCTGGAAGCCGCGCACCACCGCGTCCAGACCGCCCTGGTTTGCCAGGGCCTGGCCGCCGGGAAGTGCCTGGTAGGTCCACGCGCCGGGAAACATGGGCTGGTCCGCGCGGCCCACCCCCAGGACGCGGTGCCCCGCCGTCGACAGCTCCCCGGCGATCTGTCCGCCGATGAAGCCGCTGGCGCCCGTCACCAGAATGTCAGCCATTGTCCTGCCCCCTGGCCGCGTTGCCGCGCCCGGTCACGTTCACCGCCGCACGGACGCCTCGGCGCGGTCTCATTTCATGCGCACGGCCAGGGCCACGCCAAAGCCCAGCTCGTCAAAGGTCCAGTCCCGGAAATCCGCGTGGGCGGCCAGGGCCCGCCGCCAAACCCCGGCCAGGCAGGGATGCTTGGGGTGGGCGATGTCGTCGAAGATCACCACGCCGCCAGCCGGGATGCGCGGCAAAACCTGGGCCAGGTCCAGGGCCGCCCCGTCCTCGGTGTGGTCGCCGTCCACGGTGGCCAGGTCGAAGCATGCGCCGGGATTGCGCGAAAAATACTCCCCGAGGGTGACGTGGCTGTCCCCGTCCACGAACTCCAGGCGGGCCCGGTGTCCGGTCTTGGCGATCTCCCGTGCGACCAGCTCCTTGCCGGGACTCTTCATGCCGGCATACTCCGGCGGCCACAGGTCAAAGCCGACCAGGTCGCAACGCGGGGCGGCCGTGGCCACCATGGACATGCTGCGCCCCCGCCGCACGCCGATCTCCAGGTAGCTGCGGGGCTGGAGGAGCCTGGCCGCAGCCCAGCAGGCCGTGCAGATGTCAGCGTAGCGCCAGTGCTCCCCGAAGGTCTGCATCCCGGCGCGCAAAAATCCGGACAGATACAGGCCGTAGTCGTCGGGTTCGAGCAGCTCCAGCACGGCCAGCACGGCGCGCAGGCTTTCCGGCGCGGCGGCCAGGGCCCCCAGGGTGGACGGGCCGCACAGCACGGGCGCGTAATAGTCCTGGCCCGCGCCGCCACTGAAGCGGTTGGCGTGGCCGACTTCGCCGCCGGGCTTTTCAGCCTCGCAGAGGATTTTTGATGAAGCGCTCAATATAGCGTTCTCCTGTTGCCGTGGGTTCGCCAAGCTCCGGGTAGATGCAGCGCCCGCAGATCTTCATTTCGCTCCGCCGACCTTCGCGGTGCATCGTGCGAAGCTTGGCCAGCCTGGGCGAGTTGTAGGCCTCCAGCATGCCGGTCGTCTCGATTGTACCGAAATTATATGCTTTTTCGTAATCAAGACAACACAGGGGGAAGGTGCCGTCATTCAGGACCACAAAGCTCGTCAAGAACATGTCGCAAGGGGCCGCGCCATAGTCGGTGATCCCCACAAGGGGCTCAAGATAGTTGTGCAGAGCCTGGACGCTGACCTCGTCCCGGCCCTGGTCGATCTTCTCCCGCCAGAATTGCAGGTAGCGCTCCTGCTCGGCCAGGTTTTTGCGCTGGGCGATAAACCGGACCTGGACAGACGTGGCGCTGCCCATGGAGTCGCGCAGCACCAGGAACCGCAGGATGTTCTCCAGCACGCGGGCGTGCTTCAGTCCCCGGCGTATGGACTCGTAGACCCCGGAGTCCAGCGACTCCAGGGAGATGATCAGCTTGGCCGCTCCGGCTTCAAGAAGCGTCCTGGCCCGCTGCTCCGTCAGCAGGGAACCGTTGGTGTGGAGCACGCACTTGGGCTGCCCCAGCGCATTGAAGCGGCGCATCTTGTCCTCCAGCCCGGCATCCAAAAGCGGCTCCCCGTGCAGACCCAGGTAGACGACGCCCAAGTGACCGTAGAACTCCCGCGCCTGCTCAAGGATCATGGCGAAATGCAGCTCGCTCATGGTCCCGCGCCCCCGGCTCGAACCGCTCAGCGGGCACATGGTGCAGGAGGCGTTGCAGCCCATGTGGTTGTCCACGATAAGGGCCTGGGGGATGGCTTTGGTGGTCTCCACGGTCACTGCTCCTCCCCCAGCCCGCGCGTACCGTACAGGGCTTCCGCTCGGAAGATGAAGGGCTGGCCATGCAGGATGCCGTCCATGACCACATCCAGGCCGGGGTCGCGCCCCGGCAGCAGGTCATCGGGGCTGACCGCGCCGATGCCAAAGGGCGGCCAGCCTGGGACCATCTCGATGGCGCTCAACGGAATCATGCGGCGGAAAAAGAAGTGGAAGGCGTATGTGCGCGCCCTGGCCACTGTGGCCGGGTCCAGCCGCCGTCCCAGGGGCAGGCGGTCCAGAAAGCCCAGGTACTCCTCTGGCGAGCGGGCGTCCCAGGTGAGTCCCTTGCCGCGAATCCAGGCCTCTCCGGCCACGATGACCGGGATGCCCATGCTGGTCAGCTCCACGCCGGTCTTGGTGCCGTAGATCAGCGCCGCGTCGCACAGGCCCATCAGCGCATAGGTGCTCACTGGGCTTTCCGGACCGACCACGCGCACGTTGTCCGGCAGGACGGGGAAATGCCGCGCCATCTCAGCCTGCATCCGCCGCCGGGAGGGCAGGGTTCCGGTGATCTCCGCCGGGTGCACGCGGATGACGAGCTGCAGCTCGGGCCGGTTGGCGAAATACTCGATGGTGCGGACAACCCACGGGACCATGCCGGGAAAGGCGTTGGCCGGATAGTGCAGCTGCGCGTCCCAGATCACGTTGGTCAAAAGCCCGACCACCGGCCGGTGCAGATCCAGGCCCAGTTCGGCGGCGATGGCCCCGGCGTCGCGCTGGCCCCCTTCGTGGAACCAGATCCAGTCCTTGGAGCCGCTCCAGCGGCTTTGCAGGTACTCGGCAACGGCCTGCTCCATGTCCGGGGTCAGGTCCAGGTCCTCCCAGCAGGCTGCGGGCTCGGCCATCAGCGTGTGGTGGTAGGTGCCGCCGTGGCTGAAGATGAAGCACTGCTTGCGGTAGGCCGGGTTGTAGTTGACCACGTCCACGCCCAGGGACCGGGCCACCTCGCCCACGATGCCCTGGGGGACGTAAATGCCGTGGTGGAACACGGCCTTCTGGTACTCCCCGGGCGAAAGGATCGTGCGCAGGGCCGCCGCCACGAGCAGGGCCGCCTGGAAGTAGCGGCGCAGCACGGCCTCGCCGTGGGGCTCGTCCTGGAGGTGGTCCTTGGCGAAGAAGCGCAGGGCCCCGGCCAGGGCGTGCTCGCCCAGGCGCAGGCCGTGCAGGACGAACGCCGGAATGTCCGCGCCCGGCGTCTCCGCCGCGGTTTTCGCGGCAAGGGCTGCGGCGTCCGCGTCGATGAAGCTGGAATACCGCAGGGGAGTCAGGCCCAGGGACTCGTACATGGCCTCGCCGCAGGCAAAGCACTGCGCGCAGCACTCCCTGCCGACCCCGTTCCGGCCCAGGGCTTCGGCGTCCGGGGTGTTCTCGTAGGTCAGCATCTCGCAGGCGGGCAGGGCCCCGTCGCACAGCAGCGCATGGACGTTGGCCCCGCGCATGGTGAGCGCCGCCGCGAGCAGGCCGTCCAGCACGCCCACCCACTTCATGCCCCCGGCCCCGGTGGCCAACAACACTTTGGGGCCGCCGCCCGCAGCCTGGGCAGCGCGGACGAAGCGCTCCATGCCCGGTCCGAAAAGCGCACGCCAGTCCGGCAAGGGATTGTCACCGTGCATGAACTGTCCCTCCGTGGCCTTCAATCTGGACGCGGATCCGCGCGGCCAGGCTCATCCCGTCCAGGCCGTGGGCGCGCAGGACCTCTGCGGCCTGGCCGCAGGCGGGCAGCCCCTCCACGCCCATGGCCGTGAAGCTGCGCCCGGTCAAAAGCCCGCCCGCGTGCAGGGCCGCCAAAAGGGCCGAGCCCAGGCCGCCCACAAGGCTGTGGTCGTCGACAACGAAGATGTGCGCCACGCCGCGCAAAATTTTCTCCAGCCAGTCCGCGTCGATGCGGTTGAGCCAGGGCATGGCGATGACGCCGACATGCAGGTCCGCGCAGGCCTCTGCCGCCTTCACTACCTCGGCCAGGAACACCGGCCCGTAGGCGAAGACCAGGGCCGTGGGGTCGGCCTGACTTGACCCCTCCAGCAGGGTTCCCTGGCCCGCCTTCAGGCCCCGGCGCGGGGGAAAGGGCAGCTGTGCCGGGGAGGGGCCCAGGTGCAGCCGGATGGCCGCAGGCCCCTTTGCCTCGTGCACCAGATAGGCCAGCAGGTCGGCGGTCTCCTGCTCGTCCGAGGGCTCCACCACCAGGAAGCCGGGGATGGCCCCGAGAAGCGAGACATCGCGCACGCTCTGGTGCGACATGCCGGCCGCCGCAGGCAGCAGGCCGCCATAGTGGCAGGCGTAGATGATTTTCGTGCCCTCGCAGGCGTTGGCGTAGATCTGCTCATTGGCCCTGGAGGCCAGAAAGGCGGCAAAGGAGTTGACCACGGGCAACAGGCCCTGCAAGGCCATGCCCCCGGCTGCGGAGACCATGTCCTGCTCGGCGATGCCGATCTCGAAGAAGCGCTCCGGAAAACGCGCCCGGAACTCGTCCAGGCGGCAGTCCCCCGCCAGGTCGCCATCGAGCACCACCAGCTCCGGCCTCTGCGCGCCCAACTCGGCCAAGGCCCGGCCATAGGCGGCGGCCACGTTGCCCGGCGACACGGCAGACGACACGGCAGGCGTTGCGGTTGCCGTTGCTGATGTTGTCGGCGTCGCTGTTGCTGGTGTCGCTGTTGTTGGTGTCGGCGCCTGCGGTTCGGGCCGGTCCACCAGCAGGGGCGCAGGCAGGGCCAGGCCCAGCTCCAGCGCCAAAGCGTCCACGCGCGCAGTGACCTCGGCGTGGGCGGAGCAGAACAGTTCGTCCGTCGGCGCGCCGGAGTGCCAGCGGTACAGCCCGTGGCCCTCGGCCAGGGCCCGGGGGTGCTCCATGAAGCTCACGCCACGGCCCTTGATGGTCTCGGCGATGATCGCCTTGGGCTTGTCCTTGTGCTGATCCAGTCTGGCCAGGGCGGCGTCCAGGGCGCGGAAGCCGTGCCCGTCGCAGGTCTCCACGGCCCAGCCAAAGGACGCGAACTTGGCCCCAAGGTCGCCCAGGGGCGCGGTGTCCTCCACGCTGCGGTCGGACTGGACGCGATTGCAATCAACCACGGCCACCAGACGGCCCAGGCCGCGCGCGGCGGCCCGGCGCAGGGCCTCGTAGTTCTGGCCCTCCTGGAGCTCGCCGTCGCCGGTGAGCACGAAAACCCGCCCGCCCCGGCCCAGCAGCGCCTTGGCCTCGGCCATGCCCGCGCCCTTGGACAGGCCCATGCCGAGCGACCCGGTCCCGGCCTCGATGCCGGGCTGGCCCACCACGGGGTGCCCCTCCAGGCCGCCCCGGCGGCGCAGGGCCAGCAGCATGTCCTGCTGCACCCGGCCCGCCGCGTGCAGCACGGCGTAGTAGCCCGGCGCGTCGTGGCCCTTGGACGAGAAGAAGATGTCGCGGTCCGGGTGCCCGGCCGAGAGGGCGAGCGTGTTCATGACCTTGAAGTGCAGCCAGGTGAACAGGTCCAGCGCGCTCAGGCTGGAGCCCATGTGCCCGGACCCGGCCAGCTTGATCGCGGCCAGGGCGTTGGCCCGGCACAGCTCGGCCACCAGCCGCAGCCGCAGATCCACGTGCAGATCCATGTGCAGTTCCGGGTCCAGAGGCGCGGGAGCCGGGGCGGCCAGCACCGCGTCAAAGGTGGACTGGGGGTGGAAGGGAATCTTCATGGCTTTCCGGCATCCAGCTGCGGGAGCGCGGCGCTGCCGCTGCGCGCCAGGGCCTCGGCCAGCTCCCAGTCGTGCTCAGTGTTGATGTCCAGGCCCTCGTGCCCCTCGGTGAAGAACGGCAGCACCGCGTGCCCGGAGATGGTGCCGGTGTCGAAAACCGTGGCGCAGCGGGCGATCTCCAGGCTGGCGTTCTGCACGTAAACCAGGGGCAGGTCCTGGTAGGGGCGGCTGTGCCAGGGCAGCTCCGCCGGGGAAAGGGGCAGAAGCGGCAGGGCCTGGCTGCCGCGCACCACCCACATCTTGCCGGGGTGCTGGGCGCAGGGCTCCATGGCCCGCAGGGAGTCGGCCCAGGCATTGGCCAAAAACTGCGCGTGGGCCCGGCGGATGGTGGCGGCGGTGCGGAACGGGCTGGTGGGCCGCAGGATGGCGAACAGCTCCGGCTGGCGGCCCTGGCGCTTCAGTTCGCGCAGGGTGAAGTCCACCCACTGGATGTCCGGGGACAGGTCCGCCGCGAACTCCGCAGGCCGCAAAAACGGCACCGAGGCCCCGCAGGCCCTGGCCACCTCGGCGGCTTCCGGGCTCTCGGTGGACACGATGACCTCGGAGAACACGCCGCTCTGAAGGGCCGAGGCGATGGCGTAGGCCAGCAGCGGCTGCCCGCAGAACAGGCGCAGGTTCTTGCCCGGCACGCGCCTGCTGCCCATGCGCGCGGGGATGAGGCCGACGGTTTCGGGTGCGCTCATGCTGCGTCCGGGTTGTGGTGGATGTAGACGGTCTGGGTCTCGGTGTACACGGCCAGGGCCTCGGTGCCGGGCTCGCGCAGGCCGTTGCCGGAATTCTTGAGCCCGCCGAAGGGCATGTGCGGCTCGCTGCCGTAGGTTCCGGCGTTGACCACGGCCACCCCGGCCTGGATTCCGCGCACGAACTCCTGGGCCCGGTGCAGGCTTGCCGTGTGCACGCAGGCCGTGAGCCCGTAGTCGCAGTCATTGGCCAGGGCCAGGGCGTGCTGGAAGTCCTGCGCGCGGTACAGGCAGCAGATGGGCCCGAACAGCTCCTGGCGGGAGATGGGCTGGTCCGGCCCGGCCCCCTCAAGCACCGTTGCGCCCAGGAAAAAGCCGTTGTCGCGGCCCTGGCCGGTGAGCCGCTCGCCCCCGCAGAGGACTTTGGCCCCGTCGGCGCGGGCCTGGTCCACCACGGCCAGCATGTTTGCCAGCTGGCGCGCGTTGATCACCGGGCCGAAGTCGTCGGCGTCCGAGGTTCCCACCTTCTGGGCCTTGGCCACGGCCAGGAAGCGCTCCCGGAAGGCGTCGTAGACCCCCGCGCAGACGATGATCCTGCTGGCCGAGGCGCAGCGCTGCCCGGCGTTGGAAAAGGCCGAGAGCGCGGCCCAACGCACGGCCAGGTCCAGGTCCGCGTCGTCGCAGACCACAAAGGGGTTCTTGCCGCCCAGCTCCAGGAAGATCTTGGTCAGCCTGGCCCCGGCGGTCTCCATGATGAAGCGGCCCACGGCGGTGGAGCCGGTGAAGCTGATGACGCCCACCCCGGGCTCGCGCACCAGGGCCGCCCCGGCCTCGGCCCCCAGGCCGTGTAAAATATTCAGCACGCCCGGCGGCAGCCCGGCCTCCCGGGCCATGGCGGCGAACAGCGAGGCCGTGCGCGGCGTGTCCTCCGAGGCCTTGAGCACGGCGGCATTGCCGCAGACCAGCGCCGGG
Organism: uncultured delta proteobacterium; assembly: GCA_903843965.1. GTDB lineage: Bacteria > Desulfobacterota > Desulfovibrionia > Desulfovibrionales > Desulfovibrionaceae > Humidesulfovibrio. Next base: position 175,434 of record CAIMRY010000019.1, read on the forward strand.
AAGACCTTCCAGGCCACGTTGGCCACAGGCGTATTGGCGGCGATGATCAGCGCGGCCACGCCCACCGGCCGCAGCACGGTCATGGCCTGGCGGTTGTCCAGGGCGCTGGTGGTGGTGCGGCCGTACAGCCTGCGCCCCTCCCCGGCCATGAACTTGCCCAGGGCCACCGCGCCCAGGGTCTCGCCCAGGGCGTCCTTCAGGGACTTGCCGGTCTCGGCGTGGACCACCTGGGCCATTTCCGCAGCCCTGGCCTCCAGGGCCTCGGCCACCTTGAAAAGGATCTCGCCCCGGCGGGCGGCGGGCAGCGCGGCCCAGGCGGGCTGGGCCGCTGCGGCGGCGGCCACGGCGGCGGCGGCCTCGACAGGGCCGGAGCGGGCCACGCGGCACACAACCTCGCCCGTGGCCGGGCCGAGCTTCTCAAAGGTTGCGCCCGAGGCGGCCAAAACCTCCTCGCCCCCGATCACGTTGCCCAGGCAATCCTTCATGCTCTTCTCCGCACCCTTGTCTGGCGTTCAAAACATTCGCGTTCATCATCGGAGCATCACCTCGGGACATCACCCCGGAACAACGCCCCGGAACAGCGCCTCGGAACATCCGCAATGACCGCCGCCGGGATAGGCCCCAGGCACTGCTGCTACCACGCCGTGTATCCGCCGTCGACCAGCAGCTCCTGGCCGGTCACGTAGGCCCCGGCGTCGGAGACGAGAAACAGCAGCGGGCCGGTGAGGTCCTTCTCCACGGCCATGCGCCCCAGGGGCACGCGCGCCTGAAACCTGGCCTTGAACTGTTCGTCCTGCCCGCCCAGCACCCCGCCCGGCGAGAGCGTGTTCACGCGCACCCCGCGCGGCCCCCAGTGCACGCACAGGTACTTGGTCAGGTTGACCACGGCGGCCTTGGACATGCCGTACAGGGGCGGCTTGAGAAAGGGCGGGGACAGCGGCAGGTGCTCGTAATAGCGCGGGTCCGGGGAGCGCCCGGCGTAGAGCGAGCCGATGTTCACGATGACCCCGCCGCCGCCCTCGGCCATGGCCCCGCCAAACTCCTGACAGGCCTGGAACAGGCCCAGGGCGTTGACCTCCAGGATGCCCCGGCAGACCTCAGGCGGGATGTCCTGGAGCAGCCAGGAGGCCTTGGGCGCGCTAGGCGGTTGGTCAACGCCTGCGCTGTTCACCAAAATCCGCGCAGGGCCGAAGCGCTCCTCGCACTGCGCACGGGCGCGCGCCAGGGACTCCCGGCTGGTCACGTCGGCCTCGACGAGCGCCAGGCGCTGTGGGCCATGGGTCTCCAGCAGGGCCGCCAGGGCCGGGCAGAGCTCGGCGCGCGGCAGGTCCAAACCGCAGACCCGCGCCCCGGCGGAGAGCAGCGCGCCGATCCACACCGGGCCGAGCCTGCCCCCGGCGCCAGTGACCACGGCGGTCCTGCCCGCCAGGGAGAACAGCTCCAGTGCGCTTCCGGTCGCGGGGCTCACAGACGGATTTGTGGGGCTCATGGGCGCGGCTCCTAGGCCAGGCCGTTCAGGTCGGTCAGATCGGCCCAGTCCAGGGCCTCGTCCTCGGCCAGGGGGCGCAGCAGGGTCCGGCCCAGCACGCTGTCCAGCTCATAGGGAGCCAGCCCGCCGCCACCGGGAGACTTCACGGCCACGTCGGCCAGGGCCAGCACCTGCCCGGCTGGCAGGTCGCGCGCGGCCACCAGCTTTTTCGACATCTTGCCCAGGGGCTTCAGCTCGCTCTCAAAGGGGGCCTTGACCCCGTCGCCCATGGCCACGCGGGCGCGCCTCAGGTCGCGCACCATCTTGCGCAGGCCCACCGGCTCCAGCGAAAAGGCGTGGTCCGTGCCGCGCATGGCCCGGTTCAGGGTGAAGTGCTTTTCCACCACCCTGGCCCCGAGCACGTAGGCCACCACAGGCATGGCGATGCCCGAGTCGTGGGCCGAGAGCCCGACCACGGCGGACGGGAACTCGCGGCGGAAGGTCTCGATGACGCGCAGGTTCAGCTCGTGGAACTCCGAGGGATAGCCCGAGGTGCACTGCAGCAGGCAAATCTCGCCATTGAGCGCGCTCACGGCGGCAAAGGCCCGGCGCACGTCGTCCATGGCCGCGCCCCCGGTGGAGATGACCAGGGGCTTGCCCAGGTCGGCCACGTGCCGGAGCAGGGGCAGGTTGGTCAGGTCGCCGGAGGCGATCTTGAAGGCCGGCATGCCCAGCTCGGCCAGAAAGTCCGCGCTCCAGGGGTCAAAGGCCGTGGCGAACAGGGCCACGCCAAGGGATGCGGCGCAGTCCATGAGCTCGCGGTACTGCGCCGCATCGAACTCCAGGAACTCGCGGTGCTCGCCGTAGGTGGCCCCGTAGCTGTTGCGGTTCTCGTAGGGCGAGTCGAACATGGCCTTGGTGAACAGCTTGCGGTTGTGGCGCTTCTGCAGCTTCACGGCGTCGGCCCCGCTCTGGGCGGCCTCGCGGATCAGCTGCAGGGCGGTCTGCATGTCGCCCTGGTGGTTGTGGCCCAGCTCGGCGATGACGTAGCAGTCGGACTCGTCGTCGATGACGCGCCCGCTGATGGAGATTCCTCGATCCATTGAGACCCCCTGTGCCCTTGAAACCCCTGTGGGTGGCTGCTGTTCAAAGCCCCTGGGCCTGCCCATATTCGGCTCTTATCCGGCCCTGGTCGCAGGCTGACGCCTTATTCCCCGTTGCCGCTGCCGGAATACGTAGCAAGTCCTGTGCCTGCCGCCGTCCCGGGGCTAGGCCAGGGGGTCGGCCAGGCCGGGCTTGAGGTAGAAGGCGTGGGCCTGCAGGGGCGTGCCGTCGTCCGGGGAGCAGAGCTGGCTCTTGAACCCGCGAAACTCCAGCCCCGCCTCCAGCAGCAGGCCGTGCACCACGCCGAAGTCGGCCTGGCCCTCGTAAAGCAGGCAGAAGCTGACCTCCACCTGCACCAGGCAGGCCCTGGCCAGCACCCTGCGCCCGCCGCGCAGCACCTTGTCCTCGGCCCCCTGCACGTCGAGCTTGACAAAGACTCCGTCCTCCAGGTCCGCGTCGGCCAGCTCGTCGTCCAGGCGGCGGCACATGACCGTGATGTCTTCATTTCCTGCGGACTTCGGGGCCAGCTCCTTGTGGATGCGCTCCATGCGCAGCAGGGAAGACGAGGGCGCATACGAGCTGCGGTGGAAGACCACAGGCCCCTCCACGTCCGAGAGCGAGACGTTGCGCGCGATGATGCGCGGGTCCGCCGCCGCCTTCTGGGCCAGCAGCGCAAAGGCGTCGGGCAGGGGCTCGAAGCCGTACAGTTTGGCCAGGGGGAACAGGCTGAGCAGAAAGGCTGCGTAGTCGCCGTTGTTGGCCCCCACGTCCACGATGCTGCGCACCGGGATTTTCTTCAGCCATTCCAGGCTGGTGCAACACGGGGCGGAGATGAAGGTCTTGGTCATCATATGCTGTCCCTGGTAGATGGTTCTGCCGGGCGGAAGCCGCACCCCGGCACCCTGGCGTTACAGTGTCAGGCGGACGCTCGCTGTGCGCATGCAGTTGCTGAGCAAAGGCTTCAACAGCGCTGCGCCTTGACCATACGCGGAGGCAGTCTGCGAACAGGTTTATGCACGATGAACACCCCTTCGCATAGGCCCTCGCACCCGCATGAATACATCAATGCGCTCTCTTAACACTTATCCAAGTCGGGACGGCAGGGTTTCAACCTCATGTCCAGGCCTGGGTTTCTATAGACGCGCAATAGTTCCTTCGAAAACGACTCATTAACATCTAGTATTGGGACAGCGCGGGCAACAAGGGCCACTCGGCAGACATCCTTGCCACACCCAGGTTGCATCAGCACATGCATTGTCTCCAGAACCGGCTCGAAAAGTGACGCCCTAAGCATTTCAAAAAGACATTTGATTGTCGGAAGCCACCAGTTTGTCAGAGGCGAATAATACCGCCCTTCATATCCTTTTCCTGGTGTCAGTATTTGATTAAAAGCCATATGCGAATTTTCAGTATCATAGATTGCACCGGTCTCAACGATCATGCAACCATTGGCATTCACGACGCTTCTAGCTTGTGACAGGCAAAGCATCGGGTCACGTAAGTGATATAACAAGCCAAAATTCTGGACTATATCAAAGCCGCCAAACTCTTCGCCAGGACATTCTTCCTTCAAAATATCAAGCCTTTCAACAATATTGTACGGCGAAACGTTAAAGTATGGCAGCACTTCACTGCCAAGCATTTCTTTCACGAGAAGAAAATTTTTGTAGTAACTGAGATAGGTGTCGGCGCCGACCACCTGCTGCGCGCCCAGGGCTTCAGCCTCAAAGGCGAACAGACCGTTGAACGTTGCGATATCAAGAACTTTTTTTCCTGTGTAGTCAACATGCAAGCGTGTATTTCGGATATTATTCCAGAGATCCTGCCACTGTTTTCCAGGAGTTTGAAACCCGTTGGTAAAACGGATCGTATGGTACCAAGCAAGCTCGTTGATCCGTTTGGCCAGACGGTCGCTATACTCTTTGGCCTCAAGTGGTGGAATGAACTCCGACAAAGGCACCAAGCCTTTCTTGGTGAAGTACAATTTTATATCGAAAGGAGCGTCCGATTGGTTCGCAGACTCCACGGCTTGGAGTATCGACTCATGCCAGAATTTGTCACCGCACACCATGATGACTTCACCACGCGCAGCCGCGCGTAGCGCATCAAGCAAGACTTCATCGCCCGGTTCGAGACGGTCTCCGAAACAATGCTCAGTGGCTCCTTCAAAACAGACACGCGAGGTGTTTTTTTTGAGGAGAGCAATTTTCTGATAGCTTGACCCATGCTCCTGCAATGCACGATTACATACCGCATCTGGCCCTACGAGTATAAACAGTGCTGTTTGTTTCATAAGTCATATCCTTACGCTAATTGTTGCAGTGTGTTTCCCTGTTGTTGCGGATAGACCGCCCAGGATCTGCGCATTCTTATCAGCACGCTGCAGGCGGCCTTTGCGGCGGGTTGGCCCAGCGGAGCATGTACGCCTGCCTGTCCTTGGCCATGCGGTCCGAGGTCGCGCTGAGCTGTCTGAGTTCGTTGTCGGTCAGAAAATGGTCCACCTTGGCCCCCTGCACCGCGATGGTGCGGTAGCCCGCCTCCAGAAGCCGCAGGCAGTAGTCCCCGTCAGCCTTGTACAGTTCGTACAGGTCTTCCTCAAATCCGCCCAGCCTCCGGAATACATCCGCCCTGTAGAACCCGTGGTTGACGAACAGGGTATCATGGATGGTCCTGCGGGCGCTATACGTCTCCTCCACCGGAACGTTGCGGAACGGCAGAGCCGCGGCGGCCACGTCCGCCGGGGCGTCAACCAGGGCCTTGTATCCCGCCATGAGGGCCCCAGGGTGCAGGAAGCAGTCGTCGCTCACCATGCAGATATACGGCGCGTGGGCCGAATTGAACGCGATATTCATGAAGTAGCCCCAGGAGAACCTTCTCTTCCGGCCTTTCCCCTCAACCGCGAAGTTGTGCTGCACTATGGTGATGACGTCCTGCTGCGCCACCAGCCACTGCACTGAGCCGTCGGTTGAGCCTCCGTCGATGACGATGATCTCATACGGAACATCAACACCGTTGGACCGTATGCTCTCGATGCATTCCGTGAGCATGGCGAATCTGTTGTATGATCCCAGTACGATACTGATTCGTGGCTTGGCATTCTGGCCTGTCATCAGGATATCCCTATATTCTTGGGGTTGTGCTCATTTTGTGCAGCAGCCGTTTCTGTCCGGCCATCAGTTACGGAACGTACCGCGCCAGAACATCTTCGTACCACCCGAGATAGTCGTCAATCTGCCTGGTCAGATCGAAACGGCGTTTGGCGTCCAGGGCCGCATTCTCGCCCATGCGCTGGCGCAGGGCTTCGTCCTGTGCCAGCCGATGCAGGGCCAGGGCCAGCAGACCGGGCGCGGCGGGCGGGACCAGCAGTCCTGTGGCCTGGTCAGGGCCGTGCAGGTTGCAGCCGCGCTCCGCCTCCGGGGGCAGCGCGCCCGCCAGGCCCCGCACCTGCTCAGGTATGCCGCCCACGGCCGTGGCCGCCACCGGAATGCCGCAGGCCAGGGCCTCCAGCACCACATTGGGGAAGGTGTCCTGCTTGGCGGCGTGCACGTACAGATCCGACGCCTGGTAGAAGGCGGCGACCGCCGCCGGGTCCTTTTCAAAGGGCACAAAGCGGATTTCCACCCTGCCTGCGTGCTGGGCCGGAGCGTCCTCCCCCAACCCCAGGCAGATGAGGTCCCTGTCCAGCGGCAGGCCGGAGAGGATCTCCAGGGCCTCCCGCAGCGTGGCGTAGTCCTTCCACCTGTTCCGTGTGAGCCCCACCGCCACGGTCAGCACGATCAAGGCGTCTGCGGGCAGGTCCAGCCGCCGTCTGGCCGCTGCCTGCGAGCCTGGCTGGAATACGGAGGTATCCAGGCCATTGTGGATGACGCGTTTCTCGACGATGCCCCCGGAAAGGATCGAGCGGTCGACCTTGTCCATCAGCCACCTGCAGGGCGTGGCCACGAAAAGCCTGCTTGCGCCGTAGATGCGCCTCTTGCGCCGCCAGTTGAAGGCCGTGCCGTCCGCGTTCAGGCCAGGGTAGATGCTGATGTCCGGGCAGTGGCCACAGCCCGTGACCCAGCGTTCGCACGCGAAGCTGTGGGCGCAGTTGCCGGAAAGCAGCCAGGCGTCGTGCATGGTCAAAAACAGCGGGACGGCGCGGCTCAGCGCAGGCAGAAAACCCAGATCAAAAAAACCTCGGTGCAGGTTGTGGGCGTGGACAACGTCGGGCCTGCCAGAGCCCAGGGTGAGGACCTCGCGGCTTTTGGGAAAGTGGAAGTCCTCAATGCCCAGCTCGAGCTGCTTCGCCCTGCACCGGCGCATGGCCGGGGTGAGTTCGTCCTGGTTCTTCAACTCAAAGCGAGAGGACAGCCCTTGCGGGGCAAGGCAAATGACGTCCGGATCGCATGAGTCCTTCTGCCCGGCGGCCATAAAGCTTCCATGCCCCCGGTCGCGGCAGGCCCGGAAGAGATCCCTGGCGACCCGTGCGGCCCCTCCAGTGCCATCGTGGGAGGCGATGGTCAGGATGTTCATCGCTCGGACTCCGTCAGTTCCGCTTCCAGAAAGCGCCGGAATTCCACGCCGCCGAGGTTGCGCACACCGATGCGGGGCAGCGCCAGGAGATCCTGCCCTGGCCGGGCCACACCGCGCACGGTGGTGCAGGCCGTCCTGAAGCCGAGGGTTGCAAGGATGTCCCTGGTGCCGCGATCAAAATCCTGGGCAGAGCCATAGGGGTACGAAAAGTCCGTTACCTCCCGGTCGAGGATGCCCTCCAGGCGGCTTTTGGACCAGGCGATCTCCTCCTGGGCCTCACCCGCGGAGAGGCGGGTGAGCATCGGGTGCGACACCGTGTGGCAGCCCACGCGGCCAAAGGGGCTGCGGTCCAGGGTCCGCAGGGCCTGTTCGTCCAGAACGCGCCGGTCCTGGCGGGGCCTGCGGTCCTGCGAGGCCATGGCCGCCAATGTGCCGAGGACCCGCTCCCGGTGCTCGAAGCCCAGGGGCCTGAGCCGCTTGTGCAGCAGCCTGTAGGCCTCGTGCCTGGGGCTGGGCGCGTGTGCCTGGGTCACATCCCAGCCTGAGTGGGCCAGGGCCGCGCCGGGGGAAAGCTCCGCCGCATCTCCCAAGTCGAAGCGCACAGGGCCATCCGACAGGCCGTCCGACAGGCCGCCCGGCAGATCCAGGCACAGCGTCTCCGGCAGCAGGCCCGGACCGAGCAGCAGGCGCTCCAGTTCGTCCCACCACAGCTCCCTGCCCTGGTCCATGTAGCCGGTGCAGGCATAGAACACGGCAGGCACCGCGTGCTTCTCCAAGAGCGGCAGGGCCAGCTCCAGGTTGTCCAGGTAGCCGTCGTCAAAGGTCACGGCCACATTCGGACGGTCCGGGGTCCGATCCGAGGTCCGGCCGCCCGGCCCGTTGGCCAGGGTCTCCAGGGACACGGGGTTGGCCATCTGGACGATGGTCCGCAGGTGGCTCTCGAAGTTCTCAGGAGAAACCGCGAGCAGCTGCGGATCCGGGCTGGGGCGTCCCACCCGGTGGTAATACAGGATCAGACAGCTCTCAGCCATGATCTGGCAGCACCCTTGTTCCGGCGTCGGGATCCCGTGTGCCCGCCCAGGCCGTAGCCGCCAGGACAGGGTCCTGGCCGCGCCCCTTTCCGCCGAGGGAGGCCAAGGCCATCCGGCAGCCGGGGCCTGCGCCGCTGACCGGCAGGGGACAACGAGCCATTCAGCTCTCCTCCGTTTCCAGGGCGTCCGCCGGGTCGGTGCAGCCAGCCCTGTTGGCCGGTTTGACCGCGCGCACGGTGACGACGACCTGGTAATCAGGGTCATGGTGGTCGAGCTCCCCGGGGGTGAGGTCCTCCACGCACAGGCCTTGCAGGTAGGCCGTGGCGGCCAGGACGTTGCCGTGGGTTTCGACCTGGACGTTGTCCGGTCCGAAGACCTCGCCGAACAGCTTCCGCGCCGAAAGGTCCGTGAAGCGCCAATAGTCGCCCCAGCGGTCCATGTCGTAGCGGCTGATCTGGGCCAGCCCCGGAAAGGTGGCCAGGAGAACCCCTCCAGGGACAAGGATCTCGTGCAGGTTCCTGACGGCCTGACGGAAATCCGGGACAAAGATCAGGGTCTGGGTCAGGACCACGCAGTCGAAAGCGCCGCGCGGAAGGGGGCACTCCAGGCTGCCGAGGTCGGCGTGGAGCGTCGCCCCGGGCTCTCCTGGGCTGATGTGCAGCACATCGGCTCGTGACACCTTGTCCCTGCCGAACCGCCTGATATAGGCGTCGGAGCCCACCTCCATGACCCGTCCACGTATGTCCGGGCGACAGCGTTCAAGGAAATTCTCGATGTAATAGCGGTCGATGACGCCACCCCGGTCGAAGCCGAACTCCCTGCTCACGGGCTCAAGGCGCCGCAGGTCCCCGAAATCCACGGAGCCCACACCGGGTGCGCCGGGCTTGCCTTTCATGTCCTCTCCTGCCGTTCCGCGTACACAAGGTTGAAGAAGCGCCGCTGGCCGAGGTTGAAAGGCGCATGGCAAACCGGGTTGGTTTCCCTGTCCATGGCCCCCAGGCAGTAGCGGAACCCCGCACGGTCCAGGGCCGCCAGGATGCGGTGCAGGGTCTGGGGCAGTTCCGGGAATCCATGGTACTCTATGAAAATTTTTTCAACCGAGCGCAGCCGGGATTCGGATTCCTCGATCACCGCGCACTCCGCGCCTTCGATATTGAGCTTGAGCACCGCTGCGGGCTCCTCCAGCCACTTGCCCAGACGCACAGTGGCGATGGTGCAGCCCGGCCCGGCGGCGCACAGGGAGGAGGAGTCGCTCTCCCCCGCCAGGAATGGCGCACGGCCCTCCGAGTCGCTCAGCCCGGACTCCTGGACCGTGACCTGCCCGTCCAGCCCGTTGGCCTGGATGTTAAGCCGCAGAAAGTCCAGGGACGCCGGATTGGGCTCAAAGGCGATGATGGCCGAATTTGGGGCCTGCCGCGCGGCGAAGAGGCTGAAAAGGCCAATATGCGCCCCGCCGTCGATGATGCGGTCTTCCGTGCGCGGGGTGTCGAAGTGGTACAGCCCGCCCAGGAAAATGTCCCGGGCGGAGTAGTAGAAGGACATGAGATCGTGGGCATAGATCGTCAGGCCCTGGAAGCGGATGCGCCAGAGTCCAAAGCGGACGGCATGAGCGGGCTCGCGGATGTTCGAGAGATCGTCCGCAGCGTTCAGCTCGGTCCAGGAGGTCTTTGCACCTGGGCATAGGCCGGTGGCAGTCGTAGCAGTCGTGGCAGTCGTGGCAGTCATGCGGTCTCCTCCGGGGACAGGTGCGTCCAGGGCGGTTCAAGTGCCTGGGGCTTTGACAATGGGCACAACCCCTGGCGCGCAGCATGGCGGGGGCCTGGTCGCGGATGCGCGGGGCTGGCCCGGGCAAAGGCAGACACCGTCCAGACGCTCCGCCTCCAGCAAAACGGCGTTGATCCCCGCGACCGCGCCAGGCGTTTGCTTGGCCGGTCGGTGAAGGGTTCGGGCGAGCCCGTCGTGGCGAATCCCGTCAGACGGGGAACTCCTTTGCGCCTGGATCGCCGGAGCGTGCTCCCCAAGCGGAAGTCGGCGCGCAGGGCCGATGCGCCAGGCCTGTACGAGAACAGCGCTCCTCAGCGACCGACGGCTTTGGAGCAGGCGCTCCCGGTCCTGTCCAGTCATGCCGAGCCTCCGCTCTCTCCCCGGCTCGACGCGAGGGCCTGGCCGAGCGCCGCAACCACCCGGACCACGTCCGAATCAGCCATGCCCGGGTACAGCGGCAGGGTGATCTCCTGTTCGCAGAATTCCTGCGTGCGCGCCAGCGCCTCGCTGCCGGGCATCCCGGAGTAGCAGGAGAACATGTGGATGGGCGGGTAATGCATGCTCGTCTGGACGCCCAAACCGCGCATGCACAGCCGCACGGCGTCCCGGGCGGCGCCTTTGGGGAGCAGCACGGGCATGATGTGCCAGCAGGAGGGATGGTCCGGCGTGAAGGGCACGCGGACATCCGGCAGGGCCGCTGCCAGAAGCGAGCGGTACCGGTCGCTGAGCCTGCCCCTTTCGGCGTTCCAGGCAGGCAGCCGGGACAGCTGGGAAAGCCCCAGCGCGGCCCTGAGTTCATCCATGCGGCAGTTCAACCCGGGTTCAGTCACGTCGTAGCCAAGCAGGGGCTGATTGTGCCGCACGGTCGTGGTGCTGGTCATGCCGTGGCAGCGCAGCAAACGGCAGCGTTCCTGCAGCCGCTCGTCCCTGGAAAGGATCATGCCGCCCTCGGCGGTGGTCATGTTCTTGTTGCTGAAGAAGCTGAAGACCGCGATGTCGCCGATGCCGCCTGCTCCGGGCGCCAGGGGGGCGTGGGCGGCGTCTTCGATTATTTTCAGGCCGTGGTCCGTGCGCAGCGCGTCCCAGGGCTCCGGGGCCATCATGTAGCCCGCGTAGTGCATGACCATGACGGCCTTGGTGCGCGGCGTGATGCGCTCGCGAACGCTTGCCGGGTCGAGGTGCGGGGTCTCCAAGGAGAGGATGTCCGCCGCAACGGGGGTTCCGCCGGCGGCAACCACGGTGTTGGCTGCGGCCACAAAGGTCAGCGAGGGGATGATCACCTCGTCGCCGGGGCCGATGTCAAGGACGGCCAAGGCGAGGTGCAGGCCTGCTGTGCAGTTCGATACCGCCGTGGCCTGATCAAAGCCGTGGGCCTGGGCAAAGGCTCGCTCGAACTCCTCGACCTTGGGGCCCATGGTCAGCCAGCCACCGCGCAGCACTTCCGCCACGGCCTGGACGTCCTCTTCAGTGATGACCGGGCGCGACAGCGGAATGGGGACATTCCCCCCGGAGTTGCCACCGCCTGCGTGCTTGTCTGATGTCTTCATGCCTTCCTGGTCACCACCCTGTTGCCGCCGAACCTGTGAGGCGATTCCATGAACAAAAGGTCGTCCATGACGAGAGGCGGACCGGCCTCATCGAGCCTGGAGCGCAGAAATGCGGTCATGTCCTTGAAATGCTCGGCCCGTCTGTCAAAGGCGTTTTCGGCGAAGAAGAGATTGTTCCCGCCAAAGAGCACATGATTCTCCCGCGCGACCCCCGAAAGAATGGCCTGGGGGTTTTCCTGCAACAGGCGCAGGGCTTGTTCATACCGCCTCCTTGCCTCCACCGCATCCCCGGACACATCCAGGAGGGCGCCGATATTGAGCAGCACGGCCGGGGACTGCTCCCGCACGGACACGGCCTCAAAAGCTCCCAGGGCGGAGCGCGTATCCTGCCGCCTGACGGCCAGGGCCGCCCTCTTGACCAACAGGTTGTCTGCTGGGAAACCCAGCCGTTCAATCTCGTCGAGGGCCGCTCCGGCCTCTTCGACCGGGCTCGTCTCGAAGGTGTTGATATGCTCCATTATCAACCTGGTCTCAGGAGTACAATAGGATTGGACGAAAGAGGACATGACCTTGACCATGGCGTGGTCGTTCACGTGGCGGCAGTCATGTTCAAAGCATGGCGCATGCACGCTCTCATAGTGAACGAGGTCGAAACTGGGGAAGAAATGGACATTGGCGTGCTTTTCCGAAAATTCGCTGGCCGCAACGTAGACGGTGAACTTGGACTTGTTGTTGGCCACCAGGGCGTCCTCATCCCTGAACGTGGCGCGCAGCGGAACCGGCGAAATGGTCAGGATGATCTCCAGCCCAGGATTCATGCCCATGAGCAGACTGTAGATTTCATCGAGTTGCGCCGAGTTTTCGGCCACGGACATGAAATGGATCTCCAGGTTCTCCTTGAGGTTCATCACGCCTGGATAGGGGTGGAGGATGAACTCGCCTGTGAGCAGGTTCCGCCAAACCTCATTCTGTCCGAGGGTGATGACAAGGATGTCCGCCTTGGGCAACATCCTCTGGGCATTGCGCTCCATGGCGTTGATGACCTTCAAGGCGTCTTCCCTGGTCTGGCCGCAGACCCTGTGATGGTTCAGGTCCGTATAGCCCGAGCGGCCCAGGTACAGCTGCTCCGGCCCGGTCAGCCGACCCTCAAGGGTGTTGCGGACCTCCCGCAGCACGGAGTGGGTTCCATATTTGTACCCCCAGAAGGGATCCTCAATGTTCAGGGCATACTTGTCCAGACAACGCAGGATGTTTTCAGCAAAGCAGCTGCCAATGGTCAGCATGGTCTTGTCATAGTCCACGATCTCGCAGTCGGGCACGAAAAGATCACGATACGTCAAGGGCCACTGCCGGTGACGCGGGATGGTGCCGAAATAGGAATTCATGCCTCCCTCCTTGTCCAATGGCATCCGGCCTGGCCGACGCCTTGGGCGCCGTGGCGCGCGCCTCTCTTTTGCATGACGCACAGCTCTCCGGGGGTATTCAGGCCGCAAAGCCCACGGCCACGGTCGTGTCGGTCCTGATGTCCCGCGTCGATCATCTTCGGTTGGCGGGTGTTAGCGCCCTTGATGTGCCTCATGTGCGTCTTCTCCAGGGTGCTGAAGTGTTCCAAGCGTGTTGTTCTGGCCAAAACATCCCACCGTTCCCGCGTCTGTTCCGGGGCAGCCGTCCCCGGTCCCGCAAGGCCCTTCGGTTCAGCGGCTGCAGGTTTCCGGCGCGCTGCTCCCCGCATTCCCGGCTGACGCCGCTCCCCTGGGGAGCGTGGAGGACGGTCCAGGGGCAGGCCTTGCCGTGGGTCCCCCAGACGGCGGGTGCTCAACGGAATACCTGCAAGGACCAGACCAGACAACCGCGCAAACTCGTGGCACGTCCAGGAGGCGGAAGCGCCCGCTGCCCCGGCCGGACGGCACGCCGTTGGGCCGAGAGCTGGAAGCCTCCTGCCCCCGCCGGGCGGCACGCCCTTGGGTCGAGAACTGGAAGCCTCCTGCCCGCCAAACAATAGCCATGCCGCCCCCTGCCATCCAGCTCACCTGCGCGCCCGGGCCAGCCGGGCCGGACACGACATCCTGGCCGCAGCCCCGCGCCATCACCCCTTCCCCAAACCTTGCGCGGCTCTTCGGCCCCGATGTCCAGGCACCCCAAGGTTCGCCCCCTGGCCGGACCCTTCCGGCCAGGCCCTGCGCCTCATCTTTAGGGCCGCCGGTCGCCACCGGCCCCACGCCCTTGCTCAAGGGCGCTGGCGACCAGCCCGGAAAACCGAACCGGCTCGAACCGCTCCAGCCCGGCCAGCACGTAGCCCTTGGCCTCAAAATCCGCCACGGCCCTGGCCTCCTCAGCGGTGCTGGCCACGGCCAGCATGGGCGCGCCCAGGCGCCGGAGCTCGTACATGGTGCGCCCGCCCGCGCACACAGCCAGGTCGCACCCGGTGAAAAAAGGGAGCATGTCGCCGGGCGCGGCGGTCACGGCGCATTCCCGGCCCTTGAGGGCGGACGCCAGCCGCATGATCTCCCCGGCCTCGCCGAATCCGGGCCCCAGGATGACCTCCAGGCGGCAGGGGGCCTCCACCAGGGCCATGGCCGCCAGGGCCCTGGCAGTAAGCCCGGTGGGGTCTGAGCCGCCGAAGGTGAGCAGCACCGTGGGCGGCCGCCTCCCGGACCCGGCATGCCTGGCCCGGCTGAAGGCCTGGTCAAGGATCAGGAATTCCGGGCCAAGGAGCTTCCTGCGCGCCCTGGGATAGGCCTCGGGGCTGGCCAGCACCGAGGAATTGAGCACCACGTCGCACGGGCACAGGTCCCTGCCGGTGTCGTCCAGAACCACCACCTGCCAGCCCTCGGCCCGGGCCTGGGCAAGCAGCTCCGGCTCCGGGTCGCAGGGCAGGTCGATGACCAGCGCGCCAACTCCCTGGACCTGCGGCGCGCCCTCGTGCTGCGGGACCACCCGCAACCCCAGGGCCTTGGCCCTGGCCATGCCCTCCGGGTTGGGCCGCATGAGGAAGACCGTTTCGATGCCGTGCTCCTCCTGCAGGGAGCGCGACACAATGGCCGTGCGCTCCAGGTGGCCGAAGGAAAGTCCGGGAACCTTTCCCGCATCGACCCGGAACAGGACCGCCCCGGACAGGCGTGCGAGGTCGAAAAGCTGCTCAACCATGGAGCCTCACGATGTCCTGGAGCCCAAGCGGGACGCGCCCTCCGGGACAGGCGGACACGAAGCGGGCCAGGGCTTGGTGATCCCTTGACGTGTCCACGGTGAAGCGCAGGTCCCCCCGCTGACACGCGGGCGGGAGGGTGGGCACAGCCACGGAATACCGGCCCGGGTTGTTCAGAACATGCAGGTTGATGTGCTCCCGCTCCGGGCCGGGCGCGGCCTCGCGGGCCAGACGCCGCAGGACGGGCGCGGCAAAGGCGTCCGCGCCCAGACCAACGGGACACCCAGTGGGCAGGGCGGCATAGTCCGCCCCGGCGCACACGGCCCGTGCGGCCAACGTCACCAGCTCCGGGCAGGTCAGCGGATTGTCCCCGGTCACCCGCACCACAGCCACGGCCCCGTGCGCATCCAGGCAGCGGACATAGCGGGCCAGGACATCCTCGCCCTCCCCCCGGACAACCGGCACGCCAAGGGCGTGGCCCCAGGCGGCCAGGGCGTCGTCCTCCGGCCCCTCGGTGGTGGCCAGGCACAGCCGCCAGGGCCCGCCGCCAAGGCGTTCCAGGAGGTAGGCCAGCATGGGCCTGCCGCCCAACGGGTAGAGGGCCTTGCCCGGCAGGCGCGTGGAGTTGTATCTGGCCTGGATGACAACCAGGACGCCGTCCATTTCCTTCACCCCGCAAAATCCTCCAGCGCCAGGGCCGCGTTCCTGCCCACGGCCCGTTTCAGGGGCCTGCCGGCCAGGGGCTCCATGTCCGCCGGGGACAGTCCGGCCAGGGGCCGACAGAACAGCAGGTCGCCGGGGCCGGGCACCTCGCCCGCAGCCAGGTCCCTGGCCGCATGAACCCCGCGCCTGTAAGCCGGAGCGAACTCCCTGTCCGGACGGACGGCAAAGAAACCGGGGCGGCCTTGCAAGGCGGCGCAGAGGCGGATGTCCTCCACCAGGCCGCGCAGCATGGCCGGGTCCAGCGAGTGCGCGTGGTCGCCTCCCTCCGTGGCGGTATCCAGGGTGAAATGGGTCTCGATGATCTCCGCCCCGGCGCAGAAGGCCGCCAGGCAGGCCTTGGGGCCCGGAAAGTGGTCGGACCAGCCCGTGGGCAGGCCAAAGGCCTGCTTCAGCTCGGCCATGGCCGCCAGGTTGCAGTCCTCGGCCCGGGCCGGATAGAGCGAGAGGCAGTGGAGCAGGCCGATCTCCTTCGCGCCCGCGCGGCCAAGCCGCTCCACGGCGGCGGCGATCTCCTCCAGCGTGGCCATGCCGGTGGACAGGATCACGGGCTTGCCCGTGGCCGCCACGGCGTCCAATAGATAGGGCGTGACCAGGTCCATGGAGGCGATCTTGTAGGCCGGGACCCCGGCCTGCTCCAATATCTCCACGGCCTGCAGGCTGAAGGGCGTGGAGAAGAACTCGATGCCGCTGGCGCGCGCCTCTGCGGCAAGGAACAGCGCGTCGTCGCTTTGCATCTCGCCGCTGCGAATGAGCTCGAAGTGGGCGGCCGTGGGCAGCGCCAGGTCTGCGGCCCGGAAGGTCTGGAACTTCACGGCGTCGGCCCCGGCTTCCGCTGCGGCGCGGATCATGGCCGCTGCGGTCTCGCGGCTGCCGCCGTGGTTGAAGCCGACCTCGGCCACCAGCAGCGGCAGGCCGGTGCGTTGGCGTTTGCGCAAATCCATCAGCATCCTCCCAGTGGCTCACAGGTCAAAGACATAGAGGGTATACTTGTCCGGGCCTTCAAAGCCTTCCCAGCGGTCCAGCGCGCCCGTGACCCGCGCCTCGTGCTCCCGAAAGGCCTGCCCGAAATCCTTGTGGGTCAGGACCTTGGAGGCCTTGACGCCGAGTCCGGCGTAGAGGTCGTCATAGTCGTGCGAAACGATGTTGGTCTTGAAGGCCCGCTTCTCCGCCAGCTCAGGGGTGGCGTGGCGGGCGGACCATTCCACGTGGATGATGCGCCTGCGGCACACGCGCACCATCTCCGAAAGCGCCGTGCGAATTTTTGCGGGGTGGATGTTCATGAACACGCCCAGGGTGAAGCCCACGTCAAAGGCCTTGTCGCCAAAGGGCATGTTGCAGGCGTCGCCCTGGACGGCGTCGACCGCCAGCTCCGGTTTGTACCCGCGCATGTTGCCCAGCTGCGTCAGGCTGAAGTCCAAGCCCCCCACATGCATCCAGGGGAACTGCTCCTTGACGCGCTTGACGTTCCAGCCGAACCCGCAACCGGCCTCGAAGGCCGAGGCATAGCGCTTCTGCGCCAACTCCTGCGGCAACTCCTGCGTCAGCTCGTGCATGATCAGGTCCTGGAAGAACACCTCCCGCTCCAGATAGCCCGAGGCCAGGATCTCGTCGCGGTAGGCCTCGCCCCGCCAGGCCCAGTAGTCGCTCTGGTCGCGCAGCTTGGGCAGGGAGATGCCGAAGGTCTTGTACAAAAACTCCTTCAGCCGGTATTCGACCTTGAACAGCTCGATCCCGCAGAAGGTCTTCCAGTGCCTGCCAGGGCCGCCCATCTCAGTTCTCTTCCTTGCTTTCGTAGGTGTAGTCCTCGCGGCGTTCGCCATCGAGCTCCACCGTGACCTTCTTTTTCATGGCCCCATGGTGGCAGACGGAACAGACCGGGCTCTCCAGCCGCCGACCCTCCAGGTGCAGGCGGCGCTGGCGGCCCTGCAGCTCGTCCCAGGCCTGCTTGACCCCGGTCACAGCCGCGTTGCCCAGCACCTGCTGCATTTTAAAGTCCGAGGGGCACATGAGATAGTTGCCGGCGCTGGTGATGCACAGGCGCTGCCACAGGCGCGGGCAGACGAATTTCGGGTCCGGAACCACGGTGTTGTGGTCGAAGTGCATGTCCGGGTTGTAGGCCACCCGGTCCACGATGCTCTTCATGAGCCGGATGTAGCCTTGCGGATCATGGCTGATGGCCGACCAGATGGCCTGGACGTTGAGCAGGGTGTTGGCCCCAAGCTCATCCCGCACGCGGCGCAGGATCTTCAGCTTGGCCAGGGACTCCTCGTACTTGAGCGGGATGCGCACGGCCTCGTAGTGCTCGCCCAGGCCGTCGAAGCTCATGGTGATCCAGTCCACGCCCGCGCCGATGATGCCCCGGGCCAGCTCCTCGGTGATTGCTCCGCCGTTGGTGTTGATCCAGACCTCCTTGATGCCTGCGGCCTTGGCCAGGCGGACCATCTCCACGATGTCCGGATGCAGGAGCGGCTCCCCGCGCATGCTGAACTTGAGGGTGAACAGGCCCATCCGGCCGCACTCCTCGACAATGGCGCGGTACATCTCAAGCGGCATGAAGCCGTTCTCGCCGATGTCCATGTACTGGCGGAAGCAGTGCGTGCACTTCAGCTGGCAGACGCTGCTGACCTCGATGTCCACGTTGAGCGGAAAGGGGGCGACCCTGCGCTGGCCGGGATACCTGCTCCAGGCATAGCGGTTGGCCAGGTAGGCCAAGAGCTTGCCCCGGCCCCGGCGCCATTCGTTCTTCAGATATTCCCAGCGGGTTTCGCAGCTGAACTGGGCAAGGGTCTCTGATCTCTTCATGTCACGTCCTCTTTGGGGCGGGGGGCATGGCTGGCCCGCGATTCGTCCTGCGGCGCAGGTTTGAAGCCAGGATCAAGGAGCCGTTTCACCGTCCCGCGCACAAGCGGGGCAGCGGCCTCCTTGGACTTTTCCAAGAGACTCTCCAGGGACTCCTCCGGGGAAACAGGGACAGGCACCTGATGGATGATCGGCCCGGTGTCCAGTCCCTCGTCGACGAAATGGCTGGTCAGCCCGGTGAGCCGCTCCCTGTTCCTCAAGACCCACTGCTGCGGCGAAGGGCCGCGGTAGGCGGGCAAAAGCGAGGCGTGCACGTTGACTGTGCCCAGCCTGGGCGCGGTAAAGGCCTCTCGCGGCAGGCGGCGCATATTGGCGTGCAGCCACAGCACGTCCGCGCCGAGCCTGCGGGCCAGCGCGCCCAGCTCCAGCGGAGGCAGGGCCGCCTCGTCCCAGACCGTCAGTCCGGCTGCCTCGGCTCGGCGGCGCACGGCGTCCGCCCAAGGGTCGCCGCCGCCAGACTGCGCGCGGGTGACCACCCCGAGCAGCCGCACCTCCGGACAGTCCAGCAGGGCGGCCAGCAGCCGTTCGCCCAGGCCCCAGTTGGCCGCAAGCAGCACGCCCAGCCGCGCCACTACCACCTCCGGCCCACGATCTCGTCGATGGTGACGTCGGGATCGCCCTGCGAACCATGGCGGCACTCGCGGCAGCTGGCCAGCTCCGTGCGGCGGCCCTCCTGGTGCAAACGGCGCACCTCGCCCTGCCTTGGGGAATGCCACATCTCGCGGATGGACACCACGCGCGCGTCGCCCAGGGCGATGTCCGTGGCGTTCCAGCCGGTGCAGCACTGTCCCGTGCCGTCCCAGCCCACCACGATGCGCTCCCAGGGATACTGGCAGACAAAGCCCTGCTTGAGGGTCATGCGCCCCTTGAAATTGATGTACGGGTTCTTGACCATGTAGTCCGCCACCTCGCGCATGGTCTGCTGATAGGCCCCGGGGTCGTGCCGGATGGCGGGCCAGATGGTGCAGGTGCGGATCTGCGGCAAGAGCGACCCGGCGGCCTCGCGCATGGACCGGAGCATGCGCAGCCGCGCCATGCTCTCGGCGAACTTGGCCGGGGCGCGCACAGTCTCGTACACCTCGCCGATGCCGTCAAAGGACACCGCCACATAGCTGACGCGGTTTTCCACCAGGCAGGCGCAGATGCGCTCGTCGATGAAAAAGGCGTTGGTCAAAAAGGAGACGTTGGGGATGCGCGCGGCGACGTAGGCGATCATCTCGGTGATGCGCGGGTGGGTCAGGGTCTCGCCCCGCCAGGAGAGGCGCACGGAGTACAGGTCGCTCGCCGCGCATTCGTCGATGAGCCTGCAAAACAGGTCGAAATCCATCTGCCCGGTGGTCTTCAGCATGTCGCGGTAGCACATGGGGCAGTTCATGTTGCAGGTGCTGGCCGACTCCAGGTCCACATGCAGCGGGAAGGGCGTGACGATGCGGTATGTCGGGGCCAGGTGCCAGGCCAGGCGGTTGAAGAAATAGTCCGCAAAGCGCCCCTGGTTGAGGATGAACCGCCAGGCGCGTTCAGCCGTGTCAAAGGGGTGCTGGTGGTGGTTGATCTCCAGCCCCTGCCCCTGGGACCTGGCCGCATGTGCGGCGAGGGACCGGCAGATGGCTGTCTGGCACTCGACGCTGCCCCTGGGCAGGACTGGGGAGAAGGCCTCAATGAGCTGCGCATACGGCACTGCAAAGGCCTCGTGCAGGTCTTCCCGCAGGGCGCGCAGTCCGGGAACCTGCCCGAGCCTTTCAAAAAACGCGGCGTATTCCGGGCAGTTCCGGACGCTCAGCGGAGGCGGGCTGTCCCAGGTGACGGCGAGCTCTTGCCGGGCGGAGTCGTATGCCAAGTGTATCATCGCGCTTTATCCTCGTCTCCAAAAGTGAAGCACAACATGCTCGGCCACGGGGCTGAAGCCAACGGCGCGATACAGGCCCACTGCCGCCTGATTTTCGGCGAAGGCCTCGACAGTGACGGCGCGGGCTTCGCCATGACGGGCAAGAACCGCCCGCATGAGCCGCGCTCCCACACCGCGCCCCCTGGCCCAGCCGAGAACGCCGACGATGTGCAGCCGCGCCGCGCCGTCCTCCAGGTGGATGGTCGCCAGGCCGGCTGGCCGTCCCCCAAGGGAAGCCACCGCGATTTCCTGCGCAAAGCCCTGGCAATGGCCGGTGATGGAGGCCTCCCAGACTGCAAGCGCCCGGTCCTCCCCCACGTCAGGGTCGAGGTAGTAGCGGCTGTGCCGCATGTCCGCCGCCAGGGGCAGAAACGGCACGGGGTCCGTGCCCCCGTTTGCTGCCCGGGCAAAGGCCACGTTCTCCGGCAGCGGCCCCGCGAACGCTCCGGCAGGGCTCCTGAAGGTCCATTCCCGCCCGAGGGCGACGATCCGGCGGTCCGGCGCTTCCTCGGACAGCATGCGGACATCGCAGTCCTCCGGCTGTATCTTTGCAGCCACGAGCTCCGCCCGCACACCGGCCGAAGCCCCCGCCGCAAAGGCCCGGCCAACTGCGCTGGCAACGGCGCGCGGACCCAGCCCGCACTCTTCGGCGAACTCAAGCCGGGCGCAGCTTAAGCCCAGCAGGCGCGAATCCCACTCCAGCGGGACCAGTGCGGACACAGTATACTCCTATCGGTCGGGTCTTCTCCAGCAACAATATGCTTTGCAAATTCGACGCCTGAACCTGCGTTTTCTCATCCTGGCCGAAAAATTGTTCATTCACTGTGCTAACGGTTTTCTCTGCGCCTCTTCGGCCTGATCAGCGGTTCGCAATAGGTGCGCCCGAAAGGGGACGCGTTGGAAGCATCTCTACAGCCCCAAAGCCTGCAGCGGCCTGCTGTCCATCATCAGATAATCCAGCGCGGAAAGGTTCGGCACAAACTCCCCGTGCAGTTGGGGATAACACGGCGGCGTGAAGCTCTGCCACTCCACCCGAACCCCCTGGGCCCTGAACAGCGCCTCGTCCAGGTAGGCCCGGGACCCTGTGCCCGTCAGGTAGGTGCGCGCGCCGTGCGCCGTGCACAACTGCACCAGCCGCTGGGTGCCCTCGGTCTGCACGGCGCTGCTTGAGGCCAGGACCACGGGCGTCGTTATGCCCAGGAGCTGCGCAAAGAGGTGCAGAAGATCAAGGTTCAGCTCCAGAAGCCGGTCGTGATTCCGGCCGTAGACCTCCTCCAGCAGCGGAAACACGCGGGAGAAACGGGGGGCGCGGGCATAGGCCGCGCGGATGGCGGCCAGGTGCCTGCGCCGCCAGGGGCCCTCCGCCAGCACGGCCTCGCGTATCTCCTGTTCGAAACGGCCCTTGTTCAGCACCGGAACAGTGAGCCAGGCGGCCCCGGCTGCGGTCTTGATCCTGTCCCGGTGGTGCCAGCCACGGCGCAGGAACTGCACGTCGTCAAGGACCACATAGAGGCCGCTTGCCCGCCAGCGGTCGAAAAAGCCCAGCCAGGGCATGAAGTCGGGCTGGTGGATGGTGACGGTCATGGCGCGCTAATATCCCAGGAGGATGTCCATGCGCTCGGCCATCAGCTCCTGGGCCTTGGCGAAGTCGTCCGGGCGACCGATGTCCATCCACAGGCCGGCGTGCTCAAAGACCCGCACCGGCAGTCCGCGCTCCAGCATGGTGGTCATGAGGTCGTCGAAGCCGAAGGGCACCCCGGCCGGGATGAGCCCCAGGACCTCGGGCTCCATGCAGTAGATGCCCATGCTCACGGTGAAGCAGAAGGTGGGCTTCTCCTCGAAGCCGTTCATGACCCCGTCCTGCACATGCAGCACGCCCAGGTCCACCTTGACCTCTTTCTTTGTCACGGCGACGGTGACCGGGGCGCCGTGCCCCCTGTGGAACTTGATGAAGGCCGAGAGGTCCAGGTCCGTGACCAGGTCGCCGTTCAGCACCAGGAAGGTCTTGTCCAGGCGCTCGTGCCCGATGAGGCGCAGCGGCCCCATGGTGCCCAGGGGTTCGCGCTCTTCGCTGTAGTGCACGGCGATGTCCCACTGGGAGCCGTCGCCGCACACGGCCTTGATCAGGCTTGAGAGGTGGCCCAGGGTGACGATGGTCTTGGTGATGCCGTTGCGGCGCAGCCATTTGAGGGTCAGCTCCAGCACCGGGGTGCCGCAGACCGGCATGAGCGGCTTGGGCAGCACCAGCGTGTAGGGCCGCAGCCTGGTGCCCAGGCCGCCAGCCTGGATGACGGCGGTGACGTCCTTCATCAAGCCGACTTTGCCGCCTTGCTCCATCCGGGGCAACACACTGTTCATATCACGTACCTCGCGCATCCGCTCTGGCCGCCAGTGCTCCGGGTGTTGCTCTCGGTGCTGCTCCGGGTGTCGCTGCGGGTCCAGGCGATGGTCTTTTCAAGCCCCTGCTCCAGGGTGTGGCTTGGGGTCCAGCCAAGGAGGTCCTTGGCCAGGGAGGCATCGGCCACCAGGGCCAGCACCTCGCTCTGGCGCGGGCGCAAACGGTCTTCGTCCAGGACGATGTCCGCGTCCGAGCCGCACAGGGACAGAATGATCCGGGCCGTCTCGCCCACGCTGACGCCGCGCCCGGTGCCCAGGTTCACCACCCGGCCCACAGCCCTTTCGGCACGGGAGGCGGCCCAAAAGCCCTCCACCGTGTCCGCCACGAAGGTGAAGTCCCGCACCGGGTCAAGGGCGCCGAGGCGTATCTCCCGGCTCCCGGCCAGGGCCTGGCGGATCACCGTGGGGATGACCGCCCGGGCGGATTGCCTGGGGCCAAAGGTGTTGAAGGGCCGCACGGTGACCGTCTTGAGCCCGTAGGTCAGGTGGTAGGACTCAACCAGTCTGTCGGCTGCGATCTTGGTGGCCGAATAGGGCGACTGGGCCGTCTGGGGGTGGTTTTCGTCCATGGGCGTGTAGCGGGCGGTGCCGTAGACCTCGGAGGTGGAGGTGTGCACGAAGCGCTCGACCCCTGCGGCCAGGCTGGCCATGAGCAGGTTCAGGGTGCCGCCCACGTTGGTTTCCACATAGGAGGCCGGGGCCGCGTACGAATAGGGGATGCCGATGAGCGCGGCCAGGTGGAAAACGCACTCCACCCCCTGGACAAGACTGGCTGTCTGGAACGGGTCGCGCAGGTCCCCGGCCACAGTCTCCACGCTGTCCAGAAGGTCTGCGGGCAGATGCTCAAGCCAGCCCTTGGCGTTGGCCGAATTGTATTTGTACAAAGCCCGGACGGAATACCCCCCGGCGACAAGCCTGGCCACGAGCTGGCTGCCGATGAATCCCCCCGCCCCGGTGACGAGCGCCTTGGACATGCTGTTACTCCTGGCAGATTGCGGCCCGGCCCGATGCCGTTCAGGATGCGCCCGGGCAGGCCGCTCTCACGTTATGGCCGCGCTCTGTGCGGCTAGGGCTTCGAGCCCGCCAGCCCGGACCCCTGCCAGGGCCGGGCCACGCCCGTTAGAGCAGGTAGCGGACGACCTCAAAAATCTCGGCGTACTCGCAGCCGATCTGGAGGCCCAGGCTGCGGTTCTGGTCGGTCACGAAGTCGATCCACTTGTTGTAGACCCGCTCCAGTTCGGACTCATGCGCCCGGATGGAGTCGATCTTGCGGTCCATTGTGGACGAAATGTCCGAATACACGCGGGAGACGAACTCCACGCCACTGGAGTAGTAGTTGCTGCGGTATTGCAAAAACCTGGGCACGTGACGCCCGGCCATGAGGGCCGCGCGCCCCGCCAGTTGATGATCGCGGTGCAGGTCGTTGATCCAGTGGCTGTAGATGGTGTCGATCTCCCGCTCCTGGATGAGCGCGCTGATCCTGCTGGTCAGATGCTCGTCGAACATGACCTCAAAGGTCTTGCACTCCAGGCAGACAAGGTCCCCGCCGATGATGGCGGCCGCCTTCAGGCCTTCCTGGCGTGCGGTCTCCCCGGAGCGCACCATCACGCCCTTCGGGCTGCGGTATTCCGAATCCGTGACCACGAGCATGGTGACCCTGTCGCCCGCGTCCACATGCTTGGACAGGGTGCCGCCGCACCCGAGCTCCAGGTCGTCAAAATGGGCTCCGATGCCCAGTATGTTGCGCGGCGCATTTTTCATCGAGTATCCTCAATGCCGAAGGCGTGAACCTGTGAATTCGTCATATCCGCCACATAGAGCCGTGTCCTGCAGGGGGGACGGCCAGCCCCACGGCCCCCCTCCTCCTTGTCGGCCAACAGGGAAAGATCGTCCTGGAAAAGAACATTGCCCAGCCATTTCCATACCTGCCTACCCTGTTGGTTTCAAGCATCAACGAATCCCTTGTTTCTGGTCAACGAATGCCCTCTCAAAATCGTCCAGGAGGGCGAACATCTCCTCTTTGGTCATCAGGCAGTCCTGGCCGAAGCACCTATGGATCACTGCGGTCTGTTCCTCCGTGATCGTGGTGGAATAGGTTTGGAACGGCTTGAGCATCTCAATGAAATACGGCGTGTCGAGTTGGTGTTTGATGGCATCCATGCAGACGGCATCACGCTGATAGATGCTTGCCGAGGGCGCGATAAATGATATGTCCGTATCTATCAGCGCATGCGGCTTGCCCAGAAGAATGCAGTAGCCCACGTGGGAAGAAAAGTTTGACGACACCGTCATTTCCGAGAGGCTGATGATCGTGCGCAAACGCGGCAGGAACTCTGGGTCGTACATGTGCCCGGCCGTGACGCAGGTGAGCCCATAGGCTGCATAGAGTTCGCCGAAACCCCGCAGGACATCCTTCCAGCCCAGGCAAACGAGGACCCGGTCATACTCCCTGCCCATGCGGAGCACTTCTGTGCAGAACAGGTTGATGTTATAGTCCGCATTGATATGGTGCGTGGAGTGGACAGGGAAGGCCAGCAGAACCCGCCCAAGCTCGCCCCGCAGCGCCTCTATCTCCTCCAGGCTCACCAGCGGCTCGGCATAGGAGATGAGCGGCCCCACGGCTTCGACACGCCGTGTCGTCACTGAACGCAGATATTCGCGGCGCTCGGCGCTGAAAACCAGGATGCCCGGCAGTTCCGCTTGCATATCCACATCCCAAACATACTGGGGGAACATGGCGAAGCTGTGCTCGATGACGGCTTTGACGGCCTGTTCCCCGGGCCAGCCCGCGTACCGCTTGAGCACCGCGGCATGGCCGTAGTAGTCGTTGGGCTCATGGATTTCCGGGGTCGCAAGCGGCCGGTCCGCAGCCAGGGCCTCGATGTCTGCCAGCAACTTCAGCAGGCTGTCCATGATGCCACCTCTCCGGTGCTCGACGCTTGGGGCGCCACAGCTGCGGGTGTTTTCCGCCACGCCGGGCAGGTGCTTGGCCTTTTCCTGCCCCGTGCGCACGGCAGGGGTCGCAGTCCTGTTGGCGGGGACTCCCCGGCACCGGCCTGCGGTTGGCGCTCCGTTCGCGGAGGCATTCGATGCGGCCGCGCTCGCCCTCCTCCTCTCCAGTCCAGGCCGAGGTGGTTCATTGCGCCCTCCCGGACGCGAGGTCACGCAGCAGGCAACGCCAGAGGCCAGCGGCCCCGGTCACGACGGGAAATGCCGCCTGACACGTGCGGCGTTCAGCCCTGAAGTCCTCGTCGCACAGCAGCCGCCCAAGCACTCCGGACAACAGGCGTTCGTCCCGGACCGCAAGGGTTGCGCCGGTGCGGTTGGTCACCAGCATGTCTTCGCGCTTGAGGCCGGGCTGGATGCTGACGACAGGCAGGCCGCACAGGGCCGCCTCCACCAGGAGGATGGAAAACATGCCGGTCACGGCGTCGCAGGCCCGCACCACGGCCAGGGGGTCCGGCTCCTTGCGCACCTCGGTCCTGAACGACGGGGTCCGTTCCCGGACCAGGGCGGCCAGCCCGGTCTCGTCTTCCTCGGGATGCGCCAGGAAGATCAAGCGCAGCCTGTCCCGCACCTGTCTCGGCAGGAGTTCGCAGGCCCGCACCAGGGCAGGGACGACGTCGCGCTCCGTGAAGCCCCAAGAGAGCCTGTCGTTGAGGACGCGCGCCAGCGGCTGGGAGACGAAGGACAAGACGAGTTCGCCAGGGACGATGCCCTGCTGTGCATGGGCCGCGCCTGGATTTGCCCCGGCCCCGGCCCGCGCCTCCGCCAGGGAGGCCAGCCAGGGGCTGCCGAGCACATGCAGCCGTTCTTCAGGGAAGGCCAGCGCGGCCATGTCGGCCCGCGCTATTTCGTCGACCACGGCAATGGCGTCCGGCAGCGGCGTTCCAGCCAGGCTCTCCCCCGGCAGTACAAAACGCTCCAAATACCCCCACCAGCAGTCCACAAAGGCCACGCTCGGCACCCCTGCCTCGGCAGCGGCGCGCCAGGCCACATTGCACAGCGCGCCTTCTTGCGTCCGGCTCAGGTTGATGGTGTCGGTCACGAGGACGCCCCCGGCTCCCGCAGCGAACCGCAGCTCATCCAGAGGCTGGGCCGCGTGCCCGCGGGCGCGCAGATAGCCGAGGACAGGCTCACGGCCGTACCAGCGCACCGCGAAGTCCGGCGCGCCTTCGAGAAGCGGCAGAAGGCCGCGCAGCCCGCCCATCTGGCTGAAGCACGCCGTCACCTGCATCAGGCGCTCAGCTCGACGATCTTGAGCATGGCGTCGGCGATGTCGTCCATGTCCGCCGTGGTCAAGGGAGGATAGATGGCGTTCACGGTGAACAGCTTTTCCCTGAACAGGCCCTCGACCACGGGGCAGGCGCCCTGGCCGTAGGGCACCTCGTGGCCGTAGTGCGAGGAGTCCCATGGATAGCCCTTGGGGCGGAAGGTGCGCCGGGTGAATACGGGCTGGAGGTGGATGGGGGTCACAAAGCCGGTGACAGGCGGCACATGCTCCTCGCCCACCTTGCGCGTCTTGATCCCCTCGGCATCTAGGCGGCGCAGGAACTCATCCCGGCTGATGCCCACGACAGACGCGTCGTACAGCACGGGGAAGAGCAGGAAGTCGTGCGTGCAGCCCTTGCGCAGGATGGGCGCAGTCAACCCGGCAACGCCTTGCAGACGCCTGGCAAGGTGTGCGCAAAGTTCGCGGCGGGCATCCACCAGACGGTCGATCTTCTTCGTCTGCTCAATGCAGACTGCGGCCTCCAGCTCCGTCATGCGGAAATTGAAGCCGACCATGTTGATGATGTTCTCCACCTCGTAGCCCGCCACGCAGTTCTCGGCATGGTTGCGGACCAGGCGCAGGCGCATGGCCAGCTCGTCGTCGTCGGTGACGGCCATGCCGCCCTCGCCGCACTGGATGGTCTTGTGGCCGTTGAAGCTGTAGCTGCCGATGTGGGCCAGGGTGCCCGCCATGCGCCCCTTGTAGGTCGCCTTGGTGATGTGTGCGGAGTCGGAAAGGACGAGCAGGTTGTGCTTGCGCGCCAGGTCCATGATCCCGTCCATGTCCGCCGATTGGCCGAAGAGGTCCACGACGATGATGGCCCTGGTGCGCTCGGTGATCTTTTCCCGGATGCTGTCCACGGACATGCACAGGCAGTCCGGCTCGCTGTCCGCGAAGACCGGGATCGCGTCGTAGAACAGCGGCGCGGTGGCCGAAATGACATGGCTGTATGGGGTGACGATGACCTCGTCGCCTGGGCCGAGGCCGAAGGCGGCCATGGCCGCGATGATCACCGAGGTGGCCGAGTTCATGACCACTGCGTGCTTGGCCCCGGTGTGCGCGCGCCACATGTCCTCCAGCTGCTGCACGCGGCGGCCGCCCATGAAATATGCGCCGGGCGCGCCGATGTAGTCCGAGATCACGCCCTCGCGGATGACCTCCACCACGGCCCGCTCCTCGTTTTCGTCAAAGGTCCGGTAGGGCGGGAAGGGCCGGGTGCGCACCGGGGTTCCGCCGTTGATGGCCAGCTTGCTCATGCTCTTCTCCTTATTGCGTTGCTAAAGGCCCTGGGGCGCGGGGATGGCTATCTCCGCGCCGCCGGCCAGGGCCGAAGCCAGGGCCGCCTCGATGATCTCCAGGTCGCGCGCGGCCTCGCGCCAGCCCAGCGCCAGCTCCAAAGGCTGGCCGCTGGCTGCCCGGGCGAGCTCACGCCCGGCGCGGAGCATGGCCGCGCCATACGTTTCCTTGGGCCAGGGCGAGGGGGCCTGGGCCAGCCGGGTGAAGCCCGGAAACTCGGCGTAGGGTTCGGCCAGCTCTAGGCTGATGTCCCGGCCCGTAGCGTCCAGGCGCAGCCTGCCCCGGTCGCCGTAGAACTCCGTCTCGAACAGGCTGTAGGCGTAGCCGGCGCGGTCCTGCGCCGCCACAAGGGCCGTGCAGCCGTCGGCGAAAACCAGGCGCAGGTCCAGGCTCGGGTCGTCGGCCACGGAGCCCTGCGCCAGGCCGAAGGCCTGCACGCAGAGCGGCTCGCCCACGAAAAAGCGCAGCAGGTTCACGAGCTGGCAGCCGTTGTGCCGGATGCCGCGCACGTAGTGCCCGACCACCGTGCGCAGCGGGCCGAGGCCGCTACCGGACAAAAAATCCCGCAGCGCCAGGTGGTTGGAGTCGCAGCGACGCACGTGGTCCACCAGCAGGGCCACGCCCGCAGCCTCGCAGCGCAGGCCCAGCGCCCGGGCCTCGGACGCGGTTGCGGCCAGCGGTTTTTCGGTGAATATGGCGCAGGGCCGGGCCAGCTCCAGGATGTCGGCCAAAAGCGCGGCATGCGTCTCGTCCGGCGTGGCCAGGCAGAGCACGTCCAGACGCTCGCGCGCGAGCATCTCGCGGTGCCCGGCATAGGCGGTCGGCACGCCCCAGGCCGTGCGGCAGGCCGCGCGCCGCTGCTGGTCCGGCTCGGCGATGGCGACGAGCTCGAACTCCGGCAATGCGCTGAGCATGCCCGCGTGGGTGTAGAGCGGGGCGTTGGCACGGGGGCTGTCGGTCGACCGGCCCTCGTCGTAGCGCGAGCCGATGGCCCCGCACCCGATGAGCCCGGCGCGCAGGGCGCTCACTGTGCGCCTCCCGGCCCCATGTTCGGCGCGGGCGCGGCATAGCGTTTGGTGAACTTCTCGCGCTCGACCGCGGTCCAGAACCCGCTCACCGGCACCACGCCAGCGTTTATCGCCGCCCAGTCTGGGTGCTTGGCGATGAGCGCCAGGGCCTCGGCGGTGCCGAAGTCCGGATCGGTCGGGTGGAGAGCCCCGTAGATGCGCGAGATGAGCTCGAAATCCTGCGGGTTGTCCAGGGTCCAGCGGTGCTGCGACGCGTCTGGCCCCTGGCCCACCTGGAGCAGGTCGAACTCCTCGGGATGGGTGTGCATGTAGGGCACCACGTTGCTCTCGTTGAGGCGGCGCTCCTCGTCGCCCAGGGTGGCCGCGATGGCCGCGATGCGCCGGAAAGCGTCGATGTGGAAGACCTCGGCGTCCAGGCCCAGGGGCAGATATCTGGCCAGCGTGTTGCTGGCGTAGTCCAGCCGACGCCCGGCGGCGCGCTCGGCCTGAAAAGCCTCCAAGAGCTGCGTGACCACGCGGCGGTCGCACAGCGGCGAGTCGCCGCCAAGGCGCACCACGGCCTCCATGCCGAAGCGCTCGGCCGCTCCGATGCAGCGCGCCAGCACGTTGTCCTCGTCGCCGCGGAAGCAGGCCGCGCCCAGGCGCGCGCAGAATTCCTCCAGCACGTCGTCGGCCGGGTTCGTGGTGGTGGCCACGACCAGGCCGCGGTCCACAGGCACGTCGGCGAGTCGGCGCAGCATGTGCTCCAACACTGGCACCCCCAGGATGGGCAGGAGCACCTTGCCCGGCAGGCGCGTGGAGCCCATCCGCGCCAGAATGATGATGCCTGAGGACAGCCGCGCGCTCACAGCCCGGCCTTCCGGACAAAGGCGGCATAGGCCTCGGCTTGGGGTGCGTCGCCCGCGCCGCAGCTGGCCGCTTCAAGCAGCCGGTACAGTCGGCCGAGCAACGCCCTGAAGGCCTGCTGCTCTGCGGGCGAGAGGTCCGCGCAGTTGCCCTGGGCCACGGGGCGCATGCTGGCCACGAAGTCCAGCAGGTCCACGTAGCGCTCAACGCCCAGGAGCAGGCGGTGGAACACGTGCCGGGCCAGGCCCAGGGCCAGGCGCGCGGCCTCGGCGGGCTCTTCGGAGACAAGCGCCTCTGCCTGAGCTAGGCGCGCCTCGGCCGCGTCCACGCCTAAGAGCGAGTCCTCCTTGATGGGGAAGAACAGGATGTCCGGGAAGTCGCGCGGGAAGTCCTCCGGGGCGCGGCGCGAGTAGTTGTCGCAGCGCGTGTACACGATGCGCAGGCGGTCGACCCCGTGCTCGCGCGCCAGGCGCTGGTACTTGAGCAGGTCCGCGTCGGAGTCGTTGTAGTCGAACATGATGTACTGCCAGATGATCTGCGGGCTGGCCGGGCCGCTGCGCGCTGCGGCGACCTGGGCGGTGAACTCCAGCACGCGCGAAAGCCTGCCGTGCCTGCGGTAGCGTCCGTAGGTCTTCTGGTCCGTCGCGTCAGCCGCGATCTTGAGCTTGTCCAGGCCGCAGGACACGATGTCCGGGCTGAAGGACGCGTTGCCGTTGGTGCTGAGCAGGATGTCGCCGCCAAGCTTGTCCTTGAGCGCGGCGATCATGGCCCAGACATCGGGATTCAGCGTGGGCTCGCCCACGCCGCAGATGTTGCCCTTGCCGAGCGTGTAGCCGCGCGCGGCGAAGTCGTCCGCCAGGCGCCGGATGGTCTCAAGCGGCAGCATCCGGACTTGGCCGGGATCGTGGCGCGCCTGGCCGTGGCACCAGCGGCAGTCGAGGTTGCAGGCGTAGGCCGGCTCGAAGTGCAGCCATTCGAGTCGGCGCTCGCCGTCCGACAAGTCCGGGGCGTCGGCGTCCACGTCAAGGTAGGTGCACTGCTCGCACACGCCCGGGAAAGGCGCCTTGCCCTGGGCCATGGCCGCGCGGATGCGGGTGAATGCCGGCGACTCGAAGACGTCCGCAGCGATGTCCCCGGGCAGGTTTCCGTGGTCGAGCCTGCCCAGGGTCACGGTCTCGCCCGCGCTGCAGTAGCAGGGCAGGCGCCCGTCGGCCCGCAGGTAGAGCCCGCGCGTCATGATGCAGTTCACGCGCCTGCGCCCTCCGGTTCATACTGCGCCAGGGGCTTGAAGTCGCGGCGCAACTGGGCCAGCCAGATCTGGTCGTGGTAGGCCCCGCACGCCCAGATGCGCTCCCGGAACACGCCCTCGCGCACCCAGCCGAGCTTCTCCACGCAGCGCACAAAGGCCGGGTTGAAGGTGCCGGCGAAGACCCGGTGCAGGTTCATGGTCTGGAAGGCGTGCCGCGCGAGCAGGTACACCGCCTCGCTGCCCAGCCCCTTGCCGCGCGCGTCGGCCCGGCCGATGAGAATGGCGATCTCGGCGCAGCGGTTCACCAGCTGCACGTTGACCAGCGAGATGTTGCCCACATGCGCCTGGTCGCTCTTGCGGATAATGGCGAGCACAAAGCCCTTTCCCGGTTGGCCGGAGAACTGCTGCGCATAGGCGCGCATGTCCGCCCTGTCGCATGGAAAGGGACGCCGCTGCGACATGTGGTTGGTGACCGGATCATTGAGCCACCCGAGATACTCGTCGGTGTAGTCCTCCTCCAGCAGGGGGCGCAGCCGCAAGCCGTTCCCCTCAATGTACGTCAGAGCGAAACTCATCGCCGCACCCCTCCTGTCATTGCACGGATGGAAAACGTCTGCCTGCGCGCTGGCACTTTTATCGCAAATGCGCCATGTCCCAGGCGCGCAGCGCCCCGGAGCCCTCTCGACTCCTGAAAAGCCACTGCCTGCAGAGCTTCCCGCGATGTGCCCGGCACGGCCAGGGCCGGTACGCCCGGAGCGCAGGACGCGCAGAGGCTCCCCCCACAAACGCGCACGACCTGCGCCAAGGGCCTGGCTTCCAGAGCTACCCTGCTCCCCCGGACTGCGGCCTGCTGAGGCCGTGGCCACAAACATGCCTGTCCTGCCGTCCGCCTCCGCAGGCGTGGCGAAGACGCCGTCGCACCGGGATTCCCGGCCCTCATAACGGGCCCACGTGCCCGTGCCGTGGCAGGCTGGCTCTTCATTGAAAATCCTCAATGCCAAACGAGTGGATTATTGAGTTCGTCATGTCGGCCACATGGAGCCGGGTGTTGCAGGGGGAGACAGCGATCCCCACGGCCCCAACCTCCCTGCCGGCCAGCAGGGAGAGATCGGCTTGAAAAAGGACCGTGCCGCGCAGGTCGAATTTGGCTATCCCGGACCGGTTGTAGACCGCGTACACGTGGTCGCGTGCGGCGGCCAGACGCACGATGAAGCCGCCGGAGCCATGAATGGCGCGGACAGAGCCGCCCTCCAGCACATAGACGCCCCCTGTATCCGGACGCGCCGCAGAGTGGGCGAAGAGGTTGCTCTCTGTCGCCGCGATGGAGACGTAGCGGGTCCCTTCCGGTGCGTGCATAGGCGCGCCGACGGGCGTGTGGGTCTGGGAGGAAAGGGTCTGCAGGACGCTGCAATCCTCGTTTTTGAGGTCAAGGACCAGGCATGTTCCTGCGGGTCCGATGGCGACCCAGAGCAGGGAGAAGCTCTCGGCATCCCGGTCAAGGAGCCTGGAGAGCTCCACGAAGGTGGTGCTGCCGTCGTGCATGGAGACAAACGCCAACCGCCGGCCCACATGGTCGCACAGGACAATGGACTCCTGGGCGGCGTCAATGCAGAAGGAATGGGTTTGGGCCAGGCGCGGGGTATGCAGTTCGGCGACGCGGCCGGAAACGAGATCCAGGACATGGAGCCGCTGGGTCTTTGCATCCGACAGGACGATCCTGTCCGCCCCGGCCATGGCTATGTCCCGCGGAACAATGCCGTTGGGCAGGTCAATGCCGCCCAGATAGTCCATCCGTGTGGCGGAGAGCCGACGCATGACGCCGGGCAGCCCTGTTTTGCGACCCGCCAGCTCCAGGGCCTGGCGGATGGGCGACTCGTTCGGAGCCACCCGCAGGGCGCTCCAAAGAGGCTCCAGAGCCTGCTGCGGCGATGCGGACTCCAGCAGGGACAAGCCCAGGGAAATGTTGGTTGTCTTGGCTTCGTACCCATCCTGGTCCAGGACGTGCAAATGGTTCTCGATGAGCATTCTCTTGGCTGCCCGGCAAAAGCCGTCCTTTTCTTTGGCGAATTCCGCTGGTGCATTGCCAATATACGGCATGGCTATGGAAATATTCAGCAGTCGGATACACTTTGCGGTGAGGGAGGCTTCGCCGCGTTCGTCCATATCGCAGGGGCAGGCCGTGGTCTCGGGACGTCTTTCCGGCTGGGGTGCGGCGGGCAGACCCAGGACCATGTCCTCATCGACGCTGACCTGGCCCTGGCGGATGGCATGCCGCAGGAAATCCAGGGGGGAACGCACCTGCAGGTCAGCCCCCTGCGGGAGTTGACGGATCGCCATGTCCTTGAGCCCCAGTTCCGACATGAGGCCAGGCCCATGGCCTCCCCGGAAGACAAAGAAGCTCCCGTCAAGTTCAAGCAGCGGGGGAAACGCCTGTCGGCCATGCATGATTTCGCCATTCGCGGAGTTGCGCAGTTCACCGGAATTTTCGATGCTCCAAAGATCACCGCCTGGGAAGGGGCAGATGAATTCCGGCGAGACCGCATCGTGAGTCCAACCGCACAGGCCGATGATCATATGCGTGTACTGGCTGGGGGAGTGGAACTCATTGAGGGCGATGGTGTTCTCGCCCGGTGCGCAGGGAAACTCGTGGTAGGCCAGGAACCCGGAGGAACCGAACACAAAGACGCGCAGCCTCGTGCTCCTGGGCGGCGCCTGAAAACGCAAAAACGTTTTGTTGTTTGAAAGGTCTCTGTACAGCAGGGGCCTGAATCCCGTTCGCGCGGGGTTCGCGGTGGCGCCTGTCAATCGGGACGGGCCCTGGTACGGGCTGGCGTGCGGAGGAAGACAGGCTTCGGCCTCTGGCCTCAGGGCCAGACGCGCGAGAAAGTGGTCCTCGCGAATGAAGAGCGGGGCATTCTGCGCAGGAAGGTCCTGCTGGTCGGCCACGGCTTCGACGACCATGCCCCGATGAGGGTGTTTGGCAAACCGGAAGAACGGGCCGCCTTCAGCGTCATGCACACCCAGAAAGCTCCAATCCAAACTGAACGGGCGGGTCAGGACAGCCCCTTCCGGCAGGCCCGGAGGACGGAGCACGTCATCCCCCGCGAACATGTGGACGATATCCAGGGCAATGGCCTGCTCCATGGAAAAGGCCTGGCAGGGGTGGTCGTGCGGCTGGCGTCCCGAGGCCAGGCACGTCCAGGGTTCGCTTCCCTGTTCCGAGACCGCCTGGAGCGCGAGCGGCGGCGCGTCCAGGCTGCGGAAGTTCAAATAGACCTGTGTTTCGCTCTGCGCGGTTGACGAAAAGAGCGACCGAGCTGATTCCAATCCAGGCAGATGGAAGCGCTCCCCGCGCCCTTCCCCCATGACAATGCTTTCGGCCCCGGCACGCTGCGCAATTTCCAGGGCGGCTTTCCAGTCCGAAACGACGCTCACCCTGGAATAGCTGGCAACCGTTTGCGAAATGAACGCCTCCAGTACTTCCAGCCCCCTGGGGGTTGCCCAGAACGTGTCGGCTTCCTGGCGGAAGATGGGGAGCACAGCGTGCATCACATATCCTCAACAAAGTCGAACAGCGAGTGTTTGATGATCCTCTCCGCCAGGAGGAAGTCCTCCCTGGTGTCGATATCCACGCGCATGACTTCATTTTGCAGCACATGGTAGTAGCTGGGGCGAGGCTGCTTCACGTAGCGAAAACCCGTAAACACGCCGTAGATCCGGAAGTATGGAACATCCTCACGGTTTCCCCCCGGCTCTGGCGAGACCGGCACGCGCCGCCCCGCATTGGGGCCGCCCTGGAAAACAAGGTTGTAGTGCAACCTGTGCACGGTGTTCACCTGCCCATGTCCCGCCTGGAGCTTCCCGACCAAAAACTCCATGAGCCGCACGCTTCTGAACGGCGAGGTCGGATACAAGACGACAACACTGCCACCCAGTTGTTCGCTGAGCCCCAAACCAAGCCGAAAGAATTCGACGCCCTGGCCGATGAGGCTCGTGTCGCTGGCCAGGCTTGGAGGACGAAGAAACGGCACCTCGGCCCCGTAGTCGCTGGCCACGCGGGCTATTTCCGGGTCGTCCGTGGAAACCACGACCCTGTCGATGGACGGCGTGGCCAGGGCTGTTTCGATGGAGTAGGCGATCAGCGGCTTGCCGGCCAGATTCAGAAGATTCTTCCGCGGCAAGCCTTTGGAGCCTCCCCTGGCCGGAATGATGGCGACCACCTGGGGCCTCTTCCCGTTGTCGGAGGGGGGGCCGGGGCTGGCGCCAGGGGACGGGGAGGAGGGAGGCTGCTCGTTGCTCATGGGTTAGTATCTGCTCCGGTTTCCGAACCGCTTTCGACCTGACGGACGGCACGCCCACCTGCGGCTCCTGGTTCCGGCAGCAAGCCCGGTCCGGCGCATCCGCAAACGCAGCCCGCCCAACGGCAAGGGATCAGGCGACGCTCCATCATGCTGCGGACGGTCTGCATACGCCCATGTTCAACAACCCGCGCCGCGCCGCTTGGTTCATTCAACGAACGGACAATACCAGTCCCTCCGGAACGAAGACCACTCCCCTGCGGAGGGTCCGCCGCCTCTCCACCCGTCCGGGCCAGGCCCGGCTGGCGCGTGTGTCCTGCCTGTGGCAAGCCAAGAAAATATTGCAAGGGTTATGCCAATACGCCCGTGGCCGCTCCATCGGCGCCAGGCCGACAAGGCTGTTCACCCCCCTGCCGGGCTGCGCCGGAATTGTCCTTGGGGGCTGCCCCTGACTCCTCGGCAAGGGGAACCGGGGCCGACTCCGCCACGGCGGCGCGGGTTGATCCGGCGAAAACTCTATCCCGCGCATCATACGGTTGTCAAACATTCGACAGGGAAGACCTCCTGACCAGCCCCCCAGCCTGCGGCCTGCCGAATCGGAGCCAGGCGGCATACAACACCGCATCCTGGGGGTCTTGCCGCCGATGTCCTGAAGCAGGATCTGCCCCCCTCCGACGAACCATTCACTCACAAAACAAACGACCACCCTTTGATTTCTTCACGCTCATATTCCCGGTCCGTGGCCTCCGCCCTGGCCCTGTCAAGCGACTGGAGAAGAAAGGGGTCGTCGCGCAGGTTGTCCTTCCCGTACGCCAGGGGACCATGCTTGCGGCCAGGGTTTTTCTTGCGTTACTTCTTGGCTGTAAACCTAGCGTGTTGGCTGCATGTTCCAGATGTCTGGGCGGGAATGGCGCAGGATGTTCCGCCTTGAGCCGGGACGCCTGTTCCGACGCTCATCCGCTCTCCGCCGAGGCTTCCGCCCACCGGCGCGGCCCCTTGTCCGGCAGGGCCGAAACGGGCTGAACATCCTCGCAAAGGCCATGACAAAGCCAACGGATCATTCCGTTGTCAAAACATCTTCCGGCAGCCGCCTCTTGGCTTGAGACACTGGAGGGCCCAGGGCACAGCGTTCGTCCAGGCCGGGACAGCGCCGGCGGTCGGCGCGAGGCGGAATCCCTGCCCCGCACCGGCCCCGGCAGCGACACGGTGTCCGGGGCGCCGACAAAGACCTTCCCGGCTGGCGGCCTTCTGCCCTGCCTTCAATCCATATGGTGCGGTCTGCCGGAGATGAGCGGAAGCGCGCGGCCCCCGCACCGGAACAGGGCGCTGCCGAGAATGCCGGACGGACAGGGACGGGAGTTCAGCCCTGCCGGGCATCCGCCTGGGCCACCACGAACATGCCCCCGGCCGGGAGCACGCAGCGCCTGCGCAGCAGCGCCTGCGGCAGCGCGGCCAGGGCCGCCCGCGCCGCCCAGCCAAGGCACGGCAGCGGAAAGCGCACGAAATGCAGCAGCACATACTCCGGCGAGAGCGCCTTTCTGGCTCCGCCCAGCTCCCGCACGGCGAACCCGCTGCGCGCAAGGGCGGTGCGCATGGCCCGCGCCGTGAAGCAGAACAGATGCTCGTCCTTGAGCTCCACCCAGCGCGCGCCGAGCAGCCGGGCCGAAAGGCTGTCCAGGCTGGGCGTGACCATGACCAGCAGGCCGCCGGGGCGCAGGCAGCGCCGCAGGCGCTCCAGGGCGTCCAGCGGGTCGCGCAGGTGCTCGATGACGTCCAGCAGCACGCAAACATCATAGCCCGCCTCGGGCAGCTTGAGTTCCTCGGGCGCGCCGCAGCGCACACGCTCCGGCCCCACCAGCGT
This sequence comes from uncultured delta proteobacterium, assembly GCA_903843965.1. GTDB lineage: Bacteria > Desulfobacterota > Desulfovibrionia > Desulfovibrionales > Desulfovibrionaceae > Humidesulfovibrio. The sequence continues at coordinate 212,720 of CAIMRY010000019.1, forward strand.
CCCGGCGGCCTGCGCGGAGTCCGGGGCGATGTCCGCGCCCCAGACATCGTACCCTGCGGCCTGGGCCTCGGCCAGGAAGTGCCCGCGCCCGCAGCCCAGCTCAAACACCTTGGAGCCCGGCGGAACGTGGCGCTTCAGGATGTCCAGCGTCAGCCGCGCGCCGTGGCGCTTCATGTCCACGATGGCCGCGTTCTGCCGGGGGTCGTCGGTGCCGATGTGGTAGTCCGCGCCGTAGATGGCGCGCAGGGCCGCGTCGTCGGGCTGGGGGTCGATGAACACCGCGCCGCAGCCCAGGCAGCGCACGCGCCGCAGGCCGCCGCGCTCAAACCAAGGAGCTGCGGGCTCTGCGCAAAGGGGGCAGTTCCGGGTCGTCATTCAAACCTCGTGCGGGTGTGTGCTGGCATTGGCTGGGCCACCGTCCAGGCCGACGTCCAGGCCATCATCCGGCAACCCGTGAATTTCTTTGGTCCGCACGCGCACGCCTGCCCCGCGCACGCATCGGGGGTGCGGTCCGACGGCGCTGCGCAACTGCTTTGGGCTTCCAGTCACCGCGCGCGCGTCCCCACGGGGGTTGCTCCGGCGGAGGTCGTGCCGCGCGCCGCGTCTGTGTCCGCGCCCTCTTGCGGGCCGAGCAGCGACAGGCCCACGGCCACGGCCACGGCCAGCAGGATCGCCTCGGCTGGCAGGATGTAGCGCAAGGAATAGACCCCGGCAAGCAGGATGACCCCGTAGCTCAGGCAGGAGTGCAGGGTCGCCATGGCGAACAGCAGGCACGGGCGCGACCCGTCGCGCAGGCCTTGGCCCAGGGCCAGCAGCCCGCCCATGACGATCAGCGCATAGTAGAAGGGCTGGCCGTCGTAGAACTTCCGGGCCAGCAGCTCGATGAACCGGCCAGGCATGTGCGCCAGCAGGGGCGCGGCGGCGGACATGGCGAGGCTGTCCTCCAGCCGGGCCTGCCCGGCCAGGCCAGCGTCAGCTGCGGCCACGCGCTGGCTGAGCGCCGGGCGGACCACGTCGAATACAAGCCCCTCCATGGCCACGTCGAAGTGCGCGCGGCTCTTGTCCCAGGTGGCGCGCGTGAGCCGCCGGGCCTGGGCCTGGGCCAGGGCGTCGAGGAACAACTGCCGCGCAACGGGATCAGCAATGGCGGCTGCGTCCCCGGCCGCGGCGATATAGAGCAGGCTGGACAGCAGGTGCACGCCCCCGGAAGAGGCGGTGGAAAACGTGCCGTAGCGCGCCTGGTTCTCGGCCCCGCGCACGGCCACAACCCCGGCCAGGACCAGGGCCAGGAGCGCCAGGCCGACCAGGCTCGCGCCGTCGCGCCGGAACAGCGCCCGCAAAAGCAGGATAACGCCCAGGAACACCGGCAGGAACACGAACTGCGGCCGCAGAAGAAGGCCCAGGCCGCAGAACGCGCACAGCCAGACGCGGCGGTCCCTGCCGGTCAAGACCTGCTCCGCCAGGAGGGCCCAGAAGACGAGGAGCAGGACATAGCCCAGGGGCTCGGTGAGCAGCGCCGCCGCAAACTTGAGCCCGGGCAGGGCCAGCAGCAAAAACAGCGCGTGCCGCCAGGCCAAGCTTAGGCCCAGGGCCCGGCCCAGGCGCTGCGCGAAAAAGGCGCAGGCCGCCGCCAGGCTGGCTGTCTGGGCGCGGGCCAGCCAGGTCCAGGCGCCCGCCCCCTGGCCGAACAGAGCTCGGAACAGGTCGAGCAGGTAGGGATACAGCGGCGCACGCTCCGGGGAATGGGCCAGGTAGGAGGAGGTGTCCGGCTGGATCTCCGGGGGCAGGGCCAGCAGCGCCATTGCCGTGGCCACGGAGCAGGCGGTCATGGCGACGGTCGCCCACGAAGCAAGGCAGGCCGCGAGGCGGGACGCGGCCACTAGCGCGCGCCCCTGGTCTGGCGGTTGCGGCCCAGCAGGGTCAGGCCCTGGCGCACCTGGTCCAGCAGCATCCCCGGACGGGAGAGCAGGCGCAGGGCCGTGCGCGCCAGGTAGTGCGGCCTGGCGTAGAACCTGCGGTTGAAGGACCGGCGCAGGCGCAAGATCTCCTCGGCGGACATGCTGTCGCTGGCGAGCACGCATTCCTCGCCGCTCTGGTCCATGGCCTCGCAGGACGCCGATGCCAGGCCGCTGGCGGCCATGCCCGCGCGCAGGCCCGTGCCCGCCCTGGGCACCGCCGTGTGCACGGAAAGGTAGTCCGGGTCCATGTCCAGAATCAGGCGCAGGGTCTTTTCCACGTCCGCCGGGCCCTCTCCGGGCAGGCCAACGATGACCGTGGCCACGGTGGCGATGCCTGCGGCGCGGCAGGCCGCAAAGGCCGTCCGCGCCTGCTCCGGGGTGAAGCCCTTGCGCATGGCGCGCAGGGTTTCGGGGTTGGCCGTCTCCACGCCCATGATGGCCGTGTGGCAGCCCTTGTGCGCCATCTGCCGGGCCAGGTCCGCGTCGATGCGGTCCGGCCGGGTGAAGCAGGTCCAGCCCATGCGCCGCGCGGGCAAAGCCTCCAGGAACTCCAGGGCCCACTCCCGCTTCGCGGCAAAGGTCTGGTCCCAGAGCATGAACTCGCGCACGCCCAGGGCCTCCAGGTGGCGCAGCTCCGCCGCCACCTCGTCCATGGGCCGCCGGTGGTAGGCCAGGCCGGACATGACGCAGAAGCTGCACGAGAACGGGCAGCCGAAGTCCGTGAGGACCCCGGCAAAGGGGCGGCGGCGGGCAAAGGGGTAGCGGTAGCCGTAGCCCAGGAACAGCTCGTGCGGGGGCAGGCCCACGGAAACCACCGGCTGGCGCGGCACCGGGGCGGAGAGGACCTGGTCGCCGAAGCGCCCGACAATTCCAGGCAGGGGGCCAGGCAAGGGGCTGGCCGCGCCGCGCGCGTAGTCGACCATGCCCGGCAGGTCGAAGTCCAGCACCGCCGCGTCCAGGGTGCCCTGGGCCACCCAGGCCTCTGCGCCCTCCAGCAGCACGTCGCCGCAGCCCAGGAGCACCAGGCCGGGAATTCGCGCGCGCAGGGCGTTGAGAAAATCTCTGTCTGCTGCTACGGATACAGCGCCGACCAGAGCAAAGACGCAATCAGGCCGCAGGGCCTCGATGCGCGCCAGGCATTCCTCCGCGCCCAGCCCCAGGGCCACGGCGTCCAGGACCTGGACCTTAAAGCCCCCGGCGGCGAAGACCGCCCCGGCGTGCAGCAGCGCGATGGGCGCGAACAGGTAGCCCGTGCGCGAGGTCTTGCTGCAGAAATAGTCGCGGATGATGGCGCCCTTGCCCGGAGGATTCAGCAGGAGCACACGTGGAGAAGAAGGCAATGGGAAACCCTCCTGCGGGCCGCAAGTCCGTGAAGATGAAAACCCTGCAGGCCGTCGAGCGGCTCTGCGGGGGGGCCGTGTGCAGCGTGCTGGGCGCGCTCTCGTGGCTGTTGCCGTGCGGCCCGGTGGCGGCGGATGCGGTCCGCCGGGTGCTGCTGGTCAAATTCTGGGGCATCGGCAGTCTGGTGCTGGCCGCGCCGCTGTTCAACAAAACCCGCGAGACCTTTCCGGACGCGGAAATCGTGCTCATGACCCTATCCGCCAATCAGGGCGTTGTCAAAATGCTCCCCGGCATCGACCGGGTGGAGTTCGTGGACCTGGGGCACAGCCTGGCCTCGGCCGTGGGGGCCTACCTGCGCTGCCTCGTGCGGGCCTTTCGCCTGCGGCCCGACGTCATGCTGGACATGGAGTTCTACACCAAGGCCTCGGCCATTTTGAGCTTTTTCTCCCGCGCGCCCATGCGCATCGGCTACCACTCCCCTGGCGTGTGGCGCGGCCGCATCCACAACCACCCCATCGCCTTCAACGTCTACTGGCACGTCTCCAGCAACTTCCTGTCCCTGCTGGAGCCCTTTGGCGTTGCGCCGGACAGGACCCCCAGGCCTGCGGCCCTGCTGGGGCTGACGCGCTGCCGCAGCCAAGGCCAGCAGGTGCTGGCGCGGCTGGGCCTTTCCGCCGGGGGGTTCATCCTGGTCAACGTCAATGCCGGGGAGCTGGCCGTGGAGCGCCGCTGGCCCAGGGAGCGCTTTGCGGAGCTCAGCGCGCGCCTCTGGCAGGCCTACGGCTTGGCCGTGGTCTATGTGGGCTCGCGCGCGGAGGCGCAGTACACCAGCCAAGCCTGGACCCTGGCGCGCAAGGCCGGAACCCAGGGGCACAACCTGGTGGGCGGACTCAGCCTGGATGAACTGGTGGGCCTGTGCGCCCTGTCCGCCCTGGTCATCACCAACGACTCCGGGCCGCTGCACCTGGCCGTGGCCGCCGGGGCGCGCACAGTGTCCTTTTTCGGGCCGGAAACGCCGGTGCTCTATGGCCCTGCCGGGCCGGAGCATTTGGTGCTGTTCGCGGGCATCCCCTGCTCGCCCTGCATCAACGCCGAGCATGGCAAGCGCAGCTTCTGCTGGCGCGGCGAACTGCACTGCCAGTTGGGCGTGGGCGTGCAGCAGGCTGTGGAGGGCATCGCGGGGCGCTTCGGCCCTGTTCTGGAGCAGGCCGGGCGGGCTGGGCAGAATGGACAGCCGACGGCGCAGGACCGGGGCTAGGTGTAGGGTTGCACGACGTGTAAGACGTTGTTCACTGCGACCCCGATCAGATTCCTGTGTGTCTTCCTCTGGAGCGATCTGTGGGCCCGGCACTCATCACATTCATGAAGCCAGCGGGGCGACTCGTTGGCTCTTTGGTTTGCGTTCGGGCACGCGGCGTCTTGCGCCCGCGCAGGGCCGTCTGGATGAACCGCTCGGCCTTGCCGCCGCCTGCGGCCCGGAGAGACTCCCTGGAAATGGACGAGTTGGCCGTGCGGGTCCGGCACGTCCTTGAGCCCCCTCGGGCCAGCCCAACGACGGCCACAAGGGCAGCACAGCCCAGCAACCCAGCCAACCTTTCGCGTCCTGCCCCTGGCGAGGGCCTTCCCGCAGGCAGCACTGGACCAAGGCGTCGCGGGCGGCCACCGGCTTGCGGCAGGCCGAATCCCGCCAACGCGCCCAGGCCCTGCCCCGCCCGCAGGGCAAAAAAAGAGCCGGGCAGGCCCCCCACCTGCCCGGCAGACACGCCGGTCCAACCGACGTGGCCGCCGGAGACGTTGCCGCCCGGCGCACGCATACGGGCTATCAAGATTCATTCCAACCCGCCCGCTTCAAACTTCTTCTAAAATTTCAGCTCATTGTTTAAGGCTCCAGACCGCCCCCTAGCCAACACCGCCCGCCTCTGGTATGGTTCCACCAGAATTTTTCCGGTCAACCCGGAATTCTCGGGCACCACCTGGGGGAGCGCGCATGGCCAAAATCCTTGTGGTCGATGACGACGATCTCGTGCGTGAACTGCTGGCCGACGCCGTGGACCGGCGCGGGCACACGGCCCTGTGCGCTGGCACCCTGGCCGAGGCCAGGCGCATCCTGGCGCATGAGCAGCCGGACCTGGTCTACATGGACGTGCGCCTGCCCGACGGCTCGGGCATCAGCGCCCTGGAGGAGATCCGCGCCAGCCCCGGCGCGCCGGAGGTGGTCATCATCACCGGCCAGGGCGACCCGGACGGCGCGGAGCTGGCCTTGCGCTGCGGGGCCTGGGACTACATCGAAAAGCCCAGCTCCGTGGAGGCCATGGTGCTGCCGCTGCTGCGCGCCCTGGCCTTCCGCGAGGAGCAGCGGCGGCGCAATGTGCCGACCCTGGCCGCAGACTCCGGCATCGTGGGCGCCAGCCCGAAAATGGCCGCCTGCCTGGCGCGGGCCGCCATGGCCGCAGCCAGCGGGGTCGACGTGTTCATCAGCGGCGAGACCGGCACCGGCAAGGAGGTCTTCGCCCAGGCCATCCACCAGAGCGGCAGCCGCGCGGCCAGCCGCTTCGTGGTGGTGGACTGCACCACCCTGCCCGGCAATCTGGCCGAGAGCGAGCTCTTCGGCCACGAGCGCGGCTCATTCACCGGGGCCGACCGCCGCCAGATCGGGCTCATCAAGCAGGCCGACGGCGGCACCCTGTTTCTGGACGAGGTGGGCGAGCTGCCCCTGCCCCTGCAGACCAAGTTTTTGCGCGTCCTCCAGGAGCGCAGTTTCCGGCCCCTGGGCGGCGAGGCCGAGATCAAGAGCGACTTCCGGCTGGTGGCCGCCACCAACCGCGACCTCTCGGCCATGGTACGGCGCGGCGAGTTCCGCGAGGACCTGCTGTACCGCCTGCGGACCTTCCGCATCGAGCTGCCGCCCCTGCGCGAACGCGCCGGGGACATCCAGGCCCTGATGGCGGCCCGCCTGGCCCAGGCCAAAGACGCACACGAGGGCGGCCTGCGCGAGGCCAGCCCCGAATACCTCGCCCTGCTGGAGACCCACGACTGGCCGGGCAATGTGCGCGAATTGTTGCAGACTGTGGACATGAGCCTGATTTCAGCGCATGGTGAGCGTGTACTCCTCCCGCAACACCTGCCCTTGGACCTGCGGGTGCGGCTCATGCGCCGCAGCGTGGCCAACAGGGCCGAGGCCGGGCGGATGGTCCCCCTGGACCGGGCCCTGGACCAGACCATGGACCAGGCCATGGACCATCCCGCCGCCGGGCTGGCCGGGGCGCTCAAGCCCTGGCGCGAGCACCGCGCGCAGGTGTTGGAGCTGGCGGAGCGCGCCTATTTTTCCGCCCTGCTGCTGCACACCGGCGGGGAGGTGGCCCTGGCCGCGCAGGTGTCCAGGCTCAAGTCAGCCAGGCTGTATGAGCTGCTGGCCAAACATGGGCTGCTCAAGGCCAGGCGGGGCCAGACACAGATTCCGGAATTTCCGGAAAGCTGTGCGGACAATGACGGATGATCCCGCATAGACTCAGTGATTTCCTTCGGTTAGCGTCGCTGTAGTTCTTGGAATGATTCTTGATGAAGTGCCCAGACGGCGGGGCGCCCCGCCTGTGTCTGCGAGGGGAGCGAGCAATGGCCAAGATTCTCATCGCCGAGGACGACACCCTGTCCCAAAAATTCGTGGCCACCGTGGTGGAGCGCATGGGCCACAGCGCCTTTGTGAGCCCCGACGGCCGCCACGCCTGGGAAGCCCTGTGCACCGCGAACCATTTCGACATGCTGATCACCGACATCATGATGCCGGTCATGGACGGCACGACGCTCATCCGCACCATCCGCCAAGACCCGCGCTTTGCCGCCATGCCCATCGTCATCATGTCCGCCTTCATCGGCGTCAAGGAAATCGCCGGCCTGCTCGAAATCGGGGCCACCTGGTTCATGGCCAAGCCCGTTGAGCGCGCCGCCCTTGAGGACTACATCAAACGGGCCATCAAATAGCGCGGATGGCCCCGTGCGGAGAGCCACATGCCCATCGACCCGCCAGCGCTCCCGCCCAGGGATCGTGAACGCCCCATTCAGGCGGGCCGCACAACGTCTGGCGGCTTTCCGGGCATACAGACCATCCTTCTCTGCCTGCTGCTGAGCGGCCTTGCTCCCTGCCCCGGCAGCGCGGCCCAAACCGCCCCGGCGCAGGAGATCCTGGCCGCCGCCCCGGCCAACATGCCCCCGTTCTTCGTCCCCGCAGCCGACGGCAGCCCTGACGGGTTCGCAGTCGAGCTGCTGCGCCGCGTGGCGGCCCAGGCCGGGTACAGCCTGCGCATCATCCCCACCACAACCATCGCCGAGGCCGAGCAGCTGCTGCGCCAGGGCAGGGTCCAGGCTGTGCTCGGCCTGGGCATCAGCCCGGCCAGGGAGCAGGCCTTGGGCTTCACCCGGCCCTTTGAGCTGCTGCCCGTGCACATTTTCTTCCGCGCGGCAGCCCCCCCACTGGAGACCCTGGATTCCCTGGCGGGCAAGCGCCTGGCGCTGGTGGCCGGAAGCATCCCCGCTGAACGGCTGCTGGACCGGCCGGAGCTCAGCGTCCAGCTCACCCAGACCCTGGCCGAGGCCATCTTCGAGGTGCTTTCCGGCCATGCCGACGCCCTGGTCTTCGTCGCCCCGGTCGTGCAGCAGGCCGCCCGCTCCGCCGGGGTGGAGCAGATCCTTGACCGCAGCAAACGCCCGCTGTTCGAGGTCGGCCGGGCCTTGGCCGTGGAGCGCGGCAACCCGCAGATGCTGGCCCGGCTGGACTCTGCCCTTGGCGCGTTCCTCGAAACGCAAGAGTTCCGGGATATCTACCGTACGTGGCACCCCGCGCCGCACGCGCCCCGGTTTCCGCCCGTGGCGCGGTGGACCATGACCGCGCTGGCCCTGGCCCTCACCATTGCGCTTTTGGCCTGGCGCGCCATCTCCCTCTCGCGCGTCAACCGCAGGCTCAAGCTGGCCGCAAGCGAACGCAAGCAGGCCGAGGAGGCGCTGCAGGAGCAGAACGACGAAAACCTGACCCTGCTCAACGGCGTTCCGGCCATGATCTTCTACAAAAGCCTGGACAACCGCATCCTGCGCGCCAATGCGGCCTGGTTCAGGGTCATGGGTCTGGACGAGTCGATCCTCGGGCTGCCGCTTGAGCAGGTCTACCACCGGGAGCTGGCCGAAAAGGTGCGCCAGGACGACCTGGAGGTCTTTGAAAGCGGCCAGGCCAAGATGAACATCCAGGAGACGATCCAGACGCCGAGCGGGCTGCGCCGCTTCACCACCCACAAGCTGCCCCGGCGCGACGCCAGGGGCGAGATCACCGGGCTGGTCTGCATCGCCACCGACGTGACCGACCTCTACCAGGCCGAGGCGGCCCTGGCCGAGAGCGCGGAGGAATTCCGCACCCTGGCCGAGGACTCCCCGGCGCTCATCTGCCGGTTTTTGCCCGGCGGCATCCTGACCTACGTGAACCGCGCCTTCTGCGCCACCTTTGGCCGCAGCGCGCAGGAGCTGCTGGGCTCCAGCCTGCTCAAGCTCGTCCCGGCGGAGGAGCGCGCCGCGATTCTCGCGCGCCTCGGCTCCTTCACGCCCGCAGCCCCGGTGGCCGTGGCCGAGCAGAAGGTGCTGCTGCCGGACGGCCGCCTGGGCTGGCAGCAGTGGACCGACCGCGCCCTGTTCGATTCGGCGGGCGGCATCATCGCCTACCAGAGCGTCGGCGTGGACATCACCGCGCTCAAGCAGTCCGAGATCGACCTGACGCGCCTGCACCGGGCCATCGAGCAGACCGCCGAGGGCGTGCTCATCACCGACAAGGACGGGATCACCACCTACACCAACCCCGCGCTGGAGCGCATGACCGGGCTCTGCGGCGCAGGCCGGGCGCCCGGCCTGTCCGTGCTGGAGGTGCGGCAAACCGTGCTGGCGCACCAGGATTCCGTGGTCCGCCAGGACGAGGGCGGCGGCTGGCGCGGCACCAGCTCCTTTGCCCGGCAAAGCGGGCTGAACGTGGAGGTTGAGTTCACCATCTCGGCCATCCGCGACGCTGCGGGCGAGGTCATCAGCTTTGTGGCCGTGTGCCGCGACGTGACCGAAAAGCGCCTGCTGGAGCGCCAGCTCTGGCAGGCCCAGAAAATGGAGGCCCTGGGCACCCTGGCCGGGGGCATCGCGCACGACTTCAACAACATCCTGGCCTCGATCATGGGCTTCACCGAACTGGCCCTGGACGACACCCCGCCGGAAGGCCGGGCCAGAGGCAGCCTGGCGCGCGTGCTCAAGGCCAGCAACCGCGCCAAGGAGCTGGTGCGCCAGATCCTCACCTTCAGCCGCCGGGCCGACCGCGAGCAGCGCACCCTGATGGCCGACCAGATCATCGGCGAGGCCCTGCGGCTCATGGAGGCCACCCTGCCCAAAAACATCGAGATCACGGCCCAGGTTCAGGCCCAGGACTGCGCCATCCTGGCCGATCCCTCCCAGATCCACCAGATCATGATGAACCTGTGCACCAACGCCGCCCAGGCCATGCGCGAAGGCGGGCGCATGGCCGTGCGCACGCGGCTGGCGCACCTGGGCGAAGACGCCCCGGCCCAGGCCCGCACCCTGCCCCCGGGCCGGTACCTGCGCCTGACCGTGGAGGACACCGGCGCAGGCATCGCCCCGGACATTCTTGGCCGCATCTTCGATCCCTTCTTCACCACCAAGGACTCCGGCGAAGGCACCGGGCTCGGCTTGGCCGTGGTCCACGGCATCGTGTGCAGCCTGGGCGGGGCCATCTACGCCGAGAGCGAGCCAGGCCAGGGGGCGACCTTCACGGTGCTGCTGCCCACTGTTGCGCCCCGCCCCACCCCCGCGCACCACTGCGGTCAGGCCAGCCCGGCCAACCCCAAGGGCCGCGAACGCATCCTGCTGGTGGACGACGAGGCCGACCTGCTCGACCTGGTGGCCCAGACCCTGGAGCCCCTGGGCTACCAGGTGGCCGCCCACAACCTGCCGGAGGACGCGCTGAGGGCCTTTCTGGCCAGCCCCAAATCCTTCGACCTGGTGCTGACCGACCAGAGCATGCCCCGGCTCACAGGCATCCAGTTGGTGACGCGCCTGCGCGAGGTGCGCCCGGACCTGCCCATTGTCCTGTGCACGGGCTTAAGCCTGGTCATCCCCCCCGACCGGTTCCAGGCCCTGGGCCAGGCCTGGCTGCTGCCCAAGCCCTTCTCCACCGGTGAGCTGGCGCGCGTGGTGCGCCAGGCCCTTGCAAGCAACCAGGGGGACGCCCATGCCACCTAGAATCCTCGTGGTCGACGACGACCAGGACGTGCGCGACATGCTCTGCCGCACCCTCGCGGCCAGCGGCTACGAGGCCTTTCCGGCCTCGGGCGGGCGGCAGGCCGTGGAGCGCCTGCAATGCGACCCCCCGGATCTGGTCATCACCGACGTGGTCATGCCCGAGGTGGACGGCTTCGAGGTGCTGCTGAAGCTGCGGTTGTTGGCCCCTGGCGTGCGCGTGCTGGTCATGTCCGGCGGCGGCCGCGTGGAGCCTGCGGTCATCCTGGACCTGGCCCGCCGCTTGGGCGCGCGCTCGGTCCTGCGCAAGCCTTTCACCAGGGCCGAAATCCTCCACGCCGTGGAGCGCGCCCTGACTCCATGAACAGAAGACCCCACCAAGGAGAGCCCATGCCCACATACCTGACGCCGCTGACCCTGGCCTTTGTGCACCAGTCCCTGGCCGCCGCCAAGAACCACGTGCGTGCGCAAAGGGCCGCCAAGGACGGCCAACCTGAAGCCGCCCAGGCCCTGCGCGCCCTGGCCGAGGCCCAGGAGGTGCACGCAAAAAAGGCCCTGACCTTCCTGCGCGGGCAGATCGGCAAAAGTTCCGAGAACCTGGCCCTGGCCCTGCAAGAGGCCCGGGAGATGGCCGTCAACGCCTTGGGCTGGACCCTGCAGTCCGAGGCCGACGCCGACAAGGCCGCCGGATCGCTTTTGACCCAGATGGCCCGGGCCGTGCAAAGCCACCTGGCCCTGCCCGGCCTTACCCAGGCGGAGCCCGGGGCGCGCTACTACGTCTGCGTCATCTGCGGGCATATTCATGTGGCTGCCGAAGGCGAAGCTCCGGCCCGCTGCCCCGTGTGCCACGCCGTGCCGGAAAAGTTCAACGCGGTGCAGGGCTAGCAGCCGTGCTGGCCGAGGCCGTCAAGTACGCGGGCGCGCGCCTGCTGGGCCAGGGCGACCGCCACGGGCACCTGGCCCAGCAGGTGGCCCTGTGGGCGCGGCACAAGCGCCACGCCGCAGCCTGGGCGCCGCACATGGAGCGTTGCCGGGCCCTGGCCCTGGCGGCTGCCCGCGCCTGCCCGGAAGAGGCGCGGCGCACGGCCCTGGTGCTGGGTTCCGGCCTGCTGTTGGAGGTGCCCCTGGACGGGCTCTCGGCCCTGTTCGAGCGCGTGGTCCTGGCGGACATGGCCTTTCTGCCCGAGGTCCGCGCCAGGGCCGCCCGCCTGGGCAACGTGGTCACGCTGGAGGTGGACCTCACCGGTCGGCTGGATCAACTGGATCAACTGGATCGGCTGGACCGGCTGGACCGGCTGGACACGGCCCCGAGCATACCGCCGGAAATCGGGACGATCGTGTCGGGCGGACCGGTCGAGTCGGCCGGGCTGGCCGCGCTGGCCGCGCAACTGCCGGGGCTGGATTTCGCCTACTCGGCGAACCTGCTCTCGCAACTGCCGCTGTTCGCACTGGCCGCGCTGCCCTCCGGCATGGAGGAAGAGCGCCGCGCCCAGTTGGCCGCAGAGCTGGTGCGCCAACATCTGGACGGGCTGCGCAGCCTGGGCTGCCCGGCCTGCCTGGTCACCGACGTGACCGAGCGCGGCCTGCGCCGGGGCGTTGTCGACTACGAGGCCGACCTGCTTTTCGGGGTCGACCCCGGCCCAGGCGGCGAGCGCTGGACCTGGCGCATGGCCCCGCGCGGAGAGGCCGTGCCCGGCCTGGATGTCGAACGCGAGGTGCTCGGCATGATGTTGGTCAACACATTGTCCGGGCCGCACGCGCCCGCCCCGGAAACAACATGAAGCACGAGGACGAGCCAATGCACACAGCCCAGCGCCGGGACAAGGAACAGCCACGCCAGCTCCGGCCCCCCCTTCCGCCAGATCCGGCCCAGTGTCTGGAAAACGACCCCGCGCGGCGCGAGGACATGATCCGGCGCGTGCGGCACAAGCTTGACGAGGCCGACAGCTGCGCCTTCAGCGCGAACCAACTGCGCATGCTCACCGTGTTCTTTGAAATGGCCCAGGAGCTGGACTCGCGGCGGGACTTCCTGAGCCTCTGCGTGCAGCTGCCCATGCTCTTCTTCGATCAGGACTGCCGCCTGTACCTGCGCACCGGGCCGACCACCTGGAAGCTTGCCCGCGCGCTGAGCCTGCCCGCCGCCCTGCCGGAGTTCGAGCCGCCGCCCCACCCGGCCGTGCGCGGGGCGGACTTTTACGCTCCCATCACCTGCCGCAAGGACACCGGGGAGGTTTTGGGCTTTGACGCGCCGGACAACGTCATGGGCTGGATCGAGGTGGCGGGCGGAGCCGCGCTGTCGCGGCACACGCAACTGTACTTCGAAACATACGCCGGGCGCATCGGCTTCCAACTGCACACCCGCCTGGCCCGGTCCAAGAACCGCGAACACCTGTCCTTCATCCAGAACCTTGTGGAGGACATCGGCCACAACGTCATCGTGCCGAACATGATCTTCAAGCTCTTCTTCAACCGCCTGAACGCGTCCATCGGCGCCCTGGCCCGCTGCGTGGCCGAGGCCCCGGCGGAGACCCCGGCGGACTTCACCGCCAGCCTGAACTTCCTCCAGACGCGGCTGTCCTCCCAGTACGCGGAGATCAGCAGCCACTACGCCCAGACCAGCCTGTTTCTGGAAACCCTGCTGCGGCGCCGACACTTTCAGGAAGGCCGCTACGTGCTGGAAAAACGCCGCGTGAACCTGCTCAAGCAGGTGGTGGAGCCCCAGGTGGAGCGCTACCGTCCGCGCCTGGAGGACAGGGGCATCGCCATCGACCTGTCCATGGGCGGCATCCCGGACAAGCCCATCCACCTTATGGCCGACCTGGGGCTCATCGCCCAGGTCTACGCCAATCTGTTCTCCAACGCCGTAAAGTACACGCGCGCCGTCTTCGGACCAGACGGCGCTCCGCTGAAGTTCATGGCCTACGGCTGGGACATCCTGCCCGGCCACTTCAGCCAGGCCCGTCCTGGCGTGAAGCTGAACGTCTTCACCACCGGGACCTGGGTGCCCGAACCGGAGCGCGCGGGGCTGTTCCAGCCGGGCTTCCGCTCCGCGTCCACCCAGCGCGAGCACGGCACCGGGCACGGCCTGGCCTTTGTGCAGCAGGTGGTGGAGCTGCACGGCGGGCAGGTCGGGTACGAGCCCTCGGAGCTGGGCAACAACTTCTACGTGGTGCTGCCGCTGGAGGAAGAAGAATAGCGGACGGAAAGGCTGCGGGCTGCGGCACAGGCCAACCGCGCTGCGGACAGGACCGGCCGTCTGGGCCTATTTGAGCGCAAAGCCGCGCAGGGCGAACAGCCCGCCCATGACTTCCACCGTCGTATCGCCTTCCGCGAGGGTGCCTTTGTTCTTTTCGTAGATCTTCTGCATGTCGTCGAAAACCCTGCCGAGAATCTTGCTCCAGGAGATTTTCCCCAGCTCGGGGTGGTGCGGACCGTAGGCGAACTTCGGGAGCACGTACTTCGGGTCGTGCACGATGCAGCTCCGGTTGGCCGCATCAGCATTCCTGGGCCGCGCCTCCGGATTCAGCGCTGCGCGGCAGAAGATCCAGGCCCGGCCCCGGCCATGTGCGCCCGCGCCCGCCGGACCAGCGCCTTGGACTCCTCCAGCAGGCGGTTCCAGCTCGTGGGCGCGTGGATGTCCACCTCGCGGCGGGCATGGTCGCGCACGTTCATCAGCACGCGCGGGATGTGGACGAATCTCGCCCCGCCCTCGGCAAAGCGTTGGAACAGCTCGTGGTCGTGGGCCAAAAGCGCCTCGTCATACAGGCCGAAGCGCCCGTGCAGCGCCGTGCGGTAGAGCTTGGCCACGCCGCACAGGTACCAGTCGCCGAAACAGCGCTCAAAGGAGTAGTCAGGCAGGGCGAAGCGCCGCACCCAGCGGCCCGCGTCGTCCACGATGGCCATGTCGGCGTAGACGAAATCCGCCCCGGCCTGGAGCACGGCCGCCATTTCCGAGACCATGGACGGCAGGAGCGCGTCGTCGGCGGGGACGTACGTGCAGAACTCGCCCGTGGCCGCGCCAAAGCCGGTGTTCAGGGCCGGGGCCAGGCCCTTGTTGCGCTCGTGCCGGATGACGCGCAGGCTGCGCCCGGACTGGGGAAAGCGCGGGTGCGCCACGCGCTCGATAAGGTTGTTCTCGGCGTCGAAATGCGCGGCGTAGGACACCACGTCCTCTTTCAGGGTGCGCTCGAACGCGGCGATGGCCTGGGCCGTGTGGTCTGTGGAGCCGTCGTCGACCAGGATGATCTCAAGCTCGGGATAGTCCTGGAACCAGATGGAATCCAGGCAGATGGGCAGGTACTGGGCCTGGTTGTACACCGGCACCACCAGGGAGACCTTGGGGCAGGGGGCGTTGGGGCGGGTCACGGCGGTTCTCCTTGGCTGCGGCTGGCCAGGTCCTGTCGGGCTGGCCAGGCCGGTCGGACATTGACGAACCCGGCCTGCGGCTCATGCGCCTCATCGGACGCCCAGGGCTTTTGGGTTAGGGCGTTCTGGCGCGGTGCGCGGCTGCGTTGCCAAGCTCCAGCCTGCGCAGCTGCCCGCCGTTTTGCAGCAGCACCTGCCCTGGCTCCACGGAAATGAGCGTCCAGCCGCGCGCCTGCTCGCCCAGGCGCAAGGACACCGCCGCCCCGTCCACCTGGAGCATGGCCAGGGGCCGCTCCCCGCCCGCAATGACGCCCACCAGCAGGAAGCCCTCCAGGCCCAGGCGCGGCACGGGCTGGGCCGCAGGGGCCTTGGCCTCGACTTCAGAAGTATTGGCCGCAGACGTTTTGGACGCAGGAGTTTTGGCCGCTGGCCGGGCGCTGGCCTGGCCCGCCGGAGACTTCGTTGCCCCTGCCGCAGCCTGCGCAGACGCCTCGGCAGCACGACCAAGGCCGCTGGCCCCGGGCGGCGCAGCGTTCGCCCCTGGCGAGACGGCCTGGCCCTGCACGCTGTGGCCGCCGGAGAGGGGGGCCGTGGCGCTGATGTTGGGGGGAGCCTGGGAACTGGCCTGGGGGTTCTGCGGGGCGGAATACGGCGAGGGACGCGGCGCGGTCGCCCCCTGGGGCGTCACGCTGGTGTCCGCCTGGGCAAAGGCGGCCTGGGCGGGCGGGCCCGGTCGGCCTGGGGTCTGCGGAACGACCACGGGGGCGGGCGGCTGTCCCAGGGGAAAGAACGGCGAGCTCTCCAGCTTCAGCACGTTGCGCTCCAGGATGATGCGCACAGGCGACTCCTCGCCGTAGGCCTGGCCCTGGGCGCGCAGCTCCTCGGGCGGGCGCAAAAAGGGCGCGGGCCTGGGCACGAAGCTTGTGGCCAGGTAGGCCAGGCCCAGGCCGATGGCCGCAGGCAGGGCCAGCTTGGGCAGCGTGCGCCAGACGATCTGCATGCCTTCCCCCCGCCCCTGCCGCAGCCTACCCGGCCAAGGCTGCGGCGATCTCCTGCTGGACCTCCGCCGTGAGGTAGGGGTGCATGGGGATGCTGAAGATGCGCGCGGCTAGGGCCTCGCTCACCGGCATGGCGCCCGGCCCGTAGCCCAGGTTCGCGAAGGCCGGCTGCAGGTGCAGGGGCACGGGGTAGTAGATGCTCGACGGCACCTGGGCCCTGGTCAAACGGTCCAGCAGCTCCTGGCGGTGGGCCGTGCTCTCGGCCTGGATGCAGTACTGGGCGTGGACCGAGACGTTGCCGCCCGGCACCACGGGCAGGGTCAGGCCGGGAATGGGGCCGAGGAGCTTTGCGTAGCGCGCGGCCACGTCCTGGCGCAGGCGCACCTCGTCCTCGAAGATTTCGAACTTGGCCAGGAGCACCGCAGCCTGCATGGTGTCCAGCCGGCCGGTGATGCCCAGGCGCACGTTCTGGTACTTGTCCGCGCCCTGGCCGTGCACGCGGATGGAGCGCAGAAGCTCCAGCAGCTCCGGGTCGTCGGTGAAGCACATGCCGCCGTCGCCATAGCAGCCCAGCGGCTTGGCCGGGAAGAACGAGGTGCAGGCGATCTGGCCGAAGCTCCCGGCCCGGCGCGCGACGCCGGACAGCTCGCTCGTGGCCCCGAAGGCCTGGGCCGCGTCCTCGATGACAAAGAGCCCGTGCGCCGCCGCCACGGGCAGGATGGCCGCGTAGTCGGCCAAAAGGCCGAAGAGGTCCACCGGGATCACGGCCTTGGGCGTAAGGGCTCCGGCGTGCGCGGGCAGCGGGTGCAGGGCCGGGTCGTCGGCGCGCACGGCGCGCACGGCCAGGTCCAGCCTGGCGGGGTCCATGTTGCAGGTCGCCGGGTCCACGTCCACGAACACCGGGGTCGCGCCCAAGAGCGCCACCACCTCGGCCGTGGCCATGAAGGTGAAGGGCGGGCAGAACACCGCGTCGCCCGGGCCGACCTTGAGGGCCATCAGGGCCATCATCAGCGCGTCCGTGCCGGAAGCGCAGCCCACGGCGTGGCGCGTGCCGCAATATCCGGCCAGGCGCTCCTCCAGACGGGCCACGTCAGGCCCGTTGATGAACGCGCCGGACGCGAGCACGGCCTGGATGCCGCGCTCCACCTCCGCCGCAACGCGGCGGTGCTGGGTCTTCAGGTCGATGAAGGGAATGCTCATTGTGTGAAGGCCTCCGTCTGCCCTTGCGGCTCCTGGGCCGGGGGCAAAACCTCGTAGATGCGCACCAGGGGAAAGCCCTCGTGCACGAGTTTGAAGTATCTCGACACCTCGGCCCGGCCAGGGTCGCCGATCAGCAGCTGCACGGCCATGCTGTTGTAGGCCAGGTCGTCCATGAGTTTGACGCTCTTGGCCACGTCATTGATGATGAGATGCGGCGCGACCGGATTCATGGGGAAGAGCACGCGCCTGACGCCCTTCTCGGCCAGCAGGTCCACGCTCTTGATGCCGATGGGCGCGCTGTTCGAACGGAAGACCATCAGGCCCTGGCCCTGGTCGACATTGAAGGCCTCATTGATGTCCTGGGTTCTGGCGTAGGTTCCCTTGCCGTTCACCAGATCCCAGCTGCCGTAGAAGCCCATCCAGTAGAGCAGGCCCACGTCCTCCCAGCAGACCACCAGGTACTGGGTGGGCGGGCGCTTCATGGGCTGGTCCGACACGGCCAGCAGGGCCAGGGACTGCTGCACCTCCGGCGCCGAGAGCTTGTCCCAGCGGCGCGCCGGGTCCTGGTTCAGGCCCGCGCTCATGTTGATGACCTGGGCCGCCTGGCGCGGGGAGGAGGTCATCAGGGCCAGGGCCGTGGGATAAATGTCGCGGCCCGCGTGCCGGCCGCCGTCGGTGGGGGTCATGCGCTCGGCGTAGTACTGGGTGGCGTAGCCGAAGTCCCACCAGGTCCAGACCGAGGCGTCCTTGGGGGCAAAGGTCTTGAGCTGCATCAAGGCCTCGGCGTGGGGCGGAGCCAGCACCGGGGTTGGCGCCAGGTCGCGGTAGGGCCCCACATAGCCCAGCAGGCAGCCGCCGGCCAAAAGGATCTGCACCAGGGTCAGGACGTTCTCCCGCGCGCCGGTGCGGTGCAGAATGGCCTTGGCCAGCCAGTGCACGCCCAGGCCCAGGCCCAGGGCCATGGGCGGGCCGCCGAACATGGCGAAGCGCACGCCCATGAACAGGCTGCCCACGCCCAGCACCGTGAGCGGCAGCAGCAGCATGAACGCCGGGCGCAACGCCAGGACGCACACCAGCCCGAGCCCGCTAGCAACGCCAACCCAGGGCGCGACCGAGGTTCCGGCGAGGAAGGTCGTCCAGTCGACCACGTTCTTGGCCTCGCGGATGCTCTGGGTGATGCCCGGATACACGGGACCGGGAACAGCCCCCACCCCCGCGCCGGACTTGGCCGCGTCGGCCACGGGCTTCAGGTAGCTGAACACCTTGTCGACATAGGGCCCAAGGGGCACCAGCATGTCGCAGAACACGGCCAGAAAGATGAGCGCCACCAGCCAGACCCAGGGGTGGTCCAGCACGAATCCGAGCCGCTGCGGCCTGCGCCAGAGCAGCACGACCAGGGCGATGGCCGCGATCAGAACGCCCACCTCAAAGGGAGTCACGACAAAAACCACGGTGGCGTAGCGCCGTATGCCGGCGTAGGCCACGAAGCCATAGACCACAAGCAGCTTCAGGGCGTCCAGCCTGCGGCCTTGGCGGCCGGTGACTGCGGCCAGCGCCAGGGCCACCCAGAACAGGGCCACGCCGATGATCCGGATGTCGTCGTGGGCGAAGTGCGCCACCCGCGCCACCAGGCCGTAGGCCAGGGCCAGCCAGGGCAGCGCAGCCGGAAGGGGCTCGGCCTCCTGGCGCTCCTGGGGCGTGGCGCACCAGCCGCGCGTGCAGCAGAACGAGAGCAGGTGCGCCAGCATGAAGCCAATGACCAGGGGCATGAGCAGGGTGAAGGGGTCTGTGTCGAAATAGCCCAGGCGCGAGCGGTAGTAGAAGCCCGGGGCCAGGGCCCCGATGCAGCCTGCGGCGATGGCCGCCCTGCGCCCGCCCAGCAGCCAGCCCCAAAAGGCCGTGCCCACGGCCACCAGGCTGGCCAGGTAGGCCGGCGTCCAAAAGGCGACCTTCCACAGGGGCGCGCCAGACACGTGGCTTAAAAGCCACGCCAGCAGGGACATGCCGTAATTGGTGAACGAGCCCACGCCCTTGGCCCCGGCCAGCCAGCCGTAGGAGTCATGGGTGGCCAGGAGCTTCTCCCCGCCGACCATGAGACCCGGACCGGCCCAGTTGCCCGCGTCCATGAGACGGATGGCCAGGGTCACCCCGTAGCTCAACAGAGCGACGACCACGAGCCATTTCCAGTCCTCCCGCCAAACCGGGCGTTCGTCCAGGAACTCGCTTATCTGCGCACACTTTTGAGAAAAGGCCTTCATGCCGTTTCCGCCTGCCTTAAGGTTTCACATCACTTACGCTCCGGCCCGGGCCCGGTGAGGACTCCCCGTCCCGGACCACCCGCCCCGTGAGCACAATGCCGATCCGCCGCGACCCGTGCTGGGGCCCCCGGCGGGAAAACAACGTCCAGCCCGCGCTGGCCTCACCCTGAGATCCGGCTTGGAGCCCCTGCGCCGGGCCCGGCTCCTTGGCCAGCAAGAGCAGCAGCGCGCCCTCGGGCATGCGTGCCTCGGCCCACTGGGGTCCGGCGCCGGGGTCGGCGTCTTCCAGGCGCACGCGCACAGACACCTGTCCGCCCTCCGCGTCCTCCAGGGACGTGAACACCAGCCGTTGGCTCTCCACCTCCGGCCCTGTGCCCGCCGGATTTGTCCCCGCCGGATTTGCTCCGGGCGGATTTGGCCGGGTGATGCTCAGGCGCATCTCGCCGCCGTCCGGGACTACGGCCCTGGGCCGGGCCAGCACCCGCAGCTCCGGGTCCGCAGCCAGTTGCGCAGCCAGGGCGTCCAGCCCGGTCGGCGCGGCCATTGGGCCAGCAGCCTCTTCCGCCGCCAATACGCCCGCCAATACGCCCAACGCGCTTCCGCGCAGGGCCAGGCCCAGGCCCACGGCCGCCTGGTCAAAACCGCTGCTCCCGGCTGGCGAAGCCGACGGCGGATTCGCCACCGCCGCAGCACCTCCGGCCGCGCCCATCCCCGCGCCCATCCCCGCGCCAGGACTGACGGACAAAATCTCCCGGCCGGAAGCCCGCGCGGGCAGCTCCAGCACCAGGGCCTCCAGCAGCACCCTGGGCCGCAGCTGGTCCAGCTTCTCCACCACGCGCTCCGCCTGGGCCATGAACTCCGGCTCGGCCAGGACCACCACGGCTCCCGCCTCCGCGTTCACGCGCACGTTGCCCAGCCCCTTGTCCGCAGCGGCCAGCCCGCGCAGCACCCCGGCCACCTTGTCGGCCTTGGCGTAGCGCAGCCGAAAGGCCCGCAGCGCCGGGGCCGCGCGTCCGCCCTCGTCAATCTGCGAGAGCAGGCGGCGGGCCTGGTCCACCTGGTCCGCGCCGCCAGCCAGCAGCACCGAATTGCTCCACTCCAGGGCCAAAACCACCGGAGCCGGGCCGGGCAGCCCCCGGAAATGCATGCCCAGCTTGCGCGCGGCCAGCCTGGCCTCGGCCCGCTGCAAGGGCGCAAGCTCAAGCACGGCCCCGGCGGACGCGGCATCCAGGGCCGCCAGCACCGCGCGCGCGCGCGCCACCCGCTCGGCCCTGTCGCGCAGGACCAGCCAGTGGCCCTGGGCGGCGACAGCCACCTGGCCGTCGTCCGAGCGCAACCCCTCCAGCACGCGGGCTGCCTGGGCCAGGTCCAGCCCCGGGGCCAGCCGCTGGGCCAAAATCTGCGTGGGCCCGGCCACCTGGACCGGGTGCTTGGGGTCGGGCAGCAGGTACCAGACCTCGCCGCGCGGGATGGCGATCAAGCCCGCAACGCCCAGCACCAGGGCCTGCATCTCCGCCAGTTCGGCTTCGCCCACGCTCTGGCGCGAAACCAGGGTCACCGTGGCATCAGGCAGCTGGTCCACGCGGTACACCGGGTTCTTGCCCGAGAACTGACCCATGAACAGAAGAAAGTCCTTGAACGCCGCACCTTCCAGCCCGATCCGCAGCCCCACGGCCCCGGTCTCCGCCCCGGCCCCGGCCGCAGGCGCGGCCAAAAGGGTCGGCCCGGCCAGCAGGCAGATCAGCAGCGCGGCAATGAGGCCGCAGGTTCCCGGAGCTCCAGGGCGTCCCATGCGATTGCTCCCCACGGCCGCAAGGCTTTTCCCCCGCACAGCCAAGACTTCAGGTGCATGTCAATCGCGTGTTTCTATCCGGTTTTGCGGCGGAGGGCAATTCACTCCGGCAGGGCGGCCTGGCCCAGGAAATCGCCCAGAATGCCCGAGGAGTTGAAGGGGAAGGTTTCGCGTCCGCGGATGACCTCGCCGCTGACGACGTAGGGCGAGCGCAGCAGCGACTCCGGCTTGAGGGCCGCAGTGCCCTCGGCGCGCACCTGCACGGGCTCGCGCAGGGTGAAGGAGCGGATGCGCAGGCTGCCCTCCTGGTAGGCCAGGGCCAGAGCAGCGTCGCCCAGCCAGAGGTTGCCGGGCAGCGTCAGGGAGACGCCGCGCAGGTCCAGAAAGCCCTTTTCCAGCACCCTGGTCTGGCGCAGGAACACGCCATCGCTGCGCACGTCCAGGCTGCCCTGGATGTCGCGGCGGCCCAGGCAGCCCAGGTTGACCTGGCCCTGGATGTCGAAGGCGCCGGAATCGAAGTACACCAGCCGGGCCTCGCGCCCGCCGCTGTCCACGCGCACGGTGCAGAGCGGGGTCACGCCCAGGCGCACGTCCACCCACTGCATCCGGGGCGAAACGTTCCAGCCCGGCGCATCCACCGCAAAGCCGTTGACGCGGAAGCCGAGCGGCCCGGCGCGGTCCACGTTCTGCCAGGTCATGCGCAGCTCCGGGTGGCTGCCGGCAAAGTGCCGCAGCCCCAGGTGCCAGATGGTGTCCCAGGGCAGGTAGAGCACCAGCCCGGCCAAAAGCCCCGCGCACAGCGCCGCGAACCCCGCCCCGCCAAGAATGCGCCAGCCGCGCGGGCTGCTGCGCTCCGGGCACTGGGGCGCGTCATTATTCGGCGGGATGTCTGTCGGCGTGTTCTGCCGGGTGCCCTGCTGTGTGCTCATCTGCGCCTTTGGCCCCTAGTGCGACAGGACCAGCTCCAGGTCCACGCGCTTGTCGTTGTCCGAGCGCACGGAAATGTGCCCCGACTCGGTGATCAGCCCGGCCTGCAGGCGCAGGTCGCGCAGAACCTCCACCAGCTCGCGCAGGCTCAAGCCCCGCGCCGTAACGGACAGCCGCTCCGGCCCCTGGAGGCCCGGCAGGGGCAGCACACGCAGGCGCGCAGGGTCAATGCCCACGCCCTGGGCCACCTGCTCCGCAGCCTGGAGCGGAGGGGCGTCGCCCAGGGTCATCATCCGCCCGCGCAGGTCCATGGCCTCCGCAGCCATGGGGGCCACCATGACGTAGGTCTGGCCCGCGTCCTCGTAGGCCTTTTCCGCCACGCGGGTAAGGGCCGAGAGCACTGCCCAGGCCGCCAGCAGCCCCACGCCCCAGGCCAGCACCAAAAGCCGCCACAGGCGGCGCTGGGCCTTGGCCGTCAGGTGCGTCAGGCGCGCCATCCACCGCCAGGTCACTGGTCCACCTTTGGCGGCGCGGCGCGGTTCCGGGCCTTTACGGAAAGTTCAAAGCGCACCGGAGTCTTGAAGGCGTCGACCGTGCGCAGGCTGAAGGTGAACAGGCTCTCTGTGGCCAGGGCCGACTGGTACAGCTCCAGGTCCTTGGCGCTCTGCGCCGTGCCGCTGACCACGCCGCTTTGCGCGGCCATGGAGACCTCGGTGATGCGCAGCCCTTCCGGCGCGCGGCGCGAGAGGGCCGCCAGAAGCTCCACAAGATCCAGACGCTGCGAGGCCTCGGCCCGGAGCTTGCCCAGCTCGAACTGCAGCCGCCCGTAGGGCGACCGGCCCGGATCGCCGCCCAGGGCGCGTTTGTAGACCTCGTGCACGGCCTGCTCCAGCCGCTGGGCCCGGGAATATTCCTGCCACCAACGCACCATCTGCCCGGCGCAGAACAGCGCCCCGGCCACGGTCACGGCCAGAAGCATCCGGCCATAGCGGCGGTGCTCGGACTCCGGGAGGCACTGGTGCCCTGTGTTGGTTTCGCCTTGGGTGCTCATGTCATCTCGGCCTGGCTGCTTGATTCATCTGGCTGATTGGTTCATCTGTCCGCCGGTTCATCTGGCGTGGTGTCCATGGGCCCGCACGGTAGTTGATTCCCGCAGCCCGGTCCAGGGTTCTGCGCCGCCCCCACCTGCCGGTCCAGCCGGACCTGCCCGCGCAGCACCGGGATGAGCCCGCGCGAATAGCCCTCGGCCCAGGGCTCGCCGCGCAGCAGGGCCCGCGCCCAGGCCCTGGTCCAGGACGGAAAAAAGCCCGGGTTGTCGACCACGATCTGCGCCTTGTTCACGCCGTCCTGCTGAAACACGGTCTGAAAATAGCCCAGGCCGTGCATCTGGTAGGTGACCAGCGCCCCCGTAACGCGCACGAACCGCGCGCCCAGCAGCGCCGCCTGGACCCAGAAGTCCCAGTCCTCATACCCCGTGACGCTGCGGTAGCGCGCCCCGCGGTCATAGACCGCGCGCCGCATGAGCGAGGCCGCGTGCATGAAGTTCTGGTTGGCCAGAAGAAGAGGGCTGTAGTCCGGCGGCGTTATCTCCAGGCGCTGGCCGCCGGTGTCCACGAAATATCCGGTGTAGGCCACATCCGCGTCTGCCAGGGCGCGCAGGCAGCTGGTCAGGTAGCCCGGCAGCAGCTGGTCGTCCGGGTCCAGGCAGAGCAGGTGCTCCCCCTGGGCCAGGGCCAGTCCGGCGTTGCGCACCGGGCCGGGCCGCCCCATGCGCGCCAGGCCCAGTGTGCGCCAGGCGCCGAAGGGCATGCGGCTCAAGAGCGCGCGCGCCGTGTCCAGGGACCCATCGCTGCTCTCGTCGTCCACAAAGACCACCTCCAGCTTGAGGGGGTCGATGTCCTGAACCAGCAGCGAGTTGAGGCACTGCGGCAGGAACCGGGCGTAGTCGTGGCAGGGGATGACCACGCTCACCAGCAGACGGCCCGGCGCCGGGCAATTCTTTCCCGCAGCCATGCTCATGCCCTCCGGCCCGGTCGGGCATTGTGCCGCCGCTGCAAGGGTGCTATCGTCCCCGCATGCAGCGCATACGTGCGTTCAGCCAGGGGTGCTCGGGCATGCGATCGTCCTTCTTTCATTCACTCACCTTCCGCCTGGGCCTCTTGGTCCTTATGGCTCTAGCGCCCGCCATCATCACCGCCGTGTCCCTGCACCAGGACTTCCGCAAGCACCTGCAGGACGAATCCGTGCTGGAGGTGCAGGCCCTGTCCGACCGCATGGCCGGGCAGGGTCGGCTGGTTCTCGCCGGAAGCAGGCAGCTGCTCTTTGCGCTGTCCCTGCTGCCAGAGGTGCAGCACCCTGTCGGAACGCCCGTGTCCACGATCTTGCGCGACATCGTCGCCCAGTCGCCGGGCTACGTGGTGTGCAGCCTGTTCAACGCCCAGGGGGGCCTTGAGGCCTCCTCCCTGCCGGGGACGCGGCCCTACTCCGTGGCCGACCGGCCCTGGTTTCAGGACGTTGTGCGCACCCTGGACTGCACCCAGGGCGAATTCGTGGTCAGCCGCACCACCGGGCGGCCGGTCATTTCGCTGGGCTGCCCGGTGCGGGACTCCGCAGGCCGCCTCAGCGGCGTCCTGGGCGTGGCCACAGGGTTCGACTGGTTCGACAAGCACGCCGCCTCCCTGAACCTTTCGCCGAATTCCTCGGTCTGCGTCGTCGACGCGCAGGGAGAAATCCGTGCACATTTCCCCATGCGCACAGCAGAATATGCAAAATTTATTCCCAACGTTCGCGCGGTCATGGGCCAGGTGCGCCAGGGCCGGACAATCCACAAGGAGCTGGGGCAGGACCGGGTGGAGCGCATCTTTGCCTACAGCCCGCTGGCCAGGCAGCCGGGCCAGGAGCTGTACGTGCGCGTGGGCATTCCCCTGGCCGACCTGCTCGCCCCAGCACAGGCCAGCGGCCGCCGCAACACCCTGGCGCTCATCGCTGCGGCCATTTTGAGCCTTGTGACGGCCGGACTCGTGGCCAGAACCATCCAGAAGCCTGCGGGAAACATCCTCACGGCCCTGCGGAGCCTGGGCAGCGGGGACCTTTCCGTGCGCATCCACAGCCGGGCCAAGGGCGAGCTGGCCGAGGTGGCCGACGCCGTGGACGCCATGGCCGAGGCCCTGCAACGCTCCGACGCCAACCTGCGCTCCTCGGAACAGCGGCTGCGCGAGTTTTTGGACAACTCGTCCGAGGGCTATTTCGCCAGCACCGTCGAAGGCCGCTTCCTGGAGGCCAACCCGGCGCACGTCAGCATGTTCGGCTACGACTCCCTGGAGCAGCTCCAGACCGAGATCATCGACATCCGCCGCCAGGCCTACGTGGACCCAAAGCGGCGCGACCTGTTGATTGACCTGCTGCGGGCCGAGGGCCACGTCAGCCGCTTCGAGCACGAGGCCTGCCGACGCGACGGCGGCGCCTTCTGGGCCTCGCTCACCGTGCGCGGCCTGTACGACGACACGGGCGTCCTGACCGGCATGCAGGGGTTTTCAACAGACATCACCGACCGCAAGCAGATGGAGACGGAGCTGCAACGCTCCAACCAGCGCTTCCTGCGCGTGCTGGAGAACCAGGCCGACGCCATCTTCGTGGCCGATGCCGAGTCCGACATCATCCGCTACGCCAACAAGGTGGTCTACGACGCCAGGGGCCAGGAGATGCTGGGCCGGCCCTGCTGGGAGGTGGTGCGCGGCGGGCGGGCCCAGTGCCAGCGCTGCCCGCGCCAGGGACTGCTGGACGAACGCGGCGAGCCCCTGGGCGTGCACACGCGCGAGGAGCACGACGAGACCGCCGGAACCTGGACCCTGGTGCGCGTGCAGGCCCTGCGCTGGGTCGACGGCCGCCTGGCCCGCCTGGAAACCCTCACCGACATCACGGCCATCAAGCGCGCCCAGGAGGATCTGCGCACCACCAGCGAGCACCTGCGCTGCATCCTGGAAACCACCCCGGCGCTTATCACCATCCGCGACAACAATGGCCGTTTTCTTCTGGCCAGCAAGCGCATCGAAGAATTCTGGGGCCGCCCGGCCAGCGAGATCGTCGGCAAACGCACCGAGGATGTCTACCCGCCGGAGATCGCCGCCAGCGCGCGCAAGGAGGACAAGGACATCCTGGACTCCGGGCTGCCCATGACCAGGATGGTCGAGCTGCCCATGCCCGGCGGCGGCATCATCACCCTGCTCTCCACGAAATTCCCCCTGCACGGCGCCGCAGGCGCCCCGGACAGGATCTGCACCATCGCCACGGACATCACCGAGCGCGTGCGCCTGGAGCGCGAGCTGCGCGCCGCCATGGAGGCCGCCAAGGAGGCCAGCCGCGCCAAGAGCGACTTCCTGGCCAAGATGAGCCACGAGTTGCGCACGCCCTTGAACGCCGTGCTGGGCTTTTCCGAACTGGCCGAGATGGCCGCCACGACGGAGGAGCGCAGCCACTCCCTGGCCGCCCTGCGCGACTCCGGCCGCACACTCCTGGCCCTGGTCAACGACATCCTCGACCTCTCCCGCGTGGAGAGCGGCGCCATCAGCCTGGAGCGCATCCCCTTCAACCTGCACAAGCTGGTGCACAGCTCGGTGGAGCATCTCGCCGTCGTGGCCGAGCACAAAGGCCTCCGGCTCACGGCGGAGATCGGCCCGGGGGTGCCCACCCATGTCAACGGCGACCCCTCCCGCCTGCGCCAGATCCTGGTCAACCTGGTGGCCAATGCCGTCAAGTTCACCATGGAGGGCGTCGTCAACATCTCCCTGGAACGGGTCGGGCCGGACTCTCCGCCCAGGGCCAAAAGCCCCACCGGCGCGCTCATGGGCGGGGTGCAGCTGCTGCTGCGCGTCCAGGACACCGGCATCGGCATCCCCGAGGACGTGCAGCACCTGGTGTTCGAGAGCTTCACCCAGGCCGACAGCTCCACCTCGCGCAAGTATGGCGGAACAGGCCTGGGCCTGGCCATCTGTCGGCAGCTGGCGCGGTTCATGGGCGGAGACATCTGGCTGGTGAGCGAGCCCGGCGCGGGCAGCACCTTCTTCGTCACCCTGCCCTTTGCCTTGGCCGAGGCCCCGGCAGAGCAGCAAGCACCGGCCAAGAGCCTGGAGCTCCCCAGGCAGGCCCGCTCCCTGCACGTGCTCCTGGCCGAAGACACACCGGCCAACACGGTCATCGCCCAGGCCTTTTTGCGGCGGCTGGGGCACACCAACCGCCACGCGGCCAACGGCCAGGAGGCGTTGTCTTTCCTGCGCCACGAGGGCTTCGACCTGGTGCTGATGGATATCGAGATGCCCGTCATGGACGGGCTGGAGGCCACCCGCAGGCTGCGCGCCGGGGAGGCCGGGGAGTTGAACCGCTTTGTGCCCGTGCTGGCCATGACCGCCCACGCCCTGGCCAGCTACCGCGACTTGTGCGCCGAGGTCGGCATGAGCGGGTTTGTGCCCAAACCAGTCAGCTTCCAGGACCTGGCCGAGATTTTGGCGGGCCAGAGCGCCAGCGCCCCCAGCACCCGGGCAGAGACCACGCTGCGGGCCAGGCCGGACCTCGTGGACCTGCGCACCGCCCTGAGCATGCTCGGCGGGCACCGCGCGCTCTTCGACGAGGTTGTCGGCATCTTCCTGGCCGACCTGCCAGCCAAGCGCCAGGCCCTGTCCACGTCCCTGGAACAGGGCGATCTGACCACCCTGCGCCTGACCGCGCACTCCCTGAAGAGTTCCTGCGCCAGCGTGGGGGCGGCCCCGGCCAGCCGGGCTGCGGGCAACCTGGAGGATGCGGCCAGGGACAAGCTCTCCGCGCTGCTGCCGGGCCTGTGCGAGACCCTGGACGACCTCTTGCAGGCCACGCAGCAGGCCATGGAGGCCGCCCGGAAGGACTTCTAGGGAATAGCGCCCGTCAACCGGGCGAAGGGCGACGCAAAGTGCGCCGCGAAAGAGAGGCGAAGGTGGGCCGAAGGGGCTGCTGCCCCCTTCCATACGCCGCGCCCCTGCGGGGGCCGGACTTCAGCCCTGCGCGCCGGGCAGAGGCAGCCCCAGGGCCGGAATGTTCAGCTCGCCGGTGAAGGTCAGCTCCGCCGCGCCCTGCAAAAAAACCTGGCCGTTCTCCAGGCTCGTCACCAGAACCTCGCCGCCGCTGGTGGTGTTCTCCACACGCTCCCCGGTCCGGCCCAGGGCGCTGGCCACCACCAGCACGGCGGACACGCCCGTGCCGCAGGCCAGGGTTTCGCCCTCCACCCCGCGCTCGTAGGTGCGCACCAGCGCGCTGCGCGCGTCCAGCACCTGGACGAAGTTGGCGTTTGTGCCCGCCGGGGCGAAGTGCTCGTGGAAGCGCACGGCCCGGCCCAGGGCCGCCACGTCCACCGCGCGCACGTCATCCACAAAGATCACCGCGTGGGGCACGCCGGTGTTCACGAAGTGCACCTCGGTCTCGCGGCCAAGCACCTGCAGCTTTGCCCCCAGGGCCAGGCCCTCGGGCCGGGTCAGCTGGACCTTGACCTGGCCGGACTCGGGCAGGACCTCGATGGCGATGGTGCCTGCGTCCGTGGCCAGGCGCTGGCGCACCCCGGCCAGGCCCAGGGCATGGGCCAGGCGGCCGACGCAACGGCTGGCGTTGCCGCACATCTCCGCGCGGGAGCCGTCGGCGTTGTAGAAGTGCCAGCGGTAGTCGGCGTCCGCGCCTGGTTGCGGGTGGTCCAGGAAGAACAGGCCGTCCGCGCCCACGCCAAAGGCGCGCGGGCAGATTCGCCGGGCCCACTCGGCCATGAGGCCCTCGGGCAGGCGCAGCACGCGGTTGTCCAGGGCCACAAAGTCATTGCCGCAGCCCTGCAATTTATAGAAAGGCGCGCGCGCGCCGAACATGATGCTCATCGTCTGGTGCTCCTCGTCGTGTGCTCTTCGTCCGGCATGCTCTGCATCCGGTGTGCTGCGGCAAATAGAAAGCATTCGCCCCCCCTTCGTCAAGACCTTTGCCCCGGGCCGCGCCTGGGCAGACGCCAAGTGTTTCCCCATGCGTGGACACAGGCCGGAAAATGTTGTATGTAATCAGCAAGCGATGCGCGAAATCGACCCCGCTAAAACCCCGCAAACCGCCGGAGGATGGGCCATGGTCAAGCAGCAGTTCATGAGCGACATGGAGACGAGGCTCAAGGAGTTCGACGAGAAGATGGCCAAGCTCTCGGCACGGCAAAAGCCCAAGAGCGAGCAGGCCCGGATGGAGCTCGAAAAGACCTACTTTTTCCTGAAGGCCAAGCGCGATGAACTGCGCGACCAGCTCAAGGCCGCTGAGGCCGCCCCGAGCGACGGCTGGCTGAAGTTCAAGACCTCAGTCGAGAAGGTGTATGAGGACATGGTGCAGTACATGGACGAGACCTGCGCCAGGATCGACGGGCCGGAGAACGCCGGGCTGTACTGAACCCCCGCCGGTCTTGGCCGGTCCTAGGGCCGCAGCTGGGAGAGCAGCATGCCCCCGAGCATCAGGCCGCAGCCGACGAGCGCGCGCAGGGCCAAAACCTCGCCCAGCACGAAGTACCCGGCCACGGCCGCGAACACGGCCTCCAGGCTCAGGATGATGGCAGCGTGCGCCGGATTGGCGTCGCGCTGGGCCACCACCTGCAGCGTGTAGGCCACGCCCACGCTCATGAGCCCGCCGTAGAGGATGGGCAGCGCCGCAGCGCAGATTCCGGCCAGGGTCACGGGCTCCGTGGCCACGGCCACGCCCAGGCTGAGGAGCGAACACACTGCGAACTGCGCCGAGGCCAATTTCACGGCGTCGGTGGCGTCCATGCCGGGCGAGAGCCGCCCGATCAAGAGCACGTGCCCGGCCCAGAACACCGCGCCGATGAGCTCCAGCACGTCCCCGTACGCGATGCTGAAGTCCTCGTTCACGCTCAAAAGATACAGCCCCGCCGCCGCCGCAACCGCCCCGAGCCACGTGCCCGCCCCGGCCCGCTGCCGCAAAAACAGCCCGAACAAGGGCACCATGACCACGTACAGCCCGGTGATGAACCCGGCCTTGCCCGCCGTGGTGTAGACCATGCCCACCTGCTGCAGGGCCGCGCCCGCAAAGAGCACGCACCCGGCCAACAGTCCGTAACGGAGCAGGCGCGGCGTCTCCAGGCCCGGCCTCGCTCCCTCGCGGCTGCGGGTGGCCTGCATGCGCCAAATCAGCGGCTGGAGCGCAAGCGCGCCGAGCATGAAGCGCACGCCGTTGAAGGTGAACGGGCCGACGTGCTCCATGCCCAGGCGCTGGGCCACAAAGGCCGCGCCCCAGATGAGCGCGGTGAGCATGAGCAGGGCGTCGGCGCGAAAAAGTCGTGCGTGCATGTCTGTCCTTGTGCGGTGCGGGCGGAGAGTTGCCCTGGCTGCCGCACCCTGGCGACAGCCCGGAAGAAATACAGCGCGTCCAACGTCTCCGCAAGATGAATTAGCTCCCTTGCCGTGGGCAAACGCCAGCGTGCGCCTTGTAGTGGCCCGCCAACCGGGTGGACGCGTCAAAACGCGAGACCAGGCCCTACTTCAAAATGATGTTGAAATTGGAAAGGAGAGAGACGGCCTCCGGCAAGGAAAATATTGCTTTGTACAGCTTGTTCGAGTCCGCGCTTATGAAGTAATTGTACGAGGTGGAAAAGTCCGCGTGGCTCAGGTCCGTATTGTGAAAGGTGCAATTACGGAGGTCGCATTCTTCGAATGTCGCATGAGCGAGTTTCGTGTCCATAAAGGATGCATCACGGAATGAACAGGAATGGAACTCGTATTTCGAAAGGTTCATGGAAGTAAAAGAGCTGTTGTCCATCACGCAGCCGTTGAATGTTGCGGAAAAGAACCCGCTCGTGCTGCTCCAGTTGATGCCGCTCAGTTTTGAATTGAGGAACTTTGCGCGGATGATTTTTGTTGAATGCAAATGCAGCAGCGACAGGTTGCAGCAATCGAAAACGCAGTGTTCAAAGGTGCAGTTGGTGAGCTTGGCGAATTGAAAGGACGAGTTGCGGAAGACGCACTGAGAGAAGCTGGCGGAGCGAAGCTCGGAGTTGTCGCCCTCAACACCCGTGAAGGTCTCGTCCTCATGGTCGCCGCTGAGGGTGGAGATGTCTGTCGGCGTCGCTTCCTGCATCACTCTATGCCTGCCTTCTACCAGCCCCTACCACCCCACCGGCAGCCGCGCCTTTTGTCCGGCCTTGTTGGAGAACAGCACGTGCCCGTTCTCCCGGCCATAGAGGTACAGGTCGCGGGTCACAGCCACGTCCTGGCGGCAGTATGTGGCGATCTCGTCCAACCGCCCTTCCGCCCACCACTTGAGGGCTTGCAGGCCGTCCGCGCTCTTGCCCACGTTCAGCGTGGCCTGGGCCAGGTTGTCCAGTTTGAGCCTGTAGCCCAGGCGCTCATGCACGTGGGCCAGCATGTCCAGCGTGGGCAGGCTGGCGTAGGCGAAGGGGTGTACCCCGGCCAGCACGCCGTAGTCAAACCGCAGGATGTTGAAGCCCACCACAAGATCGAATGATTTCAGGCGTTCGACGAGAAGCGGGATCTCGTGCTCCTGGTAGTCCGTGAACGCGTCCTCGCCGGAGTCGTACAGCACGGCGATGGACACGCCCATGAGGTCGGGCCGGGTCCAACCGCCCACCTCGGCGGCGCTGCGGCGCGTCTCCACATCGACCACGGCGAAGCGTTTCGGGATGATCATGGCGGGCATGCCGGTCAATTCGAGGCCGGGCAGCGTTCCTTCCTTGGGCATGGCGGTCTCCTGGGCTTTTGAAATTTCTGGCGTGATTTCCGGTGAGATATCCGCTCCGGGCGCGCCGGTGGACAGCTCGCGCAGCAGGAACAGGGCCGCGGCCTTGTCGATGGGCCGGTTGCCGCTGCCGCACTTGGGCGAGTGCACGCAGGAGGGGCAGCCCAGCTCGCAGGGGCAGTCGCGGACGACCGCGAGGGTGCGGTCGAGCAGTTCTTCCGCACTGCTGAAAGCTTCTCTGGTCAAACCCGCGCCGCCGGGCATGCCGTCGTAGATGAACACCGCCGCGCCGCCGGTTTGCGGGTGCAGGGGCGTGCTGATGCCGCCCAGGTCGTTTCTGTCCGTCATCACCAGCAGCGGCAGGATGCCGATGGCCGCGTGTTCGAAGGCGTGGATGCCGCCCATGAAGTGCAGGTACTGGTCTTCCGCTTTCCGGCGGGCCGCGTCCGGCACATCGAACCAGATGCCTTCGGTCTCAAAGACCGACGGGGGGAGATCCAGCAGCACCATGCCCAGCAGATTGCCGCCGCGCGTGCTGCGCTTCTCGTAGCCGGTCACCTG
Organism: uncultured delta proteobacterium; assembly: GCA_903843965.1. Classification (GTDB taxonomy): domain Bacteria; phylum Desulfobacterota; class Desulfovibrionia; order Desulfovibrionales; family Desulfovibrionaceae; genus Humidesulfovibrio. Next base: position 245,133 of record CAIMRY010000019.1, read on the forward strand.
CTCCGTGACCTTGAGCCGGGCCAGGGTGACGCGGGTGCCGAAGACCTCGCGGCGGTCGAAGATTTCGAGGATTTCCGTATCCTTGCTGCTGCGCACCCGGGTGAAATAGCCCACGCGGGCCGCGCGGACCTTGGCCGTGGCGCCGGGCAGGTCCAGGCTCTCCACCAGCCAGGTGCGGCCCCGGTGCAGGTACACCGCGCCAGGGTGGGTCTCGCGGCAGGCGCGCAGGCTGTCCACCGCGCCGATGACCGCGCCCGTGTCCGCGTCCTCGATGGAAATCTGGCTGCCCGCGCCGCGCAGGTCCACGTCGCGCTGGGGGCGCTTGCGCGGGGAGATGATGTCGCGGCCATCCGCGCTGTAGTAGAGCTTGCCCGCGCTGATGAGCCCGTCCAAGGCCGCGCGCACCCCGGGCGATTTGAGGTACGGCTCGCCGGGTTGCAGGGGCAGCTCGGCGGCAGCGCAGATGAGGTGGCGCGGCAGGATCACCGGGTTCTCCGGGTTCAGCACGGCGCGCTCCGCCGGGCGGGCGAAGAAATCCTCGGGGTGGCGCATGAAGTACTGGTCCAGCGCGTCCTCCTGGGCCACCAGCACCACTGCCGACTCCTGCTGGGCCCGGCCCACGCGTCCGCCGCGCTGCAAGGTGGCCATGACGCTGCCGGGGTAGCCCACCAGGATGCACACGTCGAGCCCGCCGATGTCGATGCCCAGCTCCAGAGCGCTGGTGCTGATGACCGCCAAGAGGTCGCCCGAGGCCATGCGGCCCTCGATCTCGCGGCGCTCCTCAGGCAGAAATCCCGCGCGGTAGGCGCTGATCTTGTCGCGGTAGTCTCCGCTCTTTTCGCTGGCCCAGAGCGCGATGAGTTCGGTCATGCGGCGGCTCTGGGCGTAGACGATGGTTTTCAATCCGCGCGAAAGCGCCGCCTGCAACAACTGAATCGCCGCCGTGGCGGGCGAATCCTCGGGGTTCAGGAAGACCATGTGCCGCGCCCCGGTCGGCGCGCCGGACTGCGTCACTGCCACGGGCTCGATGCCGGTCAAGAGTTGGCACAATTCCGCCGGGTTGCCCACCGTGGCCGAGCAGAACACAAACACCGGGTCCGAGCCGTAGTAGCGGCAGATGCGCTGCATGCGCCGCAGCACCTGGCTCATGTGCGCGCCCAGCACGCCCCGGTAGGTGTGCACCTCGTCGAGCACGATATGCGTGAGCGTGGCGAATACCTGGGCCCAGGTTCCGTGGTGCGGCAGGAGCGAGAGGTGCAGCATCTCCGGGTTGGTCAGGATCAGGTTGGGCGGCTTCTTGCGTATCTTGGCACGGGCCGAGGGCTTGGTGTCGCCGTCGTAGATGGCGGCGGTGGGCCGCAACGTCGGGGACAACCCTTCCGGCAGTCCCTCCAGCAACTCGTTGAACCCGCGCAACTGGTCCTGGGCCAGGGCTTTCAAGGGGTATATCGCCAGGGCCCTGGAATCGGGACTGGCCAGCACGGCCTCGATGATCGGCAGCTGGAAGGCGAAGGTCTTGCCGCTGGCCGTGGGCGTGGCCACCACCACGTGCCGCCCGGCGCGCACCAGGTCCGCCGCCAGGGCCTGGTGGCTGTACAGCGCGTCTATCCCTCGCGCGGCCAGCACCTCGCGGATGGCCTTGGGCCAGGGGCGCTTTGGCTCCGCATACTCGGCCTCGCGTCCCGGCACCAGCCGGTGGTGGCAGACCTGCCTGCCCAGGCGTTCGCTGGCCAGCAGCGCGGCGATGTATTCGGCGACGGGGGAGGTGTCATGGGGCGGCATGGAGGGAGTGTAGGGGAAATGGGGGTGGGGGTCGAGGGGGGTAAGGGCGAGACGGAAACACAACACAAGTGTTGACTCTGCTTCTTGCAACACTTATGTTGTGTCCATGACAGCCAAGGAATTCCAGCGCTGGCTGCGCAAACAGGGGTGCAGCTTCGAGAGCAGCCGGGGCGGGAGCGGGCATCTGACCGTGCGTCTGGGCGGGCGGAAGTCGATCCTGCCCATGCACGGCCAGGGCAAGGAACTGGGAACCGGGCTGGTGCAGAAGATCAAGAAAGACCTTGGCCTTGACCAACAGTAAGACGAGGAGAGACAGCATGCTGGCCTATGCCATCGAAATAAGCCCCGACGACAACGTCACCCTGCTGGTGACCTGCCCGGACCTGCCGGAGGTGACCACCTGGGCCGAGGACGAGGCCGATGCCGTGCTCCGAGCCCGCGACGCCATTGAAGAGGCTTTGGCCGCGCGCATCGCCGACCGTGAAGAGATTCCCGTGCCCGCGCCCGCCCTGGGTCGGCCCGTGGCGGCGCTGCCCGCGCTGGCGGAGCTGAAGATCGCGCTGTATTGCGCCATGCGCGAGACCGGCACGCGCAAGGCCGATCTGGCGCGGCTGCTCTCGGCCCACGGCCCGCAGGTGGACCGCCTGCTGGACCTGCGCCACGCCTCGCGCCTGGACCAGCTGGAGACGGCGCTGGCCGCGCTCAGTAAACGGGTGGAGGTGCGGGTGGTGTAGGGGCGTTGGTGCGCCACCTGCCTACTCAAGCTCTCGCAATTGAGCAGCGCGGCCATGTATTCGGCTACAGTGAGGGGGGGATTTATCTCACAGGTATAGACTAGTGACGGCCCAGGTGTTTATGAAATCTGGAGGCTCGGCTATAAATTAAAAAATTTCCTTCATAACCCAGGAGCCTTAGCAGATATTCTCGAACAATATCTTGCCCATTATTGTAGTACCCAGTCAAGACTCGGAATGGTTTCCTCGAAAGCCCAAAATGGATGATCTCGTTACGCAATTCAATTAGCCGCTTTATGCCCGGTTTCATCCCAACTTCGTGAAGCATATCCTTCAAGAGCGTTTCAAAAGGAATGGTGGGTTCTTTTTTAAGACTGGCCTTTGGGGGAGAACTCACTTTTCTAAATCCTTTGAAGAAGGGGATATGGTGGACGTGCGCATAGGTGCCCTTCATGTTCTCAAATATAATAAACAATTGAGCCAGCTTTAGTTCTAGAGGTCGGGAAGGGGCATCTGTGAATGTTAGCATGTCTATAACCGCATACAGCTTTCTGGGACGCTTAAGCTTTCTATAGCGCGGCCATACTTGCTGTAGGAAGTTTACTACAGAATCACCATTGTTGGTGTCCAGTAGTGGGCGAAACATCATGGAGACACCACGAACTGAAAGCCTTCTCCATCCACCGCTGACTGTTGAAAACTCAAAAGCAACAACCTGGGACATTGAGGCAAGTGAGAGCAATGCACATATGTCCCTGACGACATTCTCTCCTTCGATCTTACTCTTTGCGCCCTCAACTTCTATGCTTGTCGTGTGTATAAATTGGCCCACCTGCTTACTGGGCATCATGCCATGTTTGTTCTGAATGATCTTTACGCTGTATCGGCCAAGTTTACAGGCAATAACATTTAGAAGCCAAGACCCGTCGGCATTGACTGTTGTTGTGTTGCCAAGTCCATAATAATTTGCAACCTGGGCAATTAGCATACTTAACCTTGGGAAGGCGATGCGGTGAATGAACGTCTGGTCTTTCTCCCTACTTCGCCGAAATATTGTACTTCTTAAGCTTGTACTGCAACAGGCTCTTGGACACGTTCAGCAGCTCCGCCGCCTTGACCTGCACAAAGTCCGCCCGGACCAGCGCCCGGCGGATCACCGCAGCCTCGATCTTTTCCAGCGTTTCCGAGAGGTCGAGCTTGGTCGGCAGCAGGTCCACCGCGCTCTTGAACTGCGACTCCTCGTCCTTGATCTCCGGCGGCAGGTCCTCTGCGCTCACGGTGTCGCCCGTGCTCATGACCACGCAGCGCTCGATGACGTTCTCCAGCTGGCGCACGTTGCCCGGCCACTCGTAGGCCGAGAGGTAGTCCATGGCCGAGGGGGTGAAGCCCTTGAGCTCGCGCCCGTTCTCCCGCGCGTAGCGGTCCAGGAAGTGCGAGGCCAGAAAGGGAATGTCCTCCCGGCGCTCGCGCAACGGCGGCAGCTGGATGCTGACCACGTTCAGGCGGTAGTACAAATCCTCGCGGAAGCGCCCGTCGGCCACGGCCTTGGTCAGGTCGCGGTTGGTGGCGGCCACGATGCGGATGTCGACCTCCACGGACTCGGTGCCGCCCACGCGCTCGAAGTTGCGCTCCTGCAGCACGCGCAGAAGCTTCACCTGCATGTCGTGCGACAGCTCGCCGATCTCGTCCAGAAACAGCGTGCCCTTGTCCGCCAGTTCAAAGCGCCCGCGCCGACGCGACACCGCCCCGGTGAAGCTGCCCTTCTCGTGGCCAAACAGCTCGCTCTCCAGCACGCCGGTGTTCAGCGCCATGCAGTTGACCGAGATGAACGGCCCGTCCTTGCGCGGGGACTCGTTGTGGATGGCCTTGGCGATGAGCTCCTTGCCGGTGCCGCTCTCGCCGGTGACGAGCACGGTGCTGCGGCTGGGCGCGGCGCGGTGGACCATGTCCAGCACGTGGCGCATGCTCTTGTCGCGGGCGATGATATTTTCCGGGCCGAAACGCTCCTGGATCTGTCGGCGCAGGTGCCGGTTCTCCTGCTGGGCCCGGGCGAACTGCATGGCCTTGGAGATGGAGAGCAGAAGCTCCTCGTTGGAAAAGGGCTTGGTGATGTAGTCGAACGCGCCGGTGCGCATGGCCTCCACCGCAGCCTCGATGCTGCCGAAGGCGGTCATGATGAGCACCGGGATGTAGGAGTAGTGCTTTTTGACGTGGTCGAGCACCTCCTTGCCCGTGAGCTTGGGCATCTTCATGTCCGTCACCACTACGTCGACCTCGGATTCCTCCAGGAAGGCCAGGCCCATCTCCGGGTCAGACAGGGTGGTGACCTTGTACCCGGCGTCGCTCAGGATGGCGTCGAGCACGAGCAGGTAGTTCAGCTCGTCGTCAAGAATGAGAATATTTCCAGACATATGCATACTCCGTAAGGCCAAGGGGCCGGTGGGTCATCACCCTTGCGCGGGGGGCGCGGGGGCGACGGGCGCGACGGGGGGGGCGGCCTGGCCGGAAGGCGCGCGCAGCATCAAGGTCACCACGGCCCCGCCCTCGGGGTGATTCTTCAAGGCCACAAAGCCGCCGTGGCTCTCCACAATGCTGGTGACGATGGCCAGTCCCAGGCCCGTGCCCGTGTCCTTGGTGCTGAAAAAGGGGTCCTTCATCTTGTCCAGGTTGGCCTCGTCAAAGCCCGGGCCGGAGTCGCGCACGGAAAGCGCCAGCCAGGGCCCCCCCTCGGCCGGCAGGCCCGGCTGTCCGGGTTGTCCAGGGGCTGCGGGCCGCGCAAACACCTCGATCAGCCCGCCCTGGTCCATGGCCTGCATGGCGTTGCCCAGCACATTGTACACCGCGCGGTAGATCAGATCCTTGTCGCCCAGGACCCTGGTGCCGGACGGGCAGTCGCGCTCCAGGCGGATGCCCTTGGCCTCGCACTCGTGCTCCAGGAACACCGCCGCCTGCTCCAGGATGCGGCAGATGTCGACCACGTCCATGCGCGGCTGGCGGGGCCTGGCATAGTCCAAAAAGTCGTTCACCGTGCGCGAAAGCCTGCGGCTCTCGTCGTAGATGGCCTCGATGATGCGCGTGTGCGGGTGGTTGTCGGCCTTGGCCTTCTTGAACACCAGCTCGGCGCTGCTCTGGATGATCCCCAGCGGGTTTCTGATCTCGTGGGCCACGCCGGCCACCATGCGGCCCATGCCGGCCAGCTTCTCCTGCTGGTGCAGCTCGCGCAGCAGCTTCTCCTTTTCGGCCTGGCGCTCCGCGCTGATGCGGTCGACCCGGCGCAGGATGGTGATGATGAGGAAGAACAGGACCATGCTGGTCAAAAGCGAGGTCGAGTAGACCAGGCGCTCGAAGTTGACCACGGCCATGTAGTCTTCGGTGATGTCCTGGCTGAACTCCAGGATGCCCATGATGGGGTTCTTCACGCCAGGTCCGAAGCTGCGCTCCATGCGCAGGGGCGCGTACCCGCGCAGGACCACGCTGCCGGGCTTGAGCTGCAGCCGGAACAGGGCCGTGGCCCCGGATATCTTGCTGAAGAACTCAAAGTTCGGCTCCTCCAGGGTGTAGGCGCGCTTCACGCCCTCCCCGGCCAGGCCCGTGCGCGTCACCAGGTTCGGGTCCGTGCAGTAGGAGACGCGGAACTCGGGATCGTAGATGCGCACCTCGCGCACGCGGAAGCTGTGGATGGTGCTGCGCACCACCTGGTCCAGCCGGGTGAACTGCTCCGGGTTGCGCAGGCTGATGGCCCCGTAGCCGATGATGGTGGGCAAGGTGAACCGCGTGAAGATCTGGTGCGAGAGGTTCTCGGACAAAAGCAGCCCGAACTCCTTCTGCTTTTCCAGCAGCACGCGCTCGGCGTACTTGGACAAAAACACGGCCAGGCCCAGGTTGGTCACCAGGATCAGGATGAGAAAGGTCCAGGTCAGGACCTTGACGAACTGCAAGGGCTTCTTTGCGCCCAACAGGCTCTTGTACATGGTCAAGGGCTAAAACCCCCGCTCGTCGCGTCCGCCGGTGGTGAAGGCGGAAAGCTGGGCCTTTTCCCCGGCCAGGCCGGAGGCCCCCAGGCGCGCCTTGGCCAGGCGCTTGCCCAACTCCACGGCGGGCTGGTCCACGGGGTTGATGCCCATGAGCCAGCCAGTCAAGAGCGTGGCCGCGCCAAAGAGCGCCATCATCTTGCCTGCGGCTGCGGCGTCGTCCGCGCCCAAACGCAGGCACACCAGCGGCACCTGGCTCTGGGTCAGCGCCATGCGCGTGCCCAGGGCCTCGGCAGGCAAGAGCTCGCCAAAGCGCTTGCCCTGCAAATAGTCGAAGATCGCGGGCATGTCCTTGGGAAAGGGCAGGCCCGCTGGACCAGTGGCCCGCTCCACGAACAGGCAGGCCTTGTTGCGCGGACCGTCCAGGAACATCTGGTTCACGCTGTGCTGGTCCGTTGCTCCCACGGCGGGCAAGGGCTGGGAGCCCATGCCGTCCTTGCCCAGGCTCTCGGCCCAGAGCTGCGCGAACCAGTCGGCGAAGCTGGACCAGGCCGGGATGTAGAAGAAGGTGATGAGCTCGCAATAGCCCGCGTCCATGAGCGCCTTGGCCCAGACCGCGAACTCGAAGGACGGGTGCGCGGCCAGGCTGGCGGCGTCCAGTTTCGGGTCGGTGAGCGGCGCGGCCACGGACGAGAACCCGCGCACCAGTCCGCGCCAGTCCATGCCGAGAAACGCGGCGGGCACCAGACCCACGGCGGAGATGGCCGAATAGCGGCCGCCCAGGTTGTCGGGCACGGGCAGGGTGCGGATGCCGAAGGCCGTGGCCTCCTCGCGCAGGTAGCCCTTGTTCTCGTCGGTGTTCAGCAGCAGGTGGTCCTTCCAGGCGGTGGGCTGGGCGCGCTTCAGCCAGTCCTTGACCAGGAAGTACTGGCCGATGGTCTCGATGGTGTCGCCGGACTTGCTGACCACGTAGACCAACGTCTTGTCCGCAGGCAGGCGGTCCAGATGGGCCTCAAGGGTGGCCGCGTCCACGTTGTCCATGATCCACAGGGATTTGCCCCTGTGGCCGGGCAGGTCCTGGCCCGGGGCAAAGGCCTTTTGCAGGGCGCGCGCGCCGAGCGCCGAACCGCCGATGCCGAGCAGCAGCATGTGCTCAAAGCCCTTGAGGAACCCGGACTCCAGCGCGGCCAGTTCCTGCTCCAGCCCGGCCATGAAGGGCAGGGCCAGAAAGGGCAGCCTGCCCGCGCCTATCTCCCCGGCGAGCTTCTGCGCCATCTCTCCCGCGCGGGCGCGCAGGTCCGGAGAGGACCCCAGGCGCTCCCACGAGGCGTTGGTCCAGTCCAGAACGTCCTGCTGCTGTGAACCTGCGGTCATGGGCCCCCCTTTCAGGGTTGAAGTGTCGGTCGTGTGCGCTAGCCGCCCAGCAGAACCTTGCCCACCTTGGCCAGGGCGCTTTCAAGCACCTCGTCGGCCACGGCGTAGGAAAAGCGCACGCACCTGTCGTCGCCGAAGGCGCTGCCCGGCACCAGCGCCACGCCCGCCTCCTCCAGGAGCCGGGTGCACAGGGCTGCGGAGTCCGGGGTCTGGTCGTCGTAATAGCTGTCGAGCACGGGGAAGAGATAGAACGCGCCGTCTGGCGTGGGGCAGGTCACGCCCGGCCAGGAGCGGATGACGGACAGGGCCAGGTCGCGGCGGCGCACAAAGGCCGTCTTCATCTGCTCCACCAGGCCCCAGGGGCCGGTGAGCGCGGCGATGGCCGCCTTCTGGGCGATGCTGTTGATGTTCGAGGTGCTCTGCCCCTGGATCTTGGAGCAGGCCTTGACCAGGTCGGCGTGGGCCAAGAGCCAGCCCACGCGCCAGCCGGTCATGCAGAAACTCTTGGACAGCGCGCCCACCACGGCCACGCTCTCCGGGTGCCGCTGCCACAGGCCGGACAGGGTGCTGGGCTTGGCCGGTTCAAACACCAGGCGGTCGTACACCTCGTCGGAGATGATGAAGATGCCCTTGGACCTGGCCCAGCGGGCGATCTCGTCCAGGGCGGCCTGGTCGTAGTGGCAGCCCGTGGGATTGCTCGGGGTGTTCAGCATGAGCACAGTGGTGCGCGGGGAGCAGTTGTCCTCCAGGTCGCGCACGCTGACCAAAAAGCCGCTCTCCGGGGTTGTCGGCACAATGACCGGCACGCCGCCCGCCAGCTCGACCATGGGCGGGTAGCTGACCCAGTAGGGCGCGGGGATGAGCACCTCGTCGCCGGGATTGATGAGCGCCATGAGCAGGTTGAAGAGCACCTGCTTGCCGCCGGTGCTGGCCATGGTGTTCTCGGCCTTGGCGCAGACCCCGTAAAACTGGCCATAGTACCCGGCGATGGCCGCGCGCAGGTCCGGAATGCCCGGCACCGGGGTGTAGCGGGTGAAGCCTTCGTCAATGGCTTTTTTTGCGGCCAGGCACACATGCAGGGGCGTGCCGAAGTCCGGCTCGCCCACAGCCAGACTGACGATCTCCCGGCCCTGGGCTTTCAGCTCCTGGGCCTTGGCGTTGACGGCCAGGGTGGCCGAGGGCTTGAGTTTCTTGAGTCTGTCGGAGATGCGCATGGGGGTTGTCCGTCCATTTTCTCTGGCCGGTTGGTCCGGCCGATTGGCATGCAGGAAGATGGCGGGCCGCCCCGCCGGATATCCTTCTAGAGCAATTCCCGGCGCAGGTAAACGGGGGGGCGGGGACGGGGTTCGCCGCGCGGCCGCTCCCCCCTTGCCTGCGCGCGCGCAAATAATCCATGCAAGAACATAGACAAGGCAAAGTCCCGCGTGGTATATAAGGACTACGTGAAAAAGTATAAATCCCCAGCGGCAGGGCGAATCGCCCGGCCACAATGGAACAGGAGGACAAAGGCATGGAAACGACGCAGAGCAACACGGAACGGATGAGTGCCGAGTTGCACGAGATCATGCACCACGCCCAGGCCCTTTTGGAGGCCACCGGCGGCGAGCTGGACGAGCAGGTGAAGACGGCCCGCAAGGCGCTCTCCGACTCCATGGAGACGGCCAAGGACCGCTACGGCGAATATGGCCACCGCTTCCTGGACAGCTGCAAGGTCGCCGCAGGCGACACGGACAAGCTGATCAAGGACAAGCCCTACCAGGTCATCGGCGGCACCTTCATCGTGGGCCTGCTGCTCGGCTGGGTCCTTTCGAGGAAGTAGCATGTCCGGGGTGGGCACAGCCCTGTTGGAGCTGGCCGGAGCCGTCGGGCGGCTGGGCGGGCTTGCGGCGGAGACTCTGGGGGACCGCCTGGAGCTCTTGGCTCTGGAGCTGCGCGAAGACCGGGTGCGCGTCATCCAGCTGCTGATCCTGGCCATTCTGGGATCAGCGCTGGTGCTGTGCGGGCTCATGCTGCTGATGGCGGCCGTGGTCTACGCCCTGCCGCCGGAGAGGCGGCTGGCCGGGCTCGTGCTGCTGGCTGCGGCGGCGCTGTGCGCTGGCGGGGCGGCGCTGTGCGCCCTCAGGCGGCGGCTGAACTCCGGGCCAGGGCTCTTTGCCCAAAGCCTGGCTGAACTGAAAAAGGACAAGGCATGTTTCTAGACAGCGAGCTTGACGATATCCAGGCGGCCAAGGCCCGTCTGAGCGCGCGGTGCGACCTGCGCCGTCAATTGCTGCTCCTGGAGTCCCACGCGGCCTGGGCAGGCTTTCGGCGCAAGCTCTCCTTCGCCAGCCTGGGCCTGAGCCTGGGCCTTCAGGTCTCCACGCTGGCCCTGGGCTACCTGAACCGGCGCAGGGCCCAACGCTCCGGACAATAACGATCCTGCCCGCCCTCTCCGGCGGACGAAGCCACCCCGAATGAACGCGCTCAGGCCAGGTCCAGAGACGCGCTCGGCCCGGTCTTTCGTCCCTCGGCCTCTGGACAACGAGCAACCACTCTGTCAAAGTTCTGCGTTGGAGCACCACATGTCCGACGACCGACGCATTTCCCTCCGCTTTCTTCTTCTCGCCAGCCTGGCGACGGGGCTCTGCGTCACGGCTGTGTTCCTCGGCCTGGCCGCGCGCAGCAAGGCCCTGCTGCACGGGCAGCTGCTGGCCCAGGCCCGCGCGCACGTTGCCCAGATTCTGCTCACCCGCAGCTGGGGCTCGCAGCACGGCGGCGTGTATGTCATCAAGCGCCCAGGCATGCAGTCCGAACCGCACCTAGAGAATCCGGACCTCAATGCGGCCGACGGCCGTGTGCTGACCCTGATCAACCCGGACCTCATGCTGCGCGAAATCTCCGAGCTCCCCGGCAAGGGGGAGACGCCCGCCTTCCACCTGACCAGCTTAAACCCCCTGAACCCGCACAACGCCCCGGACCCCTTCGAGTCCCAGGCCCTGCGCGCCTTTGAGGCCGGGCAAAAGGAGTTCTCCGTCCTGGAGGACAAGGCCCATGGCGCGCGCCTGCTCTACATGGCGCCACTCTTTGTCGAGCAGTCATGCCTGTCCTGCCACGCCAGGCAGGGCTACAAGGTGGGCCAGGTGCGCGGCGGCCTCAGCGTGTCCTTCGGCATCGACACGACAAACCAGGCCCTGCGCCTCTACAACCTGACCCTCATCGGCCTGGCTGCGGCCACCATGGGCCTGCTGCTGCTGGCCTTGTGGCTCTGCTTCCGGCAAATGCAGGCGCGCCTGGCCACGTCCCAGGCCCTGCTGGAGCGCCTGTCCACCATTGACCCGTTGACCAACGTGGCCAACCGCACCGCGCTCATGACCCGCTTCCGCGAGAGCATGGCCCGGCAGCGCAGGCAGGTTTCCCCGCCGGGGCTGCTGAGCTGCCTGATGATCGACGTGGACCAGTTCAAGGCCATCAATGACCGCTACGGCCTCAATCAGGACGATGTCGTGCTCAGGGAGCTGGCCGCCATGATCGTCGGCACCTTGCGCAAGTACGACACCTTTGGCCGCTATGGCGGCAAGGAGTTCCTGCTGGTGCTCGACGGGGTGGACGGCGAGCGCCTGGCCGAGGTGGCCGAGCGCCTCCGTTCGCTGATCGCGGCGCGGCTGGCCTCCCGGGCCAGGCTGCCACAGCCCGTGACCATCAGCCTGGGCGGCGCCCTGGTGTCCACGGAGGAAAAGGGCCTCGACGGCATCCTGCGCCGCGCCGACAGCGCCCTCGCCCAGGCGAAGATCCAGGGCGGCAACCGCGTGGTGCTGAGCCCCGGCCTTACCCCGCCAGGAACCGCGCCAGGGGCCCAGCCAGAGGTCAAGTCAGAGGTCAAACCATAGGCCACCATCGGTCAGACCATCGGTCAGGCCATCGCTCAGGCCAGGGGATTCCGGCGGCTGATCAGGCGCACGCAGCGCTCGGACCAGAAGTAGTCCACGGCCCAGTTGGCCAGGACAAAGAGCCGGTTGCGGAAGCCGATGAGATACGTCAGGTGCACCGCCAGCCACAACAGCCAGGCGGGCAGGCCCTTGAACGAGAACCGGCCCAGGCGCACCACCGCCGCCTTCTTGCCGATGGTGGCCATCATGCCCTTGTCGAAATAGCGGAACGCCTGCGGCTTTTGCCCGGCCAGCAGGCGCAGGATGCCCCGCGCCGCGTGGCGGCCCTCCTGAATGGCCGCGGGCGCGAACATGGGCAACGGCCGCCCGGCGTGCTCGGCCCGGCAGATGTCTCCGGCCAGGAAGACCTCCGGGTGCTCCATGCTCTGCAAGGTGGGCAGCGCGAGCACTTGGCCGTTTGGCGCGGTGGCCAGGCCCAGGCGCGCGGCCACGGGTTCGCCCTTGACCCCGGCGGTCCAGACCACGGTGGCCGCCCGGTGCGCGCCGCCATCCTTCAAAAACGCGCCCTCGGGCGTCACCCGCTCCACCGCCGCGCCCAGGCGCACGTCCACGCCCAGGGCCGTGAGCTTGCGCTTCGCATAGTCCCGCAGGCCCTGCGGGAAGCCCGGCAAAAGCCCGTCGCCCGCCTCCAACAGGGTCACGCAGGGGCTGGCCAGGGCGAGCCGGGGAAAGTCGCGCTTGAGCGCCCCGGCCATGAGCTCGGCCATGGCCCCGGCCAGCTCCACGCCCGTGGGCCCGCCGCCCACCACCACGAAACAGAGCCTGTGCCGCCGCTCGTCCGCGTCCGGGGTCCAGGCCGCAGCCTCGAAGCTGCGCAGGATGTGGTTGCGCAGGCGCACGGCCTCCTCCAGGTTCTTCAGCGAGAAGGCGTGCTCGTCCGCGCCGGGCGTGCCAAAGGTGTTGGTCACGCTGCCGGGCGCGAGCAGGAGATAGTCGTAGGGCAGGCTGAGCGCCTGGCCGTCCGGGCCGTGGGCCAGCACATCGCGCTTGCCAAAATCCACCCCGCGCACCTCGGCCATGCAGAAGTCCAGGTTGGCGGCCTTTTTGCCCATGTTGCGGAGGATGCCGCGCACCGGCGCGGCGATGTGCTCGCTCTCCACGGCGGAGGTGGCCACCTGGTACAGCAGGGGCAGAAAGGCGTGGGCGTTGTTGCGGTCGATGATGAGCACGTCGGCCTTGGCCCCGGCCAGCTCCCGCGCGGCGAAAACCCCGGCGAACCCGGCCCCGACGATGACCACGCGCGGCGTGTTGTGCATTGGCTGCGGCATGCTTGCCTCCCCTGGTGGGCGGAAAGCGCCCGTTATGGGAGTACATGCTGCGGGGGGTGCTGGCAATGGGGGTGGAGAGTGGAACGGCCCGGCTCCCCGCTGTGGGGAGGCCGGGCCGTATTGTTGGGCGGATGTGGCGTTGGCTATAAGACCCAGTCCATGTTCACCCGGAAGGCGCTCACCCGGTCGTCTTTGAACCAGACCACGATGTATTTGTTGAAGTTCTCGGCGAACGGGTAGTCCGGTGTGATGACCGGCGGCCTTGGCAAGCCGCGCCGGGTGTATTCCTCCTCGCTGAATTTTACGCTCACCGAGGCGGCGTAGAGCCACTTGTCGCCGCGCTGGGCCTGGGGCGGGCCGAGGATCGCCTGCACCTGCGCGCGCGTCAGGCCGAGCCTGAGGCCACTCTGCGTGGCGATGTCCGCATGTACGCCCGGTGTGGCCGCGCACTTGTCCAGCGCGCGCACTTCGCGCTTCTTCGCGCGCAGCTGAATCTCCATGACGCGCGTGCAGTCGTCCGGGCAATGGGACAGGGTGAACAGGGCCACGGTTTCATCGCCGGGGCGGGCCGAGATGTAGCAGAGCATGCGCTCCTCGTAGCCGCCCACATTAAGCCGCTTGGCCTTGCCGAGCGCGGCGGTCACGTCCTGGTGCACGGACTCGTCCACGGTGAGCGCCTGGTCGCCGTTCGGCCCGAAGCCTTGGAAACGGTCGTGCCGCTCGTCGAAAACGCGAATGAGTACGTCCTTAGGATATTGCATTGTTACACCGAAGCCGGTGCCACGATCTCTCAAGGCATAATCGGGTTGAAAATGGAAGTGCTCGTTATCACTAAACACTTCGATCCTTGATCCATGCGCCGCAAAGCCCGCCCAGGCATTGTGCGCAGGCAGGGCGAGGAGGCTGCAAAGGACAACAAGAGAGAATCTAACGAACAACACGAATTTTCGCTCCTTGCAATTCCCGGATAGCCAAGCGTTCCTTTGGCTTCATGATGATGCACCCTTCCGAGGCCGACTGATTATCCTTCCGGTTGTCCGCATGAATATAGAACGTATTCGGGTCGCGGCCCATGGCCCGGATGCGGTCAGCGGTGGTCGGATCGGGGTTGCGTATGTAACGGGTTCCGCGCGTCCCCTTCTCGTTATGGAATGTAGAAGATTTCGTGATCCACGTCGTAGCTCAGCCAATCATCCAGAACCTCCGAGCGCAGCTCCTTCAAATTTATAGTGATGCGCAGGCGGCGGTCCCGAACAGCCAGAGGGTCTTTATTTCCCGGAGGCTCAAAGCCTTCCAGTATTTCCACCACAAATGACCCGTCCACGCTTTTGGGCGAAACAGCGTGCAACAGCCGCTCCTGCCACCAGCTGCGCCGCGAGGGCATGGTGTGGACGGCGCACTGCTTGCCGTCACGGCTGGAGACAATATAGTACTTGGGATTCTTAGGCGCGGACTCCCAGGTGTCAATGGTGGTGGTGTAGTCGCCCTCGGTCTTAACGCCCAGCGACCGCAAGGTGAGAGCATCCGTGCCGTAGTCCTTGGCAAAACTGCGCAACAGCAGGCGAGTAGAGGCCGTCAGCGGCTGAGGAACAAGATGATCCACCACTTCGCGCGGGGGCTTGCCAGGGTCACGCTGGATGTAGCGCACCACCGGGGGCTTGGCCTCCAGGTCAATTTCTGCGGTGTCGCTCTGCGGCTTTCCTCCCGGCCCTCGGTACAGGCGATCCATATGATACCGCAGGGGCCGCTTGTCATATGGAACGCCTTTCAACGCTTCGGGTGCCCGTGGCCGCTGCCAGTCGTGGGCTAGGGGGCCGCGATACAGAACTTGCCGCTTGCCCGCCGTGTCCTCTGATTCGACAAAACCAACGTAGAGCCGCATGCCCTTGGGGTCCACGGGCCCCGGCTCCGGGGTGACGAAGATGCGCACGATGTTCTGAAAAACCCGGTCGTGCATACGCTCGTGCAGCCCAAAACAGAGGATGTTGCGCGTGGTCTCGTCCAGGGCTGGGGGCAGCTCCTGGGCCAGGGCCGGGGTGACCAAGACAAAGCAAAATACGCAGGATATGGCTACTGCGAGGTGTCTGCGCATGTGGTCACTGCCTTGTTGGACTGGGCTTGCGGATGGTGATGTGGATGTGGTGTCTGTGGTCATAGATATCCTTGGGTCCTGCCTTGCGTCCTTCGCTTTTGCTTTCAGGGTCAACAGGCCTGAAGAAACCATCCAGAGGATCAACGTACGCCTCAACTTCTGGGTTCGCTTTTGCTGCTGCCCTGATCTCCCTCAACTGTTCACGCATTGCTTCGCGCTGCTCCGCTGGCACATTGGGGTCCACCGCATCAGAAATTTTCTGGCCGTTGATCCGGTTGATGTCCACAGCCTGGCCTTCACCGTGAGGCCCCTTGTCGCCGGAGCGATACGCGCTGTTCATGTTGACATCATGTGTGTCAGGGGCCTTGTCCAGTGTTGCCTGCACTTGTTCACGGGTTTCGGGGTGCAGCGCCTCTGGATTTGGGTCCTGCTTTCCAGGAACATCGTTCTTTGTCGAGACGCCGACTCTTCCGCCCTGTTCAGTGGCACCGATGGTGGCGTAACGGCCTTGCCCGTCTGCGCAGGCGGCGTGACCTTCCCCCGGTACACCGGGCCATTTGAGGAGCTCCCGCCTGTCGCGCCATACCAGCCATGCTCGCCGTAGGGCTGGGGCTTGTGGCCTGCGCCGATTTTGGTCCCGCTGGTCGTCCCGCCGCCAGAACCGCCGCCCGCGCCGCCGCCAAAACTTTCCCCGGCTGCACGGAGGAGCGAACGTGGCTCCGGCGGTGTCCAGTCCTTGTCTTTGGCCACGACCCACCAATCAGGCTCACCGTGTTCTCGTGTACGATTTTGAATGTCCGCATGGCTGATGACCGGCGCATGGCCACCGAGTTCATCAACGATCCACAACCTTCTGCCTTGACTATCTTTAAGCATAAATTACCTCCACTGGATTTGCAATGGAGTATAGCATGGGCTTTTGGGCCTGGACAAAATTACCCTGTTTTTGGCCGTAAAAAGGACAAAAATTCCCGGTTGACAAGGTTTCGAGCGAGACCTTGAGATGCCGAGAAACACAAGCTGCTGCCCCTGACCCGCACAAGCCGAAAGGGCTGTTTCAGGTTCTTCCTGAAACAGCCCTTTCGGCGCAAATGGAGGGGGTTTGGGGGGAATCATTCCCCCCAAGAAAATCTTTCTCTTCCCATCTACTCTCCCAGCCCCATCTCTCTCAAGAACGCGGTGTCCTCGGTCCAGTCCTCGCGCACGCGCACCCAGAGCTCCAGGTGCACGGGCCGCTCCAGCATGACCTCCAGCTCGATGCGCGCGGCCGTGCCGATCTTCTTCAAGAGCTGGCCGCCCTTGCCGATGACCATGCCCTTGTGCCCGGACCGGGCCACGTGGATGGCGGCGTTGATGCGCACAGGGCCTTCTTTCCCATCAATGGGCTCCGGCTCCTCCCACTGCTCGATCTCCACGATGGTGCTGTACGGCAGCTCCTGCTCCAACTCCAAAAAGAGCTTCTCGCGGATGGTCTCCGCCGCCAGGAAGCGCATGGACGCGGTGGACAGCTGGTCCTCGGGGTAGCGCGCCTCGCCCTCGGGCAGAATCTTGATGAGTTCGGCGAGCAGGGTGTCCACGCCGTCGCCGGTCTCGGCGGAGAGGGGGAAAATCTCAGCGCCAGGGAAGCTTTGGCCCACGCGCAGGAGAAACGGCAAAAGCTTCTCCTTGGGCCGCACCCGGTCGGTCTTGTTCACGGCGATGAACAGCGGGCGCTCCACGCGCTGCACCGGGTCGGCCAGGGGGCGTATCTCGCGGTCGAAGAGGTGCGGCTTTTTGGTGTACAGCTCGGCGTCGAGGATGAGCACCACGACGTCGGCCTGGTGCAGCGCGCCCCAGGCGGCCTCCAGCAGCAGCTTGTTCATGCGCCCGGCCATGCGGTGCACGCCGGGGGTGTCAAGGAACACCACCTGGGCCGCGTCGCTGGTCAGGATGCCGCTGATGGCGTTGCGGGTGGTCTGCGGCTTGGGCGAGACGATGGCCAGCTTCTGCCCCAGCAGACGGTTCAGCAGGGTGCTCTTGCCGGCGTTGGGCGGGCCCATGAGGGCCACGTGGCCGAAGCGGTGGGTCGTGGTCATTCAATGTCCTTGATGTGATTACAATATGTTGCGGCAGCGGGGGCCGCGCATGGTCGTTTGGCGCGGGTTCATGATAGCAGAGCTTTGCGCGGGCGTCGACGACAGGCGGGGTGCGGCCCCCCGGCTGGATCATCCCAAAGAGGCTTTGCAGCCGACCACTCTATTCGAGGGCTTTGCAGAATCTCCCTCTTCTTGGGCCTGTTTCCAAAAGATGGATGGTGTTTCCCTGGCGAGAAAAGAATCGATTTGGAACCAGGGAGAGTACTCATGCGGTACAGCCCTGGCTCCAAATCGACTCATGACGATGCCCAGGGGACAAAAGACACTTTTAGAAACAGGCCCTACAGGGCCTTGCAACCCTCGTCCGTCACCACCACCATGTACTCCCAGCGCACCCCGCCCCAGGCCGCGTCGTACAGGCCGGGCTCCACGGTGAGGACCATGCCGGGCTGGAACAGGGCCTCGCTGCGGGGCGAAAGACTCGGGCCCTCGTGGGTCTCCAGGCCGATGCCGTGGCCGAGCGAATGCGTGAACTGCCGCGCCACGCCCGCGTCCTCAAAGACCCGCAGCGCGGCCAGGTAGGCCTCGGCCATGCGCGCTCCGGGCTTGATGACCTCCATGGCCGCCTTTTGCGCCGCGATGACCAGGCGCTTGGTCTCGTGGAAGCGGTCGCTGGGTTCGCGGCCGATCCAGAAAGTGCGCGTCTGGTCCGAGCAATAGCCGTTCAGGCGGCAGCCCGCGTCCACCAGCACCAGGCTGTCGCGCTCGATCTTGGTCTCGCCGGGGATGGCGTGGGGCAGGGCCGCGTTTTTGTCCACGCCCACGATGGTCGGGAAGGACAACCCCTCGGCCCCGGCCTCGCGGAACATGCGCTCGATCATCCAGGCTGTCTCGATCTCGGACATGCCGGGCTTCAGCTCCTCGGTCAGGGCGCGCATGATGCGGTGGTTGAGCCCGCAGGAGGAGCGCAGAAGCTCCACCTCGGCGGCGTCCTTGACCAGCCGCAGGCGCTCCACCAGGCCCTCTGCCGGGGCCAGCTCAAAATGCTCGCGCAGCTTCTCGTGGTCGAACACGCTGACGGCCTTGGGGTCAAAGCCCAGGCTGGCCACGCCGCGTTTTTTCAGCTCCTCGGCCAGGACGGCGTGCTTGCCCGAACCGTAGATGCACAGGTCGTCCTTGGACCACAGGCGCAGGCCCGCGTCGGTGAAGCGCGCGTCGGTGAACAGGAGGTCCGGCCCCTTGGCCAGCACCACCAGCCAGCCCACGGACTCGTTGCACTGGGAGTCGTGCAGCTCGAAGCCGGAAAGGTAGAAGCGGTTGGCCGGATGGGACACCAGCAGGGCCGGAAGGCCCTGGCTGACCAGCAGCGCCTTCAGACGCTCGCGGCGGTTCTCAAACAGGGTGCGTTCTGCTGCGCTCAGGTCCACGTGTATATCTTCTCCAGATGTTTCAGCACCATGCGCTCGGCCCATTCGACACCCTGCATGACGCTGTGGTCCATGTTGCCAACCTCGTACTTCCAGCCGCCAAAACGCCCGCGCGAATAGATGTGCCGCGCCTCCAGCCAGGGCTGGATGGTCCGCAGGGCCAGGTCGCGCTCCAGGCAGGGCACCGGATAGCCGTAGTCCACGCTCAGCTCGAAACGGCTCTCGATGCGCTCGCGGGCCTCCGCAGTCAAGAGGCCCACGTTGCCCAGGCCCGTGATCGTGCGCTCCATGAGCGTGGAAAGGTCCTCCGGCTTGTGCCCGGAAAAGCTCGTCTCGCACAAAAAGGCCGCGCGCTCCGGCCCATCTGCCCCGTTAGGCCCGGCAGGGACGTTGGCGGGCGCGTAGTTGTGAAAGTTCGTCACCCGGTAGAACGGGCAGTCGTCCTCCGGGAAGTACATCCAGCAGCGCCGGTCGCGCTCGCCCTCGAAGAGCGGGCGCTCGGCCACGCCCACGCCCGCCACATGGACCCCGTTGTGCTTCAGCAGAGCTGCGGCGTCAACACAGTGGTCCGGCGGGCCAAGCAGCTGCTCCCGGACCAGCAGGTCCAGCGGGCCGGTGGACAAAAGCGCGCCGTAGGCGATCCGCTCGCCCGAGGCCGTGGTCAGGGTCTTGTGCGCCGCGTCGATGCTGGCCACGGCGTCGCCGTAACGGACGTGCGCGGAAAGGGGCGCGGCCATGCGCCGGAAGATCTCGCCCGTGCCGCCAGAGGCCGGGAAGATGAAGGCGTTGTTCGGCCCCCAGGCAACCTCGTCCAGCTCCAGGATGATGTTTTTGAGCACCCCCTCCAGTCCGACGATGCTGATCCGCTCGCCCACCCAGGAGGCCGACATCCGCTCGGGCGGGATGGCCCAGACCTTGAAATTATAGGGCCAAAGAAAAACGTTGCCGATGCCCTCGCCGAACACGCAATGGATCCACTCATGAAAGTTCTGCGGCGGCTTTTCGGGCCGCCTGCCGGGCAAAAGCCCGGCCACGCACTCCCAGCGCGCCGGGCGCGGCAGGTGGCGGATGTTGTTCTGGAAGGGATAGGGCACCCAGGCCCCGCGCGCCCGGATGTAGGCCCGGCGCTCGTGCTTGAGCTGGTCCTGGCCCAAAAGCTCGTCCAGCAGCTGGTCGAAATACGTGAAGTGCGAGAAGACCACATGCCCGCCAATGTCCCAGGTGTAGCCTTGCCGGTCCTTGAAGCTGGCGGCCAGGCCGCCGGGGTGGGCATTTTTTTCCAGCACGATGAAATTGGAGACGCCAAGCTCCGCAAGCCTGCGCGCGGCCCCCAGACCCGTTGGCCCGGCCCCGATGATGGCGTAGTCGACCTGCATGGACATCCCCTTGAGGCGGCGCGCACAGACTCGCGGAGGGTCAAATTTGCCGCTTGCGCACCACGCACAGGTATCCTATCACGGATCATGCCGGAAGAGCGCCCGGAAGCCACCCATGCGCGCGTCACCCACCTTTCTCCCGACCGTCACACAACCGTCACATGGCCTGAGTAGATCATGCCTCGTGCAAGCGTGAACATCAACCCTTTCGGAGGATCATCCATGAAACGCATTTTCTCCACCGCCCTGTGCACCCTGGCCGTGCTTGGCCTGGCCGCCACTTCCTTCGCCGGCGACCTGCCGGTCAAGGGCTCCACCACTGTCCAGCCCATCATGCAGAAGGCAGTCGAGGCCTTCATGGCCAAGAATAAGGGCGTGTCCATCTCCATCTCCGCCTCGGGCTCCGGCGACGGCGCCAAGGCCCTCATCGACGGCAGCTCCCCGCTGGCCATGATGAGCCGCGAGATGAAGGACTCCGAGATCAAGCAGGCCGAGGCCAAGGGCATCCACCCCAAGCAGATCGTCATCGCCTATGACTGCATCACCCCCATCGTGAACAAGGCCAACCCGGTCAAGAACCTGTCCATGGCCCAGCTGAAGGACATCTTCACCGGCAAGGTCACCGACTGGAAAGACGTCGGCGGCACCCCCGGCCAGATCGTCGTGGTCTCCCGCGACTCCTCCTCCGGCACCTTTGAGTACTGGGGCGAGCATGTTTTGAAGAAGGAGCGCGTTTTCGCCGGCGCCCTGATGCAGGCCAGCAACGGCGCCGTGGCCCAGACCGTGTCCAAGAACAAGTACGCCCTCGGCTACGTGGGCCTGGCCTACGCCAAGGCCCCCGGCCTGAAGGACCTGACCGTTGAGAACGTGGCCGGCAGCATCGCCACCACCCTGAACGGCACCTACCCCGTTTCCCGCGGCCTGTACCTGTACACCAACGGCGAGCCCGCCGGCGACGTGGCCAAGCTCGTGAACTTCATCCTCTCCGACGTCGGCCAGAAGATCGTGGCCTCGGTCGAGTACATTCCCCTGAAGGCCGACAAGAAGGTCAAGAAGTAAACGTTCCCGCTCACTCGCATCCTTCCTTTGCACCCCTCCCCCCTGCCCGGCCCATCCGAGCCCGGGCCAGGGGCGAGGGGCAAAACCGCACAAGAGACCGGGAGACAACGGGCCATGCGCCGCAGCACCAAGGAAATCCTCATCAAGCGGGCCTTTCTGGCCACAGCCGTCACCTCGCTGGCCGTGCTGGCGCTGATCATGATCTTTCTGTTCATGGAGGGTCTGCCCACCTTCAGCTTCGTCAGCGTGAAGGACTTCCTTTTCGGGTTCGACTGGTACCCCACGGACGAGGCCAATCCCGCCTACGGCATCCTGCCGCTCATCGCGGCCAGCGGCTCGGTCACGGCCCTGTCCTCGCTTCTGGCCATTCCGCTGGGCGTCATGACCGCGGTCTACCTGGCCGAGATCGCCAGCCCGCGCGTGCGCGCCGTGGTCAAGCCCGTGGTCGAGATGCTGGCCAGCCTGCCCTCGGTGGTCATCGGCTTCTTCGGCATGGTGGTCATGGCTCCGTTCCTGCAAGATTTCTTCGACATCCCCATTGGCCTGAACCTGTCCAACGCCGCGCTCATGCTGGCCTTCATGAGCGTGCCCACCATCGCCAGCGTGAGCGAAGACGCCATCTACGCCGTGCCGCGCGACCTCAAGGAAGCCAGCTTCGCCCTGGGCGCCACGCACCTGGAGACGCTCCTGCGCGTGACGCTGCCTGCGGCCCTGTCCGGCATCGGCACCGCCGTGATCCTGGGCATGAGCCGGGCCATCGGCGAAACCATGGTGGTGCTCATGGTGGCGGGCGGCGCGGCGGTCATCCCGAAATCGCTGTGGAGCCCGGTGCGGCCCATGCCCGCCAGCATCGCGGCGGAAATGGCCGAGGCGCCCTTTCGCGGCCACCACTACCATGCGCTTTTCGCCACAGCCATGGTGCTCTTTCTGGTGACGCTCTTGTTCAACATCCTGGCCGACTACTTCTCCCACAAGCACCAGCAGTCCGGCGCCGCCAGCCTGTAAAGCGACCTGTAAAGCGAGACTACCCATGAGCACCGAAGCGATCCTTTCCGGCTCCCCGGCTCCCCGCCAGTCCCTGTCCATCACCACCGGCCGCGACCGCGCGCGCAGGACCAAGCAGTGGCTGGCCTTCATGATGCTGCGGGGGGCCATCCTCGTGGTGGCCGCCGCCCTGGTGGTCATCGTGGGCTTTCTGCTGGTCAACGGCATCTCGTCGCTCTCCTTAAGCTTTCTCACCGAGGCGCCGCGCAACAACATGACCGAGGGCGGCATCTGGCCGTGCATCCTGGGCACGCTGCTCTTGTCGCTCGGGGCCATGGCCGTGGCCCTGCCGCTCGGCGTGGCCAGCGCCATCTACCTGCACGAGTACGCCCTGCCGGGTCGGCTCATGCGCGTCATCCGTCTCGGAGTGAACAACCTGGCGGGCGTGCCCTCGGTGGTCTTCGGGCTCTTCGGCCTGGGGCTCTTCGTCACGGCAATGGGTCTCGGCGTCTCCCTGGCCGCTGGCTGGCTGACGCTCGGCGCGCTGTGCCTGCCGGTGATCATCGGCACCACAGAGGAGGCCCTGCGCTCTGTCCCGGCCACCTACCGCGAGGCCTCCCTGGCGCTGGGCGGCACCAAGTGGCAGACCATCTGGCGGGTGGTGCTGCCAAGCGCCCTGCCGGGCATCCTCACGGGCTCGATCCTCGGCATCAGCCGCGCCGCAGGCGAGACAGCGGCCATCATGTTCACCGCCGCAGTGTTCTACACGCCCAAGATGCCGAACTCGATCTTCTCCGACGTCATGGCCCTGCCCTACCACATTTACGTGCTGGCCACGGCGGGCACGGAGATCGAGAAGACCCGGCCCATCCAGTACGGCACGGCGCTGGTGCTCATCGCGCTTGTGCTCGGCATGAACCTCTTCGCCATCATCCTGCGCGCCTGGCTGCAACGCCGGGGCCACAGGTAAAGAGCCGCCCACGCCCGCGCCAAACAAAAAGGGGACCGCGACCGGTCCCCTTTCTCGTCTTCATCAGCGCGCGCTATTTCTTGATGCGCTTCTCCCAAAGCTTCATGTCCTTCATCTTGTTGCGGCGCTGGCGCTGCAGCTCCTTGCAGACCAGCGGGGTCTTCTTGGCGTAGCCCCACTTCTCGCGGTACTCGTCCGGGGTCAGGCCAAACTTGATCAGGTGGCGTTTTGTCAGCACCTTGAAGCTCTTGCCGGATTCCAGGCAGAGGATGCTCTTTTCGCGGATGGCCTTTTTCGGGTCCGAAACAGGCACGACGGCCTCTTCTTCATCACCGCCGCCCGCCGCACCAATCTTGCGGATGCCACTCTGCAATCCCTTCACCATGGAAAGGATTTCATCCTCAGTCATGGTCCGCACCGTTGCCTGGGCTTTGACTATATCGAGCGCTTCCTTCAAAAAATCGTCCATCGCGTCCTCCTTGGGGGTTCGTCCGCCTGGGCGCATGGTGCAACTGCACACTGTCTTAAGCGGTCCTGCGCCAAGGAAAATACGAAATCAGCCTGCGGAAGTAAAGTTGCAATCCATAAATTTATACACGAAGATATACGTAAGTAGTGAGGTGGCGTAGCGAGACAGTCCGGGCGCGCCAATTTTGCAACAAGGCCTTGCGCTTTACACGGAGAAGCTTATGTTTGAGTTGGAGGAGAAAAACAGGCCAGACGACCGGCATGAACATTCCAGGGAGGTCGACATGGACAAAAAGCGCTTCGACCCCGAACTTTTGTATGTGGAGTGCGCACGTTGTGGCAAGCCCGTGCTCTGGAGCCCGGGGGACACAACGAACATTCTGGCCTGGGCGGGAATAGACTCTGGCGTTCTGGACGAAAAGTGCATGATCGTGTCTGACGGCTGCCCCACCTGCCTGCCGGGCCAGAGCAGCTTCAGCACCCAGGTGGTGCGTCTGCGCAAGAGCCCGGAGGCACGCGCCAACAGCCAGGGAGCGCACGTCAACTAGGCGCAGGCAAGGCAGGCGGTTTCGCCTCGCTCCCCCAAAAAAAGCCCGAAACCGGGACTCGAGCCAGCGGCTCCTCCCGGTTCCGGGCTTTTTTGGGGCCGCACGCTGGGCGCGCCGGCCAACTTCATCTACCCGCCGATGGCCGACATGGCCGTGCCGCACACGCCTTGGCCCGCGCGCCGCGCGGCCAGAAGCTCATACCCCAGGGGCTTGACCTGGCTGGCCAGGCGCAGGATGCGCTCAACGAACGCCAGGCCCAGCTTCGGGTGGCGCAGCGCTCCGCGCAGCCGGTACACACGGTCGGAGAAGAGGCAGGTGCGCAGCACGCCGCCGCTGGTGATGCGCAGGCGGTTGCAGGAGCCGCAGAAATGGTTGGACAAGGGCGTGATGAGCCCGAAGCGCCCGGCCCCGCCGGTGATGGCGTACATCTGCGCCGGGCCGGAATCATTCGAGCCGGACGGGCCGCCGCCGCGTTCGATGGGGGTCAGCTCGGCCAGGGTTCTGGCCTCGGCCAGGATGTCGGCGGCGCGCCAAACCTGCTCGGGCTTCCACTCGCTTCCGCCCATGGGCATGTACTCGATGAAACGCACGTCGAGGGGGAGCTCCCGCGCCAGGGCGAGGAATCCGGCCAGCTCGCCGTCGTTGACCCCGCGCATGGCCACGGCGTTCAACTTCACGCGGATGCCTGCGGCCAGGCAGGCGTCGATGCCCCGGCGCACCTCGGCGTACAAGTCCTGGCCGGTGACCCGGGCAAAGGTGGCCGGGTTGAGCGTGTCCAGCGAGATGTTGATGCGCGCAACGCCAGCAGCGGAAAGACGGGGGGCGAAGGGCTCCAGCAGGGTGGCGTTGGTGGTCAGCCGCAGGTCCAGCTGCGGGAAGCGCAGCCGCGCAGCCTCCACGAACTCCATGAAGCCCTTGCGGGCAAAGGGCTCGCCGCCGGTGAGCCGCACCTTGCCGATGCCCAGATTGAGCCCCAGGCCCATGAGCTCCAGGAACTCCTCGTAGCGCAGCACCTCGTCGTGGCTCAGCCACTGGCGCATGCGGCTGTCGCAGTACAGGCAGCGCAGGTTGCAGCGGTCGGTGACGGACAGGCGCAGGTAGCTGACGCTGCGGCCCCTGGTGTCGGTGAGGGCCCCTGTTCCGGACTCCGTTCCGGGCCCCGTTTCAGACCCCATTTCAGATCCTGGGAGCGGGCTACCTGGCGCGGCGTTCGGCATCGGCGGCCTCCACCTTGGCCGCCCCCGCCTCGACGGCGGTGATGAACCCGGCGCGCTCGGCCTTCAAGCGCTCGGCCAGGGCCGGGTCGGACAGGGCCAGAATCTGGGCGGCCAGCCAGGCGGCGTTCTTGGCGCCGGCCTTGTCGAGCGCCAGGGTGGCCACGGGGAAGCCCGGAGGCATCTGCACCGTGGCCAAAAGCGCGTCCATGCCGCCCAGGGGCGAAACGGCCAGCGGCACGCCCAGCACAGGCTTGGTGGTGCGCGCGGAAACGGCCCCGGCCAGGTGCGCGGCCATGCCCGCCGCGCAGATGAACACCTGGCAGCCCTGGGCCTCCAGTTCCGCCACCAGGGCTTGCGTGCGCTCCGGGGTTCGGTGGGCGCTGGTCACGGTGAATGCGTAGTCGATGCCGAGCTTTTGCAAGACCTCGGCGCAGGGCTTCATCAATTCCTCGTCGGACGCGCTGCCCATGAACACGGCAACCTTGGCCATGGTGTCCTCTCCTTGCCTATTTGCTGCGGGCTATGCCCTTGTCGCCGATGTCGCGGCGGAAAAAACAGCCGTCGAAACGCACCTTGGCCACGGCCTGATAGGCCAGGTCCTTGGCCTCGCGCAGGCCCGCGCCCAGGGCCGTGACCCCAAGCACGCGACCGCCGCTGGTCACGGTCTTACCACCCTGAGCCTTGGTCCCGGCCTGGAAGACCTTGACCCCGGGCAGCGTGTCGGCCTCATCCAGGCCGAAAATCTCCATGCCCTTGGGGTAGCTGCCGGGGTAGCCGGGCGCGGCCATGACCACGCAGATGGCCGTCTCGGGCTTCACCTGCACCATGTCCGGGGTCAGGCGGCCCTCGGCGCAGGCGAACATGATCTCCAGCAGGTCCGCGTCCAGGCGCATCAAAAGCGGCTGGCATTCCGGATCGCCGAAGCGCACGTTGTACTCCAGCACCATGGGTCCGCGCGCGGTGAACATCAGCCCGGCGTAGAGCACGCCCTTGAAGGGGTGGCCCGCTGCGGCCAGGTGGCGCAGGATGGGCCGGATGCACAGCTCGGCGGTCTCGGCGTACTTCGACTCCGGCAGCACCGGGGCCGGGCTGTACGCGCCCATGCCGCCGGTGTTCGGGCCGGTGTCGCCCTCACCCACGGCTTTGTGGTCCTGGGCCGAGGGCAAAAGCGCAAAATTCTCGCCATCGCAAAAGGCCAGGAAGCTGGCCTCCTCGCCCACAAGCGCCGCCTCCACCACCACGCGCGCGCCCGCTGCGCCAAAGCTCCGCTTGACCATCATGTCGTCGATGGCGGCCAGGGCCTCGTCCACGGTTTTGGCCACGACCACGCCCTTGCCTGCGGCCAGGCCGTCGGCCTTGACCACCAGCGGCGCGCCCTGCTGGCGGATGTAGGCCCGGGCGGCCCCGGGCTCGTCAAAAACCGCGAAATCGGCCGTGGGCACGCCTGCCGCGCGCATCACGTTCTTGGCAAAGGCCTTGCTGCCCTCAAGCTGGGCGGCAAAGGCCGAGGGGCCGAAGCAGGGGATGCCCTCCGCCGCCAGGGCGTCGGTCAGGCCCAGCACCAGCGGGGCCTCGGGCCCGACAACCACCAGGCCGACCTTTTCGGCCTTGGCCAGGGCGATGAGCCCTGCGATATCGTCGTCCTTCACGGCCACATTGGTGGCCTCCCGCGCGGTGCCGCCATTGCCGGGCGCGGCGAAGATGCGTTCCACGTTGGCGGAATTATTGAGCTTCCAGCACAGGGCATGCTCCCTGCCGCCAGCGCCCACAACAAGCACGTTCATGGTCTGCTCCAAGGGGGTTCGGTTTGTGCCCCAGGTCTAGTGAAATCGGCGCGGATTTGCAAGGCGGGCAGGCACTGCGTATTTCCTGGCACAAACCCAAATAGTGCTTGCGCTGTCCAGGCAAATCTTTATCTATGGATAGGGATATCCCCTGAGCGCCCCGCCAAACACCTTTTGAGGAGGTCGGTCATGAGCATGATGAAGGAGAAAACCACGAAAGCCCCGTCCAATACCAAGGCCAAAGCCCCGGAAAAGGCCATGCCCACTGTGTCCAAGGTCCTGGAGAAGGCCATGTCCAAGCTCCCGGCCAAGGTCATGACCAAGGCTGTGGCCGTGACCGCCGCAAAGGCCCCGGCCAAAGTGACGGCCAAAAGGCAGAGCAGCCAGGAGGCCATGCTGGCCCGGGTCGAGGCCGTGCGGATGATGCAGCGCCAAGAGGGCCACTTCGACTGCTTCGGCAAGGCCGACAGCGGCTACTGTGACCAGGGCGAATGCGTGCACCATGCCGAGTGCCTGAGCGTCTCGCAAATGATGCTGGCGATGTAGAACGGGAGATCCGGGCGCGCCGACGCCTTTTGGGCCGCCACCCCCCAGCGGCCCTGGGCAAAAGCGCCGCGCCAGGCCAGGCGGGCCTTTCCCCGCGCAAGCAAATCCCGTACACTGACGCCCATGAGCAACGAAAGCCGCCCGCGCCTCAGCCTCCGGGGCTTCTTCTTCACCGTGCCCTGGAACCTGCTCCTGCTCACGGTCGGGTCCCTCATGGTGGCCTTTGCCGTGAAGTCCGTGGCCGTGCCCCACGGGCTGTTGACGGGCGGGGTCTCGGGCCTGGCGCTGCTGTGCTACTATCTTCTGCCCGCGCTTGATCCCGGCGTCTGGTACTTTCTGCTCAACGTGCCGATCATGCTCCTGGGCCTCAAGCTGGTCAGCCGCCGCTTCGTGCTCTACAGCCTGTTCGGCATGGCCGCCACCAGCCTGTTCATCGACCGCATCACCTATGTCCTGCCCGTGGCCGACCCCTGGCTGGCGGTCATCGCCTGCGGCGTGGCCCTGGGCGCGGGCATCGGCGTGGCCCTGCGCTCGCTGGGCTCCACCGGCGGGGCCGACATCCTGGCCGTCATCGTGCGCGAGCGGTTCAGCATGCCCATCGGCCGCTTCGAGTTTTTGTTCAATCTGGTGGTCTTCGCCCTGGGCCTGGCCTTTTTGAAGCTGGAGGCCGTGCTCTACTCCGTGGCCATGAACTTCCTGGCCAGCTGGGTGGCCGACGCCTGCCTGTCGCTCTTCAGCGAGCGGCGCATGGCGCTGGTCATCTCCCAAAGGCCCGAGGCCATCGTCCAGGCCGTGCTGCACACCCTGGGGCGCGGGGCCACCGTGCTCGACGCGCGCGGCGGCTGGAGCGGGGAGGAGCGCAAGGTCGTGCTGACCATGCTGAACAATCTGGAGATGAAGCGCCTGGAGGAGTTGATCTACAACATCGACCCGGACGCGTTCACCATCATGGGCTCGGGCTTCTACGTCCTGGGCCAGGGCTTTTCCAAACGAAAGGTGTACTGACATGCGCGCCATCGCTCTGTTGACCGACTTCGGCCTGACCGACCCCTACGTGGGGCAGATGCACGCCGCGCTCACGCGCCTGGCCCCGGGCGCGCCGCTCATCGACATCAGCCACCAGGTGGAGCCCTTTGGCGCGGCCCAGGCGGCCTTTTTCCTGGCCGCCAGCGCCCCGCATTTCCCCCGGGACACGGTGTTTTTGTGCGTGGTGGACCCCCGCGTGGGCACCAGCCGCAGGATCCTGGGCGTGCAGGCCGGCTCCCAGAGCTTCCTGGCGCCGGACGGCGGTCTGCTGGACCTCTTGCTCGACACGCCCGGCCTGCCCCCGGCGCACATCTTTGACCTCTCGGCCGCGGCCACGGACTATGGCCTCTCGGCCACCTTCCACGGGCGCGACGTCTTTGCGCCGCTGGCGGCGCGGCTCTCCGCCGGGGAGGCCATGGAGGACCTTGGCCCGCCGCTGGCGCGCGAGGCCGTGGTGCGCCAGAACTGGGCCAAGCCCCAGGCCGAGGACGGGGCCGTGCTGGCCCATGTGCTGCACGTGGACCACTTCGGCAACTGCGTGCTCTCCCTGCGCCAGGGCTTCGCCTTTGCCGGGGTGGTGGCCGGGCTGTCGCTGGAGCCGGGGGAGAGCCAGCCCCTGCGCCGGGTGCGCGCCTACGCCGAGCTGAGCCCCGGCGAGCAGGGCCTGCTGCTGGGCAGCCAGGGCTTCTACGAGCTGGCCTCCTGGCAGGACTCCGCCGCAGCGCGGCTGACCCTGAGCCCCGGCGACCCGGTGCGCATCCTCTACCCTGAAGGCCTGGAACGGATGGAGCGGCAGGACCTGTGAGCGCGCCCGCACGCCTGCTTTTCACCCTGGGTTTTCTCTCGCGCCTGGCGCCCGCGCGCGTCGTGCCGGACGCGGACCTGCGCCGCAGCATGTTCCACCTGCCGCTGTGCGGGCTGGTCATCGGGCTGGTTGTCGGGCTGGTTGTCGGGCTGGCCGCTGTCGCCCCGGCGGGCCTGGCGGCCTTCACGAAACAGGGGCTCCTGGCGGACAGGCCGCAGGTCCAGGCCTGGCTGGCCGTGGCGCTGCTGGCCTGGGTCACGCGGGGGCTGCACCTGGACGGCCTGGCCGACGTGGCCGACGCCGCCGCCGCCCATGTGCAGCCGGAGCGCTTCTGGACCATCATCAAGGACAGCCGTTGCGGAACCTTTGGCGTGGCCGCGCTGGTCCTGGCCCTGGGCGGGCAGGGCGTGCTCTTTGCCGAGATGCTGCGCAGCGGCCCGTGGTGGGCCTCGGCCCTGGCCCTGGCCTGGACCCTGGTCTTTGGCCGCTCGTGCGCCGTGGTCTTCGGCCTTTCGGCCCGGGCCCATGTCCGGCCCGGATTAGGCGGGCTGTTTCTGTCCGGGGCCACCTGGCCCGCAGCGGTCTGGGCCGTGGCCCTGGCCCTGGGGCCCTTGCTCTGGTTCAAGCCCCTGGCCGCGCTGTATGCCGTGGCCCTGGCCCTTGTGGCGCTTGCGCCGTTGCGCAGGCTTGTCTCCGCCGTGGACGGGGTCAATGGCGACTTTCTGGGCGCGGCCATAACCCTGGGCGAGCTGTGCGCCGCCCTGGGTTTTGTCCTGGCCCAAACCCCGTGAACCGCACCACGCCAAACATCCTGGAGGCGAACATGCTGCCGAGAATGTTTCCCGGAATGCCGTCGAGAATGCTGCCGCAACCGCCGCGTTTCCTCCTCACCGCCTGTCTGGCCCTCAGCGTCTGTTTCAGCCTTGGCGCGTGCGTGCAGGCCAACGTCAACATCTTCGGCAAACCCGGCGAGCCGTACAAGGAGCAGGTCCTTGACGGCAAGAGCAGGGGCATGGGCGCGGGCAAGGTCCTGCTCCTCGGCGTGGACGGCCTGATCAGCGAGCATGCGCGCCAGGGCCTGTTGCGCAGCAGGCCGAGCACCGTGCAGGAGCTCGTGGCGCAGCTCAAGCTGGCGCGGGCGGACAAGAACATCAAGGCCGTGGTGCTCAAGATCGACTCCCCTGGCGGCACCACCACGGCCAGCGACATCCTCTACCACGAGATCACGGCGTACAAGGAGGCCAGCAACGCCACGCTGGTGGTGGCGATGATGGGCCTGGCCGCCTCGGGCGGGTACTACGTGGCCCTGCCGGCGGACCACATCATGGCCCACCCCACCACCATCACCGGCAGCGTGGGCGTCATCTTCCTGCAGCCGCGCCTGGCCGGGCTCATGGAAAAGCTCGGGGTGGGCGTGGACGTGAGCAAGTCCGGCACGCTCAAGGACATGGGCTCGCCCTTCCGCCCGGCCACGGCGGAGGAGAAGCGCATCGTCGACACCATGACCAGGGCCCAGGCCACACGGTTCCTGGAACTGGTGCAGAGGCACCGCCACCTGGACCAGGCGGCCCTGGGCATCGTGTCCTCGGCCCGAGTCTTCACAGCGGCGGAGGCCAAGGACCTGGGGCTCATTGATTCCATAGGCTACCTGGACGACGCCCTGGCCAAGGCCAAGAGCCTGGCCAAGCTGCCCAAGGACGCCGAAGTGGTGACCTACCTCCGCCAGCCCGCAGCCGACGGAACCTACTATCTGCCCGGCGTGGAGGCCGAAGGGCTGCGCCCGGCGGTCATCAACCTGGACCTGGACGGGCTTTTGCCGCCACGGGCCGGCATGTACTATCTGTGGACCCCGGCATACGGCCAGTAGCCGGGGCCCCGCACCTGGTCCTTGTGTACGAAAGCGCAGCCTGCTAGGCTTACGTAGTTTGTCCTGGCACAAACGACACGTCTAGCCATGGCCCGCCCGTTTGCAGCCGGAGTCAGGATGCGCATGTTCACCCTCGCCGATCAACGCCGTTCCCTCTCCGCCAAGGTGGCCCTGGGGCTGCTGGCCCTGGCCCTCGTTTTCAGCGCCATCTATGTCGGCGGGCGCTTCCTGAAGATCCGCAACTCGGTCATCAAGCGCGAGAGTCGGCACGCCCTGCTCCTGGCCGAGCCCATACGCTTCGCCCTGGAGAATCTGGCCGCCCGCCACCCGGACCTCACCACCCAGACCGGCAGGCTCCAGCTCCTGGTGGACTACATGGCCAGGACCAAGGGCCTCATGTCCGTGGCCGTCCTGGACGCCACGGGCCAGAGCGTCCTGGCCGCCTCCGGCGATCCCAGGGTCTTGCACGACCTGGCCCGCGACCTGCCGCAACGCGCCCGGAGCCAAGGCCTGGCGCTCAGCGAACCAGCAGCGGACAGCCTGTCCCTGCTGGTGGCCGAGCCGCTGCGGCGGCCGTCCGCAGGCCTTGACCCGCCCGAGATCTTCGGCGTGCTGGTGGCGCAATACGACCTTGCCGGACCCATTGCCGAGCGCCAGAACCAAAGCCTGCGCGACAGCGGGGTGCTGGCCGTGGGCCTGCTGGCCATGGTCATGGTGGTCCTTGTGGGGCTTCGGGTCTCCATCCTTGATCCCGTGGCCCGGCTGGCCGGGCAGGCCGCAGCCCTGGGCGCGGGCGAGCTCTCGGCGCGCAGCGGCGTGGCCGTGCCGCCCGGCGGCGGCGACGAAATCGAGCGCCTGGCCGCCGGATTCGACCGCATGGGCGCCGCGCTGGAGGCCGCAGCCCAGGCCCAGGCCAGCCTGCACGACGAGCTGCGCGCCAGCGAGGCCAGGGTCCGCGCCGTGTTCCAGCACGCCAGCATCGCCATCTCCCAGGGCGACCGCGAAGGCCGCATCCTGGACGCCAACCCGGCCTTCCAGAAGCTTTGGGGCTACTCCATGGAGGAGCTGCGCGGCCTGCGCTGGATCGACCTGACCCACCCCGACGACCGCGCCGAGAGCCAGCGCAAGAGCCAGCGCCTCCAGGCCGGAGACATCGACGGCTACGGCCTGGAGCAGCGCTATGTGCGCAAGGACGGACAGGTGGTCTGGGCCAGCGTCAACGTGGCCTCCATGCGCGACGAGGACGGAAAGGTGCAGGCCCTCGTCCTCGTGGCCGAGGACATCACCGCCCGCAGGGCCGCCGAAGAGGCCAAGGCCGAGCGCGAGGAGCTTTTTCAGGCCATGTTCGAGGACAACATGGCGTTGCAGCTCCTGGTGGATCCGGCAACCGGGTCCATCATCGACTCCAACCGCTCCGCCAGGGCATTCTATGGCTACAGCCGGGAAGAGATGCGGGGCATGCCCATTAGGGACATCAACACCAGTCCGCCTGAGCTCATCCGCGAGCGCCTGTCCGAAGCCGAAAAGCAAGGCGGCGTGTTCCGTTTTGTGCACCACCTGAAGGACAAGAGCCTGCGCGACGTGGAGGTGCGCTCCGGTCCTTTCAGGACAGGCGGGCGCACGCTGCTGCTGTCCACCATTCAGGACGTGACCGAGCAGCTGCGCGCCGAGGACGCCCTGAAGGAAACCGAGGAGCGCCTGCGCCAGCTCATCGACCTCATGGACGAAGGCGTGGTGCTGACCGACGCCGAGGGCAGACTCCGGTTCGTGAACCCGGCCGGGGCCCGCCTGCTGGAGGAAAGGCCGGAAGACCTGGTCGGCCGCTGCCATACTGAACTGTTGGACCCCGAAACCCTGGCCGCCCAGACCAGGCAGATTGAAGCCCGGCGCAGCGGCTCGCGCGAGCCCTATGAGGCCACCTACCGCCGCGCCGACGGGGGCAGCATACTGGTGCGCATCACACCCTTCCCGCTGTTCTCGCGCGAGGGCGCATACCAGGGCTCCTGCGCCATCATCCGGGACATCACCCAGGCCCGCGCCCGCGAGCAGGCCGACCGCCAGCGCCAGGTGCGCCGCAACGCCCTGCTGCGCCTGCACGAGATGCACAACGCCGGGCGCAAGGATCTGCTGGACTTCGCCCTGGAGCAGATCCAGGCCCTCACCGCGAGCCCCCTGGGCTACATCTACTCGTATGACGACGTGCGCCGCCGGTTCACGCTGCACTCCTGGTCCGCAGGCGTCCTGGAGCTGTGCGCGGTGCCGGACAGGCAAACCATCTACGACCTGGACTCCACCGGCATCTGGGGCGACGCAGTGCGCCTGCGCCAGCCTGTGCTGATCAACGACTTCACCGCACCCGGCCCGCGCAGAAAGGGCCTGCCCGAGGGTCACCCGCCGCTCTCGCGCTTCCTCACCCTGCCGGTGATCCGCGCCGGGCGCATGGTGGCCGTGGTCGGCGTGGCCAACAAGACCGCACCCTACGACGACGAGGACGTGACCCAGCTTAAGATCTTCACCGACGGCCTGTGGAACGTGCTGGAGCGCCAGGAGGCCCAGGCCCAGCTGAGCGCCGTCAACGAACGCTTCCACCTGGCCGTGCGCGCCGGGCGCATCGGCCTCTGGGACTGGGACCTGTCCAGCGGGGCCATGCACTGCGACGCTTACATGGAGAAGAGCTTCGGCCTGTCCGGACGCGACCTCACCGGCACCCCGGAGGACTGGCTGTGCCGCGTGCATGCGGACGACCGCCCGCGCGTGCGCGAGGGCCTGGAGATCGCGCGGGCCAGCGGCGGGCGCTTCGAGCAGTCCTTCCGCGTGCTCGAGCCGGGCGGCGGCGTGCTGCACATGGACGCCCTGGCCGTGACCTACCTGGGGCCCGAGGACGAGCCCCTGCGCATGGTCGGCGTGAACATCGACGTGACCAGCCAGCGCCAGGCCGAGGAGCAGGTGGCCGAGAGCCAGCGCTTCCTGCAAACCGTCATCGACACCCTGCCCACGCCCTTTGTCTGCAAGGACGGGGACGGACGCTATCTTCTGGTGAACCAGGCCTTTACAGATATCTACGGCCTGCCCAGCGACGAGGTGCTGGGCCAGACCATGGGCCAATTCGTCACGGCGGAAATCGCGGACGGGCACATGGCCCAGGACGAGCAGCTTCTGGCCAATCCCTCGGGCCCGCCGCTGGAGTATGAGGTCGCCTACGCCCTGCCGGGCGAGAGCCTGCGCCACTGGCTCGTGGTCAAGTCGCACCTGCCCCTTTCCGGGGGCCGCAAGCCGGGACTGGCCGCCATCACCGTGGACATCACCGAGCGCAAGAAGGCCGAAGCGGCCCTGCGCCACAGCGAAAAGCGCTTCCGCGACCTGGCCTCCCTGCTGCGCCTGATGTGCGACAACGTGCCCGACATGATCTGGGCCAAGGACCAGGAAAAACGCTATCTTTTCGCCAACAAGACCCTGTGCGAGGGCCTGCTGGGCGCCCGGGACACAGCCGAGCCCGAGGGCAAGACCGACCTGTTCTTTGCAGAGCGGGAGCGCGCCGCCCACCCGGACGACGCGTCCTGGCACACCTTCGGCGAACTCTGCCAGGACACCGACGAACTGACCCAGCAAAACGGCGCGCCCAGCCAGTTCGACGAGCACGGCAACGTTCGCGGAAAGTTCCTGTACCTCGACGTGCGCAAGGCGCCCTTTGTGGGCGACCAGGGCGAGATCATCGGCACTGTGGGCTCCGCACGCGACATCACCGAGCAGAAGCGCGCCGAGGAAACCCTGCGCCAGAGCGAGGAGCTCTTCCGCGTCCTGTTCGACGACGCCCCCCTGCCCCACCAATCCATGGACCAGAACGGCTGCCTGCTGCTGGTCAACGACGCCTGGCTGGCCGCCCTGGGCTATGAACGCCAGGAGGTCATCGGCCAGAGCTTCGGCACATTGCTGCACCCGGACTGCGCCGGCTTCTTCCAGGAAAACTTCCCGAAATTTCTGGACTGCGGCCGTATGACCAGCGCGGAGTTCACCATGCGCCGCAAGGACGGTTCGACCCTGCTGGCCTCCTTTGACGGCCGGGTGAGCCGGGATGCCCAGGGGCGGTTTTTGCGCACCCATTGCACCTTCCAGGACGTGACCGAGCGGCGGCGAACCGAGGAGACCCTGAAAAAGGCCAAGGCCGAAGCCGAGGCCGCCTCCCTGGCCAAGGCCCAGTTCCTGGCCAACATGAGCCACGAGATTCGCACCCCGCTGGGCGGGGTCATCGGGGCCGCAAACCTCCTGGCCCAGTCCAGGCTCTCGACCGAGCAGCACCAGCTGGCCGACATGGCCGTGGAGTCCGGCCGGGCCCTGTTGACCCTGATCAACGACATCCTCGACTTCTCCAAGATCGAGGCCGGGCGGCTGGACCTGAAGCCCGCGTTCTTTGGCCTGCGGGCCGACCTGGAGGCCGTGGCCGCGCCCTTCCGGCTTCAGGCCGGGCTGCGCGGGCTGACCCTCGACCTCGTGGTCGACGAGGACGCGCCGGACGCCCTGGTGGGCGACAGCGGACGCCTGGACCAGGTGCTGCGCAATCTCCTGGGCAATGCCCTCAAGTTCACCGAAAAAGGCTCGGTCGCCCTGGAGGTCGAGTGGGATTCATTCTGCCCAACCCCGCAGGATGTGGCCTGCCTGCGCTTCACCGTGCGCGACACGGGCGTGGGCATCGCCCCGGAGTTTCTGCCGCACCTCTTCGAAAGCTTCAGCCAGGGCGACCATTCCTACGGCAAACGCTACGGCGGCACCGGCCTGGGCCTGGCCATCAGCCGCAGCCTGGTGGAGCGCATGGGCGGCCACATAGAGGTCCAAAGCACCCTGGGCGCTGGCAGCACGTTCAGCTTCATGCTCTGCCTGCCCCTGGCCGCGCAGGAACGCTGCGCCGCCGAACCCAAAACCCTCTTTGCGCCCAGGAAGCAGACGAAAAAAAGCGACCGCCTGCACGTTCTCCTGGCCGACGACAACGAGGTGGGGCGCTTTTTGCTGGAGCACATTTTGAAGGACACGGGGCACACGACGGTCAGCGTGGGCGACGGCCTCCAGGTCCTGGAAGCCCTGGCCCGCGAGAGCTTCGACCTGGTGCTCATGGATGTGCAGATGCCCGAGCTGGACGGCCTTACCGCCACCCAGCGCATCCGCCAGGGCCAGGCCGGGGCGCGCAACGTCGGCATCCCCATCGTGGCCCTCACGGCCTATGCCCAGGCCGAGGACCGGGAGCGCTTTCTGGCCGTCGGCATGGACGACTACGTGCCCAAGCCGGTGGAGGTGGGCGTGCTTTTGGCCGCCATGCGCCGGGCCATGAACCTGCGGACCAAAGGCGGCGCAGCAAAGGGACCAGCTCCTGCATCGATCCAAGCCGAGGCCGAGCCCGCTGTCTGCGAACCGGCCAAAATCCCGCGCTTCGACCAGGGCTTCCTGGAGCGCTCCTTTGGCGGCCGCAGCGACTTCCTGGCCGAGATGCTGGACCAGTTCCAGACGCTGAGCCTGCCGGAAATCCAGGACAACCTGCGCCAGGCCCTGGCTCCCCTGGACCTGCCCAGGTGCGCGCGGGTGGCGCACAAGGCCAGGGGCACCTTTGGCGCCGTGGGCGCGCGCCGCGCCGCCCTGCTGTGCCAGGCCGCCGAAAGCGCTGCGGTCGAGGAGGACGCAGAGGCCGTGAACCACCACGCCCAGGCCCTGCTTGTGGAGATGGCCGAACTGGACGAACACCTGCGCCAGGGCCGCACCTGGCCGGACCCCAAAACCGAAGAGGACGAGGCATGAACATCCGGCCACTCGGCATGAACGTCCATGACGACGGCCACGCAGAGATCGACGCCGAGGCCATCATCCGCGAGCTGGGCCTGGTCCCACTGCCCGAAGAAGGCGGCCTCTTCGCCGAGACCTACCGCTCCGACGGCGTCATTCCCGGCGGGGCCCTCATGGGCCGCCAGACCGGGCCGCGGCGCTGCTGCACGGCCATCTACTACCTCATCACGCCGGATCGCTTCTCGGCCCTGCACCGGGTGGCCAGCACCGAGATCTTCCACTTCTACCTGGGCGACCCCGTGGACATGCTCCAGCTGCACCCGGACGGCACAGGCCAGCTCCTGACCATCGGCGTTGACCTCTGGTCCGGGCAGCGGCCCCAGGTGGTGGTCCGGCGCGGGGTCTGGCAGGGCACGCGGCTCAAGCCCGGCGGTCGCTTCGCCCTGCTCGGCTGCACCGTGGCCCCGGGGTTCGAGTACGAGGACTACGAGCATGGCCGCCGCGCCGAGCTTTTGGCCGCGTACCCGGCCTTTGCCGAGCAGATCCTGCGGCTGACGCCCGAGGACTAGCCCCGCGCGGCCCTGCCGGACGGTTCGCAGGCAGACGGTGTACTCCGGCTAGTCACTCCGGCTCATTCGGCGTGTCGTCGTCGTCTGCGGCGGACAAGTCGATGACCAGCTCCACAGCCCGGCCAGGGCCGGTCGGGGAGGCGTCCTTCACACCCGCATAGCGCGAGGGCTTGAGGGTCTTGAGCAAGAACATCAGCAGCTGGTCCGAATGCTTGACCGTGGCGCCGCACTCCCGGCCCTGATGGAACACCGGCACCTCCACGCCGGTGAGCGCGCGGCGCACGGCCTCGGACTCCAGCGCGGCCACGGCCAGGCCCAGCTCGTCCAGCTCGGCCTGGGCCTGGGGCTCGGCCCGGAGCTGATCCCGCAATCTTCTCGCCTCATCCAGCGGCAGCTCCGCCGCCCTGGCCGCAGCGGCCATGCTGTTAGTGGCGGCAAAGGTCTTTTGAAACAGCACGACCTTACGTCTTTCCATTATGCGTCTCCTTTTTACGCCAGAGCCGTACGGGTCGCAAATGCCCGCCAGCTGGCCTAGGCCATTGAAACTGTTGGAATTCATTTTATCATTCTGCCTAACCTCTTGCCACGAATGGACATATTTATCTTGCATCGTCCAAGCGTAGTGATAGAAGTACACACACAGGGAAGGATGGGCCTTCCCCGCTATCACCACCGACCCACTAAGGAGTCTCTGTCATGAAGAAAGCCATCATCGCCATGTCCATGGTCCTCGCCTTCGCTGGCGTTTCCTTCGCCGCTGACGCCGCCGCCCCGGCCGCCGACAAGCCCGCCGCCGAAGCCACCGCCCCCGCCAAGAAGAAGGCTGTCAAGAAGGCTGTCAAGAAGGCTGTCAAGAAGGCCGCCGCTGTCGCCCCCGCCGAGAAGAAGGCCGAGTAATTCAGCCTGATCATCCCAGGGCCGCCTAGGCGTCCTTGGGACACACGGTTTACCGGACGGGCTCCTGGGTTTTCCCAGGAGCCCGTTTTTTTCGCCTCCAGTATAGCACGGTGTTTTGGGCCAGGGCAAAAATGGACGCTTTTTGGCCGCAAAAAAGACAAAAATTCCGGGTTGACAGCCTGTCAGGAGAGCCCGGAACAGACCCTTCTCAAGCGCACTTGGAACGGGGGGCCGCAAATACCTGCCAAACGGCCCAGGACACTGACCCCCTAGGCTTGAATATTGACAATTTCTCCACTCTACTGCCGCGTCTGCGTATATTTATCTTGCATCGGCCAAGCCTCGTGATAATAATTCACACAAAGGGAAGGATGGGCCTTCCCGGCAATCACCACCGACCCACCAAGGAGCTTCTGCCATGAAAAAGTCCATCATCGCCATGGTCATGATCCTCGCCTTTGCTGGCGCTTCCTTCGCCGCTGACGCCCCCAAGGCTGCACCAGCCGCCGCAAAACCCGCCGTCGCCGCCGCCCCGGCCGCCGCCGCCGAGAAGCCGGCAGCCCCCGCCGCCAAGAAGCACGTCGCGAAGAAGCACAAGAAGGAGAAGGCCGCCGAAGAAGCCGCCCCCGCGAAGTAGGACGAGAATTCAGGCTGACTCCCCAGGGCCGCTTCGGCGTCGTTGGGTTTGCGCACGGTTTACCGGACGGGCTCCCGGGTTTTCCCAGGAGCCCGTTTTTTATGCCGCCAGTGTACCACGCGATTTTTGTCCAGGGCGAAAACCGGCGCTTTTTGCCTGCAAAAAAAAGACAAAAATTACGGGTTGACAGCCTGTCGAAAGGTGCGGGATACCCCCCTCTTTCGGTCCGCCGGGGGCGGCTGCACGCCGCCACACGTGAAATAGTGCGCGCCCCGCAACCGTTGACCCCACTGCTTTTGCACCCAAAGGCCTTGGCCTGCCTGCCTCGCCAGCACCTGGATATTTCTAGAGTATGTTGATAAAGTACGTAGACAATGACAGATGGACTCTATGTTCCAGCTTGTATTTGCATTTTTCGTTATTGAACCTCAAGCCCGCGCAAGGAAACCCTCAATGACCACGACTCCGTCCGCTGTTGATTTGGTCCCCATGCCTTCCGACCTGCCCGAAGTGGCCTTGAACAACAACGCCAAGGTGGTGCTTGCGCGGCGCTACCTGCGCAAAGATGTGGAAGGCAAGGCCTATGAGCTGCCGCGCGAGCTGTTCTGGCGCGTGGCGGCCAAGATCGCGGCCCAAGAGGCCAACTTCAAGGGCGGCAAGGCCAGGGTGGCCGCGCGCGCGCGCGAGTACTTCGACCTCCTGACCAGCTTCAAGTTCTTGCCCAATTCACCCACGCTGATGAACGCCGGAACGGACCTGGGCCAGCTGGCGGCTTGCTTCGTGCTGCCCGTGGGCGACTCCATCGACCAGATCTTCGACGCGGTGAAGCACGCCGCGCTGATCCACAAATCCGGCGGAGGCACGGGCTTCTCCTTCTCGCGCCTGCGCCCCACGGATTCCCGCGTGGGATCCACCGGCGGCGTGGCCAGCGGACCCTTGTCCTTTTTGCGCATTTTCAACACCGCCACCGAGCAGATCAAGCAGGGCGGCACCCGGCGCGGCGCAAACATGGGCATCCTGCGCGTGGACCACCCGGACATCCTGCGCTTCATCCGGGCCAAGGAGCGCGAGGGCGACCTGAACAACTTCAACCTCTCGGTGGGCCTCACCGAGGCCTTCATGCAGGCCGTGGACGCGGACGAGGAGTACGACCTCATTGCCCCGCACACCAAGGAGGTCAAGGAGCGGCTCAAGGCGCGCGACGTGTTCGCCCTGTTGGTGCAAAAGGCCTGGGAGTCCGGCGATCCGGGCATGGTCTTCCTCGACCGCATCAACCGCGACAACCCGACCCCGCACCTGGGCGAAATCGAGGCCACCAATCCCTGCGGCGAGCAGCCCCTGCTCCCGTACGAGGCCTGCAACCTGGGCTCCATCAACCTGGCCGCCTTCTACGACGAGAACGCGCGCGAGGGCATCGACTGGGAGGGCCTGCGGACCGTCATCCACCAGAGCGTGCGCTTTCTCGACAACGTCATCGAGGCCAGCGTGTACCCCCTGGACCAGATCACCGAGATGGTGCGCACCAACCGCAAGATCGGCCTGGGGCTGATGGGCTTCGCCGACCTCCTGTACCAACTGGGCGTGCCCTACAACTCCCAGGAGGGCGTGGGCCTGGCCGAGCGGCTCATGGCCTTCATCCAGGACGAGAGCAAGCTGGCCAGCAAGGACCTGGCCGAGGAGCGCGGGGCCTTCCCGGCCTTTGACGGCAGCACTTACGCAGCCAAGAAGCAGGGGCCGTATCGCAACGCCACCACCACCACCATCGCGCCCACGGGCACCCTGTCCATCCTGGCGGGCTGCTCCTCGGGCATCGAGCCCCTGTTCGCCCTGTCCTTCACGCGCACCGTCATGGACAACGACAAACTGCTGGAGGTGAACCCCTATTTCGAGGCCGCGCTGAAAAAGGCCGAGGCGTATAGCCCCAAGCTCATGGAGGAGGTGGCCAAGGTCGGCTCCATCCAGGGCATGGACTACCTGCCTGCGGACATCCGCCGCATCTTTGTCACGGCCATGGACATCGAGCCCATCTGGCACCTGAAGATGCAGGCGGCCTTCCAGAAGTTCACCGACAACGCCGTGTCCAAGACCGTGAACCTGCCGGGCGCCGCCACCCAGGAAGACATCTGGGACATCTACTGGAAGGCGTATGAGTTCGGCTGCAAGGGCGTCACCGTGTACCGCGACGGCTGCAAGGCCGACCAGGTGCTGTGCACCGGCGACGGCCAGGAGAAGAAGGACGGCGCGCCCGCCGAGCCCAAGTGCGTGGTCAAGAAGCGCCCGGACATCGTGTACGGCTTCACCCAGAAGGTCGACACCGGCCTTGGCGCGCTCTACCTGACCATCAACGAGCAGGACGGCAAGCCCTTTGAGGTCTTCGCCACCATCGGCAAGTCGGGCCGGTCCATCACGGCCAAGGCCGAGGCCATCGGCCGGCTTGTGTCCCTGGCGCTGCGCAGCGGCGTGGAGGTGCGCGACATAGTGGAGCAGCTCAAGGGCATCGGCGGGGAGCACCCCAAGTTCCAGAAGAAGATCCTGCTGCAGTCCATCCCGGACGCCGTGGCCTGGGTGCTGGAGAACCGCTACATGAGCGGCGAAAAGCACGCCAGCGCGCACGCCAACGCGCTGAACAAGGAGACCTGCCCGGAGTGCGGCGAGGTCTTGACCTTCGAAGAGGGCTGCAACTGCTGCAAGAGCTGCGGGTACACCAAGTGCGGCGGGTAGACGGGAGAGCGTAGCCAGCGGCGAGGCTTCGGGGTGCGCCTTCGGGGGTCACAACAGCTCCCCGGACCCCGCCGAATGCGAAGGGCTCCTTTCAGCGCATGGGCGCAGGAGGGAGCCCTTTCACTTTGGGTGAGCCCTGGAGAAGCCGGGGTGAATGCCGGAGGAGACCGCAGCATACACACACCGCTTCGCAACGCCGCAAGGGCTGGCTCAGATATTTCCTGAACCAGCCCTTGCGGC
This sequence comes from uncultured delta proteobacterium, assembly GCA_903843965.1. Taxonomy (GTDB): domain Bacteria; phylum Desulfobacterota; class Desulfovibrionia; order Desulfovibrionales; family Desulfovibrionaceae; genus Humidesulfovibrio. Next base: position 287,262 of record CAIMRY010000019.1, read on the forward strand.
GTTGAAGGGGATCGGTGAGGGGCAGTGCGCGGAGGAACCGCAGCTGACCCTACCTCCCCATGCCCGTGAGCTGGAATGCTGACCAGTAGAACGGATGCGGGTACTTCGTTTTTGTCTCAAGTTGCGCCTGGCGCAGGGCCTCGGCCTTGGGCAGCTTCTTGAGGCTTCTGTAGAAGCTCGTCATCAGAAACTGCGTCTCATCATCCGACACCGGCCACAGGCTGGCCACGATGCTGTTGGCCCCGGCGTAGAGAAACCCGCGCGTGAGACCCACCACGTCGTCTCCGGAAAGCACCTTCCCCATGCCTGTCTCGCAGGCCGAGAGCGTCACCAGGTCCGCATTCAGCCGCAAGCCATACAGATCCCCGGCGGTGAGCTGGCCGTTGTCCTTCCCCTCTGGCGCGAGCAGCAGGCGCGACCTGAGCGGCTGGTCGGTGACGAACTCGCCGTGGGCCGCCACGTGGATGACCCGGAAGAGCTGCCCGGCCTTGGTCAACGCGCCCTTGGTGGCGGCCCCGCGCATGAGCATGGTGGAATTGGGCCAGATTCCCTTGATGGCCCGGGCCTCGGCCTCGGCGCCGGGCAGGTCCATGGCCGTGTCGCCCAGGTCCGGGTTGCCGAGCAGCAGCATGTCGCGGGCCGTGGCGGGCCTGCGCGCGGCCAGGAACTGCATGATGCTGGCCGAGGGCAGTTGTTGCAGCGTGACCCTGTCCACAAGGAACTGCTGACCACCGTAAAGAGCCGCCCAGGGCAGGTAATGCAGCGCGCCGTGGCTCACGATGGTCAGCCTGGGCTTGGCCAGCACGCCTGCGACAGGGGCGATGAGCCGGGCGTGGAGCCGGGCGGCCAGGGGCTTCCAGGCGTCCGTGCGCACATCCCGCAAGGCCTCGCGGAAGGCCCGCACCTCGGCCTCCAGGCCCTTGCCGTCGAGCTTCTGGGCGGTGATGGCCGCGCGGGTCACGGTGAAGGCGTACAGGTCGTCGCCCTGGCCGTAGTATTCGAGCAGGGTCTCGTCCGTCCCGAGCTGGGCCTGGATCTCGGCGGCCTTGGCCGTGGTCACTGTGACCAGAGAGGCCAGTTCCGGGGCCTCGCGCTTCAGGTCCGCCTGGGTGCCGGAGATGGCGCTTCGCAGCCGCTCCTTCTCCTCGCCCTTGGCAGTATAGGCCACGGCTTTCTGTTCCAGGCTGGCCAAAAGCTTCAGACTCTCCGTTGTGCTGGCCTGGCCGCCCTGAGCCTGGGCCGCGAAGTTCTGGCGCTCGGCCAGCAGGTCCACCAGGGCGCGGGACTTGGCGCGCTCCACGAATTCCAGGGCCTCGGCGACCTTGCCCTGCTCCACCAGGAGCGACACGAGTTCGCGGTACACTGACTGCTTGTCGCCGATAAAGCCGATCTTGGCCGCCTCGGTGTTGATGTTGGCGCGCTGGGACTCGATGGTGGTCACGGCCTCGGTGAGGCGCTGCACGGCGGTCTTGCCGTCGCCCTCGCCCCGGGCGATGCGGCCCAGGTCAAAGAGCAGGTTCCACCAGATGGCGCCGTTGGAGCGCGTGGCCGGGTTGTTCAAAAGCGCCAGATAGCCCGCCTTGGCCTCGGCCCGCTTGCCGGTCTCAAAGTTGATCTTGGTCTGCAGGAACTCGCGCGGCAGGTTGTAGAAATCCCAGGACATGGTGCCCAGCGTGAACACTGTCATCATGGACGCCAGGCCCTTCATGCCTGCCGCGTCAACGGTTTTGGCCGCCTCCTGGTACTGCCCCTGACTCACGTGGATATTCGTGATCCCGAGGTACTTGTCCTCCAGGCACAAGGCAGCCCCTGCCAAGCCGCAGGACATCTCCGTCAGCTCCTGAATGGATTGGCGGGCTCCGGCAGCGTTCTTCTGATAGGCCCGGGCCAGGCCGCGCAAGGAGTAGAGCTTGGCCAGGCCGTACGTCCAGCCGATGCCGTTGCTGGAGCGCTTCGCCAAGGCCTTGTCTGCGATTGCTTCGGCCTCGGCGTACTTTCCGGTCTCCAGCTGGGCCTGGGCCCGCCAGACATCGCCCATGGAGGGATCGACCATCTCCATCTGCAGGAAGAGTTCGGCGGCGTTCATGCCACCGGCCTTCTTGTCGAACCCGTCGGCGCAGGCAAAGAGCTTGGCGTAGTTCTTGGTGTTGGCGTAGGCGTCGCAGAGGAAGAAGCTTCCTTGCAGGGACAGGTCCTCGCCCTTGGCCAACTGGCCCTCGTATTCCGCCACATTGGCCTCGTATTTTCCAGCGCGGTGGGCCATCTGCCCGGCGCACCCGGCGGCGAGCAGCAGCGAAGAGAACAGGCACAGGACAATGGCGTGACGCAGGACAGCGTTCATGACGTGGCTCCAGGAGGTTGAAGCGTCCAATGGAGGCGGTGCGCGCACCGCGCTCCCTTATCAGGGCTCCTATCACAGCCAACATAAATGGCAAGGCGGTCCTGTCCCTGGCTGGAGCGCTGGACGGCGGGCAAACAAACAGGGCGGACCGCCTCTTCAGCCGCCCGCCCTTCTCTATTTCGCTCTTTTCCCGCCTACAGCACCGGCAGATACCGGTCCAGCTCGTACTGCGTCACCTGGGTGCGGTAGCGGTCCCACTCCATGATCTTGTTCTCATAGAGCTTGTGGAAGATGTGCTCGCCCAGGGTCTCGCGCACCAGCTCGCTCTTCTTCATCTCCTCGGCCGCCTCGAACAGGCTGCCCGGCAGCGAGGTGATGTTGTGGGAGTCCAGCGTGGCCTGGTCCATGTGGAAGATGTCCAGCTCAATGGGATCGGCCAGCACGTAGTTCTGCTCCATGCCCTTGAGTCCAGCCGCCAGCATCACCGCAAAGGTCAGGTAGGGGTTGGCCGCCGGGTCCGGGCAGCGCAGCTCCATGCGCGTGGCGGCCTCCTTGCCGGGCTTGTACATGGGCACGCGCACCAGGGCCGAGCGGTTGCGCCGCGCCCAGGCCACGTACACCGGGGCCTCGTACCCCGGCACCAGCCGCTTGTAGCTGTTCACCCACTGGTTGGTGACGCAGGCGAACTCCCGGGCGTGCTTCAGGATGCCCGCGATGTAGCTCTTGCCCTCGGGCGAGAGGTGGTACTGGTCGGAGGGGTCGAAGAACAGGTTGCGGCCGTTCTTGAACAGGCTCTGGTGCACGTGCATGCCCGAGCCGTTCTGGCCGTAGATGGGCTTGGGCATGAATGTCGCGTAGGCATTGTGCTTTCTGGCCACCTCCTTGACCACCACGCGGTAGGTCATGGTGATGTCGGCCATTTTAAGGGCCTCGGCGTAGCGCATGTCGATCTCGTGCTGGCTCGGGGCCACCTCGTGGTGGCTGTACTCGATGGCCACGCCCATCTTCTCCAGGGCGAAGATGATGTCGCGGCGGATGTTGTTGCCCAGGTCCAGCGGCGGGGCGTCGAAGTAGCCGCCCTGGTCCAAGAGCTCGGTGCCCTTGTCGTTGGCGAAGAGGAAGAACTCCAGCTCCGGCCCCACGTAGTAGGTGTAGCCCTTTTCCGCGCACTTGGAGAGCACGCGGCGCAGGCAATAGCGCGAGTCCGCAGTGTAGGGCGTGCCGTCCGGGTTGTGGATGTCGCAGAACATGCGCGCCACCGGGCGGTCGCTGGGACGCCAGGCGGCCACCTGGAAGGTCGTGGGATCGGGCATGGCCACCATGTCCGACTCGTCGATGCGGCAGAAACCCAAAATGGACGAGCCGTCAAAGCCCATGCCCTCGTCAAAGGCGGCCTCCAGCTCGCGCGGGGTCACCTGGAAGCTTTTGAGCGTGCCCAGGATGTCCACAAACCAGAACTGCACGAAGCTGATGTCGTAGTCTTTGACGGCGCGCAGCACGTCATCCGCGTTTTTGCAGTTGAAGACCGGGGTGTCCATGGCTGACCTCCTTCAAGGCCTATGGTTGCGCGCGCCAAGGGCAGAATCTGGCAACGCGAAAAGGGGTGTGCTCCTGATTCTGTCCTAGCCCTGCTCAACAAATATGTAAAGCGAAGCGGGGGGATCGGGGCCGGGTTGCTGTAATTTTGCCGGGGGGGCTGTGCGCCCAAACCCTGTCAACCCGCTCTTTTTGTCCATTTACCGGCCAAAACCATGCCATTTTTGTCCCGGCCAAAAACCCGTGGTATCCTTGCAGCATTTGCGATGGGCAGCCCGCCCGTTGCGCAACCGCAAGGAGAACCCGATGCCTGAGCCCTCCCCTCTGTCCCTCAAGCGCGACCCCCAAGACCGAATCATTGAGCGCACCATCCGCCTGAGTGGCCGCCTTGGCGATGCCTCAGACACCCGGCGCTACGCCTATGATTCC
>CAIMRY010000020.1 GCA_903843965.1 uncultured delta proteobacterium
CTCAGCCCGGAGGCTCAGCCCGGAGGCTCAGCCCGGAGGCTCAGCCCGGAGGCTCAGCCCGGAGGCTCAGCCCGGAGGCTCAGCCCGGAGGCTCAGCCCGGAGGCCAGGGCAGATGGACCCCGGCGTTGCGGGCGCAGTGCGCCTGAATTGTGCGGGAATATGTCCAAACGCCGCTAGCGCTCAAACACCCCCTCAAAGATGGCGCGGATATCAGCCTCGCCCATGGGCACCGGTGTGTGCTGGAATGGACGTGAGGCTGTAAGCTTCATCGCCGCCTCAACAAACTGTGGCACTGCCTCGGCGTGAAAGCCCAGGTCCTCGGGCCGCAGCTCGGCCAGGCCAACGGCCTCCAGCAGCGACTCCAGGGCGATCAGGAAGGGATGGGCATCCTCGTCGTCATCGTCACTGGCGCCGAAGCCCATGGCCACGGCCAGGTTCAGCAGCCGGTCGCTGGTGTCGTCATTCTCGCTGGAGAGCTCGATGAGCCGCTCGAAATAGGACCGGCAGAGCAGCACCAATCCGGCCCCATGCTGGGACTCCGGGTTGGAGCCGCTGAAGGAGTATTCCAGCGGATGCTGTGAGATGGGCGAGGACAGGGTCAGGCTCATACCTGCCGCTGTGCTGGCCCAGGAGAGCGCCGTGCGCGCGTTCAGGTCGTCGCCGTCGTCCACGGCGGCGGGCAGAAAGCGCGTCACCAGATGCGCGGCCTCCAGGCACAACATGTCCGTCATGGGCTGGCGGGCCGTGGACAGGAAGCACTCCACGGCGTGGAAAAAGGCGTCCATGCCGGTGATGGCCGTGAGGCGCTGCGGCACGGAGCGGGTCAGTTCCGGGTCAATCAGGGCCAGGGCCGGAGCAAAAGCCGGGTGGATGAAGCCGCGCTTGCCCACGGGACCGCAGAGTACGGCGATGGCGTTGCCCTCGCTGCCTGTGCCGGCGGTGGTGGGAATGGCGACCAACGGCAGACCCTTGGTGCCGTCGTACTTTTGGCCGGTCATGTTCTCCCAGAACGGGCCGTCCACTGCCGTGGCCAGGGCGATGCATTTGGCCGAGTCGATGACGCTGCCCCCGCCGAGGGCCACGATGAAGTCCACGCCCATTGCCCTGGCCTGGGCCGCTGCCTGGTCCACATCCTCGGTGCGCGGGTTGGCGCGCACGCCGTCAAAGACGACGCTCTTGACCCCGTGCTCGGACAGAAGGCCCTGCACGCGCGCCAGGTAGCCCTGGCGCAGGATGTTGCCGCTGGCCCCGATGACGATCATGGCCTGCTTGCCCTTGGGCAGAAGGGGCGTGGTCGCGAGCTCATTGAGCCGACCAGGGCCGAAGACGAGGGTGGTGGGCAGGGAGAAAGTGAAAGAAAGCATGTAAGACTCCTATTTCGTGGTGCTTTGCCTGACGGCGTCTTCCAACTGCGCGGGCGTGAAGAGGTCGCGCAACACTAGGGGACTGTTCGGCATAGATTTCGGGAAGATGACCAGCAAGGGGATACTCTTGCTGCCCAGGGATTGCAACAGGGCCTCGGCCTCGGGGTTGCGCTCCGTGAGGTCGGCCCGCAGCAGCCGCAGGCCGTACGCGTCCTTGAGCTCCTGCATGCGCCCGGGGGTCAGCACGGTCTGCTCCAGCACCTTGCAGGTGGGGCACCAGTCCGCCGTGAAGTCGACCAGGACCAGCTTGGCGCCGAGGTCGGCCGAGAGCGTCTGCGTGGTGTAGCGCTCCCACTGGGTCTTGACCCTGGGCTGCACTACCCAGTAGGCGCTGGCCGCGATGAGCAGCGCAGCCAGGAGCTTCAACGCCCAGGCGCGCCGTGTGTCCAGGCCGGGCCCGGCCAGGCCCCAGAGCATGCAGGAGACAGAGGTGATCAAAAGCAGCACGAGGGTGGAGACGAGCATGGACTCGGGCAGGATGTTCAGGAGGTAGATGCAGGTGCCCATGAGGAACAGGGCCACCAGGCGCTCCACATATCCGGTCCAGGGGCCGGGCTTGGGGGTGAACCGCACCAGGGACGGGAACGCGCAGAGGAGCAGGTAGGGCGAGGCCATGCCCAGGCCGATGCTGAGCAGCACGGTGGTGATGACAAAGGGCGGCTGCAACAGCGCCCAGCCGAGCACGCCGCCCAGAAACGGCCCGCTGCATGGCGTGGCAAGAAGCGTGGTCAGCATGCCGGTGAAGAACGATTGCAGCTTGGGGTGCGTGGTCATCTGGTCGAACTTGAGGTCGATGACCGGCAGGGTGAACACGCCGAGCAGGCTTAAGGACAGGGCGAAGACGATGACCGTGAGCCCCAGGATGACGCTGGGCTGCTGGAAGAGCTGACCCCAGGCCAGGTCGGTGAAGCCGAACAGCGCGGCCAGGAACAGGAAGTAGGTCAGTGCGCCCAGGGCCAGGAACAGGAAGTGCGCGCGGATGTTGCTGCGGTGCTCGGCCTCGTTGCTGTCGCCGCCGCCGGCCAAAAGCGAGGAGAGCTTGATGCTGATGACCGGCAGGGCGCAGGGCATGAAGTTCAGCACGAACCCGGCCAAAAGGCCCAGCAGGATGGCCTTGGCCAGGCCGCCCACCTCCAGGCCGGGCTGCAGGTAGCGCGGCTTCAGGCCCTGCCACTGGCCCAAAGCGCTGATTGACGGCAGGGGTTGGGGCGCGGGCGCAGGATTCAGGCCCTGGCCCTGGCTTGGGGTCTGACCTTGGGCCTGGCCCTGAGTCTGGCCCTGGAGCTTCAGGCCTTCCAGCAACATGGGCCACCAGGGCTCTGTGCGGGCATCGGGCAGGCTGGCCCCGGCCCTGATGGCGAAGCGCAGGTCGATCTTGGTCGGCAGGCACTTGTCCTTGGTGCACAGAAGCATGTCCAGGCTGGCCGTGATGACCTGGGGCGGGGCAGCGCCCTCCGGCAGGGGCAGAAAGATCGGCGTGCGGCCCAGGTAGGCGTTCACCGTCACCGTGGGGTCAAAGGGGTCCTGCTTGGGGTGGCCCGGCGGATACACGGCCGCCAGCCGCGTCTTGCCGTTGTCCAGGCTGGCCGTCAGGCGCGTGGGTTTGCCGAAGCCGCCGGGGTCCTGGGCGTAGGTGTACCAGCCTGCGTCGGGCTCGATGAACAGGATGGCAAGGTGCCTGGCCGAGAGGCCGGACTGGGTGCGGGCCTCCTGGCCAAGACTATAGACCTCCCACCTGGTGGACATGGGGTAGTCGCCGTGGCGGTCTTGTGCGCTGGAAATACTGGCGAAAAGTCCAAGGCAGAGCAGGCTGGCGAAGGTGGCGCGGAAGAAATGTCGCATCTTTTTTCCAGGTTTGAGGATTTCATGTTGACAAAAGACGGCCTCGCCGCTTAAACGCTTTCTCGCCGCAACGAAACGCGGCGCACGTGGGTCACTAGCTCAATTGGTAGAGCAGCGGACTCTTAATCCGGAGGTTCAAGGTTCGATTCCTTGGTGACCCACCACGTAAGACTTGAAAAGCCGCTTCCACCTGGGAGCGGCTTTTTTCTGTGCCCCGGAACGGCCAATGCACAGACCAAAACTGGCGCGGCGCGGTTCAAGGCCACGGCAAACTGTTGGGTTCATCATTGCGGAAGTGTGCGCAATTCGGCCAGGGCTGTCAAGAAATGCGGACCCTGACCCGACACTGACCCGAACCTGCCCCAAAGGATAGGGCTTGGCAGAAGCCCAGCCGCAAGGTAGATTGCCCGAACGAAACGCGCGGGGGAAACATTCTGCCCGAGAGGGCCGGAACACTGACCGCCGCCGCCAAAAGGAGAGTCCATGGGCTTCAGCTTTTTTCCCAAGGAAATCCAATTCTTCGACCTGTTCATGGAACAGTACGCCAAGCTCTCCGAGGCTGTGGCCGCCCTGAACGGCATCTTCCAGGAATTCACGGACTGCGAGAGCAAGTGCAAGACCATCAACCTGCTTGAAGAGAACGGCAACACCATCTCACGCAACATCGCCAAGCAGCTCTCCCTGACCTTCATCACGCCCATCGACCGTGAAGACATCCACGACATCAACATCGCCCAGGAAGACCTGCTGAACCTCATCAAGGCCATCAGCACGCGCATCGGGCTCTATGACTTCACCGTGCTCAAGTTCCCGTCCAAGAGGCTGGTCAAGAACCTTTCCTTCATGGTCGAGGAGGTGGGCCGCATGCTCCAGCGCCTGCGCGAGCGCAAGCCCGTGGAGGAGAACGCCAAGAAGGTCAAGTCACTCAAGTACGAGTGCGAGATGATCCTGCTGGTGGCCCTGGGCGAGGTCTATGACCTGAAGCTCCAGGGTTTTGAGACGGTGATGGAGATCGTCAAGTGGACGCACATCTATGACCGCATCGAGCAGGCCGTGAACCAGGCGGAGCGCCTGGCCGACATCATCGAAGGCGTGGTGCTGAAAAATGCCTGATGTCCCCCTGCTGCTGGTGGCCATCGTGGCCGTGGCCCTGTTCTTCGACTACACCAACGGGGCCCACGACAGCGCCAACGCCATCGCCACCGTCGTCTCCACCAAGGTGCTCTCCCCCAAGGTGGCCGTGGTCATGGCCGCCGTGCTCAACTTCGCGGGCGCCTTCATGGGCGACCAGGTGGCCAAGACCATCAGCAGCGGCATCGTCAACGCCGACATGGTCTCGGGCAGCCAGGCGCTGGTGCTGGCTGCGCTTCTGGGGGCCATTTTCTGGAACGTGCTGACCTGGTACCTGGGCCTGCCCTCGTCCTCGTCCCACGCCCTCATCGGCGGGCTCATGGGCTCGGCCATCTGCTACAGCGGCTTTTCCGCCCTGAACTACCTGTCCATTTTAAAGAAGGTCATCCTGCCCCTGGTGCTTTCGCCCCTGGGCGGCTTTTTCGGCGGGTACCTGATCATGGTCCTGTTGACCTGGATGTTTCGCCGCCACAAGCCGCGCAAGGTCAACAGCATGTTCCGCAAGCTGCAGATCCTGTCCTCGGCCTTCATGGCCACCAGCCACGGCCAGAACGATGCCCAGAAGACCATGGGCATCATCACCCTGGCCCTGTACATCTTCCACGTGATTCCCGGCACCGAGATCCCCCTCTGGGTCAAGATCGGCTGCGCCATGGCCATGGGCCTGGGCACGGCCACGGGCGGCTGGAAAATCGTCAAGACCATGGGCCACAAGATCTTCAAGCTCGAACCCATCCACGGCTGCGCGGCGGAGACCGCCGCCGCCCTGGTCATCACCGGGGCCAGCCATTTCGGCGCGCCCATCAGCACCACGCATGTCATCTCCACCTCGGTGCTCGGCGTGGGCGCGAGCAAACGGCTCTCCGCCGTGCGCTGGGGCGTGGCCGGAAACATGGTCCTGGCCTGGGTCATCACCATCCCGGCCTCGGCCCTTGTGGCGGCCCTGGCCTTTTACGCGCTCAAGTTCGTCGGGGTGATCCACTAGGCGTACCATGCCTTGGACCTCCTTCTGTCCTGCCACTCGGCCTGCCACCCGGTCTGATCATCAAGTCTGATATCCAGAATCAACATTGCCGATTCATTAACTCTTTGCGCCAAAGCCCCCGACCTGATAGTGTGCAGATCCATCACCCAGGCAAATGGAGGCAGGCATGGACAATTTACAGGCAGACCTGTGCTCCGACATCGAGGAGCAGGTGCGCGAGCGGTTCCGCAACGTGGCCAAGAGCCCGCGCGGGCACTTCGCCTATCCCACGGGACGCGAGGGGCTGCTGGCCCTGGGCTACGCCGGGGAGGAGCTTTCGGCCTTGCCAGCGCCAGTGCAGGAATGCTTTTGCGGCGTGGGCAACCCCTTTTCCGCTGGGCTGCCCGAAGCAGGCGGCCAGGTGCTCGACGTGGGCTGTGGGGCCGGAGTGGACGCCCTGGTGGCCGCGTACCACATCGGCCAAACAGGCTGCGTGACCGGACTGGAGTTCTCCCCGGAGATGCTGGAGCTGGCGCAGGCCAACGCGGCCCTGGCCGATTGCGGCAACGTGCGCTTCCTGCCCGGCGCTGCGCAGGCGCTGCCCTTTGCCGACGAAAGCTTTGACCTTGTCCTCTCAAACGGTGTGTACAACCTCGTGCTGCGCAAGCGCCAGGCCCTGTCCGAGGCCTTCCGGGTGCTGCGGCCCGGCGGGCGGCTCCAGGTGGCGGACCAGATCCTGGAGGACGCCGCGCCGCTTCCCGTCAGCCAACCGGCGGCCCTGTCCTGGGCCGGCTGACGCGACGGCGCTGTTCCGGGAAAGGTTTTCCTGGAGATGATGGGGTCCGCCGGGTTTGTCGAGGCCCGGTTGCTGCGCCGCACCGGCTTCAAGAGTTCGGCTGCGACCGTGGGCGCAGTCTTCAGCGCGCGCAAGCCGGGCTGAACCACCTCGTATTTCAGCCCCCAAGGCCTCAGGCTTGACTTGCGCTCCCTGTCTGTTCACTATACGTAGCATTAGAATTGGTTGGGTTTTTTGTCCGGGCCCTGGCACGGCATTGCGTCCCATCGCCTACAAGCGGAGTGAAAGAGCATGGAGCAGAAGCTGGGCAGAGTGCTGGTCGTGGACGACGAGCCGATCAATGTGGCCGTGCTGTGCGGCATTTTGAGCCACGCCGGATACGAGGTGCTGAGCGCCGGGAACGGCCCCGCCGCCATGGCCATGGCCACGACCGAACGCCCGGACATGATCCTGCTCGACGTGATGATGCCGGGCGAGTCGGGCTTCGAGGTCTGCGAAAAGTTGAAGAAAGATCCCGCCACCGGCCCATGTGCCCATCATCTTCGTCACCAGCCTGTCGGATGTCTCGCAGAAGCTCACCGGCTTGGAGCTCGGCGCGGTGGACTACATCACCAAGCCCTTCTTCGAGCCGGAGGTTGTGGCCCGCGTGCGCTCGCACATGGATTTCCAGCGTCGCCAGGGCACCATCATCCACGAGCAGGCCAATCGATTGGGGCAGATCCAGGCGGCCCAGCGGGCGCTGCTCGTGCGGCCGGAACAGCTGCCCGGGGCGCGCTTCGCCGTGCATTTCGTGCCCGTGCTGGAGGCCGGAGGCGACTTCTACGAGGTGGTGGACTTCGACCAGGGCCGGGCAGCCTATTTCCTGGCCGATGTGAGCGGGCACGACCTGGGCGCGTCCTTCATCACCTCCTCGCTCAAGGCGTTGTTCCACCAGCACGCCGCGCCAAGCCAGCACCCGGCGGACACCCTGAAGGCCATGAACCGCATCCTGCGCGCCATCACCCCGGAGGAGCTCTATCTCACGGCCGTGTATCTGTACGTCGACCGGGCGCGCGGGAACTATGCCCTGAGCGTGGCCGCGCACCCGCCCGTGCTGGCCTGCCTGGCCGGGGCGCCGCCCGTGTTCCTCGATCTTCCTGGCACGCCCCTGGGGCTCTTCGACGAGGTGGATTTCGCCAGCATTGAGGGCAGCATTCTGCCGGGCGACCGTTTCTACCTCTACACCGACGGCCTGGCCGATGTGGTCGGCGGGGCCGATGGAATGAGCGGCGGCATGGCGACCTCGCCCGCGTTCCGCGCAAAGCTGACCGAGGCCTGCCAGCGGACAGGGAACATGCCGCTGCCCGATTCCGTGCGGAGCATCACCACCGAGCTTGTTGGCGCGTCCACCCCTGGCGATGATGTCGTGCTCCTCGGGGTGGAGGTATGAAGCCTGACCGGGCCCAACCCCGGACCGGGGCGCTGGAGCGCAGCTTTCCCGCCAGCCTGGATGAGCTGGAGCGCTTCGTCGCCGACATGCTTGAGGTTCTGACCGCGTGCGGCCTGGAGGACAACTGCTTCGTCCTGGAGCTCATCGCGCGCGAGGCCCTGGGCAACGCCGTGCTCCACGGCTGCAATGACGACCCGACGCAGACCGTCAGCGCCAGATTTTCCGTGCGGCCCGACCGGATCGAGCTGTGCGTCGCGGACAGCGGCCCGGGCTTTGACTGGCGCAATGCGCCGGAATGCCCGCCCGAGCCGACTTGCGAGACGGGCCGGGGCCTGTGCATCCTGAAATGCTATGCGGACTCGGTGGAGTTCAATGATTCAGGCAATTCGGTACGCATTGCCAAGCTATTGCCTGTGGAGGAGAAAGAGATGAGCAAAGACATGGAAGGCCCGGTGCAGCTCACCCTGGAGGCCAACGTCTCCGCGAAGAACGTTCAGGCCTTGCGCGAGCTGTTCAAGCAACACCTGCTGGACGGCGCCCGGAGCATGGAGCTTGACTTCAGCAAGGTGCAGAGCATCGACTCCGTGGGCATAGGGCTCTTGGTGGCCACGCACAACTCCCTGGCCAAGGTGGGCGGAAGCCTGTCACTGTCCAATGTGGGCCAGGACATCTTCCAGCTGTTCACCCTGATGCGCCTGGACAAGCATTTCAATGTGGCCCCGGCCAGGGCGGGGGGATGAGCCATGACGCTGGAAGTCAATGACCTGATCGAGGGCTTTGCGGAGGACTGCCGCGAGCATCTGGACCACATCGAGGCCTCGCTCATGGACATCGAGGCCGCCGGGGACAACCAGGACCCGGAAGTGGTCAACAGCGTCTTCCGCGCTGCGCACTCCATCAAGGGCGGGGCGGGCATGCTTGGACTGGACAACATCAAGTCCCTCTCGCACATGCTGGAAAACGTCCTGCACATGGTGCGCAGCAATGAACTGGCGCCCACCCACGACGTGGTGGAGGTGCTGCTCAAGGGCTTTGACCGGCTCACGGAGATGGTGAACAACATCGAGGACAGCGAGAACATCCCCATCGACGCCCATGTGGCCAAGCTGGTGGCGCTGACGTCGAAGAGCTCGTCCAGCGCCGCTGTTCCCAGAGAACCGGCGCGGATAGAGGTCGGGCAGTCGCGCATCTTCACCGTCGATCCCGTGAGCCTGGCCCAGGCCAAGGCCGGGGGCAACGAGATCTACCTGCTGGAGTACGACCTCATCCACGACATCCACGGCAAGGGCAAGATGCCCATGGAGGTCCTGCGGTCCCTCACGGACACCGGACGCATCGTGGACTGCAAAGTGGACTTTGCGGCCGTGGGCGACCTGGACGCCTTTGGCAACAGCATCCCGTTCTATGTGCTTTTCGCCACGATCCTGGAGCCCAAGTACGTGTACGGCCTGGTCAAGCTGCCGCCGGAGCGCGTGCGGCACATCGACGACGCCGGGGATGCGGTGCATGTGGCGGCGCAGGCCACCTTCCGCGAGGAGTTCGGGTCGGTGGTGCTGAACGTCAAGGACGGGGCAGGGCGCATCACCCTGCCCAAGCACATGGAGGCCCAGGTTCTGGTCAACCTGCGCGTGGCCCTGCTGGGCGCCATGAACCGCTGCGCCAGCCTGGTCGTGGACTGGGGCGGGGTCAGCCAGTGCGATGTCTTCTTCTACCAGCTGCTGTGCACCGCGCAGCACACGTTAAACGCCAAGGGCATCCGGCTGACAGTGGAGGGCCCCCTGGACGCGGACCTGCGCAAGGCGTGGGCCTCCATGGGCTTTGGCTGCGCGGACACCCCGGCCTGCCTGTTCAACGCGTCCTGAGGACAACGGGCTGGCTTGGCTGGCCCGCATGATTGACGTGCGCACACCCTCAACCTTGCGGGCGGAGATATGAACAGACGCGTAACGCTGGTGTCCTTTCTTGTGAGCGCATTGCTGGTGTTCTGCCTAACAGCGGCCCAGGCTGCGGGCGCACGGGCCGTGTCCGCCGAGGACCATGAGCTGACCCAGCGGGTGTATTCCGCCCTGAACAGGGAGTTCGCTGGTCAACCCGGCGATTCGGTTGAGGTCATCGTGAAGACGTTTCAAGGGGAGGTCACCCTTACTGGGGCTGCGAACGAGATGGAGAGCATCACGAAGGCTGGCGAAATCGCCAGCAGGGTCAGCGGGGTAAAGTCCGTCACGAACCGCATCTCGATCAGGGTCACCTACTAGGTGGCCCAGCACCCGGTGTGCCTGGCGAGACCCTTCATTTTCGGCCCCAGCCTCACCGTGACGGCAGTGGACGCACCCGTGTCTGTTGACGGATGCCCGCTCATCGACTCGGACGGCGAGTTCCCGGCCAGGCTGCTGCGACGGCGCCCGCGCACCCGGAACCGTTCAGGAACCGTTGCGGAAAACCAGCAAATGGGAGGCCGTGGAGTCGTTCGTGGTCTCGGTGGAGGACCGGGCGCGGGTGAACCCGGTGGGACGAAGTGCGTCGAAATCCTTTACGCAAAGTTTACGCACGGGCGCGTAACACAGTGCCCGAATTCACTTGTTTTGCTCCACCACAGAAAAGACCCCGCCTGGCCTTTGAGCCTTGCGGGGTCTAGTCTTTTCTGGAGCCAGCGCGCGGAATCGAACCGCGGACCTGCTGATTACGAATCAGCTGCTCTGCCAGCTGAGCTACGCTGGCTGACTCGCGTCGCGCCTTGATATACAAGCCCTTCCGGCTGGTCAAGGGCAAAAATGAATCTCCCAAAATCTACCAAATTCCAGACCAAGTGGGCGGCTTCATTGTCCACGAATCATCCGCCTGATCGTGCCCGATCATCTGGCGATCAGCGCCTGATCGCGGCGGCAGGCGGCAGTCCGGGCCGTCAATGCACGCCGGGCGCCCACCGGGCCGAGCCGCGTCAATCGAACCGGTGGCCGCGCCGGTGCTCCCAGATGGGGATCATGGGCAAAAGCTCGCCCGGCTCCTCCAGCCCGGAGACGATGAGCAGGCCCTGGGCCTCGATCATGTCCCGGCGCGTCTCGCGGCTTCTGTCCAGCAACGGGTTGGCGCGCAGCTCTGATCCGTGGGGCTCGATGGTGCAGGGCACCAGTTTTTCCCAGCCGGGCTGAGCCAGGGAGGGCATGACCAGGGGCCGCGCCAGCACGGGGCTGGGCACGGGCAGGGTGCGCCCGCGCATCCAGCACACGGCAGGCAGCACCAGGGCGTGCATGAGGGCGAACACTGCCCAGGGCGTGCCCGGTAGGGCGAAGAGCATGGTGCGGCCGCGCACGGCGGCGAAAAAGCTTTTGCCCGGCGTCAGGGCCACGCCGTTGAACAGCGGGGTGAATCCGGCCAGCACCGCCGCCCGCAGGATGAAATCGCGCTGGCCCGGCCCGGTGCCGCCCGTGGTCACGATGCAGTCGCACTCCGCCAGCCCGCGCAGCCGCTCGGCGATGTGCTCCAGGCCGTTGGCGCAGACCTCGCCGCGCACCTGATCCACGCCGCGCAGCCGCAGCAGCCCCGCAGCCAGGAGCAGGTTGTCCGCTGGCATGCGCCCGCCCGCATCCTGGCCGTCATGATCCTGGCCGTCATGATCCTGGCAGTCCAGGGGGGCCAGCTCGTTGCCGATGGCCAGCACGCTGGTCCTTGGCGTCGAATAGGCCTCCACCTGCAGGATGCCGGACACGGCCAGGGTCGCCAGCACCGCCGGGGTGAAGTCCTGGCCGCGGCGGACGATGCGCGATCCGGCTTTGATGTCGCACCCGGCCTGGCACACGTGCAGGCCCGGCTGTAGTTCCCGTGTCAACACCAGCCTGCCGTCCTGGACCTCCACGTCTTCCATGGCCACGGCGCAGTCTGCGCCCGGAGGCATCGGCCCGCCGGTGAGCATGACCACAGCCTGGCCCGGCGGCAGGGGCTCGGCGGGGCTGCTGCTGGGGCGTATTTCGCCCGCGATCTCAAAGCAGGCCGGGGACTCCGGGCTTGCGCCCCGTGTGGCCTGGCTGTCCAGGGCATAGCCGTCCACGTAGGATTTGGCCGCCACCGGGCTTGCGTGGGCGGCGAAAAGATCACGCGCGCAGACCAGGGCCAGGGCCTCGGTCACGGGCACGGTCTGGGTTTGCGCCGCATGGGCCTGGAGGTGGTGGCGGATGTGCTCCAGGGCCAGGTCGCGGGAGATGCGCTGGTCTGTCATGAATACTCCTCTCCGGTTTTGGGCGTCACGGGCGGCACGTGAGCCGGAAGGAGGGACCGGCAGTCCTGCCTGAGCAGCTCCAGCTCCTCCGGGGTGTTGGCGTTGCGAAAGGTCACAAGGTCCGGGTCGGCCCGCAGCAGGGCCGCAACCGGCAGGGGCGAAACGCGCACCTTGTCGAAGAAGCGGATGATCTTGTAGTCCTCCCGCTCCAGCTGGGCCTCGATGTGCGGCAGGCAGCGGCGGGAGTAGATGGCGCAGAGCGGCTCGAAGTAGCCATCGGGTTTCATCGGCAGCACCACGTCGTCCTCTGGCCGCAGGTGGGCAAGCAGGGCGGTGAGCAGCGCCGGGCGCAGCAACGGGGTGTCGCAGGCGGTGATGAACACGTGATCGGTGCCTGCGTTGGCCAGGGCCGTGCGGATGCCGGTGAGGGAGCTGCGCGCCGGTTCCTCGTCGAGCACCAGTCGCCAGCCCGCGCCCGGCAAAAGCGGCTGGAAGGCCTCGGGCTCCTTGGCCACCAGCAGGATCTCCACAAAGCGCCCGGACAGGGTGTCCAGAAGCGTGTCGAGGATGGTCCGGCCGCCCACCTTAAGCAGGGCCTTTGTGGCGCCGCCCATGCGTCTGGCCGCGCCCCCGGCGAGGATCGCGGCGGTGCAGGGCAGGGGGGGGCTGTTCACTTCGGCTCTGCGCATTCATTGACTATAGTGCGTATCTGTCATCCGGGCAACCGCATTGGCCGCGATTTGGCGAGGAAAGATCGTCCTGCCCCGGTCGAGCCCCTTGAGGCGCAGGCCTGGACTGTGTATTCATAAAGACAGGCGACCAGCCCGGCCAGCACCCTCAACCCTGGAGACATGAGTGGACCAGCGCGCCCTGCACGCATTCTTCGCCCCGCGCACCGTGGCCGTCATCGGCGCCTCGGCCACGCCCGGCAAGATCGGGCACTGCGTGGTGGCCAACATGCTGGCTGCAGGCTTCAAGGGCCGCCTGTTTCCGGTGAACCCCAAGGGCGGCATGATCGAGGGTCTGAGCGTGGTGCGCAGCGTGTCCGAGCTGCCGGGCGGCATCGACCTGGCGGTCATCGCCGTGCCCAGGGAAAAGGTTCTCCCCGCCCTGGAGGAGCTGGCCGCCAGGGGCCTCAAGTCGGCCATCGTCATCACCGCGGGCTTCCGCGAGGTCGGGCGCGAGGGCTTTGACCTGGAGCAGCGGATGGCCGCGCTGGCCAAAAGCCACGGCATCGCGCTGCTGGGGCCCAACTGCCTGGGCATGATGAACACGGCCCAGGGGGTCAACGCGTCGTTTTCCGCCACCCAGCCCCTGCCTGGCGACCTGGCCTTCTGCTCCCAGTCCGGCGCGCTCTGCGTGGCGATCCTCGACTGGGCCAGGGGCGAGAACATCGGCTTCTCCAAGTTCGTAAGCCTGGGCAACAAGGCCGTGTTGAGCGAGACGCAGATGCTGCGTTATCTGGGCGATGACCCGGCCTCCAAGGTCGTCCTGGGCTACATCGAGAACGTGGAGAACGGCGAGGAGTTCATGCGCACGGCCAGGCAGGTCTGCCGCACCAAGCCCGTGATCATGCTCAAAGCCGGATCCACCGCCGCCGGGGCCAAGGCCGCCAGCTCGCACACCGGGGCCATCGCCGGGTCGGACAAGGCCTATGAGACGGCCTTCCGCCAGTCGGGCATCGTGCGCGCCAAGGACGTGGAGTCCCTGTTCTGCCTGGCCGAGGCCTTCGCCAACCTGCCCCTGCCCAAGGGCCCCAATGTGGCCATCGTGACCAATTCAGGCGGTCCGGGCATCCTGGCCGCCGATGCCTGCGAGAAGACCCGCCTGCACATGGCCCGGCTCTCGCCCGAGACCATCCAGCGTCTGCAAGCCCTCTTGCCACCGTACGCCGCCGTGTACAACCCGGTGGACATCATCGGCGACGCCAACGCCGAGCGCTACCGCAAGGCCCTGGAGATTGTGCTGGACGATCCCCTGGTGCACGCCGTGCTGCTGGTGCTCACGCCCACGGGCATGGTCGAGATCGAGGCCACGGCCACGGCTGTGGCGCATCTGGCCCGGCGCTCGGAAAAGCCCGTTGTCTCCTGTCTCATGGGCCGCAGCCACGTTTACGACGGCAAGCGCATCCTGCGCGCGGCGGGCCTGCCGTGCTACGCCTTCCCCGAACCGGCCATGCGCAGCATCGAGGCCATGTACACCTACGCCCTGTGGAAGCAGAAGCCCGTGCCCGTGTACGAGTCGCCCCCGCGCGACAGGGCGGCTGCAGCCAGGGTCATTGAGGAGGCGCTGGCGCGCGGCCAGAGCGAGATCGTGGAGTTCCAGGGGCGCGACGTGCTCGAAGCCTACAACCTGCCCACGCCCCGGACCAGGCTTGCCCGCAGCAGCACGGAGGCCGTGCGCGCCGCCCAGGACATGGGGGGGCCGGTGGCGCTCAAGATCGCCTCCCCGCAGATCTCGCACAAGACCGACGTGCGCGGGGTGGTCCTCAATCTCGAAGGCGAGGCGGCCATCCGCCAGGCCTTCTGGGACATCACCAGCCGCGCCCAGCGCCTGCGGCCCGACGTGTACATCGCCGGGTGCCTGGTGCAGGAGATGGCCCCCAGGAACGCCCAGGAGGTCATCGTGGGATTCAAGCGCGACGAGCAGTTCGGCCCGCTGTTGATGTTCGGCCTGGGCGGCATCCACGTGGAGATACTCAAAGATGTGGCTTTCCATCTGAACCCCTTGAGTCGCGACGACGCTTTTGGCATGATCCGGTCCATCCGGTCGTACCTGCTGCTCAAGGGGGTGCGCGGCACCCCGTGCGTCGACCTGAACGCCCTGGCGGACGTGCTTCTGGCCCTGTCCGCCCTGGCCGATGATTTTCCGCAGGTGTACGAGGCGGAGTTCAACCCGGTTCTGGTGAACCACGAGCGCGCGCTGGTTGCGGACATGCGCATGACGCTGCGCGCGTAAGGCGTTTGGCGAGAGAGGAGGAGACAATGGTCGGCGTGTATATCGGCTCCACTTCGGGCTATTCCGGAAAGAACCTCATCGCCATGTCGCTCGGGCTGCGCTTCAAGAAAGAGGGCCTGCGCGTGGGCTACATGAAGCCCGTGGGCGCTGTTCCGCGCACGGAGAACGGCCAGCCCGGCGACGAGGACGCCTTCTTCCTGCAGGAGGTGCTGGGCCTGCGCCAGGACCCGGAACTGGTCACGCCCGTGGTGGTGACCCGCGAGTTCACCGTGCGCGCCTTTTCCGAGGACATCGGCGACCTCATGCCCGGCATTGTCGCGGCCTATGAGGAGCTTGCGCGCGACAAGGACGTCATGATCATCGCCGGATCAGGCAACCTGCTGGGCTCCGGCACTTACTGCGGGCTGGACGGGGTCAGCGTGTCGCGCGCGCTGGGGGCCAAGGCCCTGGTCATCGACCGCTACCAGAACGAACTCAGGTACGACTATGTGCTGCGCTGCAAGGAGGCCCTGGGCGACAACCTGGCCGGGGTCGTCTTGAACGACATCCCGGAGCACTACCGGGCCGAGGTGGACGAGCTCATCGCGCCCTTTTTCCGGCGCAAGGGCGTGGACGTGCTCGGCGTCATCGCCTCGGACCCGATCATGAGCGCCATCAAGGTCAGCGACCTGGCCGAGCGCCTGGGCGGCAAGATCATCTCCGCGCACCACAAGGCCGACCGCGTGGTGGAGAACTTCCTCATCGGCACCATGCAGGTGGAGAACTTCCTCGCACACTTCATGCGCCACAAGAACTCGGCCATCATCGTCGGCGGCGACCGCTCCGACGTGCAGCTGGTGGCGCTGGAAGGCAGCTGCCCCTGCCTGATCCTGACCGGCAACCTGTACCCCAACGACATCATCCTGACCCGCTCCGAGGTCTTGCAGACGCCCATCATCATGGTGCGCGAGGACACCTTCAGCGTGGCCAAGAAGATGGAGAACATCCTCTCGCGGCACAAGCTGCGCGACATGATCAAGGTCAACCACGGCGTGCAGTTGGTGGGCGCGGCGCTCGACTTCGAGCTTTTGAAGGACAAGCTGGGGCTGTAGACCGGGGGCTGACGCTGGTCACAAGCTCTCACCCTTGGGGCTGCGACTGTGCTACGAGCCAAGCTTTCCGCGTGCTTTACTAGCACGGAGGTCTGGCTTTTGAGATAATTATCTGATTCATACTGGGCGAAAAGGAGTAATGACAATGACCATAGAATCCGGTCATAAAGACATAAAAAATCTGATCATCGGTGATAACGCACAGTTCCACATACCGACATATCAGCGTACCTACACATGGGAGGCAAAAAAACATGTAGAAAAATTAATCAATGATATTGTTGAATTTGGTCGAGAGTATGACGGGAACACAAAATCAGAATATTATATTGGAAATATCATTGTAAAAAATCAAACTCGCGCTTTCCAGCAAGAGAGAGTTGTTATTGATGGACAACAGCGGATTACAACAACGATCCTTGTGTTGTGTGCAATCCGCGACATATATTTAAAGAAAATTAAAACAGATGAGGCAGTGCAGGCTGCTAAAAATATTAGCAGAGCATTATTTACTGATAATGATGGAATAATCAAGTTAAAGCTTAATAACATGGAGCATCAAAGTTCATTAAGTAAACTACTTACTGGTGCGATAGACACAATCACTCCGACTGACAAGCAAACAAAATATTTTGAAAACTATCTATATCTTTTCAAAAGACTGTATGAAATGGAAAATGACGAGTTTGAGTTATTTTTGAATATTCTTGACAGAGTTAAAGTCGTCATAATATTTCTTGATGATATACAAGATGAAAATTCAGTATTCGAATCAATAAATTCTCTTGGCAAGCCACTCTCTGGTTCCGACCTAATTAAAAATTTTATTTTTACATTTAAAAAACAACAACTCAGCCACATTGAAGAAGATCAGTTGACAAACTTATATATCAAAAATTTTGAATCATTATTTTCTAAAGAAGTTAAAGTAGAAGAAGAGTTGGAAAGCTTTTTCCGGCAATACATAGCAGTAAAAACTTTCGTTCTTGTGAATAGAGAACCAAAAACAATATATTACACATTCAAAAAACTCGTTGGTGAAATTGATGGTTTTGAACAATGCAAGCAACTAATATTTGACATCACAAAATGGGCGATCATTTATCAAGCACTCCGAGTTGGTACGCATAAAGACATTGATCAGAACAGCGTTGAATATTTGCGTTCTTCATTTTCGACATACTCAACACTATTAGTCGATATTGTTGATAAACATGCAAGAATCGAAAATGGTGGTATCGTAGTTGATAACACTATAGGACTAAATGAAGCTTTGAAGAAAGTTGTTGCTTACGATGTGTGTCGTTTACTTGGCGGTCTACCTGCAAAGCAAATAACAAGATTTATACCTACTATTCCAAAGAAACTTGAAAAAGACTATCCTGAATACAAGACTGATTACGCTGAAGCATTTCAAAAGCTTGTTACATCAGCACCAGAAGGCTATAGACAGCCTAGTCTCAATCAGTTGAAGCGCAGTGTTGTTGAAATTGATCTCTATAATAGGCAGAGAAAGCAAACGTTAAAATTATTAGTATTACTAGAAAATATTGGAAAAAAAGAACTACTTTCATTCGAGCGTGATTTAAAAGGATGTGAGATTGAGCATATTATGCCTCAGACTTTGACGCCTGACTGGCATATTTCTAAAGATGAGCACGAAAGATATTTGCATTCATTGGGTAATCTTTCTATTACATTTAACAATAAAGGGCTTAGCAACAAATCATTTGAGGAGAAGAGGAAAATACTTAATGATGTTTCAAGAATTAAATTGAATCAACTTCTTTCAAAATATGTCACATTCGACGAATCTGCAATTCGGGATAGGTCGCTTACTCTCTTAGATATGTTTGCCGAAGCATATGGCATTAAAGCTGAAATTGAAGATTGCACTCAAGGTCCTCAGGTCAAAGGGGAATTAAATATTTTCGATGTTAGCACTCCCACACACAAAAAATTACAATATGCTGTGCTTGGTAGCGTAAAGCTAAAAGCAAAAAATGTGACTGAATTGTATGTTGATGTCATAAAGTACTTGTATTTAATGAATCCTGATCTATTCACTGCCTCATCAATCGTCCCTCAAATTAAATTCACAAATATTAAAGATTCTTTGCTTGAACCTGTCAGCATATGTGATGGATATTACATGGAAACTTGCTACAATAACGTAGCTAAATTTAAAAAAATCAAAGAGGCTTTAACAATTTTTGGAATGGAGGATCAGCTTACGGTCAAATTCATTGATCATATAGATTCTGACGAACTACTAGCTGAGCTTGGGTTTTTGTAAAAAGTGTGTACTTCTATTTTGTTGTTAAGATAAAGGAATGTCGATACTTTTAAGACACACGGGTCAAATCCACCCCTAACAGCTTGCGTCTTTCCTACTTCCCCCGCCGGATGTTGTACACGGCCCGGCCCACGGCCACGTGCTTGTCCGGCTCGCCCGCGCTGTAGATGACCACGTGCGCGTTGCCCACGCGGTTGCCCAACAGGCGGACAGTCGCCTCGGCGTAGAGGTCCTTGTCCGGGGCCGGGCGCAGGTAGTCCACGCCCAGGTCGATGGTGGCGATGCGGTCCTCCAGGCGGCAGCTGGTCCACACCGCGAACCCGCCGCACACGTCCACCAGGGTGGAGATGACCCCGCCGTGCAGCGCGGGCCGGCGCACGTCGCCCAAAAGCTCCGGGCGGTAGGGCACGCGCAGGCGGACAAAGCCCTCGCGCAGTTCGTCGACCTTGATGCCCAGCACCGCGTTAAAGGGGATGCCTCGCTCGATGAGTTCGGTCAGCTTCGCGAAGTCCATGCCAGCTCCTTGCTTTGCATTGGCCGGTTGGCGGGCCGATCCTGACGGCTCCGGGCTGCTCTGGGCGAAGGCTAGTCGTCCTGTTCCGCGTTCTGCGGCCCTGTGCGCAGCTGTGCTTCCGAGCTGGCCAGAATGATGCGGCCCAGGCGCACGTCCTCGCCTATGCGCGCCTTGAGCGCGTCGATGCTCTCGAACTTGCGCTCCTGGCGCAGGCGCTGCACGAACTGCACGCCGAGGGTCTGGCCGTAGATGTCGCGGCCAAAATCCATGATGTGCACTTCCAGGGTCAGCCCGGTATCGCCGAAGGTGGGGTTGACGCCCACGTTGGCCACGGCGGGCAGGGCCTTGCCCTCCAGCATGGCCCAGACCGCGTACACGCCGGGCTTGGGCAGCAGCACGTCGGAGTATGCCAGGTTGGCCGTGGGAAAGCCCAGCAGGGCGGCGCCGCGCTTCTTGCCGTCCACCACGCGGCCTTGGACCTCGAAAAACCGGCCCAAGAGCGGGCGCGCGTCCCAGACATTGCCAGACTGCACCAGGTCGCGGATGCGCGTGGAGCTGACCACGGCCCCACCCACGATGACCGGGTCCAGCCGCTCCACGCCGAAGCACAGCTCCTGGCCAAGCCCGCTCAGCAGGTCGAAGTTGCCACGGCGGCCCTTGCCCATGGCGTAGTCGTAGCCGATGACCAGCTGGCGCAGGTTCAGGCCCTCCACCAGATAGCGGCGCACGAACTCCTCGGGCTCCAGGGCGGCCATCTGCCGGGTGAACTCCAGCACCAGGCTGACGTTGGGCCCCTGGGCCTCGATGAGGGCCAGGCGCTGGCCGGTGCTGGTGAGAAAGGGCGGGGCCTTCTGCCCCATGAGCACGGTCATGGGGTGCGGGTCAAAGGTCAAGACCACGCTGATGAGGCCCAGCTTGCGGGCCTTGGCGCAGGTGAGGGCCAGCAGGCGCTGGTGGCCCACGTGGACCCCGTCGAAATTGCCGATGGTGACGCAGGAGCCGACGATGGTGTCGCGCAGTTCTTCAATGGTGCGGGCGGTGATCATGTGCGGGCAGCTTCCTTATGCGGGCAAGGTGCTGTGGATGGCAAAAAGACGACCGGGAATTTACGGTCAGGCATCAACGAAAAGGAATCAGCGGCCAGGCGTCAACGGCCTCGCCGCTCCACCTGGAGGCCGCCTTCGAAGCGCTCGCCAATGGCCTTCTGCAAGGCCGCCAGGCGCTTCTTCTGGTCATCCGTGGAGGCCAGGGCCTTGGCCCGTTCCAGGTGGAACGTGGTGTTCTTCTTGTCGCGGCCATACAGGGCGGCATAGGATAGCTGCAGGTGCGCTTCAAAGATGTTTCCGGATTCCCCGTACATGCGCCCCAGGTGCTGGCGTACCTCGGAGTCCTCCGGCACCTCGCGCATCACGCGCTCCATGGTGATGATGGCGTTTTTGTAGTCATTGCGATCGGCCATGAGCCGGGCGGTGAAGAACAGGGACATGACATCGCGCGGGTTTACGATGGCGGCCTTCTGGAGCAGCGGACCGGCCTTGGCGAAATCGCCCTTGTTGAAGTAGAAGATGCCGGCCTCGCGCAGGACCAGCGGATCGTCCTGGCCACAGGCCAGGGCCGTCTCGAATTCGCGCTCGGCCTGGCTTGTATGCTTCAGCCGGTCCAGGGCGATGCCCTTGCCCGCATAGTCCAGGCAAAGCATTTCAGCCTTGGGCTTGCTGTTGTAGTAGGCCAGGGCGGTGTCCGCATCGCTCATGCGGGCGCGCACCAGGGTCTGGATGCGCAGGAACTTGTCGCGGCTGTACTCGCGCGCAACGACCTCGGCGGGCATTCTGCGGATGCGGTCGCGCAGATAGGTTATGCGTTCGTCCAGGCCAGGGTGGGTGGAGAGGTAGGACGGAATGTCGCCGCCGCTCATGAACCAGTGGTTTCTTTGCATGATCTCGAAGGTCTTGGGCATTCCTTCCGGGTTGTACCCGGCCCTGGTCACGGTTGACAGGCCCACGTTGTCCGCCTCGCGCTCGTTCTCGCGGGTGTACATGAGAAAGGCCGACTGCGCGCCGGCCATGGAGCCCGTGGCCACGGCCTGGCCTATGGCGCTGCCGGTCTGGCCGCCCTTGGAGCCGATGAGCGCGCCCGCAACCACGCCCGCGATGGAGGCGATGCTGATGAAGCGCATCTGGTCCATGCGCTTGGCCACGTGATGTTCCTGAACGTGTCCGAGCTCGTGGCCGATGACTGCGGCCAGCTCGTCCTCGTTCTCCACGCCCAGGATGAGGCCGGTGAAAATGTATATGTAGCCGCCGGGAATGGCGAAGGCGTTCATGGAGTTCTGGCCCACCACGGCGCTGCGGATGGGGTAAGGCTGCTGCGGCATGACCGCCACGACGCGGTCCACGACCTCCTTGACGTAGGCCACGATCTCAGGGTCGTCCACAAAGGCCATCTGGGCGCGGATGGCGTTGTCGAACTTCTTGCCCATCTCGATTTCGTCGGCAGTGGTGATGCGGCCGAACAGGGCCCAGGCCCGGCACGGGGCCAGGACAAGAATCAACGCCGCCGCGAGGCTGGCGAAAAGGGGCAGTTTCTTGGACAGGGTGTTCATGGGGCTCCCTGGGTTGCGGATGGCTTTTGAGCACTGTCATCCAGACGAGCGTGATTCTAGCACCATTCCTGAAAAGAAAAAAGGATGCTCCGCAGGGAACATCCTTTCTTTGAATCTTCTTGAAAACCAGAGCGTTACTTGTTCATGATGTTCAGGAATTCGTTGTTGCTCTTGGTCTTGCGCATCTTGTCCAGAAGGAATTCCATGCTGTCGATGGAGTTCATGGGCGAGATGACCTTGCGCAGGATCCAGACGCGGTTCAAGACATCCTCGTCCAGCAGCAGTTCTTCCTTGCGGGTTCCGGAGCGGTTGATGTCGATGGCCGGGAACACGCGCTTTTCCGAGAGGTGGCGGTCCAGGTAGATCTCCATGTTGCCGGTGCCCTTGAACTCCTCGAAGATGACCTCGTCCATGCGGCTTCCGGTGTCGATGAGGGCCGTGGCGATGATGGTCAGGCTGCCGCCGGACTCGATGTTGCGCGCGGCGCCAAAGAAGCGCTTGGGCCGCTGCATGGCGTTGGCGTCCAGGCCGCCGGAAAGCACCCGGCCCGAAGACGGGGTCACGGCGTTGTACGCGCGGCCCAGGCGGGTGATGGAGTCGAGCAGGATGACCACGTCGCGCTTGCGCTCCACCAGGCGTTTGGCCTTCTCCAGCACCATCTCGGTCACCTGCACGTGGCGGGTGGGCGGCTCGTCGAAGGTGGAGCTGATGACCTCCGCGCGCACGGTGCGCTCCATGTCGGTGACTTCCTCGGGCCGCTCGTCGATGAGCAGCACGATGAGGTAGACATCGGGGTGGTTGGCGTTGATGGAGTTGGCGATGGTCTGGAGCATCATGGTCTTGCCGGTGCGCGGCGGGGCCACGATGAGCCCGCGCTGGCCGCGGCCGATGGGGGCGAGCAGGTCGATGACGCGCGAGCCGTGGTTCTCCGCGCCGTTCTCCATGATGAAGCGCTTGTCCGGGTAGAGCGGGGTCAGGTTGTCAAAGAGCACCAGATGCTTGCTGGCCTCCGGCGGCTCAAAGCCGATTTCGCTGACCTTCAGCAGGGCGAAATAGCGCTCGCCCTCCTTGGGCGGCCTGATCTGGCCGGAGATGACGTCGCCCTTGCGCAGGCCGAAGCGGCGTATCTGCGAGGGGGAGATGTAGATGTCGTCTGGCCCGGGCATGTAGGAGTACAGGGGCGAGCGCAGGAAACCAAACCCGTCGGGCAGGATTTCGAGCACGCCTTCTCCAAAAATTTGGCCGTTTTGCGAGGCGCATTCCTGGAGCAGGGCGAAGATGAGCTCCTGCTTGCGCAGGTTGCTCGGATTTTCGACCTTGAAGTTGTTTGCCAGCTCCATGAGCTCAGGCATGCTCTTCTGCTTCAGGTCCGTGAGGTTGAGCTTGTTCTCCGAGGTGGGGGTGTACTCTTCCTCAACGTAATCCGGGACTGGGACATTCTTGGGCTGGCGGGTCTGGTTTTTTTCGCGGGGCATTATTAAGCCTCACGCTCCGTTGGATAAGGTTACAGCAATGGCAGAGTCCTCACAGCGAGGATGATCTACAGGACTTGATCAATGGTTGTATGTGGGCGTGTCCGCTTTGTGGAGTGTGTTTCTGCCGCACGGCAGGAAAAAGCGAGGCATATTTCGATACGTATCTTGGGCGACGGGTTTCCCTGATGGAGTGGCACCAGCTGCGGATGTGAAATATCCTGCGCGAACGCGCTGAACAATCGCCTAACCCAAAGGTAAAGCGTTGACAAGGGGGGTTACTTGGCTTTTTGCAACTTTTCCTGCTGCTTCAAAATCACGTCGGCGAACATCTCATTGATGTCGACTTTGACATCGGCCTGCTCCCGGCCCAGGGCAAAGGCCAGCTCCATGGAGACCAGGGTCATGGCCTGCTCCAGCAGGCGGCGTTCGCCAAAGGAGAGCTCCTTGTCCATGCCGATGAGGAACAGCTCCTTGAGCACGTAGGCCACGTCGGAGAGGTCCGTGCTCTTGAGCTTTTCCGAATACTCGCGGTAGCGGCGGTTCCAGTTCTGCCCGGTGTAGCCGGTGAACTCCGAACGGTCCTTCAAAGATTCGAACACTTCCTGGCCGTTGCGCAGGCTGCACACATGGCGCAGCCCGACATTCGTGGCGTTCTTCACGGGAACCATGAGGGTCACGGAATTGCTCAGGATGCGGACGATGTAATATTCAGCCTTCGTTCCGCTGATTTCCTGGTTTTCGATGCGTTCTATGCGGCCCACGCCCTGGGCGGGGTATACCACCAACTCATTGATTTGAAACACTGAATCTCCTTCGAAATCTTGGGGACACTTTTCCGGTGAATTGGTACATTACCCCATTGTTCCGGAAGTGTCCACCGTTGCCTCCCCGGCAGGGGAAGCCGGGAGGCGGAAGGAGTTTATGGCCTGGGTGGCCTCGCCCTGGCCGCGCCGGAGCATGAGCGTGAGGCCCTTGCAAGCCGCAGCGCAGACAGCGCGGATGGCGTCCAGGTCCTGCGGGGCGAAATTCTCCAGCACATAGCGCGCAACATCCGAGGAATATTCCGGTCGGCCGATGCCCAGGCGCAGCCGCAAAAACTCCTCGCTTCGCAAATGCTCCACAATGGAGTCCACGCCCCGGTGGCCGTTTGAGCCGCCGCCCTTCTTGAGCTTCATGCGGCCCACCGGCAGGTCCAACTCGTCGTGCACGACCACAAGGTCGGCCAGATCCACGTCGTGGCGCCCGCAGATGCGCGCCACAGCCCGCCCCGACAGGTTCATGAAGGTCATGGGCTTGGCCACAAGGCAGCTCACGCCGCCCAGGGTCAGGCTGTACAGCTGGTAGTCGCCCTCGGCCTGGATGGTCGTGAGGCGCATGCTCTTGCGTTCACGTGCGGCGGCCAGAATCTCGTCGACGACAAAAAAGCCGATGTTGTGCCGGGTGGCGGCATATTCCGGCCCTGGGTTGCCCAGGCCGACGATGAGGGGGACGGTGCGCATGGGAGCATCCATTGGGCCGTTGCGCCTGGCAGGGGCAGATGCGGTAAAGGGAAATGCGGGGGGAGCCGGACTCCCCCCGCAATTAGGCCCGGACAAAAGCCGGGAAGAGAAACGTCAGCGCCGGCGTGGCTACTTTTTCGCTGGCTCGGCAGCCTTGACTTCTTCTTCAGCTTCCTGGGCGACGATGCCTACCACAGCGAAGTTGTCTTCAAACACGGCCCGCACGCCTGCGGGAAGCTTGATCTCATCGATGTGCAGGTTCACGCCGACATCGAGGTCGGTCACGTCGATGACGATCTT
Source organism: uncultured delta proteobacterium (assembly GCA_903843965.1). Lineage (GTDB taxonomy): Bacteria > Desulfobacterota > Desulfovibrionia > Desulfovibrionales > Desulfovibrionaceae > Humidesulfovibrio. The sequence continues at coordinate 24,536 of CAIMRY010000020.1, forward strand.
CTCGGGCACGTCCAGCGGCTTGCAGATGACTTCCAGGGTTTCGCGGAAGATTTCCAGCAGGCCGCCCAGAACGATGCCCTTGGCCTTGCCTTCGACCACCACGCGCACGTCCACCTTGATCTCGCGGTCCAGGTCGACGCCGTAGAAATCGACATGGATGGGCGTGGACTTCAGCGGATCGTACTGCATGTCCCAGATCAGGGAGGGCAGGGACTCGGCCTTGCCGTCCAGGTCCATCTCCAGGTGGAACACGCGGGAGCTGCCGACCTTGCGGTGCAGCTTAGTCAGCGGCAGCATGTCCACCACCACCGGGATGTTCTGGCCCTTCTGGTTGTAGTAGATGCCGGGGACCAGGTCCTTGGCGAGCATGCGGCGGCAGGTGCCTTTGCCTTTTTCGGCGCGCGGACGCACGCTCAGCTTCATCAGATCAGCCATTTCCTCATCTCCTTTCAGAAACCGGACAGCATGAAGAAGCCGCCCGAAAATACGTTCAATGGTTAGACGAAAAGCACGCTGACCGAGGCCTCGCCGTGAACATTCACGATGGCCTTGGCCAAAAGTTCCGCAACGGAGAGCACCTTGATCTTCTTGCAGGTCTTCTTGCGCGCATCCAGGGGGATGGTGTCGGTCACAAGGATCTGCGAAAACACGGACTTGTCCATGCGCTCAATGGCCGGGCCGGAGAGCACCGGGTGGGTGGCGCAGGCCAGAATCTCGCGCGCGCCGTTGTCGGCCAGGACCTGGCCGGCGGCGCACATGGTGCCCGCCGTGTCGACCATGTCGTCGAGCACGATGGCCGTCTTGCCCTGGACATTGCCGATGAGGTGCATGGCCTTGGCCTGGTTGGGAGCATCACGGCGCTTGTCCACGATGGCCAGCCCGGCGTCCAGGCGCTTGGCATAGGCCCGGGCGCGCTCCACGCCGCCCGCGTCGGGCGAGACGACCACGATGTCCCCATCAAAATTGCGCATATAATCCAGAAAAACGGGCGCCGCGAACAGGTTGTCCACCGGGCAGTTGAAAAAGCCCTGGATCTGCCCGGCGTGCAGGTCGATGGTCATCATGCGGTGCATGCCGGCCACGGTGAGGAAATCGGCCACGACCTTGGCGCTGATGGGCACGCGCGGCAGCACCTTGCGGTCCTGGCGGGCATAGCCGTAGTAGGGCATAACTGCAGTGATGCGCCTGGCGCTGGCGCGCTTGAGCGCGTCGATCATCAGGCAGAGCTCCATCAGGTGGAAGTTCACCGGCGAGCACGTGGGCTGGACCACAAAGACGTCGTCGCCGCGCACGTTGTCGTCGATCTCGATACGGATCTCGCCGTCGCTGAACTGCTCGCGCAGGACAGGAGTGAGGCGGCAACCGATGTGCGCACAGATGGATTCGGCCAGATCAACGTTGGCCGAGCCGCTTAGGATCTTCAGATCGCTGTTACCAGACATGTCCTCTACCTTGTGAACTGGCTGGGGTGGAAGGATTCGAACCCTCGGATAACTGGACCAAAACCAGTCGCCTTACCGCTTGGCTACACCCCATTTCCTCAGGGCTTCAATATGCACGGGCAAGCCATTCGTCCGTAAAACTTCAGCGGCAGCAAGCGCCAGGGGATTTTCCCGGAACAGGGCGGCCAGACCGGCCCCGCTCCCGCTCATGGCGGCAGATGCCGCCCCCATTTTCAGCAGGCGCTCCTTCTGTTCCCGGAGGAACGGATGCACCGGAAAGACCACAGCCTCAAAATCATTCTGAACCACTACGGGCGAAAGGGAAACACGTCTCTTATGCGTCGATGTCCGGGTTGTCAAGCATTCTGCGCAGCCCTCGGCCTCTGCCTTGCGCCTGGCGTGTTCGTCCCACGCGCCGTAGGCCCAGGCCGTGGCCACATGCACCGGCGGCAGCACCAGCAGCAGGGTGAAGGCCGACAGGTCCAGGGCCACCGGGGTCAGCTCGTCGCCAATGCCGCGCGCCCAGGCCGGGCCTTCGTGCAAAAAGAACGGCACGTCCGCGCCGATGCCCGCCGCCAGCCGCCCCAGCTCCGCCTGGGCCAGGGCGCGTGGGCCCGCCTGCGCCTGCAGCCAGCGCAGCATGGTCGCAGCGTCCGAGCTGCCGCCGCCCAGGCCAGCCCCGGTGGGGATGCGCTTGGTCAGGCGTACGTCCACATCCGGCGCAAAACCCGTGGCGGCAGCGTATGCCTTCCAGGCGCGGAACACGAGGTTTATTTCAGTGGGGGTGTCGGGCAGCTCCGGGGTCACAAGGCACCCGGAGCCGGGCCTGCCGGGGCGCATGTCCAGGGTGTCGGCCAGGCCGGCCACGGGCACGAACAGGCTCTCCAGCTCATGGTAGCCATTGGCCCGGCGGGAAATGATCCACAGGGAAAGGTTGATCTTGGCCGGGGCCGAAAGGATGTCTGGCATGGGGTCCTTAAAATAAAAGGGGGGAGCCGAAGCCCCCCCGAGTGGTCGCGCTGTTATTTCTTGTCCAGGGTGATGGCCCGGAACACGTTGCGGCCCTGGCGCTTGAGCAGGAGCATGACCATGCCGCTCTGCTTGGCGTTGCCAACGACCGTGCGCAGCTGCTCCACGGTGTTCACGGGCTTCTGGTTGGCCTCGATGATCACGTCGCCGGGCTGGATGTCCACCTGGGCGGCGGCGCTGCCCGGGGCGACCTCCATGATGAGCAGCCCCTGCGGCTTGTGCAGGCCCAGGGCCTGGGCCTCCTCGCCGCCCTCAACCGGGCGCAGGCCGAGGCCCAGCTCCTTGGCCGGGACGTTGCGGTTGAGGCCGCGCTGGTCCTGTTCGGCCACGAAGTTGGGCTTGCGCTCGCCCAGGGTCACGGTGACATCAATGGTGCGGTTCTGCCGCCAGGTCGTGAGCTGGACCTTGTCGCCGGGGTGCATGCCCGCGATGCGCTTGAGCAGGTCGTCCGGGGTCTCCACATTCTGGCCTGCGGCCTTGAGGATGACGTCGCCGGTCTTCAGCCCGGCCTTGTCCGCCGGGTCTCCGGGGATGACCTGGGCCACGAGCACGCCCTTGGGCTCCTTGAGGCCCACGCCGCGGGCGGTGTTTTCGTCCAGCTCCTGCATGGTGATGCCCAGCCAGCCGCGCTTGATCTTCTTGCCGCTTTTCAGCTGCTGGATGATCTTGTCGGCCATGCTGGCGGGCGTGGCGAAGCCGATGCCCTGGCCGTTGGGCACGATGGCGGTGTTGATGCCCACCACCTTGCCGTCCATGTCGATGAGCGGTCCGCCGGAGTTGCCGGGGTTGATGCTGGCGTCGGTCTGCAGGAAGCTGTCAAAGGGCCCGGCGCCGATGTGTCGGCCCTTGCCGCTGATGATGCCCGCAGTGACCGTGTGCCCCAGGCCGAAGGGGTTGCCGATGGCCAGGACCCATTCGCCGACGCGGGTTGCGTCGGAATTGCCGAACTCCAGCACCGGCAGATTGCCGCCGGCATCAATCTTGAGCAGGGCCAGGTCGGTCTCCTGGTCGCGGCCGATGACCTTGGCGTCGTACGGCTTTTCGCGGCTCAAGAGCTTGACCTTGATTTCGTCGGCCTCGGCCACCACGTGGTTGTTGGTCACGATATAGCCGTCAGTCGAAATGATGAAGCCCGATCCCAGCGAGGTGAGCTTGCGGGGCATCGCCTCCTGCTGGCCGAAATAGCGTTCGAACTGGTCGAAGAAATCGCGGAACGGGGAGTTTTTGGGCGCGTTCTTGAAGAACTCCTGCATCTGCGTGGAGCCCCCGGCGACATTTTTCGTGGTGCTGATGTTCACCACGGCCTTGCCGGCCTTTTCAGCCAGATCGGTGAAGTCGGGCAGACCGGCCTTGGCCAGGACAAAGTTTGGGATGACAAGAAAAATGAGCAGGGTGCACAGAGCCATGAACCGTTTCATACACATACCTCCATTGGCCGCAATTCGGTGGCTGCGGCCGCGTGTCCGAAAAATAGCCTTTTTTTGCCCGTTGTAAAGGTTGCGGCCGGAATTTTCAGCCTGCGACATTGGGCTTGAAGGCCAGCGGGTATTTGTGTAGGAACTGCTTTCCACCAGCGGCCACAGGCTGGAAATGCCCTCGTAGCTCAGTCGGATAGAGCACAGGATTCCTAATCCTGGTGTCGCAGGTTCGATTCCTGCCGTGGGCACCAAGCAATTCAAGGGGTTGACGCAGCGCAGAAATGCTCTCGTGAACCCCTTTTGTCTTGCCCGAAGCACTGCTGTCCCACTTCTGTCCCACAGCTGTGGGACGTTGGCTCCAGCGAACAGCGGATGACAAAAGAAGAAGCCGGTCCTGTGGCAATGCGGCACACCCAGCGTCATCCGGCCGCGTGCGGAACAACTGCGCTGCCATCTGAGCGCAGTTCACATACACCGCCAGCCCCACCGCCAAAGTCAGAAACAATTCCAAGCCGTTTAGACTGTTGGCTGAACCTGGGCTGTCCTTCCCATGCACAGGCCCGGGTCAAGGTTGGCTCCCGGTCGTGCCAGACGTTCCGCTCACGCCCCTGCCGGGGCTATTTGGCCTTTTTCAGCCTGATCTTGTTGTCGATGATCAGCATGCCGTTCTCCAGCTTCCACTTCATGGACGTTGGCGGTGCGCCCACAAGGTCCCAGATCATGGTGTCGTCGCTCAACGTGTATGTCCCCTTCTGGGCGGCGATGACCGGGTTCATCGATCCCTTGGGCATCATCTTCAATGTCTCCGGCGTGAGCCTGGAATTGAAGTCGAAGGTGCCGTTCTTGTTCAGCACAACGGTGTACAGGGCCTGGGGCAACCCATCTTGAAAGCCCTTCCAGGTGCCGACCAGCGCACCGACGATGACACCCTTGCGGACGATGGGCGCCTCCTGCTTCACACCCTTGGCCTCCAGAGCGGAGACGCTGCCCGTCTTTCCGGCACGGTTGGCGTAGGCCATGACCGTTTCGCCCGCGCCGTTCTTCTTCAGCGCGTCGGCGCCCTTGTCCAGCAGCAGCTTGACGAGCTTCTCATTGCCCACGCCCGCCGCCAGCATCAGGGCCGTCTCGCCCTTGTCGTTGGTCTGGTCAAGCTTTGCGCCCTTGTTGATGAGCAGGGCCGCACGGTCGTAGCCGTCGGAATGGTCGGACTTCTGTGCGGCGGCCATGAGCGGGGTGGTGCCGTTGGGCGACGGGAAATTGATGTCGCCCTTATGGTCGAGCAGGTACTTGATGATGGCGACGTTCTTTCTGTGCTCAAGAGGATTGGGATTGCCCGCCGCATGCACCATGGGCGTGTCCATGATGTTCACCGTGGACTTCACGTTGATGGCTGCGCCCGCGTCCACCAGCACCTCCACCATGTCCGGGTCGACCTGCAGGGTGGCGGTCAACAGCGCGGTGGAGCCGGACTTGTCGACAAGCTCAAGGTTCGCCTTGCGCTTGACGAGCATCTTGGCGAAGTCGATCTGGTTGGCGCTGGCGGCGGTGTGCAGGGGCGTGCCGCCGGTGAGCAGGCTCTTGATGTCAAGGGTGGCGCCGCTGTCCAGCAGGAGCCTGCCGATGTCCACAAACCCGAAGCGCGCGGCCAGGTGCATGGCCGAATCGCCGCCATCCCCCTTGAGCTGCATGAAATCCAGCTTGGGCTTGAAGGTGATGAACTTCTCCAACCACTTGTAGGTCTTCTTCGCCTCCTTGGGCCTGTAGAGAATGGCCTGCATCAGCGGGGAATCACCGCCATTGCCGGACATGTTGATATCCGCGCCATTGGCGATCAGATACTCCAACACCTCGAACTTCTTGTGCAGCACCGTGCCCACGAGCATGGAGGCGCCCGTGTTGTCCTGATGGTTGATCCGCGCCCCGTGGTCGTGCAGGAGCTTCGCCGCCTCCAGGTCCTCCGCGGCCACCACCAAGGAGAGCGGCGTATCACCTTCCTTGTTCGTCGCATCAACGAGAATGCCTTTGCTCTGGGTGAGCAGCACCCTGATGGTCTCCGTGTGGTCCCGCCCCGCCGCCATGATGAGGGCGGTATTCCCGCGCGCCTCGGGCACGCTGTCGGTCCGGTCGCGAGCGTTGACGCTGGCCCCGCGCTGCAGCAGCAGGGCTACGATGTCGGCCTGGCCCATGTGCGCGGCCTGGATCAGCGGCGTGCGCTCCCACGTGTTATCGAAAGAGTCATAGAGGATGCCCCGCTTGTTGACGTTCAGCCGGGGTGCCTGGAGCAGCACCTTTGTGACCTCCTGGTTCTCGAATCGTATCGCCCAGCAGAGCAGCGTATCCCGGTCGTACACGGCGTTCACGTCGTCGCCGCCGTCAATGGCGGCCCGTGCACGGCCAATGTCGCCCTTGGTGATCGCTTTCAAAAGCTCGGGCATGGGCTTGCTGGTGTCTCGAATCCAGGTGGCGGACAGGGGGGAAAACGCCCCGCACACAAGCAGCAGCGCCAAGGATAATCCAAGAATACGCACTATTTTTCCGGGGCGATTATTCAGACGCATGTCGATGTTCGCTTTCATTTTTGATTTTCCTGTTATTTCTGAACAAGGCCAATCCATACGCCCTCTTGTTGCCGTCCAAAGATGCTCTGCACGCTGGCAGACCTCTACCTGACCGGCCTGAGAATGAAAAGCATGAAGCGCCAGGGAGGCAAAGGAACCAGCTTCCGACTGCCCGCCAGAATCATGGCCAGGGGGCCGTCCTGCTTCGACGCAGGGGAGGGCGCGTTCTCCAACCGCAGTTGCGGCTTCGGGATGCGGCAATGCTTCGGGACCTGCTTCTGTTGTTGCCGGATTTCAGCGCTGTCCGGTCAAATCCACGCATTGTTGGAGCGCGGATCAGATGCTTCGCCGAACCGTGCTGATTGCGTTTACCGGCGTTGCCCGGCGGCGATGGGGAGGCGTGGCGCAAGCCTTTTGGCCTTGACCTTGAGCCGCGCGGACCGCAACCGTTCCCTGGCGTCCTGCGGAACCGTCTGCCTCGCGTCGCTGACAAGAACGGCGCATCCCGTCACCCCGCGCGCTGAACAGGTGTGTTTCCGCTTGTGCGGCACCAGGCGCGGCAAGTGCTGGAAGTAAAGTCGCAGATTTGGCCCTCGGGACACGCACGCGGGAACGCACCTGGCCGGTTCTCTGCATCCAGTTGCCGGCGTTCAAGAATCCAGCCCTCTCTTGTTCAGGAACTTCTGGAGGTTTCAGCCGGGCCGGAAAGGCCAGACAACACGGCTGGAGCTTTGGGGCAAGGCGCGTGCAACAATCGTGGCAAACAAAGTTGTTCAAGCTTGGTTTCTCTCATCATATTATTTTGACAAGTCGTTGCAGCCGATATATAATAAAAATAAGTAATATTTCCAGGAAACCGTTCTTGCATCAGTTGATTTGTTTGCTTTATTTTTGATTCGCTCGCCACGTACGTACACAAGAAGGTGTATGCCATGGCCCAGGGAATTGGAGTAGCCAAAGCCGTTCAGGGCCAGATGACAGCCAGCGGTCCCGAAGGGACCCACGGGCTGCACCAGGGCAGCCCTGTTTTCAAGGGCGACACCATCTCCACGGCCAAGGGCTCTGCCGGGTCCATTGAATTCCTCGACCACAGC
>CAIMRY010000021.1 GCA_903843965.1 uncultured delta proteobacterium
CACCCAGCCAGAAATCCGTGGACTTGTTGAACTTGGGATTGTCCAGCACGGTTCCGTCCAGGGCTGGCACCGTGGGGTGCATGATCATGGTCGGAAAGGGCTTGCCCATGTCGTTGATCCAGAAATAGTCGTTGTTGCCGTAGCGCATGTTGTGCAGGCGCGTGGCCGCTCGCTTCTGGGCGTCCTCCAAGGTGAACTCGCCCTTGTCCACGCGGGCCTGATACTCCGTCACCAAGGTGTAGGCGAGATCAATGGTGTTGGTCAGGCCCTGCTTGCGGCCACGCATCAGGTCGTCCTCATAATAGGGCATGAAATAAAGGAAGATCAGGCCGATAAATATTACGACGACTCCGGCGAAGAGTCCGTAGAGCTTGGTTGCTGTGTTGACGCTGTTGAGTCTTTCGCGAAGCATGAAGAACCTCCGGGAGCTGGACCGCGCGGTTTTGTGTAAAACATCCTATCGGTCAGCCTGAGCGCAGCTTTAGTTGGTTACTGTGTGGGTATCTGCAAAATTGTACCAGCAGGAGGGTGTTCACGCAAGAAGGATCAATACGCAATGTGCATGACGTAGCGGAAAGTCGCATGATTCAACGAAAAAATTTGATCCCGCCCACCCATAGGGTGCCTGCGCCAGGCTCGGTGCGCCGTCCGTCCACGCCGATGCGGATGTCCTCCACGCTGTCCGGCCGGAGCACCAGGTCGCCCTGGACCAGCCCCATGCTCCGGGCCTCGTCCGGCCAGGAGGGCAGCGCGGCAAGGGAGCGGAAGGGCAACCGCAGCACCTTCCACCGGGTGCCCACATCGAAGGTTCCGAAGAAGCGGTCCTGGGCCTTGCGGTTGTCCGGGCTGGAGGTGGTGATGAGCAGGATGGCGGCCAGGGGGCGGCTGGCGCGCACGGCAAAGGCTATGCCGCGCGACTTGTAGTGGCTGCGCCGCTCGCTGGTGCCGATGCAGGCGCAGCCCTCCGGCGGGGCGGCCAGGTCGAAGTCGATGCGAAAGGCCCCGGCCCAGGCCCTGCTCTGGACCCAGGTTTGGGCCGTATTCTGGCCCGCTTCGGGGGTGGCCTCGGGCGGCTCGGCCCAGGGGTCCAGGCTGACTATGAACCTCAGCGGCCCGGCACTCTGACGCGTGAGCGGCCAGGCCGGGTCGCCGGGGACCACGGCGGCGTCCTGCGCGTCCACGGGCGCCAGGTCCGAGGCCTGGGCCAGTGCGGCCAGGGCCACGGACAAAATCAGAAACAGGGCGCACAGCGCCGCCGCCAGCAGGCGGGAAAACGACAGGCAGATCACTCGGCGCACAGGCCCCCCGGTCACACAGGATATCGGGCCGACATAGCCCAGATGCGGCCTGGGCTCAAGCCCGCTGGCGCGCAAAAATTGGCAGCCCCCGCTGGAGAGTGCAGGGGCTGCCGGAAAGGCTGGGCCAAGGCGGCGCAGGTGGCACGTCTGCGCAGGGGGGCTCAGCCGACAGGTTCAGCCGAAGAAGTCGCGTACGTACTTGAGCGCCAGGAACACGATGAGCACGGAGAGCATCCACTTGATGTAGCGCGCGGGCACATGCTTCTGGCAGCGCGCGCCCAGGTACATGCCGACCATGCCGCCGATGCCGAACAAAAAGCCGAGCAGCCAGTCCGGCGCTATGGACATGCCGGGATAGAACGGCGCGATGGCCTGGTAGAAGGCCACGCCCGCGATGGAGGTGATGAAGGTGCCCATGAGCGCGGCCCCGGCCACGGTGTACACCGGCAGGCCGAAGAAGGACACGAAGAACGGCGCGATGATGGCCCCGCCGCCGATGCCGTACACCCCGCCCACAATGCCCACGATGAAGGACAGGGACAGGATGCCGAAGGTCGGCACGTCGTAGGTCTCGCCGTAGAACTCGTAGGCGATGCGTGTTCTGGTGAAGCGCACCACGCGCACGGCGGCCAGCTTCTCGCCGTGGGCCTCGCTCTGCTTGGCCTTTTCGCGGAAGCGCGCCACCTGCTCCTGGAAGCGCTTTTCCGCCGCCTGGGCCGAGGTCAGCCCGCCCGTGTTCTTGGGCCCGCGCAGCTGCTTGATGAGGTCGCGCGCCATGCGCACGCCGATGTACATCAGCACCGCAGCGGCGAAGAGCTTGAAGTTCTTGGCGTCGGGCAGGTACTGCACGCGGACGATGGCCCCGATGAACACCCCCGGCAGGGTGCCCACGATGACCACCCAGGTCAGCGGCCAGACCATGCGGCCTTCCTTGATGTAGCGCCAGACGCCGCTTGGTATGGCCACGATGTTGTAGAACTGGTTGGTGGAGCTCACCGAGGGGTTGACGTAGCCCAGCACGCTCATCTGGAAGGGCAGGAGCAGAAACGCGCCGGACACCCCGCCCATGGACGTGAAGAAGGAGATGACCAGCGACACCAGCGGCGGTACCCAGGGCTGAACCTCAATGCCAGCGACGGTAAAGAGCATGGCGGCCTCCTGTGCGGCGGTCCGGGCCGTATTCCCCTCCGCCTTGGTTCACTGTCACGAATTTAACCATTTGAGTGACATCAGAATACCGGGCATCCGCAAAAATGTCATCAACTATTTTGACCACGCCGCAGATTTTTTCCAGGCCCTTGGCAGCGGGGGCAATAGGCCGTATATAGGGGCAGGTGCGCGGGCCGCCAGCCATCTTGCCAGAACTGCCGCCAGGCCAGACAGGAGAACCGATGGACACAACGACGCACGAAGGCGCGAACGGATCGCCCAGGCCTGACGGACCTGACGGGCCTGACGGATCTGGCGGACCGGGCGTCCAGGGCCAGCGCGGCCTGGACCCGGCCCAGCTCTCCGCCCTGGAGCAGGCCTTCCGCTCCTGGGTCGCGGCCTCGCGCCGTTTGGCCGACCGGCTCTCGCGCCAGCGCCTGCTGCTCATTTTCCTGATCCTGCGCTCCACTGGCGCGCGCCTGGGCGAGGTCCTGGGGCTCGACGCACGCAGCGACCTGGAGCTCGGGCCTGATGGACCCGATGCTTCCGAAGGTTCTGCCGAGACGGCCCGGCCCGTGGTCCGCTTCCGCTCCAGCGGCGGCGACCGCGAAGTGCCCCTGCCCGCCGATGTGGCGAGTGAGCTGCGCGCCGCCCTGAACGACCCGGAGCTCATGGACAGCCTGGCCGTCGGCTCCGCCGGGCTCTTCGACATGGACCAGGGCCACGTGCGCCGCAAATTCTACGAGCGCGCCCTGGACGCGGGCATCCCGCGCGAGCTGGCCAGCCCCAGCGTGCTGCGGCGCTCCCTGGCCCGCAGCCTGGTGCGCCAGGACGTGCCCCTGCCCGTGGTGCAGCGCATGCTCGGCCAGTCCTCGGCCAACCTGACCGCCGCCTTCTGCGACTATTCCGAGGACGAGGCCGGGCGCATCGTGGAGGACTACCTGAAGCGCGAGGAGCGCCGCAAGACCAGCGCGCGCAACCACTTCGCCGGGCAGGTCACACGCGTCAACCAGGGTCCGGTGGTCAGCAGCGTGGAGCTGACCAGCCTGGGCGGCTTCAAGGTCGTCAGCGTGGTCACCCAGGACAGCGTGGAGCGCCTGGGCATCCGGCCCGGGGTGCTGGCCACGGCGGACATCAAGGCCCCCTGGGTGCAGATCAGCGCCGGGGCGGAGGAGCCCGTGTCCAGCGCGGCCAACCGCTACCCGGCCGTGGTGCGCCGGGTGCTGGCCCACGCCGACGACCCCGTGGCCGCCGAGGTGGTGGCCGTGCTGGCCGACGGCACCCGCCTGGCCGCCGTGGTCACCAAGGAGAGCGCAGAGCGCCTGGACCTGCGGGAGGGCTCGCCGGTGTGGGTCTCCTTCGGGGCCTTTTCCGTGATCCTGAACTTCGGCTAGGGCGCAGCGCCCAGCAAAGGAGGCCGCATGGTCGAGAGCAACATCCACCCGGCCCGGCTCTGGAAGCCGCTCAAGGACTCCCCCGGCGGGGAAGTCATCCAGTGCCGCCTGTGCAGCCATTTCTGCGTCATCAAGCCCGGCGCGCGCGGCAAGTGCGGCGTGCGCGAGAACCGCCCGGACCAGGGCGGCCTGGTGACCCTGGTCTACGGCCTGCCCGCCGCAGTCAACGTGGGCCCGGTGGAGAAGAAGCCGCTGTACCACTTTCTGCCCGGCACGCGCACCTTTTCGCTGGGCACCATGGGCTGCAACATGAGCTGCACCTTCTGCCAAAACGCCTCGCTGTCGCAGCCGCCGCGCCTGGGCGGGCGCATCACCGGCCACAGCGCCAACCCTGCGGACCTGGTGGCCGCAGCCCTGGACAGCGGCAGCAAGAGCATCTCCTACACCTACTCCGAGCCCACCGTCTTTTTCGAGCTGGTGGAGGACACGGCCCGGCTGGCGCGCGCCAAGGGCCTGAAGAACATCCTGGTGACCAACGGCTTCATGAGCCCGGACTGCCTGGAGGCCCTGGGCCCGGACAGCCCGGACAGCACGGTCGGGCCGGGCCTGATCCAGGCGGCCAACGTGGACTTGAAAGCCTTCAGCGAAGGCTTCTACCAGGAGCGCTGCGGGGCCCGGCTGGCCCCGGTGCTGGAAAACCTGAAGCACATGCGGGCCCTGGGCTGGTGGATCGAGGTCACGACCCTGCTCATCCCCGGCCTGAACGACGGGCCGCAGGAGCTGGCCGAGCTGGCCGCCTTCATCGCCCGCGACCTGGGGCCGGACACGCCCTGGCACCTCTCGCGCTTCCACCCGGACTACAAGCTCACGGACCGGCCCGTGACCCCGCACGAGACGCTCCTCGCCGCGCGGGAGGCCGGGCGGGCCGCCGGGCTGCGTTATGTCTACATCGGCAACGCCAGCGGCCCCGGCTTCGGCGACACAGTCTGTCCGGCCTGCCAAGCCGTGGTGCTGGAGCGCCAGGGCTTCCGGACCGAGGCAGGCGGGCTGGCGAAGGGCGGCTGCGCGGCCTGCGGCGCGGACATCCCCGGAGTCTGGGCCTGATGGCCGGGCAGGACGTTCCGGGCGATGTTCCTGGCAACGGTCAGGGCAAGGGTCGGGACAAGGGTCGGGACAAGGGTCGGGACAAGGGTCGGGACAAGGGTCGGGACAAGGGTCGGGATAACGTTCCGGCCAACGCTGCGGACAACGCTCCAGCCAACGGTCGAGACGACGCCCCAGGCAACGCCTCAAGCAACGCTTTTTGCAACGCCCCAGACGCTGCGAAAAGCGCCCCTGCCGATGGTCGCAGCGACGTTCACGACAACCTTCGCGACAACGTTCGCGTCAACGCCCAAAACAACGGCCAAAACAACGCTCCATTCAACGCTTCAGACAACGCTTCAAGCAACGGTCAAAACGCCGCCGCAGACGCCGCATCGGCCAGCTTGCGGACCGCGCCTCTGGGCCTGCGCTGGCAGGCGCTAATCTTCTGCGCAGCCCTTGCGCCCCGGCTGGCGCATTTCTGGCACGTGCGCGCCACGCCCCTGGCCGGGCAGTACGTGCCCGATCTTTCGGCCTACCTCTACGTGGCCCAGAAGATCGTGGACTCGTCCTTCTTCTTCGTCCAGCCCATGGTGCTCAGCCCCGGCTACCCGTTGCTCCTGGCCCCGGTGCTGGCGCTCATCGGACCGGACATCCCGGCCCTGGTCCTGATCAACGCCCTGCTCGACGCGGGCTCGGCAGTGCTGGTGGCCGGGCTGGCCGCCGGACTGACCGCACAGGTCGTGCCCACCGCGCCCGCCGGGCCCGCCGGGCCAGCCGGGCCAGCCGGACTGGAACGCCGGGCCGGCCGGGCCGCCGGCCTGGCCGCCGGACTGCTGTACGCCTTCTGCGGGCCGCTGCTGTTCTACGCCCTGCTGCCCCTGGGCGAGGGCCCGGCCATCTTCTGCCTGCTGGCGGGGCTGACCCTGTTCTTCCGGGCAGGCAGGAGCGGCCCCGGCCCGAACACCGGCACGCGCCCCGGCTCAAACCTGGGCCTTTACCTGGCCGGGGCCATGTTCGCCCTGGCCGCGCTGCTGCGGCCCAATCTGGCCCCGGCAGGGCCGCTTTTGGCCCTGGCCTGGAGCCTCTGGTCCCGGCCAAAACAACACGGCCAGCGCGATCAGACTGTCGTCAGCGCCGATGCCGAACTCCCTGAAACCACGCCGCGCCGCCAGCGCCTGGCCTGCGCCGCGCGCTTCCTGGCCGGAATGCTGCTGGCGCTCTTGCCCTTCATGGGCCACAACCTGGTCATGGCGGGCCGGGCCACGCCCTTTGGCTTCCAGGGCGGGTTCACCTTCTACAGCTGCAACTTCGCCGACGCCAGCGGCGTGGGCACCACCCTGCCCGGCTTCACCAACACGCCCTACCTCGTCATCCTGCAGGCCTGGACCGAGGCCGCGCAGCGCCTGGGCCGCCCGCTCACCCTGGCCGAGGCCGACGCCTACTGGTACGGCCAGGGCTTCGACTTTTTCGCCCGGCATCCGGGCCAGGCCGCGCTTTTGCTGGGCAAAAAGACCCTGCTCCTGCTCAACGCCCACGGCCAGGACGCCACGGCGGACCTGGAGTTCAGCCGCCGCTTTTCGCCCGTGCCCGGCCTGTTGGCCCTGCCCCTGGGCATCTGCTTCGCGCTCGCGGCCATCGGCCTGCTGCGCCGGGGGCGATCCTCGCCCGAGGCCCTGGCCCTGGCCGTGACCCTGGCCTGGGGCGCGCTGTCCGTGGTGCTGTTCCAGGTCACCCCGCGCCACCGCAGCGTGCTCCTGCCGCTGGCGCTCATCTTTGCCGGGCTGGCCCTGGCCGAGCTGCCCGCGCTGCTGCGCCTGCCGCCCCGGCGCGCCCTGGCCCCGGCCCTGCTGCTTTGCGCCGTTCTCGGCCTGGCCCACATCCCCCTGTCCGCCCTGGTGAACGAGGGCGACCGGCTGCTGCAGGAGCACCTGCGCCTGGCGCGCTACGCGCTCATGACCGGCGACCAGCCCCTGGCCCGCGCCTCCATCGACGCGGCCCTGGCCCTGGGGGCGCAGCAGGACCCGCGCCAGGCCGAAGACCTGCGCCGCATGCGCAAGGCCAGCCTGGCGCTGGAGGGCAAGGGAGGACAGAACGTCGAACCGTCCGATTCGCCCGCAACGGACAATGCGCCCGGTGCGATCGCCTCGCCCGGTTCGGACAATTCGCCCGGTGCGGACATTTCGGCGGCCCAGCCCCTGCCGCCAGCCCCCGCGCCGTAGCCCGGAGGCATCGGCCCGGCCAGGGATTTCGGGCGGCAACACCGGCCAGCGACTCTGGCTTGCGACTCTGGACGGCGATACCGGGCGGCGGCCCGGCTCGCACCTTCTGCAACCAGACCCGCCGCGCAGCTCCCACCAGCCGACAAAAGCCGACGGCCAGGGCCTTCGACGGCAAGGCCCGCGACCTCGGCCACCCGCCCCGATCAGCCGCACCTGTCCATCGCACCGATCAGCCGCACCGGCCCAACTCCCCGACCAAACGCCACGATCCAACGGCCCCGCCCAACTGCCCGGCCCAACGCCCCGGCCAGCCCCGCCCCTGTGCTTGCGAACGAGCCCGCCGACGGGTATGGTTGCCCATGGCCGCCACCAAACACATCCAGCCGACCCTCGTCTTTGCCGACGAAACCGGCAACATCTACGACCACCCGGATCTGCTCATGCTCTGCCGCCGGGGCCATGAGCTCACCCTGCCCCGCCCGGACGAACTGATGCCCCTGCCCGAGGGCAGCGAGTTCTTTTTGCTGCCGGGTCGCAGCGCGCTCGGCTTCGACCCGGAGACCGGCGAGGTGGAAGAGCTCGGCGAGGCCGACGAGCTGGCCGTGGCCGTGTTCGCCAGCCCGGCCCACACCCTCTCGGCCCTGGCCGCCTACAACAAACGGCCCGACGCGCCAACGCTGCCGCTCTTCGCCTACGGGGCCGTGGGCTTTGCCGAGGGCCGCTTCTGGGTCTGCGCCAAGAAGGTCGACCAGGACCGCAGGCAGGTCTTTGAGGGCATCGGGCGCGAGCGCATCGAGAACGGCGCGCGCAAGCTCTTGACCGAACTGCCCGGCAACCGGCTCATCCGCCACCTCACCGGCTGCGCCCTGACCTACGGCTGCCCGGCGGCCAAGAATCTGGCCCTGGGCCGCTTCGAGGCCCCGCTGCCGACCTCACGCGTGTGCAACGCCCGCTGCGTGGGCTGCATCTCGCTCCAGGCCGAGGACTCCGGGTTCCCCTCCACCCAGAACCGCATCGCCTTTGCCCCCACGGAAAAGGAGATCTGCGAGGTCATGCTGCACCACCAGCGCAAGGAGAAGCGCCCCATCCTGTCCTTTGGCCAGGGCTGCGAGGGCGAGCCGCTGACCGAGGCCGCGCGCATCGGCAAGGCCGTGACCCAGTTCCGCAAGGCCGGGGGCCGGGGCACGGTGAACATCAACACCAACGCCAGCCTGCCGGGCACCCTGCCGGGCCTGGCGGAGGCAGGCGTCAACTCCATCCGCGTGAGCCTGAACAGCGCGCGCGAAATTCCGTACAACATCTACCACCGGCCCAACGGCTACGCCTTCGCCGACGTGCTGGAGTCCATCCGCACGGCCAAGGGCCTGGGGCTGTTCGTGTCGCTGAACCTGCTCTACTTCCCCGGCCTGACCGACTGCGAGGCCGAGTGGGACGCGCTTTCGGGCCTGGTGGCGGAGACGAAGCTCGACTTCATCCAGCTGCGCAACCTGAACCTGGACCCGGAGCTGTACCTGGGGCTGATGCAGGGCGTGGACTTCGGCCCGTGCATGGGCCTGTCCAACTTCCTCAAGCGCCTGAAAAAAACCAGCCCGTGGCTGAACTTCGGCTACTTCAATCCGTTCCTGGAGCCGGACAGGGTGACGGACAGGAATACGGACGACTAGGCCCCGGACAGCAGCAGGCGTCACACGGCGGCACCCGTCAGCGGCGGCGGCAGGCGACAACCAGCAATAACAGGCAGCGGCGACGGCCAGCAGGGTTCTGCCCGCGCGGCGAACGCCAGCCGGTCAGCAGCAGCGACCCGAGCCGCCGCCCTCCGGCACCTCCGGCAGCAGCGTCACCAATTCTCGCCCCGGCTTCTGCGCTGGCACGCGCAACGGCTCGGCCCCGCTCATGAGCCCCGCGCGCACCAGGTCCATGAAGGCGGCCAGCGGCGGGGACAGCCACTTGTCCTTGTGCCGCAGCATCAGCACCGCCGTTTCAAGCTGGCTCCCGTCGCCGCCCGAATCGCCGCCCGCTTCAACGGAGGACCAGGGCAGCACCACAAGCCGCCCGGCGGCCACGTCGGCGCGCACGGCCAACTCCGGCAATATGCTCACGCCCAGCCCGTTCTGCACGCAGCCGCGCAGGGCCGCCGCGCTGGAGAACTCAACCCCGGCGGCCAGCTGAACCCCGGCCTCGGCCAGCAGGTGCTCAAACATCCTGCGGTAGGAGCAGTCCGCCGCCGAGAGCACCAGCGTCTCGCCCTGCAAGTCCTGGGGGCCGACGGCGTGGAGCCCCGCAAGCCGGTGCCCCGGCGCGGCCACCAGCACCAGCGGCTCCACGCCGAGCGCCTCCACCACCAGGTCGCCCGCGTGCACGCTGTCGGCCATGAGAAAGGCCAGGTCCGTGACGCCCTGGCGCAGGTCCTTTTCCAGGCCCTCCAGGGTGCAGGCCGTGAAGCGCAGCCGCACCAGCGGGTAGCGCTCGCGGAAGGCGCGGATGATGCCGCCCAGCCGCCAGGCGCACAGCGACTCCGGCACGCGCACGGTCAGCGAGCCCCGCAGTTCGGATTCGCCAGTCAGCCAGGCCCTGGTCTCGTCCTCCAGGTCGAGCATCTTGACGGCGCAGTCGCGCAGGCGCTCACCGGCCGTGGTCAGGGCCACCCGGCGCCCCAGCCGTTCAAAGAGCCGCACCCCCAGGTCGGCCTCCAGGGCCGCAATGCGCGCCGAAACAGTTGACTGCGCAGCGTGCACCTCCTCCCCGGCCCGGTGGAAGCTCAACAGCCGCGCCACGGCCACAAAGGTCCGCAGGTCCCGCAGTTCCATGCCTGCCCTCCCCTTCTGTCTTTCCTGATCGCCAGAGCCGATTGGCCGCATCGGAACTAATCGTTGGACCCGATCAACATGCCTTTGTATTCATGTATCCAGATGTGAACAGCGTGTCAACGCGGGGTGAACAGGGGGGAACGCCCGCGACGGCGACAAGGCCAGGGCATGCGCGGCCCGGCAACGGGCTCCAGCCGGGATTCCGGCCACGGCTTCGCCAACGGTGGCGTCAATGACAGCGGCAACAACATCAACAACGGCTTTGCCAACATCTTCCGGCAGGGCCACAGACACAGGAGGACGCCATGTCCGACACATGTTGCAGCACGCGCCAGCCGCGCATGATCCTGGCCTGTTCCGGGGGCTCCAACGTGGGCCAGATCACCAACCAGGCCGCAGTGGAGCTGACCCGTGAGGGCCTGGGCAAGATGTTCTGCCTGGCAGGCCTCGGCGGGGGCATTCCCGGCCTTGTGCAGGCCGCGCGCGACGCCGGGCCTGTCACCGTGCTCGACGGCTGCGCGGTGGGCTGCGCCAAGGCCATAGCGGATAAGGCCGGGCTGGCCGGGTACGCATACCTCGTCGTCACAAACCTGGGCATCGCCAAGGTCAAGGACACCCAGTTGGCCATCCGCCCGGACGAGGTGGCGCGGGTGAAGCAGGCCGCGCGCGACGGGCAGCCCCAAAACTGAGCGCGGGCAACAATTTCTATCCACAACAGCAACACAAGGAGCATCAGCATGAACAGAGAACAGGTGGAACAACGGGCCGAGGAACTGTTTCAGGGCGGGCTGCACTGCGCCGAGGCCGTGCTGGCCGCCGTGCTGGAGGGCCAGGGCGTGACCGCATCGGACTATTCGCCGCGCGCGGCCTCGGCCTTTGGCGGCGGGGTGGGCCGCAGCAAGAAGGCGCTCTGCGGAGCGCTGTCCGGGGGGCTCATCGCCCTGGGCGTACTCCAGGGCCGGGACGCGCCGGACGAGAAATGGGACGCAGTGGCCAGCGCAGCCGAGGCCGTGCGCTCACGCTTCGAGGCGGGCTACGGCTGCACCACCTGCAGCGAGGTGCTGGAGCGCCTCGGCCCCCAGGAGGGCATGGGCAAGTGCATCCGCCTGGCGGCCAATACTGCGGGACTGTTCCACGAGGCCCTGGCAATGCCCGCCGATGCAGGGGCTGCGGCCTGCGGCTGCACGGCCCGCCAGGCGGCTGCGCAGCAGGCCAAACCGTCGGCCAGGCAGCAGTGCTCGTGCGGCTGCGGCGGCTAGCTCCCAGCCCAGACCATCCTGCCAAAAACAAGTTCCCGGGGGGGCTGGCGGCCCTGCCCCCCCGGGTCGGCACAGCCCTGCGCATTCCAGCAAACCACCGGGCCTATGTCCGCACTTTTGCGGACAATTTCCAGCCCGTCACCGAAGCGTCACACGCTTGCCCCCCATTTGTGCTGGATTTCCCCCTGGGAACTGTTTAGAGAATTTCTATATCCATAGGCGACGCACCGGGCCACAGGCCTGTTTCAGCGGGGGGTGAGTCAAAAGATACCAAACACGAATAGCACGACGCACGGTGGCCCTGCCGGTCTTTTACGACCGAACCCCAACACCAAGGGAACCCATGGCATCAAAAAATTTCGTGCTCGACACCAACGTGCTCATTGAAAATCCCAAGTGCATCGCAGCCCTGCGCAACGGCAACGAGAACGTGATCCACATCCCGTACACGGTGCTGACCGAGCTCGATACGCTCAAACGCGACCCCCGCATCGGACACGTGGTGGCCCAGGCCGTCACGTCCATCATCGACGACCCCAAGGTCCACATCTTTGCGCCCAACGGCCACAACTTCACGCCGGACATGTCCGCCGACGACCGCATCCTGCGCGAGATCGGCCACCAGAACGCCCTGGGCCAGCCCATCCTGGTCACCAACGACCGCATCCTCCAGCTGAAAGCCAGGGTCTTCGGCATCCCCAGCGAGGGCTACCGCGACTCCGTGCCCTTCCAGAGCGAATCGCAGATCTACACCGGCTTTGTGGAGGACGACGAGGAGAGCGTGCCCAACAGCTTCCGCTGGGAGAACGGCGCGCCGGTCTTCAACGGGCCCGACGGGCCCAGGGCCATCGGCTACAGCCACGAGATCTGGGGCACCCGGCCGCGCACCGTGTACCAGAACCTGGCCATGGAGCTCATGCTGGCCCCGCACATCGACCTGGTCAGCCTCCAGTCCGAGGCGGGCTTCGGCAAGACCTTCCTGGCCCTGGCCGCCGCGCTGTACCTGCTGCTGGAGCGCAAGGACAACCCCTACAAGCGCATCTACATGGTCAAGCCCCTGGTGGAGATAGGCGCCAAGATGGGCTACCTGCCGGGCGACGTGGAGGAGAAGATGGGGCCGTACATGCGCTACATCACGGACCTTTTGCTCAAACTGCACGAGCTGCGGCCCGCCAACCGCATCTTCCAGGACCCCCAGGCCGACACGCTCAAGCTCAACCCCAAGCGCTTCATCATCCAGCCCATCGCCTTCATCCGGGGCATGAACATGGAGAACTGCATCGTCATTGTGGACGAGATGCAGAACCTCTCGCGCGGGGAGACCAGGGCGCTCTTGACGCGCATGGGCGAGGGGGTGAAGTGCTTCTGCCTGGGCGACACCCGCCAAGTGGACAACCCGTACCTGAACGAGAGCAACAACGGGCTCAACTGGGTGGTCAAGAAGCTCAAGGGCTACAAGAACTACGCGCACATGGTGCTCAAGGGCGAAAAAAGCCGCGGGCCCATCACCGACATCGTGCTGAAAAGCAAGCTGTAGCAGGGGCTGGCCAGGGGCTCCGCCCCATGCAAGGCGAAGGGCCGGGCCGAGTGTTCCTCGATCCGGCCCTTTCGTTTGGGGTGTGTTTCATGAACACGGCCGCGACAGGCTGGTGCGCGGCACGCCACGTGCTCAACCAGAACGGACCGGGCGGCCCGGTGGAGTTGACCCCGCTGGCCGGGACCGGGCCGGAGCGTTCCCTGACCTGTAGCGGCCAAGGCGGGCTGGACGCGGCCTGCGCCTGCCTGCGGGAGCTGTGGTCCCTGTAGAACCTGCGGAGCGGCCAGACTGGACGGGAACGCGGGCCGGGCTTGAACTCGGGCGAGTCGTCAACGCGGGCCAAAGACCTCGCGCCGCAGCCCCTCACATCCGCTCATTGCTCACCCGTTGGGGGAAACCGGCGCGAGGTCAACGGCAATACGCGCCCCCCTGCCGCAGCAGAGGGCGGAGCAAAGAGTAGAGAAGTCTGACTACTTCGCAGCCTTTTTCGCAGCGGGCTTTTTCGCGGCGGGCTTTTCGGGCTCGGCCGGGGCATCGCCGATCCAGCCCAGGAGCGCCTCGGCGATCCTGCGGCCCTGCTCGCCGTTGGAGATGTTGAACTTGCTCTGCTGCTTGTACTCGCCGCCGGTCTTCTTGTAGCGGCGCACACTAAAGGCCACCGGGCCGTAGTCCGTGCGCGCGCGGTCCATCTCCCGGTACTTGAAGAGAATGGTGGTCCAGGCCCCGCGCGAGAGGATGACCTTGTCCAGCTCCTCGCGCACGAGCAGGCCTTCCTCTTCAAAATTGATGGTGATTTCGTCCACGGTTTCGGCCATGCTCCCCCCTTGAATGATGTGTGGTCTGGCGCCGGGCTCTACCCCAGCGCGGCCATGTTGTCCAGGATGCGGAAGAGCAGCGCGCGCAGGGTTGCCAGCCGCTCGGCCCGCTCCAGCGACGACAGCATCTGCGCAAGCGGCTGGATGTACGGCTGGGAAGCAGCGTCGGGCCGGATCTCGTCGGCGCAGTGCTCGGCGATCTCGGCCATGCTTTCGGCGTTGGTCTCCAGGTGGAACTGCAGGCCGACGACGCGCCCCTTGCAGGCCTCAAAGGCCTGGTGCGCGCAGCCCGCGCTTTGGGCCGTCCACAGCGCGCCCTCGGGGATGGAGAAGGTGTCGCCGTGCCAATGGAAGGCCTCGTACTCCTGCGGCAGCCCGGCAAAGGCCAGGCTCTGCGCGGCCTGGGGCGTGGCCTCAACCCTGTGCCAGCCGATCTCGCCAAAGCGGTTCTTGGTCACCGACCCGCCCAGCACCACGGACAAGAGCTGCGCGCCCAGGCATACGCCGAGGATGCGCTTGCCCGCGTCCACGGCGGCGCGCAAAAAGCGCTTTTCCCCGGCCAGCCAGGGGTATGTGTCGTCGTCGTACACGCCCATGGGCCCGCCCATGGCCATGAGCCAGTCGAAGCTGGCCAGGTCCGGCAGGGCCTCGCCCTTCCAGAGGTCGGTGTGGCTCAGGCTGTGGCCGCGCGCTGCGGCCCAGGCCGCGATCTCGGCCTCGCGCTCAAAGCTCTCGTGGCGGATGCCGTGCAGGCGCAGGGGCATGGGCATTTCCTCCTTATTCCGGCAGGTTTCGGCTGGTCCAGGCCGGTTCCGGGGCAAGGGTCACAGGCTCAGCAGATAGTGGTCCACGGGCGCAAAGTCGTCGGTGAGCACCGGCGGGTCGCCGGGGCGGGTTGCGGGCGCATCGTAGCGGGCGTCCAGCATGGCCTGGAGGTCCGCCTTCGGGCTGGTCAGGCGCGGGGCCCGGGCCGACTTGAAGGCCGCCAGCATGATGTTCTGGAACTCCGCCGGGTCGGCCCGGTTGCCCACCAGAAAGCTTTCCACGCGCGGGAACACCGAGCGGTACGTGGCCAAGAGCGCCCGGTAGAAGCGGCTTTTGGGCCCCTCGGCCGCGCTGATGCAGTTCACCAGCACCACGCCGTTTGTGTCCAGCACGTCGGACAGGGCCTGCACGGTCTCCCTTGTGGTCAGGTGGAAGGGCACGGAATAGTGGCTGGTGAACACGTCCACCAGGATCACCTCATAGTCCGGCCTTTTCTCGCCCGCCTGGCCGCCCGCCTGGACGCCAGCCTGGACGCCAGCCTGGGCGCGGGCGCGGTTCAAAAACCGCCGGGCGTCGTCGTGGTGGATGGTCAGGCCGGGGTAGTCCTCCAGACTGAACATGCGCCGGGCGATGTCCGTGACGCCGGGGTCGATCTCCACCACGTCCAGGTGCGCGCTTGGCCCGAACTCGCCGGGCT
This sequence comes from uncultured delta proteobacterium, assembly GCA_903843965.1. Classification (GTDB taxonomy): domain Bacteria; phylum Desulfobacterota; class Desulfovibrionia; order Desulfovibrionales; family Desulfovibrionaceae; genus Humidesulfovibrio. The sequence goes on from CAIMRY010000021.1 coordinate 15,027, forward strand.
GTGCGCGCACATACTTGGGAAAGGAGTAGCCGCCGCCGCCCAGCATGAGCATCTCGCGGAAGCCGGGGCAAAAGTGCTCGGCCAGGCGGTAGTAGCGGGTGTAGGGCAGGGCCAGCCGGGCCGGGTCGGCCAGGTCCACGGCGGACTGCATGCCCTCGGGCCCGGTGGTCATGACGCGCATGCGCTCGCCGGTGTCCTTGTTCACGCTGTTGAACACCAGCACGCGCTGGTACGCGGTGTCCAGGTCGAACAGGCCGATCTGCCGGAGCTGGCCATCCCAGGCGGAGAGGGCCAGGGCCGCCAGAACCAGCGAGCCGCCCACGGCCAGGCGCAGGCGCATGTCGCCCAGGTGCACGCAGGCCGAGGCCACGACAAGCGCCCCGGCCATGCACAGGATGATGTTCGTGGTTCCCAGCGTGGCCGTGAGCCAGAACCCGGCGGCAAAGGTGCCCACGATGCTGCCCATGGTGGACAGGGCGTACAGGTTCCCGGCGGTGCGGCCGGAGCTGGCCGTGCCCTCCATGCGCAGGCGCACGGCAAAGGGCGAGACCATGCCGAGCAGCGTCGACACGGGCACGAAGAGCACCAGGGTCGAGGCCAGGGTGGCCCAGTGCAGGCTGGCCTTGTTCTGTAGGAAGGTCAGGATCAGGCCCTTCAGCCCCGCCAGAAGCAGCGTGGACAGGGCGGCCAGCAGGATCAGGCGCGAGAGCAGCCGGGCCTCGGGCCGCCTGTCGGCCACCCTGCCGCCCCACCAGTAGCCCAGGCTCATGGAGCCCAGCACCACGCCGATGAGGCTGGTCCAGACCACGATGGAGGTGCCGAGAAACGGCGCCAGCACGCGCGAGCCCGTGAGCTCCAGCACCATGACCACTGCGCCGCAGAGAAAAACAGCAAGTTCAAGCATCGTCCACGCCCCGGAGGAATTTTCCGGGACACTACGCCGACGGCCCCCCCGAGGGCAAGGGGGAAGAAGCGGGCCAAGGCGGCTGGGACGACGGGGTCAATTCCGGGGCCGCTGGCGCGCTCAGGGAGCCAGGGCGGTTGGACCAGTTGATGGGCCTGTTGAATGGCCGGTTGACGAGCCTGTTGTGGGCCGGTTCAGGGGACGGTCGAGAGGCCGGGGCCGGTCGCGGCGAGATCGCCAGAGAGAGACGAGAGAGAGACTAGCTGTGGAGTTGCAAGACGTTGTTCACTCTCTCGCCGATACGACTCATGGGCGTTTTCCTTTGTAACGACTTGTGATTCCTAAAATGATTGTATTCGTGGAGCCAGCGGGGCAACTCGCTGGCTCTCTCGCTTGAG
>CAIMRY010000022.1 GCA_903843965.1 uncultured delta proteobacterium
ACGAAGTATCTCGGCAACTACCTGGCGTGGTTCCAAACGCTCGACAGCAAGGGCGTGGTGCAAAACTCGGCGAACTGGCTACGGGGCTGTGCGGGGATGGGGCTTGCGGGGTAGGTTTCAACACAAATTTTGAACAGAGCCGAAACAACCATGAAAAAGGCGCATCTCGTCATTCTGGCAGCGCTCGCGCTTGTCGCGACATTGGCCCTCGGCACGGCTTACGCCGCTGACAAGGGCGGCATCTACATCGGCGTCAAGGGCGGCTATGAGTACAAAGACTCCAGCAAGAACCTGACCGACACCGCCTCCACCGCTGTTGGCGGCGAGAACAACAACGCCACCAGCAAGTTCTCCGACAAGTCGGGCGGCACGTTCGGCGGTGAAATCGGCTACAACTTCGCCGGCATGGGCGTCCCGGTCCGCGCGGAAGTTGAATACCTGTACCACAACCAGTTCAAGGTCACCGCCACCAACGCCACCTCTGGCGGCTCCACCGGCGCCTTCAGCTCCAAGATCGACATCCACACCGTGTTCGCCAACCTGTACTACGACATCAACACCGGCACCGCCTTCACCCCGTACGTGGGCGCTGGCCTCGGCGTCGCGTGGGTCAACCAGAAGGTCGCCAGCACGTTCAACGGCTGGACTCCGGGCACCATGGACGGCAACTTCGACACCACCAACTTTGCGTGGAACGTGGGCGCTGGCGTGGGCTACTCCCTGACCGACCACATCGTCATCGACCTGGGCTACCGCTACACCAGCTTCGGCGATGCCAAGAAGGTCGACAAGGTCCGCAGCGACGCCCTGGGCAACATCCAGTTCCAGGCCAAGGACATCACCGCCCACGAGGCCCTGCTCGGCCTGCGCTACCAGTTCTAGCTCAAACGCCTCCGGTCATCTCCAGCGGCCCTGCGCAAGCGGGGCCGCTTTTTTTGCGTCCGTCGGCCCACCCGTTTTGCCACCCTGCTTGCCCGCGCACTCGGCAACGGCAAAGGGCCTGGACGAATCCCTCCGCCCAGGCCCTTTGCTTCCGGCTCTGCCGTTGTGCTCAAGCGGGATGGGGCCTAGGCTCCTGCCGACACAAAGGCCGCGTCGACCATGGCCTGGGCCTCGCGCTGCAAGAGCGTCAGGTGCTCCCGGCCCAGGAAGCTCTCGGCGTAGATCTTGTAGATATCCTCCGTGCCAGAGGGCCGCGCGGCGAACCAGCCGTTTTCCGTCACCACCTTGAGCCCGCCGATGTCCGCGCCATTGCCCGGCGCGCGCGTCAGCTTGGCCTGGATGGCCTCCCCGGCGAGAACCGTGGCCGTGACCATCCCCGGCGTCAGGGTCTTGAAGGCGGCCTTCTGGGCAGACGTGGCCGGTGCGTCCGTGCGCTCGTACACCGGGCTGCCGAAGCGCGCCTCAAGCTCCGCATAGTGCAGGCCCGGGTCTTTCCCCGTGCGCGCGGTGATCTCCGCAGCGAGCAGGCCCATGATGATGCCGTCCTTGTCCGTGGTCCAAACCGTGCCGTCCTGGCGCAGGAAGCTGGCCCCGGCGCTTTCCTCGCCGCCGAAGCCGTACGACCCGTCCAGGAGCCCGTCCACGAACCACTTGAAGCCCACGGGCACCTCCGAAAGCCTGCGCCCCAGGCTGGCGGCCACGCGGTCGAGCATGGAGCTGGACACGAGCGTCTTGCCCACGGCGGCGTCCGCGCGCCAGCCAGGCCGGTTGCGGAACAGGTAGTCCACGGCCACGGCCAGGTAGTGGTTGGGATTCATCAGCCCGCCCGAGCGGGTGACGATGCCGTGGCGGTCGAAGTCCGGGTCGTTGCCGAAGCAGACGTCAAAGCTGTCCTTGTGCGCAATGAGCCCCTGCATGGCGTACGGCGAGGAGCAGTCCATGCGGATCTTGCCGTCCTTGTCCACGGTCATGAAGGAGAAGGTCGGGTCCACCGCCGTGTTGACCACGGTGAGCCGGATGCCCCAGCGCTCGGCGATGGGCGCGAGAAACCCCACGCCGGAGCCGCCCAGGGGATCGGCCCCGATGCTGATGCCGGAGGCCGCGATGGCCTGCATGTCGACCACGCCGTCCAGGTCCTCCACGTAGGGCGCCACAAAGTCGATCTGGTGGGTGGTTCGGGCCTTCAGCGCCTTTTCAGGCGCCAGCCGCCGCACCCCGCCAAGCCCCGAGCGCAAGAGCTCGTTGGCCCGGTCCTGGATGGCCTTGGTGATGCCCGTGTCCGCCGGTCCGCCCTCGGGCGGGTTGTATTTGAAGCCGCCGTCCTCCGGCGGATTGTGCGAGGGGGTCACCACCACGCCGTCGGCCCGGCGATTCCGGGGGTTGCGGTTGTGGCAAAGGATGGCGTGGGAGATCACCGGCGTTGGGGTGAAGCCGCCGCCCGCCTGGATCATCACGTCCAGGCCGTTGGCCGCGAAGACCGAAAGCGCCGTGGCCAGGGCCGGAGCGGACAGGGCGTGGGTGTCCATGCCCATGAACAGCGGGCCGCGGATGCCCGCCACTGCGCGCTGCTCCACAATGGCCTGGCTGATGGCCACAATGTGGTTCTCGTTGAAGCTGCCCGCCGTGCTGCTGCCCCGGTGGCCAGAGGTGCCGAAGCTGACCTGTTGCGCCGGGTTGTCGGCCTCGGGCTGCACGCGGGTGTAGTCCGCCAGCAGGCGCGGGATGTCGGCGAGAATGTCCTTGGGCGCAGGCTTCCCGGCCAGCGGATGAACGGCCATGCTGCCTCCGTTTGGCTTTGCCAGGGCTTTTCAGCCCTTCTTGTGGGTGAGTTCGTACATCTTCCTGTCCATCTCGCGCAGGCGCGTGGCCAGCACCTCGCAGAATATCCGGTAGAGGATGGCCTGGACCATGTAGGTCTCATGCTCGACCGGGCGTTCCAGGATGGAGGCGTCCACGGCCACGCAGATGGTGGTGGACATGGCCTGGATGCTGGCCGAGCGGGGGCTGCCGTCGATGATGCCCATCTCGCCGAAGACATCGCCCAGGCGGCGCAGGCTGCCCACCTCCACACCCTTGTGCGTGATCTTGAGTTCGCCCTTGACCAGGAAGAATATCCAGGCGTCATAGTCGCCCTCGTGGATGATGAATTCGCCCTTCTCGTACTTGCGCATGCGCGACATGCTCACGACGTTCAGGATCATCTTCTCGTTGAGAGAGGAGAAGGCCGGAATTCTGCGAAACTGCTCAAGGGTTTCGGCGTTGGTCGGGTCGAACTCTTGCTCCAGCATGTCCACCTCGGGGGAAATTCCTTTCTTTCAACATGCCTGAATCTTTTGCCATGGGCAAGAGAGCAGGCCCCTCTTGCGTCGGGAATAATCTATAAGCCGTATGCCCGCTCCAGGCATTCGCCCGACATTGATTCGCCACCCTTGATACTGGGCCGTAGCTGGGGTAATGGAGGCTGTGAGGCGGATTCCAAATATCCCCGCGCCTCCCAGGGCAGAGCCAGGACAACCGAAGAGGAACGCATGGACACCAGCCCCAAAAATGTTCGGGAGCACATCGCCCGCTCCAGATTCTTCCTGCAGCGCAAGGATCTTCTGAAGAGCCTCAAGTCCCTGGGCCTGGCGCTGGAGCTTCTGGCCTCCGGACAGGCCATCGGCCGCGAGCGCATCGAGATCGACATCCTCATGGAGGAGGCCGTGCGCCTGATCATGGAGCAGGAGGGGCTGAACGCGGCCTTTCCGCCCGGAATGGCCTACAAGAAGGGCAAGGAGCTGGAGCTTTCCACCACCATCCTCCGCGTGGCCAATGCCCTGGAGACCGTGCTGGGCAGGGCCAAGAAAGAGGAGCGCCGCAAGCAGCTGGCGGAGCTGGATGAATTGATCCTGTCCGGCCAGAAGGAATTGGACCAGGGCCAGCCAGCGGAGGCGCGCAAACTGTTCCGCCGCGCGGCGGAGCTCTGCGGCGACGAGTCCGGACTCTATGCGGACCTCGGCACCCGCTTGATGCTGGCCGGTTATTTTGCCGAGGCTGCGGAGTACCTGCAGAAAAACATCGAGCTGGCCCCGGCCGACCCGCGCGGCTACCCTCCCCTGGTCCAGTGCAACGACTCCCTGGGCGAGAGCGAAAAGGCCGAGGAGATCGTCCGCGCCGCGCTGCGCCGCTTTGGCCCCAGCGAGGCCCTGAACCTGCGCCTGGCCAAGGGCGCCCTGGAACGACGCAGCTGGGGCGATGCCCTGGTCAATGCCCAGGCCGTGCTCAAGGTCAACTCCACGAGCCAAGAGGGCCTGCGCCTGGCCGCAATCGCCAGCCAGCACATCTACGGCGATCCCGAGGCCTACCAGCGCGAGAACCCGCGCCAGAGAGACGAGGTCAATGAGATCAAGCTGAACTTCTAAACGCCGCGCCGCCCACGCGCCGCAGCCAGGCGCCCGCCCTGTTCAGGCGCTGTGGACCGGTCGGAGCCTGCGGAGCGCCTGCTTCAGGTGTTCCAGCTGCACCGGCTTGGTCATGTGGTCGTCCATGCCCTCGGCCAGAAAACGCTCGCGGTCGCCGGTCATGGCGTAGGCCGTGAGGGCGATGATGGGCACCCGTTCCCGGCCCTGCGCCTTCTCCAGGCTGCGGATGACGCGGGTGGCCTCCACCCCGTCCATCTCCGGCATCTGCACATCCATGAGCACGCAGTCGAAATCCCTGTTTGTGCGCAGGGCCACGGCTTCGTATCCGTTGCCCGCCGTGGCGACCTTGTGCCCCAGGCGCGTGAGCATGACCTGGGTGGAGAGCATGCTTACCGGTTCGTCCTCCACCAGCAGGATGCGCAGGGGTTCTCCCGCCTCCTGGGCCGCATCCTGGGCCGATTCCTTGGCCGATTCATTGGCCTTCGCGCCGCTGTTGCGCCCCGGCGGCGGCGCGGCCTGCTGGGCCGGGTCATCCAGGAGCAGGTGCATGGAAACGGTGGTGCCCGCGCCCTGTTCGCTGTCCACGACAATGCCGCCGCCCATGAGCTCCACGATGCGCCGGACTATGGCCAGGCCCAGGCCCGCGCCCTCGAACCTGCGCGCATGGGAGCCGTCGGCCTGGGTGAAGCGCTCAAAGACGCGCCCGAGCTTGTCGGCGGGAATGCCCACGCCCGTGTCGCACACCTCCAGATAGAGACGGAACCGGCCAGGGTGGCTGGCCACGGGGCGCGCCCAGGCCGAAACGCGCACGGACCCTGTCGGCGTGAACTTCACGGCGTTGCCCACGAGGTTGAACAGCACCTGCCGGAGCCGCGCCTCGTCGCCCATGAGCCGTTCCGGCACGCTGTCGTCCACCTGAAAATCGAGCGCGAGGCCCTTATCCACGCAGCTGGCCTGGAAGAGGTTGGCCACGGACTCGAAGGTCTGGCGCAGGGCAAAGGGCTCGTTGAGCAGTGAAAGCCCCCCGGCCTCCATGCGGGAAAAATCCAGGATGTCGTTCAGCAGGGACAAAAGCTTGCAGCCGGAGTCGTAGGCCATGTCCAGATAGCAGGCCTGCTTCTCCGGGGTGTTCTTGTGGCGCAGCAGCTGCAACATGCCCAGCACGCCGTTGAGCGGCGTGCGTATCTCGTGGCTCATGTTGGCCAGAAACTCGCTTTTGGCCTGGCTGGCGTTCTCTGCGGCCAGGCGGGCCTGTTCGGCCTCGCGCAGGCTCTGGCCCAACCTTCTGCCGCCGAGCAGCAGCCCGGCCAGGCCGAGAGTCCACATGAGCGCATGCGCGCCGACAATCCTGAACACCTGCAGGCGGAATGCGGACAACATCCCGGCGATGGGCACGGACACGCTGATGCCGCCGCGGATCTCGCCCTCCCTGTAGCCCTGCCTGGCGTGGCACTTGAGGCACGGCTTCTCGACCCACAGCGGCCGCATGAGCCGCAGGTGCTCCACGCCGTTCATGACCTCGCGCGAGGAGACCTCGGCCTTGCCCCGCTCGAATTCCATGAGCGCAGCGCGCTCCCAGTCGTCCGGGGAGTTTTCCGGGCGCAGGGGCCGCAGGCTTGTGATATGCCCCTGGACACCCGTGTTGACTCCCTGCAGTTCATGGACCTGCCGCGTCATGTAGGCGGGGTTGATGAGGGTGAGCCGCCGACCGGTTTCGGTCCGCAGGTCGCGGTCGGGCACGTCGAGGTAGGGATTGGGCTGATTCTGCGCGTCTACGGCCACATACACCCCGCCATGGGCCGCGTTCCAGTTCCTGTAGGCCACGTCCTTTTCAAAGGCCGCGCGGGCCACGACGCGGACCTGCTCCTGAAGCTCCGTGCCGTCGCTGATCACGGTCATCGACCCGGACAAGGCGATGGCAAAGGTCCAGATCAGGCAGGCGAGGATGATGTAGTTGCGCAGCGACATGCCCGATAACCCCAGGTTGCGTATGCTCCACAGCCTCAATGGCGGCGGGGCGGGCGCCTCAATCAGCACCCCCTTTTAATAATAGAACTCATTCCCACTACTTGTAAAGACGGCAAAAAAGGCCGAAATCCTCGCGGACCCCGGCCTTGATGTCTTGGGAACGGTGCAGGGGCTAGTACATGCCGCCCATGCCACCCATGCCGCCCATGCCGCCCATGCCGCCGCCGGGCATGCCGCCGCCGCCAGAGCCCTTGGGCTCGGGCTTGTCGGCGATGGCGCACTCGGTGGTCAAAAGCAGGCCCGCCACGGAGGCGGCGTTCTGCAGGGCGATGCGGGTCACCTTCTTGGGATCGATGACGCCGGCCGCAATCAGGTCCTCGTACACGCCGGTGCCGGCGTTGAAGCCGAAGCCGTCCTTGCCTGCCTTGACCTTCTCGACCACGATGGAGCCTTCGAAGCCCGCATTGGCGGCGATGGAGCGCAGGGGCACCTCGATGGCGCGGCGGATGATGTTCACGCCCGCCAGCTCGTCGTCGTCCACGACCTTGACCGCGTCAAGCACCCTCTGGCTGCGCACCAGGGCCACGCCGCCGCCGGCAACAATGCCTTCCTCCACAGCCGCGCGGGTGGCGTTCAGCGCATCTTCGACACGGGCCTTCTTTTCCTTCATCTCGGTCTCGGTGGCCGCGCCCACGTGGATGATGGCGACACCGCCCACGATCTTGGCCAGGCGCTCCTGGAGCTTCTCCTGGTCGTAGCTGGAGCTGGTCTCAGTGATCTCGTTTCTGATCTGCTTCACGCGGGCGGCGATGTCTTCCTTCTTGCCCTTGCCGTCCACGATGGTGCAGGACTCCTTGTCGATGACCACGCGCTTGGCCTGGCCCAGCTCGTTCACGGTCAGGGACTCCAGGCGCACGCCCATGTCCTCGGACACGCAGATTCCGCCGGTCAGGACGGCGATGTCCTGGAGCATGGCCTTGCGGCGGTCGCCGAAGCCCGGGGCCTTGACTGCGGAGACGTTCAGGGTGCCGCGCAGCTTGTTGACCACCAGGGTGGCCAGGGCCTCGCCCTCGATGTCCTCGGCGATGATCACCAGCGGCTTGGACATCTTGGCCACCTGCTCAAGCACGGGCAGCATGTCCTTCATGGAGGAGATCTTCTTCTCGCAGATGAGGATCAGCGCGTCTTCGACTTCGCAGGTCATCTTGTCCGGGTTGGTGACGAAGTAGGGGGACAGGTAGCCGCGGTCGAACTTCATGCCTTCCACGACATCCAGGTCGGTCTCCAGGCCCTTGGCCTCCTCAACCGTGATGACGCCTTCCTTGCCGACCTTGTTCATGGCCTCGGCAATGATGTTGCCGATGGTGGGGTCGTTGTTGGCGGAGATGGTGCCGACCTGGGCGATCTCTTTCTGGTCGCGGGTGGGCTTGGAGAGCTTCTCCAGCTCGGCCACGATGGCCTCCACGGCCTTGTCGATGCCGCGCTTGATGGCCATGGGGTTGCGGCCGGCGGCCACAAGCTTCACGCCCTCGGAGAAGATGCCCTGGGCCAGGATGGTGGCGGTGGTGGTGCCGTCCCCCGCCACGTCGGAGGTCTTGGAGGCGACTTCCTTGACCATCTGCGCGCCCATGTTCTCGAACTTGTCCTCAAGGTCGATTTCCTTGGCCACGGTGACGCCGTCCTTGGTGATCAAGGGCGAGCCGAAGCTGCGGTCGATGACCACGTTGCGGCCCTTGGGCCCGAGGGTGACCTTCACGGCGTTGGACAGCTTGTCCACGCCGATCTTCAGCTTCTCGCGCGCTTTGGCGTCAAAAATGATTTCTTTGGCCATGGTCGTAACTCCTTGCAAAAATTTTATGCCCTGCGGCGTTGTATCGGATGCTCGGCCCAGCCTTGTTCAAGCCAGGGCCCTGAACGACCGGTTCTTTACTTCTCGACGATGGCGAGGATGTCCTCCTCGCGCAGGACCAGGTGCTCTTCGCCGTCGACTTTGATCTCGGTGCCCGCGTACTTGGTGAACAGAACCATGTCGCCAGCCTTGACTGCCATCTTCACCAGGGCGCCCTTGTCGTCGAGCTTGCCGGGGCCGACGGCCACGACCATGCCGCGCTGGGGCTTCTCTTTGGCGCTGTCGGGGATGATGATGCCGCCGGCGGTCACTTCTTCGGACTCCAGGCGCTTCACCAAAACACGGTCATTGAGGGGCTTCAACTTCATCGCTTCGATCCTCCAGAGGGGTGTGGTGTGTGTTGTGCGTCAGCGTGCGCCGGAATCCGGCGGGACGGACGCCTGTTGACTAAAAAGCGCCCCGCTCTTTCGCGCGGGGCGTTTCAGGCAGGGGGAAGATAACCACCACAGGCGCGCTGTCAACACGCAGGCGGCGAAAAAAACGCCCTAGGGCGCGGGCTCATCGCTTTCCGCAACCAGGGGCGTGCGACCGAACAGCTCGCACAGGCCCCGCAGGGCCTCGGCCTGGGCGTGGCCGGGGCCGCTGGCGCAGAGCTGGCCCTGGGGCAGCCGCCAGCCCCAGTTGCCCTTGGCTATGCCGGGGGTGTTCATGCGGTGGCTGGCGTCCAGGTCCAGCAGGTCCTGGGCCGGGAGCACGGCGTGCCTGCCGGGGCTTGCCAGCGCCAGGCGGATCAGCTCGCGCACCACGTTGTCCGCGTCGACGCTGCGCCCCAGGTAGCGCGCCAGCACCCGGCGCAGGCCCGGCCCGGCCTCCCCGCTCTCGAACCAGCCGCGCGTGGTGTTGTTGTCGTGGGTGCCGGTGTAGACCACGCAGTTCTGCTCGTGGTTGTGCGGGGCGTCCGGGCTTTCCGGCGTGTGCGGGCCGAAGCCGAACTGCAGTATCTTCATGCCCGGCAGGCCGAAATGCTCCTTCAGGGCCACCACGTCGTCGGTGATGACACCCAGGTCCTCGGCGATAAGCGGCAGGCACCCGTGGGCCTCAAAAAGCGCTGTGAGCATCTCCCTGCCCAGGGCCGGAACCCACCGGCCCTTGACTGCGGTCTTCTCCTCGGCCTTGATCTCCCAGTACCCGGCGAACCCCCGGAAGTGGTCCAGGCGCACCAGGTCGAACAGGCCGAAGTTATGGCGCAGGCGCCGCAGCCACCAGGCAAAGCCCTCGGCCCGGCAGGCCTCCCAGTCGAACACCGGGTTGCCCCAGCGCTGGCCGGTGGCGCTGAAGTAATCCGGCGGCACCCCGGCCACGAAGATCGGCTGGCCGTCCGTGTCCAGCTTGAACAGGTGCGTGTTGGCCCAGACATCGGCCGAGTCGTGGGTCACGTAGATGGGCACGTCGCCGATGAGCTCCACGCCGAGCGTGTCCAGCTCGAACTTGAGCCTGCCCCACTGGCGGAAAAACAGCCACTGGCAGAACTCCTGGAACAGGATCTCGCGGTGCAGCAGCTGGCCGTAGCCTTGCAGGGCCGAATCAGAGCGCAGGCGGATGTCCTCGGGCCAGTTGGTCCAGGCCGCGCCGCCAAGATGGTCCTTGAGGGCCATGAACAGCGCATAGTCCGGCAGCCAGGCGCAGTTGTGGGCGCGGAACTCGGCGAAGCCGTTCTCGTTTTCCAGGCTGTCGGCCAGTCTGCATTCCGGGCCGCTGGCGGCCAGGCGGCGCTCAAAAACCTGGCGCAGCATGGCCCCCTTGGAGCGCTCCACGGACTCGAAGTCCACCCGGCCGCCCTCGGGCAGGGCGAACAAGGACAGCTCCTGGGACGTCAGCAGGCCGTCGTCGCACAGGGCCTCCGGGCTGATGCACAGGGTGTTGCCCGCAAAGGCCGAGAAGCTGGAGTACGGCGAGTTGCCCAGGCTGGAGGCCGTGGGCGTGATGGGCAGCATCTGCCAGCGGCTCTGCCCGGCCAGGGTCAAAAATTCCGCAAAGCGCAGGGCCTCTGGTCCCAGGTCGCCGATGCCGAAGCGCGAGGGCAGTGAGGTCAGGTGCAGAAGCACGCCGCTGGTCCGCCGCATGGAGCCTCCTCAAACGTTGCCGAATGGTTGCAGTGTGATCGCCTGATGGGTGCCTGGTGATTGCCGGGCGGGCGCAGAACATCCGCAGAACGTACGCCGGGCCCTTTGACCCCATGCTACACGCAACCAGGACCGGGAGGAAGGGGCGCGCGCCTGCCGGGAAAAATATCCCTGGCACGCAAGGTGCATCGTTCTCGCCCAGGGAGCCCGCTCCAGGGCTTCCAAGGAGGCCGCCATGCCAGAGACATACAGACAGCCTGTGCGCGAACAGGTGCTTGAGGCCCTGGGCCAGGCCCAGGACAGCCTGCACGAACTGGATTACGAGGACGTCGCCCTTTCCGCCGCAGGGCTTGCGCTGGTGCGCCGGGCTGCGGCCACGGTGCTGCACCGCATCAGCGGCATGGCCGCCGGGGAGGATCTGCCCCTCTCACGCGCGCTGGCCCTGTTCCTGGACCACGTGTTCTGGAACGAGGCCACGGGCGGGCTCATCCTCTGCGCCGATTTCTCGGAGAAGAGCGTCTGCCTGCCCATTCCGGCGGAGTGCTGGGGCATCCGGCCCCACACCGGCCACGTCCAGTAGGCCGACGCCGGGCCGGAGCGCCGCAGCGGGCTCCGGCGACGCTGGCCGGGCCTATTTGATGCCTATTTGATGCCTATTTGACGAAGGTCTGGCTGCGGTCTGGGCCCACGGAGACCAGGCCCACGGGCACGCCGGAGAGCTCCTCCATCCGCCCCAGGTAGGCCTGCGCGGCCTTGGGCAGCCCGGCAAAGGAGCTCACGCCGGTGATGTCCTCGGTCCAGCCGGGCAGGGTCTCGTACACCGGAGTGACATAGGCCATGCCGTTCTGCTCCTGGGGCGGATACATGACGCGCCCGCCGCGATATTCATACTCCACGCAAATTTTGAGCTCCGGCAGGCCGGAGAGCACGTCGAGTTTGGTCACGGCCAGCTCGGTGGGGCCGTTTAAGCGCGCGCTCTCGCGCAGGACCACCATGTCCAGCCAGCCGCAGCGGCGCCTGCGGCCCGTGGTGGCGCCAAACTCCCCGCCCTTTTCCTGCAGGTAGTCGCCGGTGGCGTCGAGCAGTTCGGTGGCGAAGGGCCCGCCGCCCACGCGCGTGGTGTAGGCCTTGACGATGGCGATGATGCGCTCCAGCATCCGGGGCGAGCAGCCCGAGCCCGAGGCCGCATTGCCCGAGACCGTGGTGGACGAGGTGACAAAGGGATAGGTGCCGTGGTCGATGTCCAGGTGCGTGCCCTGGGCCCCCTCGAAGAGCACGGTGCCGCCGCCGGCCACGGCCTGCTCGATGGCCGTGGACACGTCGCCCAGGTACGGGCGCAGGCGCTCGGCAAAGGGCAGAAGCTCCTGGAACACCTGCTCCGGGTCCATGGGCTCGCAGTCGTAGAGCTTGGCGAAGAGGACGTTTTTCTCCTCCAGGGCGCTTTTTATTTTCTCGCGCAAAAGTTCCGGGTCGGCCAAGTCGCAGGCGCGGATGCCGCAGCGGTGCATCTTGTCTTCGTAGCAGGGGCCGATGCCCCGGCCCGTGGTGCCTATTTTCGCGCACTTAGAGCGCAAACCCTCTCTTGCCGAATCCAATGCGCGATGGTAAGACAATATCACGTGGGCCTTTTTGCTGACCATGAGCCTGGCAGGGGACACGTCCAGGCCCTTGGCCGCCAGGGTGTCGATCTCGCGCAGGAAGACCTCGGGATCAAGCACCACGCCGTTGCCGATGAGGCAGATCTTTCCGGGGTGCAGGATGCCCGAGGGGATGAGGTGCAGGACGCATTTCTCCCCGCCCACCACAAGGGTGTGCCCGGCATTGTTGCCGCCCTGGAAACGCACGATCGCCGCAGAATCCGCGGCCAGCATATCCACAATCTTGCCCTTGCCCTCGTCGCCCCATTGGGACCCGAAGACCACGATATTTGACATGGAGGCTCCTTATGACTATTTGCCTCGTCCGCGCAGACGACAGTTTTTTGGTAAGCGGAAGATTTGCCTAAAAGAGGAATGAACACATGTCAACAACCGCACAGGACAAAGCCCTCACGTGGCCGCGCCAATTCCGGCGCGAGCACATCATTCTGGGCCTCTTGTCCCTCGCCCTGTTCGGGATCGTCTACCACTATATAAGGACCGCGCCTTTGCCGCGCGTCCTGGTGGTGGCGGCCCCGCGGCAGTCGCGCATATCAGACACCTCCGGCCTGAGCCCGGAGCAGGAGCTGCTGGAGCGTTTCCAGAAGCTCAACGGGGTTGAGGTGCGCCTTGTGCTCACCAGCACCCCCGAGGAAGTCCTGGAGATGGTCGAGCAGGGCAAGGCCCAGATCGGCCTGGCCCTGGGCGTGGCCCCGGCCCACCCGGACCGGGCCGACGCCTCTGACTCCCAGGGCAGGCCCCGCCTGGCCTTTGGCCCGGAGTACGACCGGCAGCCCATCTACACCGTGGACTGGGACGAGGGCTACCTGCCCAAGGGCAAGGTCCGGCCCGCCATGGACGAACTGTTGCGCGTGGCCGCCTCCTTCTCCCAGGACCCGGTGCTCGCCCCGGCCCTGCCGCTGGACGCCCTGCACCTGCTGCTGCCCTTCCTGCCCGAGGTGCGCGACGTGGCGCCCACCGGACGCGAAGCCGGATACCGCTTTGTCTGGCGCACCGATGTGCCCAGGCTGGACAAGGCCATGCGCAGCTTCTGGAAAGAGCTGACCGCAGACGGCAGCCTGCCCGCCCTGCGCGAGCGGACCATGGGCTTTCTGCCCGTGGACCCGGACCCCTTTGAGATGGAGATGCTGCGCCGCACCCTGGCGCTATATGTACCAGCGCGCGCGGGCGCCATCAAGAACGCCTCCAAGAGGTGGCGGCTGGACCCGGCCCTGCTGACTGCGGTGATCCACCAGGAATCGCGCTTCGACCCCGGCGCGGTGAGCGTCACGGGGGTGCGCGGGCTCATGCAGCTGACGGCGGACACCGTGGAGCGGCTGGGCGTGCAGGACCCAAGCGACGACACCCAGGTCATCTCCGCCGGGGCCCACTACCTGAGCATCCTGCGCGAGCGCTTCATCGAGCTCGGCTACGGCAGCGACGACGCCATGCTCCTGGGGCTGGCCTCGTTCAACGTGGGCCAGGGCCATGTGGAGGACGCCATCGAACTGGCGCAGATGGGCCGGACCACCCTGCCGTCGTGGACGGACGTGCGCCGGGTCCTGCCCAGGCTGGCCAGCCAGGACGTGGCCAAAAACACCCACTACGGCCCGTGCCGTGGCGCAGAGGCCGTGGAGTTCGTGGATAAGGTGCGCTACTTCGCCTACGCCATCAAGGGGCTAGTCCACCAGGTCGGGCCGAAGCGGGATGAGCTTTCCGGCCTTCGGCTTGCCCTGGCGCCCTGATCCGCGCAGCAGGGGCCTCGGCGCGGCCGGGGCCTGCTGCTGACCAGACTGGGGTGCGGGCTCGGAAGTGGACTTGGGCGGGGCCTGTCCGGGCCGGGCTTCCGGCGCGGTCAGGTTGAGCATGCCCAGGTCGAGCCCGGGGCCGGGTCCGCCTGCGCGCGAGGCCGAAAGACTGTAGTTGAACAGCTGGTTCTTCATGCGCACGGACTGGATGAGGCCGAAGATCAGCGCGGCCTCTTCCCAGCGGCGGGTTGGTTCGAACCGGCGCACCAGCTCCGCGTATTTTTCCCACAGGTCCATGAGCGAGGCCTCGTCAAAGGCGACGATCTGCCTGGCCAGCTTGGCAAGCGCGTTCTCCAGATACGACTCGGACATGGATCAAGACCTCCGTTGGCCGCCAGGCGGCGTGTGCAGGCTAGCTATCAGAATTCCTGACGCTCGCCAATGGCTCATTGCCCGCCGGGGGCGGCTGTGCTATCATGACCGGGCGCCAAACGCGCCAGAACGCGCACGATTTCACACAACAAGGATGCAGGCATGAGCGAACTGAAGAAGATGTACACCACGCTGCTGCGCGACCACTTCCCCGACGACCTGCGCCTGCAGGTGGGCAGCCAGGAGCTGGTCTACAAGAAGCGCACCTGGAACATCGGCGGCGAGGTGCGTGGGCTGCGCTACGGCGAGAACCCGGACCAGCCCGCGGCCCTGTACGAACAGATCGGCGGCGAGCTGATCCTGGACGGCGTGGCCTTCCGCGCGCCTGGCCAGGGCCTGGTCTCGGCCCTGACCGAGGAGCATATGCTCCAGGCCGGCAAGCACCCGGGCAAGACCAACCTGACCGACGTGGACAACGCGCTGAACATCCTCCAGTACCTAAGCGCGCACCCGGCCGCCGTGATCCTCAAGCACAACAACCCCTGCGGCGCGGCCTGGACCGACCTGGGCGTGGCCGAGGCCGTCTCCCGCGCCTTCTGGTCCGACCGCATCGCCGCCTTTGGCGGGGCCATCGTGGTCAACCGCCCGCTAACCAAAGAGGCCGCGGAGCTCATCAACTCCTTTTATTTCGAGGTTGTGGCCGCGCCCGAGTTCGAGCCCGGCGTGGTGGACATCCTCAAGGCCCGCAAGAACCTGCGCATCCTGAAGATTCCTGGCATCAATCGGCTGGACGAACTGGCCCGCGCGCCCTTTCTGGACATCAAGAGCCTGTTCGACGGCGGGCTGGTGCTCCAGTCCTCCTTTGTCAGCCGCATCCGCCAGGCCTCGGACTTTCTGCCCGCCACGGCGGAAAAGGACGGCGTGACCGTCACCGCGCGCCAGCCCAGCGCCAAGGAGATGCAGGACCTGATCTTCGCCTGGTCCATCGAGGCCGGGGTCAGCTCCAATTCGGTGATCTTCGTGCGCGACGGGGCCACCACGGCCATCGGCACCGGCGAGCAAGACCGCGTGGGCTGCGTGGATTTGACCATCACCAAGGCCCGCACCAAGTACGCCGACCTGCTCTGCTTCAAGGAGCAGGGCTGCTCCATCTACGAACTGATGCTGGCCGCCCGCGCCGACGACGGAACCGGCCCGGCCAAGGCCGAGATTTTGGCCGACATCCGCAGGCGCTCGGACGCGGCCAAAGGCGGCCTGCCCGGCTCGGCGCTGGTCAGCGACGGCTTCTTCCCCTTCCGCGACGGCGTGGATTTGTGCCTGGCCCAGGGCGTCACGGCCATCGCCCAACCCGGCGGCTCCCTGCGCGACTTCGAAGTCATCCGCGCGGTGAACGAGTCCAGACCGCAGGCGGCCATGGTCTTCACCGGCCAGCGGTCGTTCAAGCACTAATGGGCATGCACTAAATGGCGCGCCAGCTTGGCCCAGCACTGGGCCGCCCATGACGAAAACGCCCAAGCTCACCGGCTTTGTCAAACCGGGTTCGGTGGTGGAATTCCTGCAGGACAACGAGGCGCACCTGGCCTGGGTCCTGGAGGAGTCCGCCGGACGTCTGCGCCTGCTCACCCGCACCCGCCGCGAGGTCAAGATTCCTGATTCGCGCCTGCTGCCCTGGACCGGGCCGGACTATCCCGCCGGGGCCACGCGCGAGGAGATCGGCCACCGGCTGGAGGCCCTGGAGGCCCGGCGGCGCGAGCTCATGGCCGAGGTGAACCCGCTGGAGCTGTGGGACATGG
Organism: uncultured delta proteobacterium; assembly: GCA_903843965.1. Lineage (GTDB taxonomy): Bacteria > Desulfobacterota > Desulfovibrionia > Desulfovibrionales > Desulfovibrionaceae > Humidesulfovibrio. The sequence continues at coordinate 15,834 of CAIMRY010000022.1, forward strand.
CCCAGGGCGAGCTGGAGCGCGCGCCTGTCGAGTGGTTCGCCACGCTCATCTGGCAGGAGCCGGGCGCGAACGAGCTGGCCGCGCTGGGCCGGGCCCTGCTGGCCGCCAAGACGCATTTCAAATTCAATCCGCCGGACTTCGAGATCCACCCGGCGGACAAGGTCGAGGCCAGGCTGTCGACTGAGCGCGAGGCCAAGGAGCGCGAAGGCGTGGTCAACGCCGGGCACGCCCTGTTCGCCGCGCTGTGGGGCCGCATCAAGTCCGGCCAGCCGCCCATGCCGCCCGGCACCCCGGACCTGCCCGAGGCCCGCGTGGACGACCCCGAGGTGCGCGAGCGCCTGCGCGAGGTGCTTTTGGCCCAGGTGGCCGGGCAGACGACCGGCCGCACGTCCGGGCGCACGGCCTCGGGCAACGACTACGAGGCCCTGGCCAAGTTCTGGGAGAGCCTGAAGAAATCCCTGCCCGACGTGCCGCACCTGGCCCTGCAGCTGGCCCAGGCCTGGGGCGTTTTGCCGCCGCACCACAACTCCTTGCTCGACGAGGCCGGGTACGCCTGGGGCGACGACTGGTCCGCAGCCTTTGCCGACGAGATGCAGGCCCAGCTGGGGCGCTTCGACGAACTGGCCGCCTTGGCGGAAAAGAACGCCGAGCTGGACCCCACGCCCTTTGTGAGCATCGACGCGGCCACCACCAGGGACATCGACGACGCCTTCTTCGTGGCCCCGGCAGAGCTGCCCGGCGGCGACGCAGGCTTTCGCTGCGCCATCGCCCTGGCCCGGCCCACCCTGGCCTGGGACTTCGGCTCGCGCCTCGACCGCGAGGTCATGGGCCGCGTCACCAGCCTGTACCTGCCCGAGGGCTCCGGCCACATGATGCCCGAGAGCCTGGGCACCGGCCAGTTCAGCCTCACCGAGGGCCAAGCCAAACCAGCGCTGGTGGCCGAATTCCTGCTCGACGCCCAGGGCGAGGTGCTGAGCACCACGCCCCGCCTAGCCTGGATCACGGTCAGCCGCAACATCACCTACCCTGACGCCCAGGCCGCCCTGGACGCCGGTCCCCAAGATCTTGCAGGCGACCCGCATTTGAGCCTGGCCATGCGGCTGGCGCGCCTGCTCTTCGAGCGCCGCCTGGAGCGCGGGGCCGTGGTCATCGACCGGCCCGAGCCCGTGGTCTCGCTGGAGGGCGAGCCCCAGGACCCGCGCGTGCGCATCGAAAACCGCGAGCAGACCCCGGACGCGGAGCTGCTCGTCAGCGAGTTCATGATCCTGGCCAACTGCGGCCTGGCGCGCTGGGCCGGAGAAGTCGGCGTGCCGCTGCTTTTCCGCACCCAGAACATCGCCCTGCCGCCCAGCGCCACCGGCGTGTTCCGCGACCCTGTGGACATCTCCCGGGTGGTCAAGCTCTTGGCCGCGCCCGCCCTGGAATGCACGCCGCGACGCCACGCCGCCCTGGCCTGCGAGGCGTACGCCACCTGCACCTCGCCCATCCGCCGCTACGTCGACTTTTTGAACATGGCCCAGGTGCAGGAATTCCTGGCCACGGGCGCGCCGCGCCTGAGCCTGGCCGAGCTTGAGGCCCTGCTGCCCACGCTCTCGGCGCGCATCCAGGAAGTGGGGCAGATCCAGCGCTTCCGCCCGCGCTACTGGAAGCTGGTCTACCTGGCCCAGCACAAGCGCGAGAGCTTCCCGGCGGTGGTGGTGGACGACGTGGGTCCCTACCCCACCCTGGCCCTGCCGGACATGCAGCTCCAGGTCCGCCTGCCGCGCAGCATGCTGGGCGAAAAGGCCCACCCCGGCATGGCGGTCACGGTCCTGTTCGGCCGCATCGACCCGCTGACCAACGAGCTGAAGGTGCTGGAGGCGCGGGAGGCCTAGCAGCGCCGGGCGCTCGCGCCGCCGCCTCTGTACACGCCGCCGGGATTCGGGCAGATTCCTGCCAACGGCCCTACCCCGCGCGCGCCTGTGCGCACGGCCAAAGCCAGGGCAACGTCAGGCAGGGCAACGTCAGGCAGGGCAACGGCAGGCAAGGCAACGGCAGGCAGGGCAACGCCCCGAACCAGAGGTCCGCATGCATTACCTCACCCTGGTGGCCATCGCAAAGGACGAGACGCGGCGCCTGCGCGAATGGCTGGTGTACCACGCGCTGCTCGGCGTCGAGGCCGTCATCATCTACGACAACGAAAGCAGCGTCCCCATCCGGGAGACTCTTGCGCCGTTTTTGCGCAACGGCTTTCTCACCATCGTGGAGCTCCCCGGCAAGAACAGGCAGATCCAGGCCTACGACCATGCCCTGGGCACCTTTGGCGCGACTACACGCTGGATGGGCTTCATCGACCTGGACGAGTACATCGTGCCGCAGACAACGGACGACCTGCGCCATTTCCTCACCGACTACGAGGCCCACGCCGGGCTGGTGGTGAACTGGGCCATGTACGGGTCCGGCGGGCACGTGAAGCGTCCCCACGGACTGATGGTCGAGAACTACACCATGCGCCTGCCCCTGCACCACCGCGACAACCACCACGTCAAGTCCATTGTGAAGCCCGCGTGCACGCTGCGCGCCCTGTCGCCGCACCACTTCGCCTTTCGCCAGGGCTGCTGCGCCGTGAACGCGGACCGCCTGCCCTCCTGCACTCCGTACAGCCCCCTGTGCGCGGACAAGATCCGCCTCAACCACTACTACTTCCGCTCCAGGGAGGAGTTCGAGGACAAGATGCGCCGGGGCCGCGCCGACACCAACGCACAAGACCTGCGGCGCAGCATCGAGGCCTTTGAACAGCAGTTGAACGCCCCGCACGAGGAAGACCGCTGCGCGCTCAAGCATCTAGACAAACTCAAGACAATGCTGAAGGCGGACGGCGCGGACGGGGTCATCGCCCTTGCGCGACAGCGCATCGCGCAAGACATGCCAGGCTACCTCGCGGCCTTTGTGGCGGCAAGCCGCCAGGTTGACGCGGACCGGGCCGACCGGATCCTGCGCGACGCCCTGGTGCGCTACCCGGACGACCCGGTGCTCGTGGCGGTGCGCGCGGGCAGCCTGCGCGTCATGGGCCACACGGCCCGCGCAAGGGCCGAGGCCGAGCGCTCCCTGGCCATCCGGCCCACGCCCCAGGCCCTCAGCGAACTCGCGCTGCTGCACGCGGCCCAGGGCGACCAGGACATGGCGGACAAGCTCCAGGTGTTCCAGGAGTTTCTGGCAAGCATCGGGCGCTGCGCATAGGCGGCGGCAGTCCTCAGCCCTGAGGCCGGGGCCCAAGCGACCGTTGCAGCAAGCATCCCGATATTCAGCAGGTGCGAGAGGCAGGGGAGGCGGAGTACGGCATGGGCGCACGGCGACCCGGTCGGCCCCCCCCTGGTCCGCGTGCTTTCGCTCATCTGGCCCGTCTGGCCCCCTCCCGCGCGGTTTTCAAAAACCTGTCAAGCCTTTTCCACCTGCCTTTTACCGGCCAATTTTGTCCGATTTCGTCCATTCTCTGCCATTTTCCGCCGACGTCCAAAAACCCATAATATGCTCTCCGGCAAAACCCGGCCAAGGCCGGGGCATCCGGAAACCCATAACCAGGAGAGTTGCGCCATGAGTAACGATGGGATTCAGCATATCGGGGACGACCAGCTTGTTTTTGGCCTGCCGAAGCACATGGAGGCCGTTGCCGGGGATGGCGAAAACACGTATTGGGAAATCGTTCCGGGCAAGGACGCCTGCGCCACGTGCCGTTCGCTGCGGGGAATGCGGTTCGAGAGAAATCCTGTCCCGGTTCATCCGAACTGCGCGTGTGAGGTCATACGGGTGCCCCCGCCGGAGAGGCAGCCGGGCACTGTGGCTTTTGGCAGGCTGCAAGGGTATGAGGACTACAACACGGAACAATTCCAGGCGGGCCAGATAATAAGCGTCACCATAACAAACCTGGGGCCCTTTCAGGCTGCTGTATGGATACGGGTTGACCGGACCGAGTGGAAGGCAACACGCTACCTATCAATCTTTGAGTCACAGTCCATTCGTTTCTCAAAATTTGGAGACACGCCTATGACCTGGGACGCCCTTATCATCAACATGAGTCTTGACGGCTCTACTGTAGACTATGAAATTCGAGGATAAGGATGATGAAAAACATCATTCTCCTTCTCTTTCTACTTCTGCCTAGAACTGCATTTGCCGGATCGACTTATGACATCTCATGCGAAAACTTTTCAAATATCGGTATAACGAAAAGCGCCAATCCTTTTCTACAGCGGTATGCCGCAGATGGCATCGTTCATGGTGTTCTGTTTTTTCTGAAACCAGAAGCGCAGGTCAGCTTCCAAGCTTTTGTGGTGGCGTCACGGGAAATACTGGTCGCTGCAAACACCACGGCTCTGCCTCCTTTTACACCGATCTCCGTTACCGCCAACGGCAGCCCCTTGCGGAATGACCTTCTCGAAATCCGCGCATATGGGGGCACAAAGATCTGCACGTTCATTTTCCGCGAAGAGGACGCCCGCGTCACCGCGCGTTCAGTGTGCCCCACAGCACCCATCGAATTGATCGTCGTTCCCACCGGCATGACAACCTACGGGCCGGGGACCGTCAAATGAAGCACCTCTTCCTGTTCCTTCTACTCGTGCTGCTTCCGGCCAGCGCCTTTGCCCAGGCGACCTACGACCTCTCCTGCGGCAACGTGGCCAGGATACGCATTTTTCGTCTCAAGGCCGCTGGTTGGCAAATAGATACCCCACAGGGTTACTTTCATATACTCGCCCTAGACCTGACACCGGATGCGGCTCAAGGGTTTGGGAAACGGCTCAAGACAGCACCCATGACCCACTTCCAGTACAATGGGATGAACTTAAGAAAAGAAAATCTAACCATTACGGCAAATGGCGGGTCTCTCAGGAATGACACCCCGGCAATGACAGGCTTTTCGGATCAAGGGATCGACATCGCCATCATCCGAGAGCAGGACGCCTTCGACGCGGCTCGGGCAGTATGCCCGGCGCTGGTGCCCGGCAAAGTCCTTGAAGACGGACAGTGGGAGTAGCCGGTCGATGAAACTCCTCCTGTTCCTCCTTCTGCTGCTGGCCCCCACCGTAGTGTGCGCCCAGTCGACCTACGACCTCTCCTGCGACAACGTCGCCAAGATACGCATCGGCCGCCTGGACGACACCTACTACAACGTGGAATCCGACCAGGGGCATTTCCATGTGGTGGTCTTTGACCTGAAGCAGAAGTCCATTGCGCAGTTCGCGCCGCTCGTCGACAACGCGCCCTGGGTGACATTCGTGTACCGGGGCGAGGAGATGAAAAAGCAGCACATCGACCTGACCACCCACGGCAGGCCCCTGCGCGACGACGTCCCGTCCATGGCCGGGTTCAGCCCTGAGGCCATCGTCATCACCATCATCCTCGAGAAGGACGCCTTTGACACCGCGCGGGCGGTGTGCCCGGCGCTCACGCCCCGGAAGGTGATTGTCGACTGGGAGCGGGACTGGGAGCCGGGCTGGGTGCGGAGAGAATACAAATGAAACGGGCGCTTCTGCTGCTGGCGCTGTTGCTGGTCCCTTCAACGGCATCCGCCTACGTGGTCTACGACATCAACTGCGACAACGTGGCCAGCATCCGCATCGAACGCCACAGGGACACCGTGGGCAACGTCACCTCCTATGGCTGGTACCACACGGTGCATTTCGAGCTGACGCCGAAGGCGGCGCAGGAGTTCGCGCGCCTGCGCGACGCCACGCCCAAGATCTCCATGAAGTACCGCGACAACCGCTACCTGCGGGTGAACATCCACATCATCTCGCAACGGCATCAACTGCCGCTCTCCGCCTCGGCCCTCACCACCTACGGGGACACCGGACCCACCCTTGTGGCGGTGCGGGAGCGCGACGCCTTCCAGCTGGCGAAAGAGGTCTGCCCGGCGCTGGTTCCAGCCCAGGTGCTGGTGGAGGGGCGGCTGGTGGACCCGGACCCGGCCAATCCGCCCGTGCCGGAGGTGTTGTTCCCGCCCCCAACCGGCGAACTGGTCTATGACCTCTCCTGCGACAACGTGGCCAGGGTCAGCATCGTCCGCCATGAGGACAGCTTCCTGGGGCAACGCACGCCGCAAGGCTGCGCCTTCCTCGTATTCTTCCACCTCAAGCCGGAAGCCGTGGACCGCTTCCAGCCGATCCTTAACGAGTCGCGGAAGATCATCGGCCAGAACGACGCCACGGGCGCGTATTCCCGCAAGGGACTTTTTGTCACTGCTCACGGCCAGCCGCTGCGCAACGACGCGCCGGAGCAAATGGCCCACGGCGAAAAATCAGTGAACACACTCATCTTTCAGCGGGAAGACGCCCTCGCCACAGCGCGTTTTGTCTGCCCCACGGCCCCCATCCAGCTGATCATCCCGCCCAGGATGCCCAGCCCAGGGCAAAACTAGCCCGCAAAAAAGGCCGGAGCCCCATCGGAGCCCCGGCCTTCATCATTCTTCTCGTCTTGCGGGCTAGCTGACCTTGGCGGCCTGCATCTCCTCGGCGGTGAAGTCCCACACGGTGCCGTGCGGCGGCAGCTTCTCGTTCTTGAAGAAGTCCGGCAACTGGTCGTCCTTCACGGTGAACCCGGCTGCGGTATTGAAGGCGATCTCGTCCTTCAGGCAGTTCACGCCCAGCGCCACCACGTCATCCACGGTGTAGGGCTTGCCGGTGAGGGCCGCGACCAGATCAGCGATGCAGGGCACGCCGTCGGCGTTGTCCAGCACGGCGAAGGCCACGAACAGGCACAGGCCCAGCGCGTCCACCGCCGCCGTGGCGATCTGCAGGTTCTTGCTGATCTCGATCTGCCCGGCCTTGCCCGTGGGGGCCACGTCGCCGCCGACCTTCAGGATGTTCTGGCACACGGCGTAGCCTGCGGTGTGATCCGCGCCCTGGGTGGTGGTGCAGTAGGTCACGCCCACGCCCTTGACGCTGCGCGGGTCGTAGGCGGGCAGGGCCTGGTTCTTGACCACGGGCACGCGGTCCACGCCAAAGGCCTGGGCGGCGAAGCCCGTGCCGTTGCCGATGATGCGGCCCATGGCGTCGTTCTTGTCGCCGACCTTGCGGATGAGCTTCTCGGCGGCCTTGCCGTCGCCCCAGGGGATGATGCCGCCCTCCATGGCCATGGCGATTGTGTTGCCCAGGTCGATGGTGTCCAGCCCCATGTCGTCGCAGGCGCGGTCGAGCGCGGCGATGTCGTCCAGGTCCTTGATCAGCGTGTTCGCGCCAAAGGCCCAGACGGTCTCGTACTCAAACCCGCTGGTCAGGTACTTGCCCGCCTTGTCCACATACTCCTGCGAGCACTGGATGACGCAGCCGGTGTGGCAGCCGTGCTTGGTCTTGCCGCCGCGCTTGGTGATGGTCTCGGCAATGGTCTCGCCGCTGATGGCGGCGGCGTGCTCGTAGCGGCCGTCGCGGAAGTTCTTGGTGGGAAAGGCCCCGGCCTCGTTGATGATGTTCACCAGGATGGCCGTGCCAAAGGCGGGCAGGCCCTGGCTGGTGACCGGGTGGCCCATCAAGATCTCGACCCAGCGCTTGGCTGCGGCCTTGAACTTCTCCGGCTCCGCAGCGGCCAGCATGCCGCAGCCAGCGTCGTCGAGGACGATGGCCTTGACCTTCTTGGAGCCCATGACCGCACCCAGGCCGCCGCGCCCTGCGGCGCGGGCCGGACGGCCCTCGGGGTCGGAGAACTGCACCGAGGCGGCCATGCGGCAGGTCTCCCCAGCCGGGCCGATGAGCATGGTGCCGGTCTTGGGGCCATACTTGGCCAGGATCTTGTCCATGCAGGCGTAGGTGCCCAGGCCGGTGAGCGAGGCCGCGTCCTCGAACTTCACGCCGTCCTTGGTGATGACGATGTTGGTGAAGCCTGCGCCCTCCTCGGGCTTGTCCTCCAGCACGATGGCCAGGATGCCCAGCTTGGCCAGCTTCTGGGCGAACTGGCCGCCGGAGTTGCTCTCCTTGATGGTGCCGGTGAGCGGCGACTTGGCCCCGAGCGAGATGCGGCCCGAATTGGCCACGATGGTGCCTGTCAACACACCGGCGGCGGCCACCAGCTTGTTGGCGGCGGACAGGGCGTGGGCCGTGGCCGGAACCTCGTCCAGAACAATGCGCGAGGTCAGCGCGCGACCGCCAAGCCCCAGGTATTTTCCCACGTCCTCAAAGCGAAATTCCTTGGTGCGGGTGTTGATGCGCAGTATCTTCGACATGTTGTCGCTCCTTGGTTATGGTTGCCCAGGCGTGCAGCCTTGACTATTGCGCGGTGATGGGAAGATAGTACGTACGGAGAACAAAAAGTCAAATATATTTGATAGTTATATCTTTTCTGACATAGATCACGCCTGACACAAAAGGAGCGCCCATGCCCCAGCCGCAGACCTTGACCGTTGCCGCCAGCCCGGAGGCCCTGCTCGCCCTGACGCCGCTGTTGCGCGAGGGCGTGGCCGTCAGCCTGCGCCCTGGTCTGTCCCTGCGGCAGACCATGATCCAGGACCTGGGCTTCTGCCCGGAATGCGTGGAGGAGCGCGTGCAGACCGTGTTCCTCGACGGCTCGCCCGTGGACGACATCGACGCCGACCATGCGGCGGCGGGCTGCACCCTGGCCCTGGCCGGGGCCCTGCCGGGCGTGGCGGGCATCGCCATGCGCAGAAACAGCCCGGTGGGCGTGTACCGCGAGGGCATTGCCCATGACATTGGGCATGACAGCGGCCACGGCGAGGCCCCGGGCGCGCTGCTGGACGCAACCCTCAAGCTGTTCAACACCGTGGCCCTGGAGTGCCTGGCCGCCGTGCTCGAACAGGGCGTGGGCCTGCGCGCTGCGCGCCTGGCCGAGCTGCTTGAGGCCGACCCCGACGTCCTGGCCCAGGCCCAATTCACCCTGGACGGCCAGAAGCTGGACCGCGCCGCAGTCATCGCCGCCCTGGCGGGCCAGGCCTGGACGCTGCGCCTTGTCGCGGAAGCGCAGACCGTCGCGGAAGCGCAGACCGCCGCCGTGCCGCAAACCGCAGCCAGCCCGACACCGGACCTGGCCGCCCTGGCGGACATCGCCGAAGCCGCAGGCGCGGCCATCATGGAGGTGCGCCGCGTCGGCTTCACCGTGGAGTACAAGGACGACCACTCGCCGCTGACACGCGCCGACCTGGCCGCGCACGAGACCATCCTGCGCGGTCTGGCCGAGCATTTTCCCGGCCTGCCCGTGCTCTCGGAGGAAGGAGCGGCCCTGCCCTACGCCGAGCGCGCCGGGTGGCAGCGGCTGTTCATCGTGGACCCGCTGGACGGCACCAAGGAGTTCGTGAAGGAGCTGGGCGAATTCTGCGTGTGCATCGCCCTGGCTGAGGGCGGCTTTCCGGCCCTTGGCGCGGTGCACGTGCCGGTGTGGGGCAAGACGTATGTGGGCGGGCTGGGGCTGGGCGCGTTCCGGCGCGAAAATACCGACAACAGCGAGGGGCCCTGGCAGGCCATCCGCGTGCGCCAGCCGGACGCCTCCGGGCTGGTGGCGCTGGCCAGCCGCTCGCACCCCTCGCCGGACACCGAGGCCTGGCTGGCGGGCAGGAACGTGCGCGAACGCATCACCGCTGGCAGCGCGCTGAAGTTCTGCCTGATGGCCGAGGGCAAGGCCGACCTGTACCCGAGGTTGAACGACGGCATGCGCGAATGGGACGCCGCCGCCGGGCAGGCCGTGCTGGAGGGCGCGGGCGGCAGCGTGGTCCGCCTCGTGGACGGCCAGCCCGCTGGTCGCCTAGCGGTGAACAAGCCGGAGCTGGAAACCGGGCCGTTTCTGGCCTCGGCCGCCCCGGTCAAGTAGCGTGATCCTGTACTCCGGCCAGATAATTCGGCCAGATAATTCGGCCAAATACTCCGACCAAATACTCCGACCAGATACTCCGACCAGATACTCCGGCCAGGCGAGCCCAAAACAGAAGGGGGAGGCTGAACGCCCTCCCCCTCGTACGTCACCATCTCAAAGGCCGCCCCCTCAATTTTCGGCAACACGCGTGCCGCCTGAGGGTGCTGCTTTTCTGCGACTTCTGCCCAGCCAGGAGGTTGGACTCTCTTCAAGGGCTCGGCGCTAGGCGATGTGTCGGCGCAGGGACTCCGGGTCCACGTCCCTGGCCCGGGCCAGCAGGTGGGGCCGCGCCTGTGCCTGGGTCATGGCCGGGTTCTGGTGGCGCACGCCGAACACCCGGCACATGACGCCATACAGCGCCGTGTTGTCCACCAGGCGGTCCAGGCCCATCTCCTTGGCCTTGTGGCCATAGGCCAGGAGCAGCTGGTCCTCGGCCGTGTGGTTGCAGGAGGTGAAGCCCACATTGCCCCGGCGCACGGTCGGCGCGCCCTTCTTCGGGTAGACGCTGTTGGCCAGAATCCTGCCCATGGTGGCGTCGGGCTGATAGATGAAGTCGCCGGGGAAGGGCTGGTAGCCGGGCTGCATGGACTCGCCGATGAGCGCCGCGTCCTCCGGGCTGATGGAGTAGCCGGACATCTCGGCCATGAGGGCCTGGATCTCGCCCGCGTTCTTGCCCTGCATGCGCTTGATGGTGGCCTCGAAGGAGGCCTTACCCGCATGGTAGGAGCGCAGGGCGCTGGTGGCGTCGTTGTATTCCGGCCCGGTGCCGTTCACGCCCCAGCCCGAGTTCCCGTGGTCCGAGGTGACGATGACCAGGGTGCGCGGGTTGACCTTGAGGAAGGCGTCGATGACGCCCAGGGTGTCGTCCAGCTCAACCGTGTCCATGATGGCCGACCAGGCGTCGTTGGAATGGCTGGCGTGGTCGATGCGCCCGGCCTCCACCTGGAGCAGGAAGCCGCCAGGATTTTTGGCCAGGCGCTTCAGCGTCGCCGTGGTCATCTCCGGCAGGGAGGGCTGGGAGCCCAGCGAGGCGTCGTTCAGCCGGTCCACGCAATAGGAGATGTGCGAGGCGTTGAACAGGCCGACCAGCGGCCTGGACGAGGCGGGCGCGGCCAGCAGCGCGGCGCGGTCAGTGGCCACCTCGTACCCGGCGGTGGCGAACCCGGCCAGCAGATCGTGGCCGTCCGTGCGCTTCTTGGGGTCAAAATGTTTGCGCCCGCCGCCCAAAAGGACATCGGGCCGGAAGGCCAGCAGCTCTGCGGCGATGGCGTCCTCGGCGTCGCGGTCGGCCTGGTGGGAGACCCAGGCCGCCGGGGTGGCGTGGGTCACGCGGGTGGTGGTGACCAGGCCCGTGGCCACGCCACGCGGCTTCACCAGCTCGAAGATGGTGGTCAGCGTGCGCCCGTCCGGCAGCACGGACAGGGAGTGGTTGATGGTCTTGACCCCGGTGGCCCAGGCTGCGGAGGCCGAGGAGGAGTCCGTGACGATGCTCGACAGGCTGGCCGTGGCCATGTAGCCCACGGATGACTTGGGGTCGCGCAGGCGCGCGTAGAGGTTGGAGTCCGCCCGGCCGAAGACGCCGGTGCGCAGCTCGTGCATGGCGCGCACCACGCCCGTGGGCATGCCGTCGCCCACCACGAAGATGACGCCCGGCCCGGCTGCGCGCTCAAATTCGCCCTCGGAGGCCTTCGCGCCCTGCGCCGCCCCCGGCAGCATGGCCGGAACCAGCGCGGCCAGGGCCCCAGCGCCTAAAAGCCGCATCACCTCGCGCCTGGTCAACCCGTTACTCAGCGTGCCATTCTTCAACGTTGCCGTGTCCTGCGTTCCCTTGTCCTGCATCTCATTGTCCATGCCCCTGAACCTCCATTGTGTTGATGGAACTTCAGGACATGGTAGCCGGAGCGCTGCCGGGTCTGCCTGTCGCGGATGTTACGGGACGGTGAAAGAAGCCTGCGCGTGGTCAGGCACGGTTGCGATCGCAGGGCACCTGCGTCGTCCAGATATCCCCGAGGGCATCGTCCCATCCTATTCCTCCTCCGCTTTCAGTTGAACAAACCAGTAAATGGCAAGGGGTCAATTATTCCTATCGGTGCGAGCGTAGTTGAATATTCTGAATTGACGGCGAGCAAACAACTTGCTAAATATTAAATATAAAGTTTGAAGTAAAGTTCATGATATTCTAATACCTGCTCACAACGACTTCAAGAACGTTCAAAATGAAGAGAGAGGGCACCAGTGGAAATCAAAGAAGCCATTGAACATATACTTGATGGGAACGCATTATTATTTGTTGGGGCAGGGTTTTCTATGGGCGCCACGGGAAAATCTGGTCAAAGCCTACCAGTTGGTTCAACATTGAAAATCATACTTGGTGATGCAATGGGAGTAGCAGACACTTCAAGCCACTCATTAAGCACTGTAGCGGCACATTACACTAAACGGAATTCAGAATTTGCGCTAGTAAAAATGCTAAAGGAGCTGTACACTGTCAACGCAGCACTACCACATCACGTTCACATATCTGGCTTACAATGGAAGGCTATTTACACAACAAACTTTGACGATCTTATAGAATTATCACACATCAATTGTGGAAAGCGTATTAGCTCATACGACAAGGATGATCCAATCCCCGTCGGAACTTCAAAGAAGTTTTGCATGCACGTAAATGGCTACATTGGCAAAGAGTATTGCGAGAGTAATGGGACAAGGCTTACGCTTACTACAGCGGAGTATGCTGCCAATGAATTAAAC
>CAIMRY010000023.1 GCA_903843965.1 uncultured delta proteobacterium
ACTCAAGCGAGAGAGCCAGCGAGTTGCCCCGCTGGCTCCACGAATACAATCATTTTAGGAATCACAAGTCGTTACAAAGGAAAACGCCCATGAGTCGTATCGGCGAGAGAGTGAACAACGTCTTGCAACTCCACAGCTAGAGGGCGAGCCCCCCTCGCCCCGGCGAACCCCCGGAGGCCACAGCCATGAGCAAGAGCCGCACGCCTTTCGCCAGCGCGTCCGACACCCCGGACACCGCCGTCAAGCCCAGCCACCACCACCCCGTGGGCCTTTTGTACACCCTGCTGCGCCACGGCCGCGGCCTGACGCACGAGGAGGCCCGGCGCCGCAGCACCGAGTCCATTGGCGGCCCGCCCGTCAACGGCCCATCCGTCAACAACACGCATGTCAAAAGCACATCCGTCAACAGCACATCTGTCAACAGCCCATCCTCCAACAGCTCACACGCCGACGGCCCGCCCAAAGCGGCCTGAGGCCCAAAAAAAGGCGGCCCCGCAGGACCGCCCTTGTCTGTAAGCAATGGGCCGGACAGGCGCGCCGATTATTCCGACAGCACCACGACCTTCTTGATGATGACGGGCCTCAGCGGCACGTCGGAGAACGGCCCGCGCATGCCCGTGGCCACGCCTTTGATCTCGTCGACCACGCGCTTGCCGTCCACGACCTTGCCGAACACGGCGTAGCCCCAGCCCTGCTCGGTCTTTTCGCGGTAGTCCAGGGAGCGGTTGTCCTTCACGTTGATGTAGAACTGGGCCGAGGCCGAGTGCGGTTCCGCAGTGCGGGCCATGGCGATGGTGTACAGCGTGTTCTTGAGCCCGTTGTCGGCCTCGTTTTTGATGGCCGGGCCGGTGGGCCTCTCGTTCATGGTGATGTCGAAGCCGCCGCCCTGGATCATGAAGCCGTTGATGACGCGGTGGAAAATTGTGCCATCGTAGTGGCCGCTTTTGGCGTATTGCAGGAAGCTGGCCACGGAGAGCGGGGCTTTGTCCTTGAACAGCTCCAACACGATGTCGCCCTTGGTGGTCTCCATCTTGATCAGGACCTTGCCGGGCTGCGGGGTGATCGCCGATCCGGGGGCCGCATCGGCGGCCAGGGCCGAACCGTACAAGGAGAGGACAAACAGGGCCGAGAACAAGGCCAGGCGGAAGAGACGCTGCATTTCGCAAACTCCTTCTGTGGATGGTTACAGGCGGTCGTGCCGCTACGGCTTTCTAGCAGACCCGCGCAGCCACGGCAACGGCCTGGACAAGCCCAAGCCCGGTCGCCTCCTCCGGCCGCCTGCTCCTGCCGCCTGCTCCGGCCGCCTGCTCTGGCCCAGCGCATTGTCTTGCCTCCGGATGTGCGCTAGGGTAGCTTCGTGCGTTCAACCCAGGAGGCCGCCATGATCCCTTGCCCCTGCGCCAACCCCACTGCCCCGCCCACGTCGAAACGCAAGTCTCCGGTCGTCCTGCTGGCGCTCGTTGCGCTGGCGCTGCTGGTTGTTCCGGGTGTTCCGGCGCTGGCCCTGGCCGCCCAGGCGCAGCCCCCACAGGACGCGGCACAGGCCCAGACAGCGTCGGGCCAGACGGAGTTGGACCGAGCTGTTCTGACGCAGGACATGCCGGCAAACGCCGCGCAGGCTCAGGTCAAGCTGGCCAGCGCCGCTGCGGTCGACGCGGATGACCGGGGCCTGAGCCCCGCCGCCTTGCCGCGCTACGTCATCGTCAAGGCCGTGGGCCAGGGCGTGGGCCCAAAAGAGGCCGAACAGAAGGCCCTGCTCATCGCCCGCCTCCTGGCCGCCAAGCGCTATGCCGCCCTTGGCGGCGACAAGGTCCTGGACCTCTCGCCCCAGGGCATGCGCATCATCGCCAGCCACGCCACGTTGCCCATGGGCCTGGCCACGGTGCGCGCCGTGGTCCTGGTGGAGCTGCGCCTGCGCCCCCTGCCCGAACCGCCGCCCGTTGCCCTCGGCCTGCCGGTGCTGCGCGTCAACGTGGACGCCACGCCCCAGGTCATTGTTGAATCCAACCGCCCCTGTGAGGTCCTGATCGCCATCGACTCTGGCAGCGAGGCCGAGCCGGAGTTTTTGCCCGGCGGCAGCGGCGCGGTCTATCGCCTGGCCCCGGGCAAGCCCATGCTGCTGGCCCTGCCGCCAGTCAACACCTCGGCCAACGCACAGGCCAACGCACAGGCCAACAAACAGGCCAGGCTGCGCGTGCAGGCCTGCACCGGCGGGCTGGCCGCCCCGTCCATGGACGCCAGCCTGGACGAGACCTTTGCCAGGGCCAGGGCGGGCAGGTCCCGGCTGTCCACCCTGGAGGGCGTGGTCTCGGAATGCGTGGAGGCCCGGGCGGCCCTGCCGAACCAGGCGGCCCAGCCCGAACGGACCGAGCGGACCAAACAGGCCGACATGCCCAAGCGCTCCCTGCGCCAGAAGTCACCGCAAGCCCCGGTGAACATGACCGGCGCGGCCGGACGCGAGGCCGGGCTGCCGGTGCCGAACGACCCGGGCAGGAATCAGCCCTAGGCGGCCCCGGCCATGCCCGACCCCACAGCCAGCCTGCCTGCCACTCTGCCCTCCAACCTGCCCAGGAAGGCGCGCGGCCTGGCCGCTGGCTGCGCCCTGCTGGCGCTTTTCTGCGTTCTTCTGGCGGCCTTTCCCGGCGTTTTCACGCGCCTGGAGCTCTCCCTGTCCGACCTGCGCTTCCGGCTGGCCACGCGGCCCCTGGCCCACCCGGACATCGTGTTCGTGGACATCGACGACGACTCGGTGCGCCTGTTCGGCGCGTGGCCCATTGCGCGCTCGGCCCACGCCAGGGTGCTCGACATTCTCACCGACTGCGGCGTGTCCCTGGTGGCCTTTGACATCGTGTTCCACGGCCCCTCGGCCAAGGACGGCGACCACGGCGCGGGCGAGCGGGAGGACGCGGCCCTGGAGGCGGCCATCGCCCGCAATGGCCGGGTGGTGTTTCCTGTGGGCGTGGGGCTGGTGCGCGAGCCCGAGGTGGTGCGCCTGAGCCCGGATGCGGACGACCTGCCGCTTCTGCCTTCGCTGCTGCCGCCGGGGCAGGTGCATGTGCCGGACCTGCTCCAGGCCGAGACGACCTTTCTGCCCCTGGCCCGGCTCTCGCGCCAGGCCATCGGCCTGGGGCACGTTGCCGCCACCCCGGACGCGGACGGCGTGTACCGGCGCATGCCGCTCTATGTGGGCTACCACGGCCAGCTCTTGCCCTCCCTGGCGCTGACGTGCGTGCTGCGGCACCTGGGGGCCAAGGCCCTGGCCCGGCCCGGCGCGCTGGACATCACCTGGCCGGGCGGGCGCATCAGCGTGCCCACGGACGACCAGGGCCTGCTGCCCGTGAACCTGCCCGCGCCCTGGGGCCGGGGATTCTGGCATGTGTCCTACGCCGAGCTGATTGAAGCCGCCGCTGACCCGGCGCGCATGGCCTTCCTGCGCCAGGGGCTCAAGGGCAAGATCGCGCTTATTGACCTTGCGGCCTCCGGCACCACGGACATCAAGGCCACCCCGCTGTCCGAGGCCGAGCCCCTGGCCACCCTGCACGCGGGGCTGATGAACACCATCCTCACCGGCGCCTTCTTGCGCCAGACCCCGGCCTGGAGCTCCGCAGCCCTGGCCGGCGGCTTTCTGTTCCTGCTGACCCTTTTGTACCTGCGCCTGCCCATCCGCCGCTTTTTGCCCGTGGGCGCGCTTGTGTGCGCCCTGTGCCCGGCCAGCGTGCTCGGCATCTATCTGGCCAGCGGCCTGGCGTTGAGCCTCACGGCCAGCACCGGGGCCTGCGTCTTCTTCCTCCTGGGCCTGCTGGCCGAGGGCCTGGCCCGTAGCGCACGCGAAAGCGCGCGGCAGCGGCGCATGCTCGAAGCCTATTTTTCTCCGGCCATCGCCCGGCAGATCCTGGAGTCCGGCACGGACATCATGGAGGGCCGGGGCGTGGACCTGTCGGTGCTGTTTTCGGACATCGCCGGGTTCACGGCCCTGAGCGACCACATGGAGCCCGCCGAGGTGCAGCGCTTCCTGGGAGAATATCTGGAGGAGATGACCGCCTGCGTGTTCCGGCACGGCGGGGCCGTGGACAAGTTCATGGGCGACGGGGTCATGGCCTTTTTCGGCTACCCCGAGGCCCCAGGCGTGGACTCTGTGGAGAACGCCCGGCGCTCGGCCCTGGGCGCCGTGTCCGCCGCCGTGGACATGCAGGCCGCCTTGCGCCGCCTGAACGCGCGCTGGCGCGCCCAGGGCCGCCACGAGATCCAGATCCGCATCGGGGTGAACACGGGCCACTGCGTGGTGGGCGACATGGGCTCCAGGTCGCGCCGCGAGTTCACCCTGCTCGGGCGCAACGTGAACCTGGGCCAGCGCCTGGAGTCCAACGCTTCCAAAGGCGGCGTGCTCCTCAGCGCGCGCACGGCGGCCCTGGTGCGCGCGCACTTCAACCTGAGCGAGCCCGCGCTGATCAAGGTCAAGGGCTTTGACCAGGAGGTGGAGGTCGTCAGCGTGGTGCTGCCCGAGGGCGATGGGGCGTAAGACGAAATCGGCCTCCGGCGGCTGTGGGGCCTGAGGCCCCCCAGACCCTCCCATTGCGCCGAAAGGGCTGTTTCAGGAGGAACCTGAAACAGCCCTTTCGGCTTGTGTGGGCCAGGGGAAGCACAAGCGGGCGATTTCTTTCTTTGCCCTTTCACCAAGCTTCTTAAAACGGCCAACCGTGCGCTGGTTTTCGAGCGTCTCCGCTCGAAAACCAGCGCACATTGCCAGGGCCAGGCCAAGCCGAGGCTTTGGACGTGGTTGCCCCGGCCCAGGCCCTACGGGGGGTCCGGGGGCCTCAGGCCCCAGGCCGCCGGAGGGCTATTGACCTTTGTGCTGTTGATGCGCCAGGGCGGCGCGGACGAAGCTGGGCGCCCAGTGCGGGGTGCCCAGGGCGTGGATGTGCGTGTATGCGGCGAAGGTGTTGGCTGTGACGAGCCCGTCGCGTTTGCCGAGCATGCCCTGGCCGCGCAGCATGCGCAGGGCCGTGGGCAGGTTCTGCGTCTGGCCGCTCTGCTCCATGCAGGCCGAGTAGTGGAACTCGTGCCCGGTGAGGTGCGCGCCCAGCGGATGGAAGGGATTTTCGGCCTCGACCAGGGCCTCCACATAGCCCAGGCCCTGGGGCCGGGGGCACAGCCGCGTGGTCAGCGGGAAGACTCCGGCCAGGGCGTGCTCGCCGTTGTCGCCGTTTTGGTCGATGGCCAAGCTGGCGCAGAGGTACATGAAGCCCCCGCACTCGGCGTAGATGGGCAGCCCGGCCTGGGCCAGGGCGCGCACATGCGCGCGCACCAGGGTATTGGCCGAGAGCGCCTTGGCGTGGGTTTCGGGGAAGCCGCCGCCCAGGTACAGGCCGTGGATCTCCGGCCAGGGCTCGTCCGAGAGCAGGCTCAGGCGCGTGAGCTTTGCGCCCGCGTGCTCCAGGGCCTGGAGGTTTTCCGGGTAGTAGAACCACAGGGCCGCGTCGTAGACGTAGCCGATGACCGGGGCCTGCCCGGCGGCCACAACGGGCGCGGGCCAGGGCACGGGCGGGGCCGGGTCCGGGGCGGGCGCGCTGCGGGCGATGGCGAGCACGCGGTCCAGGTCCACGCAGGCGGCCACCGTGTCGGCGATGGCGTCCAGGGCCTGTTCGCGGCCAGCGTGCTCCTGGTCGGAGACCAGGCCCATGTGGCGCTCGGGGATGGGGTTGTGGACGGCTTTGGGCAGGGCGCCCAGCACCGGCACCCCGGCCAGGCCCTCGATGCACTCCTTCAAAATATTGCGGTGGCGCTCGCCCGCAGTGCGGTTCAGGATGACCCCGGCCAGGTTCAGGCCCGGTTCAAAGGCCCGGCACCCGGCCACGATGGCTGCGGCCGTACGGGTCATCTTGGTGGCGTCGAGCACGAGGATGACGGGCGCGGAAAGCTGGCGCGCCAGCTCGGCCGTGGAGCAGGTGCCCTCCCGGTCCTTGCCGTCGAACAGGCCGCGGTTGCCCTCGATGATGGAGAGATCAGCATGGGCGGCCTTTTCCTGGAACAGGGCGGCGATGACGGCCTGCGGCAGCAGGAAGGGGTCGAGGTTGCAGGCCTGGGCTTTGGCCGCATGGGACAGCCAGGAGGCGTCGATGTAGTCCGGGCCCTTCTTGAAGGGCTGGACCGACAGGCCCCGGCGGCTGAGGGCGCGCATGAGCCCGGCGGAGACAAAGGTCTTGCCCGAGCCGCCGGAGAGTCCGGCCAGGATGATGCGGGGGAAGGCTGTCATGCGGCTTTGGCCTGGGCTGTCCGGGGCTTGGACGATGGAAACGAGAAAAGCCTTGCCCAGGGTCTGGGCAAGGCCCCTCGAACAAAGCCTTTGCGCGGGAGGAGGTTAGTCCTCGCCGTCGGCATGCTTGCCGGCGCCGGCAAGGCCATACATGGACGTGCTGCCGCTGGACCAGAAGACCAGGGTTTCCTCGTTGATCATCTGGGTCAGGATCTTCTTGACGTCACGGCCTTTCTCCTCAGGGAAAAGGGCGGTGAAGTCGTTGAAGTAGAACTTGCTCTTCATCTTGGCCTTGGAGGTGATGAACTCGATGATCTTGGCCTTGGCTTCTTCAAAAACGAGCGCCATGGTGTTGCCCCTTTTGTTGTGAGGGGCGCGGAAGTTGCCCTCCGCGCCCCGTTCTCAGTCGTCGGCTAGAACTTGAACTGCGTGGTCTGGCGCCAAGTGTAGTACGCCGGATCACGGAAGTCGTCGATCAGATGGGCGGAGAACTCCAGCTCGCACTTCTCGAAGAAGCGCTCCCAGCCGATGCGGTTGGCCCAGTCGCCCAGGCGCTCGTACTTGCGGGCGTCGGCGGCGTAGGTGTCCAGGATCTTCTTGATGACCTTGGTCATTTTCGGCCAACGCGGGGGCTCGTTGGGGATGAAGGGCACGACGACCTTGGAGAACTTGGGGGTCGTGATGCGGTTAGAGATCTTGCCGCCGACCATGATGGCGATGCCGTCACCGGTCTTGTCGGCAAGGGGCATGGCCGGGCACATGGTGTAGCAGTTGCCGCAGAACATGCAGCGCTCGTTTTTCACGGCGACGGTGTTGACCTGCTTGCCCTGGAACTCGATCTTGGTCGGGCGGATGGCGCCGGTGGGGCAGGCCGCCACGGCCAGGGGCACTTCGCAGATGTTGTCCACGCTCTCGTGGTCGATGATCGGGGGCTTGCGGTGGATGCCCAGGATGGCGATGTCGGAGCAGTGCACCGCGCCGCACATGTTCAGGCAGCAGGCCATGGAGATGCGCACGGGCGCGGGCAGACGCATGTTCTGGAACTCTTCGAACACCACGTCCATGGTCGCCTTCACGGTGCCGGAGGCGTCCGTGGCGGGCGTGTGGCAGTGGACCCAGCCCTGGGTGTGCACGATGTTGGTGACGCCGGCGCCGGTGCCGCCGACCGGGAACTTGTGGGAGCCGCCGGGGAACTTGCGGCTGTTCAGGTCAGCCTTGAGGGCCTTGGCGTCCTCAAGGGTGCCGACCATGAACTCGATATTGTTGCGGGTGGTGAAACGCAGGTGGCCGCCGCAGAACTTGTCGGCGATGTCGCAGATCTCGCGGATGTGGGTGACGCTCATGAGACGGGCGCCGCCGCAACGCACGGTGTAGACCTTGTCGCCGGAGAGGCCGACGTGCAGCAGCATGCCGGGCTCGATGATCTCGTGGTAGTCCCAGGCGCCTTTGTTCTTGGCCAGGACCGGGGGCAGGAAGTCGGTGAAGTGACGCGGACCGATGTCGGTGATGCGTCCCTCCATCGGTTTCGCGGGATTGTATCCGGAAGAAATGAAAGCCATGATGTTTCCTCCTGTCCTACTTATTTCTGGTGTCTGGAGCGGTAATCAGAGATCTCACGCTGCCAGCCGCCTTCCACTTCCTCTTCCTTCCAGAAGATGTAGGGGTTGTGGCGGGGTTCCTTCACGTGGCGCGGATCAGCCTTGGTGCCGGTGACTTCAAGCAGCTTGGCAAAGCCGAGGCGCTTCAGGGTCTCACCGATGCGCTCGCGGTTCTTGCCTTCTTCCATCCACCAATCCCAGGTGGCCTCGATGAATTCCTTGACTCCAGCGTAGTCGTCGTCGACCTTGATGAAGGGGATGGCCAGCGAGCCCATCTGCGGACCGTCGAGGATCGGGGCCTTGGCGCCGACCAGGATGGAGCAGCCGCGGTCGTTGCCGATCTTGAGCGCGCGGGGCATGACGCAGATGCAATGCATGCAGCGGACGCATTCCTTGTTGTTGATCTCCAGCTTGCCGCCCTCAAAGCGGATGCACTGGCTGGGGCAGCGCTCAACGACTTCCTTCTGGATGTCGAACTTGCCCCAGTTGCGACCCGAGTAGGCGCCGGCGTTGGGGGCCAGCTCGCCGCCGACGTACGCGGCAACGACCTTCTGGTCGACGCGGATCTCGTCGCGCCAGGTGCCGATGAAGCTCATGTCGGAACGGGCGATGGCGGCCACGCAGCCAAGCGAGCAGCCGTCGAACTTGAACTTGAACTTGTACGGGAAGGCCGGGCGGTGCAGCTCGTCCTGGTACTCGTTGGTCAGGTTGAAGCACATTTCCTGCGAGTCGTAGCAGGCGTACTCACAGCGGCTCTCGCCGAGGCAGCAGGAAGGGGTGCGCAGGTTGGAGCCCGAGCCGCCCAGGTCGTTGTTCATGTTGTGGGTCACTTCCCAGAAGATCTCTTCCAGCTGGGGAGTGCTGGTGCCAAGCAGCA
Organism: uncultured delta proteobacterium; assembly: GCA_903843965.1. Lineage (GTDB taxonomy): Bacteria > Desulfobacterota > Desulfovibrionia > Desulfovibrionales > Desulfovibrionaceae > Humidesulfovibrio. The sequence goes on from CAIMRY010000023.1 coordinate 8,729, forward strand.
CGATGTCGCCGGTGGCGCCGTGCATGTTGGTCAGGCCGGAGCCGCGCAGTTCCCACAGGTCGCAGAGCTGGCGCAGGAAGTCGGTCTTGTAGAACATGCCGGAGGGCTGGTTCAGACGCACGGTGTGGAAGTGGGCCACGCCGGGGAACTTCTCGGGCTGATCGCAGTAGCGGCCGATGACGCCGCCGCCGTACCCGAACACGCCCACGATGCCGCCATGCTTCCAGTGGGTCTCACCTTCGACATAGGACAGCTCAAGGATACCCAGCAGGTCGTCCGGGCACTCCGCAGGGATCTGGAAGTCGACTCCCTTCGGATTCGCGTATCTGTGTGCTACTTCCTGCTTGATGTCGGACACAAAGCTGGGCCACGGGCCGCTTTCCAGCTGGTCCAACAAGGGGGTTTTGTGTTTCGCCATTCCCTTAACCTCCGTTGTTTGATTTAAGATGTTGCCACACTCCAAAAACCATCCAGCCATCGCCCGCTGGCGCGCGGACCTCTGCCGGATGCCTTTCCTCCATCCTGCGAAACGCCTTAAGAACGCATTGGCGGGATGAGCCCCGCCCCGTCCAAGTCCAGCGCATGATTCCTGTTCTGTTACGGAAAATCCACCGTCTTTGTCAACATAAATCCGGTAAAACGCACTCTCCAGCAAGCATTCCTGCCCGCCGCCCTCACGACTTCCAGCCATGTCCGCAGGTTGCTTTCCGGCCCGCGCCAGGATAAGCACCGGGGCTTGAGAACTGGCTACTGCACGGTCCAAAAGCAGCCCACCGGGCGACACGCACCATGGGAAACAACGCCGACGCCACCACCGCCGCCTGCCGCCGTTGCGGAGCCTGCTGCCGCAAAAGCGGGCCGGCCCTGCACGCCCAGGACCTGCACCTGTTTAAGGGCCCCGGCGCGCTCAGCCTGTCCCTGGTGGTCACCCTGCGCGCGGGCGAGCTGGCCCTGAACCAGCCCAAGGGATGCCTGGAGCCCCTGACGGACGAGGTTCTCAAGCTGCGCGATCTGGCCGAGGCCGCCAACAGCGACCGGATCACCGGCGGCAGCGGCTGGGCCTGCCCGCTCTTGACCCAGCCCGGCAACGCCTGCGCCCTGTACGAACGCCGCCCGGTGGAGTGCCGCGTGCTGTCCTGCCGGGACACCACGGCCCTGGCCGCCATGTACGAAACCGGCCGCCTGTCACGCGCCGATCTTTTGCCCGCCGGGCACGGGCTTTTGGCCGTCATGGCCGAGCACCAGGCCCTGGCGCCTCCGGCGCGCATCCTCCCCCTGGCCCAGGCCCTGCGCGCAGGCGGCCAGGAGGCCCTGGACGCCCAGGAGGAGCTGACGCGCATGGCGCTGATCGACCGCGCCTTCCGCACCGGCCTGGCCGAGCGCGCGCACATCGGCCCGGAGCTCCACGAATTTTTCCTTGGCCGCGAGATCGGGGCCCTGTTCGCCGCCGCCGGACTTTCCCTAAGGCCGGATGCCCGCACCGGCCTGCGCGTGCAGGCCGACCCCCTGGGCCAGCCCGAGCACATGCCCACGCCCACGCTTTCGCCAACGCCCTCGGAGGACCCGTCATGAAGGACCAGCTCGGCCTGTACTACTACCCCAACCCCCAGCACACCGAGGCGCGCATGTACGTGCGCCGCTTCGGCGGGCGCATCGAATTCCGCATGTGGCACCGGGACAACCAGAGCGTGTGGGACAAGCACAACTGGCTGCCCTTTGAGGTCATTGAGCAGGCTGCGGCCATGTTCAAGGCCAGCGGCAAGGAGAGCGACCCCACCACCTTGTACGATGTCAGCATCGCCGAGCGTCTGCTGGCCGACGGCTAGCCGGACGCCCCCCACCGCGATGAACAGAAAGTCCCTGCCGCTCATTCTGGCCGCCCTGGCCACCCTGCCGGGACTATGGCTCCGGCTCTCCGGCGCGGTTCTGTCCCCGCCGCCCGCCGCGCTGCTGTCCGGGCTGGCCATCCTGGGCGCGTCGTTCCTGCTTTTGTGGGCCTGCGACGTGGCCCAGATGGACATCCCGCAGACGCTGGCCCTGGCGGTGGTGGCGCTCATCGCTGTGCTGCCGGAATACGCGGTGGACATGTACTTCACCTGGCAGGCGGGCAAGCACCCGGGCTCGAGCTACGCGCACTACGCCATCGCCAACATGACCGGGGCCAACCGCCTGCTCATCGGCGTGGCCTGGACCAGCATCGCCGCCATCCACTGGTTCAAGACGGGCCGCCGCGTGTTTTTGAACCAGGACCAGCGCACCGAGGTGCTGTTTCTGGGCCTGGCCACGGCCTACGCCTTCTTCATCCCCATCAAGGGCAGCCTTGCCTGGTACGACGGGCTGGTGTTCATCGCCATCTACGCCTGGTACATCCGCCTGGCTTCGCAGCGCCCGTGCGAGGACTGCGAGCTGGAGGGCCCGGCCGAACTCATCGGCGCGCTGCCGAAAGACCGCCGCCGCCTGGCCACCATCGCGCTGTTCCTGTTCGCCGCCGGGGTCATCCTGGCCAGCGCGGAGCTGTTCAGCGAAAATCTGGTGGCCTCGGGCAAGGTCTTCGGCATCAACGAATTTCTGCTGGTGCAGTGGCTCGCGCCCATCGCCAGCGAGGCCCCGGAGTTCATCGTGGCCATCATGTTCGTGCTGCGCGGCCAGGCGGCGGTGGCCATGGGCAGCCTGCTTTCGAGCAAGCTGAACCAGTGGACGCTGCTCGTGGGCATGATTCCCGGCGTATACGGCTTGGCCAGCGGCGGGTTCGCGCATCCGCTGCCGCTCGGCCCCTACCAGTTGCACGAGCTCTTTTTGACGGCGGCGCAGTCGCTGCTCGGCGTGGCGCTCTTGGCCTCGCTGTCGCTGGGCCCTGGCGCGGCCATGCTGCTCTTCTGCATGTTCGCGGGCCAGCTGGTGGGCCAGCAGGTGCTGGAGTCCCTGAACCTGACCCTGCCCGCCCTGCCCTGGGGCTCAGGCACGGACGGCGTGCACCAGCTCTTCAGCGCGGGCTACGTGGCCCTGTTCCTGGTGGTGGTGTGGATGAAGCGCCGGGACGTGTGGGAGCTCAGGAAGGGAACGCGGGTGGTGCAGAGGATTATGTAGCTATGCGACGACGAAAATGGCAATCCAATTCTCCTCTTAAAACGAAGGTTTTATCCCTAAATAGACATTATATCCCCCAACAAGAAACGCCGCTAGCGATGCTGCACCAACCACAATCGATGCATATATCGATACATTACGCAGTAACACTCTCCAGCGAAAGTTTTCTGTCGTCAATCGAGCTGCTCCTAAAACATAGTCAACGCCTGTAGCTCCGGCAGCTAGGCCTGCGCCGAGAAATAGTGAAACAAGCCCATAACGGATTGATTGAATGTTTAAAGCATATGGTGGCGTCCCTTTCGCATTTGCAAGTGTCGCCAAAAACGCCAACAGAGCTGCTGCACCACCTCCGTTGAGCCAGAGCAATGCCTTTACAGATGCAAGCCCGGCTTGGCTCAGTAGCCCAGCCTTAATTCTATGTGCTTCAAATTTGTACATGGCGCGGATTTTCCAGCTTTCGCGCTTCCACTGTGACTTGTCAGCCCACTCATCCCAAATTCTCTGCCTCTTATTCTTCCATATTTCTAACTTTCGCTGAGCTCGTAGAGAGTTCAATCTGTCTGTCTCAATTTGAATTCTTTCCTGTTCCTTAAGTTCCTCAATATACTGCTCAAGCCTCTCCAAAGTGACATCCTTCGATCCTTTCGCTTTGGCGTCAGCAATGTCCGCCTTGATGCGATGGACAATCGGTGTTGTGCTCATGCTTGGGCCTCCATTTCGTCTGGATATTTATACATGGCATCGTGTTTCAAAAGAGTCAATCACACCCCAGCGGATGACACATCTATCTACTTTTTGTCTGTATTTGCTAGAGTTAGCATACCTGAACACTTGCACACTGAAAGATATCTACTGCACGGCAGCGTCGTGCTGCCCCGATCTAAAGGACACGCCACACCAAAATAGCCCCGCCCCGCCCCACCCCAAAAAAAACGCAAAGACGCCCAGGCCGTTTCCAGCCCGGGCGTCCGAGAGTCGCGTTGCGGAAAGTTACTTCAAGGAGTCCACAGTGGCCTTGGCGTCCTTCTTCTCGCCGGCGGCTGTGTCGACAACGCCCTGCTTCTGAGCCTTGAGCTCATCCTTCTTGGCCTTGCCAGCGTCCTTCAGCCCCTGCTTGGTGTCCTTGGCCGAGGTCTTCAGGCCCTCTTTCTTGGCCTTCAGGTCGTCCTTGGTGGTCGCCGCGCTGGTCTTGTAGGCGTCCTTCTTGGCCTTCACGTCATCTGTCTTGGCCTGGGCCTGGTCCACCTTGTCGACGGCGTCCATGAGCCCGGCGGCCATGACGTAGGACGAACCCAACAGGACGATGCTCAGGACCAGGGCGGGGATCAATTTTTTCATACGGAACTCCTTGGTTTGGCAGGGGCGTGGCCCAGCAGGGTTGAAGGTGCGCCATTCTAGCAATCGCCCCGCCGAACACAACAAAAATTTTGTGCCGCCATTGCGTTTGCTGATGCCAGAAAGTGTTGCAACCAAGCCCTGGCAGGCTTGCGCCACCAGAAACCATGCAGCGCACGGAGGCGGAGCATCCGGCCAAGTCTAGGGCCAGGACCGGGCCGAAGGGCCGACCGCCCTGCCGCCTACGCCGCAGCCTGTTCCCGCGCCACGGTGAGCCGCACCCAGGCCGTAAACGCCGCCAGCCCCAGCAGCGCTGCGTCGCGGCCAATGTAGAAGAGCATGGGTGTGGGCTCTGCGCCGGGGTCCGCAGGCCTGGTGGAGAAGCAGCCGCAGGTCACGTCGATGCCGCGCGCCGCGCTGACGAGGAGCAGCACCCAGAACGCGGCGAACAGCCCGGCAGTCAGCGTTGTCGCGCCCTCGCACCAAAAGCCGGAGATGAGGCACAGGCCCAGCAACAGCTCCAGCCACGGCAGCCACACGGCCACGGGGTTGACGAGCAGGTCCGGCAGGGCGTGGTAGCCCGCCACAAGGTTCGCAAAGTCCTGCGGGTGCAGCAGCTTGTCCGCGCTGGCATAGAGCAGCACCAGGGCCAGGGCGAAGCGCAGCACGAAGTCCGCCTGGCGCGGCGGCACGGGCATCAGTTGGTGCAGTCGGTGCACAGCTTCTCCTGGCCCTTGGGCTTGGCCGCGCCAGGCTTGGCCGCGACGGCCTTGGCCGTCTGGGAGGCCGCCGCCTGGGTCGCGGGGGCGGACTGGGCCGCCCGGCCCTTGGCCACGGGCAGCTTTTCGGCCTGCCACAGGGTCCAGCCGTTCACCAGCACGTAGACGTTCTTGACCCCGGCCTCGATCAGGTGCTTGGCCAGGGCGTGGCTCAAGGGGCATTCCGGGCCGTCGCAGTAGGCGATGACCGCATCCTTGCCCGCCAGCCGGGACTTGATGTCCTGGAAGTCCGAGGCGAAACTGCGCACCGGCAGGTTGATGGCCCCCTGGATGTGCCCGAGCTCGAACTCGTACTGCGAGCGCGCGTCGAGGAACACGGCGCGGCCGGACAAGAACAGCATGGCCGCGTCCTTGAGCGCGATTTCGCCGCCTGCCGGGGCAAGCTGCACGGCGCTGGGCGCGGGCTCGCTCTTGGCGGCCTGGGCCAGGGGCAGGCCGTCTGGCCGGGCGGCGTTGACGGCAAAGGCGCACAGGGCGGACAGGGCCAAAAGGCCCAGGGACTGGCCGAGGATTTTGGGAACAAGGCGCATGTGGATCTCCGGTGCTGGCCAAAATTTTTGCGCGGCCCCGTACGTCAGAGGGAAGGGCCAATCGCAATCGTCTACTCCAAGCCCAGCCGGAATGCAATTTCCGCCTGCGCCGCGCAGGGCTTGATTTTCACTGCCGGGGCAGGCCGTTTCCACCTGCTTTGCTTCACCGGGTTTAGACTCCCGCACAGCAATGTACCGAGAGTTTTTAGAGAAACACTGGCACGGGACAGAAGCACGGGCAGCGGCCTCCGGCAGGCTTGCGGCCCGCGCCTGCCCTCCGGTCCAGCGGCCTGCGCCCGGCCAGGCTCAGAGCCGCTTCTCGCCCAGGTCCAGGTGCAGCTTGTGCATGAAGCGGTGGTAGAACGGCGTGAACAGCACTCCGCAAAAGGTCAGGAAGGACACCCCGCTGAAGATGGCGTACAGGCTGGCGAAGATCTTGGCCGTGTCCGTGGGCAGCCTGTCCACAGGCCCCATGCCTGTCAGGATCATGGACGCGTTCAGGAAGGCGTCGACCCAGCCGAGGTCTGCGGTGAGGTGGTAGCCCACGGCGCCGATGCCCAGGCTCACCGCCAGGAACAGCCCGCCGAAGAGCGCGTACCAGAAGACCCGGACCAGAAAGACCTGCCGGGGCAAGAGCCCTGCCGAGGTGTGTTCCAGCTTCAACGTGCCCATGGGGCCTCCGATGCCTGTGTTGCGGTTCTCGAAAAGGACGGGCGGGCGGTTGCGCTGGCCCGGCCACCCGGAAAATTTAGCCCAGCAGGCTCAGGGCCGCGCCTGCCGCGCCGCTGGCCAGCACCAGGATGTGCACCCCGGTGTTCCAGCGCCACAGGGCCAGCCCGCAGGCCAGGGCCACGGCCAGGGCAAAGGCGTCGAGGCCGCCCCAGTTGGCGGCCCACAGCCCGCCCAAAAGCCCGCCGCCCGGGACCCTCGGCCAGAAGGTGGCCGTGGCGAAGACCACGCCGAGCTTCAGGATAACCCCCACCACAGCGGCGGTGATGCCCGTGAGCATGGCCTGGAGCCGGGGGTTGGCGGTCAGGGCCTCCAGAAACGGCGCGCCCGCGAACACCAGCAGGAAGCTGGGCAGAAACATGCCGAAGGTGGTCAGGAGCCCGCCCAGAATGCCCGCCGACAGCGGGGTCAGCACGCCCGGATGGTTCCAGGCCGTGAGAAAGCCCACGTACTGCGTGACCATGATCAGCGGGCCGGGCGTGGTCTCGGCCAGGCCCAGGCCCTGCACCAGCTGCTCCTGCCCCACCCAGCCCAGGCGCAGGGCCATGTCCGAGACGTAGGACAGCACCGCGTAGGCCCCGCCAAAGGTCACGAAGCTGGCCCTGGTGTAGAAGCTCAGGATCTTCGGCAAGAGCGACCCCGGCCCGGAGAAGAGAAACACCGGCAGGGCCACGGCCAGCCACAGGCCAAGGCCCACCCCGGCCACGCGGGCAACGTGGTGCAAGGGGCGCAGGGGGCGCAGGGGGCGGGGTTTTGGCGCGGGCGCGCCGCTCGGAGTCAGCTCGCCCGGCGGCGCATTGTCCGGGGTTTCATCTTCGGGCGTCTCATCGTCGGGCGTCTCATCGTCGGGCTCGCACACGCCTTGCGGGCAGAATATCTCCGGCCGGACAAAGCCCAGCCACAGGCCCATGAGCCCAGCGGCCACCACGATTCCGGGGAACTTCAGCTTCAGCGCATAGCCCATGAGGAAGCTGGCGGCGGCAAAGCCAAGGAGCACCGGATGCGTGAGGTTTTTTTTGCCGATGCGCCACACGGCCTGGGCCACGATGGCCACCACGGCCCCGGCCACGCCCCGGAACAGGCCCTGGACCAGCGGCGCGCCGCCGTGGGCCGCAGCCAGCCAGGACAGCAGGAGCATCAGCCCCACCGAGGGCAGCAGGAAGAACAGCCCGGCCACCAGGCCGCCGCCATAGCCGAACAGCCGCCAGCCCAGGTACACGGCCAGCTGCTGCGCCTCTGGTCCGGGCAAAAGCATGCACAGGCCCAGGGCGCGCTGGAAGATCTTTTCCGGCACCCAGCGCCGCTCGTCCACCAGGTCCTTGTGCAGCATGGCGATCTGGCCCGCTGGCCCGCCAAAGTTGATGAAGCCCAGGCGCAGCCAGTAGCGGAAGAACTCGCGGAAGGCCGGGCCGGATGTCGGTTCGGGCGCCGGGCCGGGCGTTGAACTGGCGGCCGGGCCGGATATCGGGCCCGATGTCGAACTGACGGTCGGGCCGGAAGCGGGAGTGCTCGGTGCGTCCATGGGCTCCCCGTGCGTTGTCTCAGGTTGGGTGTGCTCGCACCCGGACCGATTGCGTTCACTCAGACCGACCGCGTTCGACCGGGAGTGCCGGTGGCCGCCCTCAGCCCTTGGACTGCGTGCCCTGCCAGGCCGCCAGCCCGCCCTCCAGGAAGCGCGCCTTGACCCCGCGCGACGCCAGGTCCGCCTGCACGCCCTGGCTCACCGAGCCGCCGCGCACGCAGTAGACCACCACCTCGGCCCCGGCCGGAAGCCCGCCCGCCCAGTCCTCCAGCAGCGCCGGGGCGCGCCAGTCCGCGCCGGGAACGCCTTCCGGGCTGCGCTCATAGTCTTCCACCCGGCGCACGTCGACCACCAGGGGCGGTGTGGCCGAGGCCAGCTCGCGGCGCAGTTCGTCAGGGGTCAGGGCATTTTTCATGGGCTCGCTCCTCTGCGCCGGGCGCAGGGTCAGGTGTTCCAGCGGCGCGCGCGCCCCGGCCAAGTCAGCAGAGTCTCTTTACGCGCCATTACGGATAGCTATAGCACAACCCACAACGCCAAGGCCAGCCGGAAATCCCGCCCGGTCAGGAGCCCTGTCCGGGCAGGCTCGCGCCCGGCCACCGGGCAGGACCGTCAGCCAGGCCGAACGTCAGAAAGTCAGCCAGGCCGTCCGCCGGACAATGCACCAGACAATGCGCCGGACAATGCGCCGGACAATGCGCCGGACGGTCAGCCGGATCGTGGCAGTATCGGTTTCCGGGACAGCGCAGACAGCGGGGAGCTGGCGGCGGCGCGCATGCGCCAACCCCTGGAGTTGCGCCTGTGTGCGCCTGCACGCGCCTGTGCACGGCTGGGAAATCCCTGCCCACAGCGCGGCCCCAGGCCCGCAGTCTCCGGCGCTGTGCGCGGAAGCAGCGCCAAGGGCGGCGACTTGCGGGCCAGGACGCGGCTGAACCGGGCCGGGGCAGAGGGAAACGCCCTCGGCAGTCAAGCCTGCCAAGGAGGAGGGAGGATGCGGGCCAGCCTCGCCGTTGAAGCCCCGGCCGTAACCGCGCGCCAGGCTGGTGCGTCTGCATATGATGCCCCTGATGGATACGCCAGGCCTGCAACACACGACAATTCAAAGAGCGCCGCCGCCGGGCTGTCGCCAGACTGTCGTCAGGTCGGCGCACGCGCCCACGCAACGCAACTTCCTGCACAAACACGTGCAGACATCTGCACACAATCGCCCACAATACCTGGAATATGCTCTATTTTTGGGGTTTGATCTTGGCACGCTTTTCGCTATGTCGCCTGCTGTGCAGCTTGACGAAACAACTACAGGGGCCTACTGTTAGCATATGCAATATTCTACATCTGAAACAATCCCTGCGCCAAACATCCATAGCTGCGCCGAGACCCTGCTGGCCGTGGCTCCCGCGCTGATGCAGTTCCTGCGGCTGGGCATGCGCGGTCGGCGCAGGCCGGAAGTCTCGGTGCCGCAGTTCCGCGTGCTCGTGCATGCCTGCATGCGCCCCGGCGCAACCCTGCGCCAGCTGGCCGAGCCCCTGGGCGTGTCCACGGCCACGGCCTCGCGCATGGTGGAGACCCTCGTGCTGCGCGGCCTGCTTGCGCGCAGGCCCGGCGAGACCGACCGCAGACAGGTGGCCATCGCCTTGACTCCCGCCGGCCAGCAGGTGCTGGACATGGCCCACGTCCATATGCGCGCCCTGTTCGAGTCGCGGCTGACCGGGCTGGACGCGCCGGCCCTGGCCACCCTGGCCGCCGCCCTGGACCTGCTGCACACCGTCTTCGACATTGAGCGCAGGCCCTGGCCCGCGCCGGTTGCCGCCTCTGGACACGCCCTCCCTGAATACTCCCTCCCTGAAAACGACCCCCCCGCACACGATCATGAGGAGCGCAGCTGATGCCCACCTTCGCCAGCACAAAACCCTTCAAGTTCGCCGTGAGCGCGGCCCTGCTGCTGGCCCTGGCGGGCGGGGCGTACCATTTCCTGCGGGGCGGCAAGCAGACCGCGACGTACCGCACGGCCAGCCCCACGCGCGGGGAGATCACCTCCACGGTCACCTCCTCGGGCACCATCAACCCCGTGGTCAGCGTCAGCGTGGGCACGGCCGTGTCCGGCACGATCAAGGAGCTGTACGTGGACTACAACTCCGTGGTGAAGAAGGGCCAGGTCATCGCCCAAATCGACCCGGCCACGTACAGCGCGCAGGTGGAGCAGAGCCAGGGCAACTATTTGGCCGCGCAGGCCAATGTGGACAAGGCCAAGGTGACCCTGGCCGACACCACGCGCACCCTGGCCCGCTACAAGGCCCTGGTGAAGGACGGCTCCGTGTCCCAGAGCGACTACGACACCTCCGCCACGGCCGCCGCCTCGGCGCGGGCTGCCCTGGCCTCGGCCCAGGGCGGCGTGGCCCAGGCCCGCGGCTCGTACGCCCAGGCCAAGACCAACCTCGAATACGCCACCATCCGCTCCCCGGTGGACGGCATCGTCATCTCCCGCGCCGTGGACGTGGGTCAGACCGTGGCCGCCAGCTTCACCACGCCCACCCTGTTCACCATCGCCCAGGACCTGACCAAGATGCAGATCCTGGCCACGGTGGACGAGTCGGACATCGGCAAGGTGCACGAGGGCGGCAACGCCACCTTCACCGTGGACGCCTACCCCGAGGCCCGCTTCTCCGGGCTCATCACCCAGGTGCGCAACGCGGCCACCACCGTGTCCAACGTGGTCACCTACAGCGTGGTGGTGGGCGTGGACAACGCCGACCTGCGCCTGAAGCCCGGCATGACCGCCAACGTGACCTTCATCACCGCCAACAAGGCCGACGCGCTGAAGATACCCACCGCCGCCCTGCGCTTTCGGCCCAAGAACGCCACGGCCGAGGCCGCCCAGAAGCTCAATCCCGGCGAGAAGCGCCTGTACGTGCTGAAGAACGGCAAGCCCGCGCCTGTGGCCGTCAGCGTGGGCGTCGGCAACGACAAGGAGACCGAGATCACCGGCGGCCTGGCCCCGGACGAGCTTGTGGTGCTGGAGGCCCAGAACGAGGCAGCGGCCAAGACGGCGACCAAGAACCCCCTGGGGACGGGCGGCGGCATGGGACCCAGGTAGGCCATGGGCGCGCAAGCACAGAGCCCGGTCGCCGTCGTGCGCATCGAGGACATCACCAAGACCTACCAGCTGGACTCGGAGACCGTGCACGCCCTGCGCGGGGTCTCCCTGACCGTGGAGCGCGGAGAGTTCGTGGCCATCATGGGCTCCAGCGGCAGCGGCAAAAGCACCTGCATGCACATTTTGGGCTGCCTGGACAGGCCCACCAGCGGGCGCTACGCCCTGGACGGGGTGAACGTGGAGGCCCTGGGCAAGGCCGAGCTCGCGCTCATCCGCAACCGCAAGCTCGGCTTCGTGTTCCAGGGGTTCAACCTGCTCTCGCGCACCAGCGCCCTGGAGAACGTGGAGCTGCCCCTGGTCTATGGCCGGGCCCCCGCGCAGGAGCGCCGCAGGCGCGCCATGGAGGCGTTGAGCATGGTCGGCCTGGCCGACCGCGCCGGGCACCTCCCGAACCAGCTTTCCGGCGGCCAGCAGCAACGCGTGGCCATCGCCCGGGCCCTGGCCGGCAGCCCGGCCCTGATCCTGGCCGACGAGCCCACCGGCAACCTGGACTCGCACATGAGCGGGGAGATCATGGACATCTTCACCCGGCTGAACAGCCAGGGCATCACCATCATCATGGTCACCCACGAGCCGGACATAGCGGCCTATGCGAGTCGGCAGGTCACCTTCCGCGACGGCAGCATCATCGCCGACACGACCACGGGCGCCAGGACTACAGACGACACGACCACGGGCGGCACGACAACGGGCGACACGACCACGGGCGGCGCAGGCGCCGTCGACACAGCCCGGCCCGCAGGCCAGGGAGCCTAGGCCATGGACCTCCTGCTTCCCCTCACCATCGCCGCGCGCGCCCTGCGCGTGAACCTCATGCGCTCGTTCCTCACCATGCTGGGCATCATGATCGGCATCGGCGCGGTCATCGTCATGGTCGCCGTGGGCAGCGGCGCCACCAAGATGGTCGCCGACCAGATCGCCACCATGGGCTCCAACCTCATCCTCATCCTGCCCGGCAGCACCACCAGCGGCGGCATCCGCGCGGGCGGCGGCTCCGCGCCCACCCTGACCTACGACGACGTGAAGGCCGTGCGCGCCGAATGCCCGGCCGTGGCCCTGGCCGCCCCGGAGCAGCGCGGCACGGCCCAACTGGTGGCGGGCAACATGAACTGGTCCACGGGCATCAGCGGCACCACGCCGGAGCTGCTGCTCATCCGCGACTGGAAGATCGCCTCCGGCCGGGAGATGACCACCGGCGAGGTGGACACCGGGCAGAAGGTCTGCATCCTGGGCGCCACCGTGGCCGAGAACCTCTTCGGCGGCGAGGACCCGGTGGGCAAGCAGGTGCGCATCAAGGGCGTGCCCTTCCAGGTCATCGGGCTTTTGGTGTCCAAGGGCCGCAGCGCCCAGGGCTCGGACCAGGACGACATCGTCTTCCTGCCCATCACCACGGCCCAGCACAAGATTCTGGGCAACCCCTTTCCGGGCATGGTGGGTCCGGTGCTGGTGCAGGCCAAGAGCGAGGCCCTGCTGCCCCAGGCCGAGGCCGAGATCACCTCCCTGCTGGACCAGCGCCACCACGTGAGCCCCACCAAGGAGCGCGACTTCACCGTGCGCAACCTCTCGGAGATTCTGGCCGTGTCGCAGCAGTCCACCCAGATCATGAGCCTGCTCCTGGGCGCGGTGGCCTCCATCTCGCTCATCGTCGGCGGCATCGGCATCATGAACATCATGCTCGTCAGCGTCACCGAGCGCACGCGCGAGATCGGCATCCGCATGGCCATCGGCGCGGGCGAGTCGGACATCCTGCTCCAGTTCCTGGCCGAGGCCGTGCTGCTGACCCTGCTGGGCGGCATCATCGGCATCCTGCTGGGCGTGGCGGCGGCCTACGCCATCTCCACGCTGGTGGGCTGGCCCACGCTCATCTCCACCAGCGCCATCGGGCTGGCCGTGGCCTTTTCCAGCGCCATCGGCATCTTCTTCGGCTTCTACCCGGCGCGCAAGGCCGCGCGCCTGAACCCCATCGACGCCCTGCGCTACGAGTAGGCGAACAAAAAGGCGGGCTGCCCCGCCTTCAACGCTTCTTGTCGCCGCCCGGCTGCGTGGCCGATCGCCTCAGGCCGGAAGTTTCAGGCCGACAGCCTCAGGCCGGAAGGCTCACACCGAGTGTCGCGTCCACGAAGAAAATCCATATTTCTGGCTGGGCAGAAACCGCTTAGAGTCTGCGCTCCCAGGTGGCGTTTATGTCGACGAAAAGCGAGGACGCGACACTCGGGTCTGTTTCCAACTGATGGATTTTGTTCCCTGGCGAGGAGAGAGCCGATTTTGGGGCCAGGGGGTGTACTCATACAGTACAGCCCTGGACCAAAATCGGCTCGCGACGACGTCCAGGGGGCAAAAGACGCTTTTAGAAACAGGCCCTAGTCGTCCTCGTCCTGGGGGCTGCGGGGGTCCAGGTCAAGGACCTCCTCGCCCCGGATGTAGTGCATGATGCGCGGGTGGTCCACGGCGTCCAGCAGGTTGGCGATGGCCCCCTGCAAGCGCTCGGCCCCGCCCAGGGCGCAGCCGATGAGTTCGACCTCGCGCGGCAGGTCGAGCGTGGACCGGAGCTGGCGCAGCACGTCCACCGGCCCGGCCAGAATGGCGGCTGCCAGGTCTTCCTTGACCAGCTCCAGGCAGTTCTTGACCACCGAGAGTGCATTGTTGCCCACGTGGGCCATGCCGCCGGAGGCCTTGGCCAGGGCGTCGCGGCCCACCTCCAGGCGCGAGCCCACGGTGAGCGAGACGATGCGCGAGCAGTCGACCAGGAACTGGTGGTCGTAGCCGCTGAAAAAGGCCTCCACGCGGGAGTAGAGCATGATCAGGCCAAAGGGCTTGGTGTCGTGCCCGCGCAGGATGAAGGCCAGACGCGAGCGGTAGCCCTCCTGATAGGCCACGCAGTCGTACGACTCGCCCCCGCGCTCGGAGCTCATGAGGTTGTTCGAGAGCACGTAGCTCCACTTCTTGCTGGCCACGGCCTGCATCACCGGGTGGCCGGGGATGCTCTCCTCCATGGAGCGCACCAGGATGGGCGTGCTTGCGCCGTGCAGGGTGTTGGCCGCCACGTTGACCCATTCCTCGAACTCGTCGCGCAGGCGGCAGACGAACAGGTCGGCCTCCAGCAGTTCGATGAGCACCTCGGCGCTCTGCTCCAGCACCTCCTCCGGCGTCTGGAACTCCCCGCCCACGTTGACCAGGGCGTAGGAGATCTCGAACATCAAGGACATCTGCTCGTGCGCGCGGCGCAGCAGCGCGAACTGCCCCTCCAGCCGGGCCAGCTCGGTCTTGGCCTTGCCCCGCCGCCGCAATCGGGCAGCCACGGGCCGGTCGAGCTTGGCGCGGATGTCGGTGAGCATGGGCAACAGGTTGCGCCAATCATACACGCGGGCCTGGGCGTCGACGAACTTTGGGGTCTGGCCTGCTGCTTCGAGTCCGGCCTTGACCGAGAGCAGGAGGTCGCCCAGGGCGCGGCGCACCGGGGCCGGGGCTGCGGCCATGATGGCCATGAGCTCCTGGCGGATGGGCTGGGGCGGCGCGGGGCAGACCCTGGCGGCCTGGACTGCGGACTTCTTGCTGCGGGGCATGGCGGGTGCGTTCCTTGCTCGTAACCCGGCGGCGGGGATCGCCGCGCGAGGGGGTAACTATAACCGCGCCCGGGGTTTTGGCAAGTATTGTGCGGAAAGGGACAAGGGAGGGAGGGGGGGGCCCCCTTATTTCTTAAAGTAGAACAGCTTTTGTCGTTTCCGCTCATCTTCGAACGCATCCGCGAATCCAACTGGTTCGCGCGCTGCAGATTTGTGCGTCTGGCAGTAGTAGAATTCATCACCCTTTGGTTTCTCTGCAATAAGCGATACGACGTTCTCCATTTTCTTCGTTCTGTAATCATATACGGTTTTCTCTTCAAGATCATAGATAAACGCCAAGTCACCAGGAAGTATTGTAGTTCTCTTCTCTTCATCCGGCTGGAAGCTGTGCACACATTTCCTGATCATATCCATGAGCGTCACCTGCAACTGCTTGAGCTCTTCCCCGAACTCCGAAACAACGGCCAGACGTGGCCGTAGGTTCACAATGACCTGCACCGTGCCCATGAGACCAAGATGGTTTGGATAAAATATATTCTGAAGCGCAGTGTGCCAGGAGGCTTTGAATTCCTCTTCTTTTACGGAGCCGATGTGTGGGATGAGCAGATGCAGGGACTGGGACTTCATCTTGTACTGCGTCCATATCTCATCGCTCTCGGTGTCAGCATAGCCATCCTTCTGCTGGAACAAGCCCGTGTCTGAGGTGATGATGACGTTTGTGGTCCCAATGCCTTTCTTCTTCCATTGGAAGTGCAGCCCCACTGCATATTTCTTAGCCACCACCTCGTCGTGGTAGGCGGGCAACGCCCGCAAAGTCAGGCCCTCGCCCAAATCGTAGCTGTGATCTGGCATGAGGGTCTGCACATCTTCCAGGTAGTCCGCGCCGCGCAGGTCAAGCAGGCCGGAGAACTTTTTCTGGCATCCGGCGTTGAGGAAGAGCTTGACCGCCTTGGGCTTAACCTTTGCAGTCTCTCGGCTTTTCCGGTTGTCCTCGGCATTGAACTTGTAAAGAAGAGAAAGAATGGATTCGAGATCAGCAGTATGGTCGTTGTGGGCATGGGTGATGACGATATTATCGATATCCGTGATGCGCCCGCCAATGCGGTTGAAATTCTCAAGGAAGTTGTATCCGGGATCAACGACCGTTCCCTTGCCATTGACAAGGAAGAAATAGCCGCCGCCGATGCTGCGCTCCCCATCCTCACGTGGTATGCACCGCGTGTAGGAGTTCCACTTGCGCAGGACGAAGAACAAGGCCAAGTCATTACGCAGCAGCGACGCCCCGCCAAGAAAGCCGGTGATATGCTGGGTGTTGTCCTTCATGGTTTGAAGGATTTCCTCGACCAGGCCTTTGGACTCGTCGCGCACCCTTTCCACTACGGCCTTGAGGTCGTCCATCTGCTGGTTCTTGGGGCCTTTCGTCGGCGCAGCAGGCGGCGTTTTGCCTTGGAGGACGTTGAGATAGCGATGGATGCTCTGCGCATAGTCATGGGCCGGGTTCGCTTTGGCCACCTCTTCGATGAGCGCCAGGGCCTCCGCTATTTGCCCCAACTGATACAGTTCGTAGGCTTTGTCAGTGCGCGCATTGGCGTCCCCAGGCTTCAACTCCAACGCCTTGATCGTGCACTTCAGGGCCATATCATCCTGACCCTGATTGACCAGCGAAACACCCTTCTGACGCCATGAAGCGAAGTCCTTGGGGTTCAGCTCTAGCGCCTTCTCATAGCAGGCAATGGCCTCATCATCCTTGTTCTGCTTCGACAGCGAAACACCCTTTCTTTGCCAGGAATTATAATCATTTTGGTCCAATTCCAGAGCTTTGTCAAAGCACATGCTGGCCTCGGACTCCCTGCCCTGATTGGACAGCGAGACGCCCTTACCCCGCCAGGAAGCATGGTCCTTGAGATTCAACTTCAGGGCTTTCTCATAGCAGGCAATGGCCTCGTCCTCCTTGCCCTGTAGTGAGAAAGAAACTCCACTGTTTCGCAACAGGAAGTAATCGTCGGGTCTGTGCTCCAGGGCCTTGCGGAACAACGCCTCCTGGTGCATGCGGTCCTTCTGAAGGTAGCTTGCCTGCTCCCCCTGGAAGAACAGCGTATAGGCCGGGTCAACGCCCTCCGCTTCCCTCAGAGCACGCTCCAGGAGCGCCGCGCCGCCGACATCGTCGCCAGCGGAATAGAGTTCGTCGATTTCTTTGCTGAGCGCCCGTAGCCGTTCAATCTGTTCTTCCGTCGCCATGCAACACCCCTGAATGGACATCTTTCGTCGAGCCTATACCAAGATCGCGCGCAACTCCAGCACCTTCACCCAGCCCCAGGCGCAAAAAAACAGGGGAGCCAAAGCCCCCCTCACGATTTCGTCAAAACGACGTTCCCGTCGCGCCAGCACTACCCGCCCAAATACGCCTTCTTGACCTCCGGGTCGGCCAAAAGCTGCTCGGAGGAGCCGGAAGCCACGATCTCACCGGTGTCCAGCACGTAGCCCCGGTGGGCGAAGCGCAGGGCCAGGTTGGCGTTCTGCTCGATGAGCAGGATGGTCATGCCCTCCTGGTTCAGCACCTTGAGCGTGCGGAACATGTCGTACATGAGAAGCGGGGCCAGGCCCATGCTCGGCTCGTCGAGCATGATGAAGCTGCACTTGCTCATGAGCGCGCGGCCCACGGCCAGCATCTGCTGCTCCCCGCCGGAGAGCGACTCGCTGCGCTGCTTGCGGCGCTCGGCCAGGCGCGGGAAGAGCTGGAACACGCGCTCGAAGTCGCGCTCGATGGGCTCGCCGCCGTCGGTGCGGGCATAGGTGGCCAGCTTCAGGTTCTCCTCCACCGTGAGGTTGCCGAAGATCCTTCGGCCCTCGGGCACCAGCGCCATGTTCAGCTCGCTGACGATCTTGTGCGGCGGCATGTTCAAAATGCTCTTGCCCTTGAACAGGATGTCGCCCTCGATGACGCGCGGGGCCTCTGGCGGGGGCAGGCGGCAGATGGACAAAAGCGTGGTGGACTTGCCCGCGCCGTTGGCGCCGATCAAGGTCACGATCTCGCCCTGCTTCACGTCAAAGGAGATGCCGTGCAGGGCCTCGATGTTGCCGTAGCGAACCTTGAGGTTTTTTACTTCAAGCAGCGTGTTCAAATGGTGTCGTCTCCCAGGTAGGCTTTGATGACCGCAGGGTTGGCCTGGATCTCCGTCGGCGTGCCGTCGGCGATGGTGGCCCCGAAGTCCACGACCTTGATGCGCGTGCACAGGCTCATGACCACCTTCATCTGGTGCTCGATCATCCAGATGGTCACCGGGAAGGTCTCGTGGATCCAGCGCACCAGCTTGATCAGGCCCTCGACATCGGCGGAGTTCAGGCCCGCCGCTGGCTCGTCGAGCAGCAAAAGCGAGGGTTTGAGGCTCATGGCCCGGGCGATCTCCACCCGGCGCTGCAGGCCGTAGGAGAGGTTGCGCGGCAGCTCCAGGGCGTATTCCTTGAGGTCCATGGCCTCCAGCAGCTCCCAGGCCACGCGCTCGATCTCGGCCTCGCGGCCCATGTACTTCTTGGTGCGCAGAAAGCAGTCCAGCAGGCTGTAGCCCGCGCGGTAGTGCTGCGACACGCGGATGTTGTCCAGCACGGTCATCTCGCCCCAGAGGCGGATGCCCTGGAAGGTGCGCGCCACGCCCAGGCTGGTCACCTGGTGCGGGCGCATGCTGCGGGTGTCCTTGCCGTTGATGGTGATGGCGCCCTCGCTCGGCTGGTAGAACCCGGACACGAGGTTGAACACCGTGGTCTTGCCCGCGCCGTTGGGGCCGATCAGGGCCACCATCTCGCGCTCGCCAAGCTCGATGTTGAAGTCATTCACGGCGATGAGGCCGCCGAAGCGGCGCGTCAGTCCTTTTGCTTCAAGAAGGGGCATGCTCTCTCCATCGGCCTATTTGAACGAATAGTACTTTTTGAGCTTGGGAAAGAGGTCGGACAACTCCTTGTTGCCCATGATGCCCTCGGGCCGGAACTGCATGAGCAGGATGAGGAGCAGCGGAATGACCACCCATTTCCAGATCTCCAGCGGCCGCAGGACCTCCAGCAGCACCGTGAACAAAATGGCCGAGAGCGTGGCGCCGGAAAGCGAGCCCATGCCGCCCAGGTAGACCATGACCATGACCTCGGTGGACTTCATGATGTCGAACGAGTGCGGGTTCACGTAGCCCAGGATGTGCGCGAACAGCCCGCCCGCCAGCCCGGCCAGGCCGGAGGAGAGCATGAAGGCGATGAGCTTCATGCGGTTGGTGTCCACGCTCATGATCTCGGCGGCGATCTCGTCCTGGGCGATGGCCGGCACGCCCTTGCCCAGCGTGGAGGACACGAAGCGGCGCAGCAGCCACACGGTGAACACCGTGCCGAAGAGCACCCACAAGAGCATCCAGGGGATGTCGAGCAGGCCCTCCATGCCGTTGACCGTGGCGTTCATGCCCATGAAGCCGCGCGGGCCGCCGATGATCTCCATGTTGTCGATGGCCGAGATGACTATATAGTTGGCCGCCAGCGTGATGATGGCCAGGTAGTCGCCACGGGTCTTGAAGGACGGGATGGCCACCACGAGCCCGGCCACGGCGGCCACGGCGGCCCCGGCGAAGAGCGCCAGGGGGAAGGCGAACAGCGCCAGCGAGGGCGGCAGGAGCGGCGCGCCCAGGATGTGGTTCTTGCTGAACAAAAGCACCGTGACGATGGACGACACGTACGCGCCCACGCACATGAACCCGCCGTGTCCGCAGGAGAACTCGCCCATGTAGCCGTTGACCAGGTTCAGGCTGGTGGAGAGCATGATGTTCACGCCCATGAGCATGATCACCGAGACCAGGTACTGGTTGATGACGCCGAACTGGGCCATGGCGGTGAGCACAAAGATGCCCGCGAAAAGAGAGATGGTGAACGTGTGTTTCTGCATGGACCTTTCCCGTTGTATGGCCGCTAGATCTTCGTGGTCTGGGCGACGCCGAAGAGCCCGGTGGGTTTGAGCCACAGGATGCCCAGCAGCACGGAGAAGGCGAACAGGTCGCGCAGGGTGCTGGGGAACACGGCCACAACGCCGATCTCGATGAAGCCGAGCAGAAACCCGCCCACGATGGCGCCGCGGATGTCGCCGATGCCGCCGACAACGGCGGCGATGAAGGCCTTCCAGCCGATGAGCGCGCCCATGTACGGCTCAAGGATCGGGTAGCTCATGGCGTAGAGAATGCCCGCCAGACCGGCCATGCTCGAACCCAGGATGAAGGTGAAGACGATGATGGTGTCGAGCGGGATGCCCATGAGCGGGATGGCGAACTTGTCGTAGCTGATGCCGCGCATGGCCATGCCGATCTTGGTCTTGCTGACGATGAACTCCAGCAGCACGAAGACCACGATGGCCGCCACGATGACGACGACCTTCAGGTTGGTCACGGACACGCCGCCAAAGGTCCAGACGACCTTGTGCATCAGCTCCGGGAAGCTCTTGCGGCTGGCGCCCAGCAGGGCCAGGTTGCCGTTTTCCAGCATCAGCCCGGCCATCAGCGCGGTGATGACCACGTAGAGCCTGTCCGCGCCCTTGCGCCGCAGCGGCCGGTACATGGTGCGCTCCAGGGTCACGCCCACAAGGGAGGTCAGGATCATGGTCACGGGCACGGTGATGGCCAGCGTCATGGCGGGCGTGAGGCCCAGGCCGGACATGCCCTCCCCGCCGAGCAGCAGCACGGCCACGAAATAGGCGATGTACGCGCCGACCATGAAGATGTCGCCGTGGGCGAAGTTGATCAGGCGCAGCACGCCGTACACCAGGGTGTAGCCCAGGGCGATGAGGGCGTAGAAGCTGCCGAACTGCAACGCGTTCAAGAAATGCTGAAAGAATTCCACCGGGGACACCTTGCCTTGGGGGCTGCTAAAACCGATTCCGCCGGGCCGCGCGGCCTCTTGGCCACTCTGCCGGGCGGCCTAGCGGGCCGACTGCGGGGGCCGACTCAGGGAGGGCACGGGCGCCGGGCCGCTGCTTCCGGAAAAACAAGGCGGGCGGGGACCACCATTGGTCCCCGCCACGCTCAAAACGCTTGCTTGTCTACTGGGGGCAGACGGATTCCTTGAACTCGAACTTGCCCTCGGGGCTGATCTGGACAACCACGGCGCACTTGTCCGGGTCGCCGGTGCCGTGGAACTTCATGGTGCCGGTGATGCCGGCGAATTCCTTGATGTTGGCCAGGGCGTCACGCACGATCTTGCGCTCGGCCTTGATGTCCTTGTCGACCTTGCCGGCCTCCTGGATGGCCTGGAGCACCAGGCGGGTGGCGTCCCAGGTCAGGGCGGCCACGTCGTCGGGCACGTACTTATACTTGGTGTTGTAGCGGTCGATGAATTCCTTGGTGGCGCCCTGGGCGCCGGCGGCGGCGTAGTGGGTGCTGAAGAACTGGCCGATGCAGTCCTTGCCGCACAGGGTCATCAGCTCAGCCGAGCCCCAGGCGTCGGAGCCCATGAACGGGCCCTTGTAGCCCAGGTCGTGGGCCTGCTTGATGATCAGGGCGACCTGATTGTAGTTGTCGGGCACGAAGATGAAGTCGGGCTTGGCGGCCACGATCTTGGTCAGCTGGGCCGAGAAGTCCTGGTCCTTGGTGCCGTGGGACTCGAAAGCAACCACGGTGCCGGCGCCGCTCTTCTTCTCCCATTCGGCCTTGAAGATCTCGGCCAGGCCCTTGGAGTAGTCGTTGGCGATGTCGAAGAGCACCGCAGCGGTCTTGGCGCTGAACTGCTTGGCGGCGAAGTTCGCGGCCACAGGACCCTGGAAGGGGTCGAGGAAGGCGGCGCGGAACACCCAGGGGCGGTCCTTGGTGGTGTCGGGGTTGGTCGACCAGGGGCTGACCATGGGGGTCTGGTTGTCGTTGCAGATGCCGCCGGCCGGAATGGCCTGCTTGGAGGAGTTGGGGCCGACGATGGCCACGACGTTGTCCTGGGTGATCAGCTTGAGCGCGGCGTTGACGGCGCTGTCGGCCTTGGCCTCGTTGTCCTGGTACACGAACTCAAGCTTGTACTTCTTGCCGGCCACTTCCAGGCCGCCCTTGGAATTGATGTCTTCCTTGAGCATCTCGGCCGCGAACTTGGAGGCCTCGCCCACCTTCGGGATGTCGCCGGTGAGCTCCAGGTTGAAGCCGATCTTGATCACGTCGCTGTCCTTGCCGCAGCCCATGAGCGCAAAGGCGCCCAGGGCCAGAGCCAGGACGGCCACCAACACTTTGACGGTCATCCTTTTCATCGTTCCTCCTCAAAATTGTAGAAATTGGTGCAACCCAAGCCTATGTGCACACAGCCTTACCTGAATCAGGCCGGGAGTTCAAAGCATTTCTTGCAGAACAACGACCGGTGCAAGGGGCCGAACATTCTTCGGCGCTGCCAGGGGAACCGGCGCGTTGCCAGCGCTTTCAAAACCGGGTAAGGAAGCCCTGGTTTGCGAAACATCGCCCGATCCACCGGAGACCCCATGTCTGAAAAAGCCATCCGCAAGGTTCTGGAACACTCCCGCGAGGGCCTGCGCGTCCGCGAGGCCTTTTTCGAGGAACACGCCGCCCACCTGGTCGACATCGCCCGGGTCATGGCCCTGTGCCTCACCGAGGGCGGCAAGGTGCTCTTCTGCGGCAACGGCGGCAGCGCGGCCGACAGCCAGCACCTGGCTGCGGAGTTCGTCAATCGTTTCAAATTGGAGAGGCCGCCCCTGCCAGCCATGGCGCTGACCACCGACAGCTCCATCCTCACCGCCATCGGCAACGACTACGGCTTCGACCTCGTGTTCGTGAAGCAGGTCCAGGCCCTGGGCCAGGCCGGAGACATCCTGGTGGGCTTAAGCACCTCCGGCACCAGCCGCAACGTGCTGGCCGCCCTGCGCGAGGCCAAGCAGCGCGGGCTGACCACCCTTGGTCTGTGCGGGGCCATGACCGGGGAGATGGAGCCCTTGTGCGACCACCTCTTAAGCGTGGGCAGCAAGGACACCCCCCAGGTGCAGGAGGTGCACATCGCGGCCGGGCACATGCTCTGCCACGTGGTGGACCACTTCCTGTTCGAGTCCGTCATGGAGCTGGGCGCGCGCCCCCAGAGCTAGCTCACGGGCGGCGTGTGGCCGCATGATTTCATGGAGGGGACGGGCCGTGGACCGTCATGGGGGAGCCGATGCTGCGCATCCTGATCGTGGAGGACGAGCCCGTGAACCGGGAGTTCATGCTGCTCTCCCTGCGCGGCCTGGGCCAGTGCCAGGCCGTGGCCACGGGCGAGGACGCCGTGCTGGCCCAGCAGAACGCCCTGGAAAGCGCCCAGCCCTTTGACGTGATCTTCCTGGACATCATGCTGCCGGGCATGAACGGCCTGCAGGCCCTGGAGCAGCTGCGCGCGCTGGAGCTGCGGCACGAGGTTCCGCCGGAGCGGCACGTGCCGGTCATCGTCACCACCGGCCTGGACGACGACCAGGCGGCCTCCCGCGCCTTCATCCAGGGCCACGCCCTGTCGTACATGACCAAGCCCTTCCGGCCCGGGCAGATCTCCGAGGAGCTGCGCAAGCTGGGTCTCATCCGGGACTAGTCCGCACGACCGCACCCCGGCCATGCACGCCGCCTTGCCCCAGCCAGCAGCAACAGCCCCCACCGGCGCCGTGTTTTCGCGCCTGCTTGAAATCGTCACAGCCAGCGGCCTGCCCCACGCGCTGCACGCCCACCAGGCCACGCGCACCATGGCCGACGCGGCCCAGCACCTGTCCTTCGACCTCACGCGCCTGGTCAAGACCGTGGCCTTCCGCACCCGCGCGGGCGCGCTGGCCCTGGCGGCCCTGCGCGGCACGCGGCGGGTGGACTACGCCCGGCTGGCGGCCCTGCTCGGCGTGAACCGCCGGGACCTGGCCGCGCTTTCGCCGCCGGAGGTGCTGGCGGAACTCGGCGTTCTTCCGGGCAGCGTCTCGCCGCTGGGCTGCCTGTTGGGACGGTCGGACGTGGATGGGGTGACGCTGCCGGTGGCCGGTGAGGAAGCATTGCCGGGCAGCGCCGGACACGCGCGGCTGCTGGTGGACGAGGACGTGCTGGAGATCAGGCCCAGCCTGTACTGCGGCATCGGTCGGCCGGACCGCACCCTGGAGATTTCCGCGCAGGACCTGCTGCTTCTGGTCCAGCACGACATACGGGTTTGCACCGGGGTCTTCTCGCGCTGAGGCGCGCCCTGGCGGCTTCCGGGGCTTTGCCCCTGGCCGGGTCCAGGGTTCGGCGCGTCGGCTTGCCCCCGCCACGTCAACGGTTCGTCAAGCTGAACGGGCCGTCAAATTCAGCGCTGCGTGGGCCCCTCGGGCATCTCCCGGCGCACCACAATGGCCAGGCCCTTCTCGCGCAGGCGTTTGGCCAGCATGCGCGCGCGCTCCAGGGTCGGCAGGGTGGCCAGCACCAGTTGCGCCCGGCCCGAGAGATCCCAGACCCAGACGTTTTCGCCCACCAGGATGCCCGCCCGGCGCACCCGAGCCAGCAGGGCCTCGCGCGCGGCCTCCCGCGCGGCAAAGTCCGACTCGTCCAGCGCCCCGCCCTGGGCCAGCACCCACCAGCCCCGGCCCGGAGCCTCCTGCTCCTGCCCGGCCCCGGCAATGCCGCCCGACGAACACCTTCCGGACGAACACCCCCCGGACGAACAGCCGCCGCCGAACGCCCCCTCTCCAACGGCATTCCCGTTGGAGTTTCCGCTGGAATTCCCGGCAGCCGGGCCGCCGGGCCCGGTCAGGTCAACGGCGGCGCGCACAAACAGGGCCATGCGCCGGATGTGCAGGGCCAGCTCCCGCACGTTGACCCCGGTCGCCAGGCGGCTCATGCCGGGCCCCGGCGGCCCCGGCCTGCGGGAACCAGCAGCGAGAGCACAAAGCCCAGGCAGGCCACGGCGATGATCGAAGCCCCGGAGCTTAAGTCCAGCGCGTAGGACAGATACAGCCCGGCCACGCAGAAGACCGCGCTCAAGACGGCGGAAAGCAGCATCATGCCGCCGAGCGAGCTGGCCCGGCGCTCGGCCATGAAGGGCGGGATGGTCAGAAGCGCCATGACCAGGATCAGGCCCACCACGCGGATGACCATGACCACGCACGCCGCCACCAGGGCCATGAGCAGGAAGTGCAGAAAGCGCACCGGCACCCCGCGCGAGCGCGCGAACTCCGCGTCGAAGCTCATGACCAAGAGACCGCGCGAGAACAGCCCGGCCAGCAGCAGCACCAAAGCCGAGAGCCCGGCCATGAGCGCGAGGTCGCTTCGGGGCACGGCCAGGATGCTGCCGAAGAGGTAGCTCATGAGGTCGGAGTTGTAGCCCGGCGTCAGGTCCAGCAGGATGATGCCCAGCGCCATGCCTGCGGCCCAGAGCACGCCGATGACCGTGTCCGAGCGCTCGCGCGCGTCCAGCGTGACCCAGGCCATGCCCAGGGCCGCCGCAGTGGAGAAGCCCGTGGTCACGGGCAGCACGGGCAGCCCCAGGTAGAAGGCCAGCCCCACCCCGCCGTACGAGGCGTGGGCCACGCCCCCGGCCAGGAACACGATGCGGTTGACCACCACCAGCGAGCCGATGACCCCGCAAATGACGCTGGCGAGCAGGCCAGCCAAAAGCGCGTTACGGAAGAATTCGAAGCCGAGGGCCTCCATCATGCCGCGCCCCCTTTGTCCTTGCCGTTGGCATGAGCATTGGCCGTGCCGATATTCTTGCCCTTGTCCGGGCCGTTGTCCTTTTTCTCTGGGCGGTGCGCGCCGCCGCAGCAGTCCGGGTGGTCGTGATCCAGCAGCACGCGGTGCGGCACCGGGCCGTGCGCCACCAGCTCCACCGGGCAGGTGGCGCGCAGGTCCACGCCCGCAGCCTGGGCGAAAATCTCCGGGGTCAGCCGACTCTCGGCGTGGTGGTGCAGGCTCTGGTTCACGCAGGCGATGGAGGTCACGCAGCCGTCCACGGTGCTCATGTCGTGGCTGACCATGACGATGGTCATGTCGCGGTTGAGTTCTGCGAGCAGGGCCATGAGCTCCTGGCGGCTCTTGCCGTCCACGCTGGCCGTGGGCTCGTCGAGCAGCAAGAGCTCCGGGCCGGACACGATGGCCCGGGCGATGAACACGCGCTGGCGCTGCCCGCCGGACAGATCCGAGAGCCTGCGCCCGGCCTGGTCGGCCAGGCCCACGCGCGACAGGGCCAGGAGGGCGGCCTCGCGCTCGGCGCGGCGCGCGGCGGGGTTCAGCCAGCCAGTCAGACCGGAAAATCCTGGCCGCACCAGGCCCAGGGCCACGGCCCCGAGCACGGTGATGGGAAAGCTGGCCGACACGGCGGTGAACTGCGGCAGGTAGCCGATCAGCCCGCCGGTCTGGCCGGGCTGCTGGCCCAGCACGCGCAGGGAGCCGCCGCCGGGCTTGACCAGCCCGAGCAGCAGCCGCAGCAGGGTCGACTTGCCCCCGCCGTTTGGCCCCAGCACGGCCAGGAACTCGCCTGCGGGCAGGGTCAGGCTGACCTGGTCCAGCACGCGCTGGCCGCCATAGGCGAACCAGAGGTTTTTCATTTCAATGGCCGGGTGCTGCACGTCGGGTCGTCTCCCAAAAATTTGTCGCGGGGCGTATTCGCCCATTCTAGCCCCACGAACGGGGCCAAGGCAACGGGTTTTGCGCATGGGCAGGCCAGGGGGGCAGGGGGGCCGATAACGGGCGGGCGACAAGTTGGCGGAGAGTTGGCGGGAGGCGTGTTTGCGGCGTCTTGGCGACGGGCTGGCGGCGGGCTGGAGTGCTGGGGCCGATAACGGGCAGATAACGGGCAGATGTCGAGAAGACGGCGGACAGAGATCGCAGGGGCCGGGCCAGGGGTGGGGCCGGGCGGACGGTTGCCCGCGCGACCGGCTTCGGGTATCAGTGCGGGCTTGTGGCGCGGCGCGCCCGGAATCAACAGCACAACGGACCCGCAGCGGCTTAAGCCGACAGCGGCTGGGACCAGCAAGCACGGGGACGCGGCATGATTGAATTGAACTGGGTGGAGTACATCGGACTGGGCGCGGGAGCGCTGACCACAACGGCCTACCTGCCGCAGGTCTACCGGACCTGGCGCACCAAGGCCGTGGCCGATATCTCGCTGGTCATGTACAGCTTCATGTTCCTGGGCGTGCTGCTGTGGCTGGTCTACGGCATCCTGATCAAGGCCCCGGCGGTCATCGCGGCCAACGCCCTGGGCCTGACGCTGGTGGGCGGCATCCTGCGCATGAAGGTCAC
The DNA here is from genome assembly GCA_903843965.1 of uncultured delta proteobacterium. Lineage (GTDB taxonomy): Bacteria > Desulfobacterota > Desulfovibrionia > Desulfovibrionales > Desulfovibrionaceae > Humidesulfovibrio. The sequence continues at coordinate 35,643 of CAIMRY010000023.1, forward strand.
CTACGGCAGGCGCGCCAAGGCGGACGCGCGCGCCGCCCGTGCCGCCCTCGCCGACAGTTCCGCCCTCGCCGACAGTTCCGCCCGTGCCGCCCTCGCCGACAGTTCCGACCGTGGCGCACCGGACCAGCCCTCTGCGCCACAGGCCCCGGCGGGCCAGTCAGCCACGGGCCAGGCCGCCCCAGGCCAGGAACCGGGCCCGTCCCTGGCCGTCCAGCTCGGCCGCGGGCTACGGCAGCTCAAGCCCTATGCCGAGCGGGTCAAGGAGCAGGGCAAGACCTGGGGCAAGGACTAGCCGGGGCCTGAGCCCCTGCCCTGCCCCCGGCACGCCGCCACAAAACTCTGCGCCGCGTCCGGGTTTGATGAAAGGTGCGCGTGGAAATACCCGCCGACCACGTTGCCCAGGGCCGCGCCGTCCAGCGTTGTCGAGCCGTCCGCAGCCGTGAGCGCAAAGGCCGCCTGATCCCCTCCGGCGTTGCCCGCACCGCCAGCAGAGGCCGCCCCGCCCTGCTCCAGCTCCGAATAGTGGAACTCGTGCCCGCGCAGCAGCGTTCCCGCAGGCCCCAGCGGGCCGGGCCCAAGGGTGCGCGCCTCGCGATAGCCCAGGGCCGCGCGCCGCGCGCGCATCACCGCCCGGTGCGGAAAAACCCCGCACAGCGCATGCTCCACGCCCTCGGCGTCCACCAGCGCGCGCTGCAAATACATGAACCCGCCGCACTCGGCCCAGACCGGCCTGCCCGAGGCGCAGAAGGCGCGCACCGCCGCGAGCATGGGCGCATTGGCCGCCAGCGCGCGCGCGGAAAGCTCCGGGTAGCCGCCGGGCAGGTACAGGCCGTCCAAGTCGTCCGGCAGGGCCGCGTCGTCAAGCGGCGAAAAGGGCGCGAGCTCGGCCCCGGCGGCCTTCAGCAGGCGCAGGTTCTCGGCGTAGAGGAAGCAGAAGGCGCGGTCCCGCGCGAGGCCGATGCGCACCGGGCGGACGGCGGGGCTGGCGGAAATGGCGGGCGGCGGCAGGCCGGTGTCGGGCAGACCACGATCAGGCAGTCCGATGCCTGGCAGATATACTTCGGGCAGGCCGATTTCTGGTAGATAAACATCGGGCTTATCAATTTCCTGCAGGGCAATGTCGGGCAAGCTGGCCAAGAGCGCAGGAATGTCCACGCCCCGCTCCACCCAGTCGGCCAGGGCCTCCAGCCGGGCCTTCAGCCCCCCGTCCTCGTTCGCCGCGCCCTCCGCATCTGCCACATCCTCTGCCACATCCTCCGCCGCATCCTCCGCCGCATCCTCCGCAGTCACCAGCCCCAGGTGGCGCGAGGCCAAAACCAGTCCCTCGGCGCGCGGCAGGCAGCCAAGCAGCGGTACATTTGGCAGGGGCGCGCCCGGCAGGCCAACATCTGGAAGCGCGGCCAGGGCCTGGCGCAGGATGGCCTCGTGGCGCGGGCTGGCCACGCGGTTCAGCAGCACCCCGGCCAGGGAGAGCTGCGGGTCGAAACGCGCAAAGCCGAGCACCACTGCGGCGGCGGAGCGCGCCTGAGAGGCCGCGTCGACCACCAGCAGCACCGGCAGGCCCAGCAGCTTGGCCAGATGCGCGGTGGAGCCGCTCTCGTCCGCGCCGTCGCGGCCGTCGAACAGGCCCATGACCCCTTCGACCACCACCACGTCCGCCCCGGCGGCCTGCCGGGCGAAGCAGGCGCGCAGGGCGGCTGCGGGCTGCATCCAGGTGTCGAGGTTGAAGCTTTCGCGGCGGGCGGCACGGACGTGCAGGCCGGGGTCGATGAAGTCCGGTCCGGCCTTGAAGGGCTGCACCACCAGGCCCCGGCGCGAAAGCGCGCGCATCAGGCCCAGGGCCACGGAGGTCTTGCCGCAGCCGCTTCTGGTCCCGGCCAGCACCAGGGCCTTTGGCATGGCGCCTAGGCCCCGCCCTTGCGTCGGCGCTTGATGAAGATTTCGAAGCGCCTGGCCTCGGCATGGACCGGGTTGAGCGCGAGGCACTGATCCAGGTGCAGTATGGCCTCCTGGATCTCACCCATGTTGAACGAGGCCCTGGCCATGTTGTAGTGCAGGTTCTCGTCGCTGGGGCACAGCTCCAGGGCCCTGGAGTAGTAGGTCAGGGCCTCGGCGTCCATGCCGCTCTTGCGCAGGGAGATGCCGAACTCGTTGAACAGGTGCTTGTGCTCGTCCTCAAAGGCCGCCTCCAGCCGCACCAGCCGCCCCAGCACCACGCGGGCCTTTTCCGTATCGCCGCGCTCCACGTAGCACAGGCCGATGCCGAAATTGGCGCGGATGTTCTCCTCGTCGAGCGCCAGGGCCTTGCCGTACTCGTACTCGGCGGAATAGGTCTTGCCCTGCTTGTAGAACTTGTCGCCCCGGGCCACGGCCTTGCGTATCTCGCCCTCGTGCGCGGTCTCGGCCTTGGCGCGCTGCTGCGACAGCTGCGGCTCCGGCATGTACTGCGCCAGGAACTCGTCCAGGCTGACCTTGACCGGCTCGCCGAAGACCACACTGTCCCCCAGGGGCTGCACCTCCAGAAGGCCGTCCTCCAGCTCGCGGGCGAAGAAGTAGGACACGGTCTCCGACCTGCGCGCCGTGGTGCCGGTGCCGATGGTGCTGACCTTGGTCTGCGAAAAGACGCCCGAAATGGGCGGGCGGTTAAACTTCGCGGGCATCGTCCCAACCGTCCGTGCAGCAGGAGGTGGAGGAACAGCGTGTTCCGGAAGCCATGGGTCTAAATGCCCGCAACGTTCTTGTGCCGCAGAAACTCCACGAACTTCGTGGCCTGCTCATGGGTTGGGTTGAGCGCCAGGCAGGACTTGAGGTACACCAGCGAAAGCCCGATGTCCTTGTTGTCGTAGGCCGCCCTGGCCATGTTGTAGTGCAGGTTCTCGTCCTCGGACGAGAGATCGAGCGCGCGGCGGTAATACTCCATGGCCTCGGCGTGCATGCCGCTCTTGCGCAAGGAGATGCCGAACTCGTTGAACAGGTGCTTGTGCTCGTCCTCGAAGACCGCGTCGATCTTGACCACGCGCTCGAAGACCTCCTTGGCCTTTTCCCCCTCGCCCCGGGAGATGTAGCACAGGCCGATGCCGAAATTGGCGCGCACGTTGCGCTCGTCCATGGCCAGGGCCTTGTTGTACTCGTACTCGGCGGTGAAGTTCTCGCCGCGCTTGCGGAACTTGTCGCCCCGGGCCACGGCCTTCTGGATGTCCATGTCCTGGGGGCTCATGGCCGCGCGGGCGCGGGTCAGGGTCTTCTGCGGCTCGGGCAGGTAGTTCGCCAGCAGCTCCTCGCGGGTGATCTCGCTGATGGGGCCATAGGGCACATCGCCGGGGGTCAGGGCCTGAACCTGCATGACGCCGTTCTCGCGCTCCTCCACCGCGTAGTAGAAGACGACCTCGGTCCTGCGGGCCGTGGCCCCGGTGCCGATCTTGGCCTTCTTTTTCTGGGAGAACACGCCGCTTAGGCGATCAAGGTCGGAACTCTCGCTCATTTTGGCCTGCCTGGGTGGAGGTGCCGGGATGGCGCAAAACCTACACCACTTCCTGGCGGCGGGAAAGAGGAGAATTGTGGCGGCCCAAAGTGCGGGCGCGCCGGAGGCCTGGATTGCCCGCGCAGACCTGTGCAACCCGCCGTGACGCACGCTTTTTCCGGTCGCGGCGAGCCCTGGCGCTGCGCCTGTCTGCCCGGCCCGCACGGGCAGGAGCCCGCCAAGGGCTTACCTGCGCTCGGCCTCGTGGAGCAAAAGCAGGCATTCCGCGCACACGTCCCCGCGATACTCCACCGCGCGCTCCAGCATCCTGGGCCCGGTCAGGCACATGCATCCCTCAACCCCGGTGGTGACGGCGGTGTTCGCCATCTGGCACAGGGACTTGGGCTGGCAGATGCAGCCCTTGCCCGCGCCGGGCGCGGCGGCGAAGATGTGCGACTCGACCATGCCGCCGCCCTGCTTCGGCATTCTCAACGTGTAGATGGCCATGGTGCCCTCTTGATGTTGGTTCCGTTCGCCGTGGACATCACGAGCCGCAACGGCGCAAGCATAGTTCGCAAGGCTGCCCTCCGTCCAGCCTCACGCGCTGTTGTCCTCCGGCCATATTCCGTCGGATTACGTCTGCGGCAGGTTGGCCTGCGGGGCGCAGGCGGAGAGGATGGCAAGGCAGAGGAGCAAAGAGGAGGGCCTGCGCATATTCCCCCCTAAGATCTTATCTTTTGGGCTTGGATGTTGGTTTCTGGTTGGCTACTAAGATAGCTTGGTCTAAACGATCACTCCCTACCGAGAGGATGCGGGGCGCCACTATGTCAACAAGGATATACTGGCCGCCGCCATTTGTCCTCGTCATTATGACGCCTCCATCCTCGTAACGTTTATTTATTTCTGGAAAGCTCTGAATGATCTCTTCGGCGAGCTGGAATATTTTATCTCCTCCAGTAGGTAAGCCAATAGAATTAATTGACATAGTCTTATATTCCAAAATGTATTTAGCACCGACATATGCCTGTAATGCCTTGTCCAATTCAGCAAGAATCAATTTATCTTTTTGTGTTTTTGCGTGTTCTTTTAAATTGCCAATCTGGTATATTACATCACCAAGTTCTTTTGTATAGTCATCATATGTCATGCCTACTGTTGTCTTAGCGCGCAGCTTTTTCATTGATTCCAACGCGGCTGATGATTGCGATTGTGCCAATGCTATGCAACCGTTGAATACGATAAATAATATCAGAGCAAGTGCACAAAGGCGAATTTTGTTCATACCATCCTCATAGCGTCTGCATCACCTAAACGGCCCGGCCCACTACGAACCCGTCGCTGGTGCTCGGAGTTGATGCCCCACAGTACCAGCCTCTCGGCCTTCGGGTCAACAAATACACATATGACGATCGCGTCCGCTTGCCGCAGGCATCACCCTCCCGGCAGCTCCGGGAACCCCGGCCAGGCCTCTGCCGCGCCCGCGCCGATGAGCTCCAGGGCCTCGGCCTCGGAAAGGGCCGGGGCAAAGAGGTAGCCCTGGGCGTACTGGCAGCCCAGGCCGGAAAGGTAGGCCAACTGCTCCACGGTCTCCACGCCCTCGGCCACGACCTTGAGGTTCAGGCCCGCGCCCAGGGTCGTCAGGGTCTTGACGATGGCCTCGCTGCCGCCGCCCGCCTCCCGGCCCAGCCCGGCCACGAAATCCCGGTCGATCTTGATGGCGTCGACGCTGAAGCGCCGGATATAGGACAGCGAGGAGTAGCCGGTGCCGAAGTCGTCGATGCACAGGCCCAGGCCCAGCTCGCGGATCCTGGCCGCCACCTCCCTGGCGCCGCCCATGTTGTCCAGGAGCACGCTCTCGGTGATCTCCAGCGCGATGCCCCTGGGGTCCACCCCGCAGGAGCGCAGGGTCTGCTCCAGGTGCCCCACCAGCATGGGGCTGCGGAAGTGCTTGGCCGAGATGTTGATGTTCGTGGCGAAGTCCGCTCGGCTCCGGGCCGGCCGGGCCTCCAGCGCCTGCTCGAAGTTGCGGATGGAGCAGCAGGCCTGGGCAAAGACCCAGTAGTCCAGGGGGTAGATGATGCCGGTTTCCTCGGCCAGGGGGATGAACTCGCCGGGCAGCATCTCGCGCCCGCCCTCGCGCCGCCAGCGCAGCAGCACCTCGAACCCGGCAAGGCGGCGCGCGCGGATGTTCAAGATGGGCTGGAACAGCAGCACCAGCTCCTCCAGATCCAGGCTCGGGTCCAGGGCCCGGCGCAGGGCCACCTCGATCTCCATGGTCTCCAGGGCCTTGGTGTGCATCTTCTGGTTGAAGACCTTGAAGCGGCTCTTGCCCATGGTCTTAGCGTGGTACATGGCCGTGTCCGCGTCGCGCAGGAGCGCCTCGGGCCGGTCGTAGCGCTCGGTGCGCAGCACTATGCCCAGGCTGCCGGAGGTCATGACCTCGCGCCCGTCCAGGTCCAGCGGCTGGCAGATGTCGTCCAGGATGCGCCGGGAGAAGTGGATGGCGTCGCGCGGGGCGGTGATGTCCTCCAGCAGGATGGCGAACTCGTCGCCGCCGAAGCGGGCCACGGTGTCCGTGCTGCGGGCGCAGTTCAAAAGCGCCCTGGCCACGTGGCGCAGCAGTTGGTCGCCGATGTCGTGGCCCAGGCTGTCGTTGATGACCTTGAAGCGGTCCAGATCCATGTACAGCACGGCGAAACGGAAGTCCGGGCGGCGGCGGGCGCGCTCCATGGCCATGCGCAGGTGGTCCATGAACAGCTGGCGGTTGGGCAGGCCGGTGAGGGAGTCGTGGAAGGCCTGGTGCATCAGGCGATCCTCGGCCTCTTTGCGCAGGGTGATGTCGCTGACGAAGCCCTCGTAGAACAGGGTCTGCCCTGCGGGGTTCACGACCTTGCGCGCGTTCTCGGAGATCCAGATCACCGAGCCGTCGCGGCGGCGCACCTGGGACTCGAAGTTCCGCACCTGGCCCTGCTCCTCCATGGTGGCCAAAAACACGTCGCGCCGGGACTCCTCCACATAGGGGCTGACGTCGGACAGGGCGCTGATGTGCTCATCCGGCGTGGCGTAGCCGAAGATGTGGGCCATGGCCGGGTTGGCCGAAAGGTAGCGTCCTTCTGGCGAGAACTGGTAGATGCCCTCGGCCGCGTTCTCGAAGATGCCCCGGAACTTGGCCTCGGCCCGGCGCAGGGCGTCGCCCACCACCTTGCGTTCGGCCACCTCGATCTTGAGCTGGGTGTTGGTGCGCGAGAGGTCGCGGGTGCGCTCGGCCACCATGCGCTCCAGAAGCGCGCGCGACTGCTCGCGCTCCTGCTCGGCCTTCTTGGCCACGGAAACGTCGCGCAGGATGCAGACCTGCACCGCACCGCCCGTAAGCCGCACGCCGGACACGGTGATCTCCGCCGGGAAGCTGGCGCCGTCCGGCCGGGTTGCCAGCACCTCGCGCGGGGCCGCAGTGGCCCGCAGGGCGTCGGCCCGGGACAGGGTGGCCGCATGGCCCACCTCCGCGCCAAAGACCTCGGTGCAGGGACGCCCGGCCAGGTCCTGCCCGGCCAGGCCGAACATGCGCAACAGCGCCGGGTTGTGCCGCACGATGAGCCCGGCCTCGTCGACCACCAGAAGTCCGTCGGCTATGTTGCCCACGATGGCCGAGAGCGAGCCCAGGGCGTCCTCCAGCCCGCTGGTGGCCTCGCGCACGCTGCTCTCCAGCTGGGTCACGTGGCCCTCTATCTGCCCGGCCATGCTGCGCATGGCCTCGGCCAGGGAGCCGATCTCGTCGTCGGAACGCACCTCGCAGGTGGCCGAAAAGTCGTGGTTGGCCACGCGCTGGGCGTAGTCCGCCAGCTTGCGCAGGGGACCGGTGACGCCCCGGCTGAAGAAGAAGGCCAGGAAGATGAAGGCCAAAAACACGCCCAGGGTCAGCATCTGCTGGCGGAAGATGGCCTGGCCGATGGCCTTGCGGATGGGCGCCTTGTCCAGGCCGATGTGCACATAGCCGCCCTTGCCCCCCAGCACGGGCTGGGCCACGTGGATGACCTCCATGTCCGGGGGCAGGGTCAGGGTGCTGGTTTCGTGCCCGGCGCCGAAGTGTGCCTGGCCCGGGGTGTCGCGCACGATGGCCAGGACCTCCTCGGGCACCACCGGGGTGAAGGTGTGGGCCACCACCTCGCCGTGGGGGTCGACCACGAGGATGTACGACAGGCCGCCCATTTCCTGGTGCAGGTCGATGGCCGCCTGGATGGCCCCGGCGTTCTGGCTCAGCAGGGTCTCGGTGTTGCCGTCGGCGATGCTGCGGGCCAGGGCCACGGCCCGGCCCTCGTACTCGCGCACCATGGAGTCGTTGAGCTCCCGGCCGGAGAGGATCGACGTGGCCACGGCCATGACGCCGAAGGCCGCGACCATGAACACCAGAAGGCGCAGGAACAATCCCTGGAACCTCATGGCTGGCCCCCGGGCAGCGCCTTCACGTTCTGGAAGCCGCCGCCCCGGTAGACCACCAGGTAGGTCTGGCGCAGGCCCTGGTTGTGCCCCGGCCCGAAGCTGACCTTTTCGCCGATGCCGATGTCCAGGCCCTTCATGCCCTGCAGCATCTCGATCAGGCGGGCGCGGGTGGGCGCGTCGGCCATGCGGCGCACGGCCTCGGCCAGCACCTGCCCGGCCAGGAAACCCTCAAAGCTGACGAAGCTGCGGCTGTTCGGGATATACTCCTCGTGCATCAACTGGGCCGGCAGGGCCACGCGCGCCTGGTCCATGACCTGGCGGTACAGCCTTGCCGCTGGCAGGGCCGGGTCGTCGAAGCTGGGCACCACCTGGGAGAAGACCAGCCCGGTGGTGTAGTCGCGCTCGGTCACCTTTGCCTGCGCCAGCAGGAACTTGATCAGGTTGTCGGCGTCGGCGAAGGACAGGGTGGCGATGGGCGCGCTGACGCCTGCGTCGCGCGCGTCGCGGATGAAGGCCGCACAGGCCGGGGCCGTGCCCACGGTGATGATCGCGTCGGGCCGGGCGGCCTGCAGCAGGCCCACCTCGCGGCGGAAGTCCTGGGTGTAGGCCGCGCCCCGGCGGTAGGTGGCGTCGGCCACGATGGACAGGCCGTGGGCCGAAAGGGCCCGGCGCACGCCGTCCCAGCCGTTGCGGCCGTACACGTCGCCCTGGTGGAACACGGCGATGCGGCGCTTGCCTGCGGCGTACAGGGCCTCCATCAGGCCCCGGGTCTCGTCGAAATACGAGGCCCGCAGGTTGAAGACAAAGGCGTCGTAGGGCCGCTCGCGCAGGAGGTCGGCCCCGGTGAAGGGAAAGAGCAGGATCATGCGCTCGGACTCGTAGTGCTTGAGCAGGGGCAGCACGCGGGCCGTGGTGGGCGTGCCCACGTAGCCCAAGAGCGCGAACACGCGCTCCTGCTCCACAAAGCCGATGGTGTTGGAAAGCGCAGGCAGCGGGGCGTAGCCGTCGTCGCGCACAGAGAGCACCAGCCGCCAGCCCCTGGCCCCGCCGTGGGCGTTGGTATGCTCGAAGCTGGCCATGAGCCCCCGGTAATACTCCATGCCCAGGCCGCGCGCCGGACCGCTGAAGGCCGCCGACATGCCGAAGACCAGCTCGCGGCTGGCCGCCTGGGCCGGTGCGGCCCAGCCCAGGGCCAGGACCAGGCATTGCGACAGGCACAGGGCCAGGCGCAGCACAAGGCCCGGGCCCCGGCGCGCAGGGCGGGCGCAGGGCGTTCCGGCCAGGGCCTTGACGGTGCTGGAGGGATGAAACATGGTGCTCCGGGCCGCATGCGGGCACACGCCCGCGTTCATAAATCCACCTTGCAATATCGGCCTATTCCCTGGAAAGATCAAGACCTGGGTTTTTCTGGCCCTTTTGCCACTGTTCCGGCCGGTTTATTTCCGCCGGGCGCGGCTGCCGGGTCGGGCAGCGGTTCGGCTGCCGGGACAGACCGTTGCGCGCCTTCACTCCCCGCCTATCTCCCCGGTGCCCGCACGCGCATCCGCACGCGCATCCTCTCGCGCATCCTCTCGCGCATCCACGCACGCATCCACGCACGCATCCACGCACGCATCCACGCACGCATCGGCCCGCGCATCGGCCCGCGCATCGGCCCGCGCAGCCACCCAGCGCACCTGGCGGCACACGCCCATGAGCAGGTTGAACTCGTTGCGCCGCAGGCGAAACCGGGCGAAAAAGCGGCGCACCGGCAGCATCCAGTAGTCCTGGTTCTGGTCCTTCAGAAAGCCGATGGCCGAAAGCGCCACCTGCATGCTGGCGAACAGAGCGTCGCGCTCCTCAAAGGACGCATCACGCTCCGTCGGCGGGCCCTTGGGCGCAAAGGGCTGTTCCAGCGAACCCACGAAACACTCGTAGAGCAGGATCAGCACGGCCTGCGACAAATTGAGCGAGGTGCACTCAGGACTGGCCGGGATCATCACCAGCTGGTCGCACAGGCTGGTCTCCTCGTTGGTCAGGCCCCGGTCCTCGGGTCCGAAGACGAGCGCCACGCGGCCGCCCTCGGCCAGGCGCGGGAGCACGTGCTCTTGGGCCATGCCCGCCGGGGAAAGCAGGCCCTTGCGCCAGCCGCCGGTGCGCGCCGTGGTGCCGATGGCCAGGGCCGTGCCGGAGAGCGCCTGGCGCAGGTCCGGCACGATGCGCGCGGACTCAAGAATGTGCCGGGCGTGGAAGGTGGCCAGCGGCGCGGCCTTTTCCAGGTCAAAGCCCTGGGGGTCAACCAGGATCAGATTCCGTGCGCCCATGTTGAGCATGGCCCGGGCCACGGAGCCGATGTTCTCCGGGTACTTGGGGCGAAAGAGCACGATGTCGAGGTTCGAAAGGGGCATGCGGGCTCCGGCTGTTGGTGTGCTTCCCGGCGCGGGCCTTGACGGGGCTCTCTGGGCCAACTAAAGTCCGGGGACGTGCCTGTGTCGGCACAACCCCGGAATCCACCTCTAACAGGAGAACCCGTCATGGCGCTGTATACCAAGGAAGAGGCCCTCAAGTACCATTCGATGAAGCGCAAGGGCAAGCTTGAGGTCGTGTCCATCAAACCCTGCGAGACGCAGCGGGACCTGTCCATGGCCTACACCCCCGGCGTGGCCGACGCCTGCCGGGCCATCCACGCCGATGTGGAGAAGGTTTACGAGTACACCAACAAGGGCAACCTCGTGGCCGTGGTTTCCAATGGAACCGCAGTGCTCGGCCTGGGCAACATCGGGCCCGAGGCGGGCAAGCCGGTCATGGAAGGCAAGGGCGTGCTCTTCAAGATCTTCGCCGACATCGACGTCTACGACCTGAACATCCGCCAGCTCGACCCGGACAAGGTCATCGAGTTCTGCAAGATGCTCGAGCCGACCTTTGGCGGCATCAACCTTGAGGACATCAAGGCCCCGGAATGCTTCAAGATCGAGCAGACGCTGATCAAGGAGATGGGCATTCCCGTGTTCCACGACGACCAGCACGGCACGGCCATCATCTCCGGCGCGGGCCTCATGAACGTGCTCGAGATCGGCGGCAAGAACATCAAGGACCTCAAGGTCGTGGTTTCCGGCGCGGGCGCAGCCGCCATCTCCTGCTCGCGCTTCTACGAGGCCATGGGCCTGAACAAGGGCCAGATCTGGATGTTCGACTCCAAGGGCCTGCTGCACACCGGCCGCACGGACATGAACGCCGAGAAGACCTACTATGCCCAGCCCAAGGCCTGCACCATGGCCGAGGCCATGACCGGCGCGGACATGTTCCTGGGCCTGTCCGGCAAGGACGTCATCAACGCCGAGAACGTCAAGTCCATGGCCAAGAACCCGGTGATCTTCGCCTGCGCCAACCCGGACCCGGAGATCGCCTACTCCGTGGCCAAGGGCGCCCGCACCGACCTGATCATGGCCACCGGCCGCTCGGACACGCCCAACCAGATCAACAACGTGCTGGGCTTCCCGTTCATCTTCCGCGGCGCGCTCGACGTCCGCTCCAAGGTCATCAACGAGCAGATGAAGCTGGCCGCAGCCAAGGCCCTGGCCGCCCTGGCCAAGGAGCCCGTATCGCCCGAGGTCTGCGCCATCTACGGCGTCAAGGAGCTCAAGTTCGGCATAGACTACATCATCCCCAAGGCGCTGGACCCACGCGTGCTCGAGTGGGTGTCCCCGGCCGTGGCCCAGGCAGCCATGGATTCCGGCGTGGCCACCATCCAGCTGGACATCAAGCAGTACAAGAAGGACCTCGCCGCGCGCATGACCGCCTCCAAGGCGCGCACCAAGATGATCGTCGAATCCTTCGGCTACGACCTGTAGCCCGGACGGCGAGATCGCCAGACATGCAAAGGCCCGGGGGAGACTCCGGGCCTTTTTCGTGGGGGGGGACTTGTATTTCGTGGGCTGAACAGAGGGGACGCCGATCATGCGCGGCCAAGCCCAAACCCGGCTGCGGCGCGGACGGCTTGGACGATTTGGACGGGGCGGGCAGGTCTATTGCTGCGGGCACTGCCTGCTGGCCATGGAGTCCTTGAGCCCCTGCACCTTCCAGCGCAGCTTGGCCATTTCGCCCTCCATGACGGCCTGGTTGCGGCGGTACTCGGCCAGGTCCGCGGCGCTGATGCCATAACCGATGGCCGCGACCTGGAGCTTGATGCCGATGACCGCGGCCTTGAAGGCCAGCTTGCCCGCCGGGCCGCCGCCGTACTCCGCCAGGTGCTCGCCCGCGAACTCCCAGCCTCCGGCGTCGTTCATGAACTTGTCGTTGAAGTCGTCCACGGCCCGCAGCAGCTTGGCCCGGACGGTCGGGTCCGGCTCGTGGCCCGCCCTGGCCGCAGTCGCATACTGATAGGTCATGTCCGTCAGGTCCGCCGCAGTGCCGCCAGCCTCCATGCCCTTGTCGACCCACTCCCTGGCCTGCCTGATCTGCTGGGGCGTGAGCTTGCGCGCATTCTTGCGCAGGCCCCCGGTCTTCTCCAGCTCGTCCAGGCCTTTCTTCATGCTTTGCAGGCTGTTCTTGGCCTTGATGAAATTCTGCAGCCGGTCCTGGAAGGCGTCGATTGCGGCTCCCCCCGCCGCCTCGGCGACCGTCTGCGTGGCGTCGCCTATGGCCTCTTTCTTGCCCGCCTCGGCCTCGCGGATGAACACCTCGTTCTTGGCCATGACGTTTTCGGCCCGCTCGACCCCGATGCGCAGGCGCGCCAGGGTCTCGGCCATCTCCTTGCATGCGGCCGGGTCAGCGGCCTGCGTTGCTGTCGGCTTGCGCCGCGCCTCCGCGCTGACGGCCGAAAAGTCCAGCCCCGCGCTTTCGGGCAGGCCATGCAGGCTCCCGCCGATCTCCTGCGCATTCCTGTTGCGGTCCGCCTGGGCCTCTTGCGCGGCCCGCAAGCGGCGGGCTTCCTCGGCCTGCTGGGCCGCAAGCTGGGTGTCCTGGAGCTGCTGCGCCGCGTCCATCTGTTTCTGGTTCGAGCGCTCGATGGCGGCGTGGTCGATGGTCAGCGACTGGTTCAGGCCATCCTGGATGCCTTTCAGGGCCGCCGCCTTGGTGCTGTACTGGTAGGAGCTGCGGCCATGCCCCGCTGAACCGGAGGAGGAGGAGGAGCCGCTGGAGGTGCTGGTGCACACGGGCATGTTCGAATTTCCGTTGCTGCAGTCGCACTGGTGGGTTTGCAGGTATTGCCGCATGCCGGGGTCCTGCTGCCAGGCCCGGAGCGTTCCATCGCAGACCACCCCGGCCCGGCAGGGCGCCGCCGCAAGCAGCAGGCCTCCGGTCAGGGTCAAGGCCAGGGCCAAGTTTCGTCGCGCCGGGCAGGTCGGCATGGCGCGCCTACTCCGCCGGCACGAGCTGGCGGCTCACCTGATTCGTGGCGGTGACCGTCGCGGCATCGCAGATCACATCGCAGAACATGCAGCAGTTGGACGGCACGCCCATGAGGTTCTCGCAGTGGAAGTTCGCCTTGTAGCTGGACCAGAGGAACTCCAGGCTGATGCTCCGCGCATCGGGCGAGATCCTGCCGGTCACCGGGTGCACCTGCCCCGGAATGGAGCAGCCGTGCTCCCCGTTGTACGCGCCGCCCTGCACCGAGCCCTGCAGGGCGCCGTTGTTCAGGGTGAGCGTGTAGGTGAGGTTGCCCGAGCCGATGGTCATCTTGTCGCCGTTCATGGCCACGGCATAGCTGCCGCCGGAGGCGTCGACCCAGCGGCCCTGCATGCCGCGTATCCGTTCCGCCTCCTCCTTGGCGATGTTGATCTCGAAGATCTTGTCCTGGGCCGCCTGGACCCTGGGGTCGCCGGGGGCGGCGGCCATGAACAGCCGGAGGTTCTGCGTGGCCTGCTCGAACTTGTTCTGCCCCGCCTGGAGGATGCCGAGGTTGTAGTAGCCCTCCAGCCACCAGGGGGCCAGGCGCAGGGCCTCGACGATCTCCCGCTCCACCAGGCCGATGTCCTGGCCCTTCTTGAGCAGGTAGGAGCTGCGCACGAGGTGCTCCCGCGCCTTCTCAGGGATGGCGGGCGCTTGAGGCAATCCTGCGGCATAGTTCACGATCTTTGTGCGGATGTTCTGCTCGGCCTCGCCGCCCAGGTCCTGGGCCTTCACCAGGGCGGAGGCGTACAGGGCGAGGGCCTTGGCGGACTGGCCCGCCTCGGCCAGGGAGTCGCCGGTGGCCAGCTCCTGCTCCAGCAGCTGCTGCAGCCGCTGTTCGATGAGCGCGGCGACGGCGGACTGGTTGGCCGCACTCTCGGGCGCGGCAGCGGCAGGCGCAGCGGCAGCCATGCGGGCCATGCGGGCCATGCGGCCCTGGTTGCCGACTGCGCCGCCGCCCGCCGCGCCGCCGCCGGAACGGGCCAGCATCAAGGAGGTGGCGTCATTCCTGTTCCGCAGCCCGAGATCAACGCCGCGCTCAATGAAGAAGCCCGCCAACGCGACGTTGGAGTTTCTGGCGGCGAGGTGCAGCCCGGACTCGCCGTTGGCGGTCCTCGCCAGCGGGTCGGCCCCCTGGTCGGCCAGCAGCCTGGCCGTGTCCACGTCGGCGGCCAGGAGCAGCGCGGTTTCGCCAGCCCTGTTGGCGGTCTTTGCGGAAGCCCCGCTTTTCAGCAACAACTCGACGAGCGCCCGGTTGCCCTTCCTGGCGCAGACCATGAGGGCGGTGTTGCCTGCGGCGTCAGTGCTGTCCAGCTTCGCGCCGGACTGGGCCAGCAGCCGCACCACGCCGTCGCGGCCATACATCGTGGCCAACATGAGCGGCGAAAGGCCTGTGCCCGTGGCCAGGTTGATGTCGGCCCTGCCCGCCAGGAGCTTTTTCACGATGTTTTCATGCCCGGCGCAGGCCGCAGCCTGCAGGGGGGTCAACAGGCTCTGGCCGGGGCAGCTGGCCTGGGCTTCCCTCACGGGGGCCGGGGTGTTCACGACCTGGGCATCGGAGGCCAGCAGGCTGTCCAGGGTGGCCGTGTCGCCCGTGAGCGCAGCCGTCGTCATCTGCTCCTGCGGCGTGGCGCAGGCGGCCAGAAGAAGCAGGAGGAGCAGGAGCATCAACATGCAGGCTTTCACGGCCAGCGAAGCAGCAACTGAGCACTTTCTCATCGGGGACTCCTTTCAGCCATTCGTGACGACCCTGGCCGTTTCGGCCATGAAGCCCGTGCGTTGCCTGTTGCGAAGGTCCGCTCCGGCGCATCGCCTTCTTCCCTGGACTCGTATCCTGACGATATTGCAAACACTCATCTTTAGGCAAGGGGTTAGACCCACTTACCAGACAGCGCCCTGGCCGCTCATCCGGGCAGGCCCCGGCGCAGCAGGCCCGAGGTCGGCAGGGCCGACTCAGCCCCAGGCTTCGGTCAGGGATGTGAACGCGCCCCGTCCGCCCAGCATGGCCCCGGCAAAACCGCCGCCGGGATTGCCCCAGGCGCTGGCCAGGTACAGCCCCGGCACGCCGGTCTCGTTGGGCAGGCGGGTCATGAAGGAGTTGCCCACGGTCTGGTTGTAGCCGTAAATCGCGCCGCCGGGGTTCAGGGTGAAGCGCGCGTTGGTGAGCGGGGTGGCGGCCTCGCGCATGACGATCATCTTCGAGAGGCCGGGGATGGCCCGCTCCTCGGCCAGGCGGATGAGCAGATTGGCCAGGCGCTGCTTCTCCTCGGCGTAGGCCTGCTTGCGCCCGGCGCGGTAGTCGGCCTCAAAGGGCTTCCAGTGGTCGTGGCCGCACAAGGCCGTGATGCTCACCGTGGAGCAGCCCGGCGGGGAAAAGCCGGGCACGAGCTTGTCGTAGGCCATGAGCGCGAAACTGGCGCCCGCGAAGTCGTTGGCCATGGCCCGGGCGTAGTCCGCCTCCATGTCCAGGCCGCCGTAGTGGAAGGCGTCCGCGTAGGGAAGGCTGGCCGTGATGTCGCGGTCCAGCCCCAGCCAGACCAGAAAGCTGCCCATGCTCGGCTCCAGGGCGTCCAGCCGTGCGCGCTCCTCGTCCTTCATCGCCTTTGCGGGCAGCAGGCCGCGCACCAGCCCCGGCGCGCTGGCGTTGCAGACCACGGCACGGGCCCTGTGCTCCCGCCCTCCTGCCACGCGCACGCCCACGGCCCGGCCGTTCTCCACCAGCACGGCCTCCACCAGGGTGTTCAGCCTCACTTCACTCCCGGCCTGGCCCTTGACCCCGCCCTTGGCCTGGCGCACGGCGTCGGCCAGGGCGTTGGACAGGGTCTGGGAGGTGCCCTTGAGGTACATGCCGCCATACTCCAGGTACTGCGCCGTGGGGAAAAGATAGTAGAAGGCCGAGAGCCGCGACGGCGGCAGCCCATAGTAGCCCCAGGTCTGGGTGAGCGCGGCCCGGAGCCTGGGGTCGCGCACGTGGCTGTCCACCAGCTGGCCCAGGGTCTTGTCCCGGATGCTCCACAGCGTGGGGTAGAGCAGCGGGAACGCGGCCTTCTTGGCCAGGGGCAGGCCGTTTTGCACCTCGGCGGTTTCCGCGGCCATGCCGCGCCACAGGGTGAAATACTTGGCCAGGCCAGGGGCCTCCTGCGGGCAGAGCTCGGTGAGCTGCCGCTCAAATCCGGCCAGCCCGGCGCGGCTGGGAATGGTCAGCGTGAAATCAGGGAAGTGCGAGACCCAGGCGTGCGGGTGCGGGGCGAATTCCAGCCTGTCCCACACGCCCAGGTCCACGAGCATCCGACGCATGGAGGGTTCGCTGAAGGCCGAGGCGTGCAGCGAGACCTCGCAGGAGAACTCACGCGCGCCGGGCTGCCGGGTGCCGGTTTGTCGGGTGAAGGACTGCCGGGCGAAGGACGTGGCGTAGCCGCCGGGCGCGCTGTGCTGCTCCAGGACCAGGGTGCGCAGGCCGCTCCGGGCCAGGTAGGCCCCGCAGGTCAGGCCGCCCAGCCCGCCGCCGATGACGATGACGTCGTGCTCGCCCTCCCCGGCCCTGGACCGCAGGGGGCGCGAGCAGCTCCAGCCGCCCAGGCCCGAGGCGGCGACAAGGAACAGGAACCGCAGGAAGTTTCGCCGGTCCATGGCACCCCCTTTGTATGCAAGGCCCGCATACACCGGAATCCGTAAAAACACCACCACGCCTGCGCAGCGCCCAGCCCGGCAATGGGCGGAGACCGGGATCGCGGCGGACGTCGGTCTCTGCGCGCAGGGCTGTGCGCAGACGGACAGGCGCGCCGCATGCGGACAGAAGCGCAGGGGGCGTTTTGCCATGGAAATCCAGGAAGGCGCTTGCTTTATCCTTGTCAATGGTGGAGTATGCAGCAAAAGTCTTCTGTTGCTGTCGCCGGGGCCTTGGGAGGTGAACGATGTTCGTTGTCTCATCGATTCCAAAGCGTTGCACTGTGGCCTGCGCTCTGGCCTGCCTGACGCTGTCCCTCTCCGGCTGCATCCTGGCCTACATCCCGCAGCCCCTGCCGATCTTCCCCTATGCCCCGGACGCCCAAGCCATTGCGGACCGCAAGGAACTCTCCGTGGTCGACCAGACCCTGACGGCGGATTCCAACAGCACGGGCAGCACGGGCAGCACCCGCTCGGTGTTCATCGCCCTGCGCGGCGCCCGCGTTGTGGGCAAGGAGAAGAGGCTGGCCGAGCAGGACGTGCTCCGGGAGATGCCTGCGCCGGACTTCAAGCCCTCGATCATCAGCTACGTGCCGCCGCCCATGTTCCATACGCCCAAGGAAGGCGACCGCCACTATTTCAACTTCACCATCAGCAAGGACTTTGCCGAAGGCATCACCGCGTTCTTCGCCGGGGAGAGCGAGAAGTCCGTCGCGGCCTTCGAGCGCGTGCTGGCCGACCCGAAGGTCAAGAGCGCGGCGGGCTGGCAGGCCTCCATGCACCTGGTGTACCTGCACCTGATGATGGGCCGCCCGGACCTGGCCGAGACCGAGGTGCAGCGCACGGAGTTCTGGGAAAAGAAGATGACCGACGGCAACAACGTCTATTCCCGCGCCGTGCGCGCCGAGGTGCGGTACTGGGCCGGCGACTTCGAGGGGGCCATAGCCGACGCCAAGGACGTGCTGGCCTCCATCGGCGACTGGACCATCCCGACCATCTACCCCTCCCCCCCACGCGACCAGGTGGACGTGATCCGTTTCGGCACGGCCAAGGTCCGCGCCATGACGGTGCTCGGCATGCTGTACACGGCCAAGGGCATGTACAAGGAGGCCCTGCCCTGGCTGGAGCAGTCGGCCAAGGAGATGACCCACGTCGTGTTCCTGCACTGGGTGCCGCTCTACGCCCTGTACATCACGGCCAACAACTGGGAGGTGTTCTACGGCGAAGGCTGGAGCCTGACGAGCCTGGCCACCGCCCTGCTCGCCCAGGACCCGGACTCCAAGCGTGCGGCAACGATGTTCACCGATGCGCAGAAGTTCTTCGACGCCATCGGCTACGTGGCGGGCAAGGTGCTCATCGAAAGCTTCAAGGCCCAGGTGCTGCTGGCCACCGGGCAGCACCAGCGGGCGGAGCAGCAGGCCGCCGTGGCCCTGGAGCACGCCCAGAAGAGCAGGCTGCTGGACTTCATCTGGCGGCTGGAGGCCGTGCGCGGCGAGGCCCTGCTCAAGCTGGACCGCTGGGACGAAGCCGAGCATTCGCTGCGCGCCGCCCAGACCGTGGTGGACCAGCTCTCCGGCACCATTGTCAGCGACATGGCCAAGGTCCGCTTTGGCGTGGGCAAGGAGATCATCACCAGGAACCTGGTGCAGATCGACATCCGCAAGCGCGACTGGCCGACCCTGTTCCAGGACCTGGAGCGCGGCCGGGCCCGGGCCTTTGTCTCCATGCTGGCCAACCGCACCGTGGGCGCGGGGGCCAACGTCGAGCAGACCGCGCGCATCCACGTGCTGGACAAGGAGATCCTCGTCGAGCGCCAGCGCAAGTACGGGTTCATGCAGAACGGGACCATGGAGTCCGACCGGGAAGAGGACCTGCTGGCCCAGCGCCAAAAGCTGGTTGAGGAGCTGCACGCCACGAACCCGGACCTGGCCGAGGCGTACGCCGTGTCCACCGTGGAACTGGCCAGGGTCCAGGCCTCGCTCGCCGCCGGGGACCTGATGGTCTACGCCCTGCCGGCCCAGAGGGAGGAGCCGCTGTCGCTCTTGCTGGTGACGGCTCGGGACGTGCAGCTGCGCATCCTGCCGGTGACGGGCCGCCAGTTCGGCCAGCACCTGAAGGACTTCGTGGCCACCCTGTGGACCGCGCAGCCCAAGAGCCAGTACGCGGCGCTGTCGCAGCTGCGCCAGGACCTGGCGCTGACCTCCTGGGGCAAGCCCGCCAATGTCCTGGTGGTGCCCAGCGGCGATCTGCACTTCGTGCCCTGGGGCGCGCTGGACGTGTCCTTCACCGTGGGCGTGCTGCCCACAGGCGGCTGGATCGTGCGCTCGCCGCACAGGTCCAAGGGCGCGGTGCAGGCCTGCATCGTGGGCGACCCGGAGTTCGGCGGCGTGCTGCCGCAACTGCCCGACGCGCGCGACGAGGCCGTTTCGCTGGCGAAGCTGTACGGCACATCGGCCATCATCGGGCCGGACGCCACAGAGACGGCCCTGCGCCAGCGGGTCGGGACCGGGGTCGACGTGCTGCACCTGGCCACCCACGCCCTGTATGATCCGCTGTACCCCTTGCAGTCCTCGCTCATCTTGAGCGACGGCCAAAAGGCCGTGCCCCTGTCTGCGGAAAAGCTGTACAAGAATCCGCTCTCGTCCCGGCTGGTGGTGCTTTCCGCCTGCGAGACGGGCATGGGCCAGGTCATCTCCGGCGACGACCTGCTGGGCCTGACGCGCAGCTTCTATCTCGGCGGCGCCAACGTCATCTTAAGCAGCCTGTGGCCGGTGAGCGACGAGGCCACGCGCATCTTCATGGAGCAGTTCCACAAGAGCGCCCGCAGCGGCGACTACGGCCTGGCCTGGCTGGCCGCGCGCGACGCGGTGCGTGCCAGGGGCGCAACCCCGGCGGAATACGGGGCCTTTGTTCTGGGCGGCATGCCCAGCGAACGGCAAACCCTCAGACCGGGCAGATGAAAGGACAGAACGCGGGCTGTGAACGGCGCCGCGTGCGCCGCGAAGGAAATGCGCCCGCGCGTGAAACGCTGGTGGGCCGACAGGGCCGTTGTCTTGTGAACCATATGTTTGACCGCGCCGCAGGAGGTGTATCCATGCCACGGAAGTTGCTGCTCATACTGGCCTGTCTGCTTGTCTGCTTCTGTGTCCTGGCTGCCCGGCCCGCGCAGGCCGAACGCCGGTCCGCCCTTGTGATCGGCAACGGCGCGTACGCATCGGCGCCGCTGCGAAACCCGGTCAACGACGCCAGGGCCATGGCCGCAACGCTGCGGAGCCTGGGCTTCGAGGTCATCCACCTGGAAAACGCCAGTCAGGCCATGATGGAGGACGCCCTGAACGCCCTGGGCAGGCTGCTCGCCAAGGGCGGCGTGGGCCTGTTCTACTACGCCGGGCACGGGGTGCAGGCGCAGGGCCGCAACTACCTCATCCCGGTGCAGGCCAGGCTTCTGAGCGAGAGCGACCTGCCCCAGCAGGCCGTGGACGCCTCCGCAGTGCTGGAGCGCATGGAGCAGGCCAACAACGACCTGAACATCATCATCCTGGACGCCTGCCGCAACAATCCCTTTGCCATGAAGCTGCGCTCCGGCAAGGGCGGGGCGGGCGGCCTGGCCGCCATGCAGGCCCCCAAGGGGTCGCTCATCGCCTTCGCCACCTCGCCGGGGTCCGTGGCCTCGGACGGGTCCGGAGAAAACGGCGTGTACACCAAGCACCTGCTCGAAAACCTGCGCACCCCGGGCCTGCAGGTGGAGCAGATGTTCAAGCTCGTCCGCAGCGGGGTCATTGCGGAGACGAACAGCCAGCAGCGGCCCTGGGAGACAACCTCAATCCAGGGCGATTTCGTCTTTGCCGATGCCGGGGGAGCCGCCCCGGTCGCCGAGGAGCCGCACGCCGCAGCAGCACCGGCAACGACGCCTGCGACAACATCGGCGGCGACGCCCGCGCCTGCCGACGTTGCGGCGCAGCCGACGCCGAAGTCGCGCTCCAACCCCATCCAGGTGGAGTTCGCCATGTTCCGGGAAAACGGCAAGAAGCCGCCCACGCCCGTCAGCACAGGAGGCAGCATGCGCTCCGGCGACGCGTACTTCTTCCACGTCAGGCCCAGCCAGGACTGCTTTCTGTACCTGTTCCAGGTGGACGCCACGGGCAAGGCCTTTCGCCTGTTCCCCAACGACGCGTACCATACCCAGGCCAACCCGGTGCTGGGCAAGGCGAACCTGACCCTGCCCAACCAGACCGAGGTGTTCTACCTGGACCAGACCGTGGGCAAGGAGGAGTTCTATTTTCTCGCCTCCGAGGAGCCGGTTGCGCAGTTGGAGAACCTCGACGCCAGCACCGTGGACGGCATCATGCGCTCCGGGATGACCCTGCGCGGCCCGGCGGGCGTCAAGGCCGCCATGGGCGCCGTCGCGGCCAGCGGCGCCGGGGAGCAGGCCCTGAAGGTGCAGGAATTCTCGTTTGTGAACAGCTTCGTGCACGCCATCGCCATCAAGCACAAGTAGCAGGAGAGGAACATGCTGCACGCGACGAGATACCGCACGCTTTGCCTGGCCTGCGCGCCCTGCTTGCTGGCCGGGGTGCTGGCCGGGCTGCTGGCCGGGCTGCTGTGCACGGCTCTGGCCCTGGCCCAGGGCACAGCGGCGGGCCAAAGGGAGCACCAAAGGACGGACCAGGGGGCGAATCGGGAGGCGGGCCAGATGGTGCCCAAGGACGAGTTCATCCGCCAGTTGGGAGGCCAGGAGCCCACCGCGCCGCCTTCAGGATCGCGCACAATGCGGCTGCGCGGCCCGGCCGGGGTCAAGACCGTCGACGGACAGCCCGGCCAGCCCGAGCAGGCGCCCAGACCCAAGGAAGTCGCCATCCTGATCCACTTCCGCTACGGCTCCACCGAGCTGGCGGACGAGTTCTCGCGCAGCCAGCTGCGCGAGGCGGGCCAGGCCTTCTCGTCCCCGGAGCTCTTCGGGCTGGCGTTTGAGATCGGCGGGCACACCGACTCCCAGGGCTCGGAGGCGTACAACCTGGAGCTCTCGCGGCGGCGGGCCCAGGCCGTGAAGGACGCCCTGTGCCGGGGCTACAAGGTTGACTGCGGCGCGCTGGAGGTCAAGGGCTACGGCAAGTCCGAGCCCGTGGCCGGGAACGACGACGAGGCGGGCCGCAGCCAGAACCGCCGGGTGGTGTTCAAGAGGCTGCGCTAAGGGCCAGGGCGCGGACCTCCGGCCGGACGACCTCCGGTCGCAGGAATGCTGGCCGACGCCGGAAAGCGCCTGTTTTCCGGGCGAAGCGTGCAAAGGAGGACTTCCATGAGAAGGGCTCTGTTGCGGTTTGCTCTCATTGTTCTGACGCTTCTGAACAGCGCCTGCGCCGCAGGCATCTACCACGCCATCGCCCCCGAGGGCGACGAGAACAACCTCAAGGCCCGCTACGAGGAGAACATCGCCCTGTTCGAGCCCCGCTTCGAGCAGAATGCGCTGAACAACACCCAGCTCATGTACCTCTGCGAGGCCTATTCCAAGACCAAGCGGTTCAACAAGCTCACGGCCTGCCTGGACAGGATGGTCGACCGCTACAACCAGGGCGAAACCAAATACTTCAATTTCGATCTGTACGAGCTGGTGGTCATCGGCCGGACCAAGGCCAAGATCGACCTGGGCGACTATGCCGGGGCCGCAGCCTACAGCCAGGCCTATCTGGACCGGAAGAAGGAGGACATCGCCCGCTACTCGCTGGTGCAGCTGCTGGCCTTCAACGGCCTGGCCAAGGCCCTGTCCGGCGACGCGGCCGGTGCGCTGTCTGTGGTGGCGCAGCTGGAGGCCATCTATCTCGGCTATCCGTTCAGCATGATGCAGCAGGACCGCGACGAGGGCGAGGCCAGGATCTACATGGCGCTTCAGGACTATCCGAAGGCCTACGAGGTCATGCAGCGCGAGAGCGGATTCTCGTTGTTCGCCGTGGCTGTAGCCGAGACGGCCTTCGGCAGCTCCGGCTGGTTTGTGTTCCGCGAGCTGCCGAACAAGTTCATGCGGGCGCGGGCCGCCTACCTGTCCGGGCGCAAGGAAGAGGCCAGGAAGGGCTACGACGAGCTGCTGGCCAATGAGCGGACCAGGGCCAACGGCGAGATTCTGTGGCAGCTTTTGTACGACCGGGCCCGCATGGCCGAGGATGAGGGCAAGGGCGACGTGGCCCTGCGCTTCTACCTGCAAAGCATCGAGGTGGTGGAGCAGCAGCGCAGGTCCATCTCGTCCGACGCCTCCAAGATCGGCTTTGTGGGCGACAAGCAGGCCCTGTACGAGAGCGTGGTGGACCTGCTGGTGCGCCAGGGGCGGACGGCCCAGGCCTTCGAGTACGTGGAGCGGGCCAAGTCCCGCGCCCTGGTGGACCTTTTGGCCGAGCGCCAGGACTTCGTGCCCGGGGCCCAGGCCAACGCGGCCGCGACCCTCAAGCAGCTGGCCAGCCTGGAGCAGCGCTATCAGGTCCTGACCCCCGGCCTTGAGGAGCACGCCAGGCTGCGCAGCGCCATGAGCGCCCTGGAGGGCAACCTCCGGCAGCAGACCCCGGAGCTGGCCTCCCTGGTCACGGTCGAGTCCACGGCCGCCGCCGAGATCCAGGCCCGGCTCGCCCCGGACGAGACCCTGCTCGAATACTACGGCCTGGGCGACGAGCTGTACGCCTTCACCGCCACCCGCGAGTCCATCACCGCGCAAAAGCTCGACGGCAAGGGCATGGAGGCCGATGTGCGCGCCCTGCGCGAGGCCATGCGCAACGTGGGCTCCGACGCCTGGAGGCCTGTCTCGCGCAGGCTCTACGGGCGGCTTTTGGCCCCGGTGGAGGCCGCCCTGGCCAAGCCCCGGCTGATCATCGTCAGCCACGGCGCGCTGCACTACCTCCCCTGGTCCGCCCTGTTCGACGGCCAGCGGTTCCTGGTGGACCGGGTGACCCTGCAGCAGCTGCCCTCGGCCAGCGTCATGCAGTTCCTGGCGGCCCGCAAGCCCTCCACCCTGCGCGACATGCTGCTTTTGGGCAACCCGGACCTGGGCGACACGGCCATGGACCTGCCCGGGGCCGAGGCCGAGGTGCGCGCCATCAAGACCCTGTGGCCCAACTCGACCCTGCTCCTGCGCAAGGCCGCCACCAGGGACGCCCTGAGCAAGGCCGGGCAGCTGTTCAGGATCATCCACGTGGCGGCCCACGGCGAGTTCGTCACCGACCAGCCGCTCAACTCGCGCCTGCTGCTCTCGCCCACGGGCGCGGACAACGGCCAGCTCACCGCCGGGGACCTGTACGGCATGCGGTTCAGCGCCGACCTGGTGACGCTCTCGGCCTGCGAGACGGGCATGGGCAAGGTGCTTTCCGGCGACGACGTGGTGGGCCTGACGCGCGGGTTCCTGTACGCCGGGGCCAACTCCATCGTGGCCAGCCTGTGGCCGGTGTCGGATGACGAAACCAAGTTCCTGATGGCCAGCTTCTACAAGAACCTGAAGGTGCTGCCCAAGGCCCAGGCCCTGCGCCAGGCCCAGCTGGACACGAAGAAGAGGTACCCGCACCCGTTCTACTGGTCGGCCTTCCAGCTCACGGGCATGGGCAGGTGACCCCCAGTGCGGCTGCGGAGCGGCAGGAGGCACATGTGGCTGAATGCGCGTTTCCATTAGTGCCTCGCCAAGGCGTAGCGTTTGAAATTCACACACAGGGAAGGATGGGCCTTCCCTATAATCACCACCGACCCACCAAGGAGTCTTTTGTCATGAAAAAATCCATCATCGCCATGTCCATGGTCCTCGCATTCGCCGGCGTTTCCTTCGCCGCCCCCGGCAAGATGGACGAAGTAGCTCCCGGCGAAGGAAACGAAGCCACCGCGCAAATCAAGAAGGCCCCCGGCAAGGAGAACCCCAGCAAGATGGACAAAGTAGCTCCCGGCGAAGGAAACGAAGCGTTAATCAAGCAGGCCCCCGGCAAGAAGGCCCCCTTCAAGGGTGCCCCCGGAACCGTGAAGAAGGCCGAGTAATTCAGCCTGATCATCCCAGGGGCGCTTAGGCGTCCTTGGGACATCGCAAGATTTACCGGACGGGCTCCCGGGTTTCGCCGTGGTCCTTTTTTGGGGTTCATCCGGTTAGAGCGTACTTGGCCTCATGAATGCCCAGGATTCTGAGTTTGAAATACTCAAGTTCCCTGTACCCGTAGGCCTGCCTCTTCATCGTCTTGATCTTGTTGTTTGTTCCTTCCATGAGCCCAACAGACTTCGTGACCCTGTTCAACCAAGGTGGTCTTGAGGCTACAGAGCCAAGCTTGCTCAGCGGCGATGAAGAGGGGACCCGCGAGGTAGATCCTGGGGAAGAAATAGCAGGGAACCAAGGGCATTGGAACCATGAGTTTGGGCTGTTCATCCCATGCAAAGGCCCTGTGCAAAACCGGCAATGGTTCCACAAATGGTTCCGCTCAATGAAAAAGGCTGAGAGGCAAAAACCTCTCAGCCTTACTGATTGCTTGGTCGGGGCGACATGATTTGAACATGCGACATCCTGCTCCCAAAGCAGGCGCGCTACCGAGCTGCGCTACGCCCCGATCGTGTTGAGCGCTCTTCCTTACGGGAATTCCCGCGCGGTATCAAGCCGCACCTTGCGGCCCGGCCCGGCGCGGGCCTGGGTTCAGGCCTGGATTCAGGCCTGGGTTCAGGGCTGCCCGGGGGCGGGCGGGCTGCCGGTCCAGGCGGCCAGGGCGCAGGCCTCGTCCACCAGCATCACCGGAATGCCGCCGCGCACCGGGTAGACCTTGGCGCAGGCCGCGCAGAACAGCCCGTCCTGCGCTGGCAAAAGCTTAAGCGCACCCAGGCACTCGGGACAGACCAAAAGGCGCGAGAGTTCCGTATCCAGGCCCATGGGCCACCTCCAGTGCAATGTGCCCAAGGCATACCCGAGCGCGCGGCCAGGCACAAGTTTGGATTTGCCGCGCAGGCCGAGCTTGACGCAGGCCCGGATTCTGTGTCTAGCATGTGGCGGAAATTCTCGCCCTGGCGGAGGAACGCGGACCACGGTCCACGCGCCGCCACGGCCCCTGAACCGCACGCACCCGCAACCGGAGCCGTTGAAGCCCGTGCAGCAGCGCATCGACCTGCATACCCACTCCACCGCCTCGGACGGGACCTTCTCGCCCACGGAGCTCCTGCGCGCCGCGGCAGAGGCGGGCCTGGCGGCCATCGCCCTGACCGACCACGACACCCTGGACGGCCTGCCCGAGGCCCGGACCGAGGCGGACAGGCTCGGCATCGAGCTGGTGCCCGGCTGCGAGCTGTCGCTGGAATACGCCGGGCTGCCCACGCACATGCTGGCCCTGTTCGTGGACAATCCCGCCGGGGCCGTGGCCGGGGAGCTGACGCGGGTCATGCTGGCGCGCGGCAGGCGCAACGAGCGCATGGTCGAAAAGCTGCGCACCGTGGGCGTGCACCTGGACATGGCCGACGTGGCCAGCTACGCCGACGGGGTGGTGGGCCGCCCGCACATCGCCCAGGCCATGCTGGCCGCCGGGGTGGTGCAGAGCTTTGAGGAGGCCTTTGCGCGCTTTTTGGGCCAGGGCGGCTCGGCCCACATCCCCAAGGAGAAGCTCACCCCCAGGCAGGCCATCGACGCCGTGCACGCCGACGGCGGCCTGGCCATCCTGGCCCACCCCTACCTGCTGACCCAGCAGCCGCGCCACCTGGAGACCATCCTCAGGGAGCTCAAGGGCCTGGGCCTGGACGGGGTGGAGGTGTTCTACACCGAGCACTCCGAGCGCTACACGAGCGAGGTGGCGCGCCTGGCCGAGTCCCTGGGCCTGCTCAAGAGCGGCGGCTCGGACTTCCACGGGGCCGTGAAGCCCGGCGTGCGCCTGGGCCGGGGCCGGGGCGCGCTGTTCGTGCCCGGCGGCCTGCTCGACGCCATGAAGGCCGCCCTGGGTCGGGCCTGAGGCCTGGCAGATGCCCCGGCGGGCTTGTGCAGTCCGCCCGCGCAGGCTATGGTGGCTTGACCATTCGGCTACGCACGGTACACCATATGGACAGAGGGCAGCGCATGAGCGACGAGCCATCCGCAAAGATACCGCCGCCGGGCTCTCCCGTCCCAGGCGCCCCCGGCCCCGCTGCGGCCAGTGCGGACGCGCCCGGCCTGGGCCAGACCGGCCCGAAGCAAAAGCGCAACGAGCCCCGCCGCGTGGAGCGCCTGTCCGGTGCGCACCTGGAGATCAGCATCGGCGAGCCGTTGAGCCTGGACTTTCCCACCCAGGGCAAAAAGTACGCCGGCAAGGTGGTGGGCTACGAGCCGTACGCCTTCATCGCCGTGATGGCCCGCCTCCCGAAGGAAGTCCTGGACCACACGGTCGGCGGCGCGGGCATCGTGGCCCACCACGTGGTGGACGGCGTGGTCTTCGGCTTCCGCGTGGAGCTTTTAAACCGCATCACCAATCCCGCCCCGATCCTGTTCCTGAGCTTTCCGGAAACCGTGGACCGCATCGCGCTGCGCCACGACCCGCGCCTGAACGTCAACCTGCCCGGCAAGATCAATGGCAAATACGGCGAGCAGGCGGTCCTGGTTCAGGACCTGACCTTGACCGGCTGCCAGCTCTCGGCCAGGGTCGACCTGAAGACCCCCCTGCGCGAGGCCCAGGTGAACGACCGGCTCATGCTGCAATGCGAGATGGGCGGCAATTTGCGCATCGTCGAGCCCATCGAGCTGCGCCGCGTGGTGACCGAAAAGGGCCTGCTGCGCCTGGGCGCGCAGTTCGTGGAGCTCTCGCCCGGGGCCCAGGAGCAGTTGCAGGCCTACCTCGGCGACCTGATGCGGTTTATGGAGCACTAGCGAGCCCGCCGCAAATCAAAACGCCGCCGGGAGCAGCCCCCTGGCGGCGCTTTTTTGCGCCGGGCCTACAGCCCGCGCTTGTGCAGCCAGCGCAGCAGCCACACCCCGAGCAGGCAGAACCAGGGGATGAGCACCCAATGACTCTGGTCCATGAGCTGGGGCAGGGTCAGCTTGCCGTAGTCGCCCCAGGTCAGCACCGTGGCCTTGAGCAGGGGATAGGCCTCGGCAAAGACCGCCGCGCCCACCAGCATTCCGGCCATGCCCGCCAGGGCGTCCACGCGGCCCTCGCCCAGGGCCCCGCCCGCCGTGCCCGGACAATAGCCCAAAAGACCCCAGCCCGCGCCGAAGAGCAGCCCGCCCAGCACCGTGCCGCCCAGGATCAGCGGCTTGATGGACAGCTTGGCCAGCCCTAAGTCCACCAGGAAGTACACGCCGACCATGCCCACCAGGATGGTTGAGAGCATGAACTTGACGATGGTCATGTCCTTCAAGAGCAGCGCGCCCAGCTGGCGGTCGTAGCGGATGACCTCCGCGCGCTGGAGCAGCACCCCGAACAAAACGCCGGTGACGAGTCCGAAAATATGGTCCATGCCCTACCTCCCCTTTCCCTGGCCGTAGAGCAGCCGGGCCACCACGACCCCGCCGACGAAGAAGCAGACCAGGGCCACGTAGCCGCTGGCCGCCAGTTGGAGCGTGCCCGACAGGCCGTGCCCGCTGGGGCAGCCGTCGGCCAGGCGCGCGCCGAACATGGCCACAACCCCGCCCAGAAAGGCCACGCCGAAACGCCTGCCTGCGGAGGACCCGAACCGCGCGGCGAAACGGTCCGGCACCGCCTGGAGGCGGAAGGTGCCGCTGGCCAGGGCCGCCGCGCACGCGCCCAGGGCGATGCCGACCACGAACATCCACTGCCAGTCGACCTTGGGCAGCTCCTTCATGAAGTACGGCATGCCCGCCACGCGCTCCGGGGCCACGGTTCTCTCCACCATGCCCGCAGCGCGCACATAGGTGGTGGAGGCGCCAAAGTACTTGCCCGAGGCGTACAGCGAGAGCACCAGCAGCAGGCCTGCCAGGGCCCCGGCGATGTAGGGGTTCCAGGGTTTTCCGCGTGCGATCTTGGCCATGGGGAATCCTCCTAGGTTGGTATTCATACTGATTGTGGATATTTGCATACTACGTGCTTCCGCGCACCCGTCAAGCCTGAACCGGGTTCGAGCCGGTTCGAGCAGGGCCCGGTGCGCGTCCGGGCCGCAGCCCGCGCTCCACAGGGTTCCGGCCGCTGGCCGCTTGCCTTTTTCCGGAAACACGGGCAAAAAATAGGTATCTTTCGTGAAACCTGTCACTCGCCCAGCTGAGGATATCATGCCTGCGAAGAAATCCGCCCCAGCCAGCAGCCCCAAAGTGCCCGGGACAACGCCCGGAGCAGCGCCAGAAACAGCGCCAGAAACAGCCTCCGCCCCTGTTGCTCCCGAGTTGGTGTGCAGCCCAGTGGAGTCCCTGAAAGAGGACATCCGCAAGCACATGTTCGCCTTCCTCGGCAAGGACATCAACCGCGCGGGCCTGCACGACTACTTCAAGGCCGTGGCCTACACCATGCGCGAGCGCATGGCCGAGCACTGGATCAAGACCCAGCGCTCCTACTACGACAAAAGCTCCAAGCGCGTGTACTACCTCTCGCTGGAATTTCTTGTGGGCCGCTCGCTGAAGAACAACGTGCTCTGCCTGGGCATCGAGGATCAGGTGCGCGAGGCCCTGGCCAGCCTGGGCCAGGACTACGAGGAGATCAGCGAGGTGGAGTGGGACGCCGGCCTGGGCAACGGCGGCCTGGGGCGGCTGGCCTCCTGCTACCTGGACTCCATGGCCACCCTGAACATTCCCGGCTACGGCTACGGCATCCGCTACGAGTACGGCATCTTCCACCAGAGCATCCAGGACGGCTGGCAGGTGGAGCGGCCGGACAACTGGCTGCGCTTCGGCAACCCGTGGGAGTACGACCGCTCCGGCTACCTCTTCCCGGTCCAGTTCGGGGGCAAGGTCAACGCCTACACCGACGACCACGGACGCCTGCGCCACGTCTGGGAGGGCGGCAGCAAGGTCATGGCCATGGCCTACGACATGATGGTGCCCGGCTTCGAGAACGGCAACGTCATCAACATGCGCCTGTGGAGCGCCAAGAGCAGCCAGGACTTCGACCTGGAGTTCTTCAACTCCGGGGCCTACCTGAAAGCCATCGAGGACAAGGCCAAGAGCGAGAACATCTCCAAGGTGCTCTACCCCCAGGACACCTTCGTGGAGGGCCAGGAGCTGCGGCTCAAGCAACAGTACTTCTTCGTGGCCGCCACCTTCCACGACATCACCCGCCGCCACATGAAGCACCACCAGGACTTCGACGAACTCCCGGACCTGGTGGCCGTGCAGCTGAACGACACCCACCCGGCCATCGCCATCGCCGAACTCATGCGCATCCTGGTGGACGACCACCTTTTGCCCTGGGAAAAGGCCTGGGGCATCTGCGTGGGCACCTTTGCCTACACCAACCACACCGTCATGCCCGAGGCCCTGGAGACCTGGCCCGTGGACCTCATGACCCGGATCCTGCCCCGGCACATGGAGATCATCTTCGAGATCAACCGCCGCTTCCTGGACGAGGTGCGCCACCTCTACCCCGGCGACGACGGCAAGCTCGCGCGGCTCTCGCTCATCGGCGAGGACTATGGCAAGCGCGTGCGCATGGCCAACCTGGCCGTGCTGGGCTCGCACTCGGTCAACGGCGTTTCGGAGCTGCACTCCAAGATCTTGAAGGACTCGACCTTTCGCGACTTCAGCGAGATGTTCCCGGAGCGCTTCAACAACAAGACCAACGGCGTGACGCCCCGGCGCTGGCTGCGGCAGTGCAACCCGGAGCTCTCCGCGCTCATCACCGAGACCATCGGCGAGGGCTGGATCAACAACCTGCAGAGGCTGGAGGAGCTCAAGCCCTTTGCCGAGGACGCGGCCTTCCGCCAGCGCTGGGGCGAGATCAAGCAGCGCAACAAGCGGCACCTGGCCGAGTACGTGCACCACAAGATCAGCAAGGACCTGGACCCGGAGACCCTGTTCGACGTGCAGGTGAAGCGCATCCACGAATACAAGCGCCAGCTCATGAACGTTTTGCACATCATCAGCCTGTACGACGACCTGCGCACCGGCGCGCTCGGGCGCGAGGCGGCCCCGCGCACCGTGATCTTCGGCGGCAAGGCCGCGCCCGCGTACCGCATGGCCAAGCTGATCATCCGGCTCATCCACGCCGTGTCCGACGCCTGCGCCCGCGAGCCCAAGACCGCCAAGGTGCTCAACGTGGCCTTTCTGCCCAACTACTGTGTGTCCAACGCCGAAAAGATCATCCCCGGCACCGACCTCTCCGAGCAGATCTCGCTGGCCGGAACCGAGGCCAGCGGCACGGGCAACATGAAGTTCGCCTTGAACGGCGCGCTGACCATCGGCACGCTGGATGGGGCCAACGTGGAGATGTGCGAGCGCATCGGACGCGAGAACTTCTTCCTCTTCGGCCTGACCAGCCCGGAGGTCAACGCGCTCAAGGCCCGGGGCTACAACCCCTGGGCCTACTACCAGAACGACCAGGGCCTGCACCGGGTGCTCGACCTGCTGGCCTCCGGCCACTTCTCGCCCCTGCAGCCCGACCTGTTCCGGCCCATTGTCGACGCCCTGCTGAAGGACGGCGACCGCTGGATGCTTTTGGCCGACTACCGCTCCTACGTGGACACCCAGAGGGAGGTGGCCAGACTCCACCTGAACCGCGACCTGTGGTTCAAAAAGTCCATCCTGAACACCGCGTCCATGGGCTACTTCTCCTCGGACCGCGCCATCGGCGAATACGCACGCGACATCTGGGGCGTGAAGCTGTAGCGGGCGGCGGGCCCAAGGCGCAAGAAAAGGCCGTCTCCGGACAACCGGGGGCGGCTTTGCGCCATTCTGGGGCGGGCGGTTTTGCGGCGCCAGCGCCTCCGGCGCAGGCCAGGCATGGGGCGCAGCCCCAGACGTGCGCAGGCGCCGCGCGCCAACGACAGGCACAACGACAGGCACAACGGCGCTCGCGGACGGAGCTTCGCGGACAGATCTATGCGGGCGGGCTTGCCCCCGCCTGTGCGCAGGTAACGAGAGAGCCGACAGGTTGCCCCGCCGGCTCCATGAGCGCACTGCTTCCTGGAATCACCGTCCGCGTGAAAAGACTGCGCTTGCGGGCCGGAGCGGCGTTGCCGTGAACAACGCCTGACAGCTCCGCACCTAGGGCTTGGCCTCGGGTTTGGCCTCGGATTTGACTTCGGGCTTGGCCGGGGGCGCAGGCTGGAACGCGCCCTGGATCTCCAGCAGGATGGGCCGCAGCTTTGCGGCCAGGGCATGGGCCTTTTCCCGGTGCTGCTCGATCTTCTCCGGGCTCATCAGCACGAAGCTGTCGAGCTTCTTCTCCAGGCCGTAGCCCACCTCGCGCAGGCCGCTGGAGACAAAGGCCACGAACACCAGCAGCACGAGGCTGATGCTGCCGAGCTTGATGAAGAACGGCAAAAGCTTGCGCAAGGGTCCGGGCGCAACCTCCATGGTTTCGCCCCCGCGTTCCCCGGGCTCCACGATCCAGTCCCACAGGCCCTCGGCCGCCAGGCCGCGCAGCCACTCGTCCTTCAACGCCAGCACCTCGGCAAAGCCGCGCTCCAGGGACGCATCGGCGTGGCGCAGCCCCAGCTCGCGGATGAAGAACAGATACTTCCCGCCCGATTTGTGCACGATGATGTTGTACTCAAGGCCCAGGGCGCGGGCCAGCCTGTTTTGCGCGTCGTTTTGCGCGTCGTCTTGCGCGTCCATAGTGCTGCACCTTTGCGGCCGCCGTGCGGTCCGCTAGTTCTGCGGGGCTGCGCCCCGCAATGCGTAGATATCCAGGTCCTCGTTGGTGTAAATGCGCCGCACGCCTGCCAGGCCGGTGTAGTCGAGCCCTTTGTCCTCGCGCTTGCGCACGAAGAGATAGTCCACCGGAAGCTCCGCCAGCAGGCGCTGCCGCTCCTCTGGCGTCTTGGCCTTCCAGAAGGCGTTGGCCTTGGCCAGACGCGCGTCCACTACCGTGCGGTCCCTGTCCGGAAGCCATGGGTACGTCCAGGCGTAGCCGTACAGCCCGCTGACGGCGAGGTAGTCCATGGGCCCATAGGACCCCAGGACGCCGTTGTGCGAAAATACGTACGTCGAGCTGTTGGTGAGCATGCGCGCGCCATGATCCAGGGAATTATAGGCCCACAAGAGGCCGCTCGCCTCGTTTTCGTTCAGCGAAATATATTCCCTGTCCTTTTCAGCGTCGATGGTTTGATGCTGGTAGAACAAAAAGACCGAGACCGCGCCCAGCACAACGGCGGCAATGGCCACGCGGACTGTTGTGTTGCGCAGCAAAAGCGCATAGCCGAAGTAACTGGCGACAAAAATCATCAGGAATATTCTGAAATACCAAAAGAAATACTGCTCCCCACCGATGAAATCAATGGCCCGTGTCAACGAGATGCACGCGATGAACAGCGACGCCACAAACAGGATGTACTGCCTGCTTTTCAGCAGTTCATGCCGGGTCAGGCGGTTGTGCGTGGCCACAAGGCCGATGACGAGGACAAAAGGAGCTATCTCCAGGGCATTGGCGAAGAGTTCCAGGGAGCTGTTCAACAGGTTGAACTTCTTGAATGCAAGCTGCCCAAAGGAGGTGTACTCGATGAGCCGCAGGACCAAGCCGGAGACCAGGACGCCCGCAGTGAACTTCAGGTCCTGCAGGCCAAGCTGGCGCTTGACCAGGCGGTAGGCCAGCACGGGCAGGAGCGACAGCGGCACAAGCACCAGGGGAACGCCCTTGGCCGCGCACACGGCGAAAAACAGCGGGCAGAAATACGCGCCGGGAAAGCTCGCCAGCCGCCCGGTGAGCACGCCGAAAAGCAGCATGCCCAGGATGATGGCCCCCGGCAGACTGGGGAAATAGGTGTGGAAGGTGCCGAACATCTGCACCCAGGGAGTGGCCTCAAAGATTACCCCGGAGGAATAGAACAGCAGGCAGGCGGCCAGCACGGTCTGCGTGCGGTCGAACCCGGCGAAACGCCTGGCCCCGGCCACCACGGCCCCGGCCAGCAGGCACCAGGAAAGCACCGGGTAGATGTGCAGCTGCAGCTTGAGCGGGTGGATGCCGGTCACCAGGTGCGCCACGCCGTTGTTCACCATCATCAGGATGTGGTAGGCGAAGGGCAGGTCGCCGAAGCGTCCCTCCATGTACGGCAGTCCGGTGAGCAGGCCCTTGATGGCCGAGAAGGTGCTCATGACCACAAAGGCGTCGTCGCCCTGGATGACGACGTGGGCCCCTTCCCCAGGCAGCGCGGCCTGGATGAAGGAGCGGAGGCACAGGGCCAGGGAGATGGCGGTGATGGCCGTGACCGCGATGTGGAAAAAGGGCTCGCTGCGCCGCGCCTGGCCGCGCACCACCACCATGTCCCACAGGGCGAACAGGCCCAGCCCGGGCAGGGCCAGCGCCCCCCACCAGGAAATCCCCAGACGCGAGCCGCCCCAGGCCAACAAAAACAGCAGCGCCTGGCTGACGGGAAAGCCCAGGCAGATCCGCTCGGCCACGCCCAGGTCCATTTTCAGCAGGAGCCTGGCGCAGGCATAGGAGGGCAGGAGGATGAACCCTACCGCGTAGGCCAGGTAGCGCACAGGGTCCAGGCCAAGCTGCGGGTGCAGGCGCACAAGCACGGCATAGGCCGCAAGCACGGGCAGCAGTCCGGAGAGTTCGGACAAGGCGCCCGCAATGTTTCGCAACAGCTTCACTCCAAACCCCTCACGGCACGGCCCGGCGGCGCAGGCCTGGCCCGTTACAGCGCCCCCTGGCGCGGATGCGGATGCTCGCACGGGAATGCCGCCCCGTTTGCGCGGCGGCGGGCGCGGCGTTCGGCACGGCTGAGCGCACGCCCCCGAGCGCGAACGGCGCGCCAGAAACCAGACTCGCCAGAAACCGGACCCGACAGGAACCCCGGCACGCCAGGAACCCCGGCACGCCAGGGGCCAGCGGGCCCTTTGTCCAGCGGGCTTCAGCGTGCGGACTATCCACAATGCCTGTTCTGAAGTCAAGGCGCGACGCCGACCGGCCTGGCCCCGGCCCAAGCCTGGACAGCGCCCCGCCCCCGCCCCGCCTGGACCTGGACAGCGGCCAGCACCCAGCCGC
The DNA here is from genome assembly GCA_903843965.1 of uncultured delta proteobacterium. Taxonomy (GTDB): domain Bacteria; phylum Desulfobacterota; class Desulfovibrionia; order Desulfovibrionales; family Desulfovibrionaceae; genus Humidesulfovibrio. The sequence goes on from CAIMRY010000023.1 coordinate 70,620, forward strand.
TGCCCAGGCGCATTGACACCGCCGCACCCGCCAGACTATGCACCCTGCCAGACCATTCACCCAACAGGACGATTCACCCAGCATGGCTGGCCACCGCCATAAGCGCGCGGCCCGCCCGGCCCAGAATATCCGCGATTCATCCGCCAAGGAGTGCAGCCATGACACAGCGCCGCGAAAACCGCTTCGAGAAAACCCCGCGCGCTGTGCTGGGCGTGCTCTGGGGAGTGTTGACCCTGACCCTGTGCATCGGCTCGTTCCTCGTGGTCAAGGCCGTGCGCGACGAGGCCAAGCGCGGCGTGGAACGCTACATCGCCCTGCGCGAGCCCCGGCCCTCGTCGGACATCCCCAAGACGCCCACAGATGAACTGGTGGCCCTGGCCGACGGCTTGGCCAAGCGCGCCTACCCCTACCGCATCGACGCCGACGGCTACATCATGCCCTCCCAGGTGCACGCCAAGCCGGACCTGACCGTGGTCTTTCTGGGCGGCTCCACCACGGAGTGCATGTTCATGCAGGAGGAGGAGCGCTTTCCCTACCTGGTGGGCCGGGAGATGGAGAAGGCCCTGGGCCTCAAGGTGAACACCTTGAACGGCGGCAACGCGGGCAACCACACCCTGCACTGCACCCTGCTGCTGGAGGGCAAGGTGCTGCAACGCGCGCCCCAGGCCGTGGTGCTCATGGAATGCGTGAACGACCTGAACTCGCTGATGTACCTGGGCGACTACTGGGTCACGCACATCAGCCGGGGCATCATCTTCGACAAGGAGTACAACCCGCTCAAGACCTTCATTCTCCGCCACTTTGCGGGGCGCAAGGGCCTGCAGGGGGACCCGGGCGACGAGTTCGCCTACCAGCGCGGGCAGAAAACGTTCCTGGACCCGGCGACCCTGGCCGGGAAGTACCGCAAGAACCTGGAGCTGTTCGTGTTCCTCTGCCGCCAGCACGGCATCACTCCGGTGCTCATGACCCAGTTCAACCGCTTCTCCGAGCACCCGGAGGAGAACCTGATCAAGAGCATGCACAACATCTGGCGCGAGTACGGCACGGATTACGCCGCGTACCGCGCGGCCTACGTGGCCATGCAGGACACCCTGCGCCAGGTGGCGGCGGAGCAGAAGGTGGCGCTCATCGACCTGGACCGGCTGGTGCCCAAGGACAAGAGCCTGATGTACGACACCGTGCACCTGAAGCCCGCCGGCGCGCGGCTGGTGGCCGGGATCGTGGCCGAACGGCTGCCGGGCATCCTGCGGGCCGCTGGCGCGCTGAAGCAGGGACAGGCGGCCGCCGCGCCCGGCGCGCAGTAACCTGCGAAGCTTAGGCCGCCGCCGCGCACCTTGACAGCCGCCGCACCTTGACAGCCGCCGCACATTGACAGCCCGGCGACCCAGCCTCTATGCTTCCAGGTCGCGGCAGCACGAGCCTGTGCCCGCCAAACCGCAGGGGACCGCCGTGACCACCGCGCCCGAGATCTGCATCGCCTGGCTGAACGTCCACGGCGGGGCCTTCCACAAGCTCATCCGCCTGCACCAGGCCCTGGCCGAGGCCGGAATATCCTGCGAGCTGCTCTTTTCCGCCAGCCCGCCGCGCGGCCTCAAAACCGGAGCCGGGCCCGAAGCGGACATCCCGCCCGAGGCCCTGGACGGCCTGGCCGCACGCAGGATACACTTGCTGCCGCGCCAGGAGCTGCTGCGCCGGGCCGACTCCTCGCAGGCGCGCCTGCTCGTCACCGACGCCCACCACGACCCGGACCTGCCCGGGCTCATCGCCGCTGCCCGGGCGCGCGGCGCAGCCACGGCGCAGATGGCCACCCTGCTGGGCGACTTCACCTGCCACGGGGCCGAGCACTTGCTGCTGCAACACCCGCTGACCCTGTTCTTCGAGCTGGAGTTCAACCGCACGCCGGAAGCGCCGCGCTTTTTCGAGGCCGCCAGCCTGGCCTTCACCGGCAACATCTTCTTCGAGCCCACGCTGAACCCGCTGCACGGGGGCTATGCCTCGCGCGCGGCCTTTTTCGGGAAGTACGGCTTCGACCCCGAGCGCCCGCTGTGCCTGTGGCTGCCCAGCGCCCCGGACGTAGGCGACGAAAGCTATGCCCAGGTGGCCAGCGCCGTGCGCCAGGCCGGGCTGAATCTGGCCGTGAAGCTGCACCCCTGGGAATACGCCTTCAAAAAGCACGGCCCGCCCCACCCCTGGGGGCTCAAGGACTCCTCGGACGCGCTCTGGGGCGTGACAGCCGTGGACGAGGCCGACACCACCTGGGCCTACCATTTTTGCGACGCTGCCATTTTGCGCGGCTCGGCCATGAGCCTGGAGCTGCCCTTCTGGGACAGGCCCTCGCTGATTCTGCCCGCCACTGTCACCACCGGGCTGTTCAAGGCCCAGGCCCGGATGGTGCGCCGCTGCTCCACGCTTCTCGCGGGCACAGCCGACCTGCCCGCGCTGCTGGCCCGGCCACTGCCGTCGTTCAGCCCGGCGGACTACGCCTCGGCCCGGTCCGCCGTGCGTTTGGATGTGGAGCATGACGCCTACGCCCTGACCGTGGCCGCCCTGCGCGGCATCCTCGAAGGCCGGGGCGCGGGCATCCGCCAGGGAACCCACAACCAGGGAGCCCCGGCCAACCTGCGCCGCCTCTACGATCCGCACGTGACCCCGGAACTGGTGCGCGCGCTCAAGCCCCTGCGCAGCCTGCAGTACGCGGCCAGACGCCTGGCGCGCAGCCTGGGCTAGCTTCCACGCATCCTCACACGCGTTTCACTCCGCACCGGCCACTCCGCACCAGCCAACGCACAGCGGGCCAGCCAGACGATCTGTCCGGCTGACCCGCTGCGGTTTTGGGCGGCCTGGGCTCTCGGCCCGGCGGTGTTTTTCAGTCCGGCGGAGTTTTCAGTCCGGCAGAGCCGTGCAGCCCGGCGTCGGGCCTCAGCCCTGCGCCATGTCCTGGAAGTGCTTCTGGCGGGTGCGGTTCCACAGGCTGGGCTCGGCCAGGTGGGCCATGAACTTGCCCACGCTGTCGCCCCGGCCAAAGTAGAAGCAGGGCGGGCACTCCTCCAGGCTCCAGGCCTCGCGCATGGCCGCCAGCAGCGGCTCCCGCTTGCTCGGCACGTTGGCGATGGACGGATGCTGGAAGCGGTCCCTCTGGCGGCTGCCCACGTTGATGGTGCGCACGCCGTAGATCGGAGCCTCGCGCACGCCCGCGCTGGAGTTGCCGATGATGAAGCGCGCTCCCTGCATCAGCCGCAGGAAGTACTCAAAACGCATGCTGGGGAAGCGGCGGATGCGCGGATTGCCCTCCAGCGCCTCGTAGGCCTTGAGGATCTGCTCGCTGCCCGCGTCGTTGTTGGGCGAGATGACCACGTAGTTGTAGCCGGACTCGATGAGCGCATTGGTGAAGTCTCGCGCCCGGCGGGCCTGCTTTTCCGGCTCGGTGGTCACCGGGTGGTACAGCGCCACGGCGTACTCGTCGAAGGTGATGTCGTAGCGGGCGCGCACCGCGTCCAGGTCCGGCAGGTCGGGCGAGAGCATGATGTCGATGTCCGGGGAGCCGATGGTGAACACCGAGTCCGGGTGCTCGCCCAGTTGCAGCAGCCTGCGCGCCGCGTCCTCGTTGGACACGAAGTGCAGGTGCGAGAGCTTGGTCACGCTGTGGCGGATCATCTCGTCGATGGTGCCGCTGCGCTCCCCGCCCTCGATGTGGGCCACCAGGATGTTGCGGAAGGCGCCCACGATGGCCCCGGCCAGGGCCTCCAGCCGGTCGCCGTGGACCACGATCATGTCCGGCGGGTCGCCGCTGACGTGGCGCGAGAGCGCGGCCACGGTGTTGGCCAGGATCAGGTCCATGGCCTCGCCGCCCACCTGATTTTGGGCCGTGAACACGTTGACGAAGCCCTCGCGCTCCACCTGGCGGTAGGTGTAGCCGAACTGGGACAAGAGGTGCATGCCGGTGACGAAGATGTGGCACTCGAAGTCCGGGCAGGCCTCCACCGCGAGCATGAGCGGCTTGAGCTTGCCGAAGTCGGCCCGGGTGCCGGTGAGGAAGAGGATGCGCTTTTTCGGGGTCATGTTCCTTACCCGCCAGAGGATCAACCGCGCTTGTGCGGCCAGCCGCGCCAGGCGCGAAGCGCCGATCAAGATGGCAAAGCACCGACATGCGCCCAGGACGGCAAAGCGCCGACATGTGGTCAAGACGGCCAAACGTTGGCACGATCAATAGTGAATGCGGGCGGGAATTGCAAGGCGGGCCGTTTTTCGCCGCACCCCTTGGCAATCCGTCCGGGCGCGGGTACCCTGTCCTGAACATTTACAAAGGAGCGCGCCATGATCTTTCAGCCGAACCACCAGCCGATTCCCCAGACGACCGACACGACCTTCCGCACAACGACCCGCTTTGCCCTGCTCCTGTCCGTGGCCCTGGCCCTGGTGCTTGCGCTTGCGCCCGCCGCCCTGGCGCAACGAAGCATCGTGCACTTCTTCGTGGTCCCGGCGAGCGTGGCGGCCCAAAAGCTCCCGGCCCTGAACGACTTCCTGGTCCAGACCGCGGGCGGCTTCACGGTCTCGCGCAGCCATGGCGCGAGCCGCAGCAGCGCGGGCCGCAGGATCAGGCTGGACAACTGGAGCTACACCGTGGCCGCAGACACGGACCTGTCCCAGGAGATCATGGACTACCTGAAGGCGAAGTGCGGCCTGCCGAGCGTGTTCATCCTGGTTTGGGAGGCCGAGCGGCCGGGGCTGTAGCGGCGTGCTGGCCGACCGGGCGGGCCAAGGGGCCGCCGCCTGGCGCGCCATGCCCCCGCCGCAACACACCAGGCCACGGTCCGCCAGGCATGCAGAATGTTAGGGGTTGAGATTTTTCCGGGGTGGTATTATGGACAATGCGTCGTGTGAAGTCCACGAGATACGGCGTCGAAAGGCAGGCTTTTACGTGGGTGCGGCTGCGTTCCCACATAATATAACCATGGCCATACGAGACAAGCGGAGATCCAAGTGAATTCCAAACGGATCAAGATCGGCATGGGACAACTGCTGGTGGAGGGCGGCGAGCCTGAACGCAACATCCAGCGCGCCCTGGAGATGATCGACCTGGGCGTGGAGCGCCAGTGCGACATCGTGCTGCTGCCGGAATGCCTGGACCTGGGCTGGACCCACCCCTCGGCCCAGACCGAGGCCCAGCCCATCCCCGGCCCACACAGCGAGCGCATCTGCGCCAAGGCCCGCGAGGCCGGAATCTACGTCTGCTGCGGCCTGACCGAGGCCCATGAGGGCAAGGTCTACAACGCGGCCATCCTGGTCAACGACTCCGGCGAAATCATCCTGAAATACCACAAAATCAATGTGCTGGACGTGGCCTACGACTACTATTCCATCGGCCAGACCCTGTCCGTGGTCGACACGCCCTTCGGCTGCATCGGGCTGAACATCTGCTCCGACAACTACGGCGACGCCCTGGACATCGGCTATGTCCTGGGCCGCATGGGCGCGCGGTTCATCCTCTCGCCTTCGTCCTGGACCGTGGACTACTCCCTGGTCGAGTGCGACAACCCCTATGGGGAGAAGTGGTTCAAGCCCTTCCACACCCTGGCCCGGATGTTCAACATGGTCGTGATCAACGCCACCAGCGTGGGCATCATCCTGGCCGGACCTTACGAGGGCAAGAAGAGCGTGGGCTGCTCCCTGGCCGTGGGGCCAGAGGGGACCATCGCCCAGGGCAAGTATGTTGAGTTCGCCGGCGAGCTGGTCGTGGCGGAGTTTGAGGTTCCCGCGCCCATCCCCCTGGGGACGGCTGTGGGCAAAATGCTTATCGACAAGAAGGGGCTTTTGACGCCATGAGCGCACCACGCATTTGCAGCAGATGTCTCATGGATGAAACCGCCCCGGGCATCATCTTCGATGCCGACGGGGTGTGCGACTACTGCCACCTGCACGACGGACTGGACCGCCGCTACCCGCTCACGCCCGAAGGCGAGGCCCACCTCCTCCAGATGGTGGAGCGCATCAAGGAGCAGGGCAAGGGCAAGGCCTATGACTGCATCTGCGGCCTGAGCGGCGGGCGCGACAGCACCTACACCCTGTACCTGGCCAAGGTGGTCTACGGCCTGCGGCCGCTGGCGGTGTACTTCAACGACGGCTTCGGCAACCCCGTGGCCGGGAAGAACATGCAGGCCGCCACAGCCAAGCTCGGCGTGGACATGCGCACGGTCACCTCGGACTTCCGCGAGTCCAAGGACCTGAAGCTTGCGGCGCTCAAGGCCTCCATCCCGGAGCTGAACCTGGCCACGGACATCGGCATCGCCACGGCCCTGTACGGCATGGCGGCCAAGGAAGACGTCAAGTACATCTTCATCGGCCAGTCCTTCCGCACCGAGGGCATCTCGCCCCTGGAGTGGCACTACCTGGACGGCCGGTATCTGCACGCCATCAGCCGAAAGTTCGGCACCATTCCCCTGCGCCCATGGAAGCCCGCCGACCCCGGCTTCCACCTCGACCTGCCGCAGCTGATCTACTACACGCTGTTCCGGCGCATCCGCACGGTGATGCCCCTGTACCACCTGCGCTATGTCCGCACCGAGGTCGACGAACTGCTCTCCCGCGAACTTGGCTGGGTCAACACCGGCGCGCACTATTACGACGACCTGTTCCAGGGCCTCTTGACCTACGTGCTGCGGACCAAGTTTAACGTGGACCGCCGCAAGTTCAACTACAGCGCCCTGATCCGCTCCGGGCAGATGACCCGCGAGGAAGGCCTGCGCAAGATCTCCGAGGTCTCGGTCATCGAGGACGAGAAGGTCATCGGCCTGTGCCTGAAGCGCATGGGCATCAGCCGCGACGAATTCGAGACCATGCTGGCGCAGCCGAAGAAGACCTTCCGGGACTACCCGAACCTGCTCAAGCTGTTCAGCAAGATGAAGTGGGCCATCTGGGTGCTGGCCAAGCTCCAGCTCATCCCCATGTCCATCTATGAAAAATACTGCAATCTGGGCAAGGGGAAATGAGCAGCACCATCGGCATCGGCCTTGTCGGCTTCGGTTACTGGGGTCCCAATCTTGCGCGCAACTTCTCCACGCTGGACGGCTGCAGGCTCGCCGCCATCTGCGACCTGGACAAAAACCGCCGCGAGGCGGCCCAAAGGGCGTACCCCTCCACCACGGTGACGGCGGACTACGCGGCGCTCCTGGCGCAGCCGGACATCCAGGCTGTGGTCATCGCCACGCCGGTGGCGCACCACTTCCGCCTGGCCATGGCGGCCCTTTCCGCCGGGAAAGACGTGCTCGTGGAAAAGCCCTTCACCCAGACCTCGGAGCAGGGGCGGCAGCTCATCGGCCAGGCCGAACGGATGGGCCGCATCATCGCCGTGGACCACACCTTCCTGTTCACCGGCGCAGTGCTGAAAATCAAGGAGCTGGTGGACCGCCACGAGCTGGGCGACCTGCTCTACTTCGACTCCGTGCGCATCAACCTGGGCCTGTTCCAGGAGGACGTGAACGTCATCTACGACCTGGCCCCGCACGACCTCTCCATCCTGATGCACCTGGTGGGCACGGACCCCGTGGCCGTGCGGGCCATGGGCAGCCGCCACGGCAACAAGAACCTGGAGAGCCTGGCCTACCTGCACCTGGACTACGCCGACGGCTTCGTGGCGCACTTCCACTTCAGCTGGCTGGCCCCGGTCAAGATCCGCAAGACCATCATCGCCGGCACCCGGAAAATGATCGTCTACGACGACCTGGACCAGACGGAAAAGGTCAAGGTCTACGACAAGGGCATCGTGGTCAATCCGAACCACGAGTCCCTGAACAAGATCAAGGTGGACTACCGCACCGGCGACATGCTGGCGCCCAAGCTGGTGCACCGCGAGGCGCTGCAGGCCGAGGCCGAGCACTTTGTCGGGTGCGTGCGCGCCCGCACCCAGCCCCTGGCCGACGGCCTCGCCGGGCTCAAGGTGGTGCGCGTGCTGGAGGCCTCGGAACGGTCCCTGCTTGCGGGCGGGGAGCGCATCCTGCTGGAGGGGGCGTGAGCGGTCAGGAGCAGCCCCACCTGCAGCCCCCTCTGCAGCCCCACCTGCAGGTAGCGCCGGACGTGCGCATGGGCTCCGGGGTGCGCCTGGGCGGCTTTGTGAACCTCTACGGCTGCACCATCGGCCAGGACTGCGTGATCGGCACCTTTGTGGAGATCCAGCGCGACGCGCACATCGGCGACCGCGTGAAGATCCAGAGCCACACCTTCATCTGCTCCGGCGTGCAGGTGGACGACGAGGCCTTCATCGGCCACGGGGTCATGTTCACCAACGACCTGTTCCCCCGGTCCACCACGGCGGAAGGCGCGCTCAAGGGCGCGGACGACTGGTCCTGCACGCCCACCCGCGTGGGCAGGCGCGCCTCCATCGGCAGCAACGCCACCATCCTGTGCGGCATCACCATCGGCGAGGAAGCCATCGTCGGCGCGGGCAGCGTGGTGACCAGGGACGTTCCCCCGCGCTGCGTGGTGGCCGGCAACCCCGCGCGCGTCATCCGCACCATCGAGCCGCAATCCCCGGAGTTGAAATAATGAAGCCGTCAGAACAGCCGGTGCCCTTTCTGGACCTGAAGCAGCAGCATCAGGCACTCAAACCGGCGCTGCTCGCAGTCTTTGAACAGGCCCTGGACAATGCCGCCTTTGTGGGCGGCCCGCAGCTGGCGGGCTTTGAAACCGAGTTCGCGGCCTACTGCGGCGTGGCCCACTGCGCCGGGGTGAGCAACGGCACGGACGCCCTGCGCCTGGCCTTGCAGGGCCTGGGCCTGGGGCCGGGCTTTCTGGCCATCACCGTGCCCAACACCTTCATCGCCACCACCGAGGCCGTTTCCCTGGCCGGGGGCCGGTTCGCCTTTGTCGACATCGACCCGGCCACCAGCCTCATGGACATGGACCTGCTGGAGGCCGAGCTGGCCCGCCGCTTCGCCGCCGCAGACGCGAGCCTGCGGCCCCGGGTCGTCATTCCCGTGCACCTGTACGGCCAGTGCCCGGACATGGACGCCCTGAACCGCCTGGCCGCCACGTATGAGCTTTTGGTGCTGGAGGACGCGGCCCAGGCCCAGGGCGCCAGCGTCAATGACCGCCGTGCCGGGGGCCTTGGCCACGCCGCCGCCTTCAGCTTCTACGCGGGCAAGAACCTGGGCGGCCTGGGCGAGGCCGGCGCGGTGACCAGCGACGACGCCGGGGTCATCGAACGGGTGAAGATGCTGCGCGAGCACGGGCAGAAAGAAAAGTACATCCACCGCCTGGAAGGCAGCAACGCCCGCCTGGACGCCATCCAGGCCGGATTTTTGCGCGTCAAGCTCACGCACCTGGAGGACTGGAACCGCAAACGCCGGGCCATTGCCCAGGCCTACGACCAGGCCTTTGCCGCCTGCGGCTGGATCCGCCCGGTCGTGCTGCGGCCCGGGGGCGTGCCCTCCCGCCACCTGTACGTCATCCACGTGACCCGGCGCGACGCCCTGGCCGAGCACCTGAAGGCCTTGAACATCCACACCGGGCTGCACTACCCGCTGCCGCTGCACCTCCAGGAATGCTACGCCCACCTGGGCCTTGGCCCCGGCTCGTTCCCCAGGGCCGAGCGCGCGGCCGAGGAGCTGCTGAGCCTGCCCCTGTTCCCGGAGATGACCGAGGAGCAGATCCGCCGCGTCATCGACGGCGTGCTTTCCTTCGAGGTCGGCGCATGAAGCTGCATGACAAACGCGTCGCCGTCACCGGCGGGGCCGGGTTCATCGGCAGCCATCTGGTGGACAGGCTGCTCGCCGCCGGAAACCTGGTGCTCGTGGTGGACGACTTCTCCACCGGCAGCCTGGACAACCTGGCCCAGCACCAGGGCGACGAACGCCTGCGCGTGGAGCGCGGCGACATCCGCGACCTGGCCCAGTTGACAAAACTCTTCCAGGGCGTGGACCACGTCTTTCACCTGGCCTGCCGCAACGTGCGCCTGAGCCTGCGCCAGCCCACCGTGGTGCACGAGGTGAACACCTCCGGCACCCTCGCCGTCCTGGAGGCCGCCGTGGCCTGCGGGGTCAAGCGCCTGCTGTACTGCTCCAGCTCGGAGATCAACGGCACCGCAGCCGTGGCGCCCCTGCCCGAGGAATGCCCCTTCCGGCCGGAGACCATCTACGGCGCGTCCAAGCTGGCGGGCGAGTATTACGCCCTGGCCTTCCACCGGGCGGGCTGGCTCCCCGTGGTGGTGGCCCGGCCGCACAACAACTACGGCCCGCGCGAGCACTGGGCGGGCATCTGCGGCGAGGTCATCCCCCGGTTCATCCTCAAGGCCATGGCTGGCCAGCCGCTCACCATCTACGGCGACGGCAGCCAGACCCGCGATTTCACCTACGTCACCGAAACCGCGGACTATCTCGTGCGCCTGCTGGAGAGCGACGCCGCGCTCGGCAACGTGTACAACGTCTGCCGGGGCCAGGAGGTGTCCATCGCGGACATCGCCCGGCGCATCCTCACGCTCACCGGCTCCGCCTCGGGCCTGGACCACCTGCCGCAGCGCCCCAGCGACGTGCTGCGCCTCTGGGGTGACGCCACGCGCATCGCCGCGCTCCTGGGCTCCGCGCCCAGCCTGGGCATCGACGAAGGTCTTGCGCGCACCGTGGCGTGGTTCACGGCGCACGTGCCGCCCACGCCGGAGAATCTTGCGCGCATGACCGCCTCGGCCTGGGAGAACCTGGAGCCGGAGCCCTGGCTGCTCGGCCCTGCTGGAACCACAACAGGCGGCCAGTCATGAGCACGCTGCCCGCCGCCCTGCCCGTGGCCCTGCCCTGCCTGGGCGAGGAAGAGGCCGTTGCCGCGGCCGAGGTCTTGGCCTCGGGCTGGGTCACCCAGGGACCGAAGGTCCTGGCCTTTGAGCAGGCCTTTGCCCGGTTGACCGGCGCGCCGCACGCCTGCGCCGTATCCAGCTGCACCACGGCCCTGCACCTGGCCCTGCTGGCCGCCGGGGTCAAGCCCGGCGACGTGGTCGTCACCGTCAGCCACACCTTCATCGCCACGGCCAACGCCATCCGCGCCTGCGGGGCCGAGCCGGTGTTCGTGGACATCGACCCCGAGACCCTGAACATGTGCCCGGAGGCCCTGCGCGCCTGCCTGGCCCAGGACTTCATTCCCCGGGACGGTGCGCTCTATTATGCCGACGCCGCACGCTTCAACGGGCCCGAGACCCTGCTCGGACGGCTGAAGCCGCCCATCGGACGGCTGGCTGCCGTGCTGGTGGTGCACCAGGTGGGCATGCCCGCCGACCTGGAGCGGATATTGCCCCAGGCGAAAGCCCTGGGCATCCCCGTGCTGGAGGACGCCGCCTGCGCCCTGGGCAGCCAGATCCGCCTGCCGGGCCGGGACTTCGAGTACATCGGCACACCGCACGGCCTGAGCGCCAGCTTCAGCTTCCACCCACGCAAGGTCTTGACCACCGGCGACGGGGGCATGCTCACCACCGCCGACCCGGACCAGGACCGGCTCTTCCGCCTGCTGCGCCAGCACGGCATGAGCATCCCCGATGCCCAGCGCCACAACGCCAGCTCGGTGGTCTTCGAGGAATACCTGGTCACCGGCCACAACTACAGGCTCACGGACATCCAGGCGGGCATCGGCCTGGTGCAGCTGGGGCGCCTGGAGGCCCTGCTGGCCCAGCGCCGCGAGCTGGCCGCCGCCTACTCAGAGCTTTTGGCCGCCCTGCCCGGCGTGCGCACCCAGCGGCAAGGCCCGGACATGCGCAGCAACTGGCAGAGCTATGTCGCCACCCTGCCCGCCGGGGCGGACCTGAAAACGGTCATGGAGGCTCTGCTGCGCCAAGGCATCTCCACCCGCCGGGGCATCATGTGCTGTCACCTTGAGCCCCCCTACTCCCCATACTGGCCCCAGGGCCGCCTGCCCGCCAGCGAAGCCGCGCGCGACCACGGCATCATCCTGCCCCTGCACCACAAAATGACCACAGCCGACTGCCAGCGCGTGGTTGCGGCCCTGGGTCAGGCCCTGCTGGATCAGGGCCGGGAGGCGAGTTCATGAGAAGCCCTGATTTCATCATCGGCGGCGCTCCACGCAGCGGCACCACCTGGCTCTATGCCGCCCTGGACCTGCATCCCGGCGTGCATATGGCCAAGCCCGTGACCCCGGAGCCGAAGTTCTTCCTGGTCGACGAACTCTACGAGAAAGGCTTCGCCTCATACTGCGACCGCTGGTTCGCCCAGGTTCCGTCCGGAATCAAGGCCGGGGAAAAATCCACCAACTACCTGGAGAGCCCTGTGGCGGCGCAGCGCATCTTTGCGCACCTGCCCCAGGCGCGGCTGATTTTTCTGCTGCGCGAGCCCGTGGACCGCTGCTTCAACAACTGGCTGTGGTCCCGGCACAACGGGGTGGAAAAGGAATCCTTCGCCTTTGCCCTGGCCCAGGAGGAGGAGCGCGAGCGCACCTGCCCCCCGTCCCTGCGCTACGCGCGCCCCCACGCGCTATTCTCACGCGGACTCTACGCCGACCTGCTCCGGCCTTATTTTGAGCTGTTCCCGCGCGAGCAGATCCTGGTGCTGCGCTTCGAGGACATCGCCAGCGCGCCCGGAGAGGTGCTGGCCCGAACCCATGCCTTTCTCGGCGTGGAGCAGCGCCCCGGCGATGTCGACGGCCTTGGGGTCATCAACCGCGCCGACGGCGAACTGGACGAGACCCTGCCCGAGGACCTGCGCGCGCGCCTGCACGCGGCCTACGAGGAGCCGAACCGGCAGTTGGCCGCTCTTCTGGGCCCAGGCTTCCCCCTGTGGGACGGCAAATGAAACGCCCTCTCGTCGCCTGCGTCACCCCGGTGTTCAACGAGGCCGACAACCTCGCGCACTTTGAGCAGGAGGTGCGCCGGGTCCTGTTCGCGGAGACCAGCGTGGACTGGCAGATCATCTTTGTGGACGACGGCAGCCGCGACGCCTCCTGGGCCCTGATCTGCGACATCTGCCAGCGCGACCCCCGCTTCCGGGCGCTCCGCCTGTCGCGCAATTTCGGCTCGCATTTGGCCATCCAGGCCGCCCTGGACGCCGTCCAGGCGGATGCCGTGTGCACCCTGGCCGCAGACCTGCAGGACCCGGTGGAGACCGTGCTGGGCTTTGTGGCCAAGTGGCGCGCCGGGGCCAAGATCGTCTGGGGCAAGCGCCGCGCGCGGGGGGACGAAGGCTGGCGCGTGTTCGCCAGCAACCTGTTCTCCTCCCTGATCCGCCGCCACGCCATGCCGCGCGGCTCCAAGTTCACCACCGGCAGCTTCCTGCTCATGGACCGCGAGGTGGTGGAGGCCGTGCGCCGGTTCCCGGAACAGAACCGCATCACCTTCGCCATCGTGGCCTGGACCGGCTTTCCGCAAGAGGTGGAGGAGTATGACCGCGCCCCGCGCCTGGCCGGAAAATCCGGCTGGAGCCTGGGGCGCATGTTCAAGACCATGTACGACGCCTTCCTGGGCTTCTCCCCGCTCCCGGCGCAGATCATCACCGGCCTTGGGCTCTTCACCTTCGCCCTGTGCTTGCTGTTCTCGCTCTACGTCATCGCCAACTGGCTGCAGGGCAGCCCTGTTCCCGGCTGGACCAGCATCATGGTCATGCTCAGCTTCTTCTTCGGCCTGCAGTTCGTCATCCTCGGGCTGATGGGCGAGTATCTGGCGCGCATCCACTGCGAGGTGCTGCGGCGGCCCTTGTACTTCGTCAGCCAGAAGGTTCCCGAGGACGCCCCCCCGGGCTGAACGCGGAGCCGGGTTCCGGCTGGAGCAGGGGCGCTGCTACGCCTACCTGAGTGATCGCTTCAGCCTGGAGGAAAACGCCGCGCCAGAACAGCATGGAGCGGCGGCGTTCAGCTGTGAGCCGTGAAGCGCATTGGATGACGCACAGGCCGCCGTAGCGCCCCCCTGGCTGTTGGCCTACCAGGGGTGGACATGCGCCCTCTCCGCAACGCGCAGCTGCGCGGCCCCTGGCCCGGTCCGGCAAGAAGGAACGCCCAGCCCTGGCAATCCAGCCCAGGCACAGGCAAATGGCAGGCCGATTGATCCTGCCGAGGCGACGCACGCATGATACGACTTCTCAAGTGGAGCCTCAGCATCGCCTTGTTCGGCCTGGCCCTGCACTGGCTGGACTGGGCCGCGCTTTCGCGCAGCATGCGCCTGCTGACGCCGGGCCTGCTGGCGGCCGGGCTGCTGCTGTGCCTGCTCAACTACGCCCTGATGGCCCTGCGCTGGACCATCATGATCAACCCTCTGGTTCCCAGGCCGCTGCTGGAGCATGTGGCCATCTACCTCTACGCCAATCTGCTGAACACCCTGACCCCGGCCAACCTCGGCGGTGACGCCTACCGGGTGGTGGCGCTCAAAAGCGAGCGCGGGACCATGGCCCCGGTCATCGCCCTGTTGCAGGAGCGGGTCTTCGGCCTGCTGGGCTACCTGGGGCTGTACCTGCTCTGCCTGGGCTGGGTGGCCTGTTTTGCGGGGCTTCCCTCTGGCGTTTCCGGCATGTTTACAACTGTGGCGCTGGGCGCGGGGCTGGCCTTTTGCGGTGTGCCCCTGCTCCCCGTTATTCTGCGCGTGCTGCGGCCCAGGCTTGGCGTCGTGGAGAACAGGTTCCCCCGCCTGGCTCTGTTCCTGGACGCCGGGCTGCGGATGGACCTGCGCGTCGCGGCCAAGGCCCTGCTCCTCTCCCTGTGCGCCACCTCGGTGTGGATCACCGCCCTGTGGGTGGTGGCCCGGAACATGGGCATGCCTCTTTCCTGGCCGCAGCTCGGCGTCATCGGCGTGCTCGTGGAGCTGATCCGGGTCGTGCCGACCACGGTGCAGGGCATCGGGGTGCGCGAGGGCGCCACCGCCTTCTTCGCCGCCGCCCTGGGCGCCACCTACGAGCAGGGCTTCCTGCTGGGCACGCTCTGCTACCTGCTGAACAGCGTGGCCATGCTCTTGACCGGAGGCCTGGGCGCGCTGCTGCGGACAGGATGCTGCACGGCCAAAACCCCTGAGCCCTAACCCTTTGATTTTTTTGACGGGTTCTGCGAGTCCTGGCGACCTTGACATTATTCGTGTTCTCTGATTTACGAGAGGCGGTTAACCATGCAACCATGCACACTTTTTGTTGTGTAAAATGGAATGACGTACTGCGTGCATTGCACAAACACTCCATTGCGCCTGGCATGCAGTCCCCGGTTTTGCTATTCACACTTTAGGTGAACACACGGTTGAGGAGCCCTACAGGCAACGTGTGTCCCCCCCCATAATGCAGCTGCATTCCGAGTGCCTCCACCAGACCTGTATAGCCGTGCACAAACCTGGAACCACCCTGCGAATGCGCAACCACCTTTGCCCCACAACGAGCCCTGCTTCATGAGCCGACTCAGAGACCTGCTCTTCCTCGTGCCCCTGGCCGCCTGCTATTTCTACATCGGCTGGCGGAACCCGGAGCTGGCTGCGCAGCTGCCCCTGTTTTTCGGCTTCATGCTGGCCTTTGTGCTGCTGCCGGCCTTGGGCCTGGGCGGCCTGCTGGTGCGCCTGCCCCTGTCCCTGGCCGAGCGCCTGGCCCTGGGCTCTCCCGCCGCCCTGGCCACGCTCTTCGCCCTGGCCTATGCCGGGGCGGCCCTGCGCCAGCCTTTGCTGATCTGGGTCCAGCCCGTGCTTGGCCTGGCCACC
Organism: uncultured delta proteobacterium; assembly: GCA_903843965.1. GTDB lineage: Bacteria > Desulfobacterota > Desulfovibrionia > Desulfovibrionales > Desulfovibrionaceae > Humidesulfovibrio. The sequence goes on from CAIMRY010000023.1 coordinate 86,260, forward strand.
TGCTGCACGGAGCTGACTCCGCGCAGGCGCGCCAGGACGGTCGTCACCAATCCAGCCGAGCCTGCCGAGTCCGCCGGGTCCGCCGAACCCATGGTCCCTGCCACGCCCTGGGGCGACCTGCTCCTGATGCTGGCCGTGCTCTGCGCAGGCCTGGCCCTGTGCCTGCCCAAGATCGCCGGGGTCTCCCTGCCGGTGCCTGGGCTGGCCAGGTTCTACTACGTCGACGACGTCATGATGGGGTCGTACATCTTCTCCGTGCTGCGGGCCCTGGAGCACGGCCTGCCATACGCGCACCCAATGGTGGCCGGGGGCGTGCTGACCACCCACATGCTGTACCATTTCTGCTACGCCGCCTGCGCCTTGACTACCGGCATCCACCCCATGGACCTGGTCATGTTCCTCTGGCCGCCGGTGCTTTGGCTGTTTCTGGCCTGCGGCGCGGTGGTCGGCTGCCGCCGCCTGGCCGGGTTCACCCTGCTGGAGACCGTGCTCGCCCTGGCGCTCATCCTGTTCACCTCCGGCGTGAACTTCTACGGCTCGCCCAGCGTGCAGCTCTTCGGCTACCAGCACACGTTCTTTTTGGGCCTGCCCGCGCTGCTGCTGTTCTGCACCGCGCTGTACGGCTATCTTTCCGGCCGCCGCCCGCAGCTTTTCGCCGTGCATGCGGCCCTGAGCTACCTTGTTTGCGCCAGCACCAAGGCCCCGCTGCTCATGCTCCTGCCCGTGTGCCTGCTGCCGGTGCTGCTGCTGCGCCTGGTCAAGCGCCAGGTCCGCGCCAGGGAGTTGCTGCTGGCGGTTCTGGTACTGGCCTGTGCGGCCGCTCTCAAGCTGACCATCTACCCGGACACGGGAATCGTGGCCACGCGCCTGCCCAAGCTGATGAAGCTGCTGCTGGGCGCCCTGGGCAATCTGGGCGACATGGCCGTAGTGCTCGGGCCGTACGTGGTCCTGGCCATCCTGGCCCTGGAGGCGAACCCGGTGCTGCGCCTCAAGACAAAACGCGCGGCACACTATCTTGTCTTCTGCGCCGCCTTTGTGCTGGGGAGCGCGGTGCTGCTCAAGCTGTTCAACTTTGTCGGCGGCGACTTCTACTTCTTCTGGCAGGCACGCGTGCTGGTGCTTTTGGCCTTTGCCCCTGTGGCCGCGCACATCTTCTTTTGGCGCATGCCCAGGTTCGCCCCGGTGCTTGCGCTGTTGCTCGTGCTTGGCGTGGGTGTCACCCTCCAGCGGATGTTCTACCCGTTGGACACCCCCTTGAACGAGGTTCCGGCAGACGCCCAGGCCAAGATTCTTGACGCGGGCGAGCGCGAGGGCCTGCGCTGGGCCTCCACCCACCTGGACCGCCGGAGCACGTTCTTCACCAACAAGGACTCCTTCCTCGGCTCCTACATGGGCGGCTTCATCCCCATGCCGCTGTTCGACTACATCGGCTTCAGCGGCCTGCAAGGGTACGCCTTTCCCATGCCCTGGCTGCCCGAGGACTCCCTGCGCATCGCCAACGAACGCATCAAAAGCCTGAAGGCCTTTTACGCCGCGCCCACGCCCCAGGCCAAGGCCGAGGTTCTGGCCCGCACGCCGGTAGACTACTACATCCACTGCATCCGCCTGGCGCCGAAGGACTTTGTCCCGCCGGACTGCCTGCGCCCGGTGTACCAGAACCAGTCCCTGATCATCTACGAGAACGCCTGCCGCCCCAGGTAAACCAGGGCCGCAGCGCCAAAGGGAGACCCCCATGGATCCACACACTTCGAACATCTCTGACAGCACAGACACCGCCTACACCATCGTGCCGCCGACGCAGAAAAACCCCACGGCGGAGCTCCGGTCCTGCCTGGAGGCCGTGTACGAGGCGCGCCTGCTGGAAAAGTCCGGGCGCTTCAGCCTGTGCATCCCGGAGCTGGGCCTGCTGGTGCACGACAAAAGCCTGGAGGCCGCCTACGCCAAGCTGAAGCAGGCCAGGGAGCAGCGCATCATGGAGTACGCCTCCGAGGACCTGCTGTCCTGGCTTCCCCGGCCCGGCGCGGCCGGAACGGGCTCCCAGCCGGGCAGCGGCGAACCCCGGTTGCTGACCCGGCTGCGGCCCTTCCTCATCAAGGCCGTGATTGTCGGCGCGCTGTTCTTGTGGGCCATGAACATGGTCAACGACAGCGCGCGCAACATCGGCTACGGGCTGGAGAAGAAGCTCGACGGCCTAACCAGCATGTCCGCCGAGTCCATTGAGAAGAACCGCGCCAAATCCGCGCTGATCGCCGAGAAGCTCGGGCCCATCGTGCGCGAGCTGGCCGTGATGTTCCGCGACCAGCCCAGGCCCGAGGCCAAACCAGGGGCTGCCAGCGCGGACACCGGGGCGGCCACAGGGGCGGCCACAGGCGCGGGCATGGACGCGGCCAACGCCACCCAGGGCCAGCTCCCGGCCTTCCGGACGAAAGGCCAGCAGTAATCCGCAGGCGGGCCACAGCCCAGCCACATCACCACGCCCAAGGAGCCACCCATGACCTTACTCTCCGCCCAGGTCTCAAGCTACATGGACCGCTCCTCCTGGATCCGGCGCATGTTCGAGGCCGGGATCGAGCTCAAGAAACAGTACGGCGAGGACCAGGTCTGCGACTTCAGCCTGGGCAACCCGGACCTGCCGCCCCCGGCCTGCGTGTGCCAGGGCCTGCACGAGATCGCCGACGAGGCTGACGCGCCCTTCGCCTTCGGCTACATGCCGAACTTCGGCTACCCGCACGTGCGCGAGGCCTTGGCCGGGGTCGTCAGCACGGAACAGGGCACGCCCGTGGCGGCAACCGACCTGGTCATCACCTGCGGGGCCGCCGGGGCCATCAACGCCTTCTACCGCGCGGTGCTCGAACCCGGCGACGAAATCCTCTGCCCGTCGCCCTACTTCGTGGAATACGGCTTCTACGTGGAGAACCACGGCGGCGTGCTCAAGACCGCGCCCGCCAGACCCGGCACCTTTGATCTCGACGTGGACGCGCTGGAGGCCGCCATCACCGACAAGACCGCCGTTGTGCTCATCAACTCGCCCAACAACCCCACCGGAGTGGTCTACCCACGCGAGAGCCTGGTCCAATTGGCCGAGATGCTGAAACGCAAGAGCGCCGGGCGCAGGCGGCCCATCTTCCTGCTGGCTGACGAGCCGTACCGCTTCCTGGCCTTTGACGGCACGGAGGTGCCCTCGCTCCTGCCGCTGTACCCGCACACGGTGGTGGTCAGCTCGTTCTCCAAGAACCTGTCCCTGGCCGGGGCGCGCGTGGGCTACGCTTTGGTCAACCCGGCCATGCCGGACAAGGCCGAGCTCGTGGGCGGCATCATCCTGGCCAACCGCATCCTGGGCTTTGTCAACGCGCCCGCCCTGGCCCAGAAGCTCTTGTTCAAGACCCTGGGCTCCCAGGTCGACGCCAGCATCTACGCCACCCGGCGCGACGCCATGCGCGAGGTGCTCGACGCGGCGGGCTACACCTACCCCCTGCCGCGCGGGGCCTTCTACTTCTTCCCCCAGGCCCCCGGCGGCGACGATGTGGCCTTTGTCCAGCTGCTGCTGGAGGAGCGCATCCTGGCCGTGCCGGGCAAGGGCTTCGGCTGTCCCGGCCACTTCCGCCTGGCCTTCTGCGTGGGCGAGCACGTCATCCGCCGCGCCCAGGCCGGGTTCAAGCGCGCGCTGGAAAAGGCGAGAAGTAGAGAATATGCTCCGCAGGCCAGGGGCGCTGCCCCTGGACCCCGCCAAAGGGCCTGAGGCCCTCTGGACTCCCCATGACGCCGAAAGGGCTGTTTCAGGCAGGAACCTGAAGCAGCCCTTTCGGCGTGTGTGCGGCATGGTGAACATGAAGCGTGTGCAAGCGGCCTTGGCAAGCGGGCAAGACCAGGGCACGACACCCTTGAAGCCCCTGAAGGGGGTCAGCCCTCGCCCGAGCCCCTAGGGCCAGGGCAGGCCGAGCTTGTAGCCGCCGAGGGTGGGACCGGTGGCGCTGTCGGTGACGATGAGCCGCCAGAAGGTCTGGCCGCTGGTGCTGCGGTCCTGGTTGCCGGTCGGAGCCGGGAAGGTGCGCGTGCTGACCGGGCAGACGTATTCCTGCAGCAGCTTGCCTGTCTGACGGGTGCAGCCGTCGGTGAACACGCAGCGCAGATCAGTCAGCACGGCGCGGCTGTCGCCGATCCAGGAGTGGCCGAGCAGGTCGGTGCGCACGTCGGAAACATCGGTGACGGAGAGGCCGGGCACGCAGACCACGTTCTTGCCCAGGCGCTCGTAGTCGCCGCCCTGAACCAGGGCCGAGGCGGCCAGGGCCATGTCCGAGCGCGAGGCGTAGAGCACGATGCGCGCGCCCAGGCTCATGAGCTTCTGCGCATGCTGGTCGAGGAAGATCTCGCGGTCCACGTCCGGCGCAGCCAGCACGATGTTCCTGATCTTCTTCAGGTCCGCGTTGCCCGCGCGCGCGCATTCGTCGGCCAGCTCGCTGTAGGCGCGGATGAAGACCTCGTTGCCCATGCTGTGCACCACCACGTTCACCCGGCCCACAAAGCGCGCGGCCACCACGTCGGACAAAAGCTGCTTCAGGTAATGCACTGCCCAGTAGGCGTTGTTGCGGTCCTGCAAATAGCTGGCGGCGCTGCCCACCGAGGGCCAGCTGTACAACAGCGCCGCGCCCTGAAAGCCCACGCCGTGGGCGATGCGCGTGGCGGTCTTGGCCGCGTCCTCAAAGCTGTTGTCAAAGCCATGCACAAAGAGCAGCACCTCGCGGTTTGGGGTGCGCGCGGCGGCGCGCTCCAGCTCCGTGATGAAGGCGGCGCGGGAGAGGCGGCTGGTGGTCTCCAGCCCGACGTTGACGTCCATGCGGTCCGAGGCCCCGGCACCGGCGCCGCTCAGGCTCATGCGGCACTCGCCGTAGGAGGTCTCGCGCGAGCGCAGTGCGCCGTAGCGGGCGCTGCGGGTCAGGGTGCCCACGTCAAGGACGTTGCGGCTGGTGGCGTAGAACAGGCTGGGCCGCAGCCAGTTCTGGGGGGGGGAGGCCAGTGGCGGCGGCGGCAGCACAGGCCCCGGCGCCGGTGCAGGCGGGGGCAGGGCCTTGTCGGCGCAGGCCGAAAGCAGGGTCAAGAGCGCCAAAAGGGCAGCCAGGACGAGAAAAGCGCGGGGGGAGCGGGCTTGGGTTGTCATGGGCCAGGGTGTTACACCCGCCGCTGGCAGCCCGCAAGGGGCCAGCAAATGGCCGCACGCATGCGCTCCCGGACGCCCTCCGCGCAGACCTCGGCTAAACCTGGAACCAGGTCTAAAACCTGTGCCTAGAAGCGTTCGGTGCGGTCCGGGTTGGCCGAGAGGCGTTTGGCCGTGGCCAGGGCCGTGGCCTCGGCCTTCATGTCCGCATTTGCGGAGATCTTGGCGTCTGCCCCGGGCGCAGATTTGGCGGCGGTCTTGGCTGCGGGCTTGGCCACAGACTTGGCGGCGATCTTGGAAGCAGGCTTGGCGGCAGACTTTGCGTCGGCCTTGGCCATGGGTTTGGCAGCGCCCTTGCTCACGGGCTTCACGGCCTTGACAGCGGGCTTGGCCACGACTTTGGCGATGCGCTTGGGCGTTGGCTTGGTCTCGGTCTGGGTGGCCGCTGCGGCCTCGGGCACGGCCTCCGGTTTGGCCGGGGCGGCCTTGTCAACGGACTTGTCAGACACCTTGCCGCCGACTTTGGCCGCACCGGAAGGCACCAGGGTCATGGCCCCCAGCCCGGCAAAGGTGGTGGCCTGGCGCAGGGACAAAAGCTGGGGCTGGCCCGCCTCCACGCGGAATTTCTCGCCGGTCTTGAGCGGCCGGTTGCCCAGCACGGGCAGCAGCCGGTTGGCCGGGCCGTTGCTCTGCGCGTCGGCCATGGAGTACTCGCCGGGCGGCAGCGAGACCTCGCCGCCGGAGGTCCAGCGCACGGTGACGGGCTGGCCCTTGGCGTCCAGGAGCTTGAGGCTCTGGACCAGGCGCGGCTCCACGTCCACATAGAAATACGCCGGGCGCGCGCCTGCCGTCTCGCGCAGGACCTGGTAGCGGGCCACGTCCTTGGTGGGTCCGGGCAGGCGGTACTTGCTGATGAAGCTCTCCGGGTCGAGGATGATCTCCCAGCCCATGTCCTGGCCGTCGTTGGCCCAGGGCCGCGCGGTATAGCCCTTGAAGTTCAGCACTTCCTTCCACTTGCTGCCCAGCACCCCGTCGATGAGCAGCTGGTCGCCCACCACCGCGCGCAAGACGCCGCCGTGCTTCACCTGCATGGACTTGCCGTTGAGCCAGCAGACGAACACCGGAGGTCCGTTGGGCAGGGGCGGCGGCATCTCGCCGGCGAAGCGCACCAGGGTCGTGGAGACCTTGCGGCCGTCCACCCTGGTCTCCAGCTCCTGGAAGCGCTCCAGGGCCATGCGCGGGGAATCCACGAGGTTCACGCCCTTGCGGTCCGAGGCGAACACCGCCACCACCTGGCCGTGGGCCTCCTTGCCGGCGCTGCCGGGGTCCACCTTGAGGGTGCCGCCGGGCGGCAGGGCCAGGGCCTGGCCGTCGAGCGACTTGCCGTTGATGCGCACGCGGTGGTCGCGCTCGTGCAGGCGCACGATCTCGTCGGCGTCCACGTTGACCGGCACGATCTCCACACCGCAGTACTTGAGCAGCACGGTGGTGGCGTAGACCTGGTGCTTGACCTTCCAGCCCAGGGCCCCGATGTTCTTGCTGACCTCCACGGCCATGGCCGGGATGCTCAGGTTGGCCAGGGCATAGAATGTCAGGGACTTGCGCATTTCCTTGGCGTACTGGCTGTCCGGCTCAAAGGTGCGGGTGTTGAACAACTTGAACTGGAGGTCCTGCTCCTTCACCGTGGCGTTGATCTCGGTCAGGGCCGAATTGACCAGTCGGGCCAGGTCCAGGCGCTCATGGGTGTTGGCGTCGATGATCACGGACTGGCCCCAGCGCGAGGGGTTGCGCAGGGCGTTCACGTACTTCGTGTCGTAAAAGCCGGAGCCCTCGTGCAGGTGGATCAGCGCACTCGACTGCGAGAGCAGGAAGCGCACCACCCGGGCCAGCCGGTCCTCGTAGAACTGGTTGTAGTCGCGGTCGAAGCGGCGGTTCATGTCCACGTTGACGGCGCGCTGGTGCACGTGGATGGAGGGCACGTTGGCCCTGGGCACCACGATGAGGTTGCCCTTCAGCACGCGGCTTTCGGCCAGGATCTGCGCGGAGAGGAAACCCGTGGGCTCGTCGCCCTGGATGCCGCCCTGGATCATCACCGTGGGGCCGGGGGTCTCGCCCTGGATGAAGACCACAGGCAGAGGATACTGCGTGCCCTCAAAAAACACGAAGCTGCTGCGCGTGGGTGCCGGACTCGGCCCGGCGGACGCCAAGCCCGGCCCTGCGCACGCCAAAAGAACCGCAGCGGAAAGAAGGAGGCTAATTGCCCAGTGAGTATGTTTCGCCAAAGATGAGAACCCCTTCGGAAGTCTTGATCTCGATGCGCAGACCCAGGGCCTCTCGGCGGGTCAGGCCTTCGGGGGCGGGGGCGCTCGTGGAGATGCGTTTGAAGCGCTGGATCTGATAGGTCAGGTCTGACGCCGGGACGTTGAGCGGGTGCAGGCTGCCGTCGTTGCGCAGGAGCAGCATGCGGATGTCGCCGGAAAGGGCCTCGCTGCCGCGATTGTTCAGGTCAAAGGACACGTTCACGTTCTGCGAGCTGACCTGGGCCCGGAAATTCTCCACGGTCATGGCCCCGGTGTTGACCAGGGCGAAGACGCGCTGGGCCGTGGCGGCGCTCTGCTTGTCCTGGGCCTGGTTCTTGGCCGGCTCCTTCCCCTGGCCCTGGGATTTCTGGATCTTGTCGAGGTTGCCCAGCCGCTCCATGGACACCTGCGCCTCGGCCAGGTTGGACTCCATGACGCGGCGTTCGCTTAACAGCGAGCGGTACCCGACGAATGAACGCAACCCGACGATCAGCCCCACCAGAACCAGCAGGGCCACGCTGCCGGACACCCAAAGCAGCCCCTTGAGCCGCCGTGGGCTGACCCGGAATGATTTCACATCCGAGTTGTCGCGCATGAACAGGACGCTAAAATTGCTGTCCTTGGTCACATCTTGCTCCAGGTTTCACTCAGGATGACAAAGGAGTCGCCCTTGGGCGCGACGATCAACGTCTTTTGACCCTTTTCCGAATACCCCGCGGAATCCTCGTAGGTCTGCACGAAGCTGACCTTGAAGCCCTTCTGGTGCATGGCCACCTCGACCTTGTCGGCGGCGATGCGCGTGGGCGTCTTGCTGGCCCACAGCTGGGTCTTGTAGTCGCGCATGGCCTTGGCGCTGGTGAGCTTGCCGTTGACTGCGTTGTCGGCGTAATAGCTGATGTACTTGTCCACATCCACGGCCAGCCAGGCCTCCAGCCAGCCCTTGAGCAGGCGGTCCATCTCGGCGCGCTTGGAGGCCAGATAGCGGGCCTCCAGCCCAGGGGCGGCCTCGGTGTACTCTCCTCCCACGATGCGCCAGGCGCCGTCCTTGTCCTTTTGCCAATAGAAGCGCTTGCCCACGGACGAGAGCAGGTCCTGGGTGCGGTAGTATTGCTCGAAGGTGGTGACCCAGTAGTCAGGCCCCTGGATGACGCGCACGTTGTCCACCATGACGTCGATCCACGGCTGGCGGCTGAAGATGCTCTGCTTGTGGCTCTTGAAGGAGGCAAAGCTCGTGCCCTCGGTCTGGGCGAACTTCTCGGGCTGGAAGTAGTCGAAGAAGCGGTCGCTCTTGTTCCGCCAGTCCGAAGCCCAGTGGCGCACGCGCTCGGCCAAAAGGTGCGCGGTGGGCTCCACCGGCCCGGCGTCCCTGGTCCAGGTGACCTTCTTGGCGATGACCACCGGCGTGCCAGGGGGGATGTGCCCGTTCAGGGCCGCAATGTCCGGCGCGGTCAGGGCCACGCAGCCCTTGGTGTCGTTGCTGACGAACTGCTTGCCCCGGCCGTGGATCCAGATGCCGTGCCCGGTCTTGCCCTTGAGGCGGTCCACCGGGTTCGGGTAGTTCAGGCTGAAGGCATGGTCGCCGTACAGCCCGTAGTCGAGCTTGCCGGGAACCTTCTCCTCTACGAAATACACGCCCTCCGGGGTGCGCATGTCGCCCTCGCGCATCTTGTCGCCCAGGGCGGAGCCGGTGGTGCAGGGCAGCTTGCGGAGGACCTCCAGCGGGCTCTTCCTGGTGAACATGTAAAAGGTCTGGGAGTCCTTGTCGATGCCGATCATGAGTTCCGGCAAGGCCGTGTGCGATGAGACCTGGGTGACCCAGCCGGGAGTGCCGACGGAGGAGGAAGCGCCATGCCCGGCGGCCAGGCCCAGGCAGGGCGAGAGCGTCAGGGCGGCGAGAAGTGTTGCGATGCGTGCGACTTTCAAAGGCTCTTCCAGGTCTGTTTCGGCATCCCGCTTAAGAAACAGGAACGCCCGTTGAAGGAAGTCTAGCCTCTGGCCGCAGCCAAAAGCTCGTTGCGCGTAAAGATGGACTCAAGCTTAAGGCCTGCCCCGGCCAGGCGCTCCGGCCCGCCCTCCTCGCGGTTCAACACGCAGAGCACGGCCCCGACGTTGAACCCTGCGGCGCGCAGACGCTCGGCCGCTGTGACCAGCGTGCCGCCGGTGGTGACCACGTCCTCCAGCAGGGCCACGGTTGCGCCCTTTTGGAAGTTCTTCAGGCCCTCAAGATACTGGTCGGTGCCGTGGCCCTTGGAGGCCTTGCGGATGATCATGGCTGGCAGCGGGCAGCCATCCAGGTGCGAGAGCACGCTGACGGCGGACACCAGCGGATCGGCGCCCAGGGTCATGCCGGCCACACCGCGCGCGTCCGTGCCCTTGAGCATGGAAAGAAAGAGTTTGCCGATGAGAAAGCCGCCCTCAGGGTGAAGCGCCGTTTGCTTGCAGTCAAAATAATAGTCGCTCTTCCGACCCGAGGTGAGGGTGACCTCCCCCTGGACATAGGACAGCGCCATCAGGTGACGAGCAAGCTTAGCCTTCAAATCATTCACTTTCACTCCCGAGCCTGGCCAAAGACACGCACATATACGTTTGGTATGTGACGAAGGTAATAGCAGGGGTCAAACAATCTTTCAAGAGTTTCTAGACTTAAGTTTTGACGAATCTCGACATCATTTTCCACCTCGCCCCGGAACGGGCGGCGCTGGTCCCAGGAGCGCATGGCTGCGGCCTGGACCATCTCATAGGCCTTCTGGCGGGGCAGGCCCAGGTCGAGCAGGGCCACCAGCACGCGCTGGGAGTAGAACAGCCCGAAAGAGCCTGCGAGGTTGCGGGCCATGTTTTCCGGCAGCACCCGCAGGTTCTTCAAGAGCCCGGCCAGGCGGTTCAAGATGTAGTCGGCCAGGATGGTGGAGTCGGGCATGATCACGCGCTCCACGGACGAGTGGCTGATGTCGCGCTCGTGCCACAGGGGCATGTTCTCCATGCTGGCCAGGGCGTTGGTCCGGAGCAGGCGGGAGAGCCCGCACAGGTTCTCCGCGCTGATGGGGTTCTTCTTGTGCGGCATGGCCGAAGAGCCCTTCTGGCCCTTGGAGAAGCCCTCCTCCACCTCCGAGACCTCGGTGCGCTGCAAATGCCGCAGCTCCGTGCACAGGCGCTCCACCCCGCCGCCCAGAAGCGCCAGGCTGGTGAAGTAATGGGCGTGGCGGTCGCGCTGGACGATCTGGGTGCTTACCGGGTCCACAGCCAGACCGAGGAGCTCGCAGGCGTGGGCCTCCAGCTCGGGCGAGAGGTGGGCGTACGTGCCCACCGCGCCGGAGATCTTGCCCACGCGGATGTTCTCCACCGCAGCGGTGAAGCGCTCCTTGTGCCGGGCGAACTCGGCGTAAAATCCGGCCATCTTGAGGCCGAAGCTGGTGGGCTCGGCGTGGATGCCGTGGGTGCGGCCCATGCACAGAAGGTTCTGGTGGGCCAGGGCCATGTCCTTCAGCACCGCCAGCACGCGGTCGATGTCGGCCAGGATCATCCTGCCCGCGCGCACAAGCACAAGCGCATTGGCCGTGTCCACGATGTCCGAGCTGGTGCAGCCCAGGTGGATGAAGCGCGCGGCCGGGCCCACACGCTCCTCCACCGCAGTCAAAAAGGCGATCACGTCGTGGCGGGTCTTCTCCTCGATCTCCAGGATGCGCGCCACGTCGAACCCGGCCTTGGCGCGTATCTCGGCCATGTCGGACTCGGGGATGACGCCGAGCCTGGCCCAGGCCTCGCACACGGCCAGCTCCACCTCAAGCCAGGAGGCGAAGCGGGCCTCCATGGTCCACAACGCGGCCATTTCAGGACGGGAATAGCGTTCGATCATGCGTCTCTTCCAATGGTGTACACGTTCCGGCGGCGCTTGGGAGGGGTGCCTGAGGGAGGATCAATCAGCGGCTGAAGACACCGGTTCGGCAGCGCCGCACGCGCGGATGAAAAACGAAAGGCGGGAAGGGCCTTGTCTTACTGCTCTAGCTGGCCACGGCGGCGGGGGCCGGGGCCGGGGCGGCCTTGGTCTCCGCAGGCTTGGCCTGGGCGGCGCAGTCGCAGGGCGCGGCAGGGGCCGTGGACGCCGGACAGGCTGCTCCCGTGGCCGCAGACACAGTCTCGGGCGGCGCGGGCTTGTCCGTGTAGCCGCTGGCGTACCAGCCGCCGCCCTTGAGCACGAAGGAAGTGCTGGAGATGAGCCTGCTGGCCTTGCCGTTGCAAACGGGGCACGGGATGTCCCGCTCCTCATAGTCCTTCTGCCAGTCTTCGAAGATCTGCTTGCAGTCCTCGCAGCTGTACTCGTAAATCGGCATCGTTCTGCCTCCAAAAGGTGGTCTGCCCGCCACGCGCGGGCCCAGATAAGTGATGAGGCGGCCCGAAAGCCGCCCATCTGCTTTGCCTATTTGCCCTTGACCGCTGCCTTGGCCTCGCGGATGCGCTCCTTGAGACGCTCTTCGCGGCGCTTGCGGCGGCGACCGATTTCCTTCATGCGTTCAACTTTCTTGTGCTTGCCCATGGTTCCTCCTGGGAAATGCGCGTCTGGCGCGGCTTGGATGCGAGGTTTCCTAGCGCACATCCAGGGGCTTGTAAAGCGCGGACCCAGGCCGCGCGTTCTTCGGTTTGACTTGACGCAAGGCCGGATGATGCCCATTATTCAGATGACGCGGCGCAAATCCGCGAATCATTCCTGTTGCAAGGAGATTCTCATGGCAGGCGACCAATACGCCTCTGCGGTGGCAGACATCGCCCAGGTGTTCATGTTTGAACAATGGCTGCGGAATTATTTCGTTGTGGAAACAAACGGCGCGCTGTTCATCGAGATACCCCAGGACGACCTGAAGGAGATCTTTGAAAAGCACGAGGGCTTGGTCGGCTTGGCCGAAATGTTCAACCACGACGAGATCACCTACGAAAAGAGCCAGACCATGGTCTGCGCCTTTGTGGGCGCCCGCTTCGACGGCTCCAAGTACGCCCCGGACGTGGTGGCCCGCACGCTGGACAGCAAGGCCTTCAAGATCGAGATGTACGTTTTCGGCGTGTGGCTCAAGGGTCACGAGTCGTACCTGGACGCCCAGAAGCTGCCCTTTGCCGAGTGGCAGGAGATGTACGCCGGCTGGTCCGCGCTGGATCAGGTCAAGGAGTACCGGCGCAAGCTGGAGGCCGGCGGGGACGACCCGAACCGGCCTTCTAGCGCATGCGCGCACTAGCCCTTGCGTCGTGACCGGGATTTGTAATACATGTCGATCTGCTTGAATTTGCGCCCGCACAGGGCTCAAGGAACTGTCCCGGTCCCCCTAACCTGTGGTGAGGTCTTCTGCGGTGTGCGCTCTCTGGGCCAAGGCTGACGAAGAAGACTCTGCGCGCAAGCGCAAGCTGGTGCAAGACATGCTGGAGGACATCCGAGACCAGCGTGCCAAGCTCAAGCTCGACTTCGACAAAAGCGTCACCAGCTTGAAGGAGATCACGGCCACACTCATCGAGTACGACGAGGAGAGCCTGACCCTGGAAGTGACCGCGCTCAAGGGCGCCTCCGGCACTTGGATCGGGGCCGGGGTCTCCTGCTTTTTCCGCATCCGCGACCGCGAGGCCCGGGGCCGCGAGCAGTTTTTGACCTTCAGCGCGCGCGTCAAGAGCGTGGAGCAGCGCCCAAGCGGCATGGTCCACTTCGTCCTGGGGCTGCCGGACACCTTCAAAAGCGCCCAGCTGCGCCGCAGCGTGCGCGTCAGCGTGGACCAGCGCAAGGTGCCCACCCTGCGCTTCTGGCGCGAGCTGCCCTCGGGCACCACCCTGGCCGAGGCCGAGCCGCTTCTGGACAGCGCGCGCGACGCCAAGCGCGGGCTCAAGGTGGACAACTTCTCGGCCAACGGCATGCGCCTGCTGGTGAAAAACGCCCTGATGCACGAGGCCCTGCCCGAGCAGAAAAAGGGCGAACGCTTCTCGTTCCAGTTCCAGGCCGTGGCCGAGCCCGGCAGCCCGGTGGCCACCTTCTGGGTCAACGCCACCCTGCGCAATGTCTTCAGCGACATGCAAAAGGGCGAAACCGCGCTCGGCTTCGAGTTCTTGTCCGAGGGCTTTGTCGACGAGGACCAGCGGCTCGTGTGGCGGCCGCTGAAGTTCGACGAGGTGGACGGCCTGGGCAAGTTCGTCTTCAAGTGGAACCTGGACCTCTACCGCGAGAAGGGCATCGGCCAGGGCTAGCCGCGCCGCCGTTTCCGCGCCTGCGCGCCCCTCATTCCGTCCGCAAAAAGGCCTGCGCCAGCCGCGCGGCTAGTAGCGCACCCTGGGCCGCACCTCGATGGGCTGGGCGGCGAAAGGATCGGTTGCGGCCTTTTTCTTGGGCGGGGTGGCGCCCATGACGGTGTCGCCGGTGTCCTCGTCGCGGCCGACGCTGAGCCCGCCGGCTCCGGGGGTGCTCATCTCATAGTCGCGGCGGTTCCTGGCCGTGTCGACGTTCGGGAACTTGGAGGGCCGGGGCTCGTCGTCGGCCGGGCCCGATTGGGCCGGGGCCGACTGGGCCGCAGCCGGGGTTTTGACCTTGAATTGCAGCGGCATCGGGGGCGGACCAAAGTCCGGGGACTCCTCCGGGGTCGTCACGGGCCGGCGCACGCTGTTGTCCTGGGCCTGCGCCAGCAGGGGCAAGAGCAGGACGCAGCACGCGGCCAGCGCGCATCTGGCGATTTTCTGACGCATGGTTCCTCCGGGGCTTCCGGGCCGGTCGGCCCAGGATTTAGGGTTTGAATTGCGCCCGGATTCGGTATACCAACAACAATCACAGGGACGCAACGGCCCGTCTGGGGCCACGCAGCACATGGAGGATCACAGAGCATGTCCAACCGCGCCGATGCCTACAAGGCCGCCGGGGTCAACATCGACGAGGCCAACCGGTTCGTGGAGCGCATCAAGGCCCTGGCCCAAAGCACCCACGGCAAGGGCGTGCTTTCGGGAATCGGCGGCTTTGGCGGCCTGTTCAAACCGGACTTAAGCAACATCCATGCCCCGGTGCTCGTTTCCGGCACGGACGGCGTGGGCACCAAGCTCAAACTCAGCTTCGCCTTTGGCGGGCACGACACCATCGGCATCGACCTGGTGGCCATGAGCGTCAACGACGTGCTGGTCCAGGGGGCCAAGCCGCTGTTCTTCCTCGACTACTTCGCCACCGGCAAGCTCGACTCGGACATCGCCGTGCGGGTGGTGGCGGGCATCGTGGAGGGCTGCAACCAGTCCAAGTGCGCGCTGCTGGGCGGGGAGACGGCGGAAATGCCCGGCTTCTACGCCGACGGCGAGTACGACCTCTCCGGCTTCTGCGTGGGCATGGTCGACTACGACAATATCGTGGACGGCTCCCGGATCGGGCACGACGACGTGCTGGTGGGCCTGGCCTCCACCGGGCCCCACGCCAACGGCTATTCGCTCATCCGCAAGATCTACGACGCCTCCGGCCTCACCGGCGCGGACATCCTGCCCGGCAGCGACCAGACCGTGGCCGAGGCGCTGATGGCCCCCACGCGCATCTATGTGCAGCCGGTGCTCAACATCCTGCGCGACCTTCCGGTCAAGGGCATGTGCCACATCACCGGCGGCGGCTTTTACGACAACCTGCCGCGCGTGCTGCCCAAGGGCGTGGCCGCGCACATCCGCTTCGGCTCCTGGCCGGTCGGGCCCGTGTTCCAGTGGCTCAAGACCCAGGGCCGGCTCTCCTGGCCGGAAATGCTGCAGATCTTCAACACCGGCATCGGCTATGTGCTCGTGGTCAAGAAGGACGCGGTCAACGACGTCATGGACCGGCTGGCGGCCATGGACACGCCGAGCTACGTCATCGGCGAGGTCAATCCCCGCGTGGGCGACGAGGAGCAGGTGCAGGTGATTTTCCCCGAGGGCTGAGGCATAGACCGGCCACGCGCCCTGGCGCAAAAGAAAAGCCCCGGTTCGCCGGGGCTTTCTTCGTTCGCTGCGCCGCCGGGCTAGAAGCCCAAATCCTCGCCCACCAGGACCACGTGGATGCGGTCCTTGACCGCCGAGCCCTCGATGACCGACCAGATGTTGCAGATCTTGGTCTCGCTCATGCACTGGTGGCAGCGGCCATCCTCCAGGCAGGGGTTTTTCAGGCCATAGGCCTCGGCCAGGCGGATGTTGTTGGCCGGGGCCGCCACCGTGCGCACGCGGGCGTACGCGGCGTCAAGATCCCAGGCCACCTTGTTCATGCCCACCACCAGGATGACCTTGGTCGGCCCGAAGATCATGGCGCCCACGCGGTTGCCCGTGCCGTCCAGGTTCACCAGCCGCCCGTCCAGGGTGATGGCGTTGGTGCTGGCCACCATGACATCGGCCAGCAGGCCCTGGCGGCGCACGTCCAGCGCCGCCTCCTTGCTCAGGCCCGGGGCGTAGGGGTCCATGAGGGTCACGCCCGGCTTGGCCGCGATGGCCGCCCACAGGCCCAGGCCGCCAGCGGACTCGCTGCCGCAGCGGATGACCCTGGCCGGGCTGGGGATGAGCGAGAGCACCTCGGCCCGGACGGCCTCTGCCGTGGGCACGAAGCTGCCCGCCATTTTGCGGCGGTTCAGGTTCACGATGATCTTGGCGGCCTGTTTCTCGCGCTGGGCCAGCAGGTTCTTGTCCATGCGTCCTCCTCGATCGGGCGGGGGTTGGGGGGTTGCAACACTTCTGACGCGACTATGCAGCCACGCCAGGGCCGCGTCAACGGACACGGGTGTAAGTCCGGGGATCGCACATTCAAGCACACGATATCCATATTGACATGTCGCCCGGATTGAACCATTGTCTCGCAAAGACATAAATGAGGAGCGATAATGTCCAAGCAGCCCATCGGAACAACCGCATCAACTGGCCAGAAGTGTCCTGAGTCAGGCGTCTGGAAGGTCGTCAGCACCCCTTCCACAACCGCCCCAATTGCCCAGGGTAACGTCATGCCGCCTTACGACGGCAAGTCCGTCACCTGGAAACTCATTCAATACGCCTAAACCGCCTCTCCAGGCCCACAATGAAAAGCCCCGGCGCAGACTCGTGTCAACGCCGGGGGCTGCTTGCTGAAGTGAACCGGGGCTACATGCGCGAGCCAGCGTCCAGGCTGTCCGAGTAGGCGGTCTCGGTGTGCTCGGCCTGGTCCAGGCCGGTGCTCTCGGCCTCGGGGGTCAGGCGCAGGCCCATGGTCATGTTCACGGCCTTGAGCAGCAGCCAGCTGGCCACCAGGGCGTACGCGCCCACGGCCAGCACGCCCACGGCCTGGATGCCGAACTGGGACGCGTTGCCGTAGAACAGGCCGTCCACGCCGTTCGGGTTCACGGCCTTGGTGGCCAAAAGCCCGGCCAAAAGCGTGCCGGTGAGCCCGCCCAGGCCGTGGATGCCCACCACGTCGAGGCTGTCGTCGTAGCCCAGGCGCGCCTTGAACATCACGCCAAAGTAGCAGGCCGCGCCCGCGATGAGGCCGATGGCCATGGCCGAGGGCGCGGTGACGAACCCGGCCGCCGGGGTAATGGTGGCCAGCCCGGCCACAGCGCCGGAGGCCGCGCCCAGCGTGGTCGGCTTGCCCCGGTGGAACCACTCCACGATGATCCACATGGCCATGCCGGCCATGCCGCCCATGTGCGTGGCCACAAAGGCCGTGCCCGCCACCCCGTCCGCCGCCAGCGCGCTGCCTGCGTTGAAGCCGAACCAGCCGAACCACAACAGCCCGGTGCCAAGCAGGGTCATGGGCAGATTGTGCGGGAAGAACTGGCGCTTGCCGTAGTCACGCCGGGGGCCGATGACAAAGACCGCAGCCAGGGCCGCCGCGCCGCAGGTCAGGTGCACCACCAGCCCGCCCGCGAAGTCGACCACGCCAAGGAGCTTGAGCCAGCCGCCCGCGCCCCAGACCCAGTGGCAGACCGGGTTGTACACCAAGACCGCCCAGAGCAGGCTGAACACCAGAAACGGCGCGAAGCGCACGCGCTCGGCAAAGGCCCCGGTGATGAGCGCCGGGGTGATCACCGCGAACATGCACTGGTAGATCATGAACACCGAGTGCGGGATGGTGGCGGCGTAGTCGGCGTTGGGGGCCGCGCCCACGCCCGCGACCCAGGCCCAGGCCAGGCTGCCGGTGATGCCCGAGACGTCCGGCCCGAAGCTCATGGAATAGCCCAGGGCCACCCACTCCATGCTGATGAGGGCGATGAGGAAAAAGCTCTGCATGATGGTGCCGAGCACGTTCTTGCCGCGCACCATGCCGCCGTAGAACAGGGCCAGGCCCGGCGTCATGAGCAGCACCAGCGCGGCGCTGATGAGGATGAAGGCGGTGTCTCCCGCCTGGACCGTGGGGGCCTGGATCATGGGTCTCTCCCTTGTGATGGGGCAGGGTGGACGGCTCCCGGCGCATGCACGCCGGCCGGGAATGTGCCGGAAATTGAGGGACTGCCGCCTGCCCCGCGTGACGGCGAAATCTTCTTAGCCACAATTTTGGCTTCTGCAAAGACAAAAGTGCTGCCTGTTCTGACAATTTTGTATGTGATGTTGGGTGTACCCGGATATGACACGAAATTTTCTTGGCGAAAATGACACTCGCCGACGATCCCAGGCAAGCATGGCGCACCCGGCTTGCCAATTCCGGCAGTTTCCGCACCGGCCAGGCAGGACAAGACCTGGGCCAGCGCCTTGGTCGACGCCTTGGTCAACGCTTTGGTCAACGCCTTGGTCAACGCCTTGGTCTGCGCTTTGGTCTGCGCCTTGGTCTGCGCCTTGGTCTGCGCAGGCCGAATTCGGGCTCAAACGCCCGGTTGCCCGGCGGGCGCGGCTCTGCTATCTACGCGCCATCGGGCCCGCGTTGCCGGTCCGCACCCAACCCGAGCGAGGTCCCCGTGCCCGCAAACGTCTCGCCAGCTTCGCCCCTGTCCGCCTCTGCCCGGCCCCAACTCGTGCTGGAGCTCCAGGCCGACACGGCCTATCTGCCCGTGGCCGCCGCAGCAGCGGAAAACGCCGCCCAGGTCTACGGCCTGGACCGGGGCGGGGCCCTGCGCCTGGCCCTGGCCGTGGAGGAGTTTTTCGCCTACCTCTGCCGCCACGCCGGGCGCGAGGAGCCCATCCGCCTCACTCTGGCCCACGGCGGCACGTTCGCCAGCGCGGACTTCCGCTTCCGCGCCGGGGAGGTCAGCCTGCGCGCGCTGAACTTTGCCGCCAGCGTGGACCTGAGTTCCATGGACGCGGACAATGGCGATGAGGCCGAGCTGGGCCTGCTGGTGGCCGGGCGCACCACGGACCGCTGCGGCCTCACGCGCTCCGGCCCGGACGTGTTCCACTTGAACGCCGAGGTGGACCGCGAGTACCCCGAGGCCGAGCCCATCAGCACGCCCCAGCACCTGGCCGCGCCCCTGCGCCTGGAGCCCCAGCCCGCAGCCGGAGCCCTGCGCCACGCCGCGCTGCTGGCCGCCGGGCGCTACCCCGCGCGGCTGCGACCGAGCAGCTTCTCCCGGCCCGAGCGCTTTGCGGACATGGTGGCCTGGGGCCAGTACCAGGCCCTGCTGGCCCTGGACGCCGCAGGCAGGCCAGCCGGGCTCATCTGCTGGCGGGCTTCCGGCCGCCGGGCCGTGGTCTTTTCCGGGCCGTACTGCTTTGACCCGGCCCTGGCCGTGGAGACCGCGCGGCTGCTCACCGAGGGCTTTCTTTCCCGCGTGGCCCGCACCGAGGCCCTGTGCGCCTTCAGCGAGCGGCCCACGGCGGACCTGCCGCGCGGCTGGTTCGAGAATCTGGGCAGCCTGACCCTGCACGGCGCGCCCGCCGACGCCGAAAACGGCGAAGGACCCGAACAATCCGAAGGCGTCGACCAGCCCGCCTATTACCGCCACCTGCGCGAGGACGCGGGCGCGGCCATCTGGGCGCACCCAGACCTGTTCCCCTTCCTGCGGCGGGAGTATGACCGCCTGGCCTTCTCCCGCGACCTCTTGCCCGCCGAGCCCACGGACCACACGCGCCTGGCCGCGCATTCGCTCCTGGCCACCAGCCTGGACCGCCTGCGCGGGCTGGCCGTGCTGCGGCCCCTGCTCGACGGCCAGGACTTCGCCGCCAACCTGCGGGCCCACGTGGAGGCCATCCAGGCCCAGGGCGTCGGCGACATCCTGCTGCATCTGGACCTCTCCGAGCCCTGGCAGGGCGCGCAGGCTCCGGCTCTGGCCGCCTGCGGCTTCGCGCCCAGGCTCGTGCTGCCCCACGCGGGCGCTTCCGACATTCTGGTGTGCCAACATGTGCCCGGCCATAGCTGAGCTCGTCCCGGACTACATCCGGGCCTTTGAAGCCTACACCCCGAGCCGCCCGGACCCGGTGCTCATGCGCCAGTACGGGGTGGACCACCTGCACAGGCTGAACAACAACGAAAACGCCCTGGGCCCGCCAGCCGACGCGCGCGCGGTCATCGAGGCCTTTGAGCCGCCGCGTTCGGCCATCTACCCCAGCGGCGACTGCTACGCCCTGCGTCTGGCGCTTTCCGAGCGCTTCGGCAAGGACCCGGAGCGCTTCCTGGTGGGCAACGGCTCCTGCGAGGTCATCGCCAGCGTCATCAAAGCCTTCTGCGAAAAGGGCGACAACATCATCACCGCGGACAAGACCTTCGCCGTGTACGAATGGGTGGCCGAGTTCTCGGGCTTCGAGGCCCGGCTGATCCCGCTCAGCAACTGGGGCTTCGACCCCGAGGCCATGCTGGCGGCCATGGACGCCCGCACCAAGATCCTCTTCGTGTGCAACCCCAACAACCCCACGGGCACCTGGTGGGACAAGGGGACCATGGAGCGCTTCCTGCGCGGGGTGGCTGGCCGGGCCATCGTGGTCATCGACGAGGCCTACTGCGAGTATGTGGATGACGAGGCCTTCCCGAACGGCATGGAGCTCATGGAGCGCCACCCGAACGTGGTGGTCTTCCGCACCTTCTCCAAGATGTACGCCCTGGCCGGGCTGCGCGTGGGCTACGTTTGCGGGCAGCGTGATGTGGTGGACTACATCCGGCGCACGCACATCGTCTATTCCGTCAACTCCCTGGGCCAGCCAGCGGCAGCCGCCGCCCTGGCCGACGACGCCGGGCACATCCTGGCCACCCGGCGCATGGTGGCCGAGGCCAAGGAACTCCTGTTGCCCGCCTTTGACGCCCTGGGGCTGAAATACGTCTCGGGCGCGGGCAACTTCGTCATGGTCGAGACCCCGGCCTCGGACTCGCTGATCTACCGCCAGCTCATGCGCCGGGGGGTCATGGTGCGCACCATGACCGGCTTCCGCTTTCCCAACTGGATCCGCGTGAGCCTGGTGCAGCTGCCGGCGATGCGCGACTTTCTGGCGGCCTTCGGCGAGGTGCTCCAGGCCGTGTCCACGGGGCCGGCATGAGCCGGGACAGGGATTTGACCACAGGGCCGAATCCGGAACAGGGCCCGGAGCCGGGCGCGGAACTGACGGCGGAGCCGGTCACCGGAGTGGTGGCGGAGACCGGAGCGCTGGCCGAGGCCGAGGCGGACGCTGATTCCGATGCGGATTCCGGTGCGGGCGGCCCGTCCGGCGGCCAGTCCGACAGTGTATCCGGCAGTGCAGAGGACAGCCATTTCAACGGCCAGCAGAGCATCTGGACCTTCGAGTTCCTGGCCCTGTGCGCCATCAGCATGCTGGCCTTCAGCAACATCGCCATCTTTTACAGCTTCTACAGCTACCTGACCGAGCTGGGCGTGGCCCCGGCCTGGCGCGGGCCGCTTTTGGCCCTGGAGCCCCTGACCGCGCTTCTGGTGCGGCCCTTTCTGGGCCGGTTTCTGACTCTGGGCAACAGCGTGCGCTTCATGCGCGTGGGCCTGGGCCTGGCCACCCTGGCCCTTTTGAGCTATCCCTTCACCACGTCCATTCCCCTGCTGGCGCTGGTGCGCGTGCTGCACGGCCTGGGCTTCGTGGTGCTCGTGGGCGGCATCATGGGCGTGATCACGGTGATCCTCCCGCGCGAGAAGAGCGCCCAGGGCTTCGGCCTGTTCTCCGTGACCATCCTCTTGCCCTACGCCTTCATGCCGCCCTTTGTGGAGCTGGTGCTGCCGCATCTGCCCGGCCACGGCACGGCCTATGCCCTGGCCGCGCCGCTGATGCTCCCGGCCTTCCTGCTGCTGCGGCCTCTGGATCAGCGCACCCGCGCCCTGGCCCGGACCCTGCACCCCTCGCACCTGGAGAAGCCCAGCTGGGCCGAGGTGCGCCAGGGCCTGCGCACCGCGTCCGTGTCGCTGCTCCTTTTGGGCAACCTGCTGCTGGTCATGGCCCACTCCATCGTCTTCTTCTTCATGCGCGACTTCGCCGTGCTGCTGGGCGCGGGCAACCCCGGCATGTTCTTCACCTACGCCAACGCCGCCACCATCACCGTGCGCGTCACCAGCGGGCACCTGCTGGACAGGATCGACAAGGGCCGCATGCTGGTCTGGGCCTTCCTCGGGCTGGCCGTGCTGCTGCCGCTCTTCGGCCAGGCCGGAACCCCGTTCCGGCTCTTCGGCCTGGCCCTGCTCTACGGCACGGGCATCGCCCTGACCATGCCGCTTCTGAACGCCAGCATGCTCACCGTGTCCACGCCGCGCCTGCGGGCCTACAACGCCAACCTGATGATGGTCGCCGTGGACGCGGGCTTCTTCTCCGGGCCGTTTTTGGCCGGGGCGCTCTTGGCCGCAGGCATGAACCACGCCGGACTGTTCTGCGTGGGCGGCGGCATCATGCTCCTGGCCGGGCTGTGCATGCTGCCCGTGGGCCGCGCCCTGCGACAGAAGATCTGAGCCGACAGGCCTGAGCCGGGAATCCGGGACGGAAGCTGCCTCCGGCGGCCAAAGGGCCTTAAGGCCCTCTGGACTCCCCACAGGGTTTGGACCGGGGTGATGGTGGCGCAGGCCTCGGCTCGGTGGCGGAGGCGCAGGTCTACAGCTCGGCCAGCCGCAGCAGCAGGTTGCCCGCCACCTCGCGGCGGTAGTCGGCGCTGGCGCGCACGTCGTCGATGGGCCGCACCCGCGCGCGCACCAGGGCTGCGGCCTCGGAAAGGGCGGTAAGGGACAGCCTGCGCCCGATGAGCGCGGCCTCGGCCTCGGGGCAGCGCCACACCGTGGGCCCCACCGAACCCCAGGCCAGCCGCGCCTCGGCGATTATTCCGCCGTGGCCCAGGCGCACCAGCGCGGCCAGGCTGACCACGGCCACGGCCAGGGCCTCACGCCGGCCCACCTTCTCGAAGTGCTGGCGCACGTCCACGCCGGGCACCGGCACATGAACCGCAATGAGCGCCTCGCCGGGTGCAAGCGCCGTGCGCCCCGGCCCGAGGAGGAAATCCGCCAGGGCCAGCCGCCGCGCGCCAGAGGCCGAGGCCAGCTCCACCTCCGCGCCCAGGGCCAAAAGCGGCGGCAGGCAGTCCCCGGCGGGCGAGGCCGTGCAGAGGTTGCCGCCCAGCGTGCCCATGTTGCGCACCGGCGGCGAGCCCAGCACGGCAAGGGCCTGCGCCAGCACGGGCAGCCGCGCGCGGACGAGCGGGTGCGCCAGCAGCTCCGCGTGGGTGCAGGCCGCGCCCAGGCGCACAACGCGGTGCAGGGTTCCAGGCAGTCTGGCTGGCCCGAAAACGCCGTCGAGGCTGTGCGACTGGCCACCTGCTTCCTCGGCCACGTTGTGCAGGGCCGCGATGCGCTCCAGGCTGACCAGGGTCGCCGGGGCGGCTGCTTCGGGTTGCGCCCGCAGGCGCACGAGCAAATCCGTGCCGCCCGCCAGGATGCGCGCGCCGGGCTCGGCCAGGGCCGCGAAGAGTTCCGGCAGGCTGCGCGGGAAAACAACGTTCATGCCGCGCCCCCTGCCTTGGCTTTTCCGCCGCCTGTTGCACTGCCTGTTGTACTGCCTGTTGTCCTGCCTTTCGCACGGACTCTCGCACTGACTGGAGTGACGGAAAAGGCGCCGCCCGGAGCATCACCAGCCGGAGCGGCCAGCGCAGCGCCCGGCACGACGGATGACGCATCCCCAGCCGTCTCGCCAGCCGGATAGGCCAGCGCGGCATCCGATGCAGCGGACAAGGCCTCCGCCGGGACATCCGCCGAAACATCAACCGAAACGTCGGCCAGCTCCAGGGCGGCGGCGCGCACCGCGTCCACAATTTTGACGTAGCCCGTGCAGCGGCACAGGTTGCCGGAAATGCCCCGGCGCACCTCCAGCCGCGTGGGGGCCGGGTTTTCGGCCAGCAGCGCTGCGGCGGCAATGGTCATGCCCGGCGTGCAGAAGCCGCACTGCACGGCCCCCTGCTCGGCAAAGGCCCGCTGGATGGGATGCGGGACGTGCGGACCGTGCGGGTCGCCGCCGCCCAGGCCCGCCGCCGTGGTCAGCTCGCGGCCTTGCAGCTGGGCGGCCAGCAGCAGGCAGGAGAGCTTGTGCACGCCGTCCACCAGCACGGAGCAGGCCCCGCACTCGCCCGTGCCGCAGCCCTCCTTGACGTCGAGGGCGTCGAGTTCGCGCAGCAGGTCCACGGCCCGCTGGTCCGGGGCGGCGGCGACCTGCACCGCCCGTCCGTTCAGGGTGAAGGAGAGCTTCATGCGCGCCTCCGCTCGGACTTCAGGCCAGGCTTCAGGCCAGGCTTCGGGCCTGATTCCGGGCCAAGCTTCGCGACAGGCTTCGGGCCTGCCTTCGTGGCGGAGTTCGTGCCGGATTCCCGGCCAGATTTCGAAGAGGGCCGACGTTTCTTGAGCGCGGCCAGCACGCGTTCCGGGTTCAGGGGGAAATCGCGCAGACGCGTTCCAATGGCGTCTTCCAGCGCGGCGGCCAGGGCCGGGGCCGGGCCGTTGAGCCCCACCTCGCCCACGCCCTTGAGCCCGCGCGGGCCCGTGGGCTCACAGCCGTCCACGGCCAGGGACTCGATGTCCGGCAGGTCCAGCGCCGTGGGGATGAGGCAGGTGGACAGGTCCCGGGTCTGGATGAGCCCCTGGCGCACCTGGAAGTCCTCGGTCAGGGCAAAGCCGATGCCCTGGGCCGCGCCGCCCTGGGCCTGCTGGTCGAAGCACGAGCGGCCGAGCACGCGCCCGCCGTCGGTGACGCAGACATAGTCGCACACGCGCACGCGGCCCGTGAGTTCGTCCACCTCGATGCGCGCCAGGTGCGCGGCAAAGGCGAAGAACAGGTGCGGAAAGCCGATGGCGAAGCCGCGCCCGGTGTCCGGCCTGTCCTGGGCCACGGGCATGAGGAATTCGGCCACGCTGAGGCGGTCGTCGCGGCTGAGGAATCGCGCCAGGGCGGCCAGGGGCAGGCTGCGGCCCGTGGTCCTGTGTTGCACCGCGCCGGGGACGAGCTCCAGGGCCTCGGCCTCGTCGGCCATGAGCGCCATGGCCGCCCGCGTGAGCAGCTTTGCGCGCATGGCTGCGCAGGCCTTGAGCAGCGCGTTGCCGTAGGTGTAGGTGGTGCGCCCGGCGCTGGACGAGCCCGAAGGGTGGCAGCGCTCCGTGTCCGGCTGGACCAGGCGGATGCCTTCCGGCGGCTGGTTCAGCTCCTGGGCGGCCAGGAGCGCGAAGGCTGCGGCGTTGCCCTGGCCCATGTCCGGCACGCTGGTGTAAATCAGGAAGTCCCCGGCTTCGGTCAGCTCCACCTTGGCGATGGCCATGTCCGGCAGGCCCCGGCCATAGCCCATGCCGTTGAACACGCAGGAGACGCCAACGCCCCGGCGGGTGAGCGGCGGCGCGGCCACGCGCCAGGCCTCCCGCCCGGTCCAGTGCGGGTGCGCGGCCAGCTCGTCCAGGCACTGGGCCAGGTGCACGGAGCTGGTGAGCGTGACGCCCGAGGAGTTCTCGTCGCCCGTGTGGAGCGCGTTCTTGCGCCGCAGCTCCAGCGGGTCCAGGCAGAGCTTTGCCGCCAGGGCGTCGAGCAGGCCCTCGAAGGCCGGGCTGACCTGGGCCACGCCAAAGCCCCGGAAGGCCCCGGCAATGGGGTTGTTGGTGTAGGCCAGGCGGCCCTCGACCCGGACGTTGGGCACGCGGTACGGCCCGGCGGCGTGCTCCATGCCCAGCTCCATGACCTCACCGCCCAGGTGCGCATAGGCCCCGGTGTCGTACGTCAGGCGGCAGGACAGGGCCAGCAGCGTGCCGTCCTCGTCCGCGCCCAGGGTGTAGCGCAGGCGCACGGCGTGGCGCTTGTATCCGGCCAGGATGCTCTCCTCCCGGTCCCAGGCCATGCGCACCGGGCGGCCCCCGGCGCAGAGCGCGGCCAGGCCCAGCAGGCACTGCACCGTGCTCCCGTCCTTGCCGCCAAAGCCGCCGCCCAGATACGGCGAGCGCACGCGGATCGTGAGCGGGTCCAGGCCGAGCGCGTGGCCGATCTCGAAACGGTCGCGGAACGGGGCCTGGGTGCTCACGGTCATGTCCAGCACGCCGTCCGGCAGCAGCTGGGCGAAGCCGCACTGGGTCTCCAGGAAGGCGTGCTCCTGCACCGGGGTGGAGAACTCGCCGCGCAGCACCACCGGCGCGGACTTCAGGGCCTGCCTGGCGTCGCCCTTTTCGATGAGGGCGGAGAGCAGCAGATTGCCGCCTTTCCGGCCCGCGTGGACCAGGGGCGCGCCCTTTTTCAGCGCCTCCTCGGGGTTGAACACGCCGGGCAGGGGCTCGATGTCCGCGCGCAGGGCGGCCAGGCCCCGGCGCAAGGCCAGGGCCGACTCGGCCAGGACCAGGGCAACAGGGTCCCCGGCGTGGCGAATGACCTCGCCGCAGAGCACGGGCTGGTCCTTGTGCACGATGCCCTGGCGGTTGGTTCCGGGCACGTCGGCGGCCGTGAGCACGCGCAGCACACCGGGCACGGCCAGGGCCGCGGCCACAGAGGCGGGGTCGAGCCCGCGCAGCCGCCCGTGGGCGATGCCGAGCACAGCACCGGGGCGGAAGGCCCCGGCAAAAAGGCAGTCCGCCGGGGCCAGGTCAAGGGCGTAGCGCTCCGCGCCGGTGGCCTTGGCCAGGGCGTCGCAACGCGGTGCAGACTTGGAACTGGGCATGGGCCACCTACCCCTTGGGACGGGCTTGCGCAGCCCTGGCCGCAGGCGTTGCGCTCACGACGCGGGCCCGGCGGCCTTTCCGTCGACCTGATCGAATGGCTGATCGGAGGCCTGATCTGGAGACACGACGCCCACGGGCGCGTTGAACTCTTGCCCGGCGCGCTGCATATCCGCCAGCACCATGCGCACGATGTCGGCCCCGGCCTGGCTCTGGGTCTTGATCACCGCCAGGGAGACGGGCCGGAGCAGGCGCTGGACCAGCAGGGCGTCCGGGCCCTGCCCGGCGGCGCCGAACCACAGCGGCGCAAAGCCCCCGAAAAAGCACCCGGCCTGGCGCAGCACCTCCGCCGCAAAGCCGCAGGACGGCGAACCCAGGGGCAGGAAGAACTGGACCAGGTCGTGGCCCAGCGCCTCAGCCTCGCGGATCTCCTGGGCCGAGCGCTCGGCAAACTGCGCGCCGACCTGGGCCACGTGGCAGCGCGTGACCCCGGCGAAGCCGAACTGCTGCACGGCCATGTCCGTGGCCTCGTCCTCCGGCGGCACATGGCCCGCCGCGCCCGGCTTGAGATTTCGCGTGAGCGGCCAGGAGGGCAGAATGGCCCGCACCTGCTTTTCCCAGCACTCCGGCACGAACAGGTCGCCCGGCTGGTCGTGGTCCACGCGCACGTGCAGCAGGCAGCTCACGCGGCCCTGGACGCCCTCGCCCGCGTAGGCCGCCTCGGGCATCAGGCCCACCTCCAGCCCGCACTCGTAGAACTCCACCCCGCGCGACATCTTCTGGGTCACCAGATGGTGGCACACGGCCTCGCCGAACAGGGCGTCCACGCCGGGGAGCCTGCCGAACATCCTCTCGGACGCGTACTTGTGTATGCGAAACGCCGCGAAGGTGTTGCGGTAGGCCTTGTCCACCAGGATCTGGCCGTACTCGCACATGCGGCGGTTGGGCGGGGAGCTCTGGTAGATGCCCGCCTGGCCCACCACGGAGCCGTCCGCCGCGCGGGCCACGATGGTGTGGATGCGCCCGCTGCGGTTGGCCTCGATCAAGAGCTCCGGCACGTAGGGGTCGTCCACGGGGTAGTCCTCCCCGTAGATCTGCAAAAACAGCCGCCCCACGCCAGGGGCGTCCTCGGGCCGGAAGGCGTCGGCCGTGACCTTCTGCCCAGGCGCGAGGTCATGGGCTGTAGCGCGCAGCGCGGCCAATGCCGTTGCCCTGTCCACGGCTAGGCCCCGGCGCTGACGGCGGCGCTGCCGATGAAGGCGGCGAAATCGTCCAGGGAGCGCAGCTTGAGCGCGGTCACGTCGTCCAGGCTGACCTGGAAGCGCTCCTCCAGCAGGGCGCAGAAGGCCGGAAAATCAATGGAGTCGAGCCCCTGCTTGAGCAGCGGACCCGCCGGGTCCACGGCGCGGGCCACCTCGGCCTTGACCCCGGCCTCCTCCAACAACCCCTTGAGCTCCAGTCCTGTGACGGCCATGCCAGCCTCCTTCGTGCCTGCGGTCCTTACGCGCTGCGCAGGCGAAAACGTTGGATCTTGCCTGTGGGGGTCTTGGGCAGATCGGTGTGAAATTCCACGCGCACCGGGCACATGTACGCAGGCAGCAGGCCGCGCGCGTGCCGGATGATCTCCGTGCCGAGGCGGGACTGGGCCTGACTTTGGCCCTGGCCCTGACTTTGATTCTGGACCGTGTCGGACTCCCGCAGGACCACATGGGCGCAGGGCCGCAGCAGCCCCTCCACGCGCAGACCGGCCACGGCGCACTCGGCCACCGCCGGGTGCAGGCGCAGCGCTTCCTCCACCTGCACGGGCGAGACCCAGTGCGCGCCCACCTTCAGCATGTCGTCGCTGCGGCCCTGGTGCGTGTACACGCCGTTTTCGCGCACGTAGACATCGCCCGTGGCCAGCCAGCCGCCCGGCAGCATGGTCTCGGCTGTCTTCTCCGGCCTTTGCCAGTAGGCCGTGGCCAGCCCCGGCCCCCGGATCAGCAGGTTGCCTGGGGTTCCGTCGGGCGCTTCCAGGCTGTTCCCGTCGCCGCCGTCCTGAACCAGCCGCGTCTCAAAGCCGGGCAGAACCTCGCCGCTGGCGCCGCAGTGCACGCGGCCCGGGCGGTTGGACAAAAACAGGTTGAAGGCCTCGGTGGAGCCGATGCCGTCGAGGATCTCCACGCCGGTTTGCACATGCCACTCCCGGCACAGGCTGGCGGGCAGGGCCTCGCCCGCAGAGTAGCACAGCCGCACGCTGGAGAGGTCGATCCCCGGCTGGCCGGGCTCGTACGCCCGCAGCATGATGTTGTACAGGGTGGGCACGCAGAAGAACAGGCTCGGCCTGTGGCGGGCGATGGCCGCAAACAGCTCGTAGGGTCCGGGCTTGCCCGGAAAGAGCACCCCCGTGGCCCCGAAGAACAGCGGCAGGGTCAGGCTGGACATGAGCCCGTAGGCAAAGGACATCTTGCTGGCCGAGAAGAGCACGTCGTCCGGCGTGACGCAAAGGACCTCCGAGCCCCAGGGTCGGGCCGGGCCGAGCAGGTCGGCCTGCTCGTGGGGAACCCCTTTGGGGCGGCCCGTGCTGCCGGAGCTGTAGAGCATGAAGCCCGGCGCGCCCCCGGAAGCTCCATCATCCGGGGGCACGGGCGCGAACTCCGCAGAGTGGTCGCACAGGCCCCAGGGGCCATCAGACCCGCAGAAGAGCACCACGCCGGTTTGCGGCACGTCGCGCGCGCCCTCGGCTGCGGGGGAGTCCTCCCAGGTGATGAGCGCCGTGGCCTGGCAGTCGGCCAGGATGAAGGCGTAGTCCTGGGGCGAAAGCATGGCGCTCACGGGCACGGGCGCGGCCCCCAGCAGCAGCGCGCCGAGCAGGGCCTTGGGATAGGCCAGGCTGTCGGGCAGGACCAGGGCCACGCGGTCGCCGGGGCCGATGCCGCGCGCGCGCAGCAGGTTGGCGAAGCGGGCCGCCTCCGCCGCAAGGGCGCGGTGGGTGAGGGTGTCGTCGCCGCAGAGGTAGGCGGCCTTGTCCGGGCAGCGCTCCAGGTTTTGGGCCAGCAGCACGGCGGCCACGTTCTCGGGCCGGGTCACGTTCTCGGACTGGGACACTTTCTCGGACTGGGGCATGGGCGGTTTCTCCTGTGGCGAGGACAAGGGGAACGCGCGTTTTGCGGTCCTGCGAACCTGTCCGACCGTAGCAGATTCCGGCTGGGCGGGTCAACGGCGGGTCAACGGCGGGGCGGTGGCGGGCGATGGCGTGGCGGCGACGGGGCGGCGGGGGCGAGGGGGGGGCGGAGGAATGCTGTCAACCCGCTCTTTTTGTCCTTTTACCGGCCAAAACCATGCCATTTTTGTCCCGGCCAAAAACCCGTGGTATCCTTGCAGCATTTGCGATGGGCAGCCCGCCCGTTGCGCAACCGCAAGGAGAACCCGACGCCTGAGCCCTCCCCTCTGTCCCTCAAGCGCGACCCCCAAGACCGAATCATTGAGCGCACCATCCGCCTGAGTGGCCGCCTTGGCGATGCCTCAGACACCCGGCGCTACGCCTATGATTCCGCCGG
>CAIMRY010000024.1 GCA_903843965.1 uncultured delta proteobacterium
ACCAATTCCTCTCGACGAGTCAAGGTCAATCTGGCATTTCTATGGATGTTCACTCGGTCCTCCCTCGGCAAATGAGTTCTCGCAAACCCAATTTGACCGATTCGGGCCGAGTGAACAACCTCCTATAACTTCACAGCTAGATGACCACGTGGCGGCGGATGTGCTCCACGGCCTCCTCGTTGGAGTCGGTGAGCAGGAACAGGTCCAGGTCGCGCGGGCCGCAGTAGCCGTCGGCCACCAGTCGGGTCTGGAACCAGTCCACCAGCCCGCCCCAGAAGTCCTTGCCCAAAAGCACGATGGGAAAGGCCTTGATGCGCCGGGTCTGGATGAGCACCAGGGCCTCGGAGAGCTCGTCCAGGGTGCCGTAGCCGCCGGGCAGGGCGATGTAGGCCAGCGCGTACTTGATGAACATGAGCTTGCGCACGAAGAAGTAACGGAAGTCGCAGCGGACGTTCAAAAAGGGGTTGTTGCGCTGCTCCAGCGGCAGGTGGATGTGCAGGCCCACCGACTGGCCCCCGGCCTCGTAGCAGCCCTTGTTCCCGGCCTCCATGAGCCCTGGCCCGCCGCCGGTGATGACCGTGAAGCCGGCATTGGCCAGCTGCGCGGTCAGGTCCATGGTCTTCTCGTACCAGGGCTCCCCGGCCTTGACCCGGGCCGAGCCGAACACGGAAACGGCCGGGCCGATGTCGTTCAGGGTCTCGAACCCGTCCACGATCTCGGAGAGTATCTTGAACAGCCGCCACGACTCCTGCATGGAGAGATCGTCGATGAGGTACTGCTTGGAGTTGGGCATTGTCACCTCGAATGTGCGTGATTTAGTGGTTGCGGGTCTAAGCCATCTTTGGCAAACATCTTCCAGTCCCGGCGCCCGACGCCGGAGACACCCCATGTACACGGAAACACGCGCAACCGGAAGAGCAGGCTTGCACACAGTCCTGCCGGGCCGGGCGCACAACCAGAAGGCGGGCAGAGGGCAACGTATGAAGATCCATTTTCTGGGCGCGGCCCAGGCCGTCACCGGTTCCTGCTACATCCTCGAAACCGGCGGCCATCGCTTCTCTGTTGATTGCGGCATGCACCAGGGCAACGCCGAGATTGAAAAGCGCAATCTGGACATGGACGGCTATCGTCCGAGCGAGCTGGACTTCGTTCTGGTGACCCACGCCCACATCGACCACATCGGGCTCTTGCCGCGCGTGGTGGCGGAGGGCTTCAAGGGCAAGATCTACGCCACCCCGCCCACCCGCGACCTGATGCAGATCCTGCTGCTCGACAGCGCCCACATCCAGGAGATGGAGGCCGAGCAGCACCGCCGCAAGGGCCTGCGCCGGGGCCACAAGCAGGGCCAGACGCCCTTCGCCCTGGGCGAGCGCCGCGCCAAGGGTCCGGCCACCGCCGCCCACGACCCGGAGCGCCGGGACAACCGGCTGGAGCAGCCCCTGTACACCACGGCCGACGCCATGGCCACCATCCCGCTCATCCAGACCATCGAGTACGACAAGCCCTTTGAACCGGCCCCGGGCATCCGCGTCACCTACCGCGACGCCGGGCACATCCTGGGCTCGGCCTTCATCGAGATCGTGTACACGGAGGAGGGCAAGTCCACCAAGCTCATCTTCTCCGGCGACCTGGGCCGCCCGGACCAGCTCATCCTGCCCGACCCCAGCACCGGCGGCAGCGCGGACTACGTGTTTTTGGAGTCCACCTACGGCGACCGCAACCACAAGAGCGGCGAAACCAGCCGCGAGGAGCTGGCCCAGGCCATCGCCTACAGCTACAAGAACGGCGAGAAGGTCATCATCCCGGCCTTCGCCGTGGAGCGCACCCAGCAGATTCTCTACTCCCTGTTCCTGCTGGACCAGGAGGGCAAGCTGCCCAAGGACATGCCCGTGTACCTGGACAGCCCCCTGGCCATCCAGGCCACGGAGATCTTCCGCAGCCACCCGGACTACTTTGACGACAAGACCAAGGCCCTGTTGAAAGAGGGCAAGGACCCACTGGCGCTGAAGAACCTGCGCTTCAGCCAGACGGCCGACGAATCCCGCGCCATCAACACCATGACCGGCCCGGCCATCGTCATCTCGGCCAGCGGCATGGCCAACGCCGGGCGCATCCGCCACCACCTGCGCCACAACCTCTGGCGCAAGGGCGCGAGCGTGGTCTTCTGCGGCTACCAGGGCGAGGGCACGCCGGGCCGCAAGATCGTGGACGGGGCCAAGAGCATCAGCATCTTCGGCGAGGACATCGCCATCGCGGCCAAGATCTTCACCATCGGCGGCTTTTCCGCCCATGCG
This sequence comes from uncultured delta proteobacterium, assembly GCA_903843965.1. Taxonomy (GTDB): domain Bacteria; phylum Desulfobacterota; class Desulfovibrionia; order Desulfovibrionales; family Desulfovibrionaceae; genus Humidesulfovibrio. Next base: position 2,295 of record CAIMRY010000024.1, read on the forward strand.
GGGCAGAGTGAGATCCTCCAGTGGCTCAAGACCTTTGACGGCACAGGCACCAAGGTCATCCTGATCCACGGCGAGGTGCGCGCCCTGAACACCCTGAGCGCGATCATCCACGATCAGCTGGGCATGGAGGTGCACGTGCCCACCTACCTGGAGGAGCTGACCCTGGAGCCGGGCAAGGCCATGGTGCCCGTGGTGGATGTGGCCAAGGCCGCGCCGCGCATCGACTGGGACTTCCTGCTCGCCGATTCGCACACGCTGTATTCCGAGTTCCAGAAGCGCATGGAGCTGGCCAAGGACAAGCCCTGGGTGGCCCAGACTGAGATCCGCGACCGCTTCCTTAACCTGAACCGCAAGATCGTGGAGCTCATCTCCGAGCTCTAGCTGGAAGCATCGATGCGTGTCATTGCCGGAACCTATGGCGGACGGGAGTTCCGCACCGTGGAGGGCCCGGGCTACCGTCCGGCCACGGCCAAGGTGCGCCAGGCCGTGTTCTCCATGCTGGAGGCGCGCGGCGTGGACTGGTCGTGCGCCCGGGTGCTCGACCTTTTTGCGGGCAGCGGCAGCCTGGGCATCGAGGCCCTGAGCCGGGGCGCTCAGCTGGCCTGGTTCGTGGAGAAGAACCCCCGCGCGGCGGACTGCCTGCGCGGGTCCCTGCGCGACCTGAAGGTCCCGGAGGACCGCTGCCGCGTGTTCCAGGCCGATCTGTTGAAGCTGCTGGCCCAGCCCGCCAAGGAGCCATTCGACGTTGTGTTCATCGACCCGCCCTACGGCCAGGACCTGCTGCCCCCGGCGCTCTTGAAGGCCGTGCGCGGCGGCTGGATCGCGCCGGAGGCCTTTGTGCTGGCCGAGGTCGAGGCCAAAACCGTTTTCGAGGGCCAGATTCCGGCGCAACTCATCCCGCAGACCAACAGGCTCTACGGGCAGACAAGGATCATGCTATGGCAGAACAAGACCCCAGACTCGCCGTCTACCCCGGAACCTTCGATCCCCTGACCAAGGGCCACGTGAGCCTCATCAGCCGGGGGCTGAAGGTCTTTGACCGGGTTGTGCTGGCCGTGGCCAAGAGCACGCCCAAGAAGACCTGCTTCACCCTGGCCGAGCGGGTGGACATGGCCTGCGAGGTCTTCCAGGACGAGCCGCGCATCATCGTGGAGCCCTTTGACGGCCTGCTCATCGACTACGTGCTGCGGCGCGGGGCCGGGGCCATTCTGCGCGGTCTGCGCGCGGTCAGCGACTTCGAGTACGAGTTCCAGATGGCGCTGATGAACCGCAGGCTCTCCCGCGATGTGCAGACCGTGTTCCTCATGACCGACTACAAGTGGATGTACTTGAGCTCCACCATCGTCAAGGAGGTGGCCCTGCACGGCGGCAACGTCAAGGGCCTGGTGCCCGAGCCGGTGCTGCACCGCCTGACCGCCAAATACGAGACCCTGAACGGGGACTGCTAGGCCCCGGCCATGTCCACCCTGCGCGCCGTCTGCATCCTCGGGCCCACGGGCTCCGGCAAGACCGGGGCCGCGCTCGCCCTGGCGCGCGCGCTGCCGGTGACCGTGATCAACTACGACTCCCGCCAGGTCTACGCTGATTTTCCCATCGTCACGGCCCAGCCGGACGAGCAGGAGCGCGCGGCCTGCCCGCACGAGCTGTATGGCTTTCTGCCCACAGCCGAGGCCATGACCGCCGCGCGCTTTGCCGGGTTGGCGCGGGCGGAGATAGGCAAGGCCAGGGAGCAGGGCCGGGCACCGGTGCTGGTGGGCGGCACCGGGCTGTACCTGCGCGCCCTGGAGCAGGGCCTGGCGGACATTCCGCCCGTGCCCCAGGAGGTGCGCGACTGGGTGCTGGGGCGCATGGAGCGCGAGGGCTCAGCCGTGCTGCACGCCGACCTGGCCAAGGCCGATCCGCCCACGGCCAAGCGCCTGCACAAGAACGACACCCAGCGCATCACCAGGGCGCTGGAGGTGTTTCTGGGCACGGGCAGGCCGCTCTCGGCCTGGTTCGAGGAGCAGAAGCTGGGCCAGACCGGAGTCGAGCTGTGCAAGGTCGGGCTCTCGTACACCCTCCGTGAGCTGGAGCCGGGACTGAAGAAGCGCATCGGCATAATGCTGGAGCGCGGGGCCGTGGACGAGGTGTGCCGGGCCTATGCGGCCACGCCGGAGCGGACCGCGCCGGGTTTCTCGGGCATCGGCTGCGCGGAGATTTTGGAGCACCTGCTGGACGGCCTGGACCTGGAGGAGGCCTGCGCGCTGTGGTTCCGCAACACGCGGGCCTACGCCAAGCGCCAGCTGACCTGGTTCGCCAAGGAGCAGGGCGTGCGCTGGGTCCGGCCCGAGGGCCTGGCCCGCCTGCCGGAACTGGTGCGGTCCTGGCACTCTGGAATCGCTTGAGATTTTTTTAAGACGCCTTGCGTCTGCCATTCTCCCCTGCATTTCCCAGGAATAGCCCAGCAAATATGGCGAAGTCCTTGGTTGCACCCCTGGTTGCGTCTGCGCGCTGCTTTTCGTCGTGATGTGGACGTGACGGGTCCTGGACTCGGCGTGAGTCCATGGGCTCGGCTGCCGCCAAAGGTCTCGCGGCACGGATGCGTTGCACTGCGCAGGACTTTGCCCCCCTCGACGGGTCAAAGCTTGCCCTGACTATTTCGGCCTGACCGCCGCGTACGCCCTGTTCCGCCAAAAACGAGCGCCCGCACCCCGCGCCAGATGATCTGGTCGGCCAGGGCGCAGGCGCGTGGAGTTCCGGTGCAACGACTCAGCCCTGCGACTCAGCCCTGCGGCTCAGCCCTGCGGCTCAGCCCTGCGGCTCAGCCCTGCGGCTCAGCCCTGCGGCTCAGCCCGGAGGCTCAGCCCGGAGGCTCAGCCCGGAGGCTCAGCCCGGAGGCTCAGCCCGGAGGCTCAGCCCGGAGGCTCAGCCCGGAGGCTCAGCCCGGAGGCTCAGCCCGGAGGCTCAGCCCGGAGGCTCAGCCCGG
>CAIMRY010000025.1 GCA_903843965.1 uncultured delta proteobacterium
GACAAGGATGATCCAATCCCCGTCGGAACTTCAAAGAAGTTTTGCATGCACGTAAATGGCTACATTGGCAAAGAGTATTGCGAGAGTAATGGGACAAGGCTTACGCTTACTACAGCGGAGTATGCTGCCAATGAATTAAACAACTCACCTTGGGGGACTAGGCTAAGGGATGATTTTGCTCTGGCAAAAGCAGTAATATTCATCGGCTACTCACTATATGATATCGATATCGAGCGCATGCTTTTCGACGCTCCAAGCTTAAAAGTAAAGACTATTTTCATAAATGGTGACTCGAATGATGAAATGTCAAACGAACGACTTGCAGAATATGGCCTAAACACGGGCCTAACGGCAAACGCATTCTCAGAGCTAATTAAGAATTGTACCAAGGACTACACTTCCAAAACAATTACTAGCCCTTCCTACTTTTCTCTTTCAAAATACGCACCTAATGGAGTAGCAGACCAGAATGTCAGCAAGATGCTATATGATCTTCTTGTTTTCGGGCTAGTTAGTGAGTCAAAAGTTAGGCACTCCATTCTGGACCAAACAAATGACTATTACGTTCGCAGAAAAGAAATTGACGTTGTTGCATCCATTATCGAAAAAAACGCAAAGAATATAATCATACACTCAGATATCGGAAACGGGAAATCGTTACTGCTTGAAGGGATAAAGGCACGCGCATCAAATGTGATGGATGTTTACACTGTAACTAGAAAAGACTATTTTAATGTAGAGTTTGAATCGTTAGCAAGCTCATACCATGGCACAAGGAAAGTGTTAATCTGCATTGACGGCTATGGAAGATATATCGATGAACTTAAGTTTATACAAAGGTTCAGAAACGCAAATATCATTCTACTTCTTGCAGAAAAATCCGCACTGCATGATGTGCTCGAAAGAAACGCCCTTTCTTCCATTGGGGCTGTCGATACTTACATCTACGACGTGAACACATTAGACCAGGAAGAGCTAAAACTCGTACTTAATCTAATATCTTCTGCTGGGTACTGGGGTGAAAGCTACCGTTCTTCTGAAGAACTGATGGAGCTACTCAGAAATAATTGGAATTGTTCCTTTCGCAACATCCTGCTCGATGTTTTTAATTCACCCAACATCGCCAAAAAAATATCTGATGCAATAGCTTTAATCCCAGGAAACTACAAGACAACCTTCTATGCAGCTCTCATACTCTCGATACTAAATTCTTCGAGCCAAGTAGAACCTTTTACAATAAATGACCTGACTGGTACATATGAGGCAAACTCGATTTTATTCTCAAGCAATCAATATGTCCGTTCTCTAATAGCTTTCCATGGAAACGAGATATTTGTCTCTTCAATTCTCGCATCGCATATCTTGACAAGTTTTGGCGACTCAAGAGAGATTATTAATACAGCCGTGTTAATTACGAAACGGTCGCACGACAACTTGTATTACAAAAATATTTTCCGTGAGATGATGCGTTTTGGCAATTTGCAACGACTCTTGCCTTTGCAAAACAAGCTCTCATCAATTGAGCTATACTACGAAAATATCAGAAATCTGGACAACGCAAGGAATAATCCGTATTTTTGGCTACAATATGCAATGGGTTGCCTCGCCTGTAAGGATTTCACAAGATCAGAAAGGCTTTTTGACACTGCATACTCCATGGGAAAACGTGGCATCAGCTTTGACACATACCAAATAGATAACCATTACGCTAGACTTCTCTTAAGTTGCACCACCCTCAGTAAGTATCCTGCCCCCATGGACAGATTTAACCGTGCGCGGGAGATCATCTTCAGTCAATTATCTGATGGCGACTCACCGCAGTTCCAGTACTCGTGCAGATCTGCAGGGACAATTCTTCAATTTTTTAATGAATTTTATAGCGAATTTTCCAAAGCGGATCTTGGAAGAATCCAATCTACCTGTTTAAGGATCATCACTCTGCTCGAAAAAGCACAAATTGTTCGACACTCAAAAGAGTTACAAGAATGCAAAAAACGTCTTAGCACTGTGGTAAAAGATATTAAGAACAGAACCAGCCCTCCAAGTTCTTAATCCTCCCCTGCCTGAACCTCACGTGTGGCCACGTCCAGGGGGTCCAGCATGGGCAGGTCCTTTTCGGGCGCGGCGGCCAGCTCCTTGAAGCGCCGGGCCTGCACCAGCACGCGCGATTCAAGCGAGCTGACGGTCTTGTTGTAGGCGTCCACCGCGCCGGTCAGGCCCTTGCCCACGCGGGCGAAGTGCTCGGCCAAGGTGACGATGCGCTTGTAGAGTTCGCGGCCCAGTTCGCTGACCTGCTGGGCGCTTTCGGCCACCTTTTCCTGTTGCCAGCCGTAGGACACCGCCTTGAGCAGCGCGATGAGCGTGGTGGGCGAGGCCACGATGACGTTCTGCTTGACCCCGACCTCGATCAGCGAGGGGTCGTATTCCAGCGCGGAGCTGAAAAAGATCTCGCCGGGCAGAAACATGACCACGAATTCCGGGGTGGGCTTCAGGTGCTCGCAGTAGCTTTTCTGGCCCAGCTTGGCCATGTGGTCGCGTATCTGCCGGGCGTGGGACAGCATGTTCTGCTTGCGCGCTTCCTCGTCAGAGGACTCGTAGGCATTCAGGTAAGCCTCCAGCGGGGCCTTGGCGTCGACCACGACATTTTTGCCGCCGGGCAGGCGCACGATCATGTCGGGCCGCAGGCGCCCGTCCTCGGTGGTCACGGATGTCTGCTCGGTGAAGTCGCAGTAGTTGATCATGCCCGCCAGCTCGACCACGCGCCGGAGCTGCATCTCGCCCCAGCGGCCGCGCACCGTGGGCCGCCGCAGCGCGTCCACAAGCTTTCTGGTCTCCTTCTTCAGGTCCACCTGGTCCGAGGCCAGGAACTTCACCTGCTGGGTCAGCTCCACGTAGGCGTTCTGGCGGCTCTTCTCCATCTCCTGGATGCGCGCGTCCACCTGGGTCAGCGAGTCCTTGATGGGCTTGACCAGGCCCTCGATGTTCTTCTGCCGCAGCTCCAGGTCGCCCTTGGCCGACTCCTGGAAGCTGCCCAGGTGCGCCTTGGCCAGGGCCACGAAGTTGGCGTTGTTGTCCTTGAGCGCGTTGGCCGACAGGGCCTTGAAGGTGTCCTGGAGCCGGGCCTGCACGTCCTCCAGCAGGGCCTGCTTTTCGAGCGCGGACTTGCGCTCTTCTTCCATCCGCGCGCAGAGGTCGCCCTCGCGCACCCTGAGCGACGAAAGCTCCTCGTTCTGGGCGCTCAGACGCGCCTCCAGACCGGGCAGGCGCGCGGCCATCTCGTCGACTTTGGCCTCGGCGCTGGCGCGGCGTCCGGTCTCGAAGCGCAGCTCCTCGCGCAGGCTTCTCGCCTCGCCCTGGGCCGCGTCCAGGTCGCAAGCCAGGCCGGCCAGGCGTTCCTCGACCCCGCGCAGGCGCTCGCTCAGCCCGGCCTCTGCGGTGCGGGCCTGGGCGAGAGCGGCCTCGGCCTCGGCGCGCAACGACGCGCAGTCCGCTGCGGCGCGGGCCCGCAACAGCACGAACGCCAGGCCCCCGCCCAACGCAAGTCCGGCCAGCAGGGCGGCAAAGAGCAGCATGTCCACCCCTAGCCCACGATTTTCTTGAGCAGCCAGGCCATGTTCCGGCCCAGGGTGCGCATGGTGGCCAGGGCCTCGTCGTCGCCGTTGACCTGGCCGGGCTCGCGGCCATAGCCCATGTTCCAGTAGCTGGAGCCGGGCACCACCATCTGGGTGATGCCGAAAAAGTGGTTCAGGGTGTCGTAGGTGTGGATGGCCCCGCCCCGGCGCGCCGTGACCACTGCGGCCCCGGCCTTGCGCTGGAACATGTCCTCGTTGGCGCGGGAGACCATGCCGGAACGGTCCATGAGGGACTTCATGTTCGTGGTCACGTCGGCGAAGTACGTGGGCGAGCCCAGCAGGATGCCGTCGGCCGCGAGCATCTTCTCAATGTAGCCGTTCATCCTGTCGTCATCCACGGCGCAGCGCTTATCCTTGTTTTCAAAGCACTTGTAGCAGGCGATGCAGCCTTGCAGGCCCTTGGGCCCCAGCTGCACCAGCTCGGTTTCGATGCCCTCCAGGGCCAGGACTGACAGGGCCGTGTTGAGCATGATGGCGGTATTGCCGTTCAGCCGCGCGCTGCCGTTGATCGCCAGAACCTTCATGTGCCGCCTCCTTGGGGGTGTTGTGGTTACGATGTTGCGATGCGTTCGGTCCACCGCACGCCCTGGGGCGCGCTGCCGTCCAGGGCGCCCACGGCGGTGAAGCCGATGGCGATGCGCCGGATCTTTTCGCCCGGGGCGCTGACTCCCCGCACCAGACCGGCGTACCAGTACGGTTTGAACTGCTTCTCCTTGAACTGGAAGAGCGAGCACTTGAGCACCACCGGGCTGCCCGGTTCCAGTCCGGGCGGCACCAGCGCGGCGCGCACCTCCATGGCCAGCCCGCCGGGAGAGATGTCCGTGACGGCGTTCTCGCCGTCGCTCTGCCCGTCGTAGGCGTTGATCCAGATGTCCGGCGTGGCCTCCGGGAAGAACAGGCGGCTGGACTCGGCATCGGCCGCCCAGAGGCGCACGTGCACAAAGCGCGGGTCGTTCACGCGCTTGCGGGCGTGCCTGCGGCGCGGCACGGCCAAAAGCTCCAGCGGGGGCCGGAGCACCACCTGCGGCGGCTCCAGCGCGCTGTTCAGCGCCACCACCTCGGTCTCAAAGGCGTTGACCCTGCGCCCGTTCTGGCGCACCGGGGCGAAGACGCAGGTCACGGCCAGGCCGGGGCGCAGCTCCAGAGACTTGGCGCTGTCCAGCAGTTCGCAGACCAGGCCCGCAGGCCCGGCGCTTGTGGGCAGGCAGCGGGCCAGAGGCTCCCCGGCAGGGCCGGGCAAAAGGTCGAGCGGCGCGGCGCTGCGGATGAGATCAGCGACGAGATCGGCGACGAGGTCGGCCATGAGGGCTTCCGGGGAAAGGGCCAGAGGCGCGGCCAGGCGGGGGCGCGGCCAGCCGGAGCAGCCCAGGGCATAGCCGCCCAGGGCGGCCAGGACCACCAGGAGCCCGACACCGGACCACAACGCCAACTCCCCCATCCGCAGCACCTCTTTTGTCAGGACTGCGTACAGGATACGTGGCCTGCGCCAGGGTTGTCAAACCCAGGAAGAAATCAGGGGGCAAACCAGAGGCCGAGGCAGTTTCCAAAAGCTGCGCTTGCTCCCTGGCGAGGAGGGGGTCCTTTGGGGCCAGGGAGCAGGCTCATGCAGTGCAGCCCTGGATCCGGGCAGGCCCCCGCGAGGTCCAGGGGGTGAAAGGCGCTCGGAGAGACCGGGCCTAGGGTCTGTTTCCAACTGATGGATTTTGTTCCCTGGCGAGGAGAGAGCCGATTTTGGGGCCAGGGGGTGTACTCATACGGTACAGCCCTGGACCAAAATCGGCTCGCGACGACGTCCAGGGGGCAAAAGGCGCTTTTAGAAACAGGCCCTAGCGGAAAACGTCGTAAAGCTCGGGGCTGACCTCGACCACGAACATGCCCGCCTCCACGCGCATGCGCACGTTGAGCTCCGGGACGAGCGCCATGTCTTCGGCCACGTTGGCCCATTTGCGCAGCAGGGCCTTGGGATCGGTCTCGTCCACAGGCAGGCTCTCGGCCTGAATCCACTCATCGCTCATCATCCGCCTCCCAGGCCTAGATGTAGACCCGCCGGTTCATACCCAGCAGGCAGAAGACTTCATAGGAAATGCTGCCCCACCACGAGGCCAATTCCTCGGGACTGATGGCCAGCGGGCCCTCTCCGCCCAGCAGCGTGGCCCACTCGCCGGGGCGGGCGTCGGGGATCTCCGTCACGTCGCAGGCGGTGAGCTGCATGCAGACCCGCCCGATGACCGGCGCGCGGCGTCCGGCGATGAGCATCTGCGCGCCTTTTCCGGCCAGGCTGCGGCTGTAGGCGTCGGCATAGCCCACGGCCACGATGGCCACGCGCATGTCGCGCTCGGCCGTGTAGGTGCAGCCGTAGCTGATGCAGCCGCCCTTTGGCAAGGCATGCACCGAGGCGATGCGCGTGCGCACGGTCATGGCCGGGGCGAGCCCGCGTCCCAGGTGCTCCCAGGCGGTGCCCGCAAAGGGGTTGGCGCCGTACAGGGCGATGCCCGCGCGCTGGCTCTGGTGGTGCACCGAGGGGTGGCCCAGGATGCCTGCGGAGTTGGCCAGGTTGGCCTCCAGGGTGTAGCCTGCGGCGCTCAGACAGGTCAGGGCGTAGCTAAAGCGCTCGGCCTGGGTCATGAGGTAGTCCACGGACATGGGCTGGTCGGCGGTGGCCAGGTGCGAGCTGATCATGACCGGGCGGACCAGCGGGGCCTCGCGCAGGCGGTCGAGCAGCCGGGGCAGATCCTCTGCGCCGAAGCCCAGGCGGGCCATGCCGGTGTCGAACTTGAGGCTGATGTCCAGGCCCTTGCCCAGGCGGGCGGCCTGGCGGGCCAGGGCCTCCAGCTGGCGGAAGCTGCCGATGAGCGGCAGGAGCGAATGCTCCCACAGGGGCGGATAGTCGTCCGGCTCGATGGGGCCGAGGAGCACCAGGATGCGGCTCGTGAGCCCCTTGGCGGCGAGGTGCCGACGCAGGACCGCGCCCTCCTCCACCGTGCCCACGGCAAAGGTGTCGCACCCTTCCTTGGCCAGGGCGCTGGCGACCTCGGTCAGGCCGTGGCCATACGCATCAGCCTTGATGACGCCGATGATGCGGCTGCCGCGGCTGCACAAAAGCCGATAGTTGGCCCGAATCGCCGCCAAGCGGACCCGGACCTCAAGCTTGTTGAAGGCGATGGTCATGGGACAGAAGACTCCTGCAACGCATGATCTCAGAGGGAGGAGGAAGCGCCGTGCGTTCTTTGGCAGAGTTTTGGCTCCCGCGCAAGATGCGTAGACCGCCAACCCGTGCTACGGTACAAAAATACGTATTTCATTTGCGCTTGAACAGGCGCTCCAGGTCCCCCGCACCAAAGGCCACGGCCACGGGCCTGCCGTGCGGGCAGAAGTCGCGCTCCGGGGTTGCGAGCCAGACCTCCAGCAGGCTTAGGGCCTCGTCCGGGGCCAGGGGCTGCCCAGCCTTGATGGCCGACTTGCAGGACAGAAGCGTCCACAGCCCGGCCAGCCCGCCGGTGCGGTCGGCCAGGGCAGCGCGCAGGAATTCCGCAGCCTTGCCTGCGGGCAGGCTGGGCGGCACCCCGCGCACCAGCAGCCGGTCCGTGCCGGAGAGCGCAAGCTGGAAGCCGCAGGACCGGAGCTCGGCCCAGAGTTCGCTTGCGCGGGCGGCCTCGGCAGGGTGCAGGGGCAGCTCCAGGGGCAGGGCCAGGGGCTGGGAGTTCCCGCTGGTGCGCGCCCGGCGCATGTTCTCAAGGATCACCCGCTCGTGCGCGGCGTGCTGGTCCACCAGCACAAGGGTGTTCTCCCCATGCTGCGGGCCCTGGCGCAGCACCAGGTACGTGTCCGCGATCTGGCCCAGATACTCCAGCCCGTCGCGCGAGAGGGGCCGGGGCTCCGGCCCTGGCGCCACGCGGGAGGCCTCCGGCGCCGAGGCCCAGTCCGACTCCGACACCGCCGCCGACGACCCCTCAGTCAGCCGCGCAAGGGGTCCTTCGGGCGGGGCCAGGGGCAGGGGCACGTCGCGGGCGCTCTCCGGATTCTCGAAGGAGCGCCAGGCGCGCAGCAGGACCGGCTTGTCGCCAAGGGACGCATGGTGGGGCGGCGGGGTCCAGGCCAACCCCGAAAAGGCCGCGCCTGCCGGACCGGCGGCATTGCCGAAAGAGCTGCCGCCAGCGTCGTCGGAATGCGTGTTGTAGCCCGCAGCCTGCTCGGCCAAGGCCTCGCCCCCGGCTGCCGGGGCCAGGGCCAAGCGCACCAGGGCGAAGACCGCGCCCTCGTCGCGGAAGCGCACCTCCAGCTTGGCCGGGTGCACGTTCACGTCCACCTCTTCCGGCGGCAGGGTAAGAAACAGCAGCACCTGGGGGTGCTCGCCGGAAAGAATGCGGCCCTTGTAGGCGTCGCGCGCGGCGCGGGCCAGCAGGCGGTCCTGCACGGGGCGGCCGTTGACGTAGAAGAGCATGCGGTCGGCGCGGTTCTGGGCGTGGGAGGGCCGCCCGGCCAGGCCCCGGGCGGACAGGGGTCCGTGCTCGCGCTCAAAGGCCACCAGCCCCTCCAGCACGGCCGGGGGCCAGAACTGGGCCAGCCGCGCGGCAAGGGTCTGCCCGGCGGGCAGGCGGAAGACCTCGCGCCCGCCGAGGTTCAGGGAAAAGGCCACGTCGGGCCGGGCCAGGGCCATGCGCGTCAGGGCCTCCTGGCAGCGCTTGGCCTCTGTGGCCTCGGTGCGCAGAAATTTGAGCCGGGCCGGGGTGCCGGCGAAGAGCCTGCGCATCTCCACCCGGGTGCCGCCGGCCAGGGCCGCCGGTCCTGCGGACACGACAGCGCCGCAGTCCACCTCGATGCGCGCGGCCTCGGCCTCCTCTTGCACGCGGGAGGTCAGGGTCAACTGCGAGACCGATGCGATGCTCGGCAGGGCCTCGCCCCGGAAGCCGAAGCTGGTGACGGAGAAGAGTTCGGCCACGCTTGAAAGCTTGCTCGTGGCGTGGCGGGTCACGGCCAGGGCCAGCTCGCCCGGGGGAATGCCCGCGCCGTCGTCCTGCACCACCAGGCGCGCCACGCCGCCGCCCTCCAGGCTCACGTCGATGCGCGCGGCGCCCGCGTCCAGGCTGTTTTCCACCAGCTCCTTGAGCACGCTGGCCGGGCGCTCCACCACCTCGCCAGCGGCGATCTGGTTGCGCAGAATCTCTGGCAAAAGGGTGATGGACCGGCGCGTCATGCCGTGGAGCATGCCCCTAGGGCTTGCCGAAATCAAGCAGGTTGAAGCGCAGCTCCAGGCTCTGGTCGCTGGGCTTGCGGCTGAAGACGAGCTGCACGTTGTAGCACTGCTCGGTCCAGGTGAGCCCGGCGGTCTTTTCCAGGTCCGCGTTCCCGGCGATGTCCAGGCGGTAGTCGGAGCTGAACTTGAGCTTGGGGGTGATGTCCATGTCGAGCCCCAGGCGCAGGGCCTGGACATCCTTGTTGCGCTGGCGCTTGTACTCGTCCAGGGGGTGCAGGTAGTCGTACCCGAAGCGCACCTCGCCCATCTTCTCCTTGTGCAGGGTGAGCATGTGCTCGTGCTCGGTGGAGCGGTTCAGGTAGGGCGAATAGAAGGTCTTGGAGGTCAGGGTGACGTATTTCTGCGGGTTCACCGAAGCCTCGACCATGATGTCCGAGAAGGGCCTGCGGGCGTATGTTCCCAGCAGATCCGTGCGCGCGGCCTCGTCGCGGTCAAAGGACTGCTCCACGCGCAGGCGGAAGAAGTCCAGGTAGTCTGTGGCGGCCACCGGAATAGTGGCGTTGCCCTTGGGCGCCGCCACCACGCTGGTCAGCTTGCGGTCCAGCACGTTGGTCAGCGAATAGGTGATGACGTTCTTGCGCTGAATGCGGTCCAGGGAGTCGAAGGCCGGCAGGCGGTTCTGGGACTGGGGCGCGGGGATGTACGAGAACTCCAGCCGTGGGGCCACGCTGTGGCGCATGGCGGTCCACTCGCTCTGGCCCACGTTCTCGGTCTTGGCCTCCAGAGGGGCGTTCAGGGCGAACACCCGGCTCATCTCGGTAAAGGCCGTGAACCCAAGCTCCAGGAAGGTCCTGGCCGGCGCCTTGTTGGTGGTGGTGGTGGACGGCTCGTTGGTGTACCCGCCCACGCCGTAGGACGTGGAGCGCAGGCCGGTGCTGGGGATCACCGTCACCGGCCCCACGGCCAGGGGCAGGCTCAGGCTGGGGTGCAGGTCGGTGCGGAAGCCGCGAGTGCCATACTGGCGCCAGAAGTAGTCGAAACCGCCCGACCCCTCCCACTCAAGCGGCGTGCCCGGAATGGAGTCCTTGAAGGCGTAGATGTGGGCCTCGGGCAGGGTCTGGGTGGTGGGATTGGCGGTGGCCGGATTGTTGCCGTTCAGGTAGGCCAGGTTCTGGGTCCAGGCCATCTTGCCCACCACGCCGAAGCGGTCCCAGCTGCGCGAGAGGTAGGCCGTGCTGGTGCGGGTGAGGGAATCGGCCACGTCGATGTCACGCCCGAATTCCTTGAGAAAAATCTTGCGGCTGGAGTCATACCCGGAGGAGCTGCCGCCAAATTCGCGCAGGTAGTTCTGGTCGCTGACCATGTCCAGGTCCAGCTTGACCTGCCAGGCCGGGTCCTTGATGAACCCGTTGAACTTGCTGCGCACCCACCAGCGGTTGGAGTTCGGGCGCGTCAGGCCGTCGGTCTGGAGGTAGAGGTCCTCCTGGGACATGCTTGAGGCCGTCTTGCGGTCGTTCAGGTAGTCCACGCGCCAGTCGCCCTTGGTGTCCGGATTCTCTGCGTGGCGGTACTCCAGGCCCTGCATCAGGCCCCGGCGGCTCATGGCGTTCTCGAAGAAGGTCAGGTCGCGCTCGTCGTCGAGCACCCAGTAGTAGGCCTGGTTGACCGCAAAACCGCGCTTGGAGCTCTGGGAGATCTCCGGCACCAGCAGGCCGCTCTGCCGCCTGGCCCCGCCCGGCAGCGACATGAACGGCAGATAGGCCACCGGGGTGTCCTTCACGTTGAAGCGCGAATGCCAAAGCTTGGTGCGGCCGTCGATGCTGATGTCGCCCTCGTCGGCCGTGACGGCCCAGGCCGGGCTGTCGCCGTCGCAGCCCGTGACCTTGGCGTTCTGGAAGCGGTAGCTCGACGCGCCGTACTTGCGGATGGTCTCGCTCTGGAAATAGATGTGCGACTTGCCCACAAAGACCTTGCCGCGCTTGAGCCAGCCGAGCCTGTTGCCCAGGTCGAACTCGGCCTCCTCGGCCTCCAGGATGTCGCCCTCCCAGGCCACGCGCACGTTGCCCCGGAGCACCACCCAGCGGCTGGCCTGGTAGTAGCGCATGAAGTCGGCCTTGAGGACATTCAGCCCCTTGACCAGGGTCGCATTGCCCATGGCCTGCACGTATTCGCTGTCGTGCTGGCCCTCGATGCGGTCTGCGGTGAGCTTCCACTGATCAGGGCCGAGGTCGGTCTGCGCGGAAAAGGTCGGCGGCGGCGGCGGCAGCATCGAATCCAACGCGCCCGTGAGCCCGACCGGCGGGCTCACGCCCATGCGCAGCTCCGGGCCGCTCACGGTCATGCCCGGCGCCTGGGAGCCCTGGACGCCGTCGCGGCCCAGGAGCAGGTTTTCGGCAAAGACCGGGGGCTGCGTGAGCGAGGGCGTCGGAATGTCGACGCTGGGGGTGATGTTTGGCGGTGGCGGAACATGCGGCGCCTGGGCCACGTCGCTGCGGATCTGGCGGACGGTTTGGGTCGACGCGGAAGCGGGAGCAGGCGGAGGAGTCACGGGCAGGCGGACCTCCGGCCCGTCGGCAGAGGTGCCGATGACCGCAAGGGTAGGCCCCGCCAGCAGGCAGTGGAGCAGCCCAAAGGCCACGATGAGCATGTGCCGCTTACGCTTCAACCTGTTGTCGTCCTTGTTTTTTTACCCGTTCCTGGAATCCAGGTAGGGGTCGTCCTTGTCCAGATAGCCGGTCACGTAGTCCCTGGCCGCGTCCTCCAGGCTGGTCAGCCCCGCCGTGTATCCGGCGGCGCGCAGTTTGCCCATCTCGGCCTGGGTCTGGTACTGGTACTTGTCACGGATGGCCTCGGGCATCTCGATGTAGCTGATATCCGCCGGTCGCCCCATGGCCGCAAACACCGCCCGCGCCAAGTCATTCCACGTACGAGCAATTCCAGTGCCAACGTTGAATATTCCGTTCACCTGGGGGTTGTCCAGCAGCCACCAGAGGATGTCCACGCAGTCCTTGATGTAGACGAAGTCGCGCATCTGCCCGCCGTCCGGGTACTCTTGCCGGTAGGACTTGAACAGACGCATGCCGCCGGTTGAGCCGATCTGCTTGTGGGCCTTGCAGATCACGCTCATCATGTCGCCCTTGTGGTACTCGTTGGGACCGAAGACGTTGAAGAACTTCAGGCAGGCGATGCGGTCCAGGATGCCGGCCCGCGCGGCCCAGAGGTCAAAAAGGTGCTTGGAGTAGCCGTACATGTTCAGCGGCTGCAAGCCGTCCAGGCGCTCGTGCGCGTCGGAGAAGCCCTTTTCGCCGCCGCCGTAGGTGGCCGCGCTGGAGGCGTTGAGGAAGCGCACAGAGTTTTTCAGCGCGAAGCGGCAGAGCACCTGGGTGTAGCGCAGGTTGTTCTCCATCAGGTAGTCGGCGTCAAGCTCGGTGGTGCTGGAGCAGGCGCCCATGTGGATGAGGGCCTTTGTGCCGAAGGGGTCGTCGCCCTCGGCCATGAACTTGAGGAACTGGTCCTTGTGCAGATAATCGGAGAACCTGAGGTTCACCAGGTTTTTCCACTTGTCCGTGGAGGCCAGGTTGTCCACCACCAGGATGTCGTCGACGCCCATCTGGTTGAGCTTCCAGATCATGGCGCTGCCGATGAAGCCTGCGCCGCCGGTGACTATGTACATGCTTGCGTCTCCCTTTCGCAGTGTGTGCTCCGCAGGCCTGCCAGACAGAGCGAACCGTGCGTGCGAACTGTCAACTTTACTCGTAGCGGCCCTGGTTGGCAACTGGCCTGGACAGGGCTTTTATGGTCGTTCTTTTCCATAGCTTTTTATTGCCATATGTACGGTTCTTTCCTATAGTGACTTGCGGTCGCATACCCTCCCCCACGCGGCCAGCCTCGTATAACACTGAAATTACAAGGAGTTCCGTCAATGAGCATGCGCAAACGCCTTCTCTCCATCGCCGTGCTGGCCGCCATGGCTGTCCTGATGCTTGCTGTCCAGGCTCCGGCAGAAACCCTGAAGCCCAAGGTCGACAACTTCATTCTTTTCGTCGACTACTCCGGCTCCATGGCCATGACCAGCGAAGCCTTCAAGGGCGTCAAGATCAAGCTGGCCAAGGAACTCGCCACCAAGATGACCGCCGACATCCCTGAACTGGGCTACACAAGCGGCGTGAACACCTTCGCCCCCTTCGGCACCCAGCTGGCCCCCGCCACCTTCAGCAAATCCGCTGTGACCGGCGCCCTGGGCAAGATCGACACCAACTACGACATCTACGGCCGCAACACCCCCATGGGCATGGGTCTGAACGACCTTGACGCCACCCTGTCCAAGCTGAGCGGCAAAACCGCCCTGATCATCTTCACCGACGGCGATTCCAACTACGGCACCGACCCCGTGGCCGAGGCCAAGGCCCTGTACGCCAAGTACCCGAACCGCCTGTGCATCCACATCGTCAGCTACGCCGACAACGCCCGCGGCAAGATGGTCGTCGACGAGATCCGCGCGCTGAGCCGCTGCACCGTGGTTGGCGATCCCATGGCCCTGGCCAACCCCGCCGCCCTGAAGCAGTATGTGCGCGACGTGTTCTACGATGTCGAAGCCGACGCCCCGCGCTCCCTGGCCCCGGCCTGCGAAACCATCACCCTGGGCAACCTGAACTTCGCCACCGCCAAGTACGCCATCACCCCGGAAATGGAGCCTGCCCTGAACCAGGCTCTGACCGTGCTGAAGGATTCCTCCTGCAGCCAGTTCATCATCGAAGGCCACACCGACAGCGTCGGCGGCGAGGCTTACAACCAGAAGCTCTCCGAAAACCGCGCCAACTCCGTGGTCAAGTGGCTCACCGCCAGGGGCCTTGACAGCTCCAAGCTGGTGTCCAAGGGCATGGGCAAGCTCGCCCCCAAGTTTGACAACAAGACCGAGGAAGGCCGCCGCCTGAACCGTCGCGTCGAAATCCGCAGCAACTAGCCTCAAAACCGTCCGCAGGCTGCGGGGCTTTCGGGTCCCGCAGCCCGCCGGGCGCCTGCCGGAGCTCACGATGCCCCGCACAGCCTTCCCGCCTGCCGCCGCCGTCTTCCTGGCCTTCTTCCTGGCTTTCTTCCTGTTCCCCATGCCGACCCAGGCCGAGGAGCCGCTCGCCCCCCCCCAGGACTCCAGCCCGGACCAGGCCGCCCAGCAGGATCAGCAAGGCCAGCAGCCCCGGGCCAACCTGCCCCTGCACATGGACCTGGACCTGGCCCGCGAGCACCAGCGCTTCACCGAGTTCGCCATCGAGCAGATGCGGCGCATGAACGAAACCATGCTCGGCGGAATAAACAGCATGCAAGTGGAGAAGCTGGACAAGGGCCTGTACCGGGCCAGCTACAAGGCCATCGACGTGGACGGCATCATCTGCCAGGTGCGCCGGGCCGAAAGCGACCCAAACTATTTCGTGGGCAGCGTGCTCTACACCGAGCAGGTGCTGGAGAGCGTGGGCAACACCCCGGCGGCCTGCCGCAAGGGCGAGTTCACCCGCGTATCCGAGAAGCAGAGCCGCATCATCTACAGCTCCAAGTTTGGCGGCGGCTGGCAGTAGCCCCGCCCGTCCATGGCCCTTCCCTGCCGTTCGCGCGGCCCCCGCAGACCCCTGCGTGACGCCCTTCCTGGCGCAGTATTTTGGCGTATTTTTCGGGCGTAGTTTCAGGTGTTGACGCACCGCACACCCGCTTCCGGCGCAGTCAGACCCGGCCAGGCGCTTTGCTTGCGCGGTTCACGCGGCAGGCCTGGGCACCCCAAAAGGCTCCGCGTCTGGCCGCTTCAAGGCCTTCAGCTCCGACCGCGCCTTGCGCTCTCCGACCTTGCGCCCTCAAGCTTCCGCGCACGCCACGCGCGGCACGCCCCGGACAATGCGGGGGCGAAGCCCCACGCCTGAGCAGCCCGACGCCTGCGGCAACGGGATTGGTTCAGTGGATGGGCTGAAAGGATCCGGCTGCGGCAGAGCCCTTGCGCAGCAGCAGGTACAGCCCCAGGGCGATCATGGGCAGGCAGAGCACCTGGCCCATGCTCATCCAGCCCAGGGCCACAAAGCCCAACTGGGCGTCCGGCTGGCGGAAGAACTCCACAAAGAAGCGGAACGACCCGTACCCCAGCAGGAACAGCCCGCCCACGGCCCCGCGCGCCCTGGGTCTGGCCGAGTACATCCAGACGATGACGAACAGGGCCAGGCCCTCCAGCGCGGCCTCATACAGCTGCGAGGGATGGCGCGGCAGCGGCCCGCCCGTGGGGAAGACCATGGCCCAGGGCGCGTCCGTGACGCGGCCCCAGAGCTCGCCGTTGATGAAATTGCCCAGGCGTCCGGCCAGCAGCCCCGGCGGCACCAGCGGGGTAAGGAAGTCGCCCACCTCCAGCAGGGACTTGCCGATGCTCCGGCCATACAGCCAGGCCACCAGCGCCACGCCCGCCACGCCGCCATGAAAGCTCATGCCCCCGCGCCAAATGGAGAAGATCTGCACGGGGTTGGACATGTAGTAGGAGAGGTCGTAGAACAGCACGTAGCCGATGCGCCCGCCCAGCACCACGCCCGCCACGGCCCAGGTGATCAGGTCATCCACCTGGATGCCCGTCCAGCCGGAGCCGGGCCGGGCGGCGCGGCGGCGCGCCAAAAACCAGGCTGCGGAAAAGCCCACGGCGTACATGATGCCGTACCAGCGGGCCGCCAGCGGGCCGATCTGCAGGGCCACGGGGTCGATGACCGGATAGGTGAGCATGGGCGAAACTCCTCAAATGGACCGTATGCCGGACCGTTTGCTGGGCCGGGCTCTGGGCCGGGTTGAACCGGCGGGTTTGTTTCCCGCAAAAAAATGCGCTAGGGTCTTGTCAGGACAGCCGGGAGCCTCTGACTTTTTGCGGCCCGCGTCAACCCCCAGAAGCCCGCTCTTGCATCACGAGGGAGAAGCACCATGGACGCGCATAAGGAACTGGACATCCTGGAAATGCCTGTGGAGGCGCTGGCGGCCTACTGGCTGTCCATCAAGAAACTCCTGGACGCCAAAAAAGACCTTTCGCTTTTGGCCGTGGAGGCCGAGAACACCTCCGAGCCCTTTGTGCGCCACCTGCTGGACACAGCCCAGGCCGAGTTCGCGCCCGACCTGGCGCTGACCCTGGCCCAGGCCAAGCGCGGGGTCCTTTTGACAGTGTTCCGCCGCCGCATGGAGATGATGCGCCGGACGCTGACAGGCCTCGCCGCGTCCGAGAATCCGCGCCTGACCCTGCTGGGCCTGAACGCCCTGGTGGGCTCCGCGCCCTTCCACGAGCCGCGCACCTTTGAGCTGGCCACGGCGCTCATGACCACCGTGACCCAGAAGGACGCCGACCTGCCCACGCTGCTCGGCGTGGACCACAAACTCAAGGAGGACCGGCTGGTGGTCAAGCTGTTGTTTTACGCCATCAGCACGCGGCGCAGCGGCAAGCAGGCTCTGAACGACATCCTGCCGCACCTGCGCGCCGGGTTCTTCGCCGAGGGGCTTTCGCTCTGCGCCGACGGGTTCGAGGCGGAGTTCGTGGCCCAGCACCTGGCGGCCATCCGCGACGCCGCGCTTCTGGCCACGCGCCGCAAGATGGACATGGCCACGCAGCTGTGCCTGGCCATCAAGGCCGGGCTTTCCTACGATGATGTGTTCCGCGTGGCCCGGGCCTACATGCTCTAGCCCGCCCGGGGCGCACGGCTGCGAGCCTTGCTCCGGCACAAACCAGCCTGAACGGAGGTCAACCGTGCGCCATCTCGTCCTTGCCCTGTGCTGCCTGCTCCTGTGTTCCTGCGCCGCTCCGGTGGTCAGAAAACAGGTTCTCATCCCGGCCCCGGCCGCAGAGGTCGCCCGGCTCACGCGCCTGCGGGTCGCAGCTTTCGACGACGACGACGGAGGCCAGGTCCGCGCCGCCGTGGAAAGCGCCCTGGCCTCAGTCCAGGTCGACGGTCGGCCCTACTTCACCGTGCTCGGCGCCAGCGCGTCCGCAGGCGACCTGGGCAAGCCCATGCAATGGGTCGACACCACGAAATCCAAGGCCCGGCCCATCCGCTACGGGGCAGAGGGGCTGGTGGAGGGCCGCGTGGACCAGAACGGCTGGCAGGACGAGCGCTACACCGAGGAGCGCAGCGAGTGTTTTGTCTGGGACGACAAGGGCCACTGCCTGCGCACGCGCACCCGGCATGTCCCGTGCACCCGGCGCGTGGCGCTGTTCAGCTTCACCCCCAGGGTGGTGCAGAAGGACACGGGCGCGGTCCTGCTCTCGCAGGAGTTTACGGAGACCGGGCAAAGCAGCGCCTGCAAGGACCGGGGCAGCCCGACCAGCGGGACCGCCCTGCTGGCGTCCGCGCGCGCCAGGGCCATCACGCGGTTCCGCAACCAGGTGGCCCCGCATTCCATGACCCTGGACATTCCGCTGTTGACCGAGGACGACTCCGGCATGAACGCCCAGGTCAAGACCCTGGTCTCCGGCGGAAAGGACTTCGCCGAGGCCGGGCAGACGGACAAGGCCTGCACGCTGTGGCGCAGCGCGGCCAGCAAACACGAGGCCGGGTTCGTCCTGCCCTATCTCTCCGGGGTCTGCGCGGAGCTTGAGGACAACCTCACTTTGGCCGAGGACCTCTACTCCCAGGCCGAACAGCGCGCGGGCAAGCCCGTGTCCGAGATCACCGCCGCCCTGGCGCGCCTGAGGGAAACCCGGGCCAACCTGGACAAGCTGGAGCAGCAGCGGAAATAGGCGCAGCCTCGGGCCCCGCTCACAGGCGTTTGCGGTAGAACACGTTGTCCACGGCCATAACCGGAAAGGCCGGGGGAAGGCCGGACTTTTCAATGCGCTCGAAGCCGTGCTTCTCGTAAAAGCGGTGCACGGCCAGAAAGCTCGTGGTGGTGCCCAGGAATATTTCGCGCAGCCCGCTGGCGGCGGCATGCCCGAGCAGCTCGCCGTGCTCTTTCGGGCCTCCGGCAGACGCCGCCGCACGGCCTGCGTGTCGGAAATGCCGGGTCTCCGGGCGGGTTTTCCGGCCAGGGCCATGCTCACGTCTTTACTGCACGCTGCCGACAACGCCTTCAACAAACCAGGTCATGCCGAGCAGGTCCTTGTCCTCGGCCTTGACCCCGGCGGGGATCTTGACCGCATCCCCCTGGCCCTTGATGGGGCCGACAAAGACCGTGTCGTTGCCCTTCAGGAATTCCGCCTTTTGGGCCAGGACCTTGTCCCGCACGGCCTTGGGCACCATGGGCCCAAAGGGCGCGATGTCCACGACGCCCTTGTCCATGCCCCACCAGATGGCGCGGTCGCCTTTCCAGGTTCCGGCGCGCACTTCCTTCACGATCTCCTCGTACAGCGGGGCCCAGTTCCACACGGCGGCGGTCAGGTGCGCCTTGGGCGCGAACCTGGCCATGTCGGAATTGTAGCCGATGGAGTACTTGCCGCGCCGCTGGGCGGCTTCCTGCGGGGCGGGGGAGTCCTGGTGCTGGGCGATGATGTCGGCCTTCATGTCGAGCAGGCTGTTGGCGGCGTCCTTTTCCAGGGCCGGGTCGAACCAGGTTTTGGTCCAGGCCAC
Organism: uncultured delta proteobacterium; assembly: GCA_903843965.1. Classification (GTDB taxonomy): domain Bacteria; phylum Desulfobacterota; class Desulfovibrionia; order Desulfovibrionales; family Desulfovibrionaceae; genus Humidesulfovibrio. Next base: position 18,387 of record CAIMRY010000025.1, read on the forward strand.
GCGCACCTGGACCTTGGGGTTCACGCTGCGAGCCCCCAGGGTGAAGGCGTTGACGCCGCGGATGACCTCCGGGATGGGAAAGGCCGCAACATAGCCGATGATGTTGCTCTTAGTCATCAGTCCGGCCACCATGCCGGTCAGGTACCGGGCCTGGTACATGCGGCCGAAATAGTTGCTCACGTTCCCGCTGGTCTTGAAGCCCGAGCAATGCATGAACGCGACCTGAGGAAAGTCCTTGGCCACCTTCATGGTCGGGTCCATGAAGTCGAAGCTGGTGACGAAGATCAGGGCATAGCCGTTTTCGGCCATTTTCTGGATGACGCGCCCGGCTTCCGCGCCGTCCTTCACGGTCTCGACAGAGGAGGTCTTCACCACCGGCGATTTCTCGATGGCCTTGCGGCCCTGGTCATGGGCCCAGGAGTAGCCCGCCTCGCCCACGGGCGTGTCGTAGACAAAGGCGACCTTGAGTTCGCCGGTCCTGGGGCCGTCCGCCGCTGAAGTGCCCGCCTTGTCCCGTTTCTCCCCGCAGCCGACCAGGACAAGGGTCAGGGTCAAAATCAGGGCGAACGCGCCAGCGTTCCGAAATGGCAGCTTCATGAAATTCTCCCTTCAGGTGTGCGCGCAAGGCAGGCCGCGCCGCGCGCCGGTCAATCGCAGATGGAGATGCGGAGAGTACTGATGGGCCGGATGTTCCGCCGCGCGCCAGGATGACCGCAGGCGCCAGCCTGCCGCAGAGGGCGGCGCGGCGTTCACGACGATGCCGCGCTAACCGCCGGGACAGAGTCCGGCAATGGCGGTGCGGTTGCTCCGAGAAAACGGGAGAGACCTTGCCGTGGGTTTCTGCTCCAAAACGCCCCTTCTTGAAGGCTTTGAGTGTAGCCGAGAGCCTGGGGCGAGGCAAGTCCAAGCTGGGCGCGCAGCCTGCCGGATTGGCGGGAGAGCGCCAGGCCCTAGGCCCGGCGGCGCAGGCGCTGCGCGCCGAAGATGGCCGCGCCGAACACGCCGGAGTCCTCGTTGGTGTTCAGCATGACCGGCAGCCCGGAGAGCAGCTCCGCATGCGCGGGCGAGAGGCGGAACTCCTCCAGGAAGGCCGGATGCTCAACCAGATGGGGGTTCTTGGCCGCAACCCCACCGCACACGTAGACCCCGCCCAGGGCCAACACGGCCAGGGCGTAATTGCGGCAGGCCCGGGCGTAGAAACGCGCAAACCACTCCACCGTGCGCGGGAAATTGACCAGGCGCGGGGCCAGCGCCGCCGGGGTCAGCACCTCGCCGGTCAAAAAGGCGTGCAGCCGCGAGAGCCCGGACCCGGAGACCACGGCGTCACCGTGGCAGTACGGCAGGTTGGTCACGCGGCGGACATACTCGCCGTAAGCGTGTTCGCTGTCGCCCACAAAGGGGAAGCCCACGTGCCCGGCCTCGGAGGGCACGGCCAGAAAACCGCCCCGGCCGTCGGGCACCAGGGCGCAGTGCCCCAGCCCCGTGCCCGCGCCGATGACCGCCACAGTGCCGCCAGCGGTGACCTGGGCGTCGGAGCGGCTGGACTGCAGCACGCGGGCGTCGCGCACGGCGCGGCTGCGGCTGGCGAAGGCCTGGGCCGCGAAGTCATTCAACAGCGCGCCGCGCCCCAGGCCGACCTTGGTGATGTCGTACAGGTCGATGTTCCACTTGATGTTCGGCGGGCGGCAGAAGCGGCCCTGCACCGGTCCGGGCACGGCCAGCACGGCCAGGTCGCAGGAGGTGGGGGCAAAGGGCCGCTGCTCGGAAAAGAGCAGCTGCAGCAGGGCGGTCAGGGATTCGGATTCCTGGGTCGGCAGGCGGACGATGCTCAGCAGGCGCGGCTCATCGCCCTCTCCAAGGAGTTCGAAAAACCCGAAACGGCTGTATGTGCCGCCTATATCCGCCGCAAGAATCCGTTGCATGGGCCTCCGCCTGAGCCTGTTTTCTGGAGCGCCATCATTGAGCGCCTGCTCACAGCTACCAGAGACCCAAACAAAAGACAAAGGGGGGAGCCAAGCCCCCCCCGATTATTTGCACGCAATATCTGCAGACTACACGGCGCGCGCCAGGGGCGACATGCGCAGCCTGCCGGGCGAGGGCATCTCCATGGGCTGGGGCATGGGCACGGCGTCGTTGAAGGGCTTGGGCTCGCGCGCCTCGCGCTGGTCCTGTGCCGCCCGCTCGTTGGCCGCGCGCGCCCGGGTGATGTACTTCTTGGTGATGGACCTGAGAAGCTCGGTCTTGCCCGCACGCTCCTCCGGCGAGAGGAAGCTGGTGAGCTTCTTTTCCAGCCGGTGCGAATTCTGCTCCTTGGCGATGGCGATGATGCCCTCCATGATCAGCTTCTGGTTCAGCATCTCGGCATTGGTGTTGAAGTTGATGCTCTCGGCTATGGGCGCCAGGATGAGGTTTGAAATGACCACGCCGTACAGGGTGGAGATGAAGGCCACCGGGATGCTCGAAAGCAGGGCCTGGGTGTCGTTGATGCCCGAGAGCATGCCGATGAGCCCGATGACGCTGCCCGCCACGCCGAAAGCCGGGGCGGCCTTGGCCATGGTCTGGAACACGCGCTCGCTCTGCTGGCGACGGTCCTGGAAGAAGCTCATCTCGGTGTTCAAAAACTCGCGGATGTCGCGCTCCTTGTAGTTGTCCACCAGAAAGGCCACGGCCCCGCGCAAGAACTCGTCGCCAATCTTCTGACGGATGGCCTCCAGCGACAAAACGCCCTCCACCCGCGACTTGACCGAAAGCTCCAGCAGCACGCGCACGATGTCGTCCGGCGTGGGCTGCTTTCTGGTGTACACGCTGCGGGCCAGGGAAAAGGCCGTCTTGATGCGCTCGAAGGGGTAGCTCATGAACAGCGCGGCGCACAAACCCGCCACCACAATGAGGCAGGCGGCCAGGTTCCAGTACAGGGCCAGTCCGCCGCTCATCCAGAAACCGCCGATAAAGATGGCTGTGCACAGCACAACGCCCAGCATGTTCCGCTTGCTCATGTCCCTGTCCCCCTTACATGTCTGTTAAGACGAGCACTTCCACCCGCCGGTTGCGCCTGGCCGCGTCCGCCTCCGAGGCCGGAACCTCGGGCTGGAACGAGCCGCGCCCGGTGATGAGGAAGCGCCTGGCGTCGAGTTTCGCCGTCTTGATGAAATATTCGGCCACGCTGGCCGCGCGCCGGGCCGAAAGCCCCAGGCTCTCCGCCTCGCCGCCGTCCTTGCCGCCCGTTTCGCCCTCGGCTGTGTGGCCCACCACGAGCACCGCCCCGCTGCTCACGCGCAGGATCTCGGCGATGCGCGCCAGGTAGGGCTCGCTGTTCGGGGCCAGGCTGTCGCCGCCGGGGCTGAAGAAGAGGTCCCCGCGCAGAAACACGCGGACCTGGCGGTCGGTCTCGCGCACCACGGAAATGCCCAGGTTGTCCGACTGGTAGTAGGTCTCGCGCACGGGCGTGCCCGCGACGTTCTGGAAGGCCTTGCCCCCGTGAACAGGATCGTTCAGCTGACCCAGAAAGGCCTGCATGGGGTCGGTGGGGGCCTTGGTCTCCACCACGCGCGGCCTGGGCGGCGGGCTCTGGTCCTGGTGCGCGCGGCTGTAGATGAACAGCACCGCGAAGACCACGAACATGATCATCATCAGGTCCGACCAGGGCACCGACCACTCGGCGAAATTTCCGCCTGCGGCCACGATCCTGTGCCTGACCGGGTCCTCGACCTGTGCCCTGTCTTTTCTGTCCATGCGCACCTCGCCATTCTTCCCGCACCCGGAACATTCCAGGAGCCAGCGCATGGTTTAAAGCAAATTGCCTGCCAAGATTGCAATACTGCTGATTTATAGGACTTGTTTATAACTCAAAACAGGCCCGAAGGGCCCGCGCCAAAACTTCGGCATTTCCTTCCGGCCCTGGCCGGGCTATGCTGCGGGCCGGAGGTGGCGCATGCGCATCCTGCTCACCGGGGCCAGCGGATTTTTCGGCGGCGTGTTCTGCCGCGAGCTCGCGCACGAACACGAGATCACCGGCCTGTGGCGTTCGCGGCCTGTGCGCCAGCCGGGCGTGCGCGCCAGGCAACTGGACCTGGCCGACGGACGCGCCCTGGCCGCGCTGCTGAAAGGCGAACGCTTCGACGCCGTGGTCCACGCCGCAGCCCTGTCCAGCCCCAACCAGTGCCAGCAGGAGCCTGCGCGCTCGCGCCGGGTCAACGTGGAGGCGACCACGCTCCTGTCCGAGCTCTGCGCCGAGGCCAATCATGGCCGGGGCCTGCCCCTGGCCTTCACCTCCACGGACCTCGTGTTCGACGGCGCGGGCAGCCTCTACGCCGAGGACGCGCCGACCTCGCCGGTGTCCCTGTACGGCGAGCACAAGGTGCTGGCCGAGCAGGCGGTGCTCTCCCGCCACCCGGAGGGCGGGCTGGTCTGCCGCCTGCCGCTGCTGTATGGCCGCTCCGAGCCGGGCGCGGCGTGCTTTTTGGACGGCTTTCTGGCCTGCGCCCGGCGTGGCGAACCCCTGCGCCTGTTTAAGGACGAGTTCCGCTCCCCGGCCAACGCAGTTGACGTGGCCCGGGGCCTGGTGCTGCTGCTTGAACGCAAGGCCAGGGGCATCATGCACCTGGGCGGGCCGGAGCGGCTCTCGCGCCTGGACTTCGGCCAGCGCCTGAAAACGGCCCTGGATGCCCAGGGCCTGGGCCCCTGCCTGCGCATTGAACCCGCGCGCCAGGCCGATGCGCCCATGGCTGCGCCGCGCCCGCGCGATGTCTCGCTCGCAAGCTCCCGCGCGCGCGCCCTGGGCTTTGCGCCCGCCACTGTGGCCCAGGCCCTGCCGGGCGTGCTCCAGCCGGAGAATTCCCCGGCAGGGCAGGCCCCGGCCCAAAGTTGACTCCAAAGCCAAATCGCGGCACAAGCGCCCGCATGACGAACGCATACCTTTCCGACGTGACCGAGGGCGCCTTCCGCACCCTCTCGGCCCTGGTGCTGGCCTCCAATTCCCCGCGCCGCCGCGATCTGCTGGCCGCCCTGGGCCTGGCCCTGGAGATCTGCCCGAGCAACGCGCCCGAGCCCCCGCCCCTGCCCGGTGAGGAGCCCAGCGCCTACGCCATGCGCATGGCCCGGCTGAAGACCCTCGACGTGGCCGTGCTGTACCAGGACTGCGCCGTGCTCGGCGCGGACACCATCGTGGTCCTGCCTGCCAGCGCTGGCGAGCCCGCCCAGATCCTGGGCAAACCGACCGACGAGGCCGACGCCCTGCGCATGCTGACCCTGCTCTCCGGCCGGACGCACCAGGTCATCACCGGCTGCTGCCTGGCCCTGCCCGGGCAGGAGGAGCGCCTCTGCTTCGCCGAGGTGACCGAGGTGGTCATGCGCGCCAGCACCCGCGAGGAGCTTTCGGCCTACGTCGCCACGGGCGAGCCCGCGGACAAGGCCGGGGCTTACGCCATCCAGGGCCTGGGCGCGTTTCTGGTGGAGCGCGTGGCGGGCTCGTACACCAACGTGGTGGGGCTTCCCGTGGCCGAGTGCGCACGGCATCTGCTTGACAAGGGGCTCATCGCGGCGAGATAGAATAGGCTGAAATCGCGCGACGCCGCGCACAGGAGGCTCAATGGCCGACAATTTCGCCGAGCGCGCCGCCCAATGGGACCAAAATCCGGAACGCCTGGCCGCCTCCCGCGCCTTCCTGGAGGCCATGACGCCCCTGGCCGGACAGCGGCTTGGGGGCCGCGTCCTGGACTTCGGCGCGGGCACGGGCCTCATCGGTCTGCCCCTGGCCGCCACGGCCAGCCACGTGGATTTGCTGGACTCCTCGCCCGGCATGATGGAGGTGCTGCGCAGCAAGATCGCCGCCGAGGGCCTGAGCAACGTTCAGGCGCTCCTGGGCGAGCTGGATGCCCTGGACCTGCAGCAGGGAGCCTACGACGTCATCGTCACCAACAACGCCCTGCACCACGTGGAGCATATCCCGCCCCTGCTGGAGCGCCTGGCCGCGCTGCTGGCTCCGGGCGGAGCACTGCTGGTCGGCGATGTGGCAGCCGAAGACGGCAGCTTCCATGCACCCAACGTGGTGCCCCACAACGGCTTCCGGCCTGAGGATGTGGCCTCCATGCTGGAGAGCGCGGGCCTGCGCGTGGCCGCCACCTTGGCCCACCACGTCATCCGCAAACCCTGCCACGACGGCGTGGTGCGCGATTTTCCGCAGTTCCTCATCTGCGCTGAGAAAGCCTCCTCAATGGGGGAAACCTCATGACCGGCAACGCCCAACAGCCATCGACCGCCCCCACAGGCCTGGACGCCATCGCCCTGGCCATCGCCACTCTCGGCCCTGTTGGCCGGCTGCCCGTGGCCCCCGGCACCTGGGGCTCGGCTGCGGCGCTGGTGCTCGCGCCCTGGGTCTTCATCCCCCTGCCCCTGCTCTGGCGGCTTGGGGTGCTGGCGTTCATCCTCGTGGTCGGCTCCTGGGCCGCCGCCCGCGCCGAGACCCTGCTGGGCGAAAAAGACCCCGGCTGCGTGGTGGTGGACGAGCTTTTGGGTCAGTGGACGGCCTTTGCGCCCTTCCACCTGTTTGCGGGCTTCTCCGGCTGGACAGCCACCACCCCCTGGGAGCTGTTGATCCTCTTCGGCCTGTTCCGGCTCTTCGACATCGTCAAGCCCTGGCCCATCCGCGCGGTGGAGCGCGGCGTGCCGGGCGGCCTGGGCGTCATGCTCGACGATCTTGTGGCCGGGCTGTTCGCCGCCGCCGCCTTCCTCCCCATCCGCCTGTTTCTGTAGCCCGCGCAAAAAAACCGCCGCAGCCCAAGGGCCACGGCGGTCGTCATGTCATGTCCGGATGCGGCTAGTTCTGGATCTTGAACTCGTCGCGGCGGTTCTTGGACCAGGCGGCCTCGTCGTGGCCGGGGTCAAGCGGGCGCTCCTTGCCGTAGCTGACGATGGTCGTGCGCGCGGTGTCGATGCCCAGCTGGTTCAGGAACTGCTGGGAGGCCTTGGCCCGGCGTTCGCCCAGGGCGAGGTTGTACTCGCTGGTGCCGCGCTCGTCGCAGTGGCCCTCGATGACGATGTTGAACAGGGCGTACTTCTTCAGGGTCTCGGCCTTGGAGGTGAGCACGTTGCGGCTCTCCGGGGTCAGCTCAAAGGAGTCAAAGGCGAAGAAGATCATGTTGCCGACTTCGCGCTGGGCCATCTCACGCTGCTGGGCGCGGATCTCGTCCTCGCTCAGGCTGCGCGTTTCCGGCGCCGGAGCGGGCTTCTGCCAGTCGGTGTCCTTGTCCGAGATCTCCACCTTGGTGGCGCCGGCAGGCATGGAGTCCGTGGTCTTCTTGGCGCAACCGGCACCCAGGGCCACCACCATGCAGAGCATCAGCATGAGTGCAAACATACGTTTGGCGTTCATCTTGTTCCTCCATTGTTGTATCGCGCTTGCGCGTTCACTGTATGTGACGGGATGGTTTACCAATGACACAGAAAGCTGCTCACTTTTCCTAGCTTCCCCCTATTTTTCGGGAAAATCAAGACCAATGTTGCCATCTAATCCAGGGCCGCAGCCACGCCCCAGGCCGGGGCCATGGCGTCGCCGGGGCCGGTGGGGATGAGCCTGGCCGGGTCGCCGTAGCGGGTGGTGACGTAGATTTTGGTGCCCCCCGCGCGCGAGGAGGCAAAGGACACGAAGTAGCCGTCCGGGTCGAAGCTCGGGTCCTCATCGCTGCCGGGGCCAAAGGAGATCTGCCGCTCCTGGTTGACCACAAGGTCGCGGATGAATATGCGGTTCCCGCTGTCGGTCAAGCGCGCAAAGACCACGAAGCGGCCGTCCGGGCTTAAGGAGGGCCGAGTGTTGTACGTGCCCTCATAGGTCACGCGGTCCACAACGCCTGTGTCGCGGTTCAAGATGAAGATCTGCGGCCCGCCCAGCCGGCCGGAGCAGAAGACCATCTTGCGGCCCGAGAGGTCGAAGCTGGGCGAAACGCTGATGCCCCAGCTGGGGGCCAGGGCCGACCCGGCCTGGAACTCGCTGTTCAGCAGGTAGATGTCCGGATGGCCGTTTAGCGACAGCGAGATGGCTATCTGGCCGTCCGGGGTGAAGGTGGGGCTGATGGCGATGTTGCCGGGGAACCGGCGCAGGCGGGACACGCGCGAACTGCGGTCCCAGATGCCCAAGCGGTGGCCCAGGTCGGAGATGTTGGTGTAGGCCAGCTTGCGGCCGTCCTTGGACCAGGAGGGGCTGACGTCGAAGCCGCCGTCGTGGGTGACCTGCTCCAGCCCGCGCCCCAGCGCCGAGGCGATGAACAGCTCCTTGCCGCCATTGACCTTCTTGGAGAAGGCCAGGGTGGAGTCGAAAAAGCCGCTCTTGCCCGTGAGCACGCGCATGAGCTGGGCGCAGAAACGGTCGGCCACGTGGGCCACGCCGCCCTGGTCCACCTGGCTGTAAGCCTTGCCCACCAGGAGCTTGCGCGTGAAGGTCTCGTAGACCCGGGCCTCGATGTCCGCCCCCGAGCCGCCGATGGTCAAGATCAGGTCGATGCGCGAGAGCTGCAAGGGCTTGAAGTCGATGTCGTCGGCCTTGAGGCCCTTGCTCGGGTCGCCGCCCAGGACCTCGGTCAGGTAGGCCAGACGCAGAAACGGCAGAAAGCCGATGTCGCCCTGGACGTATTCGCCGAAGCTGCGGGCCAGGCTGGTGGCGGCCTGGCCGTTCACCCCGCGCGCGGGCAGCACCAGAATGTTCACCCGGGTCTGCCCAGGGCCGAAGATGTCCACGGACAGGGTCTCGGCCGCGCGAACGTTCTCGCCAAAGGCCAGCACCAGAAGCAGGGTCAGTATCCAGATTTTGATTTTCATATGCTTTGTGCGGACCGGGAATTACTTCCCCAGCTCCTGCAGGTTGAAGGTGATGCGCAGGGTGTCCAGGCTCTTGACGCTCGGAGACGGCAAGGCCTGGGTCTCGTGCACGGCGCGCATGGCCGAATCGTCGAAGCCAGGATTGCCCGAGGGCTGGACCACGCGCGCGCCGGTGATCGTGCCCTTGGGGTCGATGTTGATCTCCAGCACCACAGCCACGTTGGTCTCGGTACCCATGGCTTGGTAGCGCCAGTTCTTCTTGATGATCTGCTTGACGATGTTGCCGTAGACGCTCATCAGGCCCGAGCCGGTGCCGCCTGCCCCTGTGCCCTTGCCGCCGCCTGCGCCGCCCGGTCCCGTACCCCCGGCGGTGAAAATGTTCCCGCCGCTCGACTTGCGCAGGGCCGCCAGCTCGCCGGACACGGCGTCCTTCTTGGACTCCTTGGACTCCTGGGAGCGCACGTCCTTCAGGGCGTCCTGGACCTTGCCCTTGTCCTTGGACTTGTCGGCCACGTCCTTCTTCACGTCCTTGAGGGCCTCCTTGAGGAGATCCTGTCGGCTGGGCTGCTTTTCCTCAACCTTCTTGTCCAGCTTCTTCTGCTCCTCGACCTTCTTCTCGCTGATGGCCTTAGCGTCGTCGCGCACCAGGGGCTCGGGCTTCAGCTTTTCGGCCGTGGGCGGCGACGGAATGGCCGCCGCAGACTGGTCGGCCTGCCGGGTCTCGCCCTCGGCCAGGGGCGGCGGCGCTCCGGCGGCCTCGCCCGTGTCTCCGGCGGCCGGGTCCTCGGAGGGGTTCAGCGACACCAGGTCAACGGTGTACATGGGCTTGTCCATGTCCACCTTCATGCTGTTGCCCACGCCGAACACTGCAGCCGCGACAAAAAGCGCGTGCAATGCAAGGGAGAGCAAAAATCCTGCGGTCTGCCGGGTGTCCTGCACGAATCGTCTCCGCGCGCGGGTTACTGGGCTGCGGGCTTGGGGTTGTCCCCGCCCTTCTGGTCGGTCTTCTGTTCGGCTTTCTGGAGGGGCTTCTGGCCAGCCTTCTGGTCATCCGAGGATTCGGCCACGATGCCCAGCTTTTCTATGCCCACGCTCTTGATCTCGCCCATGACCTTGACCACCACGCCGTAGGCCACGTCCTTGTCGGCGCGCAGGTACAGCTGCTTGTGCTGGGCCACCACCAGGTTCTGCAGATACTGGCGCAGATCCTCAAAATTCACGTTATACTCGTCCAGGTAGATGGAGCCGTCCTTTTTCACCGAGAGCACCAGATGGTCGCTGCCGGCGGGCAGGGTGCGCACGCTGCGCGTCCTGGGCAGGTCCACGTCCACGCCCTGGGTCAGCATGGGCGCGGTGACCATGAAAATGATGAGCAGAACCAGCATCACGTCCACAAAGGGCGTGACGTTGATCTCGGCCATGTAGCCGCGCGGGCCCTTGCCTACTGCCGCACCCACGACCGCACCCTAGCCCTTGGAGCTGGAGGCCCAGGAGACCTCGCGCTCCACGCGGTTCAAGAATGCACCGGCGTAGTTCACCAGCTCGGTCTCCACCTCGCCCAAAAGCGACAGCAGATAGTTGTAGGCGATGGTGGCCGGGATGGCGACGACCAAGCCAATGGCCGTGGTCACCAGCGCCTCGGAGATGCCCGGGGCCACGGTGGCCAGCGCGGCGCTTTGTGAAAGCCCGATGGAGTGGAAGGCGTGCATGATGCCCCAGACCGTGCCGAACAGGCCGATGAAGGGCGCGGCGTTGGCGCAGGTGGCCAGAAACGAGAGCGAGCTCGACAGGCGCTTCATCTCCTCGTTCACGCCCTGGCGCAGCACGCGGCGCAGGGTGTCCTTGACGAGCATGCGCTTGCGCTCGCGCTCGATGTCGGCCTTTTCCAGCTTGCGGAACTCGCCCACGGCCAAAAGCCCCACCCGTGACAGGGCTGTGTCGCCGTCGCGGCTAACTGCCTGCAGGCCCTCGGACAGGTCATGGGCGTCGTTGAACAGGACGTAGCCCCGGCTCACCTGCCGCCTGGTGCGTTTATAAAGGATGATCTTGGTGAAGATGATGGTCCAGCTCCACATGGACATGAGCGCCAGCAGGGCCAGCACCAGCTGCACCCCCAGGGTGGCCCCGAGCATCATGCCCAATATGCCGGTTTCAGGAATCATGCGTGTCGTCCTCCTCGTACGGCGGCAGCGTGTCTGCCTGCCCGCCTGTGCGCCCGCCCTTGCCGGGGCTGCGGCGCTGTCTGTGCAAAAGTTTCTCAGCGCCTGGCACGGCAGCGCTGCACAATCTCCCAGGCGTTGGCCTCGGTCTGGCGATATTCTTCTGGCGAAAGCCCCGCGCCATAGGCCACCTTCTGGCGCATCTCTGCGCTCATGAGGTCGCCGGGGGCGTGGGCGTCGTTGTCGATGACCAGCCGCGCGCCGAAACGCCGGGCCAGGGTCGCCACATGGCCGTTGGCGTAGCTGTGGCCGCGCCGGGTGGTGATCTCCAGCGCCACGCCGAACTCCGCGGCCAGCTTGACCTCGACCTCGGTGATGAGTCCGGGGTGGGCCAGCACGTCCACGCGGGCCTCGATGGCCGAAAGATTGGTGCCCAGGGCCACTGGCTCCACGACCGTCTCACCGTGGACGACCACGATCTGCGCGCCCGCCTCCCGCGCCATGTGCACAAAGTCGGCCATGAGCGCGGGCGGCACATGGGTCAGCTCAACCCCGGCCAGCACCTCCATGTCGAAGAAATGGGAGTAGCCGTCGGTGAGCTTGCGCACGCTGTCGATGATGAAGCTGATGTTGCTGGCGTCGGCATGGTCGGTGATGGCCATGGCCTTGTACCCGGCAACCTTGGCCCGGCGGATGAGCTCGGCGGGAATGAGCTCGCCGTCGCTGTAGGTGGTGTGCATGTGCAGATCGATCATCGCCGTCTCACATTTTGTACTTTGTCTCGTCGGTGGAGAGCTTTTCCAGCTCCTCGGTCCATTTCTCCCGCTCCGGCCCGCCGAACTCGGCCTTGGCCCCGTCCAGGGTGCGCGTTCCGGCCTCGGCCAACACGCTCTCGGCCACGCGGATGGGCACGCCCGCGCGCACGGCCAGGGCTATGGCGTCGGACGGGCGGCAGTCGATGCGCTTGATCTCCTGCGCGCCCAGGGGCCCGTGGGCCACCAGGATGTCGGCGTAGAATGTGCCCTCGCGCAGGGAGACCACCTCAACCGCCGTCACCACCCCGCCCAGGCCGGAGACCACGCGCACGAGCAGGTCATGGGTCATGGGCCGAGGCGTCTCCACGGCGTTCAGAGCCAGCGAGATGGCCATGGCCTCCACCGGCCCGATCCAGATGGGCAGGGCCAGGTCGCGGGCCTCGTCCTTCAGGATGAGCACCGGGGACTGGGCCTTCTCGTCCAGAGCCAGGCCGAAAATCTTCATCTCCACCATGGCGGGCCTACCTTTTTCCCCAGCAGAGTTCTGCGAGCAGGGAATGGTTTTTGGCCTCTAGAATGCGCACCGGCACCATTTGCCCGCACAGCGGCGAGCCTGCAATGTCCGCGCCGGGCATGCGCTCGCCGGGCATGCGCACGTTCACCACGCGCCCGCCCGGATCACGCCCGCGCCAAAAGGTCTCGCCTTCATCCTGGCGGCGGCTCATGGCCTCCAGCAGGACGTCGGTCTCCCGGCCTTCCAACGCTTTTAGAGTTTGTTTAGTAATGCCATTTTGCAAAGACTGCAAGCGCAACAACCGCTCCTGTCCGACAGCGTCCGGCACCTTGGGCTGCATGCGCTGGGCCGCCACGCCGGGCCGGTCGGAATAGCGGAAGGAGAAGCTCGACTCGAAGCGCACCAGCTCCATCATGTCCAGCGTTTGCAGAAAGTCGTCCTCGCCCTCGCCCGGAAAGCCCACGATAAGGTCCGTGGTCAGGGCCAGGTCCGGCCTGGCCGCGCGCAGGTCCGCCACGATGGCGAGGTAGCGCGCGCGGTCGTACTTGCGGCCCATGCGCTTAAGCACCGCGTCGCTGCCGGCCTGCAGGGGCAGGTGCAGGGCCGGGCAGAGGTTCTCCAGCTCGCCAAAGGCGCGGATCACCGCCGGGTCGATGTCCTTGGGGTGCGAGGTGGTGAAGCGCAGGCGCAACAGTCCGGGAATGGCCGCCACCTGGCGCAGCAGCTCGGCAAAGCCCAGGCCCCCGGCGGCGTCCGCCCCGGTCCCCGTGGCCGTGGGGTCCAGTCCGTAGCTGTTGACGTTCTGGCCAAGCAGCGTGATCTCGCGCGCGCCCTGCTCCACCCTGGTGCGGCACTCGTCCAGCACGGCCTCGGGCGCGCGGGACTTCTGGCGGCCCCGCGTGTACGGCACGATGCAGTAGGCGCAGAAATTGTCGCAGCCCTGCATGATGTTCACAAAGGCCTGGGCCGGTTTTCCGGGGACGTCGGCGTCAGGCGCGCCCGCATCGGCGTCAAAGGCCGGGGTTACTGCGCCGGGCAGGGTCAGCACGTCCTGGCGCTCCGGGTAGGCGCCGAGGAACTCCAGCAGGGCGATGCGCGCGCTCGCGTCCTCGGCCAGGCGGTCCAGGGCGTCCGGCGCGGCGGCGATGCCGTCGGACCCGAAAACCAGGCGCACAAAGGGGAAACGCTCGAAAAACCCGCGTCCGATCTGCTGGGCCACGCATCCGCCCACTGCCGCCGTGAGGCCGGGCTTTTTGCGCTGGTAGGCCGCCAGCCGCCCCAACTCACTGTAGACCTTCTGCTCCGGCTTGTCGCGCACGCTGCAGGTGTTGACCACAAAGAGCCAGGCGTCCTGCTCCGGCGTTTGCCGCCAGCCCCGGCTGACCAGGGCGCGGGCCAGCCAGTCGGAGTCGCCGACGTTCATCTGGCAGCCAAAGGTGACGATGTGGAAGGTCTTGTCCAAGCTTTCTCCGTCGGGAACGTGGCCTCAACATGGTCCGAACTTGGTCTAAACGTGGGCCCAGCATAGTCTAGACTTGATCTGGAATCCGAGCGTACGGCCTATACATCCTGCCCAAATATCAACATAACCATCTGGACGCAAAAGATAAACGAAACACTCGAAGTCTAGACATGGTCTTGAACTCGTCTATAATTACCTTATAATTGGCCTAGACAACCCTTCAATCCGGTCTGCCCTGCACCAGGACCGTCCAGCCCTGAACCTGTTCGGCCCTGGCCGTGACCGCCGTGCGGAACCCGTCCTCAGCCCAGTCCGCAGCCCTGGCCGAAGCCCAGCCACGTGCGGGCCACTATGCCTCTTTGGAGGTCAGGTCAACGGTCTGGGCCAAGCCCGAGCCGGGCACATGGTCAACTCTTGCGCCGAGGTCAAGGCCGGAGCCAAAGCCGGGGGATGAACATGGGCACGCGCCGGGCGTAGTCCGTCCACACCGGCCCCAGCTCCAGGGCCAGGCGGCGCTCCTCCAGCAGGGAGCCGACGAGCATGTACAGGCAGCCGAACAGCGCGAAGGTGAGGCTGCCCAGGGTCAGACGCGGCTGGACCAGCAGAAAGACCATGCCGCCCGCGTGCATGGGGTGGCGAACGAGGCCGTAAGCTCCGGTGCTGGTGAAGTCCTTGTGCATGTCCGCCTCATCCGCCGGGCGGCCGCGCAGCGCGCTGACGAGTTGCGCCACGCCGAGCATCTTCAGCCCGTGCATGGACGCCCCGGCCCAGGCCAGCAGCCCCAGCCCGGCCAGCTGCACGGCGTACATGGCGTAGGCGAAAAAACCCTGCTCAGCCCAGATGAGCTGCGGCAGGGTCGGCTCCTTCACCAAAACCACATAAAAGGTCCACAGGCTGATGAAGCTGTAGCCCGTGGGATAAAAGGCATAGCGCGGGCCCAGCAGCACCTCGAAGGCGGCCTTGACCCGGCGCGCGGCCAGCACGCTGTGCAGCAGGCCCCAGCCCGTCCACAGGCCGAAGGCGTAACCCGCATCGGCCAGGGCTGCGGGCGTCAGGGTGTCCGGAGCCAGGGGGCTCACGCCGCGCCGCCGGAAAAGCCGGGCAGCCAGCCGTCCAGAAAGCGCAGCACCTGGGCCGCGTTCTGCGGTACGGGCAGCATGGCGTCGAGCACGCACTCGGCCCCCGGGTCCACCTCAAAGGGCACGTCCACGCCCACCACCTCGCCCAGGCCGGGCACGTCCTGGCCCGTGCGCCTGCGCAGCAGCGCCTTCTGGTACATGCCGGGGGTGGCGGCGTAGCCGCGCGGGTGCCCCCCCACGGACAATTGGCTGGAGCGCACGGCCTCGCGGCGCATGGCCTCGGGCAGGGGGCAGTCGACGTAGACCTCGGCGAAGCGCGGGACCAGCGCGCGCGCCTCCTGGCGCACGGCCAAGCGGTGCCCGGTGGCGTCGAGGATGACGCCCCGGCCCTGGGCCGCCAGCCCGGCGGCCTCGTGCGCGATGAGCTCGTAGGCCACCTTGCGCTCCTCCTCGGTATAGGCGGGCTTGGGGAAATAGCTCTTGCGGCGCTCGTCCATGACCAGCAGGGCCACGTCGCGGCCCTGGCCCAGCAGCTCGGTGTGCACGGCGTGGGCGATGGTGCTCTTGCCGCTGCCGGGCAGGCCCGTGAACCAGAGGACCCAGCCGCCGTCGACTGTGCCGGTTCCGATCTCGCTGCCCGTGCCGCTGCCGTGGGTCATGCCTTACTCCAGGTATCTGTTGGGGTGCCGCCAGTCGAAAACCTCGTCCTCCAGCACGTTGGTCAAGAAACGCACCAGCGCCCGCCTGACCGGGAGCGGGTGGTCAGGGTACCACTCCGGCGAGACGATGACCAGCCCCCGGAACACGAAGAACGGGGCCATGACCCGGAGCATCTCCGCGTCGCCGGTGCGGTCCAGATATTCCTCGAACAGCGCGTTCCAGAGTTCCAGAAACGCGCCGTCAAGCTGGGCCTTGCCCTTGCCGTACAGCAGCCCGAAAAGCAGGTAGTTGGCCGCCATTGTTGCCACGTCGCCCGCTGGCTCGCCCCACTCGCCCCGGCTGCGGTCGAGCACGGAGAAGCCTTTTCGCGCCTCCACAGGCCCGTCCACCAGGATGTTCCAGGGATGGAAGTCGCCGTGGACGGCGGCCAGGCGGTGCGCAAAGCCGCGCAGCTTCCAGCGCCAGTCGATGAGCCGCTTTTCCAGGGCCATGAACGCCGCGTCGGGCAGGAATTCGCAGGGGTGCGGAAAGGCCTCGTCGATGAGACCCATGATGCACTCGCTGGCGCCCAGCAGGTTGCGGATGTGGCGGGCGTGGAGGTCCGAGTCGTCCTTTTTGACGCCGTGGATCTCGGCCAGCCACCTCGCGAGGTCGCGGGCAAAGGCAACGTCTCCAGAGCGGAAATCGCCGTGGCCGATGCGCTCCAGGTCCTGGAAATAGTCGTAGCCGTTCAGCTTTTCGTTGAGGATGAAGAATTCCTGGGGCGTGAACAGCGGCACCAGGCGGTTGCGGGCATCCACGTAGCCCAGGCCCAGGGGCCGCACGTGGCGCGGCAGCCGGGCGCTTGTCTCGTACTGGAACATCAGGATGGCTGCGCGGTCCCAGTAGAACTGGTGGCCGTACTTGTCGCCGCGCATGACCGAGAGCACGCCCTCGCGCTCCTCGCCATGCGCGCGGAAGCGCACCAACAGCGGCTTGCCGTAGCCGAAGCGCTTGATGCCCTGCTTGTCCAGGGTGCCGATGGCCCCCAGGTCCAGCAGTTCCGCGTCCTCGCCATAGGCCTGGCGCAGATATTCCGCAACGCTCTCCGGCTTCAGGTCGATCATGGACCCTCCAGGAAGCAGTCCGCCCGGCGCGGGGTGGCCCGCCGGAGCGGCAGGTTGTCGTCGGCGCTGGCCGGGCGCTACAGGCTCCGGCCGAAGTGCGCGCCCAGCTGCGTGTTCACCATGTCCAGGGTGAAGCTGTGCTCCTGGGTGCCCTTGTGCTCCACGCACCAGGCCGCGCAGATGGCGCCCAGCTCTGCGGCCCTGGCCAGAGGCTGGCCCAGGGTCAGCCCCTTCATGAGCCCGGCGCGGAAGGCGTCACCCGCGCCCGTGGGGTCCAGGGCCTTGTGCACCTTCACGGCGGGCACGCGGACCTCCTTCACCCCATCAGGGCCGCCCTGCGCGATGATGGAGCCCTGCTCGCCCAGGGTGGTGACCAGCGCGCCGGTGCGCTGCAAGAGCTCGGCGCGGCCAAGGCCTGTGGCCTTCATGACCATCTCCAGCTCGTAGTCGTTGGTGCACAGGGCCAGCGAGCCGGTGATGGACCGGGCCATCTGCTCGCCGGTCAGGGCGGTGATCTGCTGGCCGGGGTCGAAGATGAAGGGGATGCCCGCCTGCTTGAAGGTCGCAGGCAGCTCCACCATGTCGTCCACGTTGCCCGGTGAGACGATGGCCAGCACACCGTCGTCGTGCCGGGCCGGGAACTGGTAGCCGCAGCGCTCGCGCATGGCGCCGGGGTTGAACCCGGTGATCTGGTTGTCGCTCTGGTCGGTGGTGATGTACGCCCCGGCGGTGAACTGGCCCTCCACCGTGCGGATGCCGTCCAGGGACAGGCCCAGGGCGCTCAGGCGCTGGCCGTATGCCGAGAAGTCCTTGCCCGCGCAGCCCAGGATCAGCGGCTTTTCGCCCAAGAGCGCCAGGTTGTAGGCGATGTTCCCGGCTGTGCCGCCAAAGTACTCGCTCATGCCATCCACCAGGAAGCAGACGTTCAGGATGTGGATCTTGTCCGGCAGGATGTGGTCTGCGAATTTGCCGGGAAAGTTCATGATGCGGTCCAGGGCCAGGGAGCCGGAAACGTACAACTGCATGAAAAGCCTCCAGGTAGCGCGGGGAGTGCCCGCCGGGTGTATTTTGTCAGCCGCGCGGGCCGGTCTTGTCTGCCGTGCCGGTCTTGGCGGGTTCGGCAGTCTCGGCGGCGATCCAGTCGAGGAAGCCCCTGTGGCCTCCCTCGATGGGCAGCACCACCACGCACGGGCATTCGTAGCTGTGGGCGCTGGCCAGGGTCTGCACCAGCTCTTCGGCCAGGCCTTGGGTGGTTTTCAGCAGCAGCACCACCTCGTCGGCCTGCTCAAGGTTGCCTTGCCACCAGTACAGCGAGCGCATGCCCGGCAGGATGTTGGCGCAGGCCGCCAGCCGCCGCTCCACGGCCAGCCGGGCCAGGCTCTCGGCCTCGGCCAGGCTCGGCGCGGTGACGTAGACCAGCCTGGCTACCGGGCTGTCGTCTGCACCAACTGCCGATCCGGCGGGCGATCCGGCGGGCGATCCGGCGGGCGATCCGGCGGGCGATCCGGCGGGCGATCCGGCGGGCGATCCGGCGGGCGATCCGGCGGGCGATCCGGCGGGCGATCCGGCGGGCGGGCGGGCATCTTGGCTCGCTGGCACGACGCCTGCCGCCAGTCCTACTGGCAGAGGGGCTTGGCCCCGGGCTTGGCGGTGGCGAGGTACTCGGCCACGGTCTGGGCCTCGTTTTCCGTCAGGCTTGCGCCGTTTGAAACCATGCGCTGCACGGTCTGCCGCCAGACCTCGGCTGGCCGTACGCCCAGCTGCGCGCAGATGCGGTCCGTGGAATGGCAGGCGGAACAGCGCGCCGCCGCCAGCTTGGCGGCCCCGGCATCGGCGAAGACCAGGGAGGCCAGCAGCAGGCAGGTGTACAGGCCGACAACGACAATCATTAATGTTTTCATGAGGTTTCCTGTTTGTCGGAGGGTGCGCCCTACAGCCGAGGGTCGCTGCGGGTGGACTTTTTCAACCACATATCCGGCCCGCTGGCAACGGAAATCCGCGCCCTGTTCCTACGCCGCCCGCTCCGGCCTTCCCGCTCCTACCTCCGCGCCCTACCTTCGCGCCCTGGCCTCCGCACCCTGGCCTCCGCACCCTTGCCTCCGTACCCGGCGGATGCTACCCCACCCCAGGACGAAACACCCAAGGAGCGCAGAGCAATGCCCGAGAACCGCGACCGAGCCCAGGAAATTTTCGCCCGCCTGGCTGCGCGCTACCCGGACCCCAGGCCCGCCCTGGACTTTACCGGCGCGTGGGAGCTGCTGGTGGCCACGGTGTTGGCCGCCCAGTGCACCGACGCCCGCGTGAACCAGATCACGCCCGCGCTTTTCGCCCGCTGGCCGGACATCGCCGACCTGGCGACGGCGGAGGTGGCGGACATTGAGGCCGTGGTCCACTCCACCGGCTTTTACCACAACAAGGCCAAGAACCTGAAGGCCGCCGCTTCGCGGATCATGGAAACCTACAACGGTTCGGTGCCTCGCAGCATGGCCGAGCTGGTGACCCTGCCCGGCGTGGCCCGCAAGACCGCCAACATCGTGCTCGGCAGCGCCTTTGGCCAAAACGAGGGCATCGCCGTGGACACCCACGTGACGCGCCTGGCCTTCCGCCTGGGCCTGACCCAAAGCGTTGACCCCAAGGTCATCGAGCGCGACCTGATGCCGCTCTTCGACCGCTCCCAATGGGCGGACATCAACCACTTCCTCGTCTACTTCGGGCGCGAGGTCTGCCCCGCGCGCACGCCCAAATGCGCCCCGCCAGGGGGCGACGCGTGTCCGCTTTTCGACCTCTGCCCGCGCAACGGACTCAAAGGACTCGCATGACCAACGCTGTTCAGAACCTCGGCCAATTCACCATCAAGGCCACGGATGGCCAGGCCCGGCGCGGCAGCCTGGTCACGGCCCACGGCGTGGTGCAGACGCCCATCTTCATGCCTGTGGGCACCCAGGGCTCGGTCAAGAGCCTGTGTCCCCAGGACCTGGACAACGCGGGCGCGCAGATCATCCTGGGCAACACCTACCACCTGTACCTGCGCCCCGGCGACGAACTCTTGGCCCGGCAGGGCGGCCTGCGCCGCTTCATGGGTTGGGACAAGCCCATCTTGACCGACAGCGGCGGGTTCCAGGTCTTCAGCCTCAAGGACATCCGCAAGATCTCCGAGCAGGGCGTGGAGTTCCGGTCGCACATCGACGGCAGCACGCACTTCTTCTCGCCGGAGAAGGTCATGGCCATCCAGAACAACATCGGCTCGGACATCATGATGGTGCTGGACGAATGCGTGGCCTACGGCGCGGACCACGACTACACGGCCAAGTCCCTGGAGCTGACCACGCGCTGGGCGCGGCGCTGCCGCGAGGCGCACCCCAGGCACAAGAACGGCCAGCTGCTGTTCGGCATCATCCAGGGCGGGTTCTACAAGGACCTGCGGGAGAAGAGCCTGGCGCAGCTCGCCGAGATCGACTTCGACGGCTTCGCCATCGGCGGCCTTTCCGTGGGTGAAAGCATCCCGGAGATGTACGACATGCTGCACCACTTGACGCCCCTGATGCCGGAAAATCTGCCGCGCTACCTCATGGGCGTGGGCACCCCGCTGGATATCCTTGAGGGCATCGAGGCCGGGGTGGACATGTTCGACTGCGTGCTGCCCACCAGAAACGCCCGCAACGGCACGCTGTACACATCAACCGGCAAGGTGAACATCCGCCGGGCTGAGTACCGCGAGGACCAAGGCCCGCTGGATCCCGATTGCGGCTGCTACACTTGCCGCACCTTCAGCCGGGCCTACCTGCGCCACCTCTACGTGGCCCAGGAGCTGCTCTCCTACCGGCTGAACTCCCTGCACAACGTGACCTTTTTCCTGGACCTGGCGCGCCGGGCGCGGGAGGCCATCGAGCAGGGCCGCTTCGCGGCGCTGAAGCAGCGCTATGTCGACATCTTCCGGCCCGGGCCGGACGCAGAGACGGATGCAGGGCCAAATACAGGGGTGGACGCATGAAGCGCCGCTTCGCCCTGTTCCTCCAGGCCGTGGGCGCGCTGACGCTTTTCGGGCTCGTGGCCGGCGGCGGGCTGGTGCTCACGGCGGGCTGGTGGCTGCGCATGGACGATGCGCCCAGAAAGGCCGACGCCATCGTCATCCTGGCCGGAGACCTGCACCGGGCCATCTATGCCGCTGACCTCTACAACCAGGGCCTGGCTCCGGTGATCATGCTGGGCCGCCCGTACGTGGACGAGCCGGACCCGCTGTGCGGCCTGGGCTTTCCCTGTCCGAGCCAGGTGGAGTCCATGGAGCGGGTGCTGCGCGCCAAGGGCGTGCCGGAGGGGGTGCTCAAGCTGTATGGCCACGACCACATGAGCACCGTGGAGGAGGCCGAGAGCCTGGAGCGGGAGCTGGGGCCAAAGCCCAGGACCCTGCTCATCGTGACCTCGCCCTACCACTGCCGCCGGGCCAAGATGATCCTGTCCGGGATCCTGCGCTCACACGAGCTGATCATGACGCCCACGCCGTACGAGCGCTTCGACGCCATCTGGTGGAACCACCAGGGCTCTGCCGGGGCGGTGGTGAGCGAGGTGGCGAAGTTCGTGTTCCACTTCCTGGGCGTGCCGTTTCGGGCGCATCCGGCTGCGGCGAACTGAAAGCAGGGTCAGCGCGGGGTCTTCGTCTTGTCCTGGCCGTTTTGGCCGTTTTGGCCGCCCGGGCCGCCCTGGCCGCCCGGGCGGCACTCCGGGCACAGGCCGTAGAGGTCCATCTTGTGCCGCGCAAGCGAAAAGCCGTAGCGCTCGGCCAATTCCTCCTGCCTGCGTTCGATGACCGGATCAACAATCTCGATGGTGCTGCCGCAGGCCTCGCAGATCAGGTGGTCGTGGTGCTCCACGCCAAAGTGCGGCTCGTAGCGGGTGATGCCGTCGGCGAAGCTCACGGCCTGGGCCAGGCCGCACTCGGCCAGCAGCTTGAGCGTGCGGTACACCGTGGCCTGGCCGATGGACGCGTCGCGGCGCTTGACCTTGGCGTACAGCTCCTCGGACGACGCATGTCCGGGCTCGGCCAGAAAAATCTCCAGGATGAGCCTGCGCTGCGGGGTGATCTTGAGGCAGTTGGCCGCAAGATATGCGGCAAAGACCTCAAGGGGGGTCTGCCGGGGGGCCTGGAGTTTGCTTACGCTCATAGAGCACTCATAGGGAATGCCCGCGCCATGTGTCAATGCTGCGCCAATCCGCGATTTCTCCCGTCCGGGGGCCTGGAAGCCATTGACAGTTCACCCGGCCTGAGGTGTAGTGATGTAAACAGATAGAAAATGATGAACCGGAGGGAAAAACCGCCATGATCGAACTCTCTCTTTGGGTGCTGGGTGCGGCGTTCGCCCTTGGACTCGTGGCCTGCCGCCTGGCGCGCAAGCCGAAGAAGGAGAGCGACCTGGAGCTTTTGGACTTCGATTTCGACAAGACCAAAACCTATGAGAAGGACGGCCGCAAGTACCCCTTCTCCTACTAGGCCGCCCCTTCGGACAACATCTTCTCCGCCCGCAGCGCCTCCGCCTCCGGGCGCACGAACTCCGCCAAGGTCACGTTGGCCTCGCTCTGGCGCACCGCTTGGCCAAAGGCCGCGAACAGGGCGTCCACCTGGCCGTTGTCGGTCATGAGCACGCTGCACTCATCCCCGCCCCCGCACTCCAGCACGGCCCCGGCCACATCGGTCACGCGGATCAGCTCCGGCGACACCGCCAGGCCATAGCCGCGGCTCTCCTCCTCTCCGATCTCCACGGCCATGCCAGCCTCGGCCAAAACGCCCAGCACCTCGGCCAGCACGTCCTCGGACAGGCGCAGGTCCTGGGCCGTCTCGACCAGAGTCTGCGGGGCCAGCCCGGCCTGAAAGCGCTTGGCCAGGTGCGCCAGGGCCAGCATGGCCGCCTTCTGCCGCGAGAGCGGGCTCAACCCCTCGGACAGGCCCCGGCGCACAAAGGCGTGCAGACGCTGGGCGGCATAGGAGATCTCCGCGCCGAGCAGCACCAGCACCCAGCTGATGTACAGCCACATCAAGAACAGCGGCAGCTGGGCGAAGCTGCCGTAAATGGCGTTGTACTTGTTGAAGCCGATCTGCCAGTTGATGTAGGCCCACTGGGCTATCTGCCACATGGTGCCGGCCACCACGCCGCCAACGGCTGCGGCCTTGAGCTTGACGCGGGTGTTGGGGATGAAGGCGTAGGCAAAGGTGAAGCCCAGCCAGACCAGGGCCAGGGACACGCTCTTGAGCAGCAGCTTCTCCAGCCAGTCGTACGCCGGGTTGGCGATGAAGGCGTGGACCACGTCGGTCTTCTGCACGGCCACGGTGAAGCTGGCGGCGATAAGCACCACAAGCGGGCAGATGACGATGATCGAAAAGAAGTCCGTGAACTTGCGCCAGCTGGTGCGGTCCTTCTTGACCGCCCAGATGGTGTTGAAGGCGCGCTCCACGTTGCCCACGGTGGTGAACACGGTGAACAGGAGCGCTCCCACGCCCATCCAGCCCAGGGTCTTGACGTTGGTGTTGCCGATGTACTGGAGGATCTTGTCCACCACCTCGGTGCGGCCCGCAGACACGCCCAAAAGGAAGTCGCGGAAGAAGTCCGCGTTCTGCAGGCCAAAGCCCTTGGAAATGGAAAAGGCCACCGCCAGAAGCGGCACGATGGACAGGATGGTGGTGAAGGTCAGCGCCGAGGCCCGGATGATGCAATGGTCGGCCAGAAAGCCGGTGACCACCATGTACAGCATGCGCGACGCGGTGTAGGCCCTCCGCCGCCAGCCCCTCAGGCTGATCAGATCCTTGCTCCAGATGTCCTGGCGGAAGTGGCGCACCACGCTGCCCTTGACCACGCTGAATCTTCCCTTGACCATGACCGCCCCCTGCGCGTGTTGCGGGCCTGCCTAGAACAGCAGATCCTTTAGAAATTTTATGGGTTTGAGCGGAATGCCGAGAATTTCCTTGATGGTGTTGTTGATGAGCATCCCGGCGCGGATGTTCATCTCCGGGTCGCGCAAGCGGCCGAAGACCTTGATGGGCACGTCGGGCACGCCGGGCATGTTGGCGTTCAGGTTCAGGTTGATGCTGTCCTCGGCCACGGAGAAGCTGCCCCGGCCGGTGACGATGTTGTCCGGGCCCTCCAGGCGGAAGTCCTTGTTCTCGAACACCCCGCCGGACACGTTGAACCTGGCGCTGGCCACCCAGAAGGGCGTGCCCGGGCGGTGCGGCGCGCCCGGCTGGGGCGTTGCGCCGGGCGGAACCGTGCGCTTGGCTGGGGCCTCTGCGCTGCCGGACAGGGCATAGGACCCGTCGGTGATCTTGAACCCGGCCTGGCCCTCCAGGGTGCGCAAGACCTCCATGTCCGTGGCTCCCGCGCCCTCCAGGTCCAGAGACAGGTCTGTGCGGCCCGTGACGAACTCCTTGCCCGCCCAGCCGAGCATGAAGCCCCCGGCCTGGAAGCCCCTGGCCGCCAGCGACAGACGGAGCTTCATGTCGCGCTGGCCGGCCTGGGCCCAGACCTCGCCCGTGAGGTCGCCTCCGTAGAAGTCCGCAGCCAGGGGCTTGATGGTCAGGGCGCCGCCCTGGGCCAGAACCGTGGCCTTGAGGCGGCGCGAGGTCAGCCCGTGGAGCTTGAGGCTGCGGAACGTGAGGCTGCCATCCAGGGCCAGCTCGCGGATCTCCTCCACCGGAAGTTCTTCCGGCGCCGGGCGCTGCAACGCCTTCGAGCCCCTGGGCGTCGGCTCCGGGGCAGACCGGTAGCGGTCCAGGTCGAGCGCGCCCGCTTGCAGGGCAAAGGTCTGCCTGGGTATGACGAAATCGCCCACGGCATAGCTGCCGCGCAGGCTGGTGTCGTCCACCTGGGCGTTGATGCTGGTCAGCTGCACGCCCTTGGCGCTCAGGGCCAGGTCGGCCTCGCCCGTGATGCGCGCCAGCACGCGCCGGTCCGACGGCTTGAGCGGGCCCACGTCCAGGGCCGAGAGCACGCGCTTGGGGTCGCCGTCCAGGCAGCGCACGTGCCCGCCCAGGCTGTAGCTCGCGCCCAGGATGTGCGCGCCGCTCAGGCTGCCCGTCAGGTTCAACCCGCAGGCCTGGGCCGTGGCGCTTTGCAGAGCCAGGGTCTGGGTGGAGAAATCCGCGCTGCCCTTGGCCGTGAAGCTGGCCTCGTTCTCCCGCTTGGGCAAGAACCAGCCCTTGAGCCGCCCGGACACGCCCAGGTTGTCCAGGGCGATGCCGCCATGCTGGCCGGGCCGCACCAGGGCCGAGAACTTTCCGTCCAGGGCCAGCACGGGCCGCGCGCCGAGCACCGAAAGGGCTCCATCAGCCTGCACGACCCAGTCCGCACTCCCGGCCTTGGCAGGATTCAGCTTGGCCTGGGCCTTCAGGAACGTGAAGGCCATGCCCTTGCCCTTGGATGCGGGCTTGCCCGGCGCGGCCGCCTTGTCCCAGTCCAGTCCGCCGGGGCTGATGCTCAGGGCGGCCTCGCCCTGGGCCCGGCGCAGCACCTGAGACAGCTTCTCTGCCGGGGCCAGGGCCGCCCTTTGCACCTCGGCCCGCAGGCGCAGGTCCGTCTTGCCGCTCAGGCCGCTGTCCGCCTTGCCCAGCCAGGACACCTGGCGCGCCTCCGCGCCGTCCAGGCGCAGGTTTCCGGTCAGGCCCAGCACCGGCTTCTCCGGGCTTCCGGCAAAGACCGCCGCCAGCTCCGCCGCAAACTGGCCGCCCTGGGCCTTGGCCGGTTTGAGCGCGGCGCGGTGCCCGCCCCCAGCCGCCTTCCACTCCAGCTGCGCGCCCTGGGCCGTGACGCCCGCCAGCTTCAGCGTCTCCACGTTCACGCGACCCTGGCCCGCCACCTGGCACAGGTAGGCCCACGGCAGGTCGCCCGCCACCAGGGGCTGGCCCGTGGCGTTGGCGCTGAGAGCGCTGGCATACGCGTCCGCGTCCAGGCGGTCGGCCGTGAGGTCGAAATCCAGCCCCGGCGTGTCGCCAAAGCCCAGACGCAGCTTGCCCCGCAGGCGTGAGGCATCGAGCTTGAGCCCGTCGCTGGCGAAGGTCATCTCATCCTCATTGGCGAAGAGTTCGACCGGGCCTTCGGCGCTGGTCAGCACGCCCTGCTGCTCCGGCGGGATGGTGTTCGGGAAGTAGGCGTTGATGACCCCGCGCGGGCTCACACGGGTGGCCAACACGCGCCCGCGCATCTCGAAGCGGTCCAGGAAGTCCACAAAGGTCACCTCGCCCGCCAGGTCCGCGCCCAGGACCTTGATGCGCAGGGCGGAGAGGTGCAGGTCGCGCTGGTCGTTCTCCAGGGTCACGTTGGCTGCAACTGCGGCCCAGGGCGAGGACTGCGGCAGGAACCGGCCGCCCACGACGCCCTGGGCCACGGTCTCGCTGAACTGGATGCGGCCCTTGGCCTCGTCCCAGTGCAGCTTGCCCGTAACGTCCAGGCGGCTGTCCAGCCCTGGCCTGGGCCAATGGAACGAGCCCTTCAGGGCAAAGGCCAGTGGCGTGCCGCCCTCGATGCGGCCAGTGCTCAAGGTGAGGTCGGACAGGACGTAGGACTGGCTGCGCTTGTCGTCCACCAGTGAGGCCTTGCCGCCGATGATGCGCAGGCCCCGGATGACGACCTTGCGAAAATGGGTGTCCTGCGCGCCCAGGGCGTTTTCGCCCTCGTGCACGCGCTTGACAAGCGCCTCCCAGTTGCCCAGGCCCTCGGCGTTGATGCGCAGGAACACGGTGGCGTCCGTGAACTCCACCATGTCCAGCGACAAGCGGCGCGAGAAGAGCGGAATGACCCGGATGCGCGCCGACAGGGCGCTGGCCGTGAGCATGGGCTCCGGGCCGAAGCCGGGGGCGTTGCCCAGGGTGATGCCGCGCGCGTGCAGCCCCAGCCAGGGGAACACGCTGACGCCCAGCTCGCCCCCCAGGCCGACCTGCTGGCCCGTGGCCTCCTGCATGAGCCGGGCGAACTCGGTGCGAAACTCCGGGGTGCTCATGTAGTGCGAGGCCCAGAGCACCATGCCCCCGGTGAGGAGCAACAGCGCAATCAGCACGCCCAGGAGGATGAGGATGAGTTTTCGGCGCATGGCCGCCCGCCTTGTGCCTCAGCTACGGTTGTGTGTTGCGGGGTCCGACGGCAGCCCGCAGTCCGCCTTTAGCTGGTTTGCGCATTCCCGGCAAGGACGCCTGGGGCAAAGCGTTCAGGACTCGGTGGCCGGACCAGGCTGCGGCGCGTTTTCGCCGGGCCCGGCTTGCTCAATACCGATGCTCTCCAAACCGATGTCAACTAGGCCGATGCCTTCAAGCCCGACAATGGCGATGCCCGCCTTGTCCGCCACGGCCAGCGTGGACTCCAGGTCGAAGAACAGGCTTTTGCCCGCCTCCACGCCCAGGCACGTGGCCTTGCCCCCAGCCATCAGGCGCACGGTGTCCAGGCCCACGCAGGGCAGGTCCACGCGCTCCTCCTGGCCGGGCTTGGCCACCTTGACCACCACGCAGCCCGCCCCGCCCAGCTCGCAGCCGCGCCGGATGGCCGCGTCCGTGCCTTCCAGGGCCTCCACGGCGGCCACGATGCCCTCGCGCAGGACGATGCACTGGCCGATGTCGAGCCGACCCAGCTCCCGGGCCATGGCCGCCCCGGCGCGCAGGTCGGCCCATTCGCGCTCGTCCGGTGCGCGCCGGGTAAGCACCCCCGGCGGGGTCATGAGCCCCGGCGCATAGGCCTGGGGCGGGCGGACCGTGATGCCCTCGGACTCCAGCAGGGTGGTGAAGGCGCGCAGAATGGCGTCGTCGCCCTTGCCCTTGAGCGAGAAGATGAGCTTTACGGCGCGGGCGTCGAGGTGCCGGATGTCCATGACCCCCGGCTTGTTGATGGCCCCGGCCATGATGGCCTCTTCGACCTTGTTCTGCTTGAAGAAGTCCACGAGCTTGCCCAGCTGGCCCAGCTTCAGCTCGCAGAAGACGTCGGCCAGGGGGTAGACTTCGGGGTTGGTGTGGCCCGCAAACCCGGCCACCACCAGGCGGTGCCCGGCGTCCTTGACCCCGCGCGCCACCAAAAGCGGGAACTGGCGCCCCCCGCTGATGAGTCCGACGACCTTGGCGGCTGCGCTCATGGATTCCCCCTGCGTGGCTGCGCCAGCCGGAAGCAGGCCGCGCGCCCCGGCTCGTTGCGTCGCCGTTCTTTGGTGGTGCTAGTCGTCGCCGTTGGAGCTCTTGCCCGCGTCGCTGGTGATGCCGCGCACCGTGCCGCGCACGAACTCCACCAGCCGCGCCACCTCAGGCACGTCCGGCAACTCCTCCAGGGCCTTGGTCAGGGCCTCGTCGCGCATGAGGCCGGAGCGGAAGATGATGCGGTAGGCCTTCTTGATGGCCCCGATGGTGGCGCTGGAAAAGCCCTTGCGCTTGAGCCCGATGATGTTCGGGCCGTAGAGCTTGGCCCGGGTGCCCTGGGCCAGCATGTACGGCGGCACGTCGTTGCTGTAGCCGGAAAGCCCGCCCAGAAAGGCGTACTCGCCGATGCGCGCGTACTGCTGCACCGCAGCCATGCCCGAGACGATGGTGTGGTCGCCGATGTCCACGTGCCCGGCCATGCTCACCGCATTGGCCACGATGACGTGGTCGCCGATGCGGCAGTCGTGGGCCACGTGGGCATAGGCCATGAACAGGCAATGCGAGCCGATGGTGGTTTCGCCGTGGCCCTGGGGCGTGCCCCGATGCACGGTGACGTATTCGCGGAAATGGTTGGCGCTGCCTATGCGCACCCAGGTCTCCTCGCCCTTGAAGCCCAGGTGCTGGGGCGCGTCGCCGATGCAGGCGTAGGAGTGCACGTGGTTGTCCGGACCCATGTTCGTGTAGTCCTTGACCTGGGAAAAGGCGTCGAGGATGGAGCCGTCGCCGATGAGGACTTTCTCCTCGATGACGCAGTAGGGTCCGACAGTGACGTTGTCGCCCAGCTGCGCGCCGGGATGAACAACCGCAGAGGGATGGATCTGTGTGGGCACTACATCTTCCCCTTGTCCACCACGGCGGCGGTGAAAATGCCCTCGGCCACGAGCTCGCCGTCAACGGTGGCGCGGCCCTGCATCTTCCAGATGTTCATCTTGCGCCGGATGACGCTGGCCTCCAGGTTCAGGCGGTCGCCAGGGACCACGGGGCGGCGTATCTTGACCCCGTCGATGCCGGTGAAGAGGAACAGCTTGTCCGTGGAGTTGATGCCCATGGTCTTGACCACGAAGATGCCGCCGGCCTGGGCCAAGGCCTCCAGAATGAGCACGCCGGGCATGATGGGCTGGCCAGGAAAATGGCCCTGGAAGAAATTCTCGTTGAAGGTCACGTTCTTGTAGGCCGTGATGCCCACGCCGGACTCGAAGCCGACCACCCGGTCCACCAGCAGGAAGGGATAGCGGTGCGGCAGCATCTCCATGATGCTGCGGATGTCGTCGACAAAGGCAGTGCCGTTCGCCGGGGCCGGGGCGCTCGTCATGTCAGTCCTCCTTGGGCTTGTCCTGGCGCTGCTCCAGGGCCTTCTCCAGCTTGCGCACGCGGCGCGCCAGGTCCGGCAGCTTGGGCAGGGTCAGTGACATCTTGAGATAGGTTGCTATGTCCATGGAGGGCGACCCGCCAACCATGGCCCCGGCGGGCTGGTCCACGCCGACGCCGGACTGCCCGGCCACCTGGACGCCGTCGCCCAGGCTGATGTTGTCACGCAGGGCCGACTGCCCGGCCATGACGACGCCGTTGCCCAGCGTGCAGCTGCCCGCGATGCCCGCCTGGGAGATGATCAGGCAGTGCTTGCCGATCTGCACGTTGTGGGCGATCTGGGCCAGGTTGTCGATCTTGGTGCCGTCGCCGATGCGTGTGGCGTCCAGGGCGGCGCGGTCGACGGTGGTGTTGGCCCCGATCTCGACGTCGTCACCCACGACCACAACGCCCACCTGCGGGACCTTCACGTGGCCCGCCGAGCTTTGGGCGTAGCCGTAGCCGTCGCTGCCGAGCACGGCCCCGGCGTGGACGATGACGCGGTCGCCCAGGACTGTACCGGCCAGGAGCACGCTGTTGGGGTACAGGGTGCAGCCCTGGCCGAGCACGCAGTCCTCGCCCACGTAGACGCCGGGGAACAGGGTCGTGCCAGCTCCGATTGCCGCGCGGGCGCCGATGAAGGCGAAGGGGTACACGGTGATGTCAGGGGCGAGGCTCGTGTCCGGGTGGACGTAGGCCTGGGGGCTTACACCCGTCAGGCAGCCCTGCGGCTTGGCGAAGAGCGCCACCACGCGCGCCCAGTCGAGCTTGAGGTTTGTGCTGAGCAGGCAGGTGCGCCCCTCGGGCGCGAACGTCTCCTCGCACAAGACAGCGCCCGCCCTGCTGTGCTCGAGCTCCGGCAGGTGCTTGCGGTTCAGCAGGGGGGCGAGCTCGTCCGGCCCGGCCAGGGCCAGCGTGTTCACGGCGGCAATCTCAAGGTCGTGGCCGGAAAAGGTCAGACCGACCTTCCCGGCCACTTCGGACAAACGCATTCTCTGGCTCCGGACTACTTCTTGGGCCGCGCTTTCCAGCCCCTGTTCAGCTCGGGAATCAACAACTTGGTGATGTCAATAGCGGGCTCAGCGTAGTAGGTTATTCCCTGCATCTTGGCGAGAAGCAAGGTTATGCCATTCTTGGCGCAGTAGTCGCGCACCACATCATTCAGCACGCGCTCGATCTCGGCCAGCTTGGTGTTCTGCTCGCGGCTGACGGCGCTCTGGAACCGGCGCATGTTCTCGGTCAGCTCGAACTCCTTGCGCCGGAGCTCGCGCTCCTTGTCAGCGCGGGCTTCAGGAGCCAGGCCAAAGGCCTGCTTCTGGAAGTTCTCCTGCAGCTTGATAAAGTCCGTTCTTTCTTTTTCGATCTTGTCGCTCTCGGGCTTCAGCTTGGCCTCAAGCTGCTTAATGGCCTCAGCGCCAGGTTCGGAGTTCTTCAAAGCCTCGTTGGGGTCAAAAACTGCGATTTTGACCGGACCGGCCCCGGCGGCAAAGGCCACGGACTGAAGCAGGAAGAGGAAAAGGGCAAGGGCCAGAAACTTACGCATGTCAAATTCTCCTTTCACCAGTTGTTGATACTTACGCTTCTGTCTACACAGGAAGACCGCTAGAAGGTCTGGCCCATGTTGAACTCCACCTTGTTCCGCGTGCTGTCATAGACTTCGTCCAAACCATGTCCGAACTCAAGCTTCAGCGGGCCCATTGGCGAGAACCACTGGAGGCCGACGCCCACGCTCTTGTACAGGCCAAGAGGCGGTGACGTATAGCCGTTGCGGGTGGGGTTGCTGAGCCACATCTCGCCTTCTTTCCAGGAGTTGCCTGCGTCAAAGAACAAGGAGCCGATGATACCCATCTTTTTGTTCAGAGGGTAGAGCAATTCAAGGTTCGTGAAGAGCATCTTGTCGCCGCCAAGAGCCTGGCCCGTGGCGTCGTCCAGGGGCGAGATCTTGTGCTGCGTGTAGCCGCGCACAGTGCCCATGCCGCCCAGGGTGAAACGTTCGCCCAGGGGAATGGGGCTGCCCCAGTTCTGCCCGATCATGGCTGTGGACGCGTGGGATTTCAGCACAAGGTCGCCGATGACGCTGTTGTACATGACAAAGTCATAGCCGAGCTTGATGAAGTTGTCGTTGCCGCCCAGGATGGCGCCGCCATTGGTCAGGCTGACGGTGTTCACCGTGCCCTTGGTGGGCAGGGTCATGCCGCCGCCGTTGGTGGTGTTGCGCGCCACCGAGACCGAGGCCACGCTGGCGATGTGCGTGCCCAGGGCGTCAGTGATCGCCTGCGCGGAGCCGGCTTTCGCGTCATAGATCCTGTAGCGGTCCAGGCGATAGCTCCACAGCAGGCTGGTGTACTCGCCGATGGGGTACGCAAAGTTGACCGTGGAGCCGATGGTGTTGCGCTGGTAGTCGACGAGGTTTTCGTCGCGTTCGTAGGCCGAAAAGCCCACGCCAAGCTTGCTGTCATCCCAGCGCGGGTTGAAGGCGTTTAAGGTGTAGCTCGTCTTCTTGGTGCTCCACTGCCCGGCGAGCCCCGCGCCCCAGCCCTTGCCGAACATGTTCTGCTCGTCCAGGGTGCCGGCGAAGTAGACGCCGTCGTATGTGGAGAAGCCGACGCCGCCGCCGATCTTGCCGGTGTCCTTGTCCTTGACCTTGATCTTCAGGTCCATCTCCTCGGGATTGCCCGTGGGCACGGGCTCAATGTCCACCGAGGAGAAGTAGCCGGACTTGTCCAGGCGTTCGGTGGAGCGCTTGAGCATTTCGCCGTTGAACAGGGAGCCGTCGGCCAGGCGCATCTCGCGCAGGATGACGTTGTCGCGGGTCTTGGTGTTGCCCTCGATGAGCACCCGACGGATGTGGACCTTCTGCAGCTTGCGCATGACATAAACGACATCCACTGTTTTTTCTTCCGGGTGGTCGTTCATGCGCACATTGGCCTCGGCGTAGGCGTAGCCGAAGTTGTTGTAGTATTCGGTCAAGGCCTTCAGGTCGTCGCGCACCAGGGAG
Source organism: uncultured delta proteobacterium (assembly GCA_903843965.1). Taxonomy (GTDB): domain Bacteria; phylum Desulfobacterota; class Desulfovibrionia; order Desulfovibrionales; family Desulfovibrionaceae; genus Humidesulfovibrio. The sequence goes on from CAIMRY010000025.1 coordinate 50,427, forward strand.
CGGTCAAGATAGTCCTTCTTCCCGGCGGCCTTGCTCAGCTTGGTCACTTCCAGCAGCTTGTCCTCGTCGGCAATGAGGTCGCCCTCGACGCTGACCTTCTCCACGCGGAAGCGCGAGCCCTCTTCGACCTTGAACTTGATGTAGATGCCGTCATCCTTGAACTCGATGTCGGGGCTGCCCACCTTGGCGTCCATGTAGCCGCGGTTGTTGTAATAGGCGGCGAGCACGGACGTGTCGCGCTCAACCATGTCCTCCTTGAGGATGCCGCCCTGGCTGAACCAGGAGAAGATCCCGCGCTCCTTCAAGGCCATGTCTTCCTTGAGGTCGTCCTCGGAAACCTGCTTGGCTCCTTCCACGGTGATGGACTTGATGTAGAGCTTCTTGCCCTCGTCGATGACGAAGTTGAGACGCGCCTGCCCCTGGCCCGCGGTCTCGGTCTCGTGGGTGACCTTGGCGTTGTAGTAGCCGTCCTTGCGGTACAGGTCGCGGATGGCGTTGATATCCTCGGCCAGGACCTTTGGGTTCAAGACCGCGCCCTTCTTGGAGTTGACGACCTTGAGCACGTCCTCAACGGATTTCTCCTTGGCGCCCTTGACGCCCAGGGCCAGGATGCGCGGCTTCTCCACAACCTGCACGATCATCTTCTTGCCGCCGTTGACGTCGCGCAGGATGATCTTCACGTCGTCAAAATATCCCAGGTCGTACACGGTCTTAAGGTCCGTGTTCACGGCCTTGGCGTCCAGAACCTCGCCTTTCTTTGTGGACAGGCGCATGAGCACCACGTCTTTGTCCAGCGCGGTGGTGCCCTCCACGTCGATGTCCACGATGCGCTCCAGGCCGAGCAGGTCACCCTTCATCTTGGTCACCAGGTCGTCCACGGCGGGCAGGAGGTTGATCAGCCCCTCGCGCGTGGAGAACACAGGCCTCGGCGGCTTCAGCCCAAAGGGGTCCAGGACCCGGGCGTCGATGGACAGGGTCTCGCCCAGCTTGCTGAAGCTGCCGGTGATGGCGTACCCGGCGTTGGTCAAGAGGGCCGCCTCCTTGGCGGCGGCGGGGTCAGCGGGGTTCAGGCCCTTGGAGGCCAAAGCCTTGGCCACGGCCTCCTTGTCGATGACGGTGAACCCGGCCTCGCGCAGGCGGTCGGACAACAGGTCCGGCAAACCCTGGCGGAGGTACTTCAGGTCGTCTCCGGCGTTCACCTCAAACGGCATCACGACCACTGTGACTTCGCGCGGCGAGGTCACTGCGGAGCGGGAAGGCCGTGGCGCGGCGCACACGGCCGCAAAGACCGTGAAAAACGCCAGCACAAGGAAAAAATTTTTGCTGCTACCCCTGGGCATAGAGAACTCCCGAACGCAACTCGAACCGCCGTCCCATGACGCCGGCCAGTTCTATGTTATGCGTTACGACCACGAATGTCATCCCCAAGTCCCTGTTCAAGGACACCAGGAGTTCGCCGACCATTCTGCCCGTTCTCTCGTCCAGGTTTCCGGTGGGCTCGTCGGCCAGAAGGGCCTTCGGGCGGAGCAGGATGGCCCTGGCGATGGCCGCCCGCTGGCGTTCTCCGCCAGACAGGGTCGTCACCGCCTGTTCCATGTGCTGCCGCATTCCCACCATCACCAGGGCCTCACGGGCCAGCTCCAGGGCTTCAGCCCTGGACTTCCCGGCAATGATGCCGGGCATGGCGACATTCTCCAAGGTCGTGAATTCCGGCAGCAGGTGGTGGAACTGAAAAACAAATCCCATGTCCCTGTTGCGAAGCACGGCCCTGCGCCTGTCGTCGAGGACCGCCAGATTCTCCCCGGAGAAGAAAATTTCTCCACTCGTGGGCGCGTCCAGAGTTCCAAGAAGGTGCAGGAGGGTCGTCTTCCCGGAACCCGAGGCGCCTAGTATGGCAATGGATTCTCCAGGGGCTACGGTCAGATCGATCCCGTCAAGCACCCGCAGGCGCTCCCCTGGCCCAGCAAATTCCTTGCCAACCCTGTTCAGGCGGTATAGCGGCTCTTTATTCATAACGCAAGGCATCCGAGGGCTTAAGCGCAGCTGCGCGCCGGGCCGGGTAGATCGTGGACAGATAGCACAGGGCAAGAGCCGCAACCCCGATCAGCAGCATATCCAAAAACTCAAGGCGTACAGGTAGATAGTCCACCGGGTAGACATCGCTCGGCAGCTTGATGAACTGGTATTTCTTGAGCAAAAGCGCCACAGGAAGGCCGATGGCGTAGCCCAGGGCCGTGCCCACCGCGCCGATAAAACTGCCCTGATAGATAAAAATCCGCCGGATGCTCCTCTCGTCCGCGCCCATGGCCATGAGCACGGCGATGTCCTTGGTCTTCTGCATCACCAGCATCACCAGCATGGTCACGATGCTGAAGGAGCCCACCAGCACGATCATGGCCAGGATGATGAACATGGCCGTCTTCTCAAGCTCCAAGGCTGCGAAAAGATTGGCGTTCATCTCCTGCCAGTTGCGCACAAAAACAGGGTAGTCATGCAGCTTTGCGCGGATATGGTCGCTGACGGTGCCGGCCGCGTACACATCCGCCAGGCGAACCTCCAGCCCTGATACGATATCACCCTTGAATCCAAGGAGACTTCTCGCCGCGCCCACGGTCACGTAGCCCAGGGTGGCGTCGTACTCGAACATGCCGGTCTTGAAGATTCCGGCCACGCGGAAGACCTTCACCTTGGGCGTAAAGCCTACTGCGCTGGGGGTTCCCGTGGGCGAGAGCAGGTTCACCAGCGCCCCCACCTCCAGCCCCAGGCGCTTGGCCATCTCCGCGCCGATGATCACTCCGGGCAGGTCGTCGCGGTCCTCCAAATCATTGACGCTTCCGGAAACCATGTCCCGGGTGATGCTCAGGACTTGGTCGGCGGTGGCGGGGTCGATGCCGCGCAGGACCACGCCCTTGACCCCGCCCTTGGCCGAGAGCATGACCTCGGAGTACACAAAGGGCGTGACCCCGCTGACGCCGGGCACCTCCCGGCACAGGTCCGCCAGCTTCTGGTAGTCGCGGATGCCGCCGGAAAAGGCGCTCACCAGCACGTGGGCGTTGACGCCCAGGATCTTGTCGCGCAGGTCCTTGGTGAACCCGTTCATGACCCCGATGACCACGATGAGCGCGGCCACGCCGAGGGCCACGCCGCACACGGCGAATAGCGAGATGATGCCGATGAAGGACTGTTTGCGAAGCGCGAAGATGTAGCGCAGGGCGATGAACAGTTCGAAGTTCATGCAGGTCCGGTGGCCGGGCCGGCCGGCCCGGATGAGGTTTGGCCGGAGCTGGTCTCCAGCCTGAGCAGCGGGAAGAGGATGACCTCGCGGATGGACGGGGAGTCGGTGAGCAGCATGACCAGGCGGTCGATGCCCACGCCCTGCCCGGCAGCCGGAGGCATGCCGTACTCCAGCGCGCGCACGTAGTCCTCGTCCATGAAGTGCGCCTCGTCGTCGCCTGCGGCCTTTTCCTGCACCTGGTCCTCGAAGCGGCCGCGCTGGTCCACGGGGTCGTTCAGCTCGCTGAAGGCGTTGGCCAGCTCGCGGCCCACCACGAACAGCTCAAAGCGGTCGGTGATCTCCGGGTTGTCCTCGTTGCGGCGGGAGAGCGGAGAGATGTCCGTCGGATAATGATAGATGAAGTGCGGCTGGATGAGCTTGGGCTCCACGAAGATGTCGAAGAGCTTGGCTTGGAGCTTGCCCAGCTTTTCGCCCTTGACGACCTTCTCGCCGCTCTTCTTCACCAATGCGGCGCAGCGTTCGTAGTCCTTGTAGTCGGCCGGGTCAACGCCGCCGATCTGCTCCAGCGAGTCGTGGAAGCTTATGCGCGTCCACTTGCCCGGCGTCAGGTCGATCTCCATCTCCTGGTAGGTCACGATGGTGCTGCCGCACACGTCGCGGGCCACGATGGAGAGCATGTCCTCGGTCAGGTCCATGAGGTCCGTGAAGTCGGCATAGGCCCAGTAGAACTCCAGCATGGTGAACTCGGGGTTGTGCCGGGTGCTGATGCCTTCGTTGCGGAAATTGCGGTTGATCTCGTAGACCTTTTCGAACCCGCCCACGAGCAGGCGCTTCAGGTACAGCTCGGGCGCGATGCGCATGTACAGCTTCATGTCCAGCGCGTTGTGGTGCGTCTCGAAGGGCCGCGCCGTGGCGCCGCCGGGAATGGGCTGCATCATGGGCGTCTCGACCTCAAGGAAGCCCCTGGCGTCGAGGTAGTTGCGGATGCCGCGCACGATCATGGTGCGCTTGCGGAAGATCTCGCTGGTGCGCGGGGTCACGATGAGGTCCACGTAGCGCTGGCGGTAGCGGGTCTCCATGTCCTTCAGCCCGTGGTACTTCTCCGGCAGGGGCCGCATGGACTTGGTCACCAGGACCACGGACCTGGCGCGCAGGGTCAGCTCGCCGGTCTTGGTGCGGAAGAGGTCGCCGCTGATGCCCAGGATGTCGCCGATGTCGTACTTTTTGAAGAGCTGGTAGGCCTCCGCGCCGAGGTCGTCGCGGGCCACAAAGATCTGCATGGACGCGCTGGAGTCCTGGAGCTTGACAAAGGTGACCTTGCCAAACGAGCGCAGCGAGCGCACGCGCCCGGCCACGGCGAACACGCGGCCCACGGCCGCCAGCCCGTCATCGTCCATGTCCGTGTAGGCGGAGACGATGTCGGCCAGGTCCGTGTCCCGGCGGAAGGTGTTGGGGTACAGGGACACGTTCTCGTCGAGCAGGGCGCAGGCCTTGTCGATGCGGCCCTTGAGCACGTCGTTCAATTCATCGCGCGCGGCCAAGGCGTCCGCCAGGGGCTTGAAGCGCCCAGCGTGCTTCGACCCGGCGTGGCTGTCTGCCCCGCCGTTGCGTTGTTCGTTGTCGGCCAAAACGGGTATCTCCCTGGGATGTGCGGACTCTAAAGAAAGTCTTAAGCGATGCGCCTATGCTGGAATCCTGCCTAAGCCATCCGCCCCTGGCAGTCAAGGCGGAGATACTCTCCGGCGCAGGTGAAGTCAAAGCCAAAGATGGCGCGGGAAAAGGCCTGGCGGACTTGCCGGGCGATGGCGAGAAAATCCTTGACCCATGCCGGTAGTTTTGCTTAAAGAAGCCTCCGCCGCATCACGCGGCTCTTCCCCGGTAGCTCAATCGGCAGAGCGGGTGGCTGTTAACCACTAGGTTCGCGGTTCAAGTCCGTGCCGGGGAGCCAAAGAGAGCAAGGGCTCCAGATGACAGTCTGGGGCCCTTTTTCTTTGTCTGGCGGTTGTGCCCCGCTCTTACGCAGTCCCACGGGCACCGCTCCTGGCCTGGCGGAGCAGACGAGCCAGCGGCAGGCCCCCTCCTAGGTCTTACGAATTAGCGCCTGCGTGCACCAAGTCGTCTCATTCCCGTAGAGATCATGCTGCGTGGCCGTCGAGACACCGCCCAGCGGCTCCCAGCCTTGCTGGAGAAGCCTGTTCACTTCAGCTTCCAGATCCTTAGACGCATCATGCAACAGTTTGTATTCCAAAGCCATGCCACCCTCCTTGATCACGCACACTGAAGCGCTGCCCGCGTTCCACGTTGCCGGTGGCGTTGCGCAGGCACATTGCCACCGCTCGCCAATCTCATAACTTCCTGCTATTCAATTGCCTGACGAGCGGCAAGATTATTATGGCCTGCCGCCAGCGGGTGTCCTCATGGCGTGATTCGCCTGCGTCCCCCCTAGCCTGGCTCCAACATGGCGGAATTCCTGGTCCGGGCCCAGGTGGGCACGGCAAACCCGGCAACGCCGGCAGGGACGTCTGCGCGCGCCGGGACCGCCGCCCATGACCTGGGGGAGGCGGTTCTTTGGAGTTGAATTGAGACTCCTGATAACGTAGAGCTACGTAATCTCGGAACGAGAATACCCCAGGATCTGGCTTGTCATGCATGTTTGAGGATCCGACGCCCTTGCGCGGACCCCAACACCAAACCCTCTTGCCGGAGAAAACCCATGGCCGCGAAGAATTCCGTGCTGTCCGCGCTTGATGCTGATCTGTCGATCCGTGTCCTGAACCAGATTCCCACCCCGGTCATGGCCGTGGACAAAGACTTCAAGATCGTCTTCATGAACGAGGCCGGGTGCACTCTTTTGGGCCTGCCCCTGGACGAGATCACCCGGTTCAAATGCTCGGAGCTTATGAACTCCCTGCACTGCGGCACGCCGGAATGCCGCATGAATCAGGCCATGGACAACGGAATCTGCGGCACTGCGCGCAACGAGGTGAACATCGACGGTCGAGCCGTGCCCATTGCGCCCTTAAAGGATGATGCGGGCAACATCATCGGCGGCGTGGAATATGTCATCGACATCACCAGCCGCGTGCGCGACGAGCAAAAGCTGCGCGAGCAGAGCCGCACCATCATGGAGATCTCCACCCCGGCCATCAGCCTGTGGGAGGGCATCGTGGTGCTGCCCGTGGTCGGCGTGGTGGACTCCATGCGCGCCCAGCAAATGATGAACACCATGCTCGCCAAGATCAAGGAGAGCTCGGCCAAGATCATCATCCTGGACATCCAGGGCGTGGCCGCAGTCGATACCGCCGTGGCCAACCACCTGATCAAGATCACCAAGGCCACCAAGCTCATGGGCTGTCGCTGCCTGATCTCCGGCATCTCCCCGGCTGTGGCCGAGACCCTGGTGCAGCTCGGCATCGACCTGGGCGACGTGGCCACCAACGCCACCCTGAAGGACTCCCTGGGCGAGGCCTTCGAGCTGCTGCGTTACGAAGTGCGCAAGTCCAAGTAGCATGGCTGGCAAAAAGGCCTGCTTTTTCGCGGAGCATCGCCCATGATCGACCAGGCTTTCGCCAGCCATGGCATGCACGTCATCGACGGCGTGCTTGTGGCCCAGGCTCCAGACAGCATTGAGGACGCGTCCCTGCGCCAGTTTCAGTCCGGGCTGCTCAGCCGGGTGCACGCCACCTCGCCGCGTGGCGTCATCCTCGACGTCTCGCGCGTGCGGCTCCTGGACTCCACCTCCTACGCGCTCTTGGCCGACGCGGGCCGCATGGCGGCCATGCTCGGGGCGCGGGTGATCTTCGTGGGCTTCCAGCCCGGCGTGGTCTCGGCCCTGATGGACCTGGACGTGGACGTGGGCGCCCTGATCACGGCGCGCACCCTGGAGGACGGCATGGAGCTTATACGCCCGGCCCTGCGGGTAATCGAAGAGGACCCGGAGGAACAGGCCTCGGACGATTACAAGCCGGAGGACGCCGCTGCAGGGGACGGGCAGTCCCAGACCGAGCCCGGCCAGGAGACCAAGACCCCATGACCCCGGCGCGCATCAGCGAAGAAGTACACATCGACCTCGCCCTGCCCTCGGACAACGCCGGGGCCATCTGCACGGCCAAGCGGCTGGCCGGGCAGGCGGGCTTCGACGAGGCCGGGCAGAGCCTCATCGCCACAGCGGTGTCCGAGCTGGCCACCAACATCCTGCGCTATGGCGGCGGAGGCGAGGTGGTGCTGCGCCTGATCCATGAGCCGGGACGCAGCGGCATGGAGATCCTGGCCGAGGACCACGGCCCCGGCATCCGCAACATCGAGAGGGCCATGCAGGACCACTTCAGCACCGGCAAGAGCCTGGGCCTGGGCCTGCCCGGCGTCAAAAGGCTCATGGACGAGTTCTTCATCAACTCCAAGCCCGGCGTGGGCACCCTGTGCATCGCCCGCAAGTGGAGGCGGCTCTAGATGGGTACCGTCGACTGTCACCTGGTCCTGAAGCCCCTGACCGGGCTCTTGGAGGAATGCGGCGACACGGGAGTGGTCGTCGCGGGCGAGGCGTCCTGCTTCGCGGCCCTGGTTGACGTGCTGGGCCACGGACCAGAGGCGCGCCAGTCGGCCATCGTGGCCGAAACCTTTCTGCCGGGCTGCGCCGGGGCGGACCTGACCGTCTCGCTCAAGGGCTTGCACGAAAAGCTGCGGCGTGGGCGCGGGGCCGTGGCCACCCTGCTGGAGCTTGATCTCGCCAGCGGTGAGTTGCTGGTGGCGGGAGTCGGGAACATCACCACCCGCGTCTTCGGCGTCGAGCATACCCGCGTGCTCCCGCGCGACGGCATCGTCGGTTATTCCATGAGCACCCCGCGCGTGCAGCGTCTGCGCCTGCGCATCGGCGATGTGGTCCTGCTCTATTCCGACGGCATCCGCGAGTCCTTTGAGCTGCACGACTGCCCCGGCCTGCTTGCGGGCAGCGCCAAGGAGATCGCCGAGCGCGTCATGAAGGCCTTCCGCAAACAGGACGACGACGCCTCGTGCCTGGTGCTGAGGTACACGGCATGATCCCCCTGGGCGAATTTCTGGTCGAGGACGAGGTGACCTTCAACGAGTCGCGGCGAAAGGTCCTGCGGCTGGCCCAGGCCCTGGGCTTTGACGAGATCGGGGCCACCCGGCTGGCTATGGCCTATTCCGAGCTTTGCCGCCTGGGCGTGGACCGGCCCGGCGGCGTGCGGACGCACCTCGGCCTTGAGGAGCAGCCTGGCGGCCTGGCCTTGGGCGTCGACTTCGCCTTCAGCGCCAATACCGGCGCGCCGCTTGTAGCGGACGCATTCTTTCGTTCCTTCACGGCCATTCCCGGCGCAGCCTGGTCCTACCGGGGCCTGTTGCCCCTGCCGGACCACTGCTTCCGCCTCGACGAGGAGCTGCTGGAGAGCCTGCGCAGTCGTCTGGCCCATCCCTCGCGCGAGGAGCTGCTGCGCGACCTGAGGAACAAGAACGCCGCGCTGGAACAGGAGATCACCAAGCGCATGCAGAGCGAGGAGGAGATCAAGCGCCAGCGCACCCTGCTGGACACCCTGGTCAACTCTCTGCCGCAGCTCATCTACTCCAAGGACACAAGCGGCACGTACCAGATCGTCAACAACGCCCTGTGCGAGATGCTGGGCCTGCCCGTCTGGGAGGTCCTGGGCAAGAACGCCAGCGAGCTCTTCCGCCCGGAAACGGCGGAGCGCATCAACCGCGCCGACCACAGGACCTTCACGGAGAAGCATCTCACCACCGAGGTGGACTGGCGCACCTACCCTGATGGCCGCAAGGCGATCTTCGACATCATCCGTGTGCCCGTGCTGGACGAGCAGGGCGAGGCCACGGGCCTGGTCGGAGCCTTCACCGACATCACCGAGCGCATGCGCATGGAAGAGGCTGTGCGCGAAAGCGAGGTCAAGTACCGCGAGCTGGTGGAGAACGCCAACAGCATCATCCTCAAGCTGGACATGGACGGACGCATCACCTTCTTCAACGAGTTCGCCCAGAAGTTCTTCGGCTTTACGCCAGAGGAGATCCTGGGCCAGAGCATCGTCGGCACCATCGTGCCCGAGAGCGAGTCCACAGGCCGCGACCTTGCGGCCTTCATCCAGGATCTGGTCAGGAACCCTGGCCAGCACGCCCGCAACGAGAACGAAAACGTCACCAAGGACGGCGAGCGCGTCTGGGTGGGCTGGACCAATCAGGCCCTGCGCGACGACGCCACCGGCCAAGGCCTGGGCGTGCTCTGTGTGGGCTCGGACGTTACGGCCCAGAAGATCGCCCAGCTGCAGCGCGACGAGGCCCTGGAGCTCATCTCCGGAAGCATCCGCTACGCCAGCCGCATCCAGCAGGCCGTGCTGCCCGCGCCGGAGTTCCTGGCCGCGCTCTTCGCCGAGCATTTCGTGCTCTGGCAGCCACGCGACGTGGTCGGCGGCGACATCTTCTGGAGTGTGCCCTGGGGCCAAGGCGGCCTGTTCGTTTTGGGCGACTGCACCGGCCACAGCGTGCCCGGGGCCTTCATGACGCTGATCACCACCGGGGCCCTGGCCAAGGCCCTGCGCGACGTGGAGCCCGGCGACGTGGCCGGGCTGGTCAGCCACACCCACCAATTGGTGCAGACGGGCCTGGGCCAGCATGTGGACACCGGCGGCTCGGACGACGGCATGGAGCTGGGCGTCTGCTACATCCCGCAGGATAGGGCCAACCTGCGCTTCTGCGGGGCGCGCTTCAGTCTGTTCCTGCTGGAGAACGGCGAGGTGGCCGAGCACAAGGGCGACCGCAGAGGCATCGGCTACCGGGGCATCTCCCTGGACTTCCCCTTCACCGCTCAGGACTTCGCCCTCGCCCCTGGCCAGCGCTTCTTCCTGACCAGCGACGGGCTGCTGGACCAGATCGGCGGGGAGCGCAGGCGCAGCTATGGCAAGAAACGCTTTATGGAGCTGCTTGTCGGGCTCTGCGGCCAGCCCCTTGCGACGCACCCGGAGCGCATCATGGAGAGCCTGCGCGCCTATCAGGGCCAGGAGAAGCGCCGCGACGACGTGTCCGTGGCGGGCTTTCGGGTGGTCTGACCCGGGTTGGGGCCAACAGGATGAATTTTCTGGATTGGCTCTCAGGCTGTGTTTCGTGCACAAAGAGAATGATGCGGACCAGTGGAGACCTAAGCTGGCACGCTCAAGACCCGATCCGGCGGCGCTCCCCAAAGAACGCTTCCGGCGGTCTGGTCGAACCCCCAGGCTGGCCGAAGTCTGGCCGCAGTCGGGCCGGAATCGGGCCGGAACCTCGCCAGGCCAACCTGGCTCCGGCCTTTGAACGAGGGCTCCTGGACAGCGTGTCCGAAATCTGTCAGCCCCCCCTGTGGAATCGGAGGAACACATGCTCGCCAATGAAATGTTCGACCTGCGCAACACCCTGGACCAGCAGGGCATCACCTTCTGTTACTCCGGCTACATGACCGAGGCCATATTGTTTGGCATCGGCAACGCCATCAAGACCCACATGGAGATCGGCGACGCCGACGCCAAGCTGGCCAAGGGCGTCTTCGCCGTGTTCGTGGAGCAGGTGCAAAACGTCATCCGCTACTCCGCCGAGAAGGTCGGCAAGGAGGACGCCTCCGAGTTGCGCTACGGCATCCTGACCGTGGGCACCATGGGCGAAAAGCCCTTTGTGGCCTGCGGCAACATGATCGAGATCAAGGACGCCGACCGCCTGCGGGACTCGCTCACGCACATCAAGGGCCTGGACAGGGACGGCCTCAAGGCGCTGTGGAAAGAGACCCTGCGCGGGGAGGTCCCGGAAGGCAGCAAGGGCGCCGGCGTGGGCTTCATCGACATCGCCCGGCATGCACGCGGCGGCATCGATTTCGACTTCCGCACGGTTGACGATGCGTACGTCTTCTTCACTCTCAAAGCACTTCTATAGCAGGGACACACCCATGAACACACTCCACATGCCAGCCACCGAGCGCACCCCTGAACTCCTGTTCGATTTCGCGGCCAACACCTTTTCGCTCAAGGGCGAGTCCTATCCGGAAAACATCGCCGAGTTCTACAGCAGTCCCGTGGGCCAGCTCAAGGAGCACCTGACCGCCCAGAAGGGCCAGAAGATCACCTTCCAGTTCGAGCTGCCCTACTTCAACAGCTCCAGCGCCAAGATCATCCTTGGCCTGTTCTCCATGCTGGAGCAGGCGGCCGTGGACGGCAACAAGGTGCTCATCACCTGGACCTGCGAGGAAGGCGACGACATGCAGGAGATGGGCGAGGAGTTCGCCGAGGACCTCGACGCCGCCAAGTTCGAACTGAAGTTCCTGGGCTAGCCATGGGCTACGAGCTGTTCAACGAGGAAGCAGAGATCGTCGAAAAGGGCGAGTTGCTCCTGGAGCAGGGCGCCTTTGCCGACCCCGAAGCGGCCGCGCGCTTTGCCGAGATGCTCAAGCACTACAAAAAGCTGCTGAAGAACCTCCAGCGGCTCATGCGCCTGTCCGACCGCAACGAAGAGAAGCTCAACGCCCTGGCCCACGCCATGGATGAGAAGAACAAGCTCCTGGAGGCGCTTTCGGCCAACCTGTCCAAGTACCTGTCCCCGCAGATCGTGCATTCGCTGCTGACCGGGGAAAAGGGCACAGAACTCATCACCCAGCGCAAGAAGCTCACCGTCTTCTTCAGCGACATCAAGGACTTCACCAAGACCACCGAGAACATGCAGCCCGAGGACCTCTCGTATCTGCTGAACAGCTATTTCACGGAGATGTCCAAGATCGCTCTGCATTATGGGGCCACCATCGACAAGTTCATCGGCGACGCCATGCTCATGTTCTTCGGCGACCCCGAGACCAAGGGCGTGAAAGAGGACGCCGAGGCCTGCGTGCGCATGGCCGTGGCCATGCAGCGCCGCATGAAGAAGCTGCAAAGCACCTGGCGCTTCCGCGGCTACCAGAACCCGTTCCACATGCGCATCGGCATCAATACCGGGTACTGCAACGTGGGCAACTTCGGCAGCGAAGACCGCATGGATTACACCATCATCGGCGGCGAGGTGAACCTGGCCGCGCGCCTGGAGGTCCAAGCCGAGCCCGACGGCATCCTCATCTCCTCGGACACCTTCTCCCTGGTGCAGGACATCGTGGAGGCCGAAGAACGCCCAAAGCTGACAGCCAAGGGCATTGAGCGCGAAATCATCCCCTACGCCATCACCAACATCTACGATGAGGAGCTGGGCTGTCCGGACCTCATCCGCTCGGAATTCAAGGGGCTGCGCATCATCGCGGACCTGGAGAAGGTCTGCGCCGCAGACAAGGGAGCCATCATCGAAACCATGGAGCAGCTTCTCGCGCGGTTGCGCGAGGAGCCTGCAGGCTGATCCGCAGGGCGAACAGGGGGTGCGCGTGGAGACGATCATCTGGACAGAAGCGCTCAGCGTAGGCGTGGAGCGCATCGACAGGGAGCATCAGACCCTGGTGGTCATGCTGAACGACCTGGGCCAGGTCATTGGCTCCGGACAGGGGCAGCAGTCCGTGGCGCAGGTCGTGTGCCGGATGCGTCAGTATGCCCAGGAGCATTTCGCAACCGAGGAGGAGGCCATGACCGCCACCCGGTATTCTGGGCGCACCAGCCACATGGCCGAGCACGACGCCTTCATCGAAAAGGTCCTGGAAGTTGAGGACGCCTTGAGCCAGGGCGAGCCGGTTGCCGCTGGGGACATCTGGAAATACCTCCGGCTCTGGCTCACTGAGCATATCCAGGGCCCGGACAAGGTGCTCGGCGAGCATCTCTGCGCCTGTGGCAAGGGATAAGTAACCGACCGCGCCTGGTTGGTTGAATGGAATCGACAACGGGGGGGGACATGGAAACAGTTTTGTGGGCTTCTGAATTGGAGATTGGTGTCAAGAGCATTGACGAGCAGCACAGGCGCCTGGTGGGCATGTTGAACACCCTGGGCAAGGCCATTGGCGAGAACCACGGCAAGGACGCCATCATGGGCATCGTGGAGGAGATGAAGCACTACGCGGTGTATCATTTCAAGACCGAAGAAGAGGCCATGGAGGCCAAGGACTACCAAAAACGTTCTCAGCACAAGCAGGAGCACGACGCCTTCATCGAACAGGTGCTCGACGCGGCCGAGGCCCTGGAGTCCGGGGGCAATATCACCCCAGAGCAAGTCTGGGCTTTCCTGTACAAATGGCTTGTGGAGCACATCCTGGAGTCGGACAAGGCCATGGGCACTCACCTGGTCGCCCAGGGAATGCAGTAGGTCGATCCGGTTCCGCAGTCTGCTCATCCTCTGGCGGGGCAGGCGCGGCGGATTCAGTTTTTCGAAAGCGCTGCCTGAGTTCTTGGCGAGCAGCAAGCACGCCTGGGCAAATTGCTGCCCCCCTCCCTCTTTTGCGCTGCAAGTCCGCACTAGGCATGTCCCAAAAACATATTCTACTGTCAAAGCCAGGGTGAAAGTGTACCGGCAGGGCCGAGTTATAGTGTACCGCCTTGGGGCAATGGATAAAGGCATGCTGCACGCTTGGCCATGTTGGTGGGCAGCGGCGCCCACCGCGACAATAATGGAGGCTACCATGTCCTTGCCATCTTCTGTCTACTTCAGGCCGAAGGCTGCCGCCATGCTCGCGGGCTGGCCCAAGGCAGGGAGGGCACGCGCGCTATGACTACCCGCGCACTCCCGTCCGGTCCGGGCGGGTCCACAGAAGCCCCTGAAGTCGAAGTCCTTCACGTAACCACCGCCCCTCGTCCCACCCTCCGCCTACACCTCTGGCTTGAAAACAAGGGCGAGCTGTTCTTCGGCATTGGCCGGGCGCGCCGCCGCAGGGCGGGACCGGCGGCCAAGGCGCCCGTGGACAGAAAGCGCATTGTCAAAACCGCGTCTCTTGAGTATGCATGAATGAGCCAGGGATACCGTCCTGCACACCAAAGCCCAGCGAGGACCATGAAACTCTCCGCCAAGGCGCGCTACGCCGTGCGCATCCTGCTTGATCTTGCCCGGCACCTGGACGAGGGCCCGGTGCGCACCACGGATATTTCCGGCCGCACCGGCGTGTCCGCACGCTTCATCGAGCAGATCCTGAAGCCCCTGAAAAAGGCCGCCCTGGTGACCAGTACGCGCGGCGCCACCGGCGGCTACACCCTTGTCGTCCGGCCCGAGGACATCAGCCTGGCGCGCGTCATCCGCATCATCGAGGGCAGCCTGTGCCTCACGCAATGCTGCGAAAACCCCTCGGTGTGCTCCCGCTCCTCGCATTGCCGCAGCCACCGGGCCTGGGTGCGCGTCTCCCAGGTCCTGGATGCCGAGCTGGAAAGCATCAGCATCAAGGACCTCCAGGACGACACGCTGTCCTGCACCGGCCCTGACTGCGCCTGCTGCCCCACGCCCTAGCCCCGCCCCGCCCCGCTTCGCAAGCGCCCCGCGCCGCCCAATCCCGCTGCCGCGCGGGAGCATTCCCATTCCCCCAGGCCTTGAGGGATTGCCCAACCACATGTTTTAGAACGTAAAAAATATTTTGTGCTTTTATTCACGAATACCCTTGACTGCGTAGGCCTATTCTTTTAATTCCGAGTCATATGATCCTGATTGAATTCATCGCGTTTAGATTTATCGCTATTGACCAGGTACGAGTTGCGCGGATTTCGACCAGACTGGACCGACAAACAACGGGACAGACATGAAGCCAACCTCCAAAACCTGCCACGCCGTCAGAATCCTGCTGGAGCTTGCGCACCACGGGGACGCCCACCCCATGCGCGCCTCGGAGCTCTCCGTCATCATCGGCATCTCAACCAAGCTCATGGAGAAGATCGTCCGCCCCCTCAAGGTCGCGGGCATGCTCAAGAGCCTGCGCGGGGCCAGCGGCGGCTACGTCCTCGACCGCGACCCCAAGGCCATCACCCTGGCCGACATCCTGACCGCCATGGAAGGCGCGGTGTTCAAGCCGCAGTGCTGCGAGGCCGACAGCGAGTGCCGGCTCCTCGACAGCTGTCCCACCGGCGCCATCTGGAGCGACATCGCCCTGCAGATGGAACAGCGCTTCCGCGCCATCACCCTGGCCGAGCTCATGACCGACGCGCGCGAGGACTGCCCCTCGCGCGCGGCCCGTGCGGCCCACGCCTCCAGATCCGCTGACGAACCCGACGGCACAAAGCCCTGGACCGACGCATGCGCTGGCCCGGGCAGAAGCAGAATCTCCCGCAGGAGGAAACCAGGGGCCGGACAAACCGCCCCGCGCATGCCGGGGCGCCCGCGCCCTGCTCGATGATGGCCGGCTAGAATTCCACACACCACAAAAAGGGGAAGATCATGAAAAAATTGC
Source organism: uncultured delta proteobacterium (assembly GCA_903843965.1). Taxonomy (GTDB): domain Bacteria; phylum Desulfobacterota; class Desulfovibrionia; order Desulfovibrionales; family Desulfovibrionaceae; genus Humidesulfovibrio. The sequence continues at coordinate 65,966 of CAIMRY010000025.1, forward strand.
TCATTCTCGGGTCCGGAGCAGGTGGCACCATCGTGGCCGCAAAAATGGCCAAGTCACTTGGCGAGGACTGGCAGATCACGGTCATCGACCGCGATTGGAAGCACCACTACCAGGCCGGGTGGCTCTTCGTCCCCTTCGGCGTGTACTCCATGGCCGACTGCGTGAAGCCCAAAACCGACTTCATCCCCGAGGGCGTCAGCTTCGTGCAGGACACCATCGTGAACATCAACCCCGAGAAGAAGCGGGTCAAGACCGAGAAGGGCCAGTACGACTACGACTGGCTGGTCATCGGCACCGGCTGCCGCATCATGCCCGACGAGATCGAGGGCATGATGGACGACTGGGGCGGCAACATCCACAACTTCTACACCCCGGATGGAGCCCAGAACCTCTACAAGAAGCTCAAGTACTACAAGAAGGGCAAGGTGGTCCTGAACATCGCCGAAATGCCCATCAAGTGCCCGGTGGCCCCGCTGGAGTTCGTGTACCTGCTCGACTGGTTCTTCACCGTCAACGGCGTGCGCAAGAACATTGAGATCGAGCTGGTGACCCCGCTCACCGGCGCCTTCACCAAGCCCGTGGCGGCCAGCATTCTGGGCCGGATCTGCGAGCAGAAGAACATCGCCATCACGCCCAACTTTGAGATCGCGGGCGTCAATGTGGGCGAGAAGACCATCGAGAGCGTCAAGGGCGACAAGGTCAACTACGACCTGCTCGTGGCCATCCCGCCCAATTTCGGCTCCCAGATCATCATCGACTCCGAGCTCGGCGACGCCATGGGCTATGTGGACACCGACAAGCATACGCTGAAGGCCAAAAACATCCCCAACTGCTACGTCATCGGCGACGCCACCAACTGCCCCACCTCCAAGGCCGGCAGCGTGGCCCACTACCAGGCCGACATCGTCTGCGACAACCTCCTGCGCGAGATCGACGGCGAGGACCCCCGGCCCGAGTTTGACGGCCACTCCACCTGCTTCATCGTCTCCGGCTACGAGCAGGCCTTTTTGATCGACTTCAACTACTCTGTGGAGCCGCTGGAGGGCAAATACCCCTTCCCCGGCCTGGGCCCCTTCTCGCTCCTGGGCGAAAGCCACTTCAACTACTGGGGCAAGATGATGTTCAAGTGGGTCTACTTCAATCTGATGCTCAAGGGCCACGAACTGCCGCTGGAGTCCCAGATGTTCATGGCCGGGAAGATGCGCCACCACCTGGCTGGCGCCTAGGACGCGGGGGGGCACCATGCAGGACGAACGTGTTCTCGAACGCATTGAAGGGATGGAGCAGCAGCTCAAGTACCTGGTCGACGCCTCCAAGGGTTGGCAGGAACTGAAGCACGACCTGACCCCCATCATGCACGACGCCTTCAAGACCCTGATGAAAGAGTTCGGCGACGTCGAAGCAGGCTTCCAGCTGGAAGACATCTTCGCGCTGCTGAAGCGCTTTCTGCGCAGCATCAAGAACATCACCTACATGCTGGAGCAGATGGAGAACATCATCGACCTCTGGAAGACCATCGAGCCGCTGCTGCACTCGGCCGTGCCCAAGGGCGTGGCCTTTCTGGACAACATGGAGCAGCAGGGCGTGTTCCGCATGTACAAGGCCATGGTCCAGGTCCGCGGCAAGATGGCCCGGGCCTACACGCCGGAGGACATCGAGGTCATGGGCGACGGCTTCGTGTCCATGCTCGGGCTGATCAAGAAGCTCAGCACCCCGCAGGCGCGGGAGATGCTGGAAAAGCTGGCCGACATGATGGGCGACGTGGACCTGAAGGAGTGCAAGGAATGCGGGCCCATGGGCCTGGTGGCCGGGATGAGCGGCAAGGAGGCCCGCAAGGGGCTGGGCGTCATGCTGGAATTCACCAAGAGCCTGGGCAAGCTGAAGGACTAGGGCGGACAGCTCCGGGGCGACCGGCACCGCCCCGGAACGCGCGGCCCGGCGGCATTTGCCACGGCCGGACCGGGCCGCGCCCCATATACAAACACGCCGCATTCCTGCGGCAGGAGGCAGCCATGAGCAAGAAGATCCTCATCGTGGACGACGACCCCGCAGTGGTGGACTTTCTGAACGAGGTGTTCACGGACAACGGCTACGCCACGGAAAAGGCCTACAACGGGGTCGAGGCGCTGGCCAAGACCGAGGCCTTCCGGCCCGACCTCATCACCCTGGACATGGACATGCCGGAAAAGGCCGGCACCATGTTCTACATCGGCCTGCGCAAGCAGGAAGCCCTCAATAAGACGCCGGTCATCGTCATCAGCGGCGTGGGCCCCCGGCCCCCGGCCCTGGGCCGGGACATCCCGGTGCTGACCAAGCCCGTTGACCCCGTGGTGCTGCTGGACCTGGTCGCCCGGACCCTGGCCTAGCCGCACCGGCCCCGGCGCGGCGGCCCAGGCGCAGGCCCGCCCGCTGCGCCAGGGCCGCACCGGGGCCGCCGCGCCGGAATGCAGCACACCCACCACCCAAGGCCAAGGGGGCAGCCATGCCGCTTGCGCATCACGCGTCCACAGTCCCCGCATCTGCGGCAAACACCGTCCTGCTCGTGGACGATGAGCAGGACATCCGCGAACTGCTGGCCCTGTTCCTGGCCGACCTGGGCTTTTGCGTGCTCACCGCCGCAGACGGCGCCCAGGGCCTGGCCCTGTTCAAGACCGCCCGGCCGTCCATGGTCCTCACCGACATCAAGATGCCCGGCCTGGACGGCATCGGCCTGCTCCAGGCCGTCAAGGCGCTTTCCCCGGAGACCGAGGTGCTGATGATCTCCGGCCACGGCGACCTGGAGCTGGCCATTTCAAGCCTCAAGTTCGGCGCGGCGGACTTCATCACCAAGCCCATCGACGACGAGCTGCTGGCCCACGGCCTGCGCCAGGCCAGGGAGCGCATCTTCCTGCGCGCCCAGTTGCGCGACCACGCCGAGAACCTGGAGCGCCTGGTGGCCGAGAAGAGCGCCAAGCTCGTGGAGCTGGAGCGCAGGGTCGCCGCGCGCCAGATCGTCGAGGGCCTGTCCTCGGCCATGCGCTTTGTGAAAAGCGGCGAGGGCGGGGCCGGAACCCTGGGCCAACTGCCGTGCTTCGTGTCCATCCACAACCGCGAGCGGCGCATCGTCTCGGCCAACGCCCTGTACCGCGAACGCCTGGGCGAGCCCGAGGGCCGGGAGTCCTGGGCGGCCTATGGCGGGGAATATCCCGAGGGCCGGGGCTGCCCCGTGGACGAGGCCCTGACCAGCGGCCGCGCGGGCTCCAGCCGCGAGACCTTCCAGAGCGTGGACGGCCAGAGCTTCCACGCCCTGGTCTCCACCACGCCCATCTCCGGCGGGGACGGCGAGGTCTCCATGGTGCTCGAAATCGCCGTGGACCTGACCGAGGTCGAGCGCATGCATGCGGAGCTGGTGGCCAGCCAGCGCCGCTACCGCGACCTGTTCGACGCCGTGCCCTGCGCCATAACCGTGCAGAACCGCCAGCTGCGCGTAATGGAGGCCAACAAGACCTTCCTGCACGACTTTGGCGCCAGCCTGGGCGCCACCTGCTTCGAGGCCTACAAGCACCGCGCCGAGCCCTGCCCGGAATGCCCCATCCTGACCACCTTTGAGGACGGCCACAGCCACCAGGCCGAGACCGTGGTCACCGACCGGCACGGCGAGTCCCGCAACATCCTCATCTGGACCGCGCCGCTGCTGGACGAGTCCGGCCTGGTGGAGAAGGTCATGGAGGTCTCCACGGACATCACCCAGATCCGCCAGCTGCAGGACCACCTGAGCTCCCTGGGCATGATGCTCGGCAGCATGTCCCACGGGGTCAAGGGACTGCTCATGGGCCTGGACGGCGGCATGTACCGGATGGAGTCCGGCCTGGCCAAGGGCGACCTGGAAAAGGTCCAGAGCGGCTGGGGCACGGTGCGCCACCGCATCCAGCACATCCGCAAGATGATCCTGGACATCCTCTACTTCGCCAAAAGCCGCGAGCTGGAGACGGCGGAGCTGGACCTGCGCGGCTTTGCCCTGGACCTGGCCAACCTGGTGGAAGGCAAGGCCGCCCACGCGGGCATTGATCTGTCCTGCGACTTCGGGCAGGCCCATGGCTGCTTCGAGGCCGACCCCACGGCCCTGTCCTCGGCCCTGGTGAACTTCCTGGAGAACGCGGTGGACGCCTGCCTTTCCGAAACCACGGGCAGGCCCCGGCGCATGGGCTTCCGCGTGGCGGCGCAAGAAGGCCGGGCCGTGTTCACCATCACCGACACCGGCATCGGCATGGACCGCGAGGCCAAGGAGAAGATGTTCACCCTGTTCTTCTCCTCCAAGGGCAGCAAGGGCACCGGCATCGGCCTGTTCATCTCCCACCGCGTGGTCCGGCAGCACCACGGCGGCATCGAGGTGGCGTCCAGCCTGGGCGAGGGCACGCGGATCACGGTCTGGCTGCCCCTGGTCCAGCCCGGCAAGCCAGAGGACAAGCCAGAGGACAAGACAGGGGCTCAGACAGGGGTCCTGGCCGGAGCCGGGTGATGGCCGCGCGCCTGCCCCGCCTGCGCCCCGGCCTGCCCCTGGCCGGAAAGATCATGGGCTGCCTCGTGGCCCTGATCCTGGGGCTGGCCGTCTTCTTGTACCAGTTCAACACCCGCAGCTTCCGCGAACTGGCGGAACAAAACGCCGACCTGGAGGCCGACCGCATCTGCGAGGCCATCAAGTCCGGGGCCTCCAGCGCCATGATGCACAACAACCGGGGCGAGCTGCAAAAGATCGCGCGGCGCACCGGGCGCATGGAGGGCGTTCTGGGCGTGCGCATTTTGAACAAGCAGGGGCTGGTCATGTTCGCCAGTTACGAGGAGGAGGTGGGCGCGCGGCTGCCCACGGCCGGGTTCCAGTGCGCCTCCTGCCACAGGCGCAGGCCCGTGCCCTCGACCCTGGAGATGGAGGAGCGCACCCAGGTTGAAACCAGCCCCGGCGGCGAGCGCCAGCTGACCATCTTCAGCCCCATCGGCAACGACGAGGGCTGCGCCACGGCCTCCTGCCATTTCCACCGCCCGGACGAGAAGGTCCTGGGCGTGCTGGTGCTCAACATGAGCCTGCGCAAGCAGGAGGAGACCCTGCAGGCCCTGGTCGGGTCCAACACCTTGTCCCTGGGCATCTTCCTGGCCGGGGTCTTCGCCGTGCTCTACCTGGTGGTGCACCTGCTCATCCAGCGGCCCATACGGGCCATGATCGCGGCCACCCGGCGCATCGCCACGGGCGACATGGACTGCCGCCTGGCCATCCACCAGCGCGACGAGCTGGGCGAGTTGGCCGAGGCCATCACCCTCATGTGCCGGGAGATCAGCAGCAAGCACGGCGAGATAGACACCCAGCGCCAGCGCTACCAGAAGCTCTTCGAGGGCGTGCCCTGCATCATCACCGTGCAGGACCGGGACTTCCGCCTGCTGAGCTACAACCAGATCTTCGCCGACCTGTTCCACGCCGACACAGCCACCTACTGCTACGCGGCCTACAAGGGCCGCACCGAGAAATGCCCGCAGTGCCCGGTGGAGCGCACCTTCCAGGACGGCCAGCCGCACTTCACGGAAGAGACCGGTGTATACAAGGACGGCACCTCGGCCCACTGGATCGTCAAGACCTCGCCCCTGTACGACGAGGCGGGCAACATCAGCGCGGCCATGGAGATGTGCCTGGACATCACCCCGCGCAAGCGCCTGGAGGAGGAGCTGCGCAAAAGTGAGCGCAAGTACCAGGACATCTTCAACAACATCCCGAACTCCCTGTTCGTCATCGACGCCCAGGACATGACCATCCTGGACTGCAACCGCAGCAGCGCCCTGCTCTACGGCTACCGTCGGGGCGAGCTCATCGGCCAAAGCATCCGCACCATCTTCCACCCCGACGAGGCCGACATCGGCGCAACCACCCTGAGCCTGGGCCAGGTCATGTACCGCGTGCTCAACCAGGCCAAGGACGGCCGGACCTTTTACGTGAACATCATCACCGCAATTTCCGAGTCCGACGACCGCAGGGTCATCCTGGCCACGGCCATGGACGTCACCGAACGCATCCGGGCCGAACGCCAGATGGTGCAGGCCTCCAAGATGGCCACCCTGGGCGAAATGGCCACGGGCGTGGCCCACGAGCTGAACCAGCCCCTGGCCGTGATGCAGATGGTGGCCAATCTGTTCCTGCGCAAGCTGGAGATGGGCCAGGCGCCCGACGAGGCCACCCTGCGCGAGATGGCTGAAAAGCTGCGCACCAACGTGGAGCGCAGCACGCGCATCATCACCCATATGCGCGAGTTCGGCCGCAAGCCCGCAGCCCAAAGCGCCGGGCCCGTGGACCTGAACCTGGTGGTCCACCGGGCGTTTGACTTCTTCAGCCAGCAGCTCAAGGTGCGCGGCATCGAGGTGGTCTTCGACCTGGCCGACGAGCTGCCACCCATCCTGGCCGACCCGAACCGCCTGGAGCAGGTGTTCATGAATCTCCTGCTCAACGCCCGAGACGCCATCGAGGACGCCTGCGCACAGGCCGCCTGCGGCCCGCGCGACCGTCGCATCACCCTGCGCACCCGCGCCCGCAGGCGCACGGTCATGGCCGAGGTGGCGGACACGGGCGTGGGCATCCCGCGCGAAATCGCCACCCGCATCTTCGAGCCCTTCTTCACCACCAAGCAGGTGGGCAAGGGCACGGGCCTGGGCCTATCCATCAGCTACGGCATCGTGCAGGAGTATGGCGGCTCCATCCACGCCCGGCCGCGCTCGGGCCGGGGCGCGCGCTTCCTGCTGGTCTTCCCGCGGCTGAATCCGGCGGGCAAGCCCAGCGCCTGACCATGCCGGGCCGCCATCCCGGACGCCGCTTCCCGCCCGCACAGCAGGCCTGCGCCCCGGACCTGCGCCCCCGGACCTGCGCCCCCGGCTGACGCGCAGCCGCCTTGACCTCCTTCCGGGCCTGGGGCATAGCCTGGGGCAGGAATCCCCCCGTCCTGCGGGGCAGGCGCGGCGCAACCGGCTGGCCAGCCCCCATACCCGCAAGGAGGCCCCCATGCCCATGCCGAGCACTCCCTCCCTGACCGAACGCGTGGCCGGTGCGGCCGCCGGGGCCCTCATCGGCGACGCCCTGGGCCTGGGCACCCACTGGTACTACGACCTGGAGGCCCTGCGGCGCGACTACGGCCCTTGGGTCACGGGCTACACCGAACCCAAGCCCGGCCGCTACCACGCGGGCATGCAGGCCGGGGAGCTTTCGCAAACCGGGCTGTTGTGCCTGGATCTCCTGCGCTCCCTGACCCAGCGCGGCGAGTACGACCAGGGCGACTACACCGCGCGGCTGGACGCGAACTTCCTGGCGCGCATGGACGGCACGCCCTACTCCGGCCCCGGCGGCTACACCAACCAGGGAATGCGCGACGCCCACCAGGCCCGGCGCGAGGGCAAGCCCTGGGGCCACACCGGCGGCTACGCCGACACCACCGAGGCTGCGGAGCGCGCCGCGTTCATCTCCCTGCGCTACGCGCTTTCGCCCATGCAGGGCGCGCTTTTGGCGCGGGAGAACATCCTGCTGACCCACGCGGACCCCTTTGTGGCGGCCTTGAGCCTGTCCTTCGACATCGTGGCCGCCGCCATGGCGCGCGGGGAGCCCCTGGACGCGGACCTAGGCGGCAAGCTCTACGCCATGGTGGAGCGCCGCGAGCTGCCGTACACCCATGTGGTGCTGGCCGAAAAGACCGGCGCGTACGACTCGGACCCGCTGCCCACCTCGGCCGCGCTCACCGCGCCGGACGGCCTGCTCTTCCCCTCGCACATCTGGCGGGCGGCGCAGGACCCGGACGTGCGCATCGAACCGGCCTGGAAGGCCAGCCTCGTGTACGGCCTGCCGTGCAGCATCATCTGCCAGCTCCCGGCGGCCTACTACCTTGCGGCGCGCTTCGGCGACGACTTCGAATCCGCCGTGCTGCACGCCATCAACGGCGGCGGGCAGAACATGTCGCGGGCCATGCTCACGGGCATCCTGGCCGGGGCCAGGTGCGGCCTTTCGGGCATTCCCCGGCGCTTTCTGGATGGGCTGGCCGACGCGGAGGAGGTGCAGGACCTGGCCCTGCAGCTGGGCCAGCAGGCGCGGCAGGGTTCCTAGCCGCGCAGGCGCGCGGCGTTCTCCGCTGTTGCCCGCTGGCAGCCGCTGTTGCCCGCTGCGGAGCCGCTCCGGTTCGGACTCGCTCCGGCTCGGACTCGCTCCGGCGTAGCGGCGTCTTGCCCGGCAGCGCCCTGTGGTTTCCGCGCCCGTTGCAGGCGTGGATACGACGGCGCGGCCTGCCCGGCTTTGGCGCAAGGCCCGGTCAATCCGACCGGTCCGCCGGGCTGGCGCGGCTGGACCAAATGCCAAAGACGAGAGACTCACGCCCAAACCCGACTGAAAGCTACTCCGTCCTTGCAAGGCGGAAGCCCTGGGCGCTGCTCCGGAAGTCGGGCGTGATGCGCAACCGGAGGGCTGCACGAACGCATTTCGACGAGTCAACATAACTGCCGCCACGCAATACCCGGTACACTCCGCCGCCAGCAACTATGGGATTATCCTGTGCTGAGGAAGAATAACTGCCGTAAACGTCCTCGACCCACTCCCAGACGTTGCCGCTCATGTCGTAGAGGCCCAGGCCGTTGGGAGCCCTGGCCCCCACCTCGTGCGTGGAGCCGCCGCTGTTGCCTTTGTACCAGGCCACACGGTCGATGTCGTCTCCGCCCGCATACATCTCCGGCCTGCCCCCACTACGAGCAGCATACTCCCATTCCGCCTCCGTGGGCAGCCTGAACTTCACGGAACTCAAGGCGCTGAGTTTGGAGATGAATCTCTTCACATCCAACCAGTTCACCCACTCCACTGGGTAGTTGTCGCCCATCTGGCGATTGGATGGATTGTTCCCCATCACTTTCTCCCACTGCCCCTGCGTCACCTCAAACTTGCCCATCCAGAAGCCGGAAAGCCGGACCGTATGAACGGGCTTCTCGTCAGAGTCGCAGTTGCCAAGAAATCCGCCGGTCCCGGCCCACGGTCCACGGCCCATCTCAAACGTGCCTCCAGGCACCCAGACGAACTCCATGCCCGTCACCGGGTCGGTCCAGGTGTCGCCCACTTTGTGCTCGGCAGCAAGGGGAGGTGGGGTCTGCTTGGGCGCCGTGGCCAGGGCGACTTCCACAGGCGGCGCGTGTTGGCCGTCCGCTCCGGGCCGGAAGGAGAAATCCCCGGTCAGGCTGGAGGACTCCCACGGGGTCTGCCTTCTGCCCGTGTCGTTCAGCACGCCGATGCGCACATGCTTGAGCGCGGTCTCGATGGTCTGGCCGGGCACGCGCATTTCGCGCAGCAGATGCTGGGTGTACACGCCGTTTCGGCCCACGCCGTCGGCAGCCACGCTGTCCGGGGCCGTGGCGTAGCCGATGAGCGTGCCCGTGGGCGCGTCCATCTTGGCCAGGCCCGCGTCCGCGCTGCGCCAGCTGCGGGCAAAGGGATTGTTGCGGCAGGCGTCCAGCAGCACGATGTTCAGCCCGTTGCCCGCGTTCTCCATGCGCCCAAGCACCCGGCCCGCGTCCAGGCACAGGCTCTTCACGTCCTGCTCCACGCTGATGCGCGCGTCCACAGGCACGAGGTAGTTCACGCCCTTCACCTGCATGCCGTGCCCGGCGAAAAAGAACAGGCCCGTGCCGCCTTTTCTCAGGCTGGCCCAGAACTGGTCCAGGGCGTCCTCCATCTGGCGCAGCCCGGCATTCTCGCGCAGGATGACCTCGAAGCCCAGACCCTTCAGGGTGGCGGCCATGTCGCGGGCGTCGTTGACGGGGTTTTTGAGCGGGCCGTCTTTGTACGCGCCGTTGCCGATGACAAGGGCCACACGGCGTTCCGTGGGGGCGGACCAGGCGGGCGCGGACAGGGACAGGATGAAAACTGCGAGCAGGGCCAGGGGGATGATGCGGCGCATACTCACCTCCAGTTGTAAATGCGCATAGCAGAAGAGCACACGCATCCACAAGGGGCATCCCGCGCGCGCCGCGCGCCAGCCGACACAACCGGGCGCAAGGCCCGGCCCATGTGGCAGGATTTTCCCCCCGAACCCGCGCCGTGCAGCGCATAACCACATAGAATTATTACGTCGCAGCTTGGCACGGGTATTGAAGCATGGCGGGCCAAGGAGCACGCCATGCAGGAAATTCCCGCCGTCAAGACCACGTCCAGCGACATCCTCGACCAACTCCGCTCCGCAGCGCTGGTGGACACGTCTTCGCAGTCGAGCGCCTTTGCCGATTTCCTGAACCTCATGAGCCGCCCGACGACGGGCAGCGCCCTGCCCGGGTCCAAGGCCGACGCCCTGGACCTGGTCAAGGACAGCTCCACGGCCCAGGATTCCCTTCCCGCGCGCCAGACAGCGGAGCTCCAGGCCCAGACCCAGGCCCAGGCCCAGGCCCAGACCCAGACCCAGGCCCAGACTCAGACTCAGATCCAGGCCCAGGCCCAGGCCGCTCCGACGACACAGAGCACGACATCAACATCGACATCAACATCGACATCGACATCGACAAAGACGCTCGCAGCGGACGCAAGCATGGAAGCGGCCAAGAATCTTCCCGTCTCGCGCGAGGCCTTTGAGGAGCTGCGCCCGACCTTGACCAACCTCGGCCTGACCAACAAGGAGGTCGAGGACCTGAGCGCCAGCACCCAGAACGGGCAGCTCACCTGGGGCGGCCTGGTGCAGACCGTGGCCGGGCACATGACCGGGGCCAAGAAGCCTGTGGAGCTCTCCGCCAGCCAGAGCCTGGACCTGCAGTCGCTGTTCCAGAAGCTCGGCTTCTCCCCGGACTCGGCCAAGGGACTGGTGGCCGACGTGGCCAAGGGCGACGGCGTCAAGGTCCTCGCCCTGATCCAGCAGAAGCTTTCCACCATGCCGGCCGACCAGACCCTGGGCCTGAGCAGCGGGGAGATGTCCACCCTGTTCAAGTCCCTGCACCTGCCCGAGGCCACGGCGAACAAGCTGGCCGATCTCTTCAACGCAGACACCACCGTGGCCGGGCTCAAGAACGGCCTGAACATGGCCGGGCAGGAGCTGCTGTTGCAGCGCGCCCAGAGCGAGTCCCTGGAAACGGATCAACTGCGCTCCCTGGCCAAGGTCATGAAAAAGGACGTGGACAAGGCCCGCCGCGAAACCGGGCTGGCCACCAGCACCAGCACAACCCAGAGCACGGACTCTGACCAGCCGCACATCACGGTCTCGGTCAAGGGTCCGGACCGCAACGACACCAAGTGGTTCGACAAGCACGACCAGCAGAAGCACACTGGCAGCGAGGACGCCTCCTGGCGCGAGTTTTTGGCCCGCGTGAAAAGCGACGACGCCACGGGACAGGGCAACTCCGGCAGCCAGAGCGCCAAGGACTCCCTCGACTCCATGATGGGCAAGGCCCTGGGCCAGGCTGGCACGCAGCAGGCCAAGACCGAAACCAGCCAGCAGGGCAAGGCCTGGGAAAAAGTTGCCGCGCCAAAGCTGCTCAGCCAGGTCCAGGAGGCCCTGCTCAAGGACCTGGGCCAGGGCCGCAAGCAGATGACCCTGGACCTTGACCCGGCAAACTTGGGCAAGATGCAGGTCATGCTCCAGGTCAAGGACAAGGACGTGCACGCCACCCTGCGCGCCGACGACCCCGAGACCGCAAAGATGCTCACCGCCCAGCTCGACACCATCAAGAAGTCCCTGGAGGACCAGGGGCTCAAGGTCCAAAGCCTGGAGGTGCAGACCGGCCTGGCCTCGCGCCAGGAGCAGCAGCTCTTCAATGCCGACCAGCACAATGAGGCCCAGGAGCGCCAGGACCTTTCGAACCTTTTCACACGGCTCAGAATGCTGCGCTCCGACAGCGGAGGCCTGGCTCAGGAAATGCAGTCCACAGGCATGCAGGAAATTCTTGCCGACAAGGGCCTGCACGTCATCGCCTAAAATGGAGGCAGCACATGAGCGTCGTTAGCAATTCCGGCATCCTTGGTCAGTACGAACTCGCGAAGACCACATCCACGGGCACCACGAGCAAGGCCAACATGGACCAGAATGATTTCCTGACGCTCCTGGTGGCCCAGTTGGAGCACCAGGACCCGCTGAGCCCCATGGACGACAAGGACATGACCGCCCAGCTGGCGCAGTTCTCCAGCCTGGAGCAGCTCACCAACATCAATACCGGCATCAAGTCCCTGGTGGACTCCCAGAGCAGCAACAGCATGCTCAACGCCGTGGCCTTCATCGGCAAGGGCGTGAAGGCCGACGGCAACAGCCTGAGCAAGTCCGGCGGCTCCTCCAGCACGGTCTACTACAGCCTGGGCGAAACCGTGGCCAACATGCAGGTGAACATCTACGCCGACGACGGCTCCCTGGTGCGCACCGACGTCATCGGCTCCAAGCAGGCGGGCGAGTACCAGTACAACTGGGACGGCAAGGACACCAGCGGCAAAACTCTGGCCGACGGCACCTACGGCGTGGCCATCGTGGCCGAGGACGCCTCCGGGGCCCCGGTGCTCGTGCAGTCCAAGATCAGCGGCGAGGTCACCGGACTCGTCTCCTCCAACGGCACGACCATGCTCCAGCTCAAGGACGGCCGCACCGTGAACATTTCGAGCGTCACCGAGCTGGTGGCGGCCACGTCGACCGCAGATTCAACAACGGACTCAAGCACGACAACCCAATAATTCGGTCTGGGGCGTCGTCACTCACGTCAGAAAAGCAGTCAGAAGGGATAGGAGGTCCAACATGTCGCTCTCTGCATCACTGTACCAAGGCATTTCCGGAATGCAGGCCCACAGTGAAATGATTTCCGTCATCGGCAACAACTTGGCCAATGTCAGCACCATCGGTTTCAAGGGCGCGAACATGCAGTTCGAAGACGTCATGAGCCAGGACGTCTTCACCTCGGCCGGCGTGGCCCAGGTTGGTCGCGGCGTGCGCGTGGCCTCCATCTACTCCGACTTCGCCCAGGGCTCCTTTGAGACCACCACGGAGTCCACGGACATGGCCATCGCCGGCAACGGCTTCTTCACCGTGAAGCCCAAGGGCACCGAGAACCAGTACTACACCCGCGCAGGCGACTTCCGCTTCGACAAGGACGGCTACCTGGTGGACCCGCACGGCTACGTGGTGCAGGGCTGGGCCATGCAGCGCGCCAGCACCTCCTCCTCCAGCAGCGCCTCCAGCACCGCCACCGCCGACACGTACTCCGTCGTCGGCAGCCCCACGGACATCAAGGTCAACAATTTCCAGTCCGCGCCAGAAGCCACCTCCCTCGTGAACATCATCACCAATCTGGACCCCAACACTGCGAGCAAGTCCAACTCTGCGAACAACCCGTATTTCGCCATGTTCGAGACCTGGAAGGGCAACCAGACCACGCCGCTGGCCAGCACGGCCTACGGCTACAGCACCACCCTCAAGGTCTACGACCAGGTCGGCGCCGCCCACAACCTCAGCGTGTACTATGACCAGGTGCCGATGAGCAACGCCGGCGGCAACACCGTGTGGGAATACATGGTCACCAGCAACCCGAGCGAGGACGGCCGCAGGCTCTCCGGCGCCAATGGCCAGCTCACCTCGGTCAACACCACCTCGGCCGCTGGCGTGCTCATGATCGGCACCATGACCTTCCGCTCCGGAGCGCTGGTGGGCGAAAGCGCCTACACGCTGAAGAGCAACGGCGGCGCGCTGGGCATGAAGAATCTGAATTCCTGGCAGTTGGCGGACTTCTCCACCGCCGGCTACCCCGAGGTCACCCCGAACTTCATCCTGGCCTCCAACGCCTCCACCGCCGCAGCCACTGCCGCCTCGCCCATCGCTTTGAACTTCGGCATCCGCGCCACGGACCTTTCCAGCGCGGGCGGCGCGGGCATCCTCGGCTGGGCCCAGGCCAAGGGCGCCCTGGCCAACACCGCCGCAGCCGTGGGCAACAAGGTCAGCAACGTGGGCTGGCTGCCCAACATGCAGACCCCCAGCATCGACGCCAGCTCCACCCAGTCGTACGACACCGGCGGCTCCAGCACCCTGCTCCAGAGCCAGAACGGCTACACCGCAGGCTATCTGCAAAGCATCTCCGTGTCCCGCGAGGGCATCCTCACAGGCACCTACTCCAACGGCCAGGTGCTGGACCTGTTCTCCCTGACCCTGACCAGCTTCACCAACCAGTGGGGCCTGCGGCGCGATGGCGGCAACCTCTTCAGCGAAACCCGCGACTCCGGCTCGGCCCTGACCGGCCAGGCCGGTACTGCGGGCAAGGGCACCATCGCCTCCAACTCGCTGGAACAGTCCAACGTGGACATGGGCACCGAGTTCGTGAAGCTGATCACCGCCCAGCGCGGCTTCGAGGCCAACACCAAAGTCATCACCACGGCGGACAGCCTGCTTAGTGAAGTCATCGCACTGAAGCGCTAAGCTCAAAGACAGCCTCCATCCCGAGGATGACCTCGCCCGGCTTGACCGACCGGGCGGGGTCACCTGCTTTTGTCCGGCCCGAACCCTGGCGGGAGCTGGCCCGGCAGATTTTTCCGCCAGGCCGGGGCTGCCAGGCAGCGCGTTGGCGTTCATTCCGGGGGTGGCTTGCGCGCGGCGCGGCCCGAAGAGGCCCCCGGCCCCGCGCGCAGGGGCGCACGCGCCGAGCACCAAGGGCAAGGCTGAACGGTTCATCCTGACGGCGCTTCAGAAGTGGGCCAACGCTGCGGCCTGCCCGCACACAAGCGCAAGAGCCGACGGGCTGCCCTGCCTGCTCCATGAATGCAGGGATTTAAGGGATCACCCTGCGCTACGCCGGGAAACACCCTTGAGCCGGGGTGCAAAAGCAGTGGACATATGGATTTCGCCAATGCCGCAGACCTGGGCAAAAACACCCTTGAACCGGGCGGCAAAGGCAGGGGGCAGCGCCTTGCGGCTGCACCGGCTAAAGCAGGCCAGCCAGAGCCTCCAGATGCTCCAGGCAGCGTCTGGTGGACTCCTCGGTGGCGTCCTCGTTCTCCAGGGCCGCCTCCAGATATCCGGCCAGGGGCCGCCAGAAGGGCGGCGTGGCCGCCAGCAGGCTGCGCGGCTGGCCAAGCCGGGCGGCCAGGCGGGCCGCGCGGCTGCCCAGGGCGGGCAGGGAGCGCCGCAGGCTCCCGGCCAGACGCGGCTGCGCGGCGGCCAGCGCTTCCCAGGCCGCGCGCACGGGCCCAGGCTCCGCCCCGGAAAGCCGCCAAAGGAAAAAAGCCCGCCAGAACACCCCGGCCAGCTCGTCCGCACCCGGCGCAACGGACACTCCCCTGCCCTCGGGCAGGCCCAGGCGGCGCAGGCCGAACAGCCCCTCGGGCGTGCGCTGCGTGCCGTACAGGGTCAGCCCCGGCATCTGCAAGCGCTCCAGGCGCTCGGCCGGGCCGCGCAGGATGGTCGCGGCCAGGGCGGCCACGCGGCGCGGGGTCAGCCCCTGGCGGCACTGGACGCCGGAGCGGGAGCAGGCCCAGCAGCCCTGGGCGCAGGAGGCGTTTGCGCGCAGCACCAGGTGCCCCGGCTGATACGGGCCGGTGTCCCAGGGGTTCACGTTGCCCACGGAAAGGTTCAGGGTCTTGAGCCCGGTCCAGGCGGCCACGTGCATGGGCCCGGTGTCCGGCGTTATGAAGAGCCCCAGGGTGCTGCCAGCGGACACCAGCTCGGCCAGGCTGAGCCTGCCCACCAGGTCCAGGGCCGGGTGGTCGAACAGGGCGCGGATGGCCTGGGCCACGGGGATGTCGTCCGGGCCGCCCAGCAGCACGGGCAAAAGCCCCCGGTCCAGCAGCTCGCGCAGCAGCCCGGCGTAGAAGGCCGCGTCCGGACGCTTGCCCGGCTCGCTGGCGCCCACGAACACCCCGACGCTCCTGGCCTCCTGGCCCTTGGGCTCGCGCGGGGGGGCGAAGTGGGTGTTCTGCGTGGCCGAAAAGGGCACGATGTCCAGGGCGTTCAGGTCGGCCCAGTGGAAGCGGTTGTGCCGGTTGTTGCGCACCAGGCTGGCGCGGTAGAGCTGCCAGGCCCCGCGCACCCGCAGCGCGCCGTCCGGCCCGCGCACCGGGCCGACCTTGATGTCCGCAGTGAGCTGCCCGGCCAACCGGGCCGCGTCCTCGCGGATGCTTAAATTTACCACCAGGCGGTAGTCCTGGCCGTGGAGCGCGCCGCTGGCCGCCTCGGCCCAGGAGATGTACGCCGCAGGGGGGCTCACGGGCAAGAGTGGGGTGAAGAAGCCTTCCTCGGCCACCACGTGCAGTTGGCGGCCGGGGTAGCAGCGCCCCAGCCACAAGAGCAGCGGAAAGGAGAGCACCAGGTCGCCCATGCGCTGCATCTGCAGCACCAGCACCGGCCCGCTGGACACGCCCATCAGCGCGCCCGGCCCGGAAAGCACTGCTGGATGGCCGCCATGAGCGCGCTCAGGCGGTGCTCGTAGGTGTGCTCGGCCAGCACCCGCGCCCGCCCGGCCCGGACCACGCGCTCCCGGCCCAAAGGATCGGCCAGGAAGCGCTCCACCAGGGCCGGAATCTCCTCCGGGTCGCGGTACAACGCTATCTCCACATCCGGCTCGAACAACCGCTCGATCTGCCTGCGGTGGTCGGTGAGCAGAAAGGCCCCGGCAGCGGGCACGTCGAACACGCGCTGGTTCACCGCGCCCTTCATCTGCAGGCTGGTGCAGTTGAAGTTGACCTCGCTGGCCGCGTAAAAGCCGGGCAGGTCGTCGTAATAGTTCAGCTCCTTGTGCAGCCTGTGGCCCGTCACCCCGGCCAGGAGCTGGCCCCAGCCAGGGTCCCCGGCGATGAGCGGGCCAAAGGGCAGGGTCTGGGCCACGCAGGAAAGGCGGTACTCCAGAGTGGAGTGCCAGACCAGGGCCGTGGCGAAGGCGATGCGCCTGAGCAGGGGCAACGCGGCGAGCTCCGGTGCGAGGTCCGGTCTCTGCGCCGCAACAAAGGCCAGGGCCGAGCGCTCGCCCGACTGGCCAAAGGCCCGGGCCAGGTCCACAAAGGCCGCCAGCAGTCCCGGTCCGGGCGCAGCCACCTTGAGCCTGCTGGCGGTCTTGCCGACCATGGAGTTGCCCACAAAGGACACGCGGGAGCGCCACTCGGGCCGCCCCTCCCGTCCGGGGCGAAAGCGCTGCGGGTCCGCGCCCAGCGGCAGCCAGAAGACATTGGTGAAGCCGTAGCCGCGCACGGCCTCCAGGCTGTCCGCGTCCCAGGTCAGGATAAGCGTGTTCTGCGGGTCGGGCTTGGGGTACAGCGGCAGGATGAACTCCGGGTTGTCCACAAACCAGGACACCAGCGGCAAGCGTAGCTCCCCGGCCAGGGCGTAGAGCACGCCCTCGTGGTCCACGCCCAGGTGGTTCACGGTGACGATGGCGTCGGGTTTGAAGTCGTCCACGGTCTGGCGGATGGTGCTGATGAACAGCTCGCGGTCCACGCTGCGCGCGGCGAAGTCGAGCAGCAGGTGCGGCACGTCCAGGCGCTGGCAGGCGGCCTTGAGCTCGCCCAACAGGAAATAGGCGCTGGTCAAGAGGAGCAGGCGCGGGGCGCGGCCCCGATGGCGCAGTGGAAGGGCGTCGTCCATCATGGGGCAGAACTCTAGCCCGGTCCGCCGAGACTGTAAAGCCGGGCTCCGCATCGGCGCGGGCGCCGCAAAAATAAGTATACGTAACTTGCGGACGGAAACGGACGCGATTGCAATTTTCGCATAGGCATTGGCGCTGGAACTGGCTGCCATGCATAGTAATTTCAAATACTGCCTCGAGGGACGCCAATGCCCCCATTCTATGAACTCATCGCCGAAACCTCCCACCATTGGGAACTTCTAGAGGATCTGTCCGGACGGACGGAGTATTGCTCGCCGTCCTGCCTAGCGCTGACGGGCTTTGGCCCGGACCATTTCCTCGGCCAGACCGATGTCCTGCCGCGCTTGGCGCACGCCACCAGCAGGCACGAAATGGAGGCCTTCCTCGCCGGGCTGCGCAACGGACCGCTGAACGAGCACAGGTGTCTGGAACTGCGCATCGTCGTCGAGGACGGCCTGAGCCGCTGGGTGGTCTGCCACGCCCGGCGAGTGGCCTCGGCCGAAGGCCCGTCGTTCCTGCGCGCCACCCTGCGCGACATCAGCCGTCGCAAGGCCCTGGACCTGGAACTCAGCTCCTCGCGCCTCAAGGACCCCATCACCGGGCTCTACAACCGCGCCTGGTGCATGGAGCACCTGGAGCGCCAGCTGGAACGCAAGCACAACGGCGGCCACTTCACCGTGGCCGTGGTGGACATCGACAGGCTGAAGAAGGTCAACGACACCCTGGGCCCGGCCTATGGCGACGACATCATCCGCATGGCCGCCGAGCGCATCGCCTCCACCATCGTCCAGCCCGACTCTGCCGCCCGCATCTCCGGGGACGGCTTCGCCCTCATCTTCCAGAACAAGTCCCCGCGCGAGGTCATCAAGCACATCAAGCACATCCAGACCATCATGTCCGCCCCCTTCGCCTTGCGCGGCCACGAGGTCACGATCACGGCCAGCGCGGGCATCGTGACCAGCCACATGCCTGGCGAAAAGCCCGAGGAGCTCCTGCGCAACGCCAACATCGCGCTTCGGCGCGCCAAGGCCAACCACCACCACCGCTACAAGGTCTTCCACACCCGCATGTTCGAGGAGAGCTCCCGGCTCATGGAGATCGAGATCGACCTCACATCGGGCCTGAGACACGGTGAGTTCTTCCTGGTCTATCAGCCCATCGTCTGCCTGGAGACGAAACGGCTCACCAGTCTGGAGGCACTGCTGCGCTGGAAGCATCCGCGGCACGGTCTCATGCAGCCCGACGAGTTCCTGCCCGTGGCCGAGGCTACGGACTTCATCGTGCCCCTGGGCGAGTGGGTGCTACGCCAGGCCTGCACGGACATGGTGGCCCTCCTGGCCGAGCACCCGGAGCTGGACAAGCTGTCCATGAGCGTGAACATCTCCGCCCGGCAGCTGGCCCAGCACGACATTTCTGAAACCGTGGCCGTGGTGCTGCGCGAGACGGGCATGGACGCCACGCGGCTCAAGCTGGAGATCACCGAGACCGTGGCCATGGAGGACCCGGCGCTCACGGCCCAGCGCCTGCACATCATCCGCGCCCTGGGTGTCCGGATCAGCATCGACGACTTCGGCACGGGCTACTCGTCCCTGTCCTCACTGCAAAACTTCCCCATCGACACCATCAAGGTCGACAAGAGCTTCGTGGGCCGCATGGACTCAAGCGCGGGACAACGCAAGATCGTGCGCTCGGTCATCTCCCTGGCCCACAGCCTGAACCTGGACGTGGTGGCCGAGGGCATCGAGCTGCGCGAGCAGTGGGCCATGCTCAAGGTGCTGGATTGCCAAAACGGGCAGGGGTTTCTGTTCTCGCACCCCGTGGAGGTGGACGTGCTGCGCGCCTTCATCGACAAACAGAAGCCGCCGGTCAGACCGTAGGGAGTGTTCCGGCCACGCGCAGGGCGTTGCCCCCGGCGCGCTTGGCCGAGTACATGGCCGCGTCGGCCCGGGCCAGCAGGCTGTCCTGGTCGTCGCCGTGCTCCGGGTAGCAGGCCAGCCCCACCGAGGCGCCCAGGAACATCCGCCCCTCCGCCACCTCCGGATCAAACAGCGCCTCCAGCACCTTCTCGCCCACGGCCTGGGCGTCCTTGGACCCGGCCAGGTCCGGCAGGACGATGACGAACTCGTCGCCGCCCAGGCGGACCACGGTGTCGGACTCGCGCACGCAGGCCTTGAGCCGGAGCGCCGTCTCCACCAGCACGCGGTCGCCGTGGGCGTGGCCAAAGGTGTCGTTCAGCGCCTTGAAGCGGTCCAGGTCCACGTACAACAGGCCCACGCCGGCGTTGTTGCGCCGGGCGCGGCGCAGGGCCTGCTCCAGCCTGTCGGAAAAGAGCTGGCGGTTGGGCAGGCCGGTCAGCGCGTCGTGCAGGGCCATGTGCCGCACGCGCTCCTCGCTGGCCTTGAGCGCGCTGACATCCTGGGCGTTGATCACCACGTTGCCGCCGGGCATGCGCGAGACCCGCATGCGGCACCAGCACTGCCCGCCGTCGCGGTGCTGGAATGGGAACACGCGCTCGGGCGGGTTCTCCTGCAACATGTCGCTCATGAGGTTGACCACAAAGCTCTGGCGGTCCTCCGGGGAGGCGAAGATGCGGTCGGCCAGGGCCGCCAGGGAGGGCACCTCGCGCACGGAGTAGCCGAACAGGCGCTGCATGCCGGGATTGTCGTAGATCAGGGTGCCGTTTTTGTCCGCCAGGGCGATGCCGTCAAAGGAGCTTTGCAGGATGGCCCCGCGCTCGCGGCCCTCCATCTCCAGGCGCGAGTACAGGCCGGAGAGGTCGGAGGTCATGGCGTTGAAGGCCTTGGCCAGGTTGCCCAGCTCGTCCTTGGTCATGACCTCGGCGCGCACGGACAGGTCGCCCCCGGCCACGGCCATGGCCGCCCTGGTCACGGCCAGGATGGGCCGGGCCACGCGCCGGGACAGCACAAACACGCCCAGGCCCAGCAGAGCGGCCATGGCCAACCCCACCAGCACGCTGACCAGGGCCAGCTGCCCGGCCGAGGCAAAGGCCTCGGCCTGGGACATCTCGGCCAAAAGAGCCATCTGGTATGAGCCCAGCCAGCGAAACACGCCCACCACCGGCGCCCCGGCGTCGTTCAGGTACAGGCCCTGGCCGCTGCCTCCGGCCAGGGCGCGCTGGATGCCCTCGGTGAAGGCCTGGCGGCCCATGACCGCAAAGCCCTTGCGGCCGGAGGCCACCAGGATGTTCGAGGAGTCCACCAGAAAGGTCTCCCCGGTTTCGCCCAGGCCCGCGCGGGAGCGGATGATCTGGTCGATGCGCTCCAGCCCCAGATGCACGGCCAGCACGCCCAGAAGCTTGCCCGAGGCGTCCTTCACGGGCATGCTCACGGTCAGGATGGGCCGCAGGGATTCCGGCGAGAGGTACACGCTCTGCACCGTGGGGCCCTGGCGGCCCTGGGTGTAGAAATTGTAGCTGGCCCGGTAGCCGCCCACGTGGGAGTGGTCTGTGGAGAGCAGCACGCGTCCGCCCGTGGGCGCCAGCAGGAGCACCTCGCGCACGTCCGGCTGGGCGTCGATGTATTCGCGCAGGGGGTTGAGCAGCCGCTCCGGGTCGCGCTCCACCAGACTGGGGTTCTCCGAGAGCTCGCGGGCCGACATGGCGGCCACGAACTTCAGGTCGCGCAGGCGCTCCTCCACCCACAGGCCCAGGTCGGTCTCCTTCTGGCGGCTGGCCGACTCCAGGCGGTCCACCGCCGCCTGGCGCAGAAAAGCCCGGCCGACCAGGTAGCTGGCCGCGCCCATGCCCGCCACGCCAAGCAGCGAGAACACCAGAGAGGTGCTCACCAGCCGGGCCACGAGGCTTTTCTGGATGAAACGGTTCATGCGCACTTGCTCCTGCACATCATTGCGCCGGTCCCAGCTGCTTGCGGCAGCGGGCCTGCCCAGCCTCGATGACCAGGATGTGGGCGCTGCGCACCGCGTCGCCCCCGTGCCCGAACGACAAGCGCCCGGTAAAGCCCTCGTATCCGCGCAGGGAGGCGATGCCTGCGCGCAGCGACACCGGGTCCACGCTGCCCACGGCGCTGGCTGCGGCCAGGAGCACGCCCAGGGCGTCCAGGGTCAGGGCCGCGTTCTTGTCCAGGGGCACGCCCAGCTCTTTGCGGTAGCGCTCCGCATCCACGCGGTTCTGCCCGCTCAGGGACTCCTCTGCGTAATCCGAGCTGAAGAACGCGCCCTCGGCCTCGGCGAGGTCGCGCAGGGCCGAGTCCGTGCCCCAGGAGTCGCCGCCGAGAAATCCGCCGCTGAAGCCGACCGTTCTGGCCTGGGTCATCTGCCGCACCACGTCTTTGGAAAAATTGGGCAAGAACAGGACCTGCGCGCCCGAGGCCCGGATGCGCGCAAGCTGGGCCGCAAAGTCCGCAGCCCCGGTGGTGTAGCTCTCCCGCGCCGTCACCTGGCCGCCCAGGCGCTCAAAGGCCTCGCAGAACAGGCGCGCCAGCCCGCTGGGGTAGGCATCGGCCTCGTCGTACAACACCGCAGCACGGCGCAGGCCCAGATCCTCCCGCGCAAAGCGGGCCATGATCCGCCCCTGCACCGTATCCACCATGCAGACCCTGAATACGTAGTTGCGGTCCTTTGTCAACAGGGGATTGCTGGCCGAGGGGCTGACCAGGGGCACTTGGCTCTGCTCCGCCACGCCCGCCACGGGCAGCGCGTCGCGGCTGAAGTACGGCCCCACCAGGGCCGCGACCCGCTCCTGGCTGATGAGCCGGGCGGCGGCGGCCATGACGCGCTCCACCTGGCTGCCCGTGTCCTCCACCAGCAGCCGGACCCGAAGCCGCCTGCCGCCCACGGCCACGCCGCCCCCGGCGTTGACGCGCGCCACCAGCGACATGGCCGCGCGCTGCGAGACGGACAGGGCGGGCGTGCTGCTCAGCGGCAGCAAAAGACCGATGCGGAACTCCTCGTCGGCGTTCTGCCCCCTGGAGCAGACCGCCAGAAGCGCCAGGGCGCACACCATCAGGAAACAGGCCAGCACTTTGCGCAGTTTTGAGCTTCCAGCACACATCACCGCAGCACCTCCCCCCAAAGTTCCTGCCCACGCTCCTGACCACGCTCCCAATCACTTTTCGACAGGCGGGAAGCCATGGATGAAGACTCCCAGGGTGCGGCCCCCCCCGCAAACCCTGTCCTGCCCTGCAGGGCTTGGAGTTCCAACGGCTGGGCCGCCTGGCGGCGTGGGGCGAAAAGCCAAAAACACCGCTCACCAGGATCCGCGCCCGCTCCCATGCACCTTCGCCCCCCGGCTGGTGGCGATGAAAATCAATACTTCGAAAGTTAAATACTATGCAGAAGAGTGGGGTTTGACAAGGAAGGTCTGCGCAGCGGACGAGAAATTCTCCTACTTTGTGCGGCGGCGCAGGCGGCGGGCCAAGGCGTCGACAAGCAGGCGCGCCTCGTCCAGCCCCAGGGCCCGGGCCAAGAAGAAGTACAGCGCGGCCCACACGGGGATCAGCAGCGCCCAGACCAGGCGCGTGCCCGAGGTGGCGTAGGCCAATAGCCCGATGACCAGGCTGGGCGCGCCGCACTTGAGCCAGGTGGACAGGCGCATGGGCCAGGCCCCCAGGCGGCGGCGCAAGAGGCAGGACAAAAGCGCCACGTTCAGCGCGCTGGCCACGGACACAGCCAAGGCCAGGCCCACGTGCGCCAGGGTGTGCATCAGCGCCCAGCCGAGCAGGATGTTCACCGCCACGCACAGGGTGGCCACAAAGACCGGGGTGCGCGTGTCCTCCAGGGCGTAGAAGGCCCCCACCAGGGGCCGCACCAGGGCGATGGCGGGCAGGCCCAGGCCATAGGCCATGAGCGCTGCGGAGGTGGACTGAATGGCGCCCGGTCCGAAGGCCCCGCGCCCGAACAACAGCGTGATGAGCGGCGTGGACAGGGCGATGAGGCCCGCCATGGCCGGCAGGCTGATGGTCAAGGACAGGCGCAGGGACGAACGGATGACGGACATGAACTCGTCGATCTTGCCCTCCGCGCACAGGCGCGAGAGGCTGGGCAGGGCCGCCGTGCTCACGGCCAGGCCGAACACGCCCACCGGGAACTGCACCAGCCGGTCGGCGTAATACAGATACGAGATGCTGCCCGTGGGCAGAAACGAGGCCAACAGCGTGCCCAGAAGCAGGTTGACCTGGTACACGGCGCTGCCGAAGACCGAGGGCAGCATCAGCCTGCCCATGCGCAGCACCGCCGGGTCGAACCAGCGCCAGGGCCCGCGCCAGGAAAACCCCATGCGCGCCAGGTACGGCTGCTGGAACAGCCACTGCCCAAGGCCCGAGGCCAGCACGCCCCAGGCCAGGCAGTAGGCCACATTGAGATTGAGACGCCAGCCGATGAGCGCAAAGGTGATGAACCCGATGTTCAGGATGCACGGGGCCATGGCCGGGGCGAAGAAGTGGTCCAGGGCGTTTAAAATGCCCATGCACAGGCCCACGCCGGAGATGAAGATGATGTACGGGAAGCAGATGCGCAACAGGCTGGCCGTGGTGGCCAAAAGCTCCGGGTTGCGTTCGAACCCGGGCGCGATGAGCGCGGTGAGCTGCGGGGCGAAGACCATGGCCAGCAGCGTGATCCCGGCCAGGATCGACACCAGCCAAGCCAGCACGGCGCGGGCCATCTCCCGGGCGCGCTCCTCGCCTTCCTCGGCCCGCACGCGGGAGAACGCCGGGATGAAGGCCAGGGTCAGCGAACCCTCGGCAAACAGGCTGCGCAACAGGTTCGGGATGCGGAAGGCCACGAAGAAGGCGTCGGCGAAGAGCCCCGCGCCCAGGGTGAAGGCGGTGATCAGGTCGCGAATGAAACCAAGGATGCGCGAGACCAGGGTGGCCCCGCCAACCGTGGCTGCGCGGCGGGCGATGTGGCGGGATTCGGCGTTCATCTGCGGGGCCTATAGCCCATGCGCGGTGCGCTGTCACCAGGGGCCGAAGCAGCGGCGCTGCGCCCTCCCCCCGCGCGCCGTTACTGCGAGCCGCCGTTTCCCGCCGGTTTCGCGCCCATGCGCTTGATGATCTTCTGCAGGCTCACGCGCTCGATGCCGGAGATGCGCGCGGCCTCGGAGATGTTGCCGCCGGTGGTCTCCAGGATCTGCTCCACGTAGCGCCGGGTGAAGCTGTCGAGCACGTGGGCTTTGGCCTCCTTGTACGGGGCCAGGGGCTGGTCCGGGCCGGGGCCGCAGCCGCCTGTCTGTCCGGTCTGTCCGGTCTGGCCTGTCTGGCCGGGCTGGCCCGGCAAGCCGCCCTCGGCCTGGCGCAGGTGGGCCATTTCCACCCTTTTGCCCGGGCAGAACACGGCCAGACGGCGCACGAAGTTCTGCAGCTCGCGCACGTTGCCCGGCCAGGGCCGCTCGCACAGGCAGGCCACGGCCTCGGGCCCCAGCACCTTGGGCGAAAGGCTCATCTCGCGGCAGGTCTGGCCCAGGAAGAACGCGGCCAGGAGCGGGATGTCCTCGCGCCGTTCGCGCAGGGGCGGGGTGGTCACGGTGAGCACATTCAGGCGGTAGAACAGGTCCTCCCGGAACTGGCCCGTGGCGATGCGCGTCTCCAGGCCCTGGTTGGTGGTGGCCAGGATGCGCACGTCGACCGTGATCGTGTCGTTTGAGCCCACGGGCCGCACCTCGTGCTCCTGGAGCACGCGCAACAGCTTGGTCTGCACGGGCATGGGGATGTCGCCTATCTCGTCGAGCAGGATGCTGCCGCCGCTGGCCGCCTCGAACAGGCCCCGGCGGCTTTTTTCCGCCCCGGTGAAGGCGCCCTTGACGTGGCCGAAGAGCTCGCTCTCCAGCAGGTGCTCCGGGATGGCCGGGCAGTTCACGGTGACAAAGGGCTTGGCCGCGCGGCTGCTCAGCCGGTGGATGCCGCCGGCCACCAGCTCCTTGCCCGTGCCGGACTCGCCCCGGATGAGCACGGTGTAGTCCGAGGCGGCCACGGCGGCGATGGACTCCTTGAGCTGGCGCATGGACGGGGCCTGGCCCACCAGGCTGCGGCCGCCCTCGGACCGGCGGGCCAGCTCGCGCAAGGCGCTGTTCTCGTCCAGCAGCCGTCCGCGCTCCAGGCCCTTTTGCACGGCGCGGAACAGCTCCTCGCGGTCCACGGGCTTGGTCAAAAAGTCATAGGCCCCGGCCTTGAGCGCGGCCACGGCGGACTCCACGCTGCCGTGGCCGGTGAGCAGGACCACGGTGAGGCCGGGCGCCAGCTCCAGCGCCTTGCGCAGCAGCTCCTGGCCGTCCAGGCCGGGCATGCGCAGGTCTGTCAGCATCAGGTCCACCCGGCCCGAGGCCAAAAGCTCCAGGGCCTCGGCCCCGCTCCCGGCCAGGACGATGTCGACCTCGGCAAAGCCTGCGGCGATGAGCCGGGCCAGGCCCTGGGTGAAGTCGGGCTCGTCGTCCACGAGCAGGATGCGCTGGGCCATCTAGTCCCCCTCCGCCGCCAGGGGCAGGCGCACGCGGAACACCGCGCCGCCGCTTGCGCCGTTCTCCACCTCGATGCCGCCGCCCAGCTCCCGCGCCAGCCCGAACACCACGGACAGGCCCAGGCCCGTGCCCTTGCCCACGTCCTTGGTGGTGAAGAAGGGGTCGAAGACGCGGTTCAGGTGTTCGGGCACGATGCCCGGTCCGTTGTCGGCCACGGTGATGACCGCGTCCGCACCCTCGCGGCGGATCTCCACGCGCACCGCGCCCGCCTGGCCGGTTTTGGCCTCCAGGTCGTCCACGGCGTCCAGGGCGTTCATCACCAGGTTGGTCAGGATGTGCTCCAGGGCGTCGGCCCCGGCGCGCACCGGCGGCAGGTCCGGGTCCACGTCGAGGGTCAGGCCGGTGCGCCGGGTTCTGGACCTGGGCCGCAGGATGTCCAGCGTGGTGGCGGCCACGGCGGCCAGGTCGCCGGGCCCGGCCGAGGCGGGCCTGGGCCGGGCGAAGTCGAGCAGGTCGCGCACCACGCGCCGGGCCTGCTCGGTATGGCGCATGATCACCGCGAGGTCGGACTGGGCCTGGGCCTCCTGCTGCGAGGCGGAGAGCAGCTCGGCGTAGCAGCGGATGACGCCCAGCGGGTTGTTGATCTCGTGCGCCAGGCCAGCGGCCAGCTGGCCCACGGCCACGATGCGCTCGTTTCTGAGCATCTGGCCCTCCATGCGCCGCTCCAGGGTGATCTCGCGCAGGGAGGCCACGTGGCGGCCGCCGCCAGCCTCCTCAAGCCGGTAGAGGTGGGCCGCGAAGATGCGCCCGTCGGGCAGCTCGAACTCGCCGCAGCCCGTGTCTGCGGTGGCGGCGGCCAGGCGCTCCAGCAAGGGCTCGAAGCCCTGCCCGCCCAGGCTTTCGGCCAGGGCCACGGCCGTGGTGTTGGCCAGGAGCACCGAGCCCCCGGAGTCCAGCAGCAGGAGCGGGTCGGCGATGCCCTCAAAGATGGAGGAGAGCATGGCGTTCTGCCGCAGCAGCCCGTCCAGGGCCTCCAGATTCTCCATGGCGATGCCCAGCTGCTGGCCGATGGCCCTGGCCAGGTCGGTCAGCCGCCCGCTGCTCTCCTGGGCCTCGTCCCAGTACAGGCACAACAGGCCCCGGCTGGTGCCCGTGGTCTGCACCGGGATGTGCCAGGCCCGGGCCGTGAGGCGCGGCTCCCCGCCGGACACCAGGCTGTGCCAGTCCGGCGGCAGGTCCGGGGCGGCCGCCGGGTCGGGCCAGGCGGCAAAGTCCGAGGAGGCCAGTAGGCAGATATAGGCCGCGCGCGCCGCGCCGAAGCGCACGGCGATGAGCTTGAGCGCGGAGCGCAACAGCTCCTGCTTGTCGTGGCTCTCGTTCAGGCTGTTCAAGAGCGAGACGAACAGGGCCACGTCGGCCCGGCGCTCGTCGGCCAGGCGGGTCAGGTCCACCGTGCGCTCGGCCACCTTGTCCTCCAGGGTGGCGGCGTATTCCTTGAGGTCCATGCGGGCCTGGCGCAGGTGCTCGGCAAAGGCCTCGAACCCGTGCAGGATGCCCTCAAGCTCGTCGTCGCGGGCCGGGGTCCGCAGGGCGTCCTGCACGGCCTGCTTGGGCGCCTCGTCCGGGAACAGACGCTGCATGACCCCGGTCACCCGGCGCAGGCTCTGCACCACCAGACGGTGGAAAAAACCCTGGATGACCAGAAACAGCACCAGAATGCCCGAGGCGAAGAGAAGGGCGAAGGAGATCGTGGCCTCGCGGATGCCGCCCACGTTGCGCTGAACCTTGAGGCGCACCAGGTCGATGCCCGCCAGGTCGCCCACCTTGCGGCCAAAGCCGCGCTCGGCCCCGTAGCGGGCGATGAGCTCGCGCGGGGCCACGGCCGGGTCGCCGTGGCAGTGCATGCAGGCTTCCTCGTAGCGCTGGGCGCACACGGTGATGAAGTTGCGCTCGCCGTCCACCTCGGTGAACTGATCCAGGCGCGTCAGGGCCGGATCGGCCTCGAAGCGGGCGATGAAGGCGCGCTCCATGTCGTTGGCCTCGTAGTCCGGGTTGCGCGCGCCCACGCCCACGCGGCGGTAGACAAAGCCCTCGTGGGAGAGGTTCGCGTCGCTCATGACCGCGCGGGTGACGTAGGAGGTGCTCATGGCCTCCAGGATGAACTGGTCGCCGGGCAGGACGCGGTACATGGTGGGCCGAAGCGAGGAGCGCACGTAGTGCTGCATGGCCTCCACCTGGGCCAGGACCAGGGAGGCCTTTTCCCGGGCCTCGCCCTCCATGAGCCGCTCCAGGTGGATGTTCAGGGCCACGGAGAAGAAGCCGACCAGCCCGGCCATGAGCAGGACCAGGCCGGACAGAAACTTGCTCTGCAAGGTGCGCGGCACGAGCCGGTGCATGGGCGCCTCCCCTTTTGCAGGCAGCATACGCGGCGGCCCGGCCCCTGGCAACAGCAGTTTGCACCCATGCGTCCGCGTGGCCGCAAGGTGCTGCCGCAAGTTTGCAGGCGGGGCACACCCTGGCCACAACTACACGTGTAAATACAGCCTGTTAATTTTCTCGCGCCTCCTGGCACCATCCTTGCTCACAGGAGACACCGCCCTTGCAAAGCATCACCGCTTTGGGGAGGGCAGGGTTTCGAGACTGGGCGGGCGCTGTTGACTGGCCCGCAGAGATTGGAAAGCAAGGGGTGCGGCGAGCCAAAGGTGGCCGCCACAAACATTTCGTTGCCCCGGGACATGCGTGGAGGAGGTTGACATGGCGGAAAAAAGGTGGCTGACAGAGGACAAGCTTGCGCTCATCATGGGGCTTATCCTCTTTCTGCTCGGAATGCTGAACTATGCTGGGGTGGACGCCCTGGGCTGGAGCGTCAAGACGAACGTCTGGACCAGCGTCGGGAAAATCCTCAGCCCCGCCACCGGGTCGTACAAGGAACTGCCCGGCTACGCGGCGCTGCTGCTGACCTACCTGTTCATCACCGCGTTTTTGAGCGTGGGCGTGAAGTTCCTGGGTGCAGACGTGCCCCGGTTCATCAAGTCCTTCACTGCGGTGTTCTTCATCAGCTTCGCCTGCTGGGCCGCCGGCAGCTACGCCGTGATCGCCGCCACCCCGGACACCATGGCCAAGTTCGGCCTGACCTGGTCCATGGGCCTCACCGGCGAGGCGGGCTTCATCATCGCCCTGCTGGCGGGCATCTTCGTCGGCAACTTCACCCCCGGCTTCGCCGAGGAGCTGAAGGAAGCCCTGCGGCCTGAAATGTACATCAAGATCGCCATCGTCATCCTGGGCGCGGAGCTCGGCGTCAAGGCCGTCGACGCCCTGGGCCTGGCCTCCTCGGTCATCTTCCGAGGCCTGTGCGCCATCGTCGAGGCCTACCTGATCTATTGGGCCCTGGTCTACTACGTGGCCCGCAAGCACTTCAAGTTCAGCCGCGAGTGGTCGGCTCCGCTGGCCTCGGGCATCTCCATCTGCGGCGTTTCCGCCGCCATCGCCACGGGCGGCGCCATCCGCGCCCGGCCCATCGTGCCCATCATGGTCTCCTCGCTGGTGGTCGTGTTCACCTGCATCGAGATGCTCATCCTGCCCTTTGCCGCGCAGTGGTGGCTTTCCGGCGAGCCCATGGTGGCAGGCGCCTGGATGGGCCTGGCCGTGAAGTCCGACGGCGGAGCCATCGCCTCCGGCGCCATCGCCGACGCGCTGATCCGCGCCAAGGTCTTTGCCGACACGGGCGTGCAGTACCAGTCCGGCTGGGTCACCATGGCCGCCACCACGGTCAAGATCTTCATCGACGTGTTCATCGGCATCTGGTCGTTCGTTCTGGCCATGGTGTGGTGCACGTTCATCGACTGCAAGCCCGGCGAGCGCATGAAGTTCAGCGCCGTGCTGGACCGCTTCCCGCGCTTCGTCCTGGGCTATGTCATCACCTTCCTGGTCATGCTGGCCCTGTGCGCCACCGGCCCGGACCTGCTCAAGCTCGGCAAGGCCACCATCGCGGGCACGGGCATCTTCCGGGGCATCTTCTTCGTTTTGACCTTCTTCACCATCGGCGTGGTCTCGAACTTCAAGAAGCTCTGGGCCGAGGGCATCGGCAAGCTGGCTGCGGTGTACATCGTCTGCCTGTTCGGCTTCATCATCTGGATCGGCCTGTTCATCTCCTGGCTGTTCTTCCATGGCGTGAAGCCGCCGGTCGTCTAGCGCCTGCCGCAACGCCCCGCACTACAAAGGAGCAAGACAATGGAACTTGACGAACACAAGATTGCCGAAGAAATGCAGAAGATGGAGTATGAGCCACTTCTGCCCATTGAACTCAAGTTCATCAAGTGGAGCCTGAGCATCGGCGTCGTGTCCCTGGTGCTGCTCTACTGGATCAGCGTGACCTTCTTCCCCACCGCCCACGGCGGGTAAGCCCCCCCTCTCACCAGGCGGGCATGGCCCACAGGCCATGCCCGCCGCCCCAAGCGGAGAACGACATGGAACAGTGCGAAGCGCTTTTGGCCAAGATGGTGGGCATGCTGCGCCAGGACAAGCAACCGGCGTTGCGCAAGCGCATCGAGGAAGCCGTGGCCGAACACGCCAGGGGCCACATGGGCCAGACCGGCACCCAGGCCGAGGCCGTTGCCCTGCGCTTTCTGCAGGACCTGGACATCTTCGTGAACATGCGCGGCGCGGACTTCATCTACTCGCGCGGCATAGCCGAAACCCTGCGCGTGGGCGAGGACATCTTCGAGCTGGCCTATGTGATGAAGCACGCCCTGCGCTGAACCCGCCAGGGCCGCAACCGGCGCGGCCTGGGCGGCCTACCCGAGTGTTTCAGCCACACCCCGTCGGCCCGATTATGGCGGCCAGATTGTGCAGGCCGGGCGCTTTCGGCCAGACCCTGTCAGCCGGAGCATGGCGCTCCTGCCCCCCCTTCCGGCGCTGGCTGCGCGCACGCGCCCTTGACTTTCGCGCCGGATGATGATGCCCAGAGCCATGCACCGCCCCGCCGAACAGACCACCCCTTCCGCCTCCGTCCCACCGGAATCCGCTCAGCAGGAATCCGTCCCGTCGCAGTCCGCCCAGCCACAGGCCGCCCAGCCACCGTCCGACCAGTCACAGCCCCCACAGGCCGCCGCCGGGGCGCGCAGCCTGTCCGGCTCCCCGGCCCGTTCTCCGGCCAGCACTCCGGCCAGCATTCCGGCCCATTCACCGTACAACGTTCGCGGCCGCCTGGCCCCCAGCCCCACCGGACGCATGCACCTGGGCAACGCCTGGGCGTTTCTGCTGGCCTGGCTGGCCGCCCGGTCATCTGGCGGACCGGCGGGCGGACCGGCGGGCGGGCAGGTGGTGTTGCGCCTGGAGGACATCGACCCCGAACGCTCGCGCCCCGACTTCGCCGAAGAGATCGTGCGCGACCTGCGCTGGCTGGGCCTGGACTGGGATGAGGGGCCAGACGTGGGCGGAGCGCACGGACCATACGAGCAGAGCGCGCGGCTGGACGCCTACGCCGCCGCCCTGGAGCGGCTTACCCTGGCCGGGCAGGTCTATCCCTGCTTCTGCACGCGCAAGGAGCTGCGCTCCCTGGCCAGCGCGCCCCACGCCCCGCTGGTCGATGACGGCTCGCCCGCCTACCCCGGCACCTGCCGGAACCTGGGCGCGGACCAGCGCCGGGAGCTGCTGCGCCAGGGCCGCCGCCCGGCCCTGCGCCTGCGCTGCGGGGAGCGCGCCCTGGCCTTCGACGACCTTGTGGCCGGGCCGCAGCGCATGACCCTGGCCGACTGCGGCGGCGACTTCGCCCTGCGCCGCTCCGACGGGGTCTTCGCCTACCAGCTGGCCGTGGTGGTCGACGACATCGCCATGCACGTCACCCAGGTGGTGCGCGGCGACGACATCCTGGCCAGCACCCCGCGCCAGCTCTTGCTCTACGAGCTTCTCGGCGCGCCGCCCCCGCAGCACGCCCACCTGCCCCTGCTGCTTGACGCGGACGGCCAGCGCCTGGCCAAGCGCCACGGCTTGCTTGCCCTGGCCAGCCTGCGCGAGGCGGGCGTCCAGGCCCCGGCCATCACCGGGTACCTGGCCTGGCGCGCGGGCCTGCTGCCCGCCCCGCGCCCCGCCACCCCGCAGGAGCTCGTCGCGGGCTTCAGCTTTGGGCGCATCGCGCACCACACCGGGCGCGAGCCCGTGCGCCTGCCTGCGAACATCGCCGCCGTGCTGGCCCGGCTGCGCTGATTCCAGGGCAGACCCCCGCAGCCCCCTGCCTCGACATCGGCAATGAGCGGGAAACTCCGCATTCATGATTCCACGAACGGCGCGCGCCTTCTCGCCCGTGTCCGCCGCCGTGCGGGGAGGGGCATGGCTCCTGCCGTTGCGCTTCGCCCATTACTGCCCCGCTCGGGATGTTTGAGGAGAAGGAATCCACTGCGCCGGAAAGTTTCTTGACGCGCTTTGCCTGGAAATCCATAATGAAGGAAAGCTCCACCTGCGGCGGCTCTTTCCGGCACTGCACGCACACATGCTTTCCAGAGGAGGCACCATGCAACGAGACCCGCTCGACCGTGACCAGCGCATCGGACTGCACGCGGACATGCTCCTCATCCGCGCCTTCGAGGATCGCATAACGCAGATGGCCCACGAGCAGGGTCGGCTGCCCGGCATGCAGATCACCTGCCACGGCCAGGAGGCCGTGGCCGCCGGAGTGGTGCGGGCCCTGACGCCCAGGGACGTCATCGTCACGAACCACCGCAGCCACGGCCACCTGCTCGCCCGAGGCGTGGACCCGGGCGCGCTCCTGGCCGAGATCATGGGCAGGCAGGGCGGCCTCAACCACGGCAAGTCCGGCACCCTGCACCTGGCCGATCCCGGGCGCAACGTGCTCATGACCTCCACCGTGGTCGGCGCCGGGCCGCTTCTGGCCATGGGCGCGGCCTTTGCCCAGCACTACCGCCAGGAGCAGGGCGTGACCTGCGTCTTCTTCGGCGACGGCGCAGCGGCGGAGGGCAGCGTGCACGAGGCCATGAACCTCGCCGCAGTATGGAAGCTGCCCGTGCTGTTCGTCTGCGAATCCAACTGCTGGGCCGGGGCCCAGGCCCACAAAGAACACTGCCCCATCGGCGAGATCGCGGCCCGCGCCGCCTCCTACAACATGCCCGGCGAGATGACGGACGGCAATGACGTGGAAGGCGTTCACGAGACCGCGCGCGGATTCCTGGAACACTGCCGCTCCGGCAAGGGCCCGGCGCTCATGGAATGCCGCACCTACCGCATGCACGGCCACGGCGAGCACGACCAGCAGCAGTACGTGGACAAGGACGAGCTCGCCAGCTGGGCCGGGCGCGACCCCATCGTGCGCCATGCCGAGGTCCTGCGCCGCGACGGGCTCGGCGAGTTCATGGCCGGGATGCTCGAGCGCGCCGACCAGGCCGTGGACCGGGCCGTGGCCTTTGCCGACGCGAGCCCGTTCCCGCCTCCCGAGGAGGCCCTCGACCACCTCTACGTCAACCCCATCCTCAGGGAGGGCTGAGCCATGCCCGTCAAGAGCACCGGACAGGCCGTCGCGGAAGCGCTCGCGCTGGCCATGGAAATGGACGAGGACATCTTTCTCGCGGGCGAGGGCATCGGCACCTCCATCCACGTCAACCCGCACCTGCCCACCTTCGGGCTTCTGGAGCGCTTCGGCCCGCGCCGCGTGCGCGACACCCCGGTGAGCGAGGCCGCCATCGTCGGCCTGGCCGTGGGGGCAAGCTGCATGGGCCTCAAGCCCGTGGTCGAGGTCATGTTCTTCCCCTTCATCACCCTGGCCGCAGACATGCTCGTGAACCACGCGGCCAAGCTGCGCTACCTGAGCGGCGGCCTGTCCAGCTTCCCGCTCACCGTGCGCGTCAAGTCCGGCGTCTTCTCCGCAGGCTGCCAGCATTCCCACTCCCTTGAGGCCTGGCTGGCCCACGCGCCCGGCCTCAAGATCGCCTATCCCTCCAACCCCGCCGACGCCAAGGGCCTGCTGCTCTCCGCCATCTTCGACCCCGACCCGGTGGTGGTGGTGGAGGAGATGCCCCTGTACTGGACCATCCACGGCGAGGTGCCCGAAGGCGACTACCGCGTGCCCCTGGGCCAGGCGCGCATCGCCCGCCAGGGCGGCGACGCCACCCTCGCGACCTACGGAGGCGCGGTGCACGTGGCCCTGCAGGCCGCAGAGGCGCTCCAGGCCGAAGGCATCTCCCTGGAGGTCATCGACCTGCGCAGCCTGGTCCCCCTGGACACCGCCAGCGTCATCGCCTCGGTCCGCAAGACCGGCCGCTTCCTGACCCTGCACGACGCCACCCGTTTCTGCGGCTACGGCGCGGAACTCGCCGCCACCGTGGCCGAGACCTGCTTCGACGAGCTCAAGGCGCCGGTGCGCCGCATTGCCGCGCCGGACATCCCGGTCCCCTTCAGCCCGCCCCAGGAGGCCTTCTACAAGCCCTCGGCGGACCAGGTGACGCAGGTGGTGCGCGGGATGATGCACGCGGGATGATGCGCGGGATGATCGCGGGATAACGCGCAGGATAACGCGCAGGATGACGCGCGCGTACGCGGGGAAGGCAAGGCCGCCTGCCGGGCGTCAAGAGGCTCGCCCCCTGAATCTGCTTCCGCCGCGCCCACCGGCTCGTAACGGGGTCAAGGGGACTCGTCCCCTTGCGGGGAGCGGGAAAGAAATATCTTACCCAAAGCGAAACAAACTTTGTCAGTAATTTCTGACAATTGTCGCTTTGGGCATCGCCAGGCCCCCCTCTGACCCCCCTGAAAGTCCTGGCCTCATCAGAAAAAGCCGGCGCAGGATGCTCTCATGAAAAATACAAACCTCACCCCACCGGCGTCACAGGCGTATATCTACATCAGACTCTCGTCGCAAGCGCAAGCCTGGGGCGACGGCGAACGGCGGCAGCACGACGCCGCCCTGCGGTTCGTGGAGACCCACGGCCTACCGGTCGCCGAAACGATGCAAGACATCGGCGTCTCGGCTTTTCGCGGCGACAACGCCCTGACAGGCGAACTCGGCCGCTTCCTGCAGCGATGCGAGAGCGGTGAAGTGCCGCCGGGCTCAGTGCTTGTCGCGGAATCCCTTGACCGTCTGACCCGCAATCGTGTGAACGAAGCGCTGCTGTTGTTGCTCAACATCACCCAACGCGGCGTCAAAATCGGACTCACAGCGCAAAACGTCATACTGGACCTCGCCTCGTACGCAGCCTTTTTCCCCATCCTTGCGGATATGATGCGTTCGAACAGCGAGAGCGAGCACAAGTCCTTCAGATCGCGCGCGAATTGGGAAACCAAACGCAAAAAAGCGAAAGATGGCGTCATCGTGACGAGCCAGGTGCCGCGTTGGCTCGAAGTCCACGACGGCAAAATCCACGTGCTTGATGAGCGCGCGCAGCTCGTGCGCCGCATCTTCGACATGTACGTGAACGGATACGGCCGCGGCGTCATCGCCAACGCGCTTATCAAGGAAGGGATTCCGGCCTGGAACACGCGCAAGCCCGTCTGGCACAGGAGTTACATTGAAAAACTGCTGTGTAATCGTGCGGTTGTCGGTGACTACATCGCGGAGTTCAAGACCGATGAAGGCGGCAAGGGGCAGGAAGTCATCGCCGGATACTACCCCGAAATCGTCGACCCTGCGTTGTTCGAAAGGGTGCAGGACATGGCGTTTCTCCGCCGGAAAGGCCAGCGGGGCAGAAAAGGCAAAAAGTACGCAAACCTGTTCCAAAAAATCGCCCGGTGCTCCGTCTGCGGCGGGACGATGGGTTACCACAATGCCACGCAAGACAAGACCCGGAAAAGTGGACTCCGTCCGTGGGCACACTATCTCACGTGCAACTCCGCGCATGCCGGGCACGGCTGCTCGAACAGGCGGTACTTCAACTACTTGTATGTTGAGAACTTCGTGCTCTCCGGCCTCATGGACGATCTGGACATCGCCGCCGCCGTTGGCATTCACAGCACCGCCCTCAAACAGCACACAGACCGCATTGCTTCACTCGAAGCGCAGCTTGAGCATGCGGATGCCAGAATCCAGAAGCACGTGGCGTTGCTCGTGGACGACGACCTCGCGGAGCTTGAGGAACTGGGGCAGCAGCTTGCCGAGCTGAAACGCAAGCGTGTCGCGTTGCGCGAGGAACTCATGAAGGCACGTGCCGAAGCCACGGCGGCGCGCCAGGCAGCGGAAGACTCGACGCAATTCCGTGGACGCTCCGACGCTGCCGTGCTGTCACCTGACACCGGCCTGCCGGGATACGTCGACATGTCGGACGAGGCGGTCTACGCGCGCCGTGCGCGCATCGCCATGCAACTGCGCAGCGTTGTCGAGACCATCACGTGTAGCCCAGACAAGAGCGTCAAAATCGTCATGAAGACCGGCACGGCATACGAGCTGGTCGAACGGGAATGGATCTGCACGAAGCAGGGTCCACGCACGCCGGCGGGAAAGCCCTCCGTTTCACGGGCTTTCATTGGCCGCGCGACTTGGCAGCTTGGGCAGATGGAAGAGTCGGATCCAGACGTGCATGAGGCTGGAGCCGATGCCGGCTCCGAGCACTCCTGCGGCGCCGTCAAGGGCAAGAGACGCCCTGACGCCACAAACAAAAGGCCCCGGAGCGCTGCCACCCCGGAGCCTTACGAAATCTGCCGGAAAATGCCGAGTCTACTCGGGCGGCGCCGGGTCCATGAACTGCTCGAAAAATGGGCGCAGGAACATGTGTTCGGCGCTGACGCGCTTGCCAGACCTGCTCACGCCGTTCTTCCAAATGACGATGTCGAGAACGGGGCCGGGCTTGAGCGACAGCGCCTCGCTCCCGGGGTTTTTGTCGATGAATCGCAAGACATGCTGCAGCGTGAGCGCGATGTGCTTGCGCTTGGGAAACGCGGCTTCCATTCGTGCCGCGGACCGCTGTGCTTTCTCATCCGGAGCGGTCGGCATCCAGTCGGCCCAACCCGCGTCGTTCCGACGCACGAAACGTTCGGCGAGGGCGTCGGGATAGGCTGCGGCGAGGATGACGCCACCGGAGTTCACGAACGAAAGGATGGCGCTGCATGAGTTCCGCCCGAAGTCGCCGTTCTCCCAGAGCAAACCGACAGCGCGAAACGGCGGCTTGAGCGGATCGACGGATGGAACGAGCATGCCGTGCGTGCTCGACAATCGCGCCACCACATCGCCGCCCGCCGTCGGCCATGCGCTGTAGTTGTCCATGCCGTCCGCGAGCCGCAGCGACCTGTAGTCGAACAGCGCCCAATGGGCCGTCATGTCGAAGTTCGGGGTGGCGGCCGCATCGAGCGCCCGCACTATTGCTTCGCCTTGAGTCAGGTCACGGGCGTTGGCAATGCTGCGCGTCTGAAGCCGCAGATTGTCTCGCACGGCTGTCCGGAACACGCGCCCCTTCCGGTCGAGGCAGCCGACGAGCCGCACCTGGTCGTCGATGTCGACCATGAGCCAACGTGTTTTGACCGCCCGGCAGAGCGCGCCGGTGCGGCGGGACAGGGCGGGAACCACAATGCCATGTGATAGGGTGAGCAGAATCCTTCGGGCCGGCGACGGGTTGACCATGGCGCATCTCCTGTTGAGGTGAAAGGGATCATGATCTCCCAGAACTCGCTCAATAAGTCGACCCAGAGGATCTGATATTCGAGGCTCTCGAAGCCTGGCATTCCTGGCAATTTTGAGGCACCTCAAATTCATTTCACGCTATTTCAGCGTGTTGTCGCAAGGCGATGAAGCACAAACATCTACGTCACTCCGAACCACGAATAACGCGCAGGAGCTTGCGTTCCCATGCTACGCCGCCGCCAGTGGCACGTCAGGCATTGGAGCATGCGGAAAGGCCTCTTCGGCTTGCCAGAGTGGTTGGCGGCGGCAAGCCAGACTGCATCCCAGGCGTCCGGCGCCAGCGTTTTCGCGGAGAATGCCCGACGGGGCTGTGGTGTTTGGCCGTGAGAGGGGCTGTACGGACTTCGAGATAGTGTTCGGGAGGGTGAATTGCTGGGAATTCAGGCGTCAGGGCACGCCGCAGGATGAAGGCCACGGCGAAGAGCGTCAGCAGCGCAAAAACCGCGAGCAGAAGGACGAAAATGGCGAAGGAGGGCATCAAGGGCGACCGCGCAGGCTACGGTTGCGGCAGGCCGTTATCGTCACAGGGCTCTAATTCGCCCCACAGCTTCCGCAGGTATGACGCGGAGACGGAAATACGCAGCTGTTTCGAAAAGTAGCGGGCGATGAGCCTGAAACCGAGCCCCTGCCCGTGAAGCTCGCGCACCAGAGCCCAGCGCTGAAGCATTTTGTCCCGTTTGGGCGACGGCCGCTCCTCCCGCAAGTTCCTGGCACGGGACTCGCGCACGCGCTGAAAATCCTCGAATTGCTCCGGCCCGGCGGCACGAAAACCGCGTCGGCGGACCGTGTCGAAACCGAAGCGGCGAATCGCGTCGAACAACGCGACGTACGGAGTCGGCGGCGTGGACGTGGCGCATGCGGCGAAGGCGTCGAAAAGGATGTGTTCGCGGTCAGACTCAGCGAGACCGGCGAGCCAGCGCAACGCCCGGGCACGCTCTTTCGCTGTGTTCAAGCCGGAGGGATGTATCGCGAGCTTCGGCACCTGCTACCTCATGTAGATATCGACGCTGTCGAGACGATTGTGCGCGATCTCGTTTGCCACAGCTTGTTTTGCCTCCTCATGCGACAAGCCGACCTCAACGGCTTCGTGCATGCGCGACTGTGCGAAGCAGTGCTTCAGACCGTGTGTGCCCCGGCCATGCGCATACTGCCCCGTCGCTCTGGCGGCAGCCTCGACGGCGCGCAGGAACGTGCGGTACGGCGAGGCGAGTTGGCCATGCTCCGCAATATGCTCTTCGAGTTCGCGGTACGTTGTCGGGTTCACGAAGTGTTCGGTGAGCTTGCCCCCCTTTTCAACGACCACAATGCGCCCCGCAGCAGCGCCGGAAACCGGGTCCGTGCCCAAGCCGAGCAGGTTGGTGGCTGTGATCGGGTTGCTGCCGCGTGCCGAAGCGCCGACGCCTTCCGCCCTGCAGCCGGTTTCCCCCATGAGCTTTGCCTGGAGCCGAAGGCCAGCGTCCTGAATGGCTGCGTAGAGCCCCTCCGGGTCGGGATACGCGCGAGTCGTGTAGCCGCCAGAACGCGCCGCCAGCTCCGTGCGCCACTGCGCTTTCTCTTCAGACAGAACCGTGCGGATATCCGCCGCCGACTCGCCGCCATGGCGCTCCGAGTAGACGTCGAGCGCGTGAGAGAGCTTCGTGATTGCGGATATTTCCCGTTCCAACGTCTGAAACGAACCGTCAGACTTGCGAAGCGCCTGCCCTC
This sequence comes from uncultured delta proteobacterium, assembly GCA_903843965.1. Lineage (GTDB taxonomy): Bacteria > Desulfobacterota > Desulfovibrionia > Desulfovibrionales > Desulfovibrionaceae > Humidesulfovibrio. Next base: position 105,262 of record CAIMRY010000025.1, read on the forward strand.
TGCCGGCGATGTACGTGCGAACAAAGCCGGAGACGCGCTGTGCCTGGCGAAGGTCGCGCAGCCCGGCGCGCTGCAGAAACTCAATGAAGCGATGGATATCTTTCCTGTATACGGTCCAAGTGCCGATGCCCCTGATGAAGCGCCGGTCCACACTGTCTTTCTTGCGGCCAATCGCACGGATGCCGCCGAGGAGCGCCTCGGCTTGCCCGTGCAGCGACTTCGGCCATCTATTCGTTCCCATGTCCTTGCCCTTCCATTCCGTTCCGATCCGTTCCGCCGCCGTTCTCGTTGAGTAGTGTGCTCTTTCTGCGAGCCAGGCTCGCGCGCCGAACTTGTCGGCATGTGCGCCAGGAATTGTCCTGGTGCCGGCGGTAGCAACTCCGCCGATCCATCTTGCGCTGCGTCTCCTTATGCAGCGGGGTTTCGGACTGGACCGTCCGTTGGTTTTGCCCACAATGTTGTGAGCGGTTCAGGGCCTGTGAGGCGACTTCAAAGTCACCTCGAACACCTTGGCGGGCACTTCAGCCATCCCGTCCAGCAGGCGGCCGTTCACGAAGCCAGAAGCTCCGAAGCCCAAACAAAACAGAAGCACAGATGAGCGTCGCACGTCAGACGAACCCGCAGCAAGTCTGGCGAAGGGGGGCACAGAATAATTTCAGAGGCAGGAGACAGGGGCAGAGGGCGGTGAAGAGAAGAAGCGCTTGGATGAAATCCTGTCCGGTTTTGTTGACAGGACAAGCCAGTCAACAAAACCGGACGCAGCGGTGCTTCGCGGGTCAGATCGGATGGGAAAAGAGCGCGCCATACTGCGCGGTCAGGGTGCGCAGCCGAGTGCGCGCACGAAAAGGCGGCGCGCAGCGCTCCCCCTCGCCGCCGGCGGCACGGTACGACGCGCAGTCTCGCGGTCAAGGTCGCGCTCCGCGCTCCCTATGACCGCGCCCCTTGGCGCGCCGTGGTATCAGCATGTGCGACGGCGAGGGGGAGCAGCGACTTTCGCTCGGGTTCGGGGGTGCTGATGTGGAATCAAAGTACTCTCAACACCACCCGGCACTCTCCTCTTTTGGGTTAATACCTCCGACACGTAAAGAATTGTTAAGCAACCCAGGATGCTTTTGACTGCCACCCCATGTCATGTTCCATACTGCATCCACACCCCATGAAGAGCAAAGCTCCATAGTCGGTCGCTTTACCTCTGGGGCGAGGGGGGAGGATGCTCGCAAAAAAACTGCATGCGAATGGTGGTCGTCGCAAGGTTTCGGTCTTCGGGGGAGACGGTTTCCTCGGCTCGCACTTCGTAGATCAGCTTATGGTCCACAAGCATGAAGTGACGGTTTTCGACCGCTTCCTTGGAGGCAGGGCGAAGAACCTTTCCCATGCTGAAGGGCGCTTCCGCAAAATCGCCGGAGACCTCTCCGAATCCAGCCTGGTTGCCGAGGCCCTGGAAGGCCAGGACATGGCCGCATACTTCATATGCGCCACAACGCCGTGCGCGGCCTGGGAGCGTGCCCTGTCCGACATTGAGGCCGAGATTGGAAACTTCATGCGCTTCCTCGGGCAATGCGTCAGTGCGGGGGTTCGCAAGGTCGTGTTCGCTTCGTCGGGGGGTATGGTTTATGGCCCCCGGAACGGCCCATCCACCGAGGATTCCCTGCCTCGCCCCGTGAACCCATACGGCATAGCCAAACTCGGCCAGGAGCATCTGCTGGAGTTCTTCCGGATGCGCCATGGCATTGAGGCCGACTGCTACAGAATTGGGAATGCGTATGGCCCCCGGCAATCCGCCACTCGCGGCCTAGGGGTGGTCGCAGCCTGGATCGAGCGCATGCTGGCAGGTGAACAGTTGGACGTCTACGGAGACTCAACAACTGTTCGTGACTATGTTTTTGCGAAGGACATCGCGCGGTTGATGACTTTCTCGCTCCGAAATCTGGATGCATCGGAAACATTCAACCTTGGCACCGGCCTGGGGACATCCACACTTGATCTGCTCGAAATGTTCCGCACAGTCCTGGGTCGCCCACTACTCTACCGAATCCACCCGCGGCGCCCCTCGGACAACACCGTTTCCATATTGCCCAGCACAAAGCTGCTGTGCCATTTCCCGGGATTCCAGTTTCAGGAGCTCGCCACCGGGCTGCGTCTCACATTCGACCATGCGAGGGCTGTACGGCTGTTCCGCCCAGCCCTGAGCGTAAGTGCGCAAGGGGTTCTTGCGTCTCCGCTGTCCCTGGGGCTACACTAGAATCCAGTAACGGGCAGGCCGAAAAAGAACGAATGTTTGGCCATCAAAGCATGCGTGGCAGGTGCAGATGAACAACGTCCTCATCATAGACGACGACCAGGAATTGTGCGCACTCCTGCTGGACTACTTCCGCATAGAGGGCCTGAAGGCCGAGGCCGTATTTGAGCCTGTCAGGGGCATCGATCTGGCGCTCACCGGACGGCACGACCTTGTGGTGCTGGACGTGATGCTGCCGACTTTGAGTGGATTCGAGACGCTGCGTCGTATACGAGCGAGTTCGCAAGTGCCCGTGCTGATGCTGACCGCCTGTGGCGACGACATGGACCGCATCCAGGGTCTGGAGACCGGTGCCGACGACTACCTACAGAAGCCGTTCAACCCGCGGGAACTGGTCGCCAGAATCCGTGCCATTCTTCGGCGGGTTGGACCTTCAACGGAAGAGATGGGAGTGCCTCCTTCGCGTCTCGTTGTGGAGGACGTTGAGCTTGTTCCAAGCGCTCGCACGGTCTTCCAGGGTGAGAAGCCGTTGGCCTTGACCTCCGTGGAATTCTCCACCCTGGAGACGCTGCTGCAGAACGCAGGCAAGGTCATCAGCCGCGAGGACATGGTCAAGTCGGTCTTGGGCCGTGAGCTGTCGCCCTTTGACCGGAGCATTGACGTACACGTGAGCAACCTGCGCAAAAAGCTGGGGCCGAAGACGGATGGCTCCGAGCGCATCAAGACGCTCCGGGGCGTCGGCTATCTCTATGCCGTGCAGTGATGCCGCGCCATGATGGAACCAGCTTTTTTGCAAACGGAAACCCCATGCTGAAGTCTCCATCCATTTTCATTAAGATATTCCTCGGATTTTGGCTGGTGACGCTGCTCAGTTCGTCCTGCGTCTACGTCCTTTCCCTCATCGACAAGTCCCTGCGCAGCAGCCAGCATTCCGAACAGACGGCTGAGGAACGACGGAACCTCATGGGCCAGTCCCTTACCGTCTATGGCCAAACAGCAAAAGATCTTCTCCAGCATGAAAATGCCGAGGCCGTCAGCAGATACAGTCTAATCATCTCGCATTCGGCAGGCATCCGGCCTCATTTCTTTTTCGAATCCGATGCGCCGCTCTCTGCCGAGCCTCCTCCCTCGGAGGTGCGCAGCTTGGCCCAAAAGGCACTGGCGTCCAGGCAGCGCGAATACATGCAACACAGAGACATCTTCGTGCTGGCGCAGCCTGTGGAGGATAGCCCCGGCAGATTCTTCGTGGTGGTGGGCGAGACTCGCCTGGACGAGAGCGGGCTGGCAGCCCCCTCCATCAGGAAGCCTGGCCCTGGCCAGCCGCCGCAAGCGCCCCCGCCGGCGCAGGATAGTCTCATGCGCTTGGCTGCTGGCTATTTGGGCCAGAAGGGAGGCGACACCCTGACGTTCTTCCTGGCCCTGCTCGTGGTGGGCGGGTTGGTGTGCTACTGGCTGACGCGGCACCTGACTGCGCCTTTGCTGAAGCTGCGCCAAGCGGCCCGGCAAATGACTGGCGGGGACCTGTCCGTGCGCGTCGGGGACGAGTTCGGGCGGCGTGGCGACGAGATTGCCGGACTAGGGCGTGACTTCGACCTGATGGCGGAGAACTTGGAGAAGCTCATCGCCCTGCACCACCGGCTGCTGCGTGACGTGGCCCACGAACTGCGCTCGCCACTGGCACGGCTCAATGTGGCCCTGGAGCTTGCGGGCCAATGCGCTGCGGCGGACCTGCCCAGCGCCCTGGACCGAATCCGGCGTGAGTCGGAACGGCTGAACACGCTGATCAACCAGCTCCTGCTCCTGGCCAGGCTTGACCATTCCCCGGAATTGTCCCGGCCAGAAAAGATCCATCTCACCCCCTTGCTGCGGGAGGTGGTGCAGGATGTGAACTACGAGATTCAGGGCAGCGACCGCAGGGTGGAGGCACACATTCAGGGCGATGCCGTGGTGTCGGGCAACCCCGAACTGCTGCGGCAGGCCGTGGAGAACGTGGTTCGCAACGCCGCGCGCTACACCGCGGAAGGCACTGCCGTGGAGGTGTCCCTGGTCATCGAAGGCGAGCGGGAGGCGCACATCCAGGTGCGCGACCATGGACCTGGCGTGCCGGAGGAGAGCCTACAGCAAATCTTCCGCGCCTTCTATCGCGTGGGCGAGTCGCGGGAGCAGCGGGCCGGAGGCGTGGGCATCGGTCTGGCCATCGCCGAGGGCGCCATACGCGCCCACAAAGGAAGCATCCGCGCTGCCAACGCCCCTGGCGGTGGCCTGCTGCTGGAAATGCGTCTGCCCTGTGCCCCGGCCTGAGTTCCAGCTACCACTGTGACAAACAAGCATCCACCCCCTGTCAGGGCCGCGATATCCGGCCCAGCCGACAGGAGGTGGATGAAGATAGCAGGCCACTGATCGTCCTGGCCCTTGTTGCCGCAAGCTGACTCCTGCGGAAACCTACACCGTCATGGACACCGGCTCGTTCGCCTGCAAGGCGGCCGATGCTGTGGACGCGCTGGAATCCGCCAGCGCCGCTGAAGGCTGCTCAAACAGGCCGGACATCAGCTCCCCCATGCGGCCCTTGTATGCATCCAGGGCCTGCTGCATGCGTCGGTGAAGCGGCGGGTTCGCAGCTGTCTCCACCGAAGCTGTGGTCGTGCCCGTCGACGTCGAAGCCGCCACCTCTGAATCGGTACCCGTCTCTGCCGAAACCGATGCTGTTTCCGTCGAGGCAGCGGTCGTCTCCGTCTGCCCCTGTAGGAATACGCCAGCCTCGTCCCGCTTATCGCGAATGGCATTGGCAATCTCAGGCGCGGTGAGCACTCCGTCGCCATCGCCATCCACCTTGCCAAAACCTTCGCTGGTCAGCCCGGATTCTGCCAAGCTTATGGAGCCGTTCCCGTCCGCGTCCAGCCTCGCAGCCACACTGCTGGCCTGGGCTTCACCAGACTGAGGAAGTGTCTCTGCCGAGCCAGCTTGCCCCTGCATGAACATGCCCGCCTCGTCCCGCTTGTCGCGAATGGCACTGGCGATCTCGGCTGCGGTGAGCACGCCGTCGCCGTTGCCGTCCACCTTGCCAAAGCCTTCGCTGGTCATCCCGGACTCTTCCAGGCCGATGGAGCCATTCTTGTCCACGTCCAGTCCTGCAGCCACGCTGCTGGCCAGGGCTTCCAGGTGTCCTGACAGGGGTGACGTTTCCGTCTGGGAGGGATAGCTCTGCCCCTCAACTCCGGAAAGCAGCGTGTTGCGCAGGGACTCCTTACGGTCTTTCAGCCCGCTGACTAGTTCCTGGCTGCTGAGCAAGCCGTCACCATCACCGTCGATGGCGCTGTAGCTTGCCTGGGACAGCTCGGTTTCACTGAGAGACAGTGAGCCATCCTGGTTGACGTCCTGCTCAGCGACCATGGACCGAGCCACCCGGTTCGCCAGATGCATCCGACCTGTCGCCTCGGCCTGGCCCCATGCTCCTGAGCCGACTGCTGTGATCGACATGAATACCTCCTTAGTTGCCTGCCTCCTCAAGCCGCGTGCGCCACCGCAACGGTTGGGAGGCAGGATTTGCCGATGCTTGGCGGCCTGCAACGGGGGAGCCACGAATTCTGAAATTGGCATGTCATTAACACTACTTAACACTTCTTTACAGAGACGCGACCTCAATCTCGGACAATGCGCTGTCCGGCCTAGCTATTTCCTCGCACAAGGATGGCAGCCGTCATGACCAACATTAAGAATTGTTAAGTATATCAACATCTCTTTGACTGAAAATGACTAGGCAGTGCATGATCCACTCAGAAGTCCGGGGAGCACTGGTTCCTCTCCGATCAGCAGGGGGACCAGGCTTTTGGGAAGTGGTGATCTGCCCCCCCCTGCGGCCCATGGCGGGCTGGTTTGCAGAGAGGGGACGCACGTTGGAACTCTCAAGGAGGTTTGTATGAAGAGATGGTCGTCCTATGCGGGTGCGTTGGCCATGATGGTGGCAGCCACCGTTCTGGCGCTGGCAGTGGCAAACGCGCAGGCTGCAGTCATGGATGAGGGCGGGAAGACCTTGTTGCTGGCTCAACAAGAAACAGTTCCTGGTCAGGGCCAGGGCGATGCACGACTACAGGGACCGCCGCCTAGGACAGGGCAGGACGACGTCAGGCCGCAAGGGACCCCTCCCGGGCAAGGCCAGGATGGCGGCAGACCGCAGGGACCGCCGCCCAGACCAGTCGAAGACAGGCAGGAAATCCGTAACGATCGCCAGGAAATCCGCCAGGACCAGCGCGAACTGAACCGGGACCGCCAGGAACTGCAACGCGATCTGCGCGTGCGCCAAGATCTGGAGCGGGAGATTGAGCAGAAGATGCGCTCCGGGGACACTGTGGGGGCCGATGCTGCGCGGGCCAAGTTGCAGAACCTGAACCGTGAGATCAACAAGGACCGGCGCGAGATCAACCAGGACAAGCGTGAGTTGAACCGCGACCGCCAGGACATGAGGCAGGATCGCCAGGACCAGCGTGATCCGAATCGTGATCGCCAGGACCCTCGTCAGGAGCGCTGGGAGCGGCCCCAGGGTGGTGGAGGCGGCGGCGGATTTGGCGGAGGTGGTGGAGGCGGAGGCGGAGGCGGCAGGCGGCCAGGCCGGTAGACGCAACGTGCGGGATGCCGAGGGAGGGCTTGGACCTTCCCCGGCATTCCTGTAGGATCAGAACTGTATGTCGCAAAGGAGGTATCTATGACAGCCAACCGCCTTGCCCTGCTTCTCGGCTCGACCTTGCTCATCATATCCGCGCAGCCCATCCACGGACAGACGCAGCCTGAACGCGGCGTGCCGCCCCAGGCCCTGGATGACTGCCGGGGCAGGAAGGCCGGGGACGTTGTGAAGCACTCCACGCCAGAGGGCGTGGTGTCCGCCATCTGCATTGATTCGCCACAGGGGCTTGCGGCCCGGCCCAGCCAGCCCAGGGGCCAAGGACAGGGCGGTCCCCAGGATGACCGTCCGCAGCAACAATCCTCCAGCCAGGACAGGCGGCCCCAGGGCGGCCAGGGCAGACAGGAGGGCGGCGGCGGGCGTTATTCCCTGGAGCAGGCCATGTCGGACAAGGCCCAGCTCAACACCATCGCCTTCGACGGCCTGGCCTTCCTCACTGGTGACTTCGGCGCAGACACCTTCCTACCTCCGGGCAAGGTGTCGGACTACTTCGGCTTCCAATACATGCGCGACATCGACGCCGCAGGTGGCGGACACAACACCTCGTTCCTCACGCGCATCGCCCACAACATGCTGCACATCCTGACCGACAGTCAGAAGGCGCAGCTCATGGCCCTGGCCAGGGAGCAGGTGAACGACATCCGCCGCTTCGCCGAACTGCGCTTCCCGCTCATCCAGGCCTTCCGCCGCAACCTCGAGGGCAGGCTTCCCGCCGGGAGCAATGGCCTGTCCAAGGCTGCGGTGCTGAAGCGCTCTGCGGACCTGTACGAACTGGACGGCCTGCTGGCCTACCAGCGCGCCAAGGTCATGGGCGGCATCCTGCACGGGCTTTCGGCCCAGCAGAGGGCCGCCCTGGCGCGGCTGAAGTTCGGGGACTCCCGCTCCTGGCCGAACGTGCCTGAGCCGCTGGACAAGCGGAGCATGCCACATGACGTCAACGTGGCGGTGATGACCTACGCCAGCGAGATGTTCTCCTGGCAGGGCGGCAGCGTCGAAGCTGACGTCTACTTCTGCCCGGAACGCCACGGCATGTACTTCGGCGGCTTCGGCATGAAGACCGCCCCGGCCATGGGCAAGAAGGACTATTCCATCAGCACGTCGCTCACGGGCGATTCCGGCGAGGCCTTCCTGGCCGCCCTGACCCCAGCACAGCGCAAGCACATCACCGATCTGCCGGACCTGCAGCGCAAGGATTTGCGGGAAATCGTCTCGGTACGCCGGGCCATCTCCACGGAACTGCGGCGCTTCATGCGGGGCGAGACGACGGACAAGGCCAAGGTGCTGTCCCTCTCGCGCCGCTACGGCGAGTTGGACGGGACGCTCTCGTATCTTTACGCCACGGCTTTCGCCAAGGTGGGCCAGAGCCTTTCGGCCCAGCAGAAGTCGACCCTCGCACGGCTGCGCGCGTCCAACCCGGCGGACCCCAAGGGCCCGTTCCTGTATTCACAGCCTATCGGCATGCCACAGATTGAAGGCACGGACGCTCTTTTCGGGGTGGGCCGCTAGCCCGCCCGGGGCAGTGGGGCATGGAGGACGAGTCATGACATATTCCCTTTGGCGGCTCTGCACTGTGTTGTGCCTGGCCTTAGCGCTCTGCTCCGGCTGGGCCTTCGCCCAGGGACGAGAGGACGGGCGCAGAGGGCCGGGCAACCACCAGCAAGAACGCGCCGGCGGTCCGCGCCAGCCCGTTCCCGACGTCCCGGCGCACCAGGTGGACGTGATCCTGGGCAGACCGACCAATTCCTCCATCGTCTTGAGCGTCCTCTCGGCCTCCCAGGCCCGCGTCCTTGTAACCTACGGCATCCAAGGGGATACGGGCCGCTCGAAGACCGAGACCGTAGCACTGCAGCCAGGCCAACCACGGGAGCTCACCCTGCCGGGCCTGCGCCCGAACACCCGCTATGCCTTCTCGCTAGTGGATGCGGCCACACAGAAGCCGCTCGCCGAGGGCAGGTTCCACACCCAGCGGTCGCCCGGTTCTTCGTTCTCCTTCACCCTCACGGCGGATTCCCACCTGGACCAGAACACCGATACGACGCTCTACCAACGCGCCTTGGCCAACGCTCTGGCCGACGCGCCGGACTTCCACATTGACCTCGGCGACACCTTCATGACGGGCAAGCACGAGAGCCGGGAGGGCGCGGCCAGGCAATACCTTGCTCAGCGCTACTACCTCGGCCAGCTGTGCCGTTCCGCACCCCTGTTCTTGGCGCTGGGCAACCACGACGGCGAGGAGGCCAAGCTCCTGCGCGGCGGGGCAGACAGTCTGGCCGTGTGGTCCAACCAGATGCGCAAGCGCCTTTTCCCCAATCCGGCGCCTGACGCGTTCTATTCCGGCAACACCGTGCGCGATCCCCTGGCCGGGCAGCTCCAAGACTACTATGCTTGGCAGTGGGGCGACGCCTTGTTCGTGGTGCTCAACCCCTACTGGCACGCCAGCGGCAGAAAGAGCGAAAACATCTGGGACAGTTCCCTGGGCGAGGCCCAGTACCAGTGGCTCAAGCGGACCCTGGAGGGCAGCCACGCCCGGCTGAAGTTCGTGTTCATCCACCAACTCGTTGGGGGCAGGGACAGACAGGGGCGAGGCGGTGTTGAGGCCGCTCCCTTTGGCGAGTGGGGCGGCAAGAACGCCGATGGCAGCGAGGGCTTCAAGGCGCATCGTCCGGGCTGGGACGCGCCCATCCACCAGCTTCTGGTGCGCCACAGAGTCAGCGCCGTGTTCCACGGGCACGACCACCTCTACGCCAGGCAGGAGTTGGACGGCATCGTGTACCAGGAGGTGCCCCAGCCCGGCTTCCCGCGTTCTGGGCAGCCGCGCCAGGCGGAGGAATACGGTTACCGTTCGGGCGTAATCATTGGAGGCTCGGGCCATTTGCGTGTTTCTGTTTCGCCGGGCAAGGCCGTGGTGGACTTCCTCCGGGCCAGCCTGCCCGGCGAGTCGCGTCCCGGCCAGGAGAACGGTTCTTCAGCCCATTCGTACACAATCAATGCCGCTGGCAAATGAGGGCAGGAAGCATGGCGCAAACGTTGCTGCAGTTGCGGACGGGTGTTGTCTTTCGCGGTCTATCCTTTCTGGCGGCACTCCTTGTGGTTGGCCTGATGCAGCCGGTACAGGGCCTGGGCCAGGACGACGAAAGGCCGCCGCGCAGGGAGCGCCGGTTCGATGGCGAAGAGAAACGCCGCGAGAAGCGGCAGGAGAAGCGTGGGCGAAATGGACGCGACGGGTCCGACATGGTCCTGCCTGCAGATGTGGCGGAGTTGGCACGACTGTCTGTCGTGCTGGGGCGTCCAACGGCCACGGCCGTGACGGCCAACGTGCTCTCCATCGAGGGGGGCGAGGCCTATTGCGAATACGGAAACGCGCCAGGGAGATACACGCTCAAGACGGCCGTCGCAGCTCTCGCGCCGTTCGTGCCGGTGGAGCTGCAAATGGACAGGCTCTCGCCCGGCACCCGCTGGCACTACAGGCTGCGGCACCGCAAGCCGGGCGGCGCCACCTTCGCCGAGGGAACGGAGCACTCTTTCCACACGCAGCGCCCCCCTGGCAGCCCATTTGTCTTTGAGCTTCAGGGCGACTCGCACCCCGAACGCGGCCACCAGTTCGACCCTGCGCTGTACGCCAAGACCCTGAGGGCCGCCGCGGCTGACCGTCCTGATTTCTACCTGACCATGGGCGACGACTTCAGCGTGGACACGCTTTCCACGGTCAACGCGCAGACCGTTGCCGGGCGCTACACGCTCCAGCGCCCCTTTCTGGCGTTGGTCGGGCAGTCCACGCCATTGTTTCTTGTCAACGGCAACCACGAGCAGGCCGCGGCCTGCAATCTCGACGGCACACCGGACAATGTGGCGGTCTGGGCGCAGACGGCCCGCAACGCGTTCTTCCCGCAACCCGCCCCGGACGGCTTTTACACCGGGGACAAGACTCCTGTGCCGCATATCGGCCTATTGCGTGACTACTATGCCTGGACCTGGGGTGATGCCTTGTTTGTTGTCATCGATCCCTACTGGCACTCCCTCAAGGCGGTAGACAACGTGTACGGCGGGGGCGAGAAGACCCGCGACAAATGGAATGTGACCTTGGGGAGCGAACAGTATCAATGGCTCAAGAGGACGCTCGAGTCCAGCAAGGCCAGGTTCAAGTTCGTGTTCACCCACCACGTTCTCGGGTCTGGCAGAGGAGGAATCGAACAGGCAGACTTGTTCGAATGGGGCGGCAAGAACAAGAAGGGCGTAGATGAGTTCGCCCAGAAGCGACCGGGGTGGGCGTTGCCCATTCACCAGCTCATGGCGAAAAACGGCGTGACGATCTTCTTCCAGGGACACGACCACGTCTTCGCGAGCCAGCAACTTGACGGCGTCGTGTATCAGACCCTGCCGGAACCGGCTGATCCCTCTGGCGCGCTTTACTTCCGGGATGCCTACCGCACGGGCGATTTGCTGCCCAACTCTGGCCGGGTGCGCGTGAGCGTCTCACCAGAGAAAGTGCGGGTGGAATACCTCCGGTCCACTCTGGTGCTGGATGAGAATAAGCAAGGGGATGGAGGCGCTGTCGCCTTTGGGTATGAGATTGGCCCAAGTACAAGTTCAAAATAACAGCCGAACACACACCACAGCCATGGAGCGTTTCCTAAGCACTTGGCTCTATAAATCTGCCCGAATACTCTCGAAAATGTCGCTCGTTTTGCAGCGCAGAAAACAAATATGCCTGCTATTCCAGCATGTTCATGCGACAGTGCTTGGATGGCGTTCAAGAGACAGCGTCCGGTTCCAGAAGGTGTCACATTTCTCCTCTTGACCGGGGTGCAGGGGCAGCGCCCCCTGGCTCAAGTGCAGGGGCAGCGCCCCTGGCGGACGCCAGCCCCTACGGCTGGCAGTCCACGTGGCACACGCTGGCGATGGAGCCGGGGTCGCCGGGGAACCAGCGCGGCTTGAGCCACAGCGCCACGTTCACCAGCCCGATGAGCACCGGCACCTCCACCAGCGGCCCGATGACCGCGGCGAAGGCCTGGCCGGAATCCAGCCCGAACACGGCCACAGCCACGGCAATGGCCAGCTCGAAGTTGTTCGACGCGGCGGTGAAGCTCAAGGTGGCCGACTGGGCGTAGCTGGCCCCGGCCTTCTTGGACAGCCAGAAGGACCCCAGGAACATGACCAGGAAGTACACGAGCATGGGCGCGGCCACGCGCAGCACGTCAAAGGGCAGGGCCACCATGACCTCGCCCTTGAGCGAGAACATGACCAGGATGGTGAACAGCAGCGCGATGAGCGTGATGGGGCCGATCCTGGGCGCGAACACCGTGTCGTACCATTCCCGGCCCTTGAGCTTGAGCCCGATGACGCGGCTGGCCAACCCCGCCAGGAAGGGAATGCCCAGGTAGATGAACACGCTCTCGGCGATCTGGCCCATGCTGATGTCGACAACGGCCCCTTCAAGGCCCAGCCAGCCGGGCAAAACAGTCAAAAACAGCCAGGCGTAGACCGGGAAGAAGAGCACCTGGAACACGGAGTTGAAGGCCACCAGCCCGGCGCAGTACTCGCGGTCGCCCCCGGCCAGGTCGTTCCAGACGATGACCATGGCGATGCAGCGCGCCAGGCCGATCAGGATCAGGCCGGTCATGTAGGCATGCTGGCCGGACAGGAAGGTCACGGCCAGGCCGAACATCAGGATCGGCCCGATGACCCAGTTCTGCACCAGGGACAGCGCCAGCACGCGCACGTTGCGGAAGACCTGGCCCATGAGCTCGTAGCGCACCTTGGCCAGGGGCGGGTACATCATCAGGATCAGGCCGCAGGCGATGGGCAGGTTCGTTGTGCCGCTGCGCATGCCGCCCAGGGCTTGCTTCAGGCCGGGGAACACGAACCCCGCGCCGATGCCCGCGAACATGGCCGCGAAGATCCACAGGGTCAGCCAGCGGTCGAGGAAGGAAAGCTTGCGGGTCACGGACTCGGACATGGTCGCCTCCTTTACGTTTCCAGAAATGGCCGGACGACGAAATACGCGCCAAGCAGGCCCACAAGCGCGCCCGCAACGCGGCGCACCCACAGCCCGCCCCCGGACAGGCGCTCCAGGGTGCGCCGGGCCAGGGCTGCGGAGCTGCCCGCCAGCACGATGGGCAGGCAGTGGCCCAGGGCAAAAGAGAGAATCAGCAGCGCGCCCGGCAGCGCCTGCCCCTGCACGCTGACCATGGCCAACAGCGGGGCCAGAAAGCCGAAGGTGCAGGTGCCGGACAAGAGCCCGTAGCCCAGGCCCAGGGCCAGCGCGCCCGGCAGCCCGCGCAGCGTGAAGCGGGCCAGCAGCCCGCCGGACAGCGGCCCAGGCAGCTTGGCCTTGATCAGTCTGAGCATGCCCAGGCCGAGCACGTCCAGCCCGAGCATGTCCAGGCCCAGCCAGAGGAGCGCCGCGCCCACGGCCAGGGTCCACCAGGGCCCGACATCGCCGAGCAGGCGGCCCAGAAGCGAACAGGCCAGGCCCACCAGGGCGATGGTCACGAACAGGCCGATGGTGAAGGCCAGGGCGTAGCGCACGGCCTCGCGCCCCTGCACCAGCCTGCCCTGCCCGGCCACGTAGGCGACCATGAGCGGGATGCTCGCCAGGTGGCAGGGGCTGAACAGCACGCTGACCAGCCCCCACAAAAAGCTGCCCGCAAGGGCCAGGGCAAAGAGCCCGGAAGCCGCGCCAATCCCCCCGGACATTGAAGCTCCGGACAGGGGAGCTGCGGCCGTTGAAGCCCCGGACATCCAGGCGTTGACGGTCAGCAGGAACTGGTCGAGCATGGCGTCCCGCTATTTCTCCAGCATTGTGTTCAGCTTTTCGGCCAGGGTCTTTTTGTCCATGAAGCCCTCGTGCCGGGCCACCTCGCGGCCCTTCTTGTCGTAGAAGATCTGGGTCGGAATGGCGCGGACGCCCAGCCGCGTGGCCAGCTCGCTGTACTTGACCACATCGATGAAGACCACGGCGGCGCGGCCCTTGTACTCCTGCTCCACCTCGGCCAGCACCGGGATCATCATCCGGCAGGGGATGCAGGTCTTGGACCCCAGGTCCACCACCGTGACCATGCCCGGCACGGCCACGGCGGGCGCGGCCTTCGGCGCGGGCAGCATTCCCGGCGCGGCCAGGGCCGCAGCGCAAAGGGCCAGGGCCAGCACCAGGGCCAGGGCCAGAATTCTTGTCAGCAGCGGGCGGCGCGTCATTTGCCCAGCCACGCCAGCACGTCCTTTTTCGCGGGCACCTTGCCCGAGCACTTGACCACGCCGTCCATGACCACGGCGGGCGTGGCGAACACGCCCAGCTTGGCCATTTCCTGGAAGTCCGAAACCTTGACGACTTCCGCGTTGTCCCGGACATCCGGCCCGGCCTCGGCCAAGGCCTCGCGCACCAGCTTCTCCGTCTCGTGACACTTGGGGCAGCCCGGCCCCAGAACTTCAATTTTCATGGTGTGCACCTCCGCGCAACAGGGTGGTCCAGCTAGCCGCGCTTGAGCTCGGCCACGATGTCCTTGACCAGGCGGCCGTCCGGGGTCTTGGCCGCCGGGTTTACCTCCAGCAGCTTCTCCCAGGCCGCCGTGGCCCCGGCCTTGTCGCCGGTGTCGTGCAGCAGCACCACGCCCCTGTTGTACAGCGCGTGCTCGTGGCGCGGATTGAGCGCCAGGGCGGCGTCGAAGCTGTGCAGGGCCTTGTCCGGCTGGCCCGCCTGGCGCTGCATGATGCCCATGTCGGTCCAGACGTCCGGGCTGGCCTTGCCCAGGGCCAGGGCCTTCTCGTAGGCCACGATGGCCTTTCCGGCCTGGTGCGTGTCGAAGTAGGCGTTGCCCAGCTCCACCCACCCGGCCTGGTCCCCGGCCTTGGTGGCCATGGCGATCTCCAGTTCGGTGATGCGCGCCTCGTCCTCCTTGGACACGGGAGCGGCGGCCCCGTCCACGGCCCCGACCCCACCCACAGCCCCATCCACGGCGGCGGGCCCGGCCTCGGCCTGGACCCTGGGCCCGGCGGGCTGCCGCAGCTCCATGACCACCGTGCCCGCGAAAAAGCCCGCAGCCAAGGCGATGACCACCGCCGTGATGAGCTCGCCCTTGCCGAATGTCCGTGCCGTGTCCGCCATGTGCGTCTCTCCTTTGCGTTGCCCCGCTCCCGGGGCCGCAGTGACCTATTTCAGCTTCTCCGCAGCCCTGCGCCCGGCGCGCAGCAGCAGCTCCTCGGGCAGGGCCTCAAACTCGCGGCCATCCATTACAAGAGTGCGGCAGTCCGTCTGGGACCCCAGCAGCTCGCAGCAGGACTGGCAGTGGTTCATGCCCACCTGCGCGCCAAGCAGTCCCTCCAGGCTCTCGCCGTTGAAGAACACCCGGTTGGACTCCGCCACGGCAAAGGGCGGCAGCGCCTTTTCAGTCAACACGACCGCAATGCCCAGCGCGGCCAGCTCGGCGCGCAGGACCCCCGCCGCCCGGCGCACGCTCTGGCCGGTGTCGCCGCAGCGCTCGCAGGTCTGCGCGCCCACGGTCACGCGCTGCCACAGAATGTCCATGGTTTTGCCAGCCATGCGCGCCCCGCCTACAAAATCGCGTTGAACAAGAAGCCCACGAGCAGGATGCCCACGCCCACCACGCCCACGAAAACGAAAATCAGCCGCAGCTTGAGCACCTTGCGCAGGATGACCATTTCCGGCAGGGAAAGCGCGATGACGCTCATCATGAAGGCCAGAACGGTGCCGAGCGCCGCGCCCTTTTCCAGCAGGGCCTGGACCACGGGCACGATGCCTGCGGCGTTGGAATACATGGGGATGCCGATGAGCACGGCCACGGGCACGCTCCACCAGGCGTCCTTGCCCATGATGGCGGCCAGGAAGCCCTCCGGCACGTAGCCGTGGATGCCCGCGCCCACGGCGATGCCCGCCAGCACCCAGGGCCAGACCTTGCCCACGATGTCGCGCACGGCAACGGCCCCGGCGTCCAGCCTGCCTGCCCAGGTGAGTTCCGGAACGTCCGCCTCGTCGCCCCCATCGGCAGTCGTCGTGCGCATCTCCAGCACCCAGTCCTCCACGTGGCGCTCCATGTTCAGCTTGCCGATGACAAAACCCGCCACCATGGCCACCACAAGGCCGGTGCCCATATAGATGGCCGCCACCTTCCAGCCCAGCAGGCCATACAGCAGCACCACGGCGATCTCGTTGACCATGGGCGCGGAGATGAGAGAGGAGAAGGTCACGCCCAGCGGCACCCCGGCCCCGAGGAAGCCGATGAACAACGGCACGGCCGAGCAGGAGCAGAACGGGGTGACAGTGCCCAAAAGCGCGGCCAGCACGTTGCCCAGGAACTCGCTTTTGCCCGCCAGCACGCGCCGGGTGCGCTCCGGGGTGAAGAAGCTGCGCACGATGCCCACGCCAAAGACCACCAGGGCGAGCAGCATGAGCACCTTGGGCGTGTCGTACAGGAAGAACTCCACGCTGCTGGCCAGGCGCGAGCCCGGCTCCAGGCTGAACATGCGGAAGGTGACGTACCGGGCCATGCCCGGCAGGTGGTAGTAGAGGTTCGCCCAGATGATGAGCGCTGCGGTGGTGAGGCCGAGCTTGCCCGGCAGGCTGCTGGGCGGGGCCAGGGCCTCGGCCTGGATCTGGGCGCGGGCCTCGCGCCTGGCGGCCAGGGCGAGCTTGCGCTGTTCGCGGATGGTCAGGGGCCGGTCCGGTTTCGGGTCCTGGCCCGAGCCCTTCCGCTGGCAGGCGCACCCGCCCCCCAGGTCGATGGGCTGCAACGGCTTCTGCGGCTTCATGCGCTCTCCTTGGTGTTCGTGCTGGCGTCGTTCTTTCGTGCGTCAATCCAGGCCAGGACCGCCTTCTCGATCTCGTCGCGCACGGCGCGCACCTGGGCCAGCTTCTCCTCCTGCGAGGCCGTCCCCTCGGCCAGGATGGCGCCGGGGTCGTCGAAGCTCCAGCGCTCCGTCACCTGCACGCCGGGCACAAAGGGGCACAGCCCGGCGGCCTTGGTGCACACGGTGATGACCACGTCGAAGCTCTGGCCGCGGGCGGCCAGTTCGGCCACGGCCTCGGCCACGAGCTTGGTGCGCTTGCGCGAGATGTCGATGCCGCGCTCGGCCATGACGGCCACGGCAAGCGGGTTCATGGGCGCTGGTTCTATTCCGGCGCTGTGGGCCTCGTACAGGCCGGGCGCGAGGTGGTCAAGCAGGGCCTCGGCCATCTGGCTGCGGGCGGAGTTCTGGCCGCAGACGAACAGGACGCGGGTTTTTTCCATGATCTGACTCCTTTGGGCGGGTGGGTGGCTCAGGGATTGGCGGCGGCAGGGCCGCAACAGTCCGGCGCGCCGGCGGGCCGTGGCGGCGGGGAGCCGTCCGCGCCCGGGAGCGCTGCCCGACGCATGGCCCGGCGCATGGCCCGGCGCAGGGTCTTGATCTCGGGGTCGTCCTCCAGCCAGGCGGGCAGGGCCGCCAGCATGGCCCGGACATAGGGCGAGGCCCGGCGGGAAGCGGAATCCAGACCGGAAGCGGAATCCGGGCCTGCGGCCAGGCGGTAGTGCACCCAGGAGCCAACCTTGCGGCCCTGGATGAGCCCGGCGTCGACCAGCACCTTGAGGTGCCTGGACACCGTGGGCTGGGCCAGGCCCAGCAGCCCGATTATCTCGCAGGCGCACATCTCGCAGGCGCACCCCTCGCGCGCCTCCAGCATCTTGAGCACCTTGACCCGGCCCGGGTCGGACAAGGCCTTCATGACATTCACCAGTTCGCGCATGGTCCCTCCCTGCAGCCGTTCGCGCCCGCACAGCACGCGCCCCTCGCGCAAGGCTGGCCGGGCTCGCCAAAGCTGGCGCAGCCCGCTGGCGCTGCTGTTGTGATATAGCAATATGGCGATGTGTCCATATTGTCAACCCCGCCACACGATCCTGCGCAAAATGCTTTTGGGTTGGGCGCACACGAAACGAGCGCCCCGGCTTCGCCACGCCCGGCGACACGCTTTGCGCGCGCCGCAGCAGCAGAGCGCAGGCGCGGCCCAAAAGGCGGAGGAACCCGGCGGAGAAGAACGCCGCCGCCACGCGCACGACGGGTGGTCACGGGAGCGGCTTCAACGCACCACCTTTCCTGCCTTCGCACTGGACAAATCCGGGCAATGCTCCTACTACATAATCAGGAATCATCCCCAGTTGAACAAACCGCCCTGAGCACATCAGGAGGAACGCATGAAATTCGCCATCGTCTTCTACTCCATGTATGGACACATCCACACCATGGCCCAGGCCGCGGCAGAGGCCGCGCGCGAGGTGCCGGGAACAGACGCGGCCCTCTACCGCGTGCCCGAGACCCTGACCGACGACGTGCTCGGCAAGATGGGCGCGCTGGACGCGGCCAAATCCATGGCCGGGGTCGCCCTGGCCACCCCGGACGTGCTGGCCGAAGCCGACGCCATCCTCTTTGGCACGCCCACGCGCTTCGGCAACATGTGCGGCCAGATGCGCCAGTTCTTGGATTCCACCGGCGGCCTGTGGATGAAGGGCGCGCTGGTGGGCAAGCCCGGAGGCGTGTTCGCAAGCTCCGGCACCCAGCACGGCGGCCAGGAGTCCACCATCCTCACCTTCATCCCCACCTTGTTGCACCAGGGCATGATCGTGGTGGGCCTGCCCTACTCCTTCCAAGGCCAGATGGGCGTGGACGAGATCGTGGGCGGCTCGCCCTACGGGGCCAGCACCATCGTCGGACACGACGGCTCGCGCATGCCGAGCCAGCGCGACCTGGACGGCGTGCGCTACCAGGCCAGGCACTTGGCGGGCATCGCCCACAAGCTCTCGGCCTAGCCGCCTCTTCTTTCGTCGCAACGTTTACATCATATTCAACGGAGGCACCCCATGAAACTGACCCTGCCCCTCATCCTGGCCCTGTCCCTGGCCCTGTTCTCCCTGGCCCTGGCCGCCGACCCCGCAGCCAGCCCCGCAGACGCCGCCCAGACCCTGTTCAACGCCAAATGCGCCAGCTGCCACGGCAAGGACGGCAGCAAGACCATCCTGAGCAAGCCCGTCAAGGGCCTCTCCGCCGACGCCTTCACCACGAAGATGAAGGGCTACAAGGCCAAGACCTACGGCGGAACCAAGAAGGCCACCATGGAGAAGTCCGCCGCCGACCTGTCCGACGCCGACATCAAGGCCCTGGCGGTCTTTGTCGCCAAGCTGTAACGCCCTAGACCCAGCGGGAGCGCACATTCCCCTGGAAACCGCCGGGGAATCGCGCCATATCTCTACGTAGCCGCCCCCCTGGCGGGGGCGGCTTGAACCACCACACGCCGCCCGGAACCGCCCATTTGAGGAGGAACTCGTGAAGAAGCTCGCCCTGGCCTTCGCCCTGGCCGTCATACTCGCCGCTGCGGCCCTCGCCGCCGACGCGCCTGACGGCAAGGCCCTGTTCACCAAATGCGCGGGCTGCCACGGAACCGACGGCGCCACGACCGCCCTGGGCAACAAGGCCCTCAAGGGCCTATCGGCGGACACCATCGCCAAGGCCCTGGCCGGGTACAAGGCCAAGACCTTCGGAGGCGCAAAGAAGGGCATGATGGAGGCCCAGGCCTCCCGCCTCTCCGACGCCGAAATCAAGGCCCTGGCCGCATACATCAGCACGCTGTAGGACCATGCTGCGATACGCTTCCGCCCGAACCACGGCGCTCGGCCTCGCCCTGGCCGCCGCCCTGCTGCTTTCACCTGCGGCAGGGCTGGCGCACATGGTCAACACTACGGGCGACGCCACGAACAACGTTACGGACAACGCGCACAACCACGATGACACCGTTGCCGCCCCCGCCGGAACCGCAGCCTCCCTGGCTGGCCCGGCGGGGGCGGCACAGGTGGGCGCGCCACTGGTGGGCGTTTCAGAACGCCTGAGCCAGCAGGCGGACCTGGACGCGGTCTTCGCGGGCGAAGACGGCGCGAAGCTGCGCCTGCGCGACCTGGTGACCATGCCCACGCTGCTTGCGCCGGTGTATTTTTCCTGCCCCAACGAGTGCAATGTGCTGCTGGGAAGCCTGGCCACCGCCTTGCCCCAGGTGGGACTAAAGCCCGGCGTGGATTACCAGATCCTCGCCGTGTCCTTCAACGACCACGACACCCCGGCCACCGCCGCCAAGCGCAAGGGCGACTTCCTGAACGCCGCGACCCTGGCCGCGCAGTCGACAGGATCAGCGGGCTTCCCCCCGCAGGCTTGGCGCTTTCTCACCGGCGACGAGCAGAACATCCGCCGCCTCATGGACTCCATCGGCTTCGGCTTCCAGCGCAAGGGCGACGACTTCGTGCACACCGTGGTCCTCGTGGCGCTCTCGCCCTCGGGCAAGATCACGCGCTACCTCTACGGCATCCGGCCCCTGCCCTTTGACCTGGCCATGGCCGCCACCGAGGCCGCCGGGGGCAAGACCGGGCTCTCGGTGACGCGCGCCGTGGCCATGTGCTACACCTACGACCCGCAAGGCCGCAGGTACGTCTTCAACATCATGAAGGTCACGGGCGCGGGCGTGCTCGCGGCCCTGGGGCTGTTCGGGCTGTTTTTGGCCTTTGGCGGCAAGAAGCGCGCAAGGCCCCCGAAAGGCCCGCAGCCCAAGGCCTGACCGCCGTCATCCACCAGCCGCCCGCCGCCCGCCCATTCATGCGACAGGAGAGCACATGGACCAGACAGACCAGACAGACCAGACAGACCAGACAGGCCACCCGGACCAGACCCCCAGCACCGCCGCCAGCGGCGCGAGCCAGCCCTTTTTCGGCCCCCAGAATCCCGGCGCAACGGGCGGCAAAGGCTCGGGCCTGGCCTCCTGGATCTTCTCCACCGACCACAAGCGCATCGGGCTGTTGTACCTGGGCCTCATCGGGCTCATGTTCACCGTGGCCCTGGTGCTCGGGCTCATCCTGCGGCTCAAGCTGATGACGCCGGGCAGCACCCTATTAACCCCGCAGCAGTACAACGCCATGTTCACCCTGCACGGGGTGATCATGGTCTTCATGGTCGTCATCCCGAGCATTCCGGCCAGCTTCGGCAACATCTTCCTGCCGCTGCAGATCGGGGCCAACGACGTGAGCTTCCCGCGCCTGAACAATTTTTCCTGGTGGCTGTACGTGCTCGGCATGACGCTGGCCAT
Organism: uncultured delta proteobacterium; assembly: GCA_903843965.1. Lineage (GTDB taxonomy): Bacteria > Desulfobacterota > Desulfovibrionia > Desulfovibrionales > Desulfovibrionaceae > Humidesulfovibrio. Next base: position 126,283 of record CAIMRY010000025.1, read on the forward strand.
CACCAGCATCTTCACCGGCGCAGGCGCGCCGGACACGGGCTGGACCTTTTACGTGCCCTTCAGCGAGCGCACCACCACCAACGTCAGCCTGGCGGTCATCGCCGTGTTCATCCTGGGCTTCTCCAGCATCCTCACGGGGCTGAACTTCATCACCACGGTGCACCGCCTGCGCACCCCGGGCATGACCTGGAAGAAGCTGCCGCTGTTCGTCTGGTCGCTTTACGCCACGGGCTGGATACAGGTGCTGGCCACGCCCATCCTGGGCATCACCGCACTGCTGATTTTCGCCGAACGCGTGCTGCACCTGGGCCTGTTCGACCCCGGCCTCGGCGGAGATCCGCTGCTCTACCAGCACCTGTTCTGGATCTACTCGCACCCGGCGGTGTACATCATGATCCTGCCGGCCATGGGCGTCATCTCGGAGATCATTCCGGTCTTTGCGAGAAAGCCCATCTTCGGCTACAACATGATCGCCTTCTCCTCTCTCGCCATCGCCTTTGCCGGGTCGCTGGTCTGGGCGCACCACATGTTCACCAGCGGCATGAGCGACACCGCCGTGCTGGTCTTCTCGTTTCTCACCTTCGTGGTGGCCATCCCCTCGGCCATCAAGGTCTTCAACTGGCTGTCCACGCTGTACAAGGGCTCCATCAGCCTGGACCCGCCCCTGCTCTTCTCGCTGGGGTTCATCTTCATGTTCTCCATCGGCGGGTTGACCGGCCTGGTGCTGGGCGCGGCAGGAACCGACATCCACGTGCACGACACCTACTTCGTGGTGGCGCACTTCCACTACGTCATCTTCGGCGGCACGGGCTTAGGGATGTTCGCGGCCATGCACTACTGGTTCCCCAAGGTCTTTGGCCGCATGTACGACCACGGCCGCGCGGCCTGGGCCTTCTGGCTCATCCTGCTCGGCATGAACGTGCTCTATTTCCCGATGTTCATCATGGGCCTGCAGGGCATGCCCAGGCGCTACTACGACTACCTGCCGCAGTACGCCCCCCTGCAGATGCTCTCCACCTGGGGCTCGTGGCTGTTGGCCGTGGGGCTGGGGCTGATGTTCTGGAACCTGTACCGGGGCTGCCGCTTTGGCCCCAGGGCCACGCAAAACCCCTGGGGCGGCGCGACGCTGGAATGGACCCTGCCCACGCCGCTCCCCCACGAGGCCTTCCACCATGATCCGGAAGCGCCCGAGCCCTATGATTACAAGGGGATCAATCCTGATGGATAATTCCGGCCAGATGGATAATTCCGGCCAGATGGACGCACTTGGCCCAATGACCAAGACAGGCCCGACGGCTGAACACAACGCGACCCAGGCCCACGCGCCCCACCCCAAGGACTACCACGCCGCCAAGATGGGCATGTGGCTGTTCCTGTTCACGGAAATCCTGCTTTTCGGCGGGTTGTTCCTGCTCTACGCCAGCTACCGCATGCGCTTCCCCCAGGCCTTCCACGCCGGTGGGCAAACGCTCGATGTGTTCATCGGCGGGCTCAACACCGTGGTGCTCATCACCTCCAGCCTCACGGTGGCCATGAGCATCACGGCGCTGCGGCGCGGAGAAATCATCCGCTGCCTGTGGCTTCTGTCCTTCACCGTGGCCTGCGCGGGCGCGTTCATGATCAACAAGACCATCGAATGGGCGGCCAAGTTCCACCACGGGCTCATCCCCGGCTCGGAGCACATGGCCGCGCTGCCCCACGGCCAAAGCGTGTTCTACGGGCTGTACTTCGCCATGACCGGCCTGCACGGCATCCACGTGGTCATCGGCGCCAGCCTGCTGGTCTGGGTCATGCTGCTCATCAAGCGCGGCAAGGTCACGGCAGCGGACTTTGTGCTGCTGGAAAACGCCGGGCTGTACTGGCACATCGTGGATATTGTGTGGATCTTCCTCTTTCCCCTGTTTTACCTCATCTCCTAGGGGGCCCACATGACGACCTCGACAGGCATGACAGACAAGCACGGCGCGCACGAAGCGCAACACGGCCCCTTGAGCTACAGGCTGCTCCTCGGCATCTGGCTCGGGCTCATGGCTCTGACGGCCACCACCATCACCGCCACCAGGATCGATCTGGGCTTCCTGAACGTGGTGGCGGCCATGGGCATCGCCAGCGCCAAGGCCGGGCTGGTGATCTTCTTCTTCATGCACCTGAAGTACGAAAACCGGCTCATCAAGGGCATGGCGCTCACGGCCTTCGTCATCCTAGCCATCGCCATCGGGCTCACCTTCGTGGACGTAGGCTACAGGTACTAGGAGCGACGACATGAGCGCAGCAGTCATCTCTACAGCCGGCCAAGCCGTGGCCGCAGGCGGCCAGGTAGTGGCCACCGCCCACCCCGGCAATCTCGTCAACGTCGTGGCGGCGGTGGACAACACCTTCCTGTTGATCTTCGGCATCTCGGCCGCGCTGCTTGTGCTCATCACCGCAGCCATGGTCTATTTCGTCATCCGCTACAGCCGCAAGAATAACCCTGTCCCGGCGGACTTTTCGAACAACCTCTGGGCCGAGGTCATCTGGATCGTGCTGCCCACGCTGCTGGTGCTGGGCATGTTCTGGTCCGGCTGGCACAGCTACCGCGCCCTGCGCGACGCCCCCGCCGACGCCCTGGAGATCAAGGTCCTGGCCCGCATGTGGGCCTGGGACTTCGAGTACCCGGACGGACGCCACAGCGGCACCCTGGTTGTGCCCATGGGCATGCCGGTCAAGCTTTCGCTGACGAGCAAGGACGTGATCCACGGGTTCTTCGCCCCGGCCTTCCGCCTCAAGATCGACACCGTGCCGGGCATGACCAGCCACGGCTGGTTCCGGGCCGACAAGGCGGGCGAGTACGTCATCTTCTGCTCGGTCTACTGCGGCGTGGGCCACGCCAAGATGCTCTCGGCCATCAAGGCCGTGAGCCAAGCCGACTACGACCGCTTCCTGGCCGAGAAGCCGACGGCTGGCGGGCACGCGGGCAAGGCGCTCCTGGACGCCAAGGGCTGCCTGGGCTGCCACAGCCTGGACGGAACCGAGTCCGTGGGGCCCACGCTCAAGGGCGTGTACGGGCGCATGGGCGTGTTCGTGGTGCCCGGGGCCAAGGGCGGGGAAAAGCGCCTGAAGCTCGACGAGGCCGGGCTCAAGGCCGTCATCATGGAGCAGCGCCCCTGGCGGGTGAAGGGCTTTGAGCCGGTGATGCCGAGCTACGCCGACCAGATGACGCCCGAGGAGCTGGCCAAGATCGTTGGCTTTTTGAAAAACGGCGACGCGTCCGGCCAGGCTGCGGCAACGGTCGAGGCCGCCGCCACGCAGGAGCAGGGCCGCGCCCTGGCCGAGGCCCAGGGCTGCCTGGGCTGCCACTCCACCGACGGCGGCCAGATCGTGGGCCCGAGCTTCAAGGGCCTCTACGGCAGACCGAGCACGGCCAAGGACAAGGCCCCGGTGGACCAGGCCTTTGTGCAGGCGCTCTTGCAGGACCCCGCCGCGCGCCTGGGCAGGGCCTCGACCATGCCCGCCTACCCGGACCTGACCGGGGCCGAGCGCCGGAAGCTGGTCCTGTTCCTGAAGTCCCTGGGGTCCGCACCTGGAATCAAGTCCGGAAAGGAGCCCGGCATGGACCACGGAATGGAGCACGGCGCGGGACACGACGCGGCAGCCGGGGCGCACCAGTGAGACGCGCCGTTTCCGCCGCCGTTTCCGCTCTCCACGATCTGGCCGCCCGCGATCTGGCAGCGTTGTTCCGGCCGCGCATCGGCCTTTTGGCCGCAGCCGGAACCTGCGCCGGGTACGTGACGCACGCCGCCGCACAGGGCGGACTGGCGCGCGGCCTGGGCAGCGGGCTTGCCTGGGCCGCAGCCGGGGCCCTGCTGTTGTCCTGCGGCTGCTCGACCCTGAACCAGGTGCAGGAGCGGCGCGAGGACGCGGCCATGCAGCGCACGAAATTCCGGCCCCTGCCCGCCGGACGTCTGGGCGTGGGCCCGGCCCTGGCCGCCGGGCTGTTCTGCCTGGCCTGCTCTGCGGCGCTTCTGGCCGCCACGCCGGGCGGGTGGGCCGCCTCGGCCCTGGTCCCGCTCACCGTCGCCGTGTACAACGGCCTGTACACGCCGCTGAAGAAGCGCACGTCCCTGGCCATGCTCGTGGGCGGGCTGGCTGGCGCGCTGCCGCCCGTGCTCGGCTGCGTGGCCGCCGGTGGGCCGCCCTTGGCCCCGCGCGCGCTGCTGCTGGCGGCGGTGTTCTACGCCTGGCAGGTGCCGCACTTCTGGCTGTTCGCCCGGCTGAACCGGGCCGACTACGAGGCCGCCGGCTTTCTGACCCCGCACCACGGGGTTGGCCGGGCAGGCGCGCACGGGGCCCTGGCCCTGTGGATCGTCTGCTACGGCGCGCTGATGCTGCTCCTGCCCGCCTTCGGGCTGGTGGGGACCGAACTGACCAAATGGCTGGTGACGGGCCTGGCCCTGGCCCTTGTGGGCGCGGCCTGGCCCCTTGTGACGTGCGAACGCCTGGGCTTCGCCCTGGTCAACGCCTCCCTGGCGCTGCTGCTGGCGCTGCTGACCGCCGACGCCCTGCGCGGCGCGGCCTGACCCCCCATCCCCAAGGAGCCCCCCATGATCATGTGGATCCATCCCGTCCTGCAGACCCTGGCCCTGGCCCTCTCGCTGTACGTCCTGGCCCTGGGCTGGGTGCGTTTCTCCTTCGCCCACCTGGGCAAAAAGGGCGTGGTCTTCGCCTGGAAGCGGCACGTGCTGCTGGGCAAGATCGTGCTCTGCGTCTGGGCGCTCGACTTCGCCATCGGGCTGGGCGCGGCGTGGTGGGGCTGGCAGACCGTGTTCATCACCGGCGCGCACTATAAGGTGGGCCTGGCCATGTTGCCGCTCATCGCCTTCGGCCTGGCCTCCGGCCTGGCCATGGACCGGGTCAAGGCCAAGCGCACGGCCCTGCCCCTGGCCCACGGCGCGTTCAACGCCCTGCTTGTGCTGCTGGCGCTGTACCAGCTCTTCACCGGCATCCTCATCCTGCGCGACATGGTCCTGGGCTAGGTCGGAGAAAACGCCCCAGCGTCCACCTTGTGAGCCTGCTCCGGGGTGCGCCGCCGCGTGGCCCTCACCCCTCCAGTGCGACAGGGAAGCGGGCGCGGGCCGGGTGGAGAGCCGCCGCGCCGCAGGCAGGGGGGCAAACGCTCCGGGGCGCTCCCAGCGATCCAGGCCGCCGGGGAATGCCCTGCGCGCAGCCTGCCGCGCCGCAAGCCCCTCCCCAAAGCATTCCCGGCCAGAGACAGACAAAGGGCCGCAGCCTACCTCCCCCAGATAACGGCAGCGGCCCTCCCCCGGAAAACGGCGGCGGCCCCCGCGTTGCCGCAGGAGCCGCTCGTTTTGAATGGCTTTGCGTCAGTTTAGAGACACTACTTCAAGGTGCCGAGGTAGTCGACGACGGCCTTCACATCCTCAGGCTTCTTGACGCCGGGGAAGGCCATCTTGTTGCCAGGGACCGTCGCCTTGGGGTCGGCGAGGAACTTGGTGAGGGTCGCGGGATCCAAGGTGCCGACCTTCATCATCGCGGCGGAGTACCTGTACCCTTCGACCGCGCCCGCCTTGCGCCCGACCACGCCGAAGAGGCTGGGCCCGATCATGTTCTTCCCCGCAACGACGGCGTGGCAGGCCTTGCAGGAGTTGAACGCGCTGGGGGCGTCCGCCGCAGCCGACAGGCCGTAGCCAATCAACAGGACCAGGACCGGAACGGCAAAGAGCAATCCACGCTTGACCATACGAACTCCTTTGGTTGAAGAGGTGACTGACCAATCCACAGACGCAGCGGCCTGGAGCGCCAGGTCGCCCTTGAGCCTCCGCTTTTCCCCGTTGGCATTTCCGCTGCCTATGCTGGGCTGATTTTCGATGATGCATTCTGTCCCCAGCGCGACAAAATTGCAAGCGCAAGGTCGCGCCCTGCCCTGCGGAATTCCCGCTGCTTGCGGACCCCAGAGCGGCTTGGCCCCTGGAGGGCAGGGCTTCCCGGCTTTCGCATGTGTCGGCCCGGCGCGTTGCAAGGCGCAAAGCCGACCGCATTCCAGGCCTGAGCGCCGGGGAAGGGCCTGCAGGGCCGCCTGTGGGCAGGGTCTTTGGCGGGGTGCGCCACGGAAAACGGACGCGGGCCGTTGCGACATTGCCGGGCGTGGCCAGGGACTGGCGCGGCTGGCGCGGCAAACCACCTGCCCGGCGGACCGGGAGGGGCTGTCGCGAGAGGGAACAAGGGGCGGCGCCCGGTCGGGGCCGGGGGGTCAGGAGTATTCTGCGTCGCGCTCGCGCTGGCGGCTGACGGAGACGATGCGCGCCACCATGCGCTCCAGGTAGCGGATGTCGCGGATGTCCATGTTGGTGAAGAACAGGCCCAGGAGCAGGCCGCTGCCGTCCGGCTCGCGCTCGGCGCTGCGCACCACGCCGATGCCGTCGGCATAGCCGGAGCCCAGAAAGATGAGCTTGAAGGGCAGGCGCTGCCCCACCTCCGCCTGCGCGCTGCCGGGCAGGCGCACCCGCGCGCCACCGGCGGAAAAGTCCAGCAATTCCGCAGCATCAAAAACATCCGGGACGGCCGGGTTGACCGGGCATTCCGGTTGCTCGGATGTATCCGATTTTTCCGCTGTTCCCGCTGTCTCCGCTTCCGCCGCCCGTTGCGTTTCTTCCGGCCCTTGCCCCAGGCCTTCCGGCCCTTCGAGGGCCTCAAGCCCTGCGGACTCGGCCACGGCCTCGGGCCCCTCCAGGCGGATGAGCACGCCCATATCCTCGTCCACGGCCACGCGGTAGTGCATGCGCAGGCTCGTCTCGAAAAAATCCCCTGCGCCCGGCGCGGACACGGCCAGGGCCGACACCTGGACATGGTCCGGGCCGGGGTAGTCCGCGCGGATGTCCAGCAGCCGGGCCACGTAGCCCACGGGCCGCAGGGCGCGGTCGGCATCCAGCAGCATCGCCACCTCAAAGCTCATTCCGATCTGCCCGCGGTCCACGGGCTGCCTGGTCTGGGCCAGGAAGAGCACGTCGTCCTCCAGCCCCAGCACCTCGGAGGCGCGCACGTCGATGCGCTCGCGCAGGGTGTCCTTGTGCAGGATGACGAAGACCTTGGCCCCCTGCTTCAGGCGGCCCAGCATGTCCGGGAGCTTCAGGGGCTCGGCTTCGCTCATGTCTAGCGGCCTCCCTTGGGCGCGCCGGGCTTGTTGGCGGTCTTGCCGCCCGCCGCTGCGGAGGCGGCGGCGCGGTCCTCCGCGGAAAGCATATGCTCGATGGTGGCGTTGAGCTCCTCGGCGATGGTGGGCTGCTTGGGCTTGGCCTTGCCCTCGGCCCCCAGGGACTCCTCCAGCCCGCCGCTCTCGGGCGCAACGTAGTTCATGACCAGAATGCTGATGCGCCGGTTGCGCGGGTCTGCGGGGTCGTCCGGGAACAGGGGCTGGGTGGAGGCGTAGCCGGACACGCGGGCCAGGCGGTCCTCGGCCATGCCGCCCTGCTCCAGGGCCACCCGGGCCGAGCTGGCGCGCTGGGTGGAAAGCTCCCAGTTGGTGTACTTGCCGCCGGAATAATTGACGGAGTCGGTGTGGCCCTCCACCACAATCTTGTTGGGCAGGGGCCTCAGCTGCTCGCCGATGATCTGCAGGGCCTTGCGGCCGCTGGCTGTGAGCTCCGGGCTGCCCTTGGCGAACATGGGGTTCTTCTCGTCGTACACCAGCTGGATGCGCACCCCGGCCTCGGTGACGTCCACGTAGACCTGGTCCTTGACCTCGGGCAGGTTGATGTTCACCACGGCGCGGATTTTTTCCTGGATCTGCAGGGGCTGTATGGCCAGCTTGCCGTCTGTGGCGGCTCCGGTGAGCTCGTCGCGCTGGGGCACGGGCGGCTTGTCCTTGTCCGGAATCATGGCCCCGCCCTGGCGCACGTCGAGCGCGTTCTGTTTGTCGAACAAGCTGAATTCCTTGAAGTACTGCTCCACGCCCGCGCGCTTCTCGGGCACGACCATGGACAAAAGCCACATGAGCAGGAAGAAGGCCATCATGGCGGTCATGAAGTCGGCGTAGGCCACCTTCCAGGCCCCGCCATGCGCGGCGGAGTGGCCCTTCTTGATTTTCTTGATGATGATGGACTTGTTTTCAGCCACGGTCCTTCACTCCCCGCTCCAGTCCAAACGCCAGGCTTACGCCTTGCCGCTCTTCTTGCTCTCGCGCAGGATGCCCTCCAGCTCGTCGAAGCCCGGTCGGTCGTGGGCGGGAATGGCCCTGCGCGCGGACTCCAGCGACATGGCCGGGGGCCAGCCCATGGCGAAGGCGTTCATGGCCGCCTTGACCACCTGGAGCTGGGTGCTGGTCTCCTGGACCAGGGTGCCCATGATGGCCGCCAAGGGGCCGAACACGCCGTAGGACAGGAGCACGCCCAGAAAGGTGCCCACCAGCGCCGCGCCGATGGAGTGGCCCAGGACCTCGGGCGGCTCGGAGAGCTTGCCCATGGTCAGCACCACGCCCATGACCGCAGCCACGATGCCCAGGGCCGGAAAGGCGTCGGCCACGCGGTTCAGGTTGGTGGGGGCCTGGATGGAGTCCTCATGGTGAGAGTCGATGTCCGTGTCCATGAGCGCCTCGAACTCGTGGGGCTCCATGCTGGCTGCGGTGTAAGCCTTGAAGTTGTCGCAGATGAAGTCGAGCACGTGGTGGTTTTTCAGCACCGTGGGCCGGTTGGTGAAGATGGTGCTGCTGTCAGGCTTGTTCACGTGGGCCTCCAGGGCGATGACGCCCTCGCGCCGGGCCAGGGACAGGAGGTCGAAGAGCACCAGGAGGATGTCCAGGTAGTCCTTCTTGTCCTTGGGCTTGCCCGTGAAAATGGTGACCAGCAGCTTGCCGATGGTCATGTTGGTCTTCATGGTCGAGCCGATAAGCAGGGTTCCCAACCCGGACCCGCCGATGATCAGCAGTTCCACGGGCTGCCAGATGACGTGCAGATTGCCGCCCTCCATGAGGTACCCGCCGATGACGGAACCCAGAACGACGACAAGGCCTATGATCGCGAACATATTTTCCCCTCATGCGGCGGCCCGGCGCGCGCCCGCAGGCGCGCCTTCAGGCGTCAGGGCTTTGGCGGGGTCTCGCCGGAGTCCTTCTTCTTCCCGCTTGCGTCAATCTCTTCAGGCCCGTGCAGGCTGCGCTTGAAATTGGTCAGGGCCTTGGCAAAGCTGCTGCCCATGTCGGGCGGCTTGCGCCAGTTGAACAGAACCAGGCCGGTGACGGCAATGAGCACAGTTCCTGCGTTCCAAACACGACGGCCTCCGGAAGGCTGTTGGCCGGGCCGGGAGCGCTCCTCCACTGCCGATTCAATGCAAATCACGTGCCTTGCGCAGCGGCTGTGGCTGCGCGGGCAAACATTGCCCGCCCCTGCATCAAGCACTATCACCTCTTTCGCCCCCCTTGGCAACCCGCCCGCGCTTGACAACTTCTTTACACCGGGCGTAAACGTGGCGTTGCCGAATCCCGGAAGCGTGTTCCGGGAGCGGGGGACCCACTCCCCACGGGGCGCATCGCCAACAATGGCGTAGGACACTCTTCGGTCCGAGCCCGTCAGCTAACCTCGCAGGCGTCGAAGGGGAAGACCTCCGGTACAACGGGGCCATCCCCCGCATCCACTTGTACCGGAGGTGTTTTCATGCCCGCCGTTTCCCTGGCCGTTTTGCGGCCCCTGGCCCTGTTGCGTTCCCGGCAGTGTTCCCGGCAGCGTCGCCCCTTGCGCGCGCGCCGCCGCGCCTAAGGGGACCGCGAAATGCAGCAGAAACCCTCCTTTGGCCGCAAGGCCAAAAACCTGTTCATCGGCAAGTCCCTGAATCTGGGCGACAAGTCCATCTTCCACAACCTCTCGCTGGTGGCCTTCTTCGCCTGGGTGGGCCTGGGCTCCGACGGCCTGTCCTCGTCCTGCTACGGCCCGGCCGAGGCGTACCTGGCCCTGGGCGAGCACACCTTCCTGGCGCTGTTCGTGGGCCTGGCCGCAGTCATGACCATCTTCGTCATCAGCGCGAGTTATTCGCAGATCATCGAGCTGTTCCCGTCCGGCGGCGGCGGCTACGTGGTGGCCAGCAAACTCTTGAACCCCACCATGGGCATGATCTCCGGCTGCGCGCTCATCGTCGACTACGCGCTGACCATCACGCTCTCCGTGGCCAGCGGCGCCGACGCCCTGTTCAGCTTCCTGCCCCCGGCCTGGGAACCGTTCAAGCTCACCACGGCGGTCTTCGGCGTGCTGCTGCTCATTGTGCTCAACCTGCGCGGGGTCAAGGAATCCGTCACCACCCTGGTGCCCATCTTCCTGGTCTTCGTCCTCAGCCACGCCTTCGCCATCGTCTACGGCCTGGGCAGCCACCTGGGCAACCTGCCTGCGGTCATCGCACGCACCAGCGCCGACGTGAGCGCAGCCCACAGCCAGCTCGGCCTGCTGGGCATGTTCCTCTTGATTCTGCGGGCCTACAGCATGGGCGCAGGAACGTACACCGGCCTGGAGGCCGTGAGCAACGGCCTGGCCATCTTGCGCGAGCCCAAGGTCCAGACCGGCAAGCGCACCATGACCTACATGGCCGTATCGCTCTCGGTGACGGTCATGGGCCTCATCCTCACGTACATCCTCTTCGACGTGGCCGAGATGAAGGGCAAGACGCTCAACGCCGTGCTCTTTGAGACCATCGCCCACAACTGGGGCGCGCCGGGCCAGGCCTTTGTGCTCATCACCCTGATCTCTGAGGCGGCCATTCTTTTCGTGGCCGCGCAGACGGGCTTTCTCGACGGCCCCCGGGTTCTGGCGAACATGGCCCTGGACCGCTGGTTTCCCACGCGCTTCGCCATGCTCTCGGACCGGCTGGTGACCCAGAAGGGCATCCTGCTCATGGGCGGGGCCGCCCTGGTGCTCATGCTGCTCACCCGCGGCTCGGTGGATCTCTTGATCGTGCTCTATTCCATCAACGTGTTCATCACCTTCGTGCTCTCGCAGCTGGGCATGGTGCGCCACTGGCTGGGCACCGAAAAGGGCGAGCCGCACCGCAAGAAGGGCCTGGCCCTAAACGGCTTGGGGCTGGTCCTGTGCAGCTTCATCCTGGTCACGGTCACGGCCGTCAAGTTCTTCGAGGGCGGCTGGGCCACCCTGCTCGTCACCGGCGCAGTGGCCGCGCTGGCCGTGGTCATCCGCAGACACTACGACGCCACCTGGGTCATGCTGAAGAAGCTCGACGCCCTGATCCCCGTGGCCGAGGCCGACACCACGCCCCTGACCCGCGAGCTGGCCCTGTGCCAGAGCGAGGCCTGCGAGCCCACGGCAAAGACCGCCGTGATCCTGGTCAACGGCTACAACGGGCTGGGCATGCACACCCTGCTCGGCATCCACCGCATGTTCAGCGGCGAGTTCAAGAACATCATCTTCGTGCAGGTGGGCATGGTCGATGCGGGCGTGTTCAAGGGGGCCGAGGAGATGGAGGCGCTCAAGACGCATATCCAGCACGACCTGGACCGCTACGTGAACTTCGTGCGCAGCCGGGGGCTCTACGCCGAGGGCGTCAGCTCCGTGGGCGTGGACGTGGTGGAGGAGGTGGTCAAGCTGACCCCGGAGCTCCGGCGGCGCTTCCCCAAAGCCATCTTCTTCGGCGGGCAGCTGGTGTTCCCCGACGACACCTTCTTCACCCGCCTGCTGCACAACCACATTGTCTTCGCGGTGCAGCGCCAGCTCTACCGCCAGGGGGTGGCCTTCGTCATCATGCCCATCCGCCTGTAACCAGCGAAGGAACGCCGCGCACCTTCCTCCACCCTGGGCGCCGCGGCTCATCCCCGGCGCCGGGCAGGCCCTGAGCCACGACGGGCTCTGGCCTGCCCTGCGCCCTCAAACGCACAAGCCGAAAGGAACAGCCATGGAGCCAGGACGCACGACGATGGGGCCGAATGCGCGCACAGCGCTCACCCTGGGCCTGGTCCTGGCCGCGCTGGCCGCCGCGCTGACCGCCGCGCTGCTGGTCTACGGACCGCGAAACGACTTGGAGGCGCGGCACGCGCGCATCGCGCGCAAGGCCGACCTGGTGGCCCACATGCGCGCGGACCTGTACGCCGCTGCACAGTCCGAGAAAAGCGCCGTGCTGGCCGAAACGGACGAAGCCTCCAAGGACTTCGCCACTGCGGCCGTGGCTGCGGTGGGCCGGGTGGACGCCGGGCTGGCGCAGTTCAGGAAGCTGGGCGGCGACCAGGAGGAGGAGGCGCTGACGCGCGACTTCGCCGCCGCCTTCGACGAGTACCGCAAGGTGGACCAGGAGGTGCTGACCCTGGCGGTGCAGAACACCAACCTGAAGGCCCTGGCCCTGTCCTTTGGCCCGGCGCAGGCGGCCCTGGCGGACATGGAGCGCGCCCTGGCCCCCCTGGCGGACAACGCGCACGCGCAGCGGGCCCTGGCCGAGACCCTGCGCATCCAGTCCCTGCACGCGCCGCACATCATGGAAAAGACCGAAAAGCGCATGGACGCCCTGGAGCAGGACATGGCCCGGGCATCGCGCTCCTCCCGCTCGGCCCTGGCGGCGCTGCCTGCGGGGCCGGAGCGGGCGGCGGCCCTGGCGGCCTTTGAGCGCCACGGAAAGATCACGGCCGAGGTGCTGGGCCTCTCGCGCCAGAACACCAACGTCCGCTCGCTGACGCTGTCCCTGGAGCGCAAGACCAAGGTCCTGTCCGCCTGCGTCGAGTCCCTGCGGGTGCTGGAGGAGTTCCTGCGCGGGCGCATGGACACCCGGGCCACGCGCTAGCCGGGTCGGCGGCCCCTCCGCAGGCCTTCCGGGGCCAGTCGGCCCGGCCGCCCTTGACACCCCCCGGTCGGGCTGCATACAAGACCCCTTGCCGAATGCCGGGGCCCGCCCCCGGGAGCGGGGGACCCATTCCCTTGGGGCGCATCGCCGGACACCCGGCGTAGGACACTCTTCGGTCCGAGCCCGTCAGCTAACCTCGCAGGCGTCGAAGGGGAAGACCTCCGGTTCACGGGGCCAACCCCCGCATCCACATTTTCCGGAGGTCGATTCATGCCTGCCGCTTCCCTTGCCGCCATGCGGCCCTGGCACACCATTTCCCTCTGGCTGGACGCACTGCGCGCGTCCCGGTTCGGGCTGCCGCCTGGGCCGTGGCCCGCCCCCGGGACAACGCCCCAGGGCTTTTCGCAGGCGGCCAGCGCCGACGCCAATGGCCATCCGTCGCAGGGCAATCCGACCCAGGTCAATCCGGCGCAGGAACTCCCGGCCCAGATTAGCCCCAAGGCGGCCCCCAAAGCCGCCGACGAGCCCGCGCCCCAGTCCGGCCAGGAGAACTCTGGCGGCCACGGCGGCCACGGCGAGACAGACTCCGGCCGCAACCTGGCCCTGGCCCTGGCGGCGCTCGGCGTGGTCTACGGCGACATCGGCACCAGCCCGCTCTACGCCGTGCGCGAATGCTTCCACGGGCAGCACGCCGTCGCGCTTCTGCCGGGCAACATCCTGGGCGTGCTCTCGCTCATCCTCTGGTCGCTTCTGGTGGTGGTCAGCCTCAAGTACGTCATGTTCATCATGCGCGCAGACAACAGAGGCGAGGGCGGCATCTTCGCGCTTCTGGCCCTGGTCAAGGCCGGAACCAAGGACAAGAGCGGGCGCGGCTACATCATCCTGGTCACCCTGGCCATCTTCGGCGCGGCGCTTTTGTACGGCGACGGCATCATCACCCCGGCCATCTCCGTGCTCTCGGCCATGGAGGGCCTGGACGTGGCCACGGACCAGGCCGGGCCTTTCATCCTGCCCGGCACCTGCCTGATCCTGATCATCCTGTTCCGCATGCAGAAGCACGGCACAGAGCGCATCGGCAAGGTCTTCGGCCCGCTCATGGTCGCCTGGTTCTCGGTCATCGCCGCCCTGGGGGTTTTCGCCATCATCAACCGCCCGGACATCCTGGCCGCCGTGAACCCCATCCACGCCTACCGCTTCTTTTACGTCAATCACATGCACGGCATGGTGGTGCTGGGCTCGGTGGTGCTGTGCATCACCGGCGGCGAGGCCCTCTACGCCGACATGGGGCACTTCGGCTCCCGGCCCATCCGCCTGTCCTGGTACGTCATGGTGCTGCCCTCGCTGCTTTTGAACTACTTCGGCCAAGGCGCGCTCTTGCTGGAGCACCCGGAAAAGGCCTTCAACCCCTTCTACGCCCTGGTGCCGCACGTCATGCTCTACCCCATGGTGGCCCTGGCGACCATGGCCACGGTCATCGCCTCCCAGGCCATGATCTCCGGCGTGTACTCCCTGACCCAGCAGGCCATGCAGCTGGGCTACTGCCCGCGCATGCACATCGTGAACACCTCGGCCGAGACCAAGGGCCAGATCTACCTGCCGGGCGTGAACAACGCCATGATGGTGGCCTGCCTGGGCCTGGTGCTGGCCTTCAAGAGCTCCACCAACCTGGCCGGGGCCTACGGCATCGCGGTCACGGCCACCATGGGCATCACCTCAATCATCTACTTCTACGTGGTGCACACCCTGTGGCGCTGGCCGTACTGGAAAACCATCCCGCTCATCGCCCTGTTTCTGGCCTTCGACGTGACCTACCTCTCCGCCAACCTGCTGAAGATCCTGGACGGCGGCTGGTTCACCCTGACCGTGGCCGGGGTGATCATGCTGGCCATCGTCACCTGGCGCGACGGCAAGCAGGCCCTGGGCAAGAAGTATGCGGCCATGGGCCTGCCCATCAACCTGTTCCTGGAAAGCCTGGTGGCCTCGGACCGGCCCATGCGCACCCCGGGCACGGCGGTGTTCATGTCCGTTTCGGCCACGGGCACGCCGATCACGCTTCTGCACCACTACAAGCACAACAGGATGCTGCACGAGCTGATCATCCTGCTCTCCGTCACCTCCGACGAGACGCCCTTTGTGCCGGAGAGCTCCCGGCTCCAGGTGACCAGCCTGGGCCACGGGTTCTTCCGCATCATCGCGCACTACGGCTTCATGCAGACCCCGAACGTGCCGGAGATCATGCGCCTGGCCCGGGCCCACGGCCTGGCCATCGAGATGGAGAGCACCAGCTTCTACCTGGGCCGCGAGACGCTGCTCACGGGCGGCACGGCCAGGATCGCGGGCTGGCGCAAGAGCCTGTTCGCGTTCATGTCGCGCAACGCGTGGAACGCCACGACCTTCTTCGGCATTCCGCCGGGCCGCGTGGTGGAGCTGGGCGCGCAGGTGGAATTGTAGGCGCAGGGGCCGGAACCGGCTCCGGGCGGGCCTGGGCTTTACCCCGCGCCCCGGACGCGCTATGCTCCCGGCTGGGGACACTTCCCCGGAGCCACGCCATGCCCAACGCCACGCCCAGCCAGATCCGCCCCCAGGCCAGTGAAAAGGCCAGCCAGAAGGCCCGGCCCGCAACCTGCCGCAGGGGACATCGCTGATGCCCACCGCCAACCAGGTTCTGGCCCGGCTGCCCCTTGCCGCAGTCTATCTGCTGATGCCCCTGGCCGTGCTGGCCGGGCGGCTGGCCGGACGGCCCGAGATCTCTTTGTACTTCGGCCCCCAGGGCCTGGGCCTGTGGCTGGCCCTGGCCGGGCTGGCCCTGGCGGTCTGCCTCGGGCGCGACCTTTTGGCCCGCAAGCGCCAGGCCAAACCCGCCTGGACCAGCGCACTCCTGGTCGGCCTCATGGCGGGCGGCGTGGCCCTGGGCCTGCGCCTGTACGGCCCGGCTCTGCACCTGGCCCAGCCCCTGGCCCCGCTGCTGGACGAGCTGCGCCTCCCGGCCCTGGTCCTGTTCGCCGTGGCCTGGACCTGGAGCTTCGGCCCGGCGCGGCGCACGGACCTGGCCCGCCTGGGCGGCCTTTTGGGCGCATTTCTTGTGCTGGACTTCCTGCTCACGGCCATCATGGCCCGGCAGGTGGTCATGGGCGGGGGCTATCTTCTGGGCGGCGGCCAACCCGCGTCCGACACCTTGGCCGTTCTGCTCTGCCTCGCCCTTGCGGCCACCCTGGACGGACCCGAAATTCAGCCCGCAGCCCCGGCCTCGCCCACTGCTCCGGCCACGCGCCGCCCCAGCCTGGCCCGCTGGCTCATCCTGGCCGGGCTCTTCGCCACCTTCTCGCGCCCTGGCCTGGCCGTGGCGGCCCTTCTCGTCCTGTTCCTGGAGCGCGGCCCCATGCAGGAGCGCCTCACCCTGTTCTGCGCCTGCGCCCTGGGCATCTGGATGTCCATGACCCTGCCCCTGGCGGGCGGCGCGGGCGGCGGCGGGGAGGAACTGAGCCTGTCCTGGCACCTCACTGCGGTCATGGAAGCCTTCCGGCAGGAGCCTCGCGCCTGGCTGCAGGGCCTGCCCCTGGGCGAGCCCATGGCCCTGGCCATGCCCGACCTGGGCGGCCTGGACTGGGACCCGGACGTGGGCGGACTGCCCGTGTCGGCCTTCAACATCCCCTCGTCCCTGCTCCGGCTTCTGGCCGGCTGGGGCGCGGCCGCACCGGCCCTGGTCCTGGCCGGACTGCTGGCCATCGCCGTGCATGGCCGCAAGCGGTTCGGGTTCGGGCTGCTGCTCGCCACCTTGGTGCTGGCGGCCCTGACCCCGGCGCTCCACACCCCGGCCACGGCGGGCGCGCTGGCCCTGGCCTGCGCCCTGGCCTGGCGGAAGTCTCCCGAGGTGGCCGAGGCGGCCGATGCGGCCGGGGCGCAAGCCCAGAGCACGCCGGGCGCAGAGTGACCCCCTGTCCACAGGATAATCCCTCACGGCCCATGCGGAGAGAACATATGACCACACGCTCCAGGTTTGCAGCCCTTCTTCTCGCAGGCCTCCTGGCCTGCTCCACCCTCACCCCGCCCGCCCCGGCCCTGGCCGTGAGCGACGACCCGGTGCTCCAGAACATGGACGCCGCGCTGGAGGAGAACACGCGGCTGCGCGAGGAATCCTGGAGGCTCCACAAGAGCAGCAACCGCGAAGCCGCCCGGCAAACCGCCGAGGCCCTGGCCGCCTCGGATGAACGCCTGGAGCGCGCCCGCACCGAGGCCCTGGCCCATGTGGCGGGCATCAGCCCGGCCCAGGTGGAGGGTCTGCGCAAGGAAGGCAAATCCTGGGACCAGGCCTCGGGCGAGCTGGGCGTGCACCCCGGCTTTCTCGGCATCGGCAAGGAGCCGCTGTACGAGGCCCGCTCCGTGCGCAAGGGCAAGGCCGCCAGGCACGCCGCAAGAAAGGCCGCGCGCGGTAAAAAATCGAACACATCCAAAAAACATGCGGACGCAGCCAGACATGCCAAACCTGCGGTCGCCAAGGCCAAGCTGAAGGCCAAGCCGAAAAAATCGGCCAAATAATCCGGGACATGACGAGGCGCGCACCAGGAAGCGCCGCACCCGGAAGCGCCGCACCCCGCGGGCCGGAGCCGAAGCCCTAAAATCCGCGACAATCCCTGTTCACAGGGCCTCTTGACGTTCCCTTGCGCACGGCGTAATTGCGTTATATAGTTGCACTCAGGTAGTTTGTCAGCAATGTCACCTTGAGCGCCCACAGGGACATGCGGCATTCAAGAGAGGAGAGCTCTCAATGACTCAGGAAATCGGCATCGCCAAAGCCGTTCAGGGCCAGATGACAGCCAGCGGTCCCGAAGGGACCCACGGGCTGCACCAGGGCAGCCCTGTTTTCAAGGGCGACACCATCTCCACGGCCAAGGGCTCTGCCGGGTCCATTGAATTCCTCGACCACAGC
>CAIMRY010000026.1 GCA_903843965.1 uncultured delta proteobacterium
CAAGCAGGCGTACGCACAATGAGTGCCGAAGAGATGACATCAATGGTGCTTGAGCTTTCGAAAAAGCTCGCTGGCCTTGCTGGTTGTTGTACGGAGCAAGTTGCACAGGTCGAATCAACTGTACCTGCTATGGACCCGAAAAAATCCATCAAAGAGAAGTCCGTGACGTGCCTCGAGTGTGGCAAGTCCATGAAACTAATCACAAGCAAACACCTGGCTGCTCATGGCCTGACCAAGGCGGAGTACCTGACCAAGTTCGGGCTGAAGAAGGGGACCAGTCTCTTGGCCAAGGGTCTTTCCCGTGCTCGCAAGGAGAAGATGAAGTCCATGGAGTTGTGGAAAAGGCGTGGAACCAAGCCCGCTGGGGAAGAAGACGCTGCGGCTCCCAAGAAGAAGGCAGCTAAAGCCAAGAGGGCCTAGGCTTACTTTGTTTTCGGACTTGACCGCAGAAACAGTCAGCATAATACGAGGTTGATCAATGAAGAGGATTGTTGTCGCCATTCTCGTATGCCTTGGAATTGTTGCAGCAATCTACCTTCCATACAGAAAGAAGCAGCAGGTTGTTGACAAGTATGATCTGACTGACATCCGTATTTACTCCATGGACAATGAGATGGTCGGCGCTATGCGTACGGGAGACGTATACGGAATGGTGCGCCTGGTTCAGGCCAGGGCGGAGAAGATGCCTGAGGGCCTGCTGAACGACAAGGCTGTCATCGAAAACAGGCCCTGGGCCGAGCGGACGTACATGGACGAGACATACAGCCTGGCCGCCAGCACCCTGGCCGAAAGCCTGCGCGCGCAGAAGGGCTTCGTCCCGTATGGCCCGACCAAGGAGGAGACTGTCGTCCCCTGCCGACTCGACTACGGCGTCAATCCGCTTACGCTGCTCTTTACACCCGGAGGAGAAGAGGCGCAGGCCAAGGCTTTCGGTGCGCCGGTGTCCATCAGCCCCATCAAGTATGGCGAATACCGAAAGTACGAGAGGCTTTTGAGGATGTTCGGTTTCTTGCACAATGAGGACAATCGCGACGACGACAAGTCGTACCGCTTCATAAGTTGGTTCAAGACCTCGGAGACCCGGGCCTTCTTGAAGCGGACCGAAACCACGACCATAACCCCTGTGGTGAAGGGGTACGAGATGTACTCCAAGGCCCAGATCGACCCCAGGAGCAACCTTTTCGCTGTCCACGTTATACAGGGTGACTACGCCCTCCGTGTGCACTTCGACTTGACCCTGAGCCCTACAGCCGGAACAGGTGTTCAGTCGAGTTCAGGCGACCTCGACCTCAAGGCCATCCTGTCCGGCGAGACCATCTACGTCCACACCCCGCTGGTGCTGGCGGTGCGGGGCGAGATGGAGCCCAAGGACAGGATCACGGGCGGCGGCGAGTACGGCTGCCGCCTGAAATTGTCGTCGCCCGCTCCACTGCTGGAGATGAAGGCCAAGACCTACCTGCTTCCGGAGAACACCACCGGGGCCTGGTACAACTTCCTGGCCAGCCTGCTGATTCAGGACATGGCTGGGGAGAACACGTTCTTCGCCGACTCCCGCAAGTGGATCGGCAGGCAGGCCGCAACCAACAAGACCGTGCGCGAGGCCCTGGCCGCCAACCGGCTGCTGAAGGGCGCCTGCCTCGAGCGTAAACCCGACCCGCAGGATGAGGTCCTGGCCGAGCAACTCAGCAAGGTCGGCATCACCGGGAAAAGGCGCTTCAGGCAGTTCCTGACAACCTGGGTAACCCGGCAGAACAGTGTGCACACCCAGGAGGACATTCTGCGACTGGCCCAGGAGGTCGTGGCTACACCGCTGAAGTAGGTAGCGCATTTGTCGCGTCGTGATGGAGGCCCGCGCCGGGGTGCAATTTCAGGCCAGGAGCCCGACCTCGCGCGTGCGGAAAACCTGTCGAGCTTTGTCTGCAGTATTCCAGACGTAGTACACAACGTACTGCGGGGAATCCCAAGATGCAACGCACGCTTGTTATTTTCACCCTGCTGCTCTGCCTGGCGCTGTCGGCACAGGCCGCGGTCAGGGTTCGACACCTGGCTCAGGCGAATCCGCGCAGTCCAGCGCATCCAGGCGGGCGGCTTCGGAGCCTTCGCCCTCCAACCTTTTGCAGAGCCAAGATCAGGCCCGCGCCGCCTTTAATATGCGCTCTTCGGCGCTGAACCGCCTGGCCCTGGCCGCAAGCGACCAGAGCCTGCATCGGATGGTCTCGCCTTCGCCGCCCAGGCCCTGCTGGCGCTGGTGTGGGGCCGGGCGGCGAGAGAGGCCAAGGATGTCCTTCAGGGTATTATACCACTGCTGAGCGGCTTCTCCCGCAGCCAGACAAGGTGGCATTCGTTTCCCTGGATCAACTGAAGACAATAGATTCTCCCGACACGCTCATCGTCCTGCGCACGGCGCTCGTGTCATTGGTACTGCTCGGAATGAATGAAAAACGGCGAGGTTGCGCGGCTGATCGACGCTGCGCAGCGCACAGTCTTGGAACCCATCTTGTGCAAGTCCCGACACGTCATGGGCGAGATATTGTGCCGGGCCTGCACCAAGGCCGAAGGCGCGCAGGCTCCAGTCGCCCGCCCCGCCGCTCTGTGCCAGGCAAAAAATTGCGCCGCCGCCAAACCTCTCCAGTTGGCCGAATACGAAAGGGCTGAGACGTTGCTCTCGGGTCTCAGACGGCGTCCTGAGCTTGGTGAAGGTCCACGAAAGAGACGAAGTAAACGAATTAAGGCCCGCCAAGGGCTGGACGCTGCCTGGGTGGTTGCGGACCCCGTCGCCACCAAGAATGACCGAGCTCTGGCTTCATTGACCAGCCCACGCTCACTATCCTCACAATCCCTCTGAACCTGAGTCCGACGGCCTTGCGTTTTAGGCTGCAGCAGTGATAGCAGTGGCAATAGCGCTGAAAATAATGGAGAAAGCCTGACACCGCTCGGCGTGAAGTAGCTGTAGCACTGGTAGCAAGTTCTGGCTTCTGCAGGTAGATGCGACCAAGCCTTGTTGATCGGACTTCCCCTTGCTCTACGTATATGGTAAGCGCTCCCCATGGCGCTCAAACAGAAGCTTGAAGACGAGAAGCCCTGGGCCATCCTTCGCATGCCCCGTAAGCGCTACGAAACTGCGCAGCCTTGGAAGAAGGCAGGCCTCTCCCGCGCCAAGTTCGAGGAACTGCTCTTGCTGATCCCGGATGAGCTTGTCAGCGAGATGCGTGACCATGCGGTGGCCGAGATCCTGGTGGAGAGCATATTCGGCAAGGAGGCTGCCAGCGAGTGATTCAGCTGGCGCTTGAACCAGCCCAGCCTATCCTGCAGGTTTCACAGCCATAAAAAAAGACGCCCGGTTATCCCGAGCGTCCGTTGGTGCGTCTTTTTGCTGTGCCGTTTTCAAGAACCTTTCACAGTCCTTGCCAATCGTGCCCTCGGATGCGTAGAGGCGGTTTTCGCCTTGCCGATCCTGCGTTTAAGCAGGAAGTGGCTCTTGTACGCTTGCCTTTTCAACACGTGACGGCTCATCGCTTACATGTCCACCTCAACCTCATCAAAGGTGCCGCGCATGCTCCCATCGCAGCATGGTGGTTCTTGGGCGGCCCCCCTGAGCTCCGGAGGGGCGGTATTGGTGCACTCATCAGGACCTGTATGGCCTGCCGCTTCCTTATTTATCCTACCTTTTCGGCTGTGAATGCGCCGGGCAGGATCTGGATGACGAGCTAGCCTTCCCTGAACAGCTACGAAGTTAAATGACCCATTGGTGTGTCCTCCCCAAAGAATTGGTTGAAGGAAGTGCCCTATTATTAAATATTTACGCTTTCGCTTCAAGATGTCAATACCCGCGCGAGAACCCATCGGACTTTCCGTGTCCTGGTTTCTCATGACTACTGCTGCCTTAGAAAGGTATCAAGAATGAAGCTTTGAGTAAATGTCTGATTGGACGTCGTCCCCCACTGCCTCCTCTTCCAACGCCCCCAGAAACAGACTCTACCGGTATTTTATGCAAACTAATACTCACAGTATCTGGTAATCCAGCTTTAAATGTGGAATGAATAACCACGTCAATGAAAGGCAAGGAAGCAGGAGCTGAAAAATCGTTGCTTCATGGAAAGATGCTCTCAAAGTTTGATTCAGAAAACTGTTACAAATCGCTGAGGGAAGTGCAAAATTTCTTACGCTGGAGTATGTGCATGCACATAACAGAATATGTAGACGAATACAAAATAAAGGTGCTCATTGCGGAGGACCAGGCGTTGCTCCGTAGCAGCCTCAAGGTCTATCTGGAAACCCAGGGGTCCTGTGAGGTGGTTGGAGAGGCGAATGACAGTCGAGAGGCTATGCTACTGTTTAGATATCTCAAGCCAGACGTCGTGCTCCTGGGCCTGCCCATGCCTGGTATGGACGGCATAGTTGCTGTGCGCTCCATCCGTCGTGATTTTCCAGAGGCACGCATCATCGCGCTGACCCCTCACAGAGCCGATAAATCCCTGCACGCGGTCCTAGATTACGACATGGACGGCTACGTGATTAAGACCTCCACCCCAGAAGACCTGCTCACAGCCATCCAATCCGTATGCCGTGGAGAGACTCATGTCAGCCCCGAGTCCACTGTCACGCTCATCAACGGCTACCTCCGCAGAAGGTATTCGACCAAACCCACACAACTGGAGATGCTCACAACCAGGGAAACACATATCCTTGACCTAGTGCTCTCCGGAATGAAGAATAAGGAAATCGCCAAGAAGCTGCTCATCAGCACCCGCACAGTAGAGAAGCACCGCGACAACTTTACGAAGAAGCTCGGTAAGCAGAACCTGCGCCAAGTGCGCGAGTTCGTGAAAGCTCACGGCACACCCTTTGGAATTGATGCGGACACTGGAATCTATTCCGACGGTGTGGAAACGAAAGGCAGGGGGATGGAGTCATCGTCGGAATCGAATACAATGCGACGGATTTGAGCTTGCTCGGCAGCAAGGAAGAGCGCCATGTAAGGGCTGGGTCCTTGAAGCTGCTCACTGCTGTTTAGTAAAGAGTTCTGAATTGCAAAAAGGCTGGAGACATCGACACCCAGACACTCCGCCAATCGGCACAAAACATGTATGGAAGGCACGGCAAGTCCACGCTCCAGTTTATTGACGTAGACGCAGGAAATGTTAGCCTTCTCGGCAAGGCCTGCCTGGGTGAGACGAGCAGCGTGGCGCAATGAGCGTAACCGTTGCCCAAAGAGGCTCATTTGAATATTTGAGTTCATTGGCCTCCATGGGGAACAGATCCCGGATATTGATGAAACAGGAGAGTCTGGAACGGTTTGCGCTCATATGACTTGCAATGCCCCGCGACAGCGCCTTTATGTTCCGCCATCTGCACGGGCTTGTTCAGGTAATCATCCATCACTGTCGCAAAAAAACTCTCGGAATCCTCGACCAAAAGCATAAGCCACTAATGCGATAATTTGCGTGGTTCTCTTCACCGTTAATGAGTTGAATAGCTGAGATCTTATGTATTATCAAGACCCCTGGCCTGAGCCGAAACTTCATCGACTTGACCTGCCCCTATGAAGATGCCCCAACATTCTGGCGGAGTTATGGTTCTGCTACAGATACTCACAGTATCTGGTCATGCCACGCCAAATGTGGCAACATAATTGAGTCATTAAGCCGGTGAGGGTGCATGACCTGGAAGAATCTCTTTTGTCAGTGTCCTCTGGATATTTTCAGACTACTCATGTTTAAGGTGGCCTCCTGTAGTAATATTGATACAACGCGTGAGCAGGAATAGGAGGGGAGAGTAGGTGCCTTACAATTCAGCCATTGGTTCGATTATTCTTGCAGGGGGATTGGGAAAGCCGGGGGGTGCGCAGGGAGATGATTCCATTGGTACATCTATGGGCCGGTATATCCCCCGTGGTCGGCTATTTGCCTGGATTCTGCTCGCTTTGTGTTTCGCCTGTGTGTTTGGGGTATGGGCATACGCGAGCAAGAGTTCGGAGGACCAGGCGCGTGAGCGTTTTGAATTCCGCGCATCTGAGGTTGCCAGTGCCATTGAGGCGCGTTTGGGGGTGTATGAACTTGCCCTGCGCGGTGGGTTGGCACTGTTTTCCTCTCAGGGCGAGGTGAGCCGCAAACAATGGCGTGACTATGTCAACAAACTCGACCTTCAAGAGGACTACCCAGGCATTCAAGGTATTGGTTATTCACCCGTAGTTGCTGGCAAGAATAAGAATCAACATATAGAGGCTATTCGGGGGCAGGGCTTTCCAAACTATACGATCCGACCTTCTGGAGAACGTTTAGTTTATACTCCGGTTATCTATCTTGAACCGGATAGCGCAATTAACCATCGGGCGTTCGGCTATGACACCCACAGCGAACCTGTTCGGCGTGAGGCAATTGAACGCGCCTGTGACACCGGCAAGCACTCCATCACTGGAATGATAACGTTGGTACAAGAAAATACCAGTGATGTGCAGAATGGATTTATAATGTTCATGCCGGTGTACTCGTATGAATCATTACCGTTTACTGTAGAGGAACGGAGGAAAGCAATAACTGGGTATGTTAATGCTCCTTTCCGAATGACAAATCTTATGAAGAATATTTTAGGAAAGAATTCCAGAGGGATTGAAATCCAAGTTTATGACATTGAGCCTAAAGATGAGATGACTCTCATGTACTCGAGCAAGGCACAGCAAGTCGCCACAGCGTCTTTGCATAGACCAATGTTTACAGCTACGCGCCAGATTGAAATGTTTGGTCGAACCTGGAGATTAAAAGTACAGTCTACCAATGCCTTTGAAGCAACTGTTGACGCAGGACTTCCTCGCCTGATTCTGATTTCTGGCTTGAGCATCGCCATGCTGTTGTTCTATATACATTTGTCACTAACGAATACAAGGGAGCGTGCAGAGGCCATAGCAAATGGTATGACTGGTGCATTGCGTGAGAGCGAGGAAAATATTCGTCTGATCCTTGAGTCTTCTGGTGAGCCTCTCTACGGCATTGACACAAATGGCGAGTGCACTTTTTGCAATACGGCCTGCCTACGTGTCTTGGGCTATTCAAGCTCAGAAGAACTGCTTGGCAGGAACATGCACGATCTTATCCACCACACCCATCCGGACGGCTCGTCTTTTGACGTTCATGACTGCAGAATTTTTCAAGCATTCCTGAACGGTGAAGGAACCCAAGTTACTGACGAGGTGCTCTGGCGGCCAGACGGCACCAGCTTCCCGACGGAGTACTGGTCTTACCCTCAATTCCGAGGGAACGTGATAGTTGGAGCAGTGGTGGTATTCCGGGATGTCACCGAGAAGAAGCGAACGGAGCAAGAGCTTCAGGCCGCATACATGGAGATGGAGCAGCGTGTAGAAATTCGCACCGGCGAACTCGCCAAGGCTAACAGCATGCTTGAGACAGAGGTCACTGTGCGCAAGCAGGCCCATCGTGAGGTGAGCCTTGTGCTCTCGGCTATCTCTTCCATGCTGGTGAGCTTGGACAACCGGGGGTGTGTGAGCAAGTGGAACGAGGCTGCGTTCCAGGCATTCAGCATCTCAGAAAAGCAAAGTATAGGCTCAAAGTTCACAGCTCTGCCTCTAACCTGGGAGTGGGACCGCGTACTGGAGGGGCTTGCGAAGTGTTTTTCAGAGCACCAGACGGTGAAAGTCAATAACCTGTGGTACGAGCGCCCGGACGGCAAGGAGGGATTCCTGTCCCTGGACATAAGCCCGATCATTGGCGAGCATCTAGAGTCGGAGGGTGTGCTTATCCTCGGGTCGGATATAACGGACATCAAGGTGCTGGAGGCCCAACTCGCGCAGACCAAGAAACTGGAGTCCGTTGGTCTACTGGCGGCGGGCATCGCGCATGAGATCAACACTCCCATCCAGTACGTTGGCGACACCGTGACGTTCTTGCGCGACGCCAACGCGGATCTCATGCGGGCGCTGGACATCGCGGCCGATCACGGCCAAACTCGTCAGGGTGAGGTCTGCGTCGAAGAGATCATCGCTCAGGTACGGGCATGCCTGGAAGAAGTGGACTACCCCTTTCTCAAAGAAGAAATGCCCAAGTCCTTTGCCCGTGCCCTGGAGGGAGTTGACCGCGTGAGCACCATCGTGAAGGCCATGCGTAGCTTCTCCCACCCGGGCGAGAGCGAGAAGAAGGCCGTAGACCTCAACCAGGCAATCGAGAACACGCTTATCGTTTCACGAAACGAATGGAAGTATGTGGCCACCATTGAAACGAACTTGACTCTGGACTTGCCGCAGGTGGTATGCCTGCCAGGTGAGATGAACCAGGTGCTGCTGAACTTGGTAGTCAATGCGGCCCACGCCGTGGGCGATGTGATTCGGGGCACGGGGAAGCTTGGCGTCATCCGGGTGAAGACGGTCCTGGAGGATGGGCAGGCGCACATCTCCATTTCTGACTCCGGCACAGGCATCCCCGAGGCCCTGCAGAGCAAGATATTCGACCCCTTCTTCACCACAAAGGATGTAGGCAAGGGCACTGGCCAAGGGCTTACCTTGGCCTACGATATTGTGGTTAATAAACATGGGGGCACCATATTTTTCGACACGCGGGAAGGCGTTGGGACAACCTTCCATGTTGTTCTGCCTATAGGCGGGTGAGGCCCAAACATGGAATCTGACGAATAGCTAGGCCGAGTGAATTTACCCTGAGCGTTGGCGTCGATTCTCTGGGCGGATATTCTAAGCCGGATGAGAACCATCATGTACGCTGCTTTGCTACTGGCACGCAGGGGAAATCTCAATTTTTCGCCGCCCACTGGACATTAGCTGCCAAGTAGGTGAAAGGATAGCAGAGTTGAGAATGAGCCACTCAAGATTAGGAGTGTCCCATGAAGCCTAAAGTTTTAGTCCTTTGGCTCATTGTCGTTTGCTCCGGCCTTGGCCGACCTGAGGCCCACGGCGCGGAGAAGATCCGCTTCGGCATAGTCCCGCAGCAGTCGGCATCGGAACTGGCCAAGCTCTGGGTTCCGCTATTGGGGTATTTGCAGGAGAAATCCGGCCTTGAGCTTGTCTTCGAGACGGCCAAGGATATCCCGACCTTCGAAAAACGGCTTGCTGCAGGGGAATACGAGGTGGGGTACATGAACCCCTACCACTATATCGTTTTTCATGCGGCTCCGGGCTATGCCGCCTTCGCCAGGGAAAAGGGAGTGAAGTTGCAAGGCGTCATCGTTGTACGCAAGGATAGCAACTTGACCAAGATTGAAGAACTCGCTGGCAAAACCGTTGCCTTTCCGGCTCCGGCCGCTTTCGCCGCCACCATCCTGCCCCTGGCGCATTTGAAAAGCCAAGGCATCACTGTCACACCCAGCTTCACCTCCTCCCATGACTCGGTTTACATTGGCGTGGCGAGGGGCTTCTTTCCGGCCGGGGGCGGCATCAATCGCACCTTTGAGAACGCCAAGCCAGAAACGCGAGACGAGTTGCGAGTCCTTTGGATGACGCCGCAATATACACCGCACGCCCTTGCTGCGCATCCGCGCGTGCCCAAGGAGTCCGTGCGACGGCTCCAGGCGGCCATGCTCAGCATGGACGCTGACCCTCGCGGCAGGGAAGTTCTTGCCCGGCTCAACTTCAAGGGATTCGAGGAAGGGCGAGACGCCGACTGGTATGACATCCGCAAACTGGGAATCCGCGTGCTGGAATACGTGGGCAAAAACACCGCTGGGGAGCGTTAGAATGTCCATCCGGTTCAAGACAGTTCTTGGCGTCGCAGCCATTGAGGCCGTCCTGCTCTGCTTCCTCGTATCGAACGGCCTGATCTTCCTACGCGACTCTAACATCGGTCAGTTGGACAAACGAGCCAGGACCACTGCGGAACTCTTCGCCACTGCAACTAGGTCCGATATCCTTACTCTGGATTTAGCCACCCTGGAGAGCCAGGTTGAACTTCTGACCAGAGAACCAGGTGTGGTCTACGCTCAGGTGGGCACCCCAAACCACGGAGTATTGGCCCAGCGTGGCGATAAGGCTGCCTCTGGGGAGGGAATAAGCCGCGCCAAATCTGTCATTGAAGTAGAAGGTTCTGTCCTTGGCTGGGTGGAAGTGGGGCTTTCCGACGATTCCATCGCCCAGACCCTGAAGGACGCGCGGCAAAACGCCCTGGCGGGGGGAGCTTTAGGCATGTTGCTCTCCGCCCTCTTCTCCTTGGGCCTTGGTTATTATCTCACACGCCAGCTCTCTAACCTGACCATGGCTTCAGAGGAGATTGCCGCTGGGAACTTCAGCCACCGCATCCCCGTCCGTACCAAGGATGAGTTGGGCAAAGTGGCTCTCGCATTCAACCATATGTCCGAAGAGCTGAATCGCAGTTATGTTGGCATGGAGGAACGCATCGAGTCGCGCACGACGGAATTGGCCCAGGCCAATGAAGCGATGGCAAGGGAAGTGGTCGAGCGTAAGCAGGCCCACCGCGAAGTGAGCTTAGTGCTCTCGGCCATCTCCTCAATGCTGGTAGGTGTGGATATGAAGGGGCGCGTGAGCAAGTGGAACAAGTCCGCCACGCTGGTCTTGCGCACCTCGGTGGAGCAGAGCCTGGGAAATGATTTTGCTTTTTTGCCCCTGACCTGGGACAGGGATCGCGTGATGGAGGGGCTGGAAAAGAGTCGGGCCGAACGCCAGCCGGTGAAGATCAATAACCTGCGATATGAACGTGCGAACGACAAAGAAGGATTCCTCTTTTTGAACATAAGCCCGATACTGGACGAGCAGGGTGAGATGGAAGGCGTGCTCATCCTTGGAACGGACATCACGGACTTCAGGGTGTTAGAAGCACAGCTTTCACAGGCCCAGAAGCTGGAGTCCATCGGCCAGTTGGCTGCGGGTATCGCTCATGAGATCAACACGCCCGCGCAGTATGTGGGTGACACGGTGACCTTCCTGCGAGACGCCACGGCGGACCTTATGCGCGCGCTGGACATGGCGGCCGAATTGAACGGTACAGTCCTCCGTGACGAGGTCTGTACAGCAGAGGCCATAGCTCGCTTGCGGGCCGCGCTGGAGAAGGCTGATTATACCTTTCTTAAAGAGGAAATGCCCAAATCCTTCGCGCGCGCCTTGGAAGGTATTGAACGCGTGAGCGCCATCGTGCGGGCCATGCGCAGTTTCTCCCACCCTGGCGAGAGCGAGAAGAAGGCCGTGGACATCAATCAGGCCATTGAAAACACCGTCATCGTCTCGCGTAATGAATGGAAGTACGTGGCCACCATGGAAACAGATCTTGATCCAAACTTGCCGCGAGTTGTGTGCCTTCCGGCGGAATTAAACCAAGTGTTTCTGAACCTGGTGGTCAATGCTTCCCACGCAGTGGAGGATGTGGTCCGCAACACGCAAACGCTGGGTGTCCTGCGGATAGCAACGGTCCTGGAAGACAATCACGTGCGCATCTCCATAACCGACTCCGGTTCAGGCATTCCAGAGGCGATTCGCAACAAGATTTTCGACCCCTTCTTCACCACGAAGGAGGTTGGCAAGGGCACCGGCCAAGGACTGACAATGGCTTATGACATTGTCGTGAACAAGCACGGCGGGACCATATCTTTCGACACAGAAGAAGGGCGTGGCACCACATTCCATATTCGGCTGCCTCTGGATGAGTGAGGCAGGGCCATGAGGTATGCCCATGACGAAGCCTAGAATCCTCTTCGTGGATGACGAGCGGAACATTCTGGACAGCGTCCGGCTTTCGCTGCGCCCATTGCGAAACGAGTGGGACATGGCGTTCATGCCAAGCGCGGTCGAAGCATTGAAACTCATGGAAACGGAGTTCTTTGACGTTGTAGTGAGTGACATGCGCATGCCCGGCATGGACGGAGCACAGCTTCTGGCTGAAGTAGCCGAGCGTTCACCGGAGACGGTGCGCATGATACTCTCTGGCTATTCTGATCAGGCCAGCGTGATGCGCACTGTCAAGCTGGCCCATCGGTACATAAGCAAGCCATGTCCGGCAGAGGAGCTTAGAATAGCCATCAGTGGGGCTATGCGTCTGCGTGAGATTATTCGTAGCGGCGCCTTAAAACGGTTTGTTTCTCGCATTGAGTCACTGCCTCCTTTGCCTCTTCTGTATCAGCGGCTCATGAACGAGCTTCAGGACGAGAACTCTTCGCTACAGAGCATCGGTGACATCATCGGCCAGGACATGGCCATGTCTTCCAGCATTCTGCGTCTGGTAAACTCTGCTTTTTTTGGCCTTCCCGTCCATGTTTCCAATCTGCAACATGCGGTGAAGCTCCTGGGCATAGAAACCATTCGCACGTTGGTGCTGTCCATCGGCTTGTTCTCCGATGTCGGGAAAGCCACGCCGGTGGGCTTCTCGCTGGAACAACTTTGGGCCCACAGCACCCGCACATCCTGCTTTTGCAAAGCCATCGCCGAGGTAGAGCGCCAAGACACCAGAATGCGCGACGACTGCTTCATCGCGGGCATGCTGCATGACGTGGGCAAGCTGGTGCTGGTAACAATCATGCCAGAGGTCTACGGCGAAGTGCTGACACGCGTTCAAGGTGGCAGCCTGCATCTACATGTGGCTGAGCGAGAGGCTTTCGGCACCACACATTCGGAGGCTGGCGCTTATCTGTTGAGCCTGTGGGGGTTCAAGGACGCCATCATCGACGCCGTATGCTGGCACCACTCCCCAGAACATATATCCTGCGCCGAGTTCTCGCCTTTGGTTGCCGTTGCCGTTGCGGACTATTTCGACCATGACTTAGTGAGCATCAATAAGGACCGCAAGTGGCGGTCGAACGAAATCCCAAACACACCCAAGGATGACTATGTGGCCCGGCTGCACGAATGGCGGAGTTTGTGCCAGAATGTTTTTCTGGAGGAGGTCTAAGTGGCTAATAAAATACTGTTTGTGGATGACGAGTTAGCACTATTGGAAAGTTTTCGCGTCACGCTACACAGGCGTTTTGATGTGTATACAGCCCACGGCCCTGAGGAGGGTTTGAAAGTGCTGCAAGGGTCTGAGGCTTTTGCAGTGGTGGTTTCCGACCTAAAAATGCCCAGAATGGATGGCATCACCTTCCTGAGCCGTGTGCGCGAAGTCGCCCCTGATACTGTGCGGTTGATGCTCACAGGCTTTGCTGATGTGGAAGTCGCAATCGGGGCAGTGAATGAGGGACAGGTATTCCGTTTTCTCACGAAACCCTGTCCCCAGGAGGTAATGGTTAAGGCGCTCCAGGCGGCATTGGACCAACATCGACTGGTGATGGCGGAGCGGGAACTTTTGCGTGGTACTCTGCGCGGCAGTATCCAGGTGCTCACCGAAGCTCTTAGCCTCGCCAACCCCGAAGCATACGGCCGGTCACAGAGGATCAAGACTCTGACCCGGAGGTTAGCAAAAGCTGCTGATATCCCTCTGACCTGGGAGTTGGAACTCACTGCAATGCTTTCGCAAATTGGTTGTATGGCCCTGCCTCGCCCGGTGGTGGAGAAGATCTCCCTAGGTCAGGAACTGACGCCTGATGAGCAGCGTCTCTATGAGAGCCACCCCGCCGTTGGTTCTGGACTCTTGGAGCATATCCCACGGCTTGAGCGTGTGGCGGAGATGATAGGTCGCCAGCACGAACGCTTTGATGCTAACTCCAGCACTGGCAAGGGAATTGGCGCACGAATTTTAAAGCTTGCTACGGATTATGACATGCTGGAAAGCCGTGGAGGTTCTCCGGTAGACATCCTTGAGCATATGAACAGTTGCAAGGGATGCTATGATCCTGGCCTGCTCAGGGCCTTTGAGCAGGCCGTTGGTCGAGATGCCGGTTATATCCTTCGCCGAGTTCCCCTCAAGGACTTACAGGAAAATATGGTGCTTGAAGAAGGCATAGTGACCGAGCAAGGGCTGTTGTTGCTGGCCAAGGGGGCGGAACTTACCACTGTGGGTATTCAACGGCTCATCCAGGCAAAATCAGTTTTCACAATTATTGAACCCGTATTTGTCCGCGTGCCAACGTAGTTGTTTTCAGCTATTGTTGGCTTTAGGCCAATTTTTTAATCTATTAGGAGGCAGTTTGTCCAGAATTCTAAGAGTGCTGCTGGTGGATGATGAAGAGTATGTTGTAGATGCACTAAAGCTGCTGTTGGAGAGGGCGATGCTGTGCCAAGTCTTCACCGCAAATTCCGGAAAGGCTGCCCTGCGTCTTGCTCAGTCTCAAAAGCCCGACGTAATCTTGCTAGACGTCATGATGCCTGGGATGAGCGGTGGTGAAGTCGCGGAGGCATTGCAAGAATCCACCGCGACCAGCAACATCCCTGTAATATTTCTCACAGGGCTGTTGGGTAAAAGCGAACTACCAGGACACCGCAGCACTATTGGTGGCAAAATTTATGTATCAAAGCCTGCTCCTCTTGACGCAATTATTCAAGCCATTACTGAATCCTGCAAGTGAGCAGGATTAGGCCGGATGGTGCCAAGGTGGAATTGTGAGAGAAGTGCATGTCGAGGTACAATTCCTCGCAGCACGTACCGTCTAGGGCAACCAGTTCAAAGCAATCCACGGGGTACTGGTTGATTAGGCCAAAGGTTCCCATGGCCCGGCGATACAGGAAGCTCATCCCGGACCCCGTGCGGAGTCGATTGAGGTAAGCAATCTGCCCGGCAATGCCACTTACGGGGATCGGGTTCATGGGTGTGCGCCCGAAGACACCTTTTCCACCAGGGACGCTGTCACATCCGTCCAACACTCCTGTAAGATTAGTCATTAGCCAGTCTTGGCTCATCAGTACGCGTTTCTGATGCTCGAAAAGCTCGTCGTGGCAAATGACAAGTGCGTGCGTCATCTCAATTCCTCCTGAAATTGCAGTTTCATGGTCGGGGAAATTTTCCACCATGCCGTAGCACGTTCTTTATCGTGTGGCTTGATCTCGTCATGATACACTTTCGAATAGTAAGATAAAGAATGAACAAGAGGGTAATCATCAATACAAGCAGTAGAATAGGCGAGAGGTAGGAGATGTGGGAAATGAGATTCCCTGTAGCACCAACGTTGAATTCATCAATCCCTGCAAATGCGAGGAACTCGTATATCCCCTTGGGATTGCTGTTTACGAAAGGTTTATCCCAGCAATTGACTCTTCCGATCGTCAGTGTGGGTAGCCCGAGGTGAAAAACAATTGGGACTGACAATCTTGGCATTTTTGAATAGGCCATAGCGGATTTGTCTTCCCTGTAATTCGAGGTGGTTATTGTAGCTCCTTGATCCACGACGCGCATAGGCATTGCAGTGCTGTTTGCTGTAATGGCTAGTAAGATAGCAATGGATAGCGTTACGGCATGCAAATTTCTCATGGTATCCTTCGGGAGGAAAATATACTCCCAAAAACATGTTGAATTAATTTGCACTTTTCGCCGCGATGGCTAACACAGCGTGTCGCTGAAACGTTGATTGATCCGCTAGTACAATTTTGCCAGATGCTTGCGAAGACGAAATATGCTGAGAGTGTGTATTTATATTACATACAGATCCTGCCAAGACTCATATTCAACATGAGTTTTCGCATTGTTCTTCACTTCATGAGTAAGCCTTTTCCGGCGGAGGCGTTCAAGATAACCATAAGGAAGGCTCTGCTTTTTCCTGATACCTTTGATGCAGCGGCCATCTTGTGACTTTCAAAATTACGATTCATAGCAGGGTTGGCGGTTTGGTGCTCCGTGATGACTACGGTGGCAGCAGTATCTACCCCCAACAGCGACATCGCCAAGATCCTGGCTCCGATCATTAATATGGCAACTGATAACGTTAATGCCTGCAATTTTCTCATCGTGTACTCCAAAAGACAGCTAGGCTCTAAGTGATTTTAAAACAATTTAAGTGTTTGGTTGCTGATCATTAGAGCAGAGATTAAACGCAACTTTGAAGGGCCGATGTTGAAACAATGCCATATGCACGTAGAAAGGAAAGATACTGAGAGTATGTGTTGCAAAGCTATCACCAAGTACGACAGTTCAGGAAGCAATGAGGTGAGTGCGAACTTCGAGTCAGATCGTGTCTTTGAGGAGAATTAGAAAAGGAAATCCAACCCATCAGAGTCGGCAACGGGGAGATCGTGCGAACCCCCATAGCCATTGCGTTGGCATAGGACGAGGCCGTGCCACACTATCCTGCAGCCTTTCTGAGCAGTACACGATTGCTTTGCCCTGACATCTAGCTTAAAAAGGCGGGTAGAGCCAAGGGCGGGACAGTGGGCGAGGTCTGGCTGACCTCCACAGCCTTGGTGAACGAGGGCGTGGAAATGTTCGCCGTTGCGACAACGGAGCGGTGCAATTGCGACGGAGCAAACAATTGAGACCCACAATGGACAGCAAGAGAAAACTCTCCGACGACGCGTCTGATCTGCGAAAACGGGCCGAAGATATTACCGGAGAAATAGAAGTGAAGTACCCGGATGATCTTGTGTCGATTGAAAAAATGTTGGAAGTGCTCCATGAACTGCGCGTGCATCAGATTGAGTTGGAGATGCAGAACGAGTCGCTGCGAAGGGCACAGGGGGAACTGGACGCTGAACGTGCGCGCTATTTTGACCTCTATGAACTAGCCCCGATCGGCTATTGCACCATCAATGAGCATTGGTTGATACTGCAAGCCAATCTTATGACATTTACGGTGCTGGGATTGAGCGGCCGGAGTGCGATAATTAATCAGCCATTTAGTAAGTTCGTTTTCGAGGAAGACCAGGACCTTTACCACCTGCAACGCAAGCAGCTTTTCAAAGCCTGTGTACCGATGTCGTTCGATCTGCGACTGGTGAAGGAGAACGGAACTCCGTTCTGGGTGCAGCTGGATGCTCTGGCTGGGCAGAATGACAGTGGAGAGCCAGAGGGGCGTGTCGTCCTAAAGGATATCAACGAAAGAAAGAGAAACGCTGAATTGATGGACGAGATCGAGCGGCGCTTTCGCACCCTGGCCAACTGCGACCTAGCCCTCATCTGGACCTCCGGGACAGACAAACTATGCGACTATTTCAATGAGCCCTGGCTCGCCTTTACCGGGCGCACCTTTGAGCAGGAGGTTGGCAACGGCTGGGCCGAGGGCGTGCACCCGGATGACTTTGCGCGCTGCCTGGAGACCTACGTCACGGCCTTTGACCGGCGCGAGCCTTTCGATATGGAGTACCGCCTGCGCCACGCCAGCGGAGGATACCGTTTGGTCGTGAATTCTGGAATGCCACGCTGGGATACCAGGGGCAAATTCTTGGGCTACATCTGCCGCTGTATTGACACCACCGAGCGCGTAAAGCAGTGGACGCCGTGAGAGATATTACTCGGAACATGGTTGTCCGGCTAGGCAACACAGCTTAGAGTCCTGTAATCGTTCTTGATATGGTCGAAGAATTTGCCGGGTGATTTTAGAAGATCCTCCAGATTCCGGCTATCGAAGAGGTTGGTGTTGAGAAGCTGGAACATCTGCTGGAGGCTGAAGCCAATGCCGGAGGGGAACTTGAGCCAGGCCAGGATCAGGTAGGCGATCATAGCCACGTATACTTGGCTCAGGACGGCGTTCTCAGAGGTGTCGACGAAGGCCGTGGGCCGAAGGTTCTGCTTGATGATCCTGATGCCATGTGATTGACGAGATTCAGTGAGGGCAGGGGGCGCGGTGTCGCTGGGGGGAAATTGGGGGGAAAACCTGGTGTATCTGGATGCGTTTTATGTATCTTGGCGCGCTGTAACTATCTGAAATAGCTGCAGCGCAGGCGTTAGGGCCCGGCCTTTCACGCCGGTAACTGTGCTCAATCCTGGTCTGCGGTAGGATATTGGCAGGCAGCTCAGGCATTTCATGCCTCTTGACCCATTCCCCCTCCCTGGCCTAGCTTCCACCATGAACACTCTCACCAACGGCCTGGTTATCCTCGGTCCCGTCGACACTCCAGGGCAGCGCCATACTCAGCCGCTGCCTCAGTTTCTGGACGGAGTTCAGGCAGGGTTTCCTTCCCCCGCCGACGACTTCATCGACAAGCGCCTGGATCTCAATGAGCACCTTATCTCCCATCCCGCAGCTACCTTCTTCGTACGAGCAGTGGGTGATTCCATGCTTGGCTCCGGCATCCACGACGGCGACCTCTTGATTGTTGACCGGGCCATTGAGGCCCAGGTGGGCAAGACCATCATCGCTGCGGTCCATGGCGAACTCACGGTAAAACGCCTGGAGAAACGCGGCGAGCGCCTGATGCTGGTTCCCGCCAACCCGAACTTCCCCTCCATCGATGTCACGGACGGAGAGGGGTTCGAGATCTGGGGCGTTGTCACCTACGTCATCCATAAGCTCTAAGACTAGCCGCCATAAACATTTATAAATCGAGGTGCTGCAGTGACTACAAATGTACCCATGAACAGCCCGACCTCATTGGGGCAGACCGTGGCTGATGGAGATCATAATGGCTGAGGCAGAGTTGCTGTTGGGTAGGGACGGTGCTTCCCTGGACTCGAAGTTCGTCGTTCAGCCAGATGGGATCTACTTCCTTGAAGAGGACAAGAGCGGTGAGGTGACTCCTGTCTTGGTCTGCTCGACGCTGCGGATTCTGGCCAACACCAGAAACTCTGACGGGAAGGAATGGGGCTTTTACCTTGAGGTGCTTGATCCCGAGGGGCAGCCTCATCGTTGGGCAATGCCAGCGAGGTTGCTGGCGGGAGGTAGCGGCTACTGCTCGGAACTGATGGCGCTTGGACTGCGCGTCATTGGGAACAAAGGCAAACAACGTTTAGGCGAATACTTGAACTTGGCCATTACAGAAACTAGCGCCCTTTGCGTTGATCGCATTGGCTGGCATGGCCAATCATTTGTCTTGCTTGATGAAGTCTATGGTGATCAGGCGGGAGAGTTGATAGTTCCCCAAGGCATCCTGAGTGAAAATCCCTTCCGCCAGAAAGGATCCCTTGATGAGTGGAAAAGGAACGTAGGCCGTTATTGCGTCGGCAACTCCCGCCTCGTGCTTGGTGTTTCTGCAGCCCTTGCCGCTCCCCTATTGGAACCCTTGAACGAGGAATCCGGGGGACTGCATTTGGTCGGCGACTCTTCCATAGGGAAGACAACTGCGTTGCGGGTGGCAGGGTCGGTATGTGGTGGTGGCCCCAGGGGGTTCATCCGGCCATGGAGAGTCACTGACAACGCTCTCGAAGTCTTAGCTGCGTCCCATTGCGACTCACTCTTGTGTCTGGATGAGATGGGCCAGGCCGAGTCTCATGTCGTGTCCAAGACTGCATACATGCTGGCCAACGAGCATGGCAAAGGACGAGCAAAGGGGGACGGACAAGGACGGAAGTCGCACACATGGCGGCTACTTTTTTTGTCCACAGGTGAAGTGACGCTTTCAGACAAGGTGGCCGAAGATGGCCGTGGTCGGGCCAAAGCTGGCCAATCTGTTCGTGTAGTGGACATCCCTGCCGATGCTGGGGCCGACCTCGGCCTCTTTGAGGAATTGCATGGGTATGAAAGCGCTGACCTCTTCGCCCGCGACTTGAAAGACGCTTCAGCCAGCTACTATGGAACGCCGCTTCGGTCCTTTCTTCAACAATTGGTGATGCACCGCGACCACGCGACAAAGTCCGCTCGCGGGATCATGAGCTTCTTTGAAATGAACAACTGCCCTAAGGACGCCGATGGGCAAGTACTCCGCGTCTGTGGAAGGTTTGCCCTGCTTGCTGCTGCTGGAGAAATCGCCACTGAATTGGGCATACTCCCATGGCCCAGAGAAGAAGCCTTCAAGGCAGCCGCAACGTGCTTTAGGGCTTGGCTAGAATCGCGTGGGGGGGCAGTTGAACAGAGTGGAGCAAAGGGGCTTGATAAGGTTAGAACCTTTCTTCGGCTCAACGAGACCACTCGCTTTGAGGACATGGACGCGAAATCCCCCCTCCCAGTTAGTAACCTAGCCGGATACCGTAACCGCAAGAATGGAGTGGACGAATTTTTGGTGTCCCCGAAGGTCTTTCGTGAAGAGATATGTAGCGGGCTGAATGTGAAACCCGTCTGCGCCGAACTAAAAATGGCTGGCTATCTGCTTTCTGAGCCAAAGCGGAATACCAAGACAGCGCGAACGCCGGGTGGCAGGAAGAAAATGTACGCCATCTCGTCAGCTGTTTTGAGCGGGGACAGCGGGGACAGTGGGGACACGCTAGAGCCCCTAAGCCTTGCGCCGTCCCCGATGGAAGATCCCCCGAGCGGGGACAACGGGGACACCTCAGCGAGTATGCCTCCCGTCACGGAAACTGTCCCCGATGTCTAGTGCTGATTCCGCGTAGCGGGGACAGAAAAAGTAATTAAAATGAGTATTGTCCCCGCTGTCCCCGTTGTCCCCGGTGCTTACTCCCCTGGATTCATCTCGGCTCGGAACTTGCCCGAGAGTCTGAACGCCACCACTGTGCGTGCCGGAAAGGTCACCCTCTGGTTGTTCTGTGGGTTCCGGCCAAGTCGGGCGTTCATGGCGTAGGCCTCAAACTTTCCGAACCCGCTCATCAGCATGGCGTGGTCCTTTTTGGTGGCCTGCCTCATCAACCCGAGAATGCTCTCCACCAGATCCTTGCTCTTGACCCGAGCGTGCCCGGTCTTCGTGTAGATGGCGTCGACGAGGTGCGCCTTGGTCAGAGCTTTGTCGCTCGTTGAGGTCTCCTACTGAGCCGGTTTTTTCAGGCGATGGCCGTCTTGCTGAGCCTGGCAAGTGAAATGGATCGCATGTTTTGCTTCTTCTAGGCGACTGAAAAGTGACAATTTTTTACATTTATATCGGAGTGGGGCAGAGTGCAAGAGCGTGGTGTTGGTGGCGTGTGGAGTAGGCATTCTCTAGACTTTTCCGGTGCGGCGACCCACATCGCAGTAACTAAATTGCTTACAGCACCAAGACTTTCCCGGGCAGACTCAAAGTATTTTTGCTTTTTCACTTAATTTTTCTCGACGTTCTCAGATTCTGTAAGAACCATGGCTGTAATAGAAGCTCCCGCATGGAGCTCCCAGTCATGCACCAAGGTTCAACAGAATGACGAAGATCAATGACCATGAAAATGATGTGCACAAGGACGCGCTGGGCGGGGCGCTGACGGGAAGTGTCAGATGAGCCGTGCCGATGCCGAAGCCGGGAAAAGTAACCGGCCGATGTTGATGGGGAACCTTTTGCGCTTGGTTGACGTGGCCGAATTTCTTCAGACGGGTAAGGATCGCGCACGCGATTGGCTCAAGGCAAACGGCCTTCCCGCGATGGACATGGGGGCAGGTCCTGGGGGCGGTCTGCGTTGGCGCAAATCCGATGTGGAAGATGCCATCGAGGTGGCCATGCAAGGTTCCGTTGTAAAGAGAACACCCCCGCGAGTTTTCCAGCGGTTCATCACAGGCAAGAGCATGGCTGAGATTAGGGCTACATTGACGCAAGCGCCCCCCGCATAGTAGGAGATGGAATGGCTATCCGAGAACGCAAGAATCGCCCCCTCCCATTTCAGGTTTACTGGAACAATCCGTTTACGTCCAAGCGAGAAAGCTCATCATTTAAGACGCTGCCAGAGGCCAAACGCCACGATTCTTATATCAAGCACCGCCTGAAGCATGAGCGAGACAGCTTCCGCCCGGCTGAGAGCGATGGACAAAAGCCCGGAGAGGCTCTGACCGTCGAGGGGGTTTGTTGGCTCTACATCCGAGGGAAGCGATTCGAGGGAGAGGCCCTAGAGCGAGCTATAGTGAGCCTGCGTGTGATCCTGATACTCATGGGCAATATCACCGTGGCCGACTTGACCAAGCGCCACGTACTTCAGGCCATTGCCACCATGACGGACGTAAAGCAGCCCACCATTGCTAGGCGCTTTGCCGTACTCAAGGCTGCGCTGAATTGGTGCGAAGAGCAGGAAATTATCCCGTCGAACCCCATCGCTCGCGTTCGGGTCCCTGTGGGCCATGCCTCCCAGACACCTCCTCCTACCATAGAAGAGGCTGGCCTGATTTACCAGCACGCAGCACCGCACATGCAGCGCGTTGTAATGCTAGGCATCTACTGCGGCATGAGGGTCGGGCCGTCAGAAATGCTCAAACTCACGTGGGCTGACGTGGACTTCACCCGTAACATCATCCGCGTCTGGTCAGCCAAAAAAAACATGAACATGCAGTGGCGTGACGTTCCAATTCGCCCGACCATGCTGCCCCTCATGTTGGCATGGAAGGCAGAGGATGATGCCAAGGGTATCCCTTGGCTTGTGAGTTTCCACGGTAAGCCGATCACCAGCAGTGTCTACAGGGCATGGCACAAGGCGTGTGGGCGGGCCGGGATCACGCGTAGGATGCGTGCCTATGACTTGCGTCACGCATTTGCCACGTTAGCCCTGGAGGCTGGGAGCGATATTAAGGCTGTTGCCGAGATAATGGGCCACGCCAACGCTTCAATGATTTTGAAGCACTACCAGCACGTTTTTGAACACCAGCGCCGGGCAACTGTCGAATCCATTCCTGAGATCCTGGGCACATGTTCTGGGCACATAATTAGGCACGATTTGGCTACAATTCCATGTGCCCAACAATAAAAAGTGTTGTAATTACGGCTAATATTTGTCATGTGGTTCCCTGACAACGGGCTCGACATTGGAGGAATGTGCGCGCATGATGCGCTCCGCCGGGGCCGCGCAGGTGCATGTGCTGGTGCTGGCCAGGGCCTGAAGGGCCCGCCTGCGGAGGTGAAAAAAAATCACCACGCGGCGCTTGACTTTTCCCCGTCCTTAACGCTAAGAAACCCCCTCTTACGCGATGGAGGTATTCGCAATGTTCGCAATCATCGAGACCGGCGGTAAGCAGTACCGCGTGGAACAGGGACTCGAATTCAAGGTGGAGTTGCTCCAGGCCGAGGCCGGCAGCGAGTTGGCCCTGGATAAGGTTCTGCTGGTGTCCGCCGACGGCGCCACCAAGATCGGCGCCCCCTACCTGGAAGGCGCCACAGTGTCCTGTGAAGTCCTTGGCCATGGCCGCGGCGAGAAGATTTACGTCTTCAAGAAGAAGCGCCGCAACGACTACCACAAAAAGACCGGCCACCGTCAGGACTACACCAGCCTGAAGGTCAAGGCCATCCAAGCCTAAGCCCCTGTAAGGAGAACTGATATGGCTCACAAGAAAGCGGGCGGCAGCTCCAGAAACGGCCGCGACAGCGCCGGCCAGCGCCGGGGCGTCAAGCGTTACGGTGGTCAGAAGGTTTTGGCCGGCAACATCCTCGTCCGCCAGGTGGGCACCTCGATCCACCCCGGCAAGAACGTGGGCCTGGGCACGGACTACACCCTGTTCGCCCTGGTGGACGGAGAGGTCAAGTACGAGAAGTACAAGCGCAACAACAAGGTCAAGACCCGGGTGCACATTCTGCCCGTGAGCGCCTAGCCCCAGGGCTCAAGCACCCAATCCTTTAAGATCCGGACGGCGGGCAGGAGCGGCACCATGCGGCTCCTGCCCGTTTTTCTTCGGTTCAGGCGGTTACCAGCCCATGCGATTTGTGGATGAAGCAGCCATCATCGTGCGTTCCGGCAAGGGCGGCAACGGCAGCGCCTCGCTCAAGCGCGCCAAGAACCTGCCCAAGGGCGGGCCCGACGGCGGCGACGGCGGCAAGGGCGGCGACGTCATCTTCCGCGCCAGCACGCGCCTGTTGACCCTGTACGACTTCCGCGTGCGCAGCATGTTCGAGGCCGAGAACGGCGTGAACGGCAAGGGCCAGGACAAGTACGGCAGAAACGGCGAGGACCTGGTCATCGAGGTGCCTGTGGGCACCATGCTCCTGGAGGTCCCTGCCGACGCCGGGCGCAATTCCGCTGGCCGTCCCAATATGAATTCCGGCGCCGAGTCCGATGTCGACTCCGCTGGCGATACGAGCGGCGAGTCCGGCGGCGCAGCCGAGCCCGTGCTTTTGGCCGATCTGTCCCGCTCGGACCAGGAGTTCGTGGTCTGCCCCGGCGGCCAGGGCGGGCGCGGCAACCTGCATTTCAAGACCTCCACCAACCGCGCGCCCAAGCACGCCGAAACCGGCAAACCCGCCACGGAAAAGCGCCTGCTGCTGCGGCTCAAGGTCCTGGCCGACGCCGGGCTTTTGGGCCTGCCCAACGCGGGCAAGTCCACCTTTTTGTCCGCCGTGTCCGCCGCGCGGCCCAAGATCGCGGCCTATCCCTTCACCACCCTGGTGCCCAACCTGGGCGTGGTGGAGGACCAGAACTCCCGCCGCCTGGTCATTGCCGACATCCCCGGGCTCATCGAGGGCGCCAGCCAGGGCCTGGGCCTGGGCTACCAGTTCTTGAAGCACGTGGAGCGCACCCGCTTTCTGGTGCACATCCTAAGCGGCCTGGACGCCGACCCGGACAACCCCGAGGCCGGGTACGCCATGCTCAACGAGGAGCTGCGGCTTTTTGACCCGGAGCTGGCGGCCAAGCCGCAGATACGCGTCATCAACAAGACCGACGTGCTGGACCCGGAGCGGCTGGCCGCCCTGCGCGCCAATGCGCCAAAGGACATCCTCTTTGTTTCGGCCCTGACCGGCGACGGCCTGCCCGACCTGCTGGCCGAGATGTGGCGGCGCTTCGACGCGCTGAGCCCGGCCCCGGTGGTGAACGAAGACGGCAGCGAGATCGAGGCGCCCGATTGGACAGGACAGGAGACGGTGCAGGGGTCAGGCCAGGGGACCGCAGAGAGGGCAGGAGAGGGCGGGGCATGAGCGAAGGGGCCGCACAGACCGCACAGAAGGATGCCGCCGGGCTGCGCCGCGAGATCCTGGGCCGCACCAAGAGCGTGGTGGTCAAGGTCGGCAGCGCGGTTTTGACCTCGGACATGGGCCTGGACCCGGGCATCGTGGGGCGGCTGGTGGACCAGGTCGCCGCGCTGCACGACCAGGGCCTGGAGGTGGTGCTGGTCAGCTCCGGGGCCGTGGCCGCCGGTCGCACGCGCATCCGCCAGAGCCTGCCCGAGGCCGCGAAGATCGACTTCGCCGAGCTGCCCTCGCGCCAGGCCGCCTCGGCCATCGGCCAGAGCCGCTTGATGCACGCCTACGACGAGGCCTTCAGCCGCTATGGCAAGACCGTGGCCCAGATCCTGCTGACGCGCGAGGACCTGCGCTCCCGCGCGCGTTTCCGCAACGCCAGCAACACCATCCGCAGGCTGCTCGACTGGGGCGTCATCCCCATCGTCAACGAGAACGACACCGTGGCCGTGGCCGAGCTCAAGTTCGGCGACAACGACACGCTGGCCAGCCTCATGGTGGACCTGGTGGGCGCGGACCTGTTCGTGAACCTGACCTCCGCCGACGGCGTGTTTGACAAGAACCCGGACAAGAACCCGGACGCATGCTGCGTGCCCCTGATCGAGGATATCGAGAGCCTGGACATCGAGGCCATGTGCGACGGCAAGACCTCCGTGGGCTCCGGCGGCATGTACTCAAAGCTCCGCGCCGCGCGCCGCGCCGCACAGCTCGGCGTGCCCACGCTCATTGTTTCCGGCAAAGGCCAGCTGGCCTTGACGCGCATCTTCGCCGGGGAGGTGCTGGGCACCCTGGTGCTGCCCTGCGGACGGCTGGTCTCGCACCGCAAGTTCTGGCTGGCCTACCACGACGACCCGGCAGGCACCGTGCGCGTCGACGCCGGGGCGGCCAGGGCCCTGCGCGAGAACGGCAAGAGCCTTTTGCCCGCAGGCATCCGCGAGGTCGAGGGCCCCTTTGAGCGCGGCGCGCTGGTGCGCATCGTGGACCTGGAGGGCCGCCACGTGGGCGTGGGCCAGGCCAACTACTCCAGCGAGGAGCTCATCCGCATCAAGGGCCGCA
This sequence comes from uncultured delta proteobacterium, assembly GCA_903843965.1. Classification (GTDB taxonomy): domain Bacteria; phylum Desulfobacterota; class Desulfovibrionia; order Desulfovibrionales; family Desulfovibrionaceae; genus Humidesulfovibrio. The sequence goes on from CAIMRY010000026.1 coordinate 25,754, forward strand.
AGAGCGCGGAGCTGGCCGCCATGCTGGGCTCGGCCCCGTACCCCGAGGCCGTGCACCGCGACAACCTGCTGCTCGACGCCGCGCTGTAGTTCCGCATTTTTCGCCGCAAACGAAACGGGCCGCCTTCCATGACTGGAGGGCGGCCTGTTTTGTTGTGCCTGGCCGGGCCTCGTGCTGCGTCCTTGAACAAAAGAAACGCAATCGGCAGGGCAAAAGCGTTTCAGATGCAGCGTTGCCAGGCGGCAATCAGACCGTTAATCAGGACGAGTTCATCAGGCCGGGCGATCAGACCGGCAAGGGCCACGACACGAGGCCACGGCGCTAGTTGTTCGTGCACTGCGTGATCTGGTCCTTGGGGAGCTGGACCTCTGAGCCCTGGTAGGCCGTTGTGCCGTATTCCGGCAGGATGGCGCTGTCCGCGCCGATGATCTTGGTGACCTTCATGAACGCCTGGGTGGTCGAGCCACCGGTGTATCTGCCCTGCATGACGACTTTTTCGCCACGGTTCATACGGCCCTGGCCAGTGAACTCGATCTGTACGCAGTCGCCCACGGACGGCCAGACGTTCACGGCCTTCTCCGCCTTGTCCACATTTGCAAGCCGCACTTCATAGGAGTGGTTGTTGTAGGCCGTATACAGCGCAAACAACAGCCCAATGGCCAGCAACAGGGTAAAGACATTACGCTTCTTCATTTCAGCCACCAATTCCAGTGTCGCTTGTTTTTTGCAAAGAGTGCCAGCCGTGAACGGCCCTGGTTCCTGGAACTTATTAAAGGTCCGAATGCGACCCATAGATGTTCATACCATGTGCGCAAGGGGAGTGCAACACAGCGGCTGTTCTTTCGCGCCTGGGGCAATGGGAAGCGCAGGGCCTGGCATGTCGCCGCCATGCGCGGCGCGGCAGCCGCAGGCAGGCGCTGGTGCAAACAAAACGGGCCGCCTTCCTTCAACTGGAGGGCGGCCCGGTTTGTATCGGCGTGGCGCGCGTTGTCGGGGCAACGCTCAGTACATCAACACTCAGTGCATCAACGCTCAGTGCATCGTGCTCAGTACATCGGATACACCCCGCCCACGGCGGCGCGCATCTGCTGGGTCACGTCCAGGCCCGGCAGCACGCGGTCGCGCACAAAGCGGGCGATGAGCTCGCAGCCCTTGGCGTTGGGATGGGCGCTGCGGGAGTCCTGGGAGTAGATGCGGCCGCCCACGAAGTGCCGCAAATAGCCGGAAAGATCGAAGCAGGGCAGGTCCAGGTCGGCGCAGGCGGAGCGCAGCTCGGAGAGCAGGGTGGCCTCGGCCACGGCGAGACGCTCCAGCGAGTGGCGGTCGCGCACCTCGGCCTCGTCCAGGCGGGTGGCCACCAGGTACTCGCGGGTGGGGATGAGCATGACGCCCAGGGTGAAGCCGTAGTTCAGCGAGAGGTCGCGCAGGTGGCCCAGCACCTTGCGGGTGATCATGAGCCCGGCGGCGATGGCCGGGTGGGACAGGTCCTGCACGGCGTGGCGGAAGTGCTCGGAGAGATAGAAGCGGCTGGCCTCGATGGTGCAGGGGTTCACGTCGGGCTCGCCGCGCTGGCCCAGTTCGGCCAGAATCTCCGCCTGGGTCAGGTCCGGCCGCTCGGCCATGAGCCGGGCCACGGCGCGCTCGGCGCGCTTCTTGGCCGTGAGGTCGGCCAGGGGCAGGCCGGCCCAGCTGGGGTTCCAGAAGCTTTTGGCCAGGGGCGAGGTGCTGGCCCGGGCGCACTGGAAGGCCTCGGCGATGTCGTTGCCGGTGTGCAGGCCCACGATGACGCGGCGCGGGGAAAGATACAGCAGCTCCTCCAGGGCCAGGGCGTACTGCACGCTGCCCCAGCCGCCGACCCCGGCGTTGTAGACCGGCACGCCGGACTCCGCCTGCAGGCGGAAGGGCCAGCACTGGTCGGCGCGCACGGTTGCGCCGTAGACGTGGGAGTCGCCGATGACGATGAGCTCGGCCTGGTCGGGCACCTCGCGGTTGCGCATGCCCAGGGCGTCGTGCTCCGGGTGTTCCGGGTTGCCGCGCATGAGCATGGCCGGGTCGTGCACGCTACGGGGAATGCCCAGGGGCGAGTGGCCGCTGGCGGCTTTGCCCAGGTAGCCCTGGAGCAGCTCGAATTGACGGATCGTGGTCATGACATGTGCGCGCATGGAACCCCCCTGGACATCGTGCTTGGCGCTGGCGCGCTTGCGTGGCGCGGGCAATTTCTTCCCGCGTCACTGGATGTGCAAGGGGTGTGCCGGGCCGCCGCAGACCATCCAGACCCTGGCGGCATTTTCGTTTGCCCGCAGTTTTGCACCGGAAAATCCGGCCTCTCATGTCGAAAACGCCGCCTGGGCGAGGCCCCGGAAATACTTCTAAACGGACTCTAGAAAATATTGTGAATATTCTCGCCACAGAACTACGCAGTGGTTGTGGAAAAGCACATATTTTTGCTAAAAATTGGCCATAACTCGCCGTAACAGTCGGAAATAGGTGGAGGAGCGCCTGCCCGTGTCCGGGCGGCCTGTACAGAAATCGGCCAATGGTGTAGTTTCAAAACCGTGGCGCCGGGATGGTCCGGGAACGCCTGACCAGGCCGTTTTGGCCGGGCGGGACTCTTTTTTAGCTGGGGAGCAGGGCATCACGTGAATCCGGAAACCGCCTGGCGACATTTGCGGGGGCTGACCCCCCTAAGCCTCTGCGACTGGCCCGGCCGACCCTGCTGCGTGGTCTTTCTGGGCGGCTGCAACCTGCGCTGCCCCACCTGCCACAACGCCGCCCTGGCCTGGGACATGGACAGCCAGCCCCAGCTGCCCCTGGCCCGGCTCAAAGCCTTTTTGTCCAGCCGCGCGCGCTGGCTTTCCGGGATCACGGTCAGCGGGGGCGAGCCCACGAACGTCTCCGGCATCGGCATGATCCTGCACGAGATCGCGGCCTTTGGCCTGCCCATCAAGCTCGACACCAACGGCATGCGCCCGGACGTGGTCGAGGCGCTCCTGGCCGAGGGCCTGGTGGAGCTCTTCTCCGTGGATGTGAAGGGCCCGCTGGACCAGTACCCGGCCCTCACCGGCGAGGCCGTGAGCGAGCGCGACGCCCGCAACAGCCTTGCGCGCATCTTCGCCCTGGCCGAGGGGCGTCCCGGGGCCTTCGCCTTCCGCACCACCCTGGTGCCCCAACTTTCCGAAGCAGACATCACCACCGTGCGCGGTCTTTTGCCCGCCGGGTTCACCCTTGCCACACAGGACTACAAGCCCCCAAGGAGGCCCCATGCCCTCGCAGATACTCAAGCGCGACGGACGGCTGGAAACCTGGTCCAATGACCGCATCGCCCAGGCCATCTTCAAGGCCCTGTCCGCCAGCGGCGTCAAGGACCCTCTCTTAAGCCGCCGCCTGGCGCAGAAGGTCGAGTCCAAGCTCAAGGATGTGGACATCCCGGAGCAGGAGCACGTGCAGGACATGGTCGAGCTGGTGCTCATGGAGATGCGCCAGTTCGCGGTGGCCCGCAAATACATCCTGTACCGCGAGAAGCGCCGCGCCCTGCGCAACCAGCGCGAGGCCTTCCTGGACATCACCGAGACCATCGACGAGTACCTGGACAAGAGCGACTGGCGCGTGGCCGAGAACTCCAACATGAGCCACAGCTTCCAGGGGCTCATGCTGCACCTCTCGGGCACGGTCCAGGCGCGCTACGCCCTGGAAAAATACCCGGAGGAGGTGCGCCTGGCCCACGAGCACGGCTACTTCCACATCCACGACCTGTCCTTTGGCCTGGCCGGATACTGCGCGGGCTGGAGCCTGCGCGACCTGTTGCTGGAGGGCTTCAACCTGGAGGGCCGCTCCTGCGCCGGGCCCGCCCGGCACTTCGACTCCGCCCTGGGCCAGATGGTGAACTTCCTGGGCACGCTCCAGAACGAGTGGGCCGGGGCCCAGGCCTTCAACAACGTGGATACCTACCTCGCGCCCTTCATCCGCCACGACGGCCTGTCCTACAAGAAGGTGCGCCAGGCGGTGCAGAAGTTCGTGTTCAACCTGAACACCACCAGCCGCTGGGGCGGGCAGAGCCCCTTCACCAACCTGACCTTTGACCTGACCCCGCCCAAACATATCGCCGGGGAAGCCATCATCATCGGCGGCAAGCTTTTGGACCAGACCTACGGCGAGTTTGCGCCGGAGATGGAGATGTTCAACCGGGCCTTTTTGGAGGTCATGCTCGACGGCGACTACGCCGGGCAGATCTTCTCGTTTCCCATCCCAACGTACAACGTCACCGAGGACTTCCCCTGGGAGACGGAGATCGGCGAGCTTTTGCTCAAGCTCACGGCCAAGTACGGCGCGCCGTACTTCCAGAACTTCATCAATTCCGACCTTTCTCCGGAAGACGTGCGCAGCATGTGCTGCCGTTTGCAGATGGACCTGCGCCAGCTGCGCAACAAGGTCGGCGGGCTGTTCGGCGCCGGGGATCTCACCGGCTCCATCGGCGTGGTCACCATCAACCTGCCCAAGCTGGCCTATCTCTCGCAGGGGGAAGACGAGTTCCTGGGCCTGGTGGAGGAGTACGCCACGCTGGCCAAGGACTGCCTGGAGTTCAAGCGCAAGCTCATCACCAACAACCTCGAGCGCGGCATGTTCCCCTGGACCAAGCGCTACCTGAAGAACGCCTTCCGGGGGCACTTCTCCACCATCGGCATCCTGGGCGGGCACGAGGCCTGCCTGAACCTCATCGGCAAGGGCATTGAGACCGAGAACGGCATGCGCCTGATGCGCCGCACCTTGAACCGCCTGCGCGACATCACCGCGCGGTTCCAGGAGGAGACAGGCACCCTGTACAACCTGGAGGCCACCCCGGCCGAGGGCACCAGCTACCGCCTGGCCAAGATCGACCGCAACCTCTACGCGGACATCATCACATCCGGCAACGGCACGCCGTACTACACCAACTCCACCTGCCTGCCCGTGGGCCATTCCGAGGACGTGGTGGCCTGCCTGGAGCACCAGGACCAGCTGCAGCCCCTGTACACCGGCGGCACGGTGTTCCACACCTTCCTGGGCGAGAGCGTGGCCGACCTGGCGAGCTTGCGCGAGTTCATCATCAAGAGCTTCCGCAACACCAAGCTGCCGTTCTTGTCCATCACGCCCACCTTCAGCGTGTGCAAGGACCACGGGTACATCCACGGCGAGCACGAGACCTGCCCCACCTGCGGCCAGCCCGCCGAGATCTTCACGCGCATCGTGGGCTACTACCGGCCCGTTTCCCGCTGGAACAAGGGCAAGCAGGCCGAGTACGTGGACCGCAAGGTCTATGCCGGAATCTGCGACTGCGACCACTAGGCGCAAGACGCCAGGGGCTCCGCCCCCGGCACCCCCGCCAAAGGGCCTGAGGCCCTCTGGACTCCCCATGGCAAGCGAAAGAGCTGGGACGCGCATCGCGCGTCCCAGCTCTTTCGCTTGAATCGAGGGGGTCGGGGGAAATGATTTCCCCCGGCGGGGTTCAAGGGGCGGCGTCCCTTGTTCTTGTTACAGCCAATTCACCGGCGCGCTATTCCTGGGCGGCACCAGGGAGTACTTGTACTTGGGCACGCCGAGCATGAGCGCGCCGCAGACCTTGCGGTCCTTGGGCAGGCCGATGGAGGCCGCCAGCTCCGGGGTGTCCACCAGGGCCCGGTGCAGCAGCCCGGCCCAGCACACCCCCAGTCCGCCCGCAGCCGCAGCCAGCTCCAGGTAACTCAGGGCGATGCTGCAATCCACGTCGCCCCACTGGTTGTCCGCGTGTCCACAGGCCACCACCACATGCGGCGCGCCGCGCAGGATGCGGTCGTTGCCGAGGTCCCACTGCTCGACGAAGCGCGCGAAGTAGGGCCGGGCCTGGATGTTGGCGCGCATCCATTCCGCCACGCCCCCAGCCAGGGTCTTTGTTTTGGCCGGGTCGGCCAGGACGAGGTAGCTGACCTGCTGCGTGTTCACGGCCGTGGGGGCGAAGCGAGCGATGTCCAGAAGCCCGGCCAGGGTCTCGCGCGGCACGGCCTGGTCCTTGAACTCGCGCACGGAGCGCCGGAATTTCATGAGCCCGGCCAGGGCGGGCAGCGTTGCGCGCTCGCGCGGGGCGGGCAGGCAGTCCGCCATGGGGGCCCGGGAATTGTCCAGGGCGCCAAAGGGACAGATGGCCACGCAGTGGCCGCAGCCCATGCAGCTGGATTCGTTGACCGGAACCGGGTAGCCCTCGGCGTCGGCCTCGATGCAGCCGACAGGGCAGGCGGCCAAGCAGATGCCGTCGCGTCTGCACAGTTCTTTGTCCACAGTGATCAGTTCCATGCGGGTCTCCTGTTTCGTGGTGGAGGGTTGCTTGCTTCTTGCCTTTTGGAACAGTATGGTTGCTTTTGCAAGCAGGCACATTATTGTGCTGTAGTATCTCAAATGAAACCGTAAGAATCCCGGCGGCCCCAGGCGCGGTCCTGTTGGCGGGCAGTCCGGGAAGGGGGAACCATGGTCAAGGAAGCACGAACAGGGGAATGCACGCAGCGCTGCTGCGCGGGCAAACACTATTTCTGCTCTGTGGAGCTGGCGTTGCAGGTCATTGGCGGCAAGTGGAAACCCATCATCCTGTGGCACTTGAGGACCGGCGACAAGCAGCGCTTTGGCGAACTCAAGCGGCATATGCCCAACGTGACGCAAAAGATGCTTACCCAGCAGCTGCGGGAGCTGGAGTCCGATGGCATGATCCTGCGCGAGGTCTACCCCCAGGTCCCGCCCAAGGTCGAGTATTCGTTGACCGACCTGGGGTTGAGCGTCATGCCGATCCTTGACCAGTTAAGCAAATGGGGTACGCTGTTCGAGGCCGAATACGCCGCTCACGTGGTCTGATCCGGAGTCTGCGGGCCGGATGTGGCGTGCAGGGTCGGGGCTGACATGGCCCAGCCCCTGCCGGACCGGTTCTGCGCCTGGGACCTTTAGATATATGTTCGCCCCCGCGTTGACAGAACGCGCGAAGAGTGGGACTGAACACGGACTTGCTGACCACGTGTGGCCGGGGGGCGAGGAAGCGCCGCCCTGGCCCCGCACTACCCCAGGAGAGCCGGTCCCCATGAAGATGGCGCGCCTTTTCGCTGTGGTTTTGGCATGTTTCGCGGTCCTGGCCTGCTCCAGGGAGCCCGAACCCCTGCGGATCGGCGCGGTGCTTTCGGTCACAGGCTCGGCCGCCTACCTGGGCGAGCCGGAGAAGAACACCCTGCTCATGCTCCAGGAGGAGCTCAACGCCCAGGGCGGGCTGGATGGCCGCAAGGTCGAGCTCATCGTCTACGACGACGCCTCGGACGTGAGCCAATGCATCCAGGCCGCCATCCGCCTCATCCAGGAGGACCGCGTGGATGTGGTCATCGGCCCCAGCACCTCGGGCAACACCCTGGCCGTGCGCCAGCTCTTCGGCCCGGCCCGGATTCCCCTGGTGTCCTGCGCCGCCTCGGAGAGAATAGTGAGGCCGGTGGACCCGTGGGTCTTCACCACCGCGCAGCTGGACCGCGCCGCTGTGGGCAAGATCCTCGCCGACGCCCGGCGCAAGGGCTACGCGAAGCTGGCCAGCATTTCCGTCACCGACGGCTTTGGCCAGTCCGGCCGTGCCGTGCTGCGGGAGCTTGTCCGGGCCCAGGGCCTGCAGCTGGTGGCCGACGAGGTCTACGGCCCCAGCGACACGGACGTGTCCGTGCAGCTCGGCAGGATCAGGGATGCCGGGCCCGAGGCCATCATCTGCTGGGGCACCAACCCCGGCGCCGCCGTGGTGGCCCGCGACCGCCTGCGGCTGGGCCTGGCCACGCCGCTGTACATGAGCCACGCCGTGGCCTCCCTGAAGTTTCTCGAACAGGCAGGCGAAGCCGCAGAGGGGATCATCCTGCCTGCGGGACGTTTGGCGGTGGTGGACCAGGTGCCGGAAGGCGGCCACTGGAAGGCCCTGCTGGGCAGCTATGTGGAGCGCTACGGCAAGAAGTACGGCACGCCGCCCTCCATGTTCGGCGGCTTCGCTTACGACGCCTTCATGCTCGTGGCCAGCGCCGCGCACGCGGCCAAGTCGGCGCAGCCGCAAAAAATCCGCGACAACCTGGAGCGCATCAAGGGCCTGGCGGGCACGGCGGGCATCTTCACCATGAGCCCGGAGAACCACAACGGCCTGGACGAGGGCGCGTTCCTCATGGTGACCATCGAACAGGGGCGGTGGAAGGTCCTGTATTAGCCCGGCCAGCAAAGCGCAGTGCGGCCCAGAGGCCCGCGCCCTGTCTCCCGTTCCGGCCCGGACCAACCCTCTGTGCGCCGCGACCGCATTGACACGCCGGGCGAAGTGTGGAAATGAGCACTCACTTGAGGGGAGCCGTGTGGCGCCCGGCGAGTGAGTACTCATTTTAAACCACTCAGCATACGAGGCATACCCATGAAAATGGCGCGCGCTGCCGCAATCGTCCTGGCTCTTCTGACATTCCTGGGCTGCTCCAAGGAGTCCGACTCGCTCAAGATCGGCGCGGTGCTTTCCGTCACCGGCCCGGCGTCGTTTTTGGGCGAGCCCGAGAAGAACACCCTGCTTCTGCTGCAGGATGAGCTGAACGCCAAGGGCGGCGTCGAGGGCCGCAAGCTTGAGCTCGTCATCTACGACGACGAGTCCGACGTGAACAAGAGCGTCATGGCCGCCAAGAAGCTCATCGAGCAGGATCATGTGGCCGTGGTCCTCGGCCCCAGCATCTCCGGCAACACCCTGGCCATCTCCAAGTTCTTCGCCCCGGCCAAGATTCCGCTGGTGTCCTGCGCTGCGGCGGAAAAGATCGTCAAGCCCGTGGACCCCTGGGTCTTCAACACCCCGCAGCTGGACCGCCACGCCGTGGGCAAGATCCTGGCCGACGCCAAGAAGAAGGGCTACACCAAGCTGGCCATCCTCACAGTAAGCGACGGCTTCGGCCAGTCGGGCCGCGCCGTGCTGGAGGATCTCATCCCGGCCAAGGGCCTGACCCTGGTGGCCGACGAGGTCTTCGGCCCCAAGGACACGGACATGTCCGCCCAGCTGACCAAGATCAAGGGCGCCGCGCCCGACGCCATCATCTGCTGGGGCACCAATCCCGGCCCGGCCGTGGTGGCCAGAAACCGCGCCCAGCTCGGCATCACCACGCCGCTCTACATGAGCCACGGCGTGGCCTCCAAGAAGTTCATCGAACTGGCGGGAGAGAGCGCCGAGGGCATCATCCTGCCCGCAGGCCGCCTGACCGCCGTGGCCCAGGTGCCTGACGGCAACCCCCAGAAGGCGCTGTTGACCAAGTACGTGGCCGACTACGCCAAGAAGTACGGCAACCCGCCCTCCACCTTCGGCGGCCACGCCTACGACGCGCTGATGCTCGTGGTCGAGGCCGTGAAGATGGGCAAGTCCGCCAAGTCCCAGGACATCCGCGAAAACCTGGAGAAGATCACGAACCTGCCGGGCACTGCGGGCGTGTACACCATGACCCCGGAGAATCACAACGGCCTGAATGAGGACGCCTTCCTCATGGTGACCATTGAGAAGGGCGACTGGAAGGTCATCGACTAGGGCCTGTTTCTAAAAGCGTCTTTTGCCCCCTGGACGTTGCCTGGGCATCAGGGCGAGCCGATTTCGGTCCAGGGCTGTACCGTAAGAGTACACCCCCTGGCCCCAAAACGGCTCTCTCCTCGCCAGGGAACAAAATCCATCATTTGGAAACAGACCCTAGCCGGACGGGAAAAAAGCGGGCGGCTTGCAGCGGAGACTGGCCGCGCATTGACAGCCCGCGTCAAGTATGGGTAAGTGCTCTTACTTTTAGGCTCCGCGTGGGGCCTGGGGCGCTTGCCCATTCACTTTTCAACATCCGGTGAGGCTTATCCATGAAAATGGCGCGTGCTGCCGCAATTGTTCTGGCCCTGCTCACTGTCCTCGGCTGCTCCAAGGAGTCCGACACCCTCAAGGTCGGCGCGGTGCTTTCCGTCACCGGTCCGGCCTCGTTTTTGGGCGAGCCCGAGAAGAACACCCTGCTCATGCTCCAGGATGAGATCAACGCCGCTGGCGGCGTCGATGGCCGCAAGCTTGAGGTCATCATCTACGACGACGAGACCGACGTGAACAAGTGCGTCATGGCCGCCAAGAAGCTCATCGAGAAGGACAAGGTGGTGGCCGTCTTCGGCCCCAGCACCTCCGGCAACACCCTGGCCATAGCCAAGTTCTTCGGCCCGGCCAGGATTCCGCTGATCTCCTGCGCCGCAGCCGAGAAGATCGTCAAGCCCGTGGACCCCTGGGTCTTCAACACCCCGTCCCTGGACCGCCACGCCGCAGGCAAGATCATCGCCGACGCCAAGAAGAAGGGCTACGCCAAGCTGGCCATCCTCACCGTGTCCGACGGCTTCGGCCAGGCCGGGCGCGCCGTGCTGCAGGAGCTCATCCCGGCCCAGGGCCTGACCCTGGTGGCCGACGAGGTCTACGGCCCCAAGGACACGGACATGTCCGCCCAGCTGACCAAGATCAAGGGCGTCGGGCCCGACGCCATCATCTGCTGGGGCACCAACCCCGGCCCGGCCGTGGTGGCCAGAAACCGCGCCCAGCTCGGCATCGCCATCCCGCTGTACATGAGCCACGGCGTGGCCTCCAAGAAGTTCATCGAGCTTGCGGGAGAAGCCGCCGAGGGCCTCATCCTGCCAGCAGGACGCATGCTGGCCTCGGACCAGGTGCCCGCAGGACACCCCCAGAAGGCGCTGTTGACCAAGTACGTGGCCGACTACACCAAGCGCTTCGGCGCGGCCCCGGCCACCTTCGGCGGCCACACCTACGACGCGCTGAATCTCCTGATCACGGCGGTCAAGATGGGCAAGTCGATCAAGCCCCAGGACATCCGCGACAATTTGGAGAAGATCAAGAACCTGCCCGGAGCTGGCGGCGTGTATTCCATGAGCCCGGAGAACCACAACGGCCTTGACGAAGACGCCTTCTTTATGGTGACCATCGCCAAGGGTGATTGGAAGGTCGTCGACTAGCCTGAACGAAAAAAACGTGCAACGCGGTCGGCGGACCTGAAGGGTTCGTCGACCGCCTTGTCTTTGGACGTCCATGGATCTGCCAAGCCTCCTGCAATACCTCATCACCGGGCTGACCGTGGGCGCGACCTACGGCCTCACGGCGCTGGGGTTCACCATCATCTTCAACACCACCGGCATCATCAACTTCGCCCAGGGCGAGTTCGTGATGCTTGGCGGCATGATGAGCGTGTTCTTCATGCGCGCTCTCGGCCTGCCGGAGCCGCTGGCCATCGTTTTGGCCGTGGCCGGAACCACGCTGCTGGGCGCGCTGGTGGAGCGCCTGGCCATCCGCCCGGTGCGCGACTGCCCGGCCATCAACCTGGTCATCATCACCATCGGCGTCAGCATCCTCATCCGGGGCGCGGCCATGCTGCTCTGGGGCAAGGACACCTTCGCCCTGCCGCCGTTTTCGGGCAGCGCGCCGGTGTCGTTCTTCGGCGCGGCGCTCATGCCGCAAACCCTGTGGGTGCTGGCCATCAGCCTGCTCATCCTGGCCGGACTCAAGACATTCTTTTCGCGCAGCATCCACGGCAAGGCCATGCTGGCCTGCTCCTACGACCCCAAGGCTGCGGCCCTGGTGGGCATCGGGGTCGACCGCATGGTGCTTTTGTCCTTCATGATTTCCGCCCTGGTGGGTGCTGTGGGCGGGGCCATCCTCGCGCCCATCACCCTGACCTCCTTTGACGTGGGCGTGATGCTGGGGCTCAAGGGCTTCGCGGCGTGCATCCTGGGCGGCCTGGGCAATCCCTTTGGCGCGGCGGCGGGCGGGCTCATCCTGGGCGTGCTGGAGTCGCTCGGGGCCGGGTTCATCTCCTCGGCCTACAAGGACGCCCTGGCCTTTGTCATCCTTCTGGTCCTTCTGTTCGTGCGGCCCTCCGGGCTGTTCGGGCGCAAGGACGGCAAGCGGGTGTGAGCATGGGCTACCGCTACGACATGCGCTGGCTGGCCGGCCTTTTGCTTGTGCTGGCGCTTTTGCCGCCGCTTTTGGGCAACAACTACTACCTGACCGTGCTGACCATGTGCTGCCTGAACGCCATGATCGCCGTGGGCTTAAGCCTGCTGGTGGGCCACGCCGGGCAGATATCGCTCGGCCACGCTGGGTTCTACGGCCTGGCGGCGTACACCACGGCAGCGCTCTCCACCACCCTGGGCGTGCCCGTGGGGCTGTCCATGCTCGCGGGCGTGGGCGCAAGCGCGGCCGTGGCCGCCCTGGTGGGGCTGCCCGCGCTGAAGCTCAAGGGCCACTACCTGGCCATGGCCACGCTGGGCTTCGGCGTCATCCTGTCCATCCTGTTCAACGAGACCGTGGAGATCACGGGCGGGCCGTCCGGGTTCACGGGCATCCCGCGCCTGTCGCTGTTCGGCGTGGAGTTTTCAAGCGACCTCTCGGTGTACTACCTGATCGTCGCGCTTCTGGGGCTGGTGGTCTGGCTGTCCTTCAACATCCTGCACTCCCGCGTGGGCCGCGCCCTGCGCGCCCTGCACACCTCGGAGAAGGCGGCCCAGGCCATGGGCATCGACATCGCCCGGTACAAGCTCTTCGTCTTCGTGGTCTCGGCGGCCTTCGCCGGTCTGGCCGGGGTGCTCTACGCCCACTACCTGACCTTCATCGCCCCGGCCTCCTTCGGCTTCTCCTTTTCAGTGCAGCTCATCGTCATGGTCGTGCTGGGCGGCATGACCAGCGTGCCGGGCTCCATAGTGGGCGCGTTCTTCCTCACCGTGCTGCCGGAGTTTCTGCGCGCCTTTGAAAACGTCGAGATCGTGCTCTTCGGCGGCATTTTGGTCCTGTGCATGATGTACCTGCCCGACGGCCTGGCCGGGGGCTTCAACCGCCTGTGGCGGCTGGTGTGGCGGCTGATCTATGTGCGCGCCGACAAGTACCGCCAGAATCGACAGGATCGGCAGGACCGCCGGGACCGCCAGGAGAGTCAGGACCGGCAGGATGTTCAAGATCGCCTGGAGATGCTGGACCGCCAGGACAACATGGACGGCAAGGACGGGGGCGACAATGGCTGAGCCGCTGCTTGTCTGCACAGATGTCGGGGTGCGCTTCGGCGGCCTGCAGGCCCTTTCCGGCGTGGACCTGACCGCCGGAACAGACGAGATCACGGCGGTCATCGGCCCCAACGGCGCGGGCAAGACCACGCTGATCAACGCCGTGTCCGGCATGGTCCAGGCCCAGCGCGGAACCTTCCGCCTCGGCACCGACGACATCACCCGCGCCCAGCCCCACGAGCGCAGCCGCCTGGGCCTGGTGCGCACCTTCCAGAACCTGGAGATCTTCTCCAACATGACGCTGCTGGAGAACGTCATGACCGGCTGCCACGCCCGGCTGCGCGTCGCGCCCTGGCACAGCCTGCTGCGCACCCGCACCTCCCGGGCCATGGAGAAGGCCATCCAGAACGAGGCGCTGGAGGTGCTCGACTTCGTGGGCCTGTTCGAGCTGGCCAAGTACCAGGCGCGCGACCTGCCCTTTGGCAAGCAGCGCCTGCTGGAGCTGGCCCGGGCCCTGGCCGCGCGGCCCCGGCTGCTGTTGCTCGACGAGCCCGCCGCGGGCCTGAACATGAGCGAGACGCAGCTGCTGGCCGACCTGATCCTGCGCGCGCGCGAACATTTCCGCCTGTCCATCGTGCTGGTGGAGCACGACATGGACCTGGTCATGCGCATCAGCGACCAAGTGCTGGTGCTCTGCTTCGGCCAGGTCATCAGCCGGGGCGCCCCGGCCCAGATCCAGCGCGATCCCCAGGTCATCGCCGCATATCTGGGCGACGACGAGGATTGATGATGGAAACGCCCCTGCTTGAAATCACCGGCCTGGACGTGTTCTACGGCAAGATCCACGCCCTGCGCCAGGTCAGCCTGAACGTGCGCCAGGGCGAGATCGTCTCGCTCATCGGCGGCAACGGCGCGGGCAAGACCACGCTTCTGTGCACCATCTCCGGGCTCATCCGCGCCAGCGCCGGGACCATCGCCTTTGCCGGGGCGGACATCTCCCGCCGGGCCCCGGAGAAGATAGTGCAGGGCGGCGTGTCCCACGTGCCCGAGGGCCGCCTGGTGTTCAGCCCGCTCACCGTGGCCGACAACCTGCGCCTGGGTGCCTATGGCCGGAGCGGCGCTTCCCGCGCCGAAACGCGCGCGGAGGCGGCGGAGGACCTGGAGCGCATCATGGACATGTTCCCGGTGCTGCGTGAACGCAGAAAGCAGGCCGCAGGCACGCTCTCCGGCGGGGAGCAGCAGATGCTGGCCATCGGCCGCGCGCTCATGGCCCGGCCCCGGATGCTGCTGCTGGACGAGCCGGGCATGGGCCTGGCCCCGCTGGTGACGCGGGAGATCTTCCGGCACATCGTGACCCTGCGCGACAGCCTGGGGCTCACGGTGCTCCTGGTGGAGCAGAACGCCCGGCGCGCGCTCAAGATCGCCGACCGGGGCTACGTGCTGGAGACCGGCCGGGTGACGCTCACGGGCGCAAGCCAGGACCTTTTGGCCGACCGCGACGTGCAGCGCGCCTACCTGGGCCGGGACGTCGACAGTGCTTCGCCGGGCTAACCGCTGATTTTCCCCTGCTTCCGAGACGCTGTGCACCCTTCTTCAAGGGGTGTCTCGCCCCGCGCTACTTCCCGAACGGGCACTTGGGGTACACGCAGGTGCGGCAGTTCAGGCAGAAGCCGCCCTCGGCCATGCGCGCCAGGTCGCCCCGCGTGATCTCGATCCCGGCCAGCACGCGCGGCAGCAGGATGTCCAGGCTGGTGGCCTTGTGGAACAGCGCGCAGGCGGGCACGCCGATGACCCTGGCCTGGCCTATTCGCCCCAGCAGGGTCATGGCCCCGGGCAGGATGGGCGCGCCGTAGAGCATGTCCGTCAGCCCGGCCTGGATGAGCCCCTTGCGGGTCACGTCATCGGGATCGACAGAGAGCCCGGCGGTGGTGATGATCAGGTCCGCGCCCTGGGCCAGCAGCCCGGCCACTGCCTCAGCTATTTGCTGCGAGTCGTCCGGCACGATGGCCTCGGCCGCCACGCTGGAGCCCAGCCGCTCCACCTTCTCGCGCACGATGGGCGCGAACTTGTCCTCGATGAGTCCCTGGAAGACCTCGCTGCCGGTGACCAGCACGCCGACCTGCATGGCCCGAAGCGGGACCACGCGCAAAAGCGGCCCGGCGGCCAGCACGGCCTGGGCCTTGCGGAAGTTCTCCGCAGTGAGGAACAGCGGCACGGCCCGCGCCCCGGCCAGGGCCTTGCCTTCCTCGGCCAGCACGCCGGAGTGGCGGCAGGCGCAGACCACGTCGGGCACGATGTTGAAGGCCTCCAGCCGCTCCCGGTCCACCTCGAACACGCCGGTGCAGGCGGCGCGGAAATTGATCTTGCCCTCGCGCGGGGTCTCGTCGAAGCTGATGTTCTCGCCCGCCATGAGTTTGGCGAAGGCCAGCGCGGCCTCGTTTTCGTGCACGAAGCCGCTGGGCGCGTCCTGTTCCAGGTACACGTGCGCCCGGCCCATCTGCTGTAGGCGGCAGACATCGCCGCCGGTAAGGGTCTGCCCGGCCTGGAACTCCACACCCTTGCTCTCGCCGGGGACTATGCGCGTCATGTCGTGCAGGGCGCGGTGGCCCACGGCCTCGGCCACGGGCACGGCCCGGAGCAGGTCGCCGGGCTCCACGCCCAGGCTGTCCACCGGCGCGCCCTGGTACGGGGCCTCGCCCTGGCAGCCCCGGCAGATGGCCCCGTCCGGCGCGGGGTAGGGCTCAGCGCAGATGGGGCACAGGGCCACGCGGCCCATGCCCTTGTGCTTGCGCGAGCGGTCGAGCATCTGGATGGGCGAAAGTGAGCAGATGTCCTCGCCTGCAGCCTCGATCTCGGCGAACAGGCGGTCCGTGTCCTGGTCGGCCTTGGCCTTGAGCTTGAGGAACCAGGAGCTGATCTCGGGGTAGGCGGCCATCTTGTCCACGTCGAGCCAGACGCGGAAGCCCGCGCCGGTGAACTTGTCGTACAGGGCCACGGCGTAGCGGCCCAGGTTCAGCACGCGCACCCAGCCGTTGCCCACGGTGCAGGGGGTCAGTATCTGCACGGCGTCGGGCAGGCACTTGGGCGTCTCCACCACGGCCTCGAACAGCGTGCCCTCGGGCAGCTGCCTGCGCGCCAGCTCGACCATGTACCCGCCGATCAACAGGCCCGGCGCGGGGTAGCCGTGGAAGGCCGCGGCCTTGTCCTTGAACTCCTGGAAGCTGTAGGGGCCGATGTTCATGAACGCCTCGCGCGGCACCGGGTGCTGTGCTGGTTTGTGCTGTGGCAGCGGGCCTGGTTCGTATTTGGTGCAATAGCGCGTCCGGGAGCGGCGGGTCAACCTGATCGCAGAGCGTCTGCACCTCCCGACTCCGCAATGCCTCGCCGCTGTCGGTCGACGCTACGCGCCGGGGCCGCAGAACAGAAGCGCGGGCCGGGGCGCAGGCCCGCATCGCCGGAGGGCTTGTCCCCGGACCGGCAGGTGCGCTACACATGGGCCGGAGTCGACGTCTTGCCCGCTCCGCACAACCCCTGCCGGAGGCTTCCCAATGCCGTTGAAAACACTTGTCGCCGCCTGCCTGACCCTGTGTCTGGCGGCCGCCGGTATTTCGTCTGTCGGCGTCCTGTCTGTCGGGCAGCTGTCCGTTGGAGTCCGCGCGGCCCAGGCCGCCGGTCCTGCCGTGGCCCCCGCCGCGAAACAGAGGCTGCGCGCCGCCTTTCTGTTCCTGGAGACCATCGACGACCAGGGCTGGACCACCTCCCACCACGACGGCATCGAGTACCTGAAGCGGCAGCTGGGCGACCAGGTGGAGGTGTCGTACACCGAGAACGTGCACACCCAGGCCGAGGCCGAACGCGTGCTGCGCGTTTACGCCAGCCAGGGCTATGATGTTATCTTCGGCACCACCTTTTCCTACATGGAGGCCATGGACACGGTGGCGGGCGAGTACCCCACGGTCGTGTTCATGCACTGCTCGGGATACAAGACCCGGCCCAACCTGGGCACCTACATGGTGCGCATCGAGCAGGGCGAGTACCTGGCGGGCTACCTGGCCGGGCTCATGGGCTACAGGAACGTGGGCACCGTGGCCACCCAGCCCATCCCCGAGGTGCTGCGCGGCATCGACGCCTTCACCCTGGGTCTGGTGCGCGGTCTCAAGGAATCCGGGATCGCCTTCGACCCAGGCCGGGTCAACACCGTGGTCTGGCTCAACTCCTGGCGCGACGCCGTGCACGAGACCGCCCTGGCCGTGGCCCTGGCCGCCAAGGAGCACGACCTTATCCGCCAGATGGCCGACACGCCGGAGACCTCCCGCGCCGCCTGCCAGAAGGGCGTGGCCGCCATGGGCTACGGCACGGACTCCGCAAAGTACGGCGCGGCCTGCGCGCTGACCTCCACCACCTTCCAGTGGGGGCCGCTGTATGTGGACATCCTCAAGAAAATCATGGCCGGAACCTGGCGCAGCGAGCAGATGTTCGTGGGCTTCGAGGCGGGCGGCGTGGAGCTTTCGCCCTTTGGCCCGGCCGTGCCGCAGGCCGTGGCGGCCAAGGTCCTGGCGCTGGAGGCCAAAATGGCCAGGGGCGAGGACATGAGCTTTGCCGGGCCCATCTTTGACCAGGCCGGGGCCCTGCGCGTCAAGAAGGGGCAAAAGGCCACGGACGCGGAGCTTCTGTCTCTGCGCTGGCTGGTCAAGGGCGTGGTCGGCCAGGTGTCGGAATAGGGCCGGAATAGGGCCGGAATAGGGCCGGAATAGGGCCGGGGCGCGCCATTCGCGCTTGGTCTTCGCGCGAGGCATTCCGGGCCGTTGTGCACGGCGAGAGGCCTGGCCCTCTTCAGGCAAAGGGCATGCGCAGCAGCCCCCACAGCCCTGACCAGGAGCGCTCGCGGAAGATGGTCAGGCCGATGGCCATGCCCTCGTGCCCCTTGGCTGGCTGGTCCAGGTAGGTGGCAAAGGCGCGGTCCCACCAGGGGAAGCAGAAGCCGTAGTTGGTGTTGGCCTCGGCCATGTCCGTGCTGTGGTGCATGCGGTGCATGTCCGGGGTCACGATGATCCGGCGCAGGGCCCGGTCCAGGCGGAGCGGCAGGCGCGCGTTGGCGTGGTTGAACATGGGCAGGGCGTTGAGCAACAGCTCGAAGCCGAGCACGGCCCAGGCCGGGGGGCCCAGGGCCAGCACCAGCAGGAGTTTGTAGCCCAGCGACAGCAGCAGCTCCAGCGGATGGAAGCGCACCGCCGTGGTCAGGTCGAGCACGGTGTCCGCGTGGTGCACCCGGTGCAGCCGCCAGAACCAGCGCCAGCGGTGCGAGGCCACGTGCTGGCCGTAGATGGCCAGGTCCAGGAGCAGGATGCAGGCCAGCCCGGCTGCGGGCTCGGGCAGCGGCAACCCGTGGGCGGTCAGAAGATTGAGCAGGCCAAAGCCCCGGGCCTGGGCCAGGCCGGCCAGGCCCACGGGCAGCACGGGCACGGCCAGCCGGATGAGCAGGGTGGCCAGGGCCACCAGCCCCAGGTTGCCGGGCCAGCGCCGCAGCCGCTCGGCCGGGCGGGGCAGGCGCGGGGCCAGCACCTCCCACAGCCCCAGGGCCAGCGCCACGCCCAGGAACACCGACAGCCGCAGCAGGGCCTCGTATTTCATGCCGCACCCCGGCCCGGCGCAACGCCAGGCGTGCCGCAAAATGCGCCGCTGGCGCGGGCGTTGCCGCGAGGGTGGAATGCGCCGTTGCATGCGGCGTTGAATCGGGCATCGAATCGGGCATCGAATCTGGCGTTGAATCTGGCGTTGAACTCGCCGTCGAATGCGCCGTGGCGCTCAGGCTTGCCAGGCCGCATCAGTCTTTTGTCGCGCATGGCGCGCCTCCGTCTGTTGCAGCGTCGGATGCGTCGTTGATTTTGCCGTTGCCGTCAGCGTCGCTGGAAGCGTCGTCGGAGAGGAGTCGGGCGGCCTCGGGGTGCCTCTCCAGGTAGTCGTCCAGCCCGGCCTTGTCGTCGATGTCGCGCCAGGGCGGCAGCAGGTACGTTGTGCGCCCGGCCCGGCGCAGGGCGTCGAGCGTTTGGGCCAGCACCCTGGGCGTGCCCCAGTCGATGCCGCCCGGCACCCCGGAGCCGAAGGCCTCCGGCGCGAAGCTGCCGCGCCGCATGGCGATGAGGTGGTAGCCGCCGTCCAGAGCCGGGCCGAGCACCACGTCGTGCTCGTCCAGGCGGTCCAGCGCCTCAGTCAGGAATTCCACGGGCCGGTCCGGGGCGTCTGTGCCCACCAGCACGGCGCGCTCCGCGCCACGGGCAAAGGCTCCCGCAAAGGCGTGGAGCATGCGCTGGCCCAGGTCCGCGCCTTGTTGCGGGGCATAGTCGTACCCGGACCCCAACCAGGACGAGAACTCCGGCCCGCGCCTGGCCGGGGCGAAGCAGATGGTCACAGGCAGGCCATGGCTTGCCGCCGCCGCCAGGGTCTGCTCCGCGAAATGCCGCGCCAGCCGCGCCGCCGCCGCAACGCCGATCTGCGCCGCCAGCCGCGTCTTGACCGCTCCGGGCTCCGGAAACTTGAGGAACACGATCACACGTCGCATGGGGGCCGCCTCATGTGTAGAACCTCGCCAGTCGTTGCGGGCTCGCGCCCAGGTGGTACAGGGCGCGCAGCAGAAGATTGCGCCCGGTGCAGCGCAGCAGGCCCTCGGCCTCCCAGCGCCGGGCCGAGGTGGCCGCGCAGGCCGTGAGCAGCCGGATGCGCTGTCCGGATTGTCGCAGCCGGGTCATGAGCTCCAGGTCCTCCATCAGCGGGATGTCCGCAAAGCCGCCCAGGGCCTGGAAGCAGTCTTGGCGCAGGAAGATGGCCTGGTCGCCGTAGGGCGCGCGGAAAAGCCGGGCGCGCACATTGGCCGCCCAGGCGATGAACCGCAGGCCGAGGCCGGGCGGGCCGCCCTCCGGCGCGATGCGCAAGGCGAAGGCCCCGCCGCAGATGTCCGGGTCGGACAGGGCCTGCCCGATCAGCGGGAAGGCGTCTGGCGGCAGGCGCGTGTCCGCGTGGAGGAAGAGCAGGACGTTCCCGCGCGCGGCCCTGGCCCCGGCGTTCATTTGCCGGGCGCGGCCCTTGTCTGTGGCCAGCCCCCTGACTTGGGCCGTGGGGGCGGCGGCGGCGCCTTCGGGCCTAGCCTGGCCCTCGGGGAAATACGGGCCCTGCGGCATGGCCGCGCCTTCGGCAATGGCCTGGCCCTTGGCCATGGCCGCCAGGGTGCGCTGCTCCGGGTCGCCGTCCGCCACCAGGATTTCCGCCAGCCGCAGCTCCGCCGCCCCTGTCGCCACCGCCCCTGTCGCCATCGGCAGCGGCTTGGGGCCGCCAGCGGCCGGGATATCCGCAAGATGCGCCAGCAGCGCCCGGATGCGCGCCTCCTCCCGATAGACGGGAATGATCACCGAAAGGGCCAGGGGCGGCGTGTCGGGCGGCCTGTCAGAAGTCCGGTCGGAAGTCCGGTCGGAAGTCCGGTCGGAAGTCCGGTCGGAAGTCGGGCCGGGAGGTCTGCCAGGCGCTGCGCTGGGCAAGGCGTCCGGCAAGGCGCCGGGCAAGGCGTCGGGCGTCGTGACAAAAGGCTCGGGCTGGTCCATGGGCCATGCTAGCAGGTGCGCGGTGGAAACAAAAGGCTTGGGCGCGTTGCGGCGGCAGATGGAATGGGCTAGAAACAGCCCATGACAGAAGCCCACACCCCAAACCGCACGGGCGGCAACGCCCCCAGGATCATCCTGGCCGCCCTGCTGCTGCTGGCCGTGGCGGCCTTCTTCGTCCTGGGCCTGGACAGATACCTGACCCTGGCCGCGCTCAAGTCCTCTCTGGAGGAGCTGCGGCTGCTGGTGGCGGAGCAGCCGCTCAGGTCCGCCGCAGCCTATTTCGCGTTCTATGTCACGGTCATCGCGCTGGGGCTGCCCGGAGCGACCATCCTGACCCTGGCCGGGGGCGCGCTGTTCGGCTTTGGCCGGGGGCTGGTGCTGGCCAGCTTCGCCAGCACGCTGGGCGCGTCGTTGTCCTGCCTTGCGGCGCGCTATGTGCTGCGCGGCTGGGTCCAGGCGCACTTCGGCTCCCGGCTGGCCCGGGTCAACGAGGGCATCGAGCGTGAGGGGGCCTTTTATCTCTTCACCATGCGCATGATTCCGGCCCTGCCCTTTTTCGTCATCAATCCGGTCATGGGGCTCACGCCCATGCCCGTGCGCACCTTTGCCTGGGTCTCGCAGCTGGGAATGCTGCCGGCCACGGCGGTGTTCATCTACGCAGGCGGCCGACTGGCCCAGGTGCAGACCCCGGCGGGCGTGTTCTCGCCGGGGATTCTGGCGGCCCTGACGTTCATGGGGCTTCTGCCGCTGCTGGCCCGGCGGCTGATAGCCTGGCTGCGGGCCCGCAGGCGAACCTAGTGCCGAGTCCTTGGAAAGAGCGTGTATGCCAAGCGCGGCTTGGGAGAATTTCTCAGGCAAGACAGCGAATGGTTTCAGCGAAGGCTCAGTAAACATTGCCTGCATTGATTTCGTGGACGCGACACGAGGGAGGGAGCATGGCGGCATTCGACTACGACATCGCCATCATCGGCGGCGGGGCGGGCGGGCTTTCCGTGGCCGCAGGAGCGGCCCAGCTGGGGGCGCGCACCCTGCTCATCGAGCGCGGGCCGCACCTCGGCGGCGACTGCCTGTTCTACGGCTGCGTTCCGAGCAAGACCCTCATCGCCACGGCGCGCGCGCGCCACGTCATGGCCAATGCCGAGCGGCTGGGCCTGCCCGCCGTCAGCCTGCCGCCCGTGGACTTCGCCCTGGTGCGCGCGCGCATCGAGAGCGTCATCATGGACATTCGCGGCCACGACTCCATCGAGCGCTTCTGCGGCCTGGGGGCAGAGGTGCGCTTTGGCGCGGCGCGTTTCGTCAATGCGCACGAGGCCGAGATTGAGGGTGCAACGGGCGAAGCAGGCGGAACAGGCGGAACAGGCGGCCAGCGCGTGAGCGCGGCCAAATGGGTCATCGCCACGGGCTCCCGCGCGCAGATTCCGCCCATCCCCGGCCTGGCCCAGACCCCGCACCTGACCAACCGCGAGATATTTTCGCTCGACCGCCTGCCGGAGCGGCTGGTGATCCTCGGCGGCGGGCCCATCGCCGTGGAGCTGGCCCAGGCCTTCCAGCGGCTGGGCTCGCAGGTGGAGGTCATCCAGCGCGGAGGGCGCATCCTCTCGCGCGACGACGCGGACATGGCCGCGCTCGTACAGCAGGCCCTGGAGGCCGAGGGCGTGCGCTTCCACCTGGGCGCGGGCTTCAGTTCCGTAAGCCAGGAGGGCGGGCAAAAGGTCGTCCGCTTCACCCAGGATGGCCCGGACGGTAAACCCCGTAGCGTGCGCGGCGACGCCCTGCTGGTGGCCCTGGGCCGCACGCCCAATGTCGAGGGCCTGGGCCTGGAGGCGGCTGGGGTGGCGTATTCGGGCAAGGGCATCGTGGTGGACGCGCGCCTGCGCACCAGCCAGAAGCACATCTTCGCCTGCGGCGACGTGACCGGGGCCTGGCAGTTCACCCACGCCGCAGGCTACGAAGCGGGCATCGTGGTGGCGGGCGCCATCTTCCGCCTGCCGCGCAAGGCCGACTATACCTGGATGCCCTGGTGCACGTACACCGAGCCGGGCCTGGCGCACATCGGCCTGAACGATACCCAGGCCCAGAAGGCCGGGCTCAAGCCCGGCGTGGACTACCGGGTGGTTACGGAGCGCTTTGCGGACAACGACAAGGCCAGGGCCGAGGCCGAGACCGGCGGCCTGGTCAAGCTGCTGCTCGGCGCGGACGGACACCCGCTGGGCGTGCAGATCGTGGGGCATGGCGCGGGCGAGCTGTTGGGCGAGTGGGCGGCGGTGCTGGCGGGCAAGGTCTCGCTGACGGCCCTGGCGGGCATCACCCACCCGTACCCCACCCGCTGCGAGTCGGCCAAGGCCGTGGCCGGGCGCGTCATCGGCGAAAGACTTTTTTCCCCCACGGTGAAAAAGGCCCTGCACTACCTCTTCGGGCTCAAGGGCCGGGCCTGCGCGCCGGTCGATCCTGTGTGAGAGGAGCCGTAAGAGCATGGAGAACAAGGACATGAGGGGCGGCATGACGGACAACATGACGGGCGGATTGAACGAGTTCGAGCGGCTGGCCGGGGGGCATGTCCAGGCCCTGGGCGTGGACGTCATGCAGGTGAATCTGGGGCTGCGCTGCAACCAGTCCTGCACGCACTGCCATGTGCAGGCCGGGCCGGAGCGCACGGAGCTCATGGACGAGGCGACCATGGAACAGGTGCTGGGCGCGGCCCGAACCCTGCGGCCCAGGCTGGTGGACATCACCGGCGGCGCGCCGGAGCTGTGCCCGGTGCTGCGGCCCCTGCTGGACGGCCTGTTCCGCGCGGGGCTGGCGGCCCAGGTGCGCACCAACCTCACGGCGCTGTACGAGCCCGGCCAGGAGGACATGTTCGAGTTCTACCGCGCGCGCAAGGTCAGCCTTGTGGCCTCGCTGCCCTGCTACCTGGAGGAGAACGTGCGGGCCATGCGCGGCTCCGGGGTCTACGAGCGCAGCGTGGTGGCCCTGCGGCGGCTGAACGGGCTGGGATATGGCCGGGCCAGCGACCAAGATGGCGGCCCGGAGGACACCCTGACAATCGATCTGGTCTACAACCCCGGCGGGGCCTTCCTGCCGCCAGGGCAATGCGCCCTGGAGGCCGACTACCGGCGCGAACTCCTGGCCCGGCACGGCCTGGTCTTCAACCGCCTGCTGACCATCGCCAACATGCCGCTGGGCCGCTTTGGCGAGGGCCTGCGCCGCTCCGGCCAGGAGGCCGGGTACCTGGAGCTGTTGCGCCAGTCCTTCAATCCGGCCACGCTGGACGGGCTCATGTGCCGCCGCCAGATCAACGTGGGCTACGACGGGGCGCTCTATGACTGCGACTTCAACATGGTCCTGGGCCTGCGCGTGAACCACGCCGCGCCGGGGCACATCCGCGATTTCGACGCGGACCTCCTGCGCGGCCGTCTGGTCATGACCGGGCCGCATTGCCTGGCCTGCACCGCTGGCGGCGGGTCGTCCTGCGGCGGGGAGCTTGTGGCTGTCACGCCCTCGAAAGGGTAGCCGACCATGCCTCAACAGCTGGCGTGCCTGAACAGGCCGCCTACTTGAACAGGCCAGTGTACCTGCCGTAGCCTTCCTTTTCCAGGTTCTCCCTGGGCACGAAGCGCAGGGCCGCAGAGTTCATGCAGTAGCGCAGGCCCGTGGGCTTGGGCCCGTCCGGGAACACGTGGCCCAGGTGGTTGTCGCCCAGCCTGCTGCGGACCTCGGTGCGCGTGGTGAACAGGGTGTTGTCCGGGCGCTCCACGATGTTGCCGGGCTCCAGCGGCTTGCTGAAGCTGGGCCAGCCCGTGCCGGAGTCGAACTTGTCCGTGGAGCTGTACAACGCCTCGCCGGAGACGATGTCCACGTAGATGCCCGCGCGCTTGTTCGCGTCATACTCGTTCTGGAAGGGCGGCTCGGTGCCCGCGTCCTGGGTGACCTTGAACTGCATGGGCGTCAGCCGGGCCTTGAGCTGCTCGCGGCTGGGCTTGCGCCAGCCCGTGGCGGCCTCGGCCACGTAGGCCGAGAAGGGCTTGTCCGCCTCAGCCCCCCACAGGGCGCGGATGGTGTTGTCGCGGCCGCAGTTATAGCGGTAGAACTTGTAGCGGATGGGGTTCTTCTCGAAGTAGCGCTGGTGGTAGTCCTCGGCCGGGTAGAAGGTCGTGTAGTCGATGATCGGCGTGATCACCGGGCTCTTCAGCAGGTGCGCGTCCGCCAGGCGCTTCTTGGACGCCTCGGCCTCGCGGCGCTGCTCGGCGCTGTGCACGAAGATGGCCGGGCGGTACTGCGCGCCCCGGTCGCAGAACTGGCCGCCGTCGTCCGTGGCGTCGTGGTGCCGCCAGAACCACTCCACCAGCAGGCCATAGCTCACCTTGGCCGGGTCGAAGCGGACCTGCACGGACTCCCGGTGGCCGGTCAGCCCTGCGGAGACCTGCTCATAGGTGGGGTTCTTCTCCTTGCCGCCGGCAAAGCCGGAGGTCACGGAGATGACGCCGGGGAGGTGGATGAAGTCTGATTCAACGCACCAGAAGCAGCCGCCGGCAAAGGTGGCGACGCCGAGGGTGTCCGGGGTCATGGCGGCTCCTTTCGGTTGCTGGGACGTGCGGGGCGCGGCGCTGGCCGTGGCGGCGATGGCGGCGGCGGAGGTGGCGCACAGGGCCAGCAGCAGCGCCAGAAGGGTGATTGTTTTCTTCATGTCCAAGCTCCGGCTGAAGGTGTCTGAGCCAACCACGAATGTATGCTGTTTTTGTGGGGTGTCAATGACCGGAGCAGGCAACTCTTGGGCAGTCATCGGTCTGGACAGTCATCGCCTGGACAGCCGCCGGGAGCGCGGCCTGGAAAATGGATCGGCGAGCCAGGCTGACTTCGGCCAGGGCCCCTTGCTTGCGAAATCAACGAGTCTGGCGTAGCGCAAGGAGCGTGAGGATCCCCCCAACGCCCAGCCTGGAGGCCGCCATGCGCGCCCTGGCGCATTACCTGTTCGCCGCTGTGGTCACCGTGTTTTATGGCGGCCGGGTCTGCCCGTTCATCAACCAGCTGACCCTGGCGCAGTGGGCGCAGTTTGTGCTGGCGGCCTTCGCCCTGGGCTACTGCCTGCGGCGGTTCGTCATCGAGCCTCTGGTCGGGCACAGCCCGGTGGCTGGCCGCGTGTTTCTGCGGGCCAGGGCAGAGCTGGCGCTGTTCCTGCTTCTGGGCCTGGCCCTGGCCGCCAGCAACACCCTGGTGCTGGGCTTTCCCCTGCTTGCCAGCGGCGGCAAGGTGGTGCTCGGCTGCGTCATCCTGGGGGCCTTTGCCGCAGCGGACCTGGCCCTGGAGGAGGAGCGCAAGATCGCCCGCCTGCTTGAGCAGACCAGCCAGGAGCTCCCGGTGGGCGAGAACATGTTCCCGCTGACCCGGCAGTTCTCCCTGGCCGCCGCCTTTGTGCTCTTCGCCGTGGTGCTGGTGGTGTTTTTGATCCTGGTGCGCGACTTCCAGTGGGTCCAGGGCGTGGAGCACGGCAGCCTGCAGCTGCCCCTGCGCGCGGTGCTGGTGGAGCTGAGCTTTGTGCTGGCGGTGGCCCTGGCCGAGATCTTGAACCTCATCGCCTCGTTCTCGCGCAACCTGCGCCTGGCCTTCGCCAACGAGAACGGCGCGCTGACCCGGGTGGCGCAGGGCAACCTGAACTCCCGGGCGGTGGTCAGCAGCAACAACGAGTTCGGCCTCATGGCCAGCTACACCAACCGCATGATTTCCGCCCTGGAGGAGCGCACCCGCGACCTCGCCTCGGCCCAGGTCAGGGAGGAGAAGAGCAAGCTTTTGGCCGGGCTTTCGGCCAGCCTGTCCAAGTACCTGTCGCCGCAGATCGTGCACTCGCTGTTGACCGGGGAAAAGGGCACGGAGCTTGTGACCCAGCGCAAGAAGCTCACGGTCTTCTTCAGCGACATCAAGGACTTCACCAAGACCACCGAGGACATGCAGCCCGAGGATCTGTCGGACCTGCTGAACAGCTACTTCACGGAGATGTCGGCCATCGCGCTCCTTTACGGGGCCACCATCGACAAGTTCATCGGCGACGCCATGCTGATGTTCTTCGGCGACCCGGAGACCAAGGGCGTGCAGCAGGACGCCGAGGCCTGCGTGCGCATGGCCGTGGCCATGCAGCGCCGCATGAAGACGTTGCAGGACGAGTGGCGCGCTCGCGGCTACAACAAGCCTTTCCACATGCGCATCGGCATCAACACCGGGTACTGCAACGTGGGCAACTTCGGCAGCGCGGACCGCATGGACTACACCATCATCGGCGGCGAGGTGAACCTGGCCGCGCGCCTGGAGGCCCAGGCCGAGCCCGACGGCATCCTCATCTCCGCCGACACCTTCTCGCTCGTGCGCGACATCGTGGAGGCCGAGGAGCGCCCAAAGCTCACGGCCAAGGGCATCGAACGCGAGGTCATCCCCTACGCCGTCACCGGCAGCTACGACGAAGAGCCCGGCAACGCGGACCACATCCGCAGGGAGTTCGCGGGCCTGCGCATCATCGCGGACCTGGGGAAGGTCAACGCCGGGGACAGGGGGGAGATCATCGAGGGCCTGGAGGAGCTGCTGGCGCGCCTGCGCCGGGGGCCTGCGGGCAGGCCGGAATAGGCCCGCGCCGGACTCTCCCGGATCGAGCCGGGTGAGCAGGGCTGGGGCGCAGGGCGCAGGAACATCAGGTCCCGGCCAGGCCGGGGAATTTTCGCACGCAGCCGCGCGCTCCAGCCGGTGCAGGCCCGACCAGGCCCGACCAGGCCCGACCAGGCCCGATGAAACCGGATGAAACCGGATGAGGCCAGCCGCCCCTGCCGCCCGCGCGGCGCACTCAGCCCAAGGAGCCCGGACCATGCCGACCATGCCCACTGTTTTGCGCCGCTTCCGCCCGCTGCCGCGCGCCGCGCTGCTTCTGCTGCTGGCCCTGCTGGCCTTGCAGCTCCTGTTGCTCGGGGCCTGCGCGCACCGCCCCTTGCCCGGCCCCTTCAGCCTGACCATCGCCCACATCAACGACACGCACTCCAACCTGGAGCCCGTGGACACCGGCCTGGTCCTGGCGGGCGAGAAGGCCAAGGCCCGGCTGGGCGGGTTCGCGCGGCTCAAGACGGCGCTGGACGAGGTGCGCGCCAGCGAGGAGAACGTGCTGGTGCTGCACGCCGGGGACGCGGTGCAGGGCACGCTCTTTTTCAATGTCTTCCAGGGCCGGGCCGACATCGACCTCTTGAACCAGCTGGGGCTGGACGCCATGACGCTCGGCAACCACGAGTTTGACAAGGGGCCGGGGCTCACGGGCGCGCTGGCGGCCAGGGCCCGCTTCCCGATGCTGGCGGCCAACATCGACGTAACGCGCGAGCCCGCCCTGGACGGGCGCATCCGGCCCTCGGTGGTGCGGCTGTTCGGTCAGCAGCGGGTGGGCATCATCGGCGTCACCACGCCGACCACGCCCCGGATCACCGTTGACGTGGGCGGGGCGGTCTTTCTTCCCGCAGCCCCGGCCGTGGCCGTGCAGGTGCGTGAGCTGCACGGCCAGGGCGTGGACCGGATCGTGGTGCTCTCCCACCTGGGCTACGAGCAGGACATCGCCCTGGCCAAGGCCGTGGCGGGCATCGACGTCATCGTGGGCGGCCACTCGCACACCCTGCTGGGCGACCCGGCCCGGCTGGCCCAGCTGGGCCTGACCCCCGCGGGAGCGTACCCCACCGTGGTGCAGGGCCCGGATAACGGAAGGACGCTGGTGGTCCAGGCCTGGCGCTGGGGCATGCAGCTGGGGCTGCTGCGGGTCCGCTTCGACGCCGGGGGCGCCATTGTGGAGCACTCGGCTCGGCCCATGATCCTGGCCGGGGAGGACTTCAGCCAGGACGGCAAGCCGGTGCCCAAGGGCTCGCCGCTGCAGGCGCGGCTTGTGGCGGCGCTCGCGGCTTCCGGCGCGGCCCGCATCGTGGCCGAGGACGCCGGGATCGCGGCGAGGATTGCGCCCTACGCCAGGGAGATCGCGCCCTTCCGCGCCGCGCGCGTCGGGGCTCACGCTGTGGTGGACCTGGTCCGGGGCACGGCCACGGACCCCGGCCCGATCGTGGCCGACGCCTACCTGGCGGCGGTCCCTGGCGCGCAGCTGGCCCTGCTCATGCCCGGCGGGCTGCGCCAGGATCTCTTCCAGGGCGAACTCACGCTCGGCATGGTCATGGGCGTGCTGCCCTTTGGCAACACCCTGGTCAGCCTGGACGTCACCGGGGCCGAGTTCACAAGCGTCCTGGAGGAGGCCGCGGAGTTCCGGCTGCGCACGCACCCGCCCCTCGGAGGTGAGTGGCGCAACCTTCAGGTCTTCCACGCCGCAGGCTTCACCTGCGCGGTGGACCCGGACCGGCCCATGGGCGGGCGCATCAGCGCGCTGCGGGTGCGCAGCGCAGGCGGTCCCGGCGGCGAGATTGCGGACATCGACCCGGCGGCCACCTACCGGCTGGTGACCAACAGCTATCTGGCGGGCGGCGGCGACGGCCTGGCCACGCTGAAGGGCATCGCTACGGGCCGCGTGGACACCGGCATCCTGGAGCACGACGCCCTGGCCGAGCACCTGAAGGCGCTGGGCGTGGTCGCGGCCCCGACAGGACGGCGCGTGGTGGTCCAGGGCGGGGCGGCGGAGTCGACCGCAATCTCGGCCCCGGTTTCTGTCCCGGCCCCGGCTCCGGCAGTAACTTCGTCCCCGGTGTCGGCCTTGGAACTTGGTCCGGCGTCCGGCCCCGTGTCAGGGTTGCGGCTTGACCTGAGCTTGGAGCCGGGCCTGGAGCTGGGCCTGGAGTTGTGTCGGTTCGGCCAGGTGGCCTGAGCCGGGGTTTGGCTGCCGGGCTTTCGGCCTGCGCCGCAAACTGTCGACCTGCGCCGCGAAGCTTTGGCCCGCATCTGGACCCCAGGCCGCGCCCTGCGCAGCTCCAGAGATTCTGTCCCTACGCATTGACAATTCTCTCGAGAATCCATTAATTTGTTGGGAATATGCATTCTGCCTCCACGGCCTGCAACCCGACCCGGACAGGACGACCATGGCCCGCACGCCCGACCCCGCCCAGGAGCTCAGCCTCCTGCACGCCGAGAACCGCCACCTGAAGGACACCGTCGCCGTGATGCGCCAGTCCCTGGAGGTGCTGGTGCTGGACAAGAACGCGGCGGTGCAGCAGGCCGTGGCCGCCTCCCAGGGCGAGATCGAGAACATGAAGGCCGCGGTGGTGGCCCTGCGCGAGGTCCTGGAGACCCTGCGCGCCCAGCGCGACCGCCAGGTCCAGGAGGCCGTGGCCCAGGGCAAGGCCGAGAACCGCGAGCTTCAGGTTGCCATCCAGGCCCTGCGCGAGCGCCTGGACCAGGCCCTGTTCGACGAGCGGGACCGCGCGCGGATTGAGCGCCGGGCCCTGGAGGACGAGCTTGCGCAGTTGCGCCAGACCGTGGTGGTCCTGCGCGAGGCCCTTCAGGCCGGAGGGCGGAAGTGATGGCCAAGTCCACGAAACAACAGAGTCTTCTGAAGGCCGCAGTCAAGCCAGCAGTCAAGCCAGCAGCCAAGACCGCAGCCAAGACCGCAGCCAAGACCGCAGCCAAGACCGCCCCGAAGACCCTGGCCAGGGCCGCAGGCAGGCTGCCCCTAAACCGCTCCGGCCCCTCCGACCGCTCCGCGATGCTGCTC
This sequence comes from uncultured delta proteobacterium, assembly GCA_903843965.1. Classification (GTDB taxonomy): domain Bacteria; phylum Desulfobacterota; class Desulfovibrionia; order Desulfovibrionales; family Desulfovibrionaceae; genus Humidesulfovibrio. The sequence goes on from CAIMRY010000026.1 coordinate 56,039, forward strand.
GGCGTGTCCCACCGGCTGGCCGCCCTGGACAGCCTGGACGAGATGCTGGGGGCCCTGGTGGAGATGACCAGCTGGGAGCTGGGGGCCGAGCGCGGCTCGCTGTTCCTGAACGACCCCGAGAGCGGGGAGCTGTACTCCATCGTGGCCCAGGGCACCCAGCACCGGCGCATCCGCATCCTGAACAGCACGGGCGTGGCTGGCCGCGTGTTCACCACGGGCCGGGGCATGGTCGTGGCCGAGGCCTACAAGAACAAGCATTTCAACCAGGAGGTGGACCGGGAGACCGGGTTCGTGACGCGCAACATCGTCTGCGCGCCCATCCGCACGGTCAAGGGCGAGATTATCGGCGTGGCCCAGGTGCTGAACAAGAAGGACGGGGACTTCAGCCGCGAGGACCTGAAGCTCCTTGAGGCCATCGCCATGCAGGCGGCCATCGCCCTGTCCGGTGCCCAGTTCGTGGAGAAGATGCAGGCCTCTCGCGCCAAGGAGCTGGAGTTCCTGAACGTCGTGGCCGACGTGACCTCGGAGATCGAGCTGGGCACGCTGTTGCGCAAGGTCATGGGCGAGGCCACCAAGATGCTCAGCGCCGAGCGCTCGACCCTGTTTTTGAACGACGAGAAGACCGCTGAGTTGTGGTCCATGGTGGGCGAGGGCATCCAGGCCACCCAGATCCGCTTCCCCAACCATCTGGGCATCGCCGGCGCGGTGTTCACCAGCGGCCAGTCCGTGAACATCCCCCACGCCTACGCCGACCTGCGCTTCAACCCCGGTTTCGACAAGAAGACGGGATTCTTCACGCGCTCCATCCTGTGCACCCCGGTGGTGACCAAGGAGGGCAAGGTCATCGGCGTGACCCAGGTCCTGAACAGGCACGGCGGGCCCTTCACCCACGAGGACGAGTCCAGGCTCAAGGCCTTCACCGCCCAGATCTCCATCGCGCTGGAGAACGCCAAGCTCTTCAGCGACGTGCAGAGCATGAAGAACTACAACGAGAGCATGCTCCAGAGCATGAGCAACGGCGTCATCACGCTGGACGAGGACGGCCGCATCAAGACCTGCAACGCCGCAGGCCTGCGCATCCTCTCTTCTGAAAAGGGCGGCGAGGCCCAGGGCCTGCTCGGCCAGAGCTTCGCCGAGTTCTTCACCGGCCCCAACGCCTGGCTGGCGGACAAGGTGGCCGCCGTGGACGCCTCCCAGACCCCGGACATCAGCATGGACGCCGAGTTGGTTTTTCCGGACCGCAGCGTCTCGGTGAACGTCTCGGTGCTGCCGCTCTTGAGCGGGGAGCAGAAGAAGCTCGGCACCATGTTTATGATCGAGGACATATCGAGCGAAAAGCGCATGAAGTCGACCATGAGCCGCTACATGGACCCCAAGCTGGCCGACCAGCTCATGGCCGGGGGCGAGGACATCCTGGGCGGCAAGGTGGTGGACGTCACGGTGCTCTTCTCGGACATCCGCAGCTTCACCACCCTGACCGAGAGCCTGGGCGCCCAGGGCACGGTGAGCTTCTTGAATGACTACTTCACCCTCATGGTCGACTGCCTGCAGGCCGAGGGCGGCATGCTCGACAAGTTCATCGGCGACGCCATCATGGCCGTGTTCGGCATCCCGCTGGCCCACGAGGACGACGAGGACCGGGCCCTGCGCTGCGCCATCGCCATGATCCGCCAGCTCTCCGTGTTCAACGCCCAGCGTGCGAGCGCGGGCCAAAAGCCCATCGACATCGGCATCGGCCTGAACTCGGCCCAGGTGGTCTCCGGCAACATCGGCTCGCCCAAGCGCATGGACTACACCATCATCGGCGACGGGGTGAACCTGGCCGCGCGGCTGGAAAGCGCCTGCAAGCAGTACAGCGCGCGCATCCTCATCAGCGAGTTCACCCACGCCAGGCTCAAGGGCATCTACCGGGTCAGGGACGTGGACGACGTGGTGGTCAAGGGCAAGACCGAGCCCGTGCGCATCTACGAGGTGCTGGACTACCACACCGACGAGACCTTCCCCAACCTCATGGAGGCCACGGGGCATTTCCAGGAGGGCCGCAAGGCCTACCGCGCCGGGGACTTCGCCCGGGCCACGCGTTCCTTTTCGGAGGCCCTGCGGCTCAACCCCTCGGACAGGCTCTGCACAACCTACATCGAACGCTGCGAGACCCTGGCCGCCGCTTTGCCCACGGACTGGCGCGGGGTCTGGACCATGACCTCGAAATAGCCCGGCCCAATCCATTGGAGCGCCTGTGAACACATCCGGCCCAGCCTCAAGCACGCCTTCCGGTTTCGACCACCGCAGCCACGCCCGCAAGACGTTGCTTGTGGCCGGACGTCTGCTGTGCGAGGGCGACTGGCAGCCCTGCGAGGTGGTCAACGTCTCCGTGGGCGGGGCCAAGCTGCGGGTGTTCGGGATCTACTGCTCGGGCCAGGAGCTGAGCCTGGAGATCAAGGCCTGCGGCCAGTTCCCCGGCGTTGTCGCCTGGGTGCGCGGGGACGAGGTGGGCCTGACCTTCACCGGCGACCCCGGCGAAACGGCCGAGGCCCTCATCGCGCTGGCAACCTACGGCTGACCGCAGCGTTGCGGCGGGCCGGGGTGCGGCCTGCCTGGCCTTGCCCGGCTTTGCCCATCGCCCTGGCCTGTCCGATCACCCTGGCTTGTCCGCAACCCTGGCTTGTCCGCAACCGGGGCGGGGCGCTGCCCGGCGTCGCGCTGGCCCCTGCGCTGTGCCCTTGCCGCGCCGTCCATGCTGCACCGCCCACCCTGGGGCTCCCCTTATCCTGCCCTTGTGCGCTCCCCTTGCGCGCACCCCTTGCGCCCATTTTGATTACGGCCACCTGAACCTGACCAGGGCCAGCCTGGGCATTCGGCGACCTTTCCCCCGGCAGGCCGATCCGTAGTCTCATCACAGGGCAACTCGGCAGGCCAACCCCAAGTGCAGTCCCAGGCCAACCCGGCAGGGCAAGACCGAAGGGCCAGCCAGGGGCGGCTGTTCCGGGCCTGCGGCGGGTCCCCGGCAAGGGCGCAGCCACTGCCCGCATCAGGCAGTCCCAAAGCCTGAAGCCGTGAGCGTTTGCAAACGGCAACACCGTCCGCCAAGGGGCCTGCGCCGCCTGCCGCCCGAAATCTCGTCGCCCTGGCCCGTTGCCCTGGCCCTTCTGACCGTCCAATATGTCGGAATGTTGTTGTATTATGTCCAGCCTTGGGCTGTCGCAGCCGTTTTGGCGGTCGCAGCAGAGCGGCGCTTCCAATGAATTGAGCATTGCCAAAAATCCGCACCACATGGTACACGTTGTGGTGAATAATCCGAACCTGTTCGGCCCAGGCCTTCAGTGCGCGAGGACGTGAAATGAAACCAAGCGACCACAGAATCGGCGCCCGGCTCATGGTCGGTTTTGGCCTGATGCTGTCTCTGTCCATGCTCATCGGCCTGGTTGCCTATTTCCAGGCCCGGCACCTGTCCGACCTGACCGAGCAGATCTACCAGCACCCCTTCACCGTGAACACGGCCCTGCGGGACATCCGCGGCCAGGCCCGCGACATCGACGTCATCCTCGACGACCTGGTCCCCAGCCTTGCCCCCGCCGCAGTGGAGCTCAAGCAGCGCGACATCCTCCAGGCCGAGGCCAGCATCCGGGAGCTCTTTGTCCTGGTCGGCCAGCGCTACCTGGGGCCAAGGGCCGATGTCGAGCAGGCGCAGGTGTGCTTCCGCGAATGGTCCGCGCACATCAACGAGGCCATCGCCGCCCACCAACAGGGCCGCAGCCAGGATGAGCAGCTCCGCTCCGTGGCCATGGCCCGCGAACATGTGACGCGGTTCCGGTCCGCAATCCAGACCCTGATCGACTTCGCCCAGCACAAGGCCGAGGAATACCACCAGGAGGCCCAGCAGGAGCGGGACAACGCAGCCAGGTCCATGGTGCTGCTTCTGGCCTGCGCGGTCCTGGCCGCCGCCCTGGTGGCCTGGCTCACCACCCGCAGCATCATCCTGCCCCTGGGTCAAGTGGTGGCCCGGATCAAGGCCGTGGCCGTGGGCGACTTCGGCGAGGACCTGGACATGCGCCGTGGGGACGAGATCGGCCAATTGGCCGAGGCCTTCCGGGACATGCGCGCGGGCCTGAAGGACAAGGCCGCAGCAGCCCAGGCCGTGGCCGAGGGCGACTTGTCTCAGGCCGTTGTCCCGGTCGGCAAGCGCGATGCCCTGGGCCTGGCCCTGGAGCGCATGATCATGGCCCTGCGCCAGGCTGCCGAGGCCAACGCCCGCAACGACTGGGTCAAGACCGGCAAGAACGAGCTGGCCCAGCTGCTGACCGGGGAGCCCGACCTGCGCACCCTGGCCGACCGCGTCACGGGTTTTCTGGCCACCTACCTGAACGCCCAGGTGGGCGCGCTGTTCGTCCTTGGCCGGGACGAGACCCTGTTTCTTACCGGCAGCTACGCTTACACCCTGCCCAAGAGCCAGTCCGGCGCCTTCCGCCTGGGCCAGGGGCTGGTGGGCCAGGCCGCGCTCACGGGCAAGCCCATCAGCGTGTCCGAGCTGCCCGAGGACTACATCCGGGTCAACTCCGGCCTGGGCGAGTCCCAGCCCCGCCACCTCGTGGTCGTGCCCCTGCCCCACGAGTGCCGGGTCAAGGGCGTCCTGGAGCTCGGCTCCTTTGAGGAGCTGTCCGAGGACAAGCTCACTTTCCTGGCGGCCGTGTCCGAGTCCATCGGCCAGGCGCTGGCCACCGTGGAGAACCAGGCGCGGCTGCGCCAGCTGCTGGAGCAGACCCAGCTCCAGGCCGAGACCCTGCAGAGCCAGCAGGAGGAGCTGCACGCGGTGAACGAGGAGCTGGAGCAGCAGGCCCAGGCCCTGCGCACCTCCGAGGAGGAGCTGCGGCAGCAGCAGGAGGAGCTCCAGGCCGCCAACGAGGAGCTGTCCGACAAGAACGAGTACCTGGAGCGCCAGAAGGCCGAGATCGGGCTGAAGAACGTGGAGCTGGAGAACATCCGCCTGGGCCTGGAGCAGAAGGCGCACGAGCTGGAGGTCTCCAGCCGCTACAAGTCCGAATTCCTGGCCAACATGTCGCACGAGCTGCGCACCCCGCTGAACAGCCTTTTGCTGCTCTCGCGCAGCCTCATGGACAACGCCGGGGGCAACCTGACCCCGGACCAGGTGGAGTTCGCGCGCATCATCTTCCGCAGCGGAAACGACCTCTTGAGCCTGATCAACGAGATCCTGGACCTGTCCAAGATCGAGGCGGGCAAGATGACCCTCAACGTGGAGGACGTGCCGTTGTCCGAGCTGGCCGCCTCCATGACCTCGGCCTTCAAGCCCATGATCGATGAAAAGGGGCTCAGTCTGGTCGTGGGCATCGACGAGGACCTGCCGGAATCCATCCGGACGGACCGGCAGCGTGTGGAGCAGGTTTTGCGCAACCTGCTTTCCAATGCGGTCAAGTTCTGCGATCACGGCGGCATCGGCCTGCGCTTCCAGCGGCCCGAACCGGGCTGGAAGCCGGGACGCGGCGGACCCGCCCCGGACCGGGCCCTGGCCGTGTCCGTCACCGACACCGGGCCGGGCATCCCGGAGGACAAGCACCTGGAGATCTTCGAGGCCTTCCAGCAGGCCGACGGCGGCACGGCCCGCAAGTACGGCGGCACGGGCCTGGGCCTGACCATCTCGCGCGAGCTGGCGCACCTGCTGGGCGGAGAGATCACCCTGCAGAGCGTGCCGGGCCGGGGCTCCACCTTCATCCTCGTGCTGCCGCTGGCCCCGCCCGCAGCCCAGGCCGCCCCGGCGCAGCCCGGCCCCGGCCAGCCCGTCCGGACCGCGCCTGCGGCGCGGCGCCCGCCCCGTCTGCTGGCCGCCATCCCCGACGACCGGGACAGCCTGCGCGAAAACGAGCCGAGCATCCTGATCATCGAGGACGACCCGGACTTCGCCCAGATCCTGGCCGACCAGTGCCGGGCCAAGGGCCTCAAGGTTCTGGCCGCGCAAAGCGGGGAGCAGGGGCTGGAGCTGGCCCGCCAGACTCCGCCCGGCGGCGTCATCCTGGACATCAAGCTGCCGGGCATGAACGGCTGGCAGGTGCTCGACGAGCTCAAGCACGACCCGGGGCTGCGGCACATCCCGGTGCATGTCATGTCCGGGGTGGAGGGCGGGCACGACGCCCTGCGCCGGGGGGCCGTGGGCTTCTTGTCCAAGCCCGCCAGCCGCGAGGGCCTGGACCAGGCCTTTGGCCGCATGGAAGAGGTCATGTCAAAGAAAATCAAGGATCTGCTGCTGGTGGAGGACGACCCCGCCCTGCGCCGGGCCGTCACCGACCTGATCAAGGACCCGGGGCTGAACATCGTGGAGGCGGCGACCGGCGCACAGGCCCTGGACTTTTTGAAGAAGCGGCGCTTCGACTGCATGATCCTGGATTTAGGGCTGCCGGACATGAGCGGCTTTGAGCTGCTGGAGCGCCTGGAGGCCGCGAAGGGAGCCGAAAAGGGGGCCGCGCTGCCGCCGGTCATCGTCTACACCGGGCGCGAGCTGACCCGCGACGAGGAGCGCTCCTTGCGCGTCCACGCGAACTCCATCATCATCAAGGGCGTGCGCTCCGAGGAGCGGCTCATCGACGAGACCGCCCTGTTCCTGCACCAGATGGTCAAGACCCTGCCCGTGCGCAAGCGCGAAACCATCCTGCACCTCTACGACAAGGACGCCGTGTTCAAGGACTGCACCGTGCTTTTGGTGGACGACGATATGCGCAACCTCTTCGCCCTGTCCCAGGTGCTCCAGGCCAAGGGCCTGACCACCATCAAGGCCGAGGACGGGCAGAAGGCCCTGGACGCCCTGGCTGCCGAGCCCAAGATCGATCTGGTGCTCATGGACATCATGATGCCCGGCATGGACGGCTACGAGACCATCGGGCGCATCCGCGCGCAGAAGCGCTTCAAGTCCCTGCCGATCATCGCCCTGACGGCCAAGGCCATGCTGGCGGACCGGGAGAAGTGCATGCAGGCCGGGGCCAGCGACTACCTTTCCAAGCCCGTGGACGTGGACCGGCTGTTGTCGGTCATGCGCGTCTGGCTGTACAAATAGGAGCGCCGCGTGGACCAGGCCGACCTTGAACAGCTGGAGGCTACCCTGTTTCTGGAGGCGCTGTGCCAGCGCCACGGGTACGACTTCCGCAACTACGCCCAGGCCTCCATCCGCCGCCGGGTGCGCAGGCTCATGGACAAGACCGGCGCGGCCAGCGTCAGCGCCATGATTCCGGTGCTCCTGCACGACGCGGGGTTTTTGCCCCTGGTGGTGGAGACCCTGTCCGTCAACGTCAGCGAGATGTTCCGCGACCCCGAGTTCTTCGTCCTGCTGCGCACTGAGGTCATCCCCTACCTGAAGACCTTTCCCTTCATCAAGGTCTGGCACGCGGGCTGCGCCAGCGGGGAGGAGGTCTACTCCCTGGCCATGGTCCTCAAGGAGGAGGGCTTCTACGACCGGACCACCATCTTCGCCACGGACTTGAACCCCATGGTGCTGGAGCAGGCCAAGGCGGGCGTGTATCCCCTGGACGCGGTCAAGGGCTTCACGGCCAACTACCAGCAGTCCGGGGGCAAGACCGCCTTCTCGGACTACTACCTGGCCCGGTACGGCTCGGCCATCATGGACGCCTCCCTGCGCAAGAACGTCACCTTCGCCCCGCACAACCTGGCCACGGACGGGGTCTTTGGCGAGATGCACCTGATCCTGTGCCGCAACGTGCTTATCTACTTCGACCGCAGCCTGCAGAACCGGGTGCTGCGCCTGTTCGACGAGAGCCTGGCGCATGGCGGGGTCATGGCCCTGGGCAGCAAGGAGAGCCTCCAGGGGTCCGAGGTGGCGGGCAACTACCTGCCGATGAACGCCAAGTGGCGCATCCACAAGAAGATCGACGGGAATCCGTCCGGCCAGGTCACGGGCGTCATGCCCGGAGCCGGGAACCCGGCTGTCGGCGGGGAGTGGAGCCATGACTGAGCGCGGCCTGAGGCCAGCCCGCACCCGGAGGCGGCCATGAGGGGTCAGCCGGGTTCCGGGCCTTTCAACGCCGTGGCCGTGGGCGGCTCGAGCGGGTCGCTTGCGGCGCTGCTCGACATCCTGCCCCGGCTGACGGGCGATTTTCCCTGGCCGGTTCTGGCCGTGGTCCACCTGCACCCCCGGCAGAAGGGCGGCTTCGTGGACCTGCTGGACCGCCGGTGCTCCCTGCGCGTCAAGGAGGCCGAGGACAAGGAGGCCCTGGCGCCCGGATACGTGTACTTCGCCCCGGCCGACTACCACCTGCTCCTGGAGCCGGGCCTGACCTTGGCCCTGTCCTCCGACGACAAGGTGCGCTTCTCCAGGCCGTCCATCGACGTGCTCTTCGAGAGCGCGGCCCTGGCCTGCCGGTCCCGGCTCATCGGGGTGCTGCTCTCCGGCGCGGGCGACGACGGGGCCGAGGGGCTGTGCCGCATCCGGGAGCAGGGCGGGCTCGTCGTGGTCCAGGACCCCGCCAGGGCCGAGCACCCGGCCATGCCCCTGGCGGGCTTGAATGCCCTGTATGCCTTGCAGGCCCAGGGGGCCTTGGCGGGCGACAGGGCCCCCTGGCAGGACCGTGTCCATGTGCTGGACAGCAGGGGCATCGCCGAACTGCTCCTGGCCCTGGGCGAGGAGGCCTCCGGGCTCGCGGAACCGGGCGGCGCTGCGGCAAGGGAGGGGAAACGCCAATGACGGCGCTGCCAAGCATCCTCATCGTGGATGACAGGCCCGACAACCTGGTGGCCCTGGACAGCGTGCTGCGGCCGCTGGAGGCCGACGTGGTGCACGCCGCGAGCGGGGACGAGGCCCTGCGGCTCACCCTGCGCCAGGACTTCGCCCTGGCCATCCTGGACGTGCAGATGCCGCTCATGGACGGCTTCGAGCTGGCCCGGCTCATGCGCGGCGACGTGCGCACCGGCTCCATCCCCATCATCTTCCTTTCGGCCATCTATTCCGACGCCATGCACCAGTTCATGGGCTATCAGTCCGGCGCAGTGGACTTCATCACCAAGCCCTTCAACCCCGAGGTGCTGTTGTCCAAGGTCCGCGTCTTTCTCGACCTGCACCGGCAAAGCCAGGAGGCCCTGGAGGCCAACCGTCGGCTGGAGCGCCTGCTGGAGGACCAGGAGCAGATCAACGAGATGCTGGGCCACGAGATCGCCATCCGCCAGCGGGCCGAGGAGGCCCTGTTCTACTCCAAGGAGGCGGCCGAGGCGGCCAACAGGGCCAAGAGCGAGTTTCTGGCCAACATGAGCCACGAGATACGCACCCCCTTGAACGGCGTGCTGGGCATGCTCCAACTGCTCAAGCAGGAGGTGACGCCCGAGGACCGGGCCAAGTTCACGGACATGGCCTACGACGCGGGCCGCAGGCTCCTGTTCCTGCTCAACGACGTGCTCGACTTCTCCAAGATGGAGGCCGGGCAGATGGAGCTGGCGCACAAGACCTTCCGCATGAGCGACGTGTTTTCCAACGTGGCCGGGGTGTTCTCCCTGGCCAGCCAGGGCAGGGGCATCGAGCTGACCTTCACCCTTGACCCGAGCGTCCCGGCGCAGCTCGGCGGCGACGAGGCGCGCATCCGCCAGGTGCTCTTCAACCTCGTGGGCAACGCGCTGAAGTTCACCCCGTCCGGATCGGTGCGGGTGGGGGTCTGGGCCCAGCCTTCCAGCCGCTTCACCGGCCGGGTCAGGCTTTACCTTTCCGTCAAGGACACGGGCATCGGCATCCCGGACGACAAGCAGGCCCAGGTCTTCGAGCGCTTCACCCAGTCCGACGCCTCCATCGCCAAGCGCCACGAGGGCGCGGGGCTCGGCCTGGCCATCGTGCGGCGCATCGTGGAGCTCATGGGCGGCGGCATCGACCTGGACAGCGAGGTCGGCGTGGGCACCACCATCTCCCTGCACCTGCTGCTGGACGCGGTGGAGCAGACCGGGCCGGATTCCGCGCCCGAAACGGAAGCGCCCGCCGAGTCCGCCGCAGTCATTTCGCGGCCTTTGCGCATCCTGCTGGCCGAGGACGAGCCCATCGGGCAGTTGAGCATGCAGGTCATGCTGGGGCGCATGGGGCACCAGGTCGTCACCGCCAGCAACGGCCAGGAGGCCGTGGAGGCCTTTCGGCCAGGCGGCTTCGACTGCGTGCTCATGGACATCCAGATGCCGGAGATGGACGGCATGACGGCCATGCGGCACATCCGGGAGGCCGAGGACAAGGCCGGGGGCCGGTCGCGCGCGCACATCATCGCCCTGACAGCCTACGCCATGGCCGGGGACCGCGAGAAGTTCATGGCCGCGGGCATGAACGACCACGTGGCCAAGCCGGTGCAGCTGGAGGAGATCAAGCGGGCGCTGGCCCGGGTGGGCGCATCGCCGGAGTCGGGTCCAGAGCTGGGGCTGCCCTAAATCAGCCTGAACCGGTCCGAACCCGTCCGGGCCGGGCAGGCCGCAGCGGGCCGGAGAACGGACGCCGGAAGGGCGCCCAGGACCTGACCCCAACGCCGGAAAAATCGAGCCGGACCCTGCGCGACCGCTTGTGTTTGGCCCGTGGTTCCATTATGAATTGCGGCAGCTTGACTCCCCCTCCGGGCTGACCCGAAGGTGAGAGCAGCACAGGGCCGAAGCCGGTCGGTCCAGTGCCGTTCAGATCCGCCCTGGAGGGTTGGACCGCGATGGATGATCCAGGTTTTGACCATTCTGGGGCGGGTGCGGGACAGGCCGCAGCCGCCCCTGCGGCCCTCCCTGTGGATGTCAGGCCGGGCGCTGCGCCGGACGTTGCGCCGGACCGCGCCGCCCTCGGCATCTTGGCCCTCATCGCCTGCCTGGCGCGTCTCATCGCGCCGCACTGGCGCAAGGCCATCGTGGTCGTGGCCGGGCTGGTCTTTGAGATGGCCTTCAGCTCCGCGCTGCCCTTCTCCTTCAAATTCATCGTCGACGACGGCCTGGTGGGCCAGAACCACCGCCTGCTGATCACGATCCTCGCCGCCCTGGCCGGGGGCGCGCTGGTGGTCTCCGCCGTGGGGCTGCTGCGCGACTTCCTGTTCGCCCGCCTGGCCGCGCAGGTCTTGTGCGATCTGCGCGCCGCCATGTTCGCGCAATTGCAGCGCCTGTCCATCGACTTCTATGGCCGCACCAGCGCCGGGGACGTGCTCTCGCGCTTCTCGGGCGACGTGGGCTCCATCGAAACCGCCCTGGCCAACGCCATCCCCTGGGGCGTGCTGCCCGTGCTTGACGTTTGCGCCAACACCGCGCTGTTGTTCTGGCTGGATTGGCGGCTGGCGCTGGTGGCAATGCTGGTCTGGCCGCTGTGCCTGTTGGGGCCGCGCATCTTCGCCCCGCGCGCCGTGGACGCCAGCTACGCGCGCAAACAGGACGAGGGCTGCGCCCTGGCCCTGGTGCAGGAGAACGTGCAGTCCCAGCCCGCCGTGAAGGTGCTGGGCCTGCAGGACGAGGCCGGGCGCATCTTCGGCCAGTGCAACGCCCGCCTGGCCAAGAGCGTGCTGCGGGTCAGCTTTTTTTCGGCCATGGTCGAGCGCTCGGCGGGCGTGGGCATCATGCTGCTGCAGGTGGCGGTGCTGGCCCTGGGCGCGTGGATGGCCTCGCGCGGGCTGCTCTCAGTGGGAACCCTGACCGCGTTCCAGGCGTTGTTCCTCAACCTGTCCCTGTCCCTGGCCTACACCACCCAGTATATCCCGACCCTGGTCCAGGCTGCGGGCGGCATGGAGCGGGTCAACGAACTTTTCGCAGTGGTTCCGCGCGTGGCCGACAGGCCCGGAGCCGCAGCCCTGCCGCTGCTTGCCCGTGGGGTCCGCTTCGAGGCCGTGAGCTTTGGCTATGACGAGGCCGCCCCGGTGCTGTGCGGGCTGGACATCGAGCTTGCGGCCTCGGAGACCGTGGCCTTTGTCGGAGCCAGCGGCTCGGGCAAGAGCACGATCTTAAGCCTGCTGATGCGGCTGTACGAGCCTTCCGCCGGGCGCATCACCCTGGACGGCGCGGACCTGCGCGCCGCCACCCAGGCCTCGCTGCGGGCGCAGCTGGGCGTGGTGTTCCAGGAGAGCTACCTGTTCAGCGCCAGCGTGGCCGAGAACATCCGCTTCGGCCGCCTCGACGCCAGCCGCGCCGAGATCGAGGACGCCGCCCGCGCGGCGGAGATCCACGAGGCCATCCTGGCCCTGCCCGAGGGCTACGACACGCAGCTGGGCGAGCGCGGCGGCAGGCTTTCCGGCGGGCAGCGCCAGCGCATCGCCATTGCCCGCGCCCTGCTGCGCAACCCGCGCATCCTGGTGCTCGACGAGGCCACCTCGGCCCTTGATCCGGGCACCGAGTCGGCCATCAACGCCACCCTGGCCCGCATCGGCAGGGGCCGCATGGTGGTCTCGGTGACGCACCGCCTGGCCGCCGCCGTGGAGGCCGACCGCATCTGCGTGCTCGACCATGGACGGCTGGTGGAGTCTGGCCGCCACGAGGAGCTGCTGCGGCAGGGCGGCCCCTACAAACGGCTGTGGGAAAAGCAGAGCGGCTTCACGCTCAGCCAAAGCGGCGACCAGGCCAGCGTGGCGCCGGAATGGCTGCGCCGCGTGAAGCTCTTCGAGCAGCTCGACGACCGGCTGCTCAGGCTGGCGGCCTCGTTTTTCGTGGCCGAGTGCCAGCCCGCGGGCCGTCATGTCATCCACCAGGGCGACCAGGCCGACCGCTTCTACATCATCGTGCGCGGCGCGGTGGAGGTGCTGGTGGCCGATGAGGCCGGGGTTGAGCGCCGGGTGACGATCCTGGAGGATGGCGACCATTTCGGCGAGGTGGCCCTGCTGCACCCGGTGCCGCGCACGGCCAGCGTGCGCACGCTGATGCAGAGCACGCTGCTTTCCCTGCAGCGGCGGCAGTTCGAGTTGTTGCTGGAGCAGGCCCCGGAGCTGCGCGAGCGCATCGATTCGGTGCACCTCCAGCGGCTTTTGGCTTCGGACATAGAATAACCCATGACGGAGATTGCCGCATGATGCATCCAGCGACCGAACTGCGCTTCATCAGCCCGGAGGTGGGCTACGGGGTCTTTGCCGTGGAGCCCATTTTGTGCGGCACCGTGACCTGGATTTTGTGCCGCTTCGACATGGTCTTCAGCCCCGGCGAGGCGGCGACCCTGCCCGCGCCCTACCAGCCCATCATCGACAAATATGCCTACACCGACTGCGAGGGCAACCAGATCTTGTGCTGGGACCATGGCCGCTACGTGAACCACAGTTGCGACCCGGCCATGCTCGGGGTCGGGCGCGGGTTCGAGGTCGCCGTGCGCGACATCGCCCCGGGCCAGGAGATCACCTGCGAGTACGGCGGGCTCAACCTGACCACGGAGATGCGCTGCTGCTGCGGCGCTCCGGCCTGCCGGGGGGTCATCGGCGGTTCGGACGTGTTGCGGCTGTGGCCGGAGCTGGACCAACGCGTCGCCCAGACCCTGCGCCATGCGCGCCAGGTGGCCCAGCCGCTCTTGCACTATGCCGACAACCCCGAGCAGTTCTGGGACTGGGTGGACGGCCGCGCCCCCGTGCCCAGCCACCGCGCCTACCACGCCTCCGGCCAGGAGCAGGGCCGATGATCCACCCGGCCACGGAGCTGCGCCCCATTGATCCGGTCATGGGCTTCGGCGTGTTCGCCACCGCGCCGATTCCGCGCGGCGCCATCGTCTGGGCCCTGGACCCCCTGGACCGGGTGCTGACCAGGGCCGAGGTGCTGGCCCTGCCTGCGGCCATGGGCTTTGACGCGGAGCGCCACCTCTGGATCGACCGGCAGGGCCGCTACGTGCTGGCCTGGGACCTGGCCCGCTACGTCAACCACTCCTGCAGGCCCAATTGCGCCGCCACGGCCTATGGCTGGGAGATCGCCGTGGCCGACATCGCCGCCGGGGACCAGCTGACCAACGACTACGCCGACCTCGGCATGACCCCCGGCGAGACCCTGGCCTGCCGCTGCAACGCGCCGGACTGCCGGGGCGTTGTCCAGTCCGCCCAGGCCGGGCTGATCCGCGCGGCCCTGGCCGAGGCCGTGGCCGTGGCCCTGGACTGCGCCGCCGGGGTCGAGCAGCCTCTGCGGCCCCTGCTGGCCGAGGCTGACCTGGCCAAGCTCGGCCTGGGAACTTTCGGCCCGGCGATTTTTGGCCAGAATCTGACGAGGAAGGCGTCCTGAGAGGCCTGCCTCCGGCCCCGGCTTCGGTCCCGGCCCGCGCGTTGCCGGGCCGCAGCCCCAGGCGCGGCCACGCAGCCGGACACGAGGCGGGCCGGAAATCCCTGTGCATTTACTTCTGGCCGGGATTCATGTATGTTTTTTAGATGGAGCAGGTTGCACCTTTGCCTTAGGTCGAAGTCAATCTTGCCGTGGCTTGAACATCATCCCAAGCGTGAAGCCCGACGACAATGACTGATACACCGACAGACTCCCCTCCGGCCGCAGCCCCTGGCGGCAAGGCCGCTCCCAAGAAGCGTTTTCTCCGGCAGGTTCTGCGCCTGGCCGGGCCCTATTGGAACTGCGAACGCCGCGCCAAGGTGCGCGGCGCGACCCTGCTGCTGCTGCTCTTGACCATCGCCCAGGTCGGGCTGGCCGTGTGGGGCAACTACTGGAACAGGGCCCTGTACGACGCGCTGGAGCAGCGCTCCGTGCGCGGGGTGGTGGTCCAGGTGGCGGTCTTTGCGGTGATCATGCTGTCCTCGCTGGTCGTCACGGCCGCGCACCTGATGGTCAAACGCTGGATCCAGATCGACTGGCGCGCCTGGCTGACGGACCAGCTGGTGGGGAACTGGATGGGCAACGCCCACCACTACCGGCTGCAATTCACCAAAGGCGAGCACGACAACCCGGACCAGCGCATCTCCGAGGACATCCGCATCGCCACGGAAAGCGCCATCGGGCTGGCCCACTCGCTGACCTTCAGTCTCTTGATCCTCGGCCTTTTCGTGAACATCCTGTGGTCGGTTTCCGGCGCGGCCAGCGTGCCGGGCTTCAACATCAAGGTGCCGGGCTACATGGTGCCGCTGGCCTTTCTGTACGCCATCCTGGGCAGCGCCATCGGCTGGCTGGTGGGCCTTCCGCTGATCAAGACGACAAACGCCCTGCAGACCGCAGAGGCCACCTTCCGCTTCGGCCTGTCCCGCGCGCGGGAGCATGCCGAGGCCATCGCCCTCATGCGCGGCGAGCCCCGGGAGCGCGCCAGGTCCTCGTCGCTCTTCAGCCAGGTCATGCACGACTGGAACAGGCAGTCCCTGGCCTACATGGGCCTGGTCTCCTTCGGCACGGTGTACGGCTCGCTGCTGCCGGTGCTGCCGATCCTCGTCGCCGCGCCGCAGTACATTGCCGGGACCATGACCCTGGGCGCGCTGATGCAGGCCGCGCAGGCCTTCCAGCAGCTCACGTCCTCGCTCTCCTGGCCGGTGGACAGCATCGGCGAGATCGCTCGCTGCCGCGCCTCGGCCGACCGCGTGCTCTCGCTGCACGAGGACCTGGAGCTGTTGGAGGACATGAGCCAGGCGGCGGACGACGGCCCGCGCATTGTTGTGGAGCCCATGCAGGGCGCCAGCCTGACCATCGAGGACCTGTGCATCGCCGAGCCCTCCGGCCGCGTCCTCATCGAGCATTTCAGCACCGTCATCCAGCGCGGCGAGCGGGTGCTCATCACCGGGGACCCGGCGGTGACCGGGAGCCTGTTCAAGATCATCGGCGGGCTCTGGCCCTGGGGCCACGGCCGGGTGCTGCTGCCGGGCGACGGCGGAATGCTCTTCCTCGCCCAGCGGCCCTTCCTGCCGGAGGGCACCCTGCGCGACGCCATCTGCTACCCGCGCCCGCCGGACGCCTATGCCGATGCCGCGCTCCTGCGCGTGCTGGAAAGCGTGGGCCTGACCCGGCTGGCCCCGCGCCTGGACGAGCGGGACAACTGGGAGCAGGCGCTGCCGCAACGGGCCCAGCAGCAGCTCGGCTTTGCGCGCGTTTTGCTGCAGCAGCCGGCCTGGATCTTTTTGGAGGAGGCCACGGACGCCTTTGATCCCGAGGGCGAACGGCAGATCCTGGAGATGCTCGTGCGCGAGCTGCCGGGCTCAAGCCTGCTGAACATCAGCTTCCACCCGAATCTGGACGGTCTGCACCACCGCACGCTGAACTTAAGCCGCGTCGGGGAGACCAGGCTCCTGTTCGGCGAGCGGCGGCAGGGCAATGGCGACAGCCGCCACAGCCGCTAGAAACGCTGCGGCAGCCAGCCCCGTTCCGCCCGAACCGGAATCATCTGCACCAGCGCACGCTGAACTGAAGCCGCGTCGGGGAGACGAAGCTCCTGTCCGGCGCGCGGCGCGGCAACGGCACGCACGAGAACCTGATCCATACCGGGGAAGCCCATTTCCTTTCGCTCGCAACGATCGGGTTGACGGAGAGGGGAGCAGGGGCGACCGGAGCGTGCCCCAACCATTTGGGAAGGCGGACAAATGGATATCGATTTGATGACCCTGGTGTATTTCTCTCCGACCCGGACCACAAGGCGGATCGTCGAGGGCGTTGCCATGGGCCTGCGGGCTCCAGAGGTCCAGATCATCGACCTGACCCCGGCGGAGGCGGCCCGCCAAACCTTTCCGGCCAATCCACGGGGGCTCACGGTCATCGGCTCCCCGGTCTATGCTGGCAGAATCCCGGCTGACATGGTCGCCAGGTTCCGCAACATCAAGGGGTGCGGGGAGGCGGCCGTGGTGCTCGTGACTTATGGAAACCGCGCCTACGAGGACGCCCTGCTGGAATTGAGGGACCTCGCCCTGAACGCCGGTTTCCAGCCCATCGCGGCGGGGGCCTTCATCGGGGAGCATTCCTACTCCCAGGAAACCACGCCCATCGCCCTGGGGCGGCCTGACCTGGCCGACATTGAGGAAGCGGCGGCATTCGGGGAAAGGGTGCGGGAAAAGTTGAGGAGGATTTCGAGCCTTGGTTTGGCGCCCCCCATCCAGGTGCCTGGGAACTTCCCCTACAAGGAATCGGGCCTGGCTTCAGGAATCGCTCCGGCCACGGACGCGGCCAGATGCAACGGGTGCGGGGAATGCATCGCCCTTTGTCCAGTGGGGGCGATATCCGCCGATGACCCCTGCCAGGTCCATCCGGATACCTGCATACGCTGCTGCGCCTGCGTCAAGTTCTGCCCGACCGGGGCGAAAGCGATGGACCACGCCAAGATCAATCAATTCCGGGAATACCTGACCCTGAACCACAAGGCCCCAAAAAAGCCCGAGATCTATCTGTAGGAAGCAGCGGCCCCGTGGCATTTCCGGGGGCGCATAAGCTTTACCCCAGGCCCAGCTTCCCCGGCAGGGGCTCGATCCATTTTCCTTGGTTGGCTTTCGAGGCCACGGACAGAATCAGGGAGACCACTCGGCACACGGCGGGTCCGGCCTGGACCCTGCCGGAGCAGGCCCGACGCCTTTGATGTTGCGGGCGAACGGCGGAGCCTGCAACTGCCCATCCGCGAACTGCCTCCGGGAGCTGCCGGGCTCACGCCTGCTGAACGTCAGCTTCCACCTGAACCTGGCAGAATCTGGCCGAACCGAAACGATCTGCACCACCACACGCTGAACGCAAGCCGCGTCGGGGAGGCCCGGCTGCTGTCCGGCGAACGGTCGCCAGGGCAAAGGCCACAGCCGCCCCCTTCGTTAGAAGCGCGGCGGCAGCCAGCCCCGTTCGACGCACTCGCGGAAGCACCACTCCGGCGTGGTCTCGGTGCGGTAGCTCCAGAAAAACCAGCCCCGGTACAGCTCATAGGTCAGCAGCTGCGCCGCGCCGTACGCGCGGTAGGCCACGTCCTTCTGGAATTCGCCCAGGTGCGTCAGCGCGTAGTCATACGGCCCCTCGGCCCAGAGGGAGACCACCTCCAGGTTCAGCCCCAGGCTCCACTCGCCGCAGATGGCGGGCAGCTTGAGCTCGCGCGCGATGTCCGCAGCCTCCTGGCCCCACTCGACCCCGGCTTTGTGCAGGTGGCCGTGGATGTCCATGTCCAGGTCCTCCCGGCTGAAGCACTGGTAGCGGTGGATGTCGAAGACGACGTTCTGGTGGGTCGGCGGCTGCATGAACCCCAGGTACTCCCGGTGCGAGCGGAAGCCGTCGTGGAAGACGATGGCCACGCGCTCCGGCCCGCAGTGGGCGCGGATGGCCTCGTAGGCGCGCAGGTAGAAGCCCTTGAGCAGGTCCGTGGGCACGTCCCAGCGCGGCTCATTCAACAGCTCGATGCCGTAGAGCGCGCTTCTTGAGCCGTAGCGCTCAGCCAGGCGGCCCAGCACCTCCACCGAGTGCGCCAGGTATTCCTCCCTGGTGTGCCATTCGACCACGTCCATGATGCCGCCGTTGTCAAAGCCGTTCTGGCAGCCAGGCGCGGCGTGCAGGTCGAGGATGACGCAGAGCCCGAACTCCGTGGCCCACTCAAAGGCCCGGTCCAGCACCTCGATGCCGCCGGTGACAAAGGGGTGCGTGTTCGCGCCGTACTTCGCGTGGTAGGGGTAGGGCGGGCCGAAGATCCAGTGGCCGAGCGGGATGCGCACCGCGTTGACGCCCACGCCCGCCAGCAAGGCGAAGTCCGCGCGGGTGATGAAGCTGTTCCAGTGGGCGCGCAGCCGCGCCGGGGCCGCCGGGCCCAGCTCCGCGCACCAGGTGGTCTCGTCCGTGGCCGCCAGCCCGGCGAACAGGCTCGGGGCCATCCATTTCTCCAGCACCAGCCAGCCGCCGAGGTTGACCCCGCGCAGGTGGCCCGGCTGCGGGGCGGGAGAGGCGTTGGGGGCGGCAGGTGTCGCGGCGTCCGGCATGGCGGTGTCTCGCAGTCCCATCGTCGTGGTTGAGGGGGCGGCTGGCCCTGGCGATGGAGAAGGGCCTGCCCAGGGGGCAAGGGGTTGCTTTGCCGCAGTCTACAGAAAAAGACGCAACGATTGCAAGGGCAAAAGCCAGGGGCGCAGGGCCTGCGCGCGGAGGTGGGACGAAGCGGATGGGGCGCGGGCCGGGCCACAGGGGCCGGGCCCGCGCCGCGCCCGCCCTATTGCGGCTGTCCGGTCCGGCCCAGGGCCCGGTTGATGGAGGCGATGAAGTCCTTGATCTTGAAGGGCTTGGGGAAGAAGTCAAAGACCTGCCCCCGGAAGGCCTCGATGGAGGTGTTCAAGTGGGCGAAGGCCGTGATCATGATCACCTGGATGTCCGGGTACTGGTTCTTGATGGTGCGCAGAACCTCCATGCCGTCGATGCCCTTCATCTTGAGGTCGGTCACGACCACGTCGAACTTCTCCTGCTTGAGCCGCTCCAACGCGGGTGCGGCGCTCAAGAACGTCTCGACCTCGAAGCCTTCCTTGACCAGATGCATTTTGGTCATGTTGCCGACGATCTTCTCGTCGTCAATGACCATGATTCTCGGTGCGCCCATCATTGTCCTCCTTGTCCGCCTGGTGAACGGGCAGCTCGACGGTCAGGACAGCGCCGCCACCCGGCGCGTTCCCGGCCCTGATCCTGCCGCCGTGGTTTTTGACGATGCCGTAGCTAACCGAAAGGCCAAGCCCTGTGCCGCCCACGCCCTTGGTGCTGAAGAAGGGGTCGAAGACGTGAGGCATGTGCTCCGCCGGAATGCCCTTGCCTGTGTCGCGCAGCTCGATCTCCAGCATGCCCGGGGACTCGCCCGTCCTGGTGCTGATGACCAGCCGCCGCTTTTTCCCGTCCGTGCTCTCCATCGCCTGGATGGCGTTGGTGACGATGTTCACCAGGACCTGGTAGATCTGGTTCTCGTCCACGAAAACCGGCGCCAGGTCCGCCCCCAGGTTCAGCTCGACCTCGATGTTCGAGACATCGAGCATGTTCCGCACCAGGCGCATGGTCCCGGTCACCACCTCGTTTAAGGAGGTCTCGCGCGGGTTGGCCTGCTTGGGCTTGGAGAAGTTGAGCAGGCCGACCACGATCTGGCGGATGCGCTCCACCTCGCCCCCGACCTTGCGGATGAAGTCCATGCGTTGCTCGCGGTCGAGGTCGTCGTAGAGGGTCTCGAAGGTCTCGGCCAGCATGGAGATGTTGTTCAGCGGGTTGGTGATCTCGTGCGCCACCCCGGCGGTGAGCGTGCCGAGCGAGGCCAGCTTCTTGGCCTGCAACAGCTCGCTCTCGCGCGATTTCAGCTCGTCGGACATCGCATTCATGGCCCGCAGGACCGTGCCCAGTTCGTCGTTGGGGAACACGCCCTCGATGTGGCTGAAGCGGCCCTCGGCTATGGAGTGGGCCAGCTCCACTACGCGCGTCAGGGACTTCAGGATGCGCATGAAGACGATGGGCCCGGCGAGCACGGCCAGGCCCAGGATGACCAGAAAGGACAGGAACAGGCCCTGCCGCGAGGCGGCGATGATGGTGTTCACCTCGTCGCGCTCGGCGCGGGTGAGCCGCGTGGAAAAGTCGCGCACCCTGCGCCCGGCGTCGCGCAGGGCCTTTTCCGCAGCCGCGCTGCGGGCCCCGCTTTGGGCCGTCGCGGTGGCGATGCGCGAGTACTCGGCCAGATGGCCACGCAGGGTGCTGACATTGCCCGGCCCGGTGGCGTGCAGGATGTCCGGCCGCAGCTGGGTCAGGGTCTGCTCGGCCTGGGCGGCCCCGGCGGTGATCTGGCCCAGGGCCTCGTCCTCGTTGAACAAAAAGTAGTTCTTCTCGGCCAGGCGCATCTCCAGCAGAGAGGCGTTGAGGTCGTCGGCCACCTCGACGAAGCGCAGCTTGGCCACCACGGCGTTCATGTCGCGGGAGGCGAAGACCAGGGTCAGCACGATGAGCCCGGTGGTCAGAACGCCGCTTAAGATCAGCAGGTGCCTAATCTTCACAGTTCCCCCACTCGATGCAGCGCGGCGTCTCCGTGGGCTCGCGCCGGACAGGCCAGTACCAGACCGTCCCCTCCACGATCATGAGCAGCCCGGCCAGGATGAGCACGCCGTCGAAAATGCTCAAGGGGCTGAGGCCGAAGTACTTGATCAGGCCCAGGCCCAGGCAGCCCAGGGTCACGCCGGTGCGCAGCAGGGCCAGGCCGGTGCGCGCGCGCGCGGCCACCGTGCGGTAGCAGGCGCAGACCGTGCGCTGGGCAGCCAAGACGTTGCGCTCGCGCGCAAGGTGGATGCGCTCGCGGAAGCCTGCGTCCGTGACCAGGATGGTGGAGTGCCTGCACAAGAGGTCGCCCAGGCGGCCCAGCATGGTCGGCTTGACCGGCTGCTCGCGCCTGGCCTGGCTGTCGTCGATGTAGTGGAAGTCCTCCAGGAACTCGATAGTGGCCGAGGTGACTTCGACCAGGGTCTGCACCGCCGGGGGCGCGATGCCCGGGCTGCGCGCCTGGAGGTAGTTGGCCAGGCTGGCCCCGGCCACGGCCAGGCCCATGGCGATGAACACCCAGTAGACCACGGGGTGGGCCTCGAAGCGCTGGGCGCGCAGCATGGAGTTGGACAGGGTGACCAGTCCCAGGCCCCAACGCAGCACGTTCAGGCTGGTGCGGGCCCTGGCCATGTCCGTGCGGTAGCAGGCCAGCTTGGTGCGCCAATGGGCCATGGTGTTGCGCCAGTAGGCCAGGTAGGTCCGCTCCGCGCCGATCTGGCTGCCGGAGGCGCGGCGCAGAAAGTCCTCCACGAACCTGTGGATGTCGCGTCGCAGGGCCACGCGCCAGATGATCTCCCGGCCCTGGAAATGCCCGGCCACCTCCTGCTCGGTGTCCAGGTCGCCGGGGGCGCACACGGCCACGATGACCGCGCCGGAATCCGTGAACCCCAGGGGGAACCAGCAGCCGTCGGCCAGCAGGGCCTGGTCGACCTGCGCCACCAGCTCCACCGGCACGGACAGGCGCTCGTCGTAGGCCACGGCCTGCAGCCCGTGGCGCCGGGCCAGGGACTGCAGGATGGCGGAATCCGGCACCCCGGCCTGCAGCAGCGCGCTTGCCGGGTCGTCGCCCCTGGCCAGGGCGGCGGCCAGGGCGCGGGTGGCGGCCTCCCCGGCGTTTTGGGCCAGGGTGGCGTAGGGCTCCGGCAGAGCCTGGGCGCGGGGCTGGTCAGCGGCCATTGCTGAACTCCGTCCTGGGCCAGGCGGACACCGGCCGGGCATAGTCCGGCAGGGCGATCTCCATGTCGTGGGAGCAGTAGGGCAGGCTCTGGCGCGCCCGTTCCGAGGGCAGGTACCAGTACAGCCCGTCGGTGGTCAGGAGGATGCCCAGGCCGAGCACGAAGAGCTCCAGCGCGGACCAGGCCGGGTTGCGCAGGCCGAAGGACACGAGCAGGCCCAGGCCCACGGCGGAAAAGTTCATGCCCGTGCGGATGAAGGCCAGCCCGGTGCGGGCTCGGGACATGTGCGTGCGCAGCCGGGCCATGACGTTGCGGCGCTCGGCCAGGAGCGTGCGCTCCAGGGCCAGGCCGGTGGTGCCCCAGATGCCGGGCGCGCCGCCCTGGAGCACCGCCGGGCGTCTGCCTCCCTGCGCCGGACTGTCGTG
The DNA here is from genome assembly GCA_903843965.1 of uncultured delta proteobacterium. Classification (GTDB taxonomy): domain Bacteria; phylum Desulfobacterota; class Desulfovibrionia; order Desulfovibrionales; family Desulfovibrionaceae; genus Humidesulfovibrio. Next base: position 78,504 of record CAIMRY010000026.1, read on the forward strand.
TGCCGGATTGTCGTGTGCCGGACTATCGTGTGCCGAGTCAGCATGTGGAGGTTGGACCAGGTCCCAGCAGGTGCTCTTGGCCTCGGCCCGGCTGATGGAGTCAAAGCTCTCCCGCCCGGCCCTGCGGCCCGGATAGTACCAGGCCAGCCCCTCCAGGGTCATGGCCAGGCCCAGGGCGATGAGCAGCCAGCCCAGCTGTCCCCAGCCGCCGCCGGAATACTGGCGGGTCAGGGCCGTGCCGATGCCGGCCAGGGCCACGCCGGTGCGGCCCAGGGCCATGCCCGTGCGGGACTTGCCCATCTGGGTGCGGAAATAGGCCAGCAGCGTGCGCTCCTCGGCCAGGTCGGTGCGGTCCAGGGCCAGAAAGCGCCGCCGCATGACCGGCGAGAGGGTGTCCCAGTCGTTGCGCAGCTCCTGGGCTCCGGGCACCGGCGCGGTGCGTGCGAACACCGGGCAGAAGCCGCGCAGGGTGGCGAACAGCGCGCTGACGCCCTCCGGGGCCTGCGGCAGGCCGCTGGTCAGGCGCTGGCGCGAGAGCCGCCGCGCGGGCAGGTACCAGAGCAGTCCGTCGGCCACGAGGAAAAACGCGGCCCCGAGCAGGGCCAGCTCCACCAGGGAGGTCCAGCCCAGGCCGAAGATGCGCAGCAAAAGCAGGACCGCCGTGGCAAAGGCCAGCCCGGTGCGGAACATGGCCAGCCCGGTGCGGCCCTTGGCGAAGACGGTGCGGCGGCTGGCCAGAAACGAGCGGCGGTTGGCCAGATAGGTCCGGACCTTGGCCAGGGAGGTCCTGTTGGCCAGGCCGGGAAAGCCGGGGTTCACGTCCTCGTTGTTGGCTATGGTCCAGGCCAGGTCCCGGGCCGAGATGCGCAGGAAGTCGATGCGCTGGGCCCCGATGGTTCGCCGGACGTCCTCGGCCACGGCGGGGTCGCCGGGGTGCACGGCGGCCACCCGGGCCAGGCCGTCCTCCAGCGACAGCGGGAGCCAGCCCGCAGTCTTCAGCCGGTCGAGGTCGAGATGGCGCAGCAGGGCGCGGGGAACGAGCAGCTCCTCGTCAAAGGAGATCTCATGGATGTCGGCCGGGATGCGGTGGCGGGCTTCCTGCCTGCCGTCGCGCTCCCGGTGCATGGCGGTGCCGCCGGTCCTGTCGATATATGGAGGTGCTGTCTCAGGCATAGGGATCGTGTGCCGGGGCGTCTGGCTGCGGTTACTGGTTGCGTTCGGCGTGCGCTCTCTTTCGGGTCAAGGGCCACGAGCGCCCAAGCGCAGGGTCCGGGGCGCCGCTCGCCAACAGTGCGCGTGTGTACCCCAGGAGGCGGGGAAACACAAGGTGGCCGGGCGCGGCGACCGGGAGCTTGGCCCGCATTCCGGAACAGGGGGGGCAGGGGCCGGGCCGGAGGCCGCGCACCGTGCGCACGACCGCTGGCGGAGAGCCAGGCCCGCCCCGCCTGTTGCGCGCGGGAGCGGGCCGCTTGCTTGTCCGTCGCGCCTGGTTATTCCTTGACCGGCAGCACATGGATGGCCTTGATGAAGACCATGATCTCATCGCCCGGCTTGAGGTCCAGATCCTCCACGGACTCCGTGGTCAAGACCGAGGCCATCTCGCCCGGCTGCGTCACCTTAAACTTGACCAGGGACATGATGTCGCCCTTGTTCACGCTCGTGACTGTGGCCTTCAGCTTGTTGCGCGCGCCGTACTTCATGGCCTGCTCCTTTGGTTTCGGATCATGCGGTTTCGGATCATGCGGCCCGGGCCTGGGCCCTGCAGCCCTCAACGCCGAGTGACGAAAAGCGGGCTCAGAACAGCTCGTCCATGAGGGCGAGCAGCCGGTCCTTGTCGCCCAGGGCCTGGCTGTCCACGGCCTCGATCTGGCCGCCCTCGCGCAGCACGAACATGGACCGGGCCAGACGGCGGGCCTGGTTCAGGCTGTGGGAGACCACGAGCAGAGTATAGCGCGCGGCCAGCTCCAGCAGCAGCTCCTCGATGCCGCGCGCGGCCTTGTAGTCCAGGGAGGCCGTGGGCTCGTCGAGCAGCAGGATGTCCGGGGCAAAGGCCAGGGTCCGGGCCAGGCACAGGCGCTGCTGCTGCCCGCCGGAAAGGGACTGGGCCGGGTGGGCCAGGCGGTCCTTGACCTCGTCCCAGAGGCGGGCCTCGCGCAGGGCCTGCTCCGTGCGGGCCTCGATCTCCGCCGCGTCGAGGCCCAGGGCCAGCTTGAGCGGCAGGCCGAGGTTGCGCTCCACGCTGAGGGGCAGCACATTGGGCGACTGGAAGACCATGCCCACGCGCTTGCGCAGGTCCTCCACCACGGTTCCGGGGCCGTAGGCCTCCACCCATTCCCCTCCCAGTCCCCTGTCCAGACGCAGGCGCACCTGGCCCGTGGTGACGCAGTCCGGCAGGCACTCGTTGAGCCTATTGACGGCCCGCAAAAGCGTGGTCTTGCCCGAGCCGGAGCGCCCCACCAGGACCGTGGGGCCGCCCGCCTGGATCTCCAGGTTCAGGCCGCGCAGGACTTCCCGGCCGGCAAAGGACACGCTCAGGTTGTCCACACAAATGGCGTTGTTCATGCGCGCAGGCTCCCGTTCCTGGTAGTGCTCCCGCTTTTCCAGCGCCGCTCCAGGCCCGCTTGGAGCCTGCGCGAGGCCGCGAACAGGGCGGCGGTGAGGCAGAGCAGCACCAGGGCCGCGCCAAAGGCCTGGCCCAGCTCCTGCGGGCTTTGATACTCGGCCGCCAGGTAGTAGATGTGGAAGGGCAGGGCCTCGAATTTGTCGGTCAACAGTCCGGGCGCTCCGGCATTGGCCACCACGCCGGTGAGCAGGATCACCGCCGTGTCTTCCGCCGCGCGGCCCACGGCCAAAATCACGCCGCCCAGGATGCCCTGGCTCGCCGCAGGCAGCAGGATGCGCGAGACGATCTGCCAGCGCGACAGGCCCAGGCTCGCGCCCGTGAGCCGAAGCTCCGGCGGCAGGCCCTCTAGGCAGGAGCGCGTGGAGCTGATGAGGTACGGCAGCACCAGCAGGGCCAGGCACAGGGCCGAGAGCAAAAGGCAGGTGTTGGCCCCGGGCCACAGGGTCTTGCGCAACAGCAGGATCAGGGCGAAGCCGAACAGGCCCATGAGGATGGACGGGATGCCCGCCAACAGGTCCACGCAGAAGTTCAGCAGGGCCTTGGCGCGACCGGTGGCGTACACGGCCAGGCAGATGCCGCTGGCGATGCCCAGGGGCACGGCCAGGCAGCACGAGACCAGCACCAGGTACAGCGTGCCCTGGCAGGCGGGCCAGAGGCCCTCGAACACCGGCGCGCCGTGGAGCAGGGCGGCAAGCGGCGGCGTTGCGCCGAAGAAGAGCGCCAGGCTCAGGCTGGGCAGGCCCCGCCAGAGCAGATAGGCCATGAGCCCGAAAAACGCGGCGGGCACGCTGAGCGCGGCGGCCCAGGCCAGGGGCGGCAGGGCGCGCTCGGCCAGTCTGAGCCCCGGCCTAGACATGGCCGCCCCGGCGCAGGCCCGCCTGCCCGCCTGCCCGCCGCCCGGCCAGGAGCTTTTCGGCCAATTGCCTTCGGGCCGGGTGCTTTCCGACCGGATGCGGCGCAGGCCCAGGTTCACGGCCAGGGTGATCAGGAACAGGACCACCCCGCAGGCGAACAACGAGGTGTAGGCCGCGCTCTGGCTGTCGGTCGCCACCACGAGCGCAATGTGCGCGGTAAGCGCGCGCAGGGCGTCCAGCGGGCTGTGCGGCACCTGGGCGGCGTTTCCGGCCAGCATCAGCGGGATCAGCGTGTCGCCCACGGCCCGGCCGAAGCCCAGCACGGCCGCGGCCTTGAGCCCGCGCGCGGACAGGGGCAGGGTCAGGTGCAGCAGCTCCTGCGCGCGGGTCAAGCCCAGGGCTGCGGCGGTGAGGCGCAGCGGCGGGCCAACAAGGCGCAGTTGGCTGTCCAGCACCAGCACGATGGTCGGCAGCACCAGGACGGCCAAGACCAGCAGCGCCGCCAGCCAGGAGAAGCCGGAGCCGGAGAACCCGCTGCGGATGAGCGGCACCAGCAGAAACACCGAAACCAGCCCGTACACAACAGTGGGCACGCTGGTCATGAGCCGGATGACGGCCATGAGCGGACGCCCCAAATCGACAGAGGGCCTGGCCGGGCCCAGCCCGTGCACGAAGCAGCACAGGCCGAGGCCCAGCGGATAGGCCAGGAGCATGGCCGAGGAGCTGAGCAGCAGGGAGCCCACGACCATGGGCAGGATGCCGAACTGCCCGGACGTGGGCCGCCAGTGCCAGGAGAGCACCGCGCCGAGCTGGTCGCCGCTTAGAAGCGGCAGGCAGAAGTAGGCCAGGAAGCCGAAGATGGCCGCCACGCACAGCACGGACACCCCGGCCGCAGTGAAGAGCAGGGCCGTGACGAGCCTGTCGAGAGAAAGGCCGCCACGGCCCGCGCCGTGTCTGCTGGGGGTGTGCCCGGTTCCGGCCATGTCCGGATGTCCCGTCCGCTAGCGGGTGGGGATGTAGCCGCTGGCGCTGGTGATCTGCGCGCCCTCCGGGCTCTGGATGTAGGCGATGAAGTCGGCCACGAGGCCCTTGGGCTCGCCCTTGGTGTTCATGTAGAGCTTGCGGGTCACCGGGTACGTGCCGTTCTTGGCGTTGTCCTGGTCGGGCGCCACGCCGTCCAGGGTGGGGGCCTTGATGCTGGCGTCGATGTGCCCGATGGACACGTAGCCGATGCCGTCGGCATCCCCGGCCAGGGCGGTCTTCATGGCCCCGTTGGAGGCCACGACGTTGGCCGATTCGGCGATCCTGCCCTTCTTCAGCATGATCTCCCAGAAGACCTCGCGGGTGCCGCTGGCCTCGTCGCGGGTGTACAGGTGGATGGCTGCGTCGTGGCCGCCCAGGGCCTTCCAGTTGGTGATCTTGCCCGCGAAGACGTCCTGCACCTGGGCGTGGGTCAGGTTCGCCACCGGGTTCTTGGGGTGCACCACGGCGGCCACGCCGTCGATGGCGAAGGCGTATGACTTCAGCCCGTATTTGGCGATCTCGGCGGGGCTGAGCGCCCGGCCCGTGTTGCCGATGTCCACCAGGCCCTCGCCCACCTTCTGCACGCCCACGCCGGAGCCGCCGCCAGCAACCGTGATGCGGATGGCCGGGCTGGTCTGCATGATGCGCTTGGCCGCCTCCTTCATCACCGGGATGTGCGCCGTGCCGCCCGCGATGTCGATCTTGCCGGATTTTCCGGCAAAGACGCCGGGGTCCGAGGCCTGGGCCAGGCCAGCGCACAGCAGCAGGGACAGGGTCAGCACCGACAGAATAAGACCGTTGCGCACTGTGCTCATGTGCTCCATCTCCTTGGGCTTGGTGTGGACGGACCGGCCCGGATTCCGGGCCGAAGCAGCGATGCTTGTTAAATACGACGAATTGGTTATGACTATGCCTTTTTGCGGCGTGAGGCAATCGAAACCGCCTCCTTTTGCCCCCGGAATCCGTTCGTGCGCCCATTCCACCTGTCAACTTTTGTCCACATGCGCCAGCTTTGGCACCGCAGCGTGGGTGCCTGGCTTTCCCTGGCCCCTACCACGCCGCACGGCGGCGCAGGCCTGGAACTTTCGGCTGCTGGCCACAGGCTTGGAATGTGCAGCGGGCAGCCAGGGCCGGTGCGCTGCGTTCAGCCGTTCCAGGCGTTGCCGGTCCCGGCGGCTTGGGGGGGGCAGGGCGCGCGGGCCGCGCCTGCACGTTCGCAGGCCAGGAGGCGCTGTCGGGATCGGCGAACCCTGTGGCCCTGCTTCCCCTTTCGCCCTTGGCCAGGCCGGCGACTGCGGGAGCCTGTTGCCCGCCACGGGCCCGGCGGTCGCCACGGGCCCGGCTGTCGTGGTCAGGTCGCGGTTTGGCACCAGGGCCGGGAGAGCGCCCAGCGCCCTGGCCTTGGCCGTGCAGCTGGACGTGTTGCCCATGGACGAACCGTTGTCGCGCTGGATGCGCACGCGCGTCTGTCGGCGCAGCGCGGGTTTTCTGCAAAAGGCGCCGCAAGACCGTGGTCTTCGTCACCCCCGGCATCGACGAGGGCGCGCACCTGCCAGGACCGAGTTATGCTTATTTGAACATATTGACGAAACTGCGCGGCATGTCCACAGTAAGGATATGGAAAAATGTGTTTACGGGCAGGAGGCAATGCCTGCATGGCCGCACCGTGCACCGTAGAAGCACTCGTGGAAAAGGCCCTCCGGGGCGATGTCGGCTCTTGGCGGGGTCTGGTCGACAGCATGTACCCCTGGGCCCTGCGCCTGGCCCGCCGCCGCCTGCCCCAGGGCTTCTTGCCCGAAGACGCCGTCCAGGAGTCCTTTCTCATCGCCTTTTCCAAGCTGGTCAACCTGCGCCAAGCGGCAGCCTTCCCCGCCTGGCTCGCGTCGATCATCGCTTCGCAGTGCGTGCGCCTGGCTGGCGGCGATCACGCGGAACTCTCCCTTGACCAACTGGAGCTGTGCGGGTTTTTGCCGACAGCGGAGGGGGCCGACCCGGAGGACGCCCTGTGCGCCATGCAGCTCCTGGCGGCCTGCGACGCGGCCATAGAGGACCTGCCCGGCCACCTGCGCGATGTCTGCCGCCTGCACTACCGGCGCGGGCTGTCCGTGGCCGAGGCTGCCCAGGCCTGCGGCCTGCCCGAGGGCACGGCCAAGAAGCGGCTCTTCACGGCCCGGCCCCTGCTCCAGGCGCGCCTGGCCCGCTTCCACTGCGAGACCATCTTCCGCGTGGGCTACATGCCCATCAGCGACCACCTTCTGGCCATGTGCGCCGACCGCTTGAGCCAGGGCCGGGGCCTGCCGCTCTGCTCAAAGCGCTACCTCTCCTGGGCCGCCCTGGCGGGCGACCTCCGGCGCGGGCGGCTGGACGCGGCCTTCATCATGGCCCCCCTGGCCTTGAGCCTGCGCCAGTCCGGAACCCCGCTGGCGTACGTCATGGACGGCCACCACGACGGCAGCTCCTTGTTCCTGTCCAGGAACGCGCAGCGGCGCTTGCGCATGGGCCTGCCGGGCGAATGCTCGACCCATCAGGTGCTGCTCAGCCGTCTTGTGCAGGAGCGGCCCGAACTCTCAGAGCTGCCGACCATGGTGGTGAATCCGTCGCGCACCCTCTCCTGCCTGCGGCAGAACGAGATCGGCTCCTTCCTCTGCGGCGAGCCCTGGAGCACCAAGTGCGTGCGCGCAGGGCTGGGCGATACCGTGCTGCGCTCGCGCGACATTCTGCCCGGCCACCTCTGCTGCATCCTGGCCGTGCGCGAGGAATTCGCCGGGAGCCAGGGCCAGGTGCTCACCGACTATCTGCGCATGCTGCTGGCCGCCAGGGACAGAGTGCGCCGGGACCCGGCCTTTGCCGCCGCAACCCAGGCCGCGTACAGCGGCATCGAGGCCAGCGTGGCCCGGCAGGTGCTGGACGAGAGGACCATCAGCTTCGACGACCTGTGCCCGGAGCAGGCACGCCTGGACGCCTTCGCCCAGTTGGCCAAGCAGGCTGGCGTTTTGCCTGCGTCCTGTTCTGTCAGCGGATTTGCCCGGCCTGATCTGTTTGCCCTGGCCTCGGCCTGAGTCACGAATTTTCCACTTTTCAGTCCATTTCCGGGAACTAATTTTTGCGCCGGATGCTCTTCATTCATAGAGACACCTGCGGGCGGCTGCCCGGTGGTGTGTCACACCTTGAACGGAGGGCAGCAGTATGCACGAGAATAAATGGATTCCCACGGTCTGCTATCAATGCAAGGCGGAGTGCGCCATCCTGGCCCGCGTGGAAGATGGGGTGGTGAGGGAGGTCAAGGGCAACCCGCGCGCGCGCGGCAAGATGTGCGTCAAGGGCATGGCCGGCATCACCACGCTCTACTCCCAGGAGCGCCTGAAGAAGCCGCTTCTGCGCGTGGGCGAACGCGGCGAGGGCAAGTTCAAGGAGATCGGCTGGGACGAGGCCATGGGCATCATGGAGAAGAAGCTGCGTGAGTTGATGAAGCGCGGCGAGGGCCACAAGTTCACCTACTCCATGTTCCCGCACTCCACCACGGACCCCAAGTGGCGCTTCGTCAACGCCGTGGGCGGGTTCATCAGCACCGGCCTGCCGCACTGCGACTCGGCCAAGATCATGGCCCACCTGCACACCTTCGGCTGTTTCCCCAACCATCACATCGCGCCCATGTACTACACCGTGCCCAGGGGCGGCATCATGATCCTCTCCGGCCGGCATCCTTTCGGCTGCCTGGACGACGCCTGCGTGCCCAAGCACATCCTGGACGCCAAGGAGCGCGGGGCCAAGCTCATCGTCATCGACCCCATCTTCCGCACCGAAGCCTCCAAGGCTGATTGGTGGATTCCCATCAAGCCCGGCGGCGACGCCGCCCTGTTCCTGGGCATGGCCAGCCACATGCTGAAGAAGGGCATCCACAACAAGGCCTTCTGCGACAAGTGGGTGCGCGAGGGCGACATGGAGGGCCTTGCGGCCTTCCTCAAGGACAAGACGCCAGAGGCCATGAGCACAATCTGCGAGGTCCCGGCCAAGGACATCATCAAGCTGGCCGAGATGTGCGCCAAGGCCCCCAGCGTCAGCATCGACGCCTTCAAGTCCATCATGTACGGCAACGCCATGGACTGGGGCCACGCCTGGTCCATCTTCCTGGTCATCACCGGCAACCTGGACAACCCCGGCGGTCAGCCCCTGCCGGAGATAGCGCCCATGGCCCCGGTGAAGCCCGCGCCCCCGGCCCCGAACCTGAAGGAGCTGGGCTACCACCGCACCGGGCCCAACCGCGACAAGTTCAACCACTACAACTTCATCCTGGAGCCCACCTGGTACGCGGCCCAGGCCGTGAAGGAAGGCAACCTCAAGGTCTTCTTCGCCTCGGAATGCAACCCGGCCCTGTCTGAGATGGGCTCCGGCGAGTGGCGCAAGGCCATGACCATGAAGGACAAGAAGGGCGACTACCTGCTGGAGCTGTTTGTGGTCACCGAGATATTGCCCTCGGAAACCATGAAGTGGGCGGACCTGGTGTTGCCCGACCAGACCAACTTCGAGCGCTGGGAGCTGTTGTACATGCCCTGGTGGTACAACTTCGGGCACACGGCGGCGGTGTGCCAGCCTGTGGTCAAGCCCATCGGCGAGTCGCGCCACGCCAACCGCGTGATGATCGAGCTTGGCAAGCGCATGTTCCCGGAGTTCTTCGCCTTCAAGGATGATGTGGAGTACTACGACATCGAGCTCTCGGGCGTGGGCATGAGCATGCAGAAGATGCTGGACGGCGGCGCGCTCTGGTCGCCGGGCACGGTGGGCTTCCGCAAGTACGAAGACGCCGGCAAGTTCAACACCGGCAGCGGCAAGATCGAGCTGGAGTGGAGGATGTACGCGGACATCGGCCAGCAGTGGCCGAGCCCGGAACTGCCCCTGGAGTTCCGCCGCGACGCGGACACGTACCCCTTCATCCTGGTCAACTTCCGCACCATCTTCCTGAACAACACCGGGGCCTGGTCGCAGAACAACGCCCAGTTGCGCGACTCCGTCTCCGGCCTGGACGCCAATCCGCTGCTGCTCAACCCCATCGATGCGGCCAGGCTGGGCATCGCCAACGGCGACACCGTGACCGTGGAGTCGAGCACCGGCAAGGTGCGCATCCCGGTCCTGTTCACCGAGAAGATCAAGCCCGGCTGCGCGGGGCTCATCCACGGCTTCGGCCAGACCATGGGCAAGGTGGCCTCGCGGGGCAAGTGGATCAGCGACAACGAGCTCATCGCTGACGCGGGCTCGCATCTGGATGAACAGGATCTGCGCGGCGGCGAGGCCCATGTCTCCACCCGTGTCCGGATCGTGAAGTAAAGGAGGGCGGACATGAAACAACTCAGCATAATGGTCGACCTCGACCGCTGCATCGGCTGCAAGACCTGCATCGTGGCCTGCCGCAACCACTACGGGCTGGTGGACCACGAGAAGTCCATGCCCGGCACCATGAGCCACTACCTGCGGGTGGAGAGCCAGTGCACGGGCAGCTACCCGAACCTCAAGGAAGACTACTGGGTGGTCATGTGCCAGCACTGCAAGAAGCCGCCCTGCATCAAGGCCTGCGAGGCCGGGGCCATCCACAAGGACGTGCAGACCGGCATCGTGCTCATCGACAAGAACACGTGCGTGGGGGCCAAGAAGTGCATCGAGAAGTGCCCCTACGAGGTCATCCAGTTCGACGCGGCGCGCACGTACGCCCACAAGTGCAGCCTGTGCTACGACAGGGTCATCCACGGCCAGGAGCCCGTGTGCGTGGAGGTCTGCCTGGCCGACGCCCTCTCCTTTGGCGAGCGGGAGATCCTGCTCATGCACGCCGATGCCGCAGGCAAGAAGGTCGTGAAGAAGATGAGCACCCAGTCCATCCTCTACGTCAAGAGCCCTGGCTGAGCATGTGAAACCGGGCCGGGCGGCGTCCACGCGGCGCCGCCCGGCCAATGCCGGGGGCGCGTCCAGGCCATCGGAGGGCGCCATGATCCAGATGCGGCTGCGCGCGCCATGCAGGCGGGAGTTCGAAAAGGACGTCTACAGGCCGGGGGTCATCTCGCTCTCGCGCCTGGTCTGGGGCTCCCTGGGCGGCGGGCTGACGCTGGCCGTCATCGCCCTGGTTTCCCGGGGCTGCGGCGTGGGGGTGCTCTACCCGCCGCTGGCCGCCACCTGCTTCATCAACGCCGCCTGCGTGTACCTGCGCGTGGCCCGGCCCCGGCAGGTCATCGTGGGGCACCTGGTGTCCAGCGCGGCCGGGCTGCTGGCCGTTCTCGCGGGCGACGCGCTCATCCAGGCGCTGCCGACCGGGGCCATCCTGCCGCTCAAGCTGGGGCTGGCCGTGGGGCTGGCCGCAGTGTTCATGCAGATCTTCGACGCCGACCATCCGCCTGCTGCGGCCACGGCGGCCATTCCGGCGATTTTGCCCCTGCCCGTGGCGCCGCTGCTGCTGCCCCTGCACATGGCCTGGGGCGCGGTCATCGCCGTGCTCTGCGCCCTGGCCTGGAACCGGGTCTGGTTCATCTATCCTCCGCCCGAGGGCGAGGACTGCCCCCTGTGCCTGGGGCTGCACCAGGGCCGCCTGGAGCTGCTGGGGCTGGGGCTGTGTGTGCTGGCCGCAGTGCTCATGGGCCTGCGGGCTCTGTCCGTGCCGTGCTATCAGGCCGGGCTCTGGCTCATGCTCGCGGGGGGGCTTGTGCTCATGCTCCAGCATTTCGCGGAGGTCCGGGTGGTCTCCGGGAGCGACCCGGGCAGGAGCTGAGACGACCCTGTCCAGTCCGGCTCTTTCGGACCAGTTGACACGTAAACACTCCTCCCCCTGGCCTTGCCCGCAACGTTGGGGGGCAAGGCCATCCGCTGCATCTCCACGCATTCGAACAACGCAACAGCATTCGGACAACGCGGCAGCATTCGAAGGCCACCGGGATTTCTTCTCCACCCAGCGACACCCCCTCGCGGCGACGCCTGCCCCACGGTCCAGCGCCGCAGCACGCAGCACCCCCCTTGCTCCCCAGGACCTCCGCAGGCCGCACAGAAGGCGGACGGAGGTCTTTGGCCACGCCCTCTGCGGCGGCCCCCGGACGCCTGCCCTCCAAAAGTTCGCGGGAACCTCGCGGTTTTTGCGCTTACAGCTGAAGGCCTATGGGTTCATGGACAGGGATTCGGCCCGCTGCGCCAGGAAGGCCGCGTACCCGCGCTCCAGGTGCCGGGTGGAGAAGAGATACACCGCGCCGGCGGGCGTGGTGGTGAAGGTGATGTCCTGGTGCGCGGGGTCTGCGGCCAGGGCTTGCAGGACGTGCCCGATCTCCTCCGGGGTCAGGCCAAAGGGCGGGGCCTCGAAGAGCTCCACCGGCACGGGCCGGGGATAGTCGCGGGAGTTGGCGCGGATCTCCTCGGCCAGGAGCACGAGCGGCGAGCCCTTGCGGTCCAGGATGCGCGCGTAGGTGCGGCTAAGCAGATCCGGGGCGTGGTACACGGTCTGGCCGGACAGGCTCTGAAACGAGGCCAGGTCGGGCTGGGCCGCCAGGATGCCCGCCAGAACCTCTGGCGGAATGCCCGGCAGCATGCTGGCAGTGTCGCTGGCCAGGGGTGCGGCGGCCTCTTCTCCGGCCTGCGCGGGTCCGGCGTGGTCCGCTGGCTGGCCCATTGCCTGACCTTCCGGCTGGTTTCCTGCTTGGCCGTCTGGCTGGCCTTCGGCCTGGCCCTCCGGCGGGCCGAAATGCCCGCCTGCGGCCAGGGCGGCGAGCACCTCCGCCAGCGTCGCCAACCGGCCCTCCCGGCTGGCCGCGCGCACGGCCTCAATGGCGGCCTCGGTCAGGGCGGCTGTTGTCGCCTCGGTCAAGGCGGCTGTTGTCGCCTCGGTCAAGGCGGCTGTCGGCCCGGCGCTCTCGGCAGCGTTCATGCCGGGTCTCCGGGCACGAGCTTCCGGGCCTTCAGGTCCGCGCCCACATCCTTGAGCCCCAGCCGGGCATAGGTTTCCATGGTGGGCGCGCCCGTGGCCCGGTCCCAGCCCATGACCTCGTAGAACTGGTCCATACCCCTGCTGATGTCCGCCTCGTCCATGCGGATGGCGCCCTTGCTGAAGGGGGCCGCGCCAGAGGGATCGGCAAAGACCCAGTGCGGCGTCAGGTCGTGCTGCGCGCGCAGGTCCACCTCGCCCATGCCGCGCAGGGTCAGGGCCCGGTGCAGGGTGAAGATGCGCTCGCCCGCGCGGTCCAACGCCTCGCGGTCCAGCTTTTGGCCCGTGGCCAGGCTGTAGAACCGCGACTCCAGGCTGTCGTCGCCCCGGTAGCCGCGCTCCTTCAGCGGCGAGGCCACCCACGGCCCCATCCAGTTGCACAGGCCCAGGCTGTCGTGCAGCTCCTTGCGCACCAGCGACCAGCGCGCCCGCCTGGCCTTGTGCACGTTCATGGGGGTGTAGTTCCCCACGCCGTCCACGGCGTCCGGCGAGCCCCAGACCTCGGCGGCCAGCTTCTTCTGCACGGCCAGGGGCAGGCCGTTGCGCACGAAGTTGGAGTGGGAGTGGCACTGGGAGTCGCGGTTGTACTGGGTGTTGATGATCACCCCGCACTGGCCGTCGTCCTCGTTGGCGTGGTGCTTGGGGTGGCCCTGCTTCCAGTAGAGCGTGTTGTGATCCCGGGCCCAGGTTTCCTCGGGAATGGACCAGTGGGTGAACAGCCCGCCCGTGCCCTGGCTGAGCACCTGGCCCAGCTCGCCCCGGCGCTCGCCGATGCGCGGCAGGATGTCGAACAAAAACGCCGGGTCGCCCGCCTCGTACTTGTCCCAGGGGATGGAGGCGTACTCGGCCGCGCCGAGTTTGGTCTTGAGCAGCCCGTCGTAATAGAGCTTCTGGAGGTCGCGCTGGAGCTGGCCGTAGTTGCACCACACGCCCAGGTCGTCGGCCAGGTGCATGCCCACCATGCAGGCCTCCAGCGCGGCCTGGCCCTGCATGCCGCCGGGCAGCCTCTTGAAGAAGCTGCGGCCGAACAAAAGCCCGGTGCAGGTGTTTTGGGCCACCTCCCGGATGCCGTACTTGGCCGCCACAGAGGGCACCTTGACCACGGTGTGGCAGCGGATGGGGCAGGCGGTGCAGCCGTTGCCGCGCACCGTGTGCCTCCAGGCGCCCTCGCCCAGGAAGAAGGCCGCGCTGTTGGTGCGGTAAGCGATGCGGTTCAGGTCGAAGATATTTCCGGTGATCTCCACCGGGGGCTCGGCCGCACCCCAGCGCCGGCCCGGTTCGCCCACCCAGCGGGAGCCGGGGTTGTAGTACTCGGACTGCGGGGTGGGAAAGCTGGGCACCACATGCTGGTTATTTCCGCCCAGGATGGACAGGTGGAACTTGATGAGCTTTTCCCATTCGCCCTTGTCCCCGGCGATTTTGACCGCGCCGCTGCCCTGCACGCCGATGGCCTTCAGGTTCTTGGAGCCCATGACCCCGCCCACGCCGCCAGCCGAATGCGACAGGGAGTTGGCGACGATGGCCATGGGCGCAAGCTGTTCCCCGGCCTGGCCGATGGCCGCCACCACGCAGTCCGCGCCCATCTCCTGGCTGATCTCCAGGCTGGCCCGGCGGATGCCCGTGCCCCACAGGTGCGCCGCGCTGCGCAGCTCCACCCGGGCATCGCGGATGAACAGCCAGACCGGGCGCTCGGAGCGGCCCTCCACGATGATGGCATCAAAGCCCGCGTACTTGAGCTTGGCCGCGAACTGGCCGCCCATGTGCCCGGAGCCCACCAGCTGCCTGGGCCAGCAGGTGGGAAAGATGGTGGTCACGGCGGTGCGGCCGTTGCAGGGCACGCCCGTGCCCGCCAGCACGCCCGTGGCGAAGACGAGCTTGTTGGCCGGGTCAAAGGAGCCGACGCCGGGGGGCACCTCCTCCCAGAGCACCCGGTAGCCCAGGCCCGTGCCGCCCAGCACGTCGCCGTACTTCTCAACGGTGTCCTCGGTGCTGATCTTTCCGGTGGACAGGTCCACGCGCAGCACCTTTCCGGAAAATCCACCTGGGGTTGCGGCCATGTCGTGCTCCTTGTTCAGGGCTGCCAGCGGGCGGCTAGCGGGCTTTGGGCTTCCTGCGCGCCGGGACGTGGCACTCCATGCAGGCCTTGGCCTTGGCCGCCGAAAGCACGGCCAGCGGAGTCTGAACGGTTTGCCCCTCGCGGGTCAGGTCGCGCCAGGGCACGTAGCGCAGGGCCCCTGCCGGGCAGGCCTCCACGCACTTGGGCCGGCCGTCGCAGAGGAAGCATTTGGAGGCCTTCTGGCGCTCCTCGTCAAAGGAGATCATGCCCCAGGGGCAGGCCCGCTGGCACAGGCGGCAGCCCACGCACTTCTTGGCGTCCACCACCCGGGCCCCGGTCCTGGGGTCGGCCTGTATGGCGTCTTCCGGGCAGGCCGTGGCGCAGGGCACGGGGTGCGGGCACTGGCGGCACACGCCCTGGACCACCAGGCCGTTGCCCCAGAGGCCCTGCATGCCCGATCCGCCTATGGACCCGCCTGTGGACCCGCCGGTGGGCCCGGCAGGGCCGAAGTTCAGGGCCCGGTCGATCTTGATGCGCGACAGGGAGGGCTGGGCGCGGCCGTCGTTGAACTCGGTGCAGGCCAGTTCGCAGCGCTGGCAGCCCACGCAGCGGGAGGGGTCGGCCAGGATCATGCCCTGGGCGTTGTCCAGAATCACCAAGGGAGCGCCCGCGCCAAGGGCCTCGCACAGGCCCAGGGCCGCGAGGCTCGTCACGGCGCAGGCCGAGAGCAGAAGGAAGCCCCGCCGCGAGAGGCTGGCCTCCATTCCCGCCGCGCTGGCCGCCAGTCTGACCAATTCCGGGAGCTGCTCCGGGTGCTGTCCGCTCATGTGCCCTCCTGATCCTGGGGGATGGGCTTGGATTCGCTGGTGCCGATTTCTTGTGGATAAAATACGTGGACACCCCGGAGGCGTCAATCAGGGATGTATTCACCTACGTCTTCTGCCCGCGTCTTCAAATCCGGTCCAGTCCTCCGGGAGCAGGCCAGCCCGAGCTGACGCCAAAAACCCCATGCCCTGCTGACGAACATTTTCTGCGCGCACGGCCTGGACGAGCCGCCTTGATCCCTGTGCGCGGAACGCCAAAAAGAACCGGCCCAGTGCGCCGACCCGGCCCTCCGGCGCTCCATATTCGTTCATGCTGAAATATTTTCAGCGTTTCCGTTGATTCTTGCGCGCTCTCGGCTTAACGTTACACCGGTTCCCATGTCCGGGGGCGGGGTGCGCGCTGGCGGCGCTGAGTGGAACGGGTTGCACCATGCGGCGCGGCTTCATGCAAGGGGTTCTGCCATGATTGATGCGCTTATGAGCATTGCCGTGCTGCTGATCATGCCGCCGCTGCTGCTTGGCGTGATCACCAAGACCAAGGCCTGGTTCGGCGGCCGGGTCGGGCCCCCTGTGCTGCAGCCCTACCACGACATTGTAAAGCTCCTGCGCAAGTCCATGGTCATCAGCCGCACCACGACCTGGGTCTTTCCCCTGGGGCCGGTGGCCACCCTTGCGGCGGTTGCGCTGGCCGGGCTGCTCATGCCCCTGGGGCCGTTTCCGGCCCCCATCCGCTTCACCGGCGACCTGATCCTCTTCGCCTATCTGTTCGGGCTGGCGCGGTTCTTCACCACCGCTGCGGCGCTGGACACCGGCTCGGCCTTCGAGGGCATGGGCGCGGCGCGTGAGGTCACCTTCGCCTGCCTGACCGAGCCCACGCTGTTCTTCGCGCTTTTGGTGCTGGCCAGGATGTCCGGCTCGCTCAGTCTGACGGGCATGCTGCACGGCCCGGAGCAGGGTTTTTCCCCGCTGGTGGCCGCGCCGCTGATCCTGGTGGCCATCGGCCTGTTCGTGGTGCTCCTGGCCGAGAACTGCCGCATTCCGGTGGACGACCCGACCACCCACCTGGAGCTGACCATGATCCACGAGGTCATGGTGCTCGACCACAGCGGGCCGCTGTTCGGCGTCATCCTGTATTCCGCCGCCCTCAAGCTGTTCATCCTGGGCGCGCTTTTGCTGCATCTGGTCTCCCCGTTCCACACCGGGACCGCCTGGGCCGACTGGCCCCTGTTCGCGGCGCAGATGCTGGGGCTGGCCGTGGTGGTCGGCGTGGTGGAATCGGTGCGGGCCAGGCTGCCCATGCCGCATGTGCCCTATCTGCTGCTGGCCGCCATGCTCTCCTGCGGCTTCGGCCTGCTCCTGCTGGTCCGGTAGCGCCATGACAAGCATATTGAACGCCATCCTCGTCGTCGTCCTGGTGATGAACCTGTTCGTCCTGGGCGCGAGCCGCATCCATGCCGTGATCCGCATCGTGGCCGCGCAGGGCGCGCTTCTGGGCGTCATCCCGCTGCTGGTGTCCGAGGGGCTGCGGCTGCCCACAGTCCTGGTGGTGCTGGCGACCGTGACCATCAAGGGCGTCACCGTTCCCGGAATCATGATGCGGGCCCTGCGCGACGCGGCCATCAAGCGCGAGGTGGAGCCGCTCATCAGCCGTCTGGCCTCCACGGTCCTGGGGGCCGGGGCCATCCTGCTGGCCCTCTTGTACGCGGACAATCTGCCCGTGACCGGCCCGCACGCAGAGCTGCTTCTGGTGCCCGCGTCCATGGCCACGGTGCTGGTGGGCTTCATCCTTCTGACCACGCGCTTCACCGCGCTGAACCAGATCGTGGGCTACCTGGTGCTGGAGAACGGCATCTTCATCTTCGGCATGCTGCTGGTCGAGGCCATGCCGCTGGTGGTGGAGCTCGGCGTGCTGCTCGACCTCGTGGTGGGCATCTTCGTCATCTGCATCATCGTGAACCACATCAACCGGGCATTTTCCTCTCTGGACACGCGCCAGTTGGCCTCCCTCAAGGAATGATGCGATGGCGCTTTTCATGATACTCCTCCCGCTTTTGATGGCCGCCGTGGCCCTGGCCTTTCCCGTGGGGCGCGGGCGGCCCTGGCGGCCCTGGCTGTTCCCGTTCACCGGGTGCGCGCACATGGCCTTGGCGCTCCTGGCCCTGGCGGGAATCTGGCCGGAGTCCGGCGGCGTCTGGTTCGCCCTTGACGCGCCAGGCCGCATCGTCCTCTTGCAGGTGAGCGTGCTGTACCTGTGCTGCTCCTTCTACGCCGTGGGCTACCTGAGGACCCGGCAGGAATCGCCCAACCGCATTTTCTGCGCCTGCCTGCTGGCCTTCCTGGGGGTCATGGACCTGGTCATCTGGTCGCAGCATCTGGGCGTCATGTGGGTGGCCATCGAGGCCACGACCCTGCTCACCGCGCCGCTCATCTATTTCAAGCGCACCCGTGAGAGTATCGAGGCCACCTGGAAGTACCTGATGGTGGGCTCGGTGGGCATCGCCGTGGCGCTTCTGGGCACGTTCTTCCTGGCCTACTCCATGGTCCACGTGGGACCCGACGCCCCGCTCACCACAACGGCGCTGCTTGAGCGCGCGCCGCAGCTGTCCTGGCCCTGGGTCCAGGCCGCCTTCGTGCTGCTGCTGGTGGGCTATGGCACCAAGATGGGCCTGGCGCCCATGCACACCTGGAAGCCGGACGCCTATGGCGAGGCGTCCGGGGTCGTGGGCGCGATGCTGGCCGGCTGCGTGACCAGTTGCGCCTTCCTGGCTCTGGTGCGCATCACGCACATCGTGAACGCCGCAGGCGGGGAGGCCTTCACCTCGCGCCTGCTGCTGTGCCTGGGCCTGTTCTCCATGGCTGTGGCGGGCGTGTTCATGGCTGCGCAACGCGACTTCAAGCGCATGCTGGCCTATTCCAGCGTGGAGCACATGGGCATCCTGGCCGTGGGGCTGGGCCTGGGCCGCGCGGCCCTGTTCGGGACCATGCTGCATATCCTCACCAACGGCCTGACCAAGGGCGTGTTGTTCCTTTCCGCAGGCAACATCCACCGCGCCTACGGCAGCAAGAACACGGACCAGGTGCGCGGCGTGCTGCGCCGTCTGCCTGTGTCCGGCGGCTTGTTCTTCGTGGGTTTCCTGGCCATCACCGGGTCGCCGCCGTTCGGCCCCTTTGTGAGCGAGTTCTCGATCCTCATGGGCGCGTTCGCCGCCGGGCGGTTTGTCATCGGCGGGGCATTTTTGGTCCTGCTCATGGTGGTTTTTGCGGGCATGGGCCGGACCGTGCTGCGGGCCGTGCAGGGCCGCGCCCCGGCGCAGGGTCCGGGTGCCGGATCTGTCGGGCCTGCCGGGCCTGCACGCGAGGGGCTGCTCCTGGTCGCGCCGCCGCTTGTGCTCATGCTGCTCGTGCTGCTGCTCGGCATCTATATCCCGGAGCCGCTGCGCGTTCTCTTGCAGGACGCCGCGCGCTTCCTGGGGGCGCAGCCATGAGCCCGGCACTGAACGAGAGCAGGACGGCCCTGCGGACCTTCACCAATGGCTGGTCCATCGACCACGCCAGCATCCCGGTCCTGGACCCGGAGGCCTTTGCCCAGGCCATCGTGGACGCCGTGGCCGAAGGTCGGCGCGTGGTGGCGCTGTTCGGCGCAGAGGCGCGGCAGCAGGACGCCACCGCGCTCTACGTGGTGCTGGCCGACGATGACGAGAACCTGCTGGCGGCCGCGCGCACGGAGATCACGGGCAACAGCTTCGCCTCGCTCACCCCGCGCTGCCCGCAGGTGCACCTGTTCGAGCGCGAGATCGCCGAGCAGTACGGACTTGTGCCCGAGGGCCACCCCTGGCTCAAGCCCGTGCGCCACCACGCTTCGTGGACCGGCCGGGACGCCTGGGGCCGCGAGGCCGGGGAGCCGAACCTGCCAGGCGGGGAGCTTATCGCGCCGGGCGGGGGCGGCTTCTACCGCCTGGAGGGCGAGGAGGTCCACGAGGTGGCCGTGGGCCCGGTGCATGCGGGCATCATCGAGCCTGGTCACTTCCGTTTCCAGTGCCAGGGCGAGCTGGTGCACCACCTGGAGATCGCGCTGGGCTACCAGCATCGCGGCGTGGAGCGGGCCATGCTGGGCGGCCCCCACGCGAAAGGCATCCACTACGCCGAGACCGTGGCCGGGGACACGACCATCGCCCACGCGACCTCCTACTGCCAGGTGCTGGAGTCCCTGAGCCGCTGCCAGAAGACGGCCCGCTCCCAGGCCCTGCGCGGCATTTCCCTGGAGCTGGAGCGCCTGGCCAACCACGTGGGCGACCTGGGCGCGCTGGCGGGTGATGTCGGCTTTCTGCCCACGGCCAGCTTCTGCGGGCGCATCCGGGGCGACGTCTTGAACATGACGGCCAGGCTCTGCGGCAGCCGCTTTGGCCGGGGCATGATCCGGCCCGGCGGGGTGGGCTTCGACGTCGACACCGCGCGCATCGACACGTTGCTCCGGGAGATCGACGCCTTTGACAAGGACGCCCACGCGGCCATCAACCTGCTCTGGAGCACGCCCTCGGTCATGGCCCGCTTCGAGGGCACCGGCACGCTGCCCCGGCAGGCCGCCCTCGACCTCGGCATCGTGGGCCCGGCGGCGCGGGCCTCGGGCCTGGAGCGCGACGTGCGCCAGGACCAGCCTTGCGGGGTCTTCCGCTTCGCCCACATCCCGGCGTCCACTGTGGAGTCCGGCGATGTCTTTGGCCGGGCCTACATGCGCTGGCTGGAGATCCACCAGTCCATGCGCTTCATCCGCGAGCAGCTGCGGGCCATGCCAGCCGGGGCCCGGCAGACCCCTGTGGGGGCCCTGGCCCCGGACAGCTTCGTGGCGGCCCTGAACGAGGGCTGGCGCGGCGAGGTCTGCCACGTGGCCATCACCGACGAGGCGGGCCGGTTTTCCCGCTACAAGATCGTGGACGCCTCGTTCCGCAACTGGAGCGGCCTGGCCTACGCCTTGCGTGGGCAGCAGATTTCCGATTTTCCGCTCTGCAACAAGAGCTTCAACCTGTCCTATTGCGGGTTCGACCTGTGAGCCGGGCAGGGGCTGCGGGACCAGGGGGGAAGGCGGCATGTTGAAAATTCTGAAGGCCAGGCTGCAGCAGGGCCACCGCACCATCCGCTACCCGGACGGGCCGCCGCCCGCCGTGCCGGACCGCCTGCGCGGGGCTCCGGTCATTGACGCCGGAAAGTGCGCCGCCACGTCTGCGGCCGCATCGGCGGCCACATCGGCGGCCACATTGGAGGGCAATTGCCGCGCCTGCGTGGACGCCTGCCCCACCGGGGCCGTCAGCCTGGAAAACGGGCTTAGCCTCGACCTGGGCCGCTGCCTGTTCTGCGCCCAGTGCGCGGGCGCCTGCCCGACCGGGGCCCTGGTCTTCACACAGGAGCACCGCCTGGCGGCGCGGCGGCGCGGGGATCTGCTTGTGGGGCAAGGCCGGGCTGTGCGCCTGGCCGGGGCGCTGGAGCCCCGGCTGCTCGGCCTGTTCGGCCGCTCGCTCAAGCTGCGCCAGGTCAGCGCCGGGGGCTGCAACGCCTGCGAGGCCGACGTCAACGTGCTCGGCACCGTGGGCTGGGACCTGGGGCGCTTCGGCATCCAGTTCGTGGCCGCGCCGCGCCACGCCGACGGTCTGCTCATCACCGGGCCGGTGACGCAGAACATGCGGCTGGCGCTGGAGAAGACGTACGCCGCCGTGCCCGAGCCCAAGATCGTCATCGCCGTGGGGGCCTGCGCCATCGCGGGCGGGCCGTACATCGGCCATGCCGAGGCCCTGGACGGGGCCGGTGCGCTTTTACCGGTGGACCTGTTCATTCCCGGCTGCCCGCCGCACCCGCTGACCATCCTCGACGGGCTTCTGCGCCTGCTGGGGCGGGTCTCGTGAGCGCGGGCAGGCCAGGGCAGGCCGGGCCCGGTTTGGCCGCCATGGCCGCGAAGTGTCGAGCATTGTAAGGGAACACCTTTCCGGGGGCCACGCATGCAGTTGTCAGTCAAGGATGCCGCGAATCTGCTCAAGATTTCCGAGGACGCGGTCTACCGCTGGGTCAAGGCCGGGGTGCTTCCGGCCTACCACATCAACGAGCAGTACCGCTTCAACCGCTCCGAACTGCTGGAGTGGGCCACCGCGCGGCAGATGGACCTCGGCGCGGAGGTCTTCGGCGCGGAACGCCCCAAGGCGTCCCATTCCAGCCTTGCGGAGGCGCTGGCCGCCGGGGACGTGCTGTACGGGGTGGAAGGCGAGGACAAGACCTCGGTGCTCCGGGGCATCATACACATGCTGACCCTGCCCGAGGAGGTGGACCGGGAGTTTTTGTTCCAGGTGCTGCTGGCGCGGGAGTCGCTGGGCTCCACGGGCATCGGCGGGGGCATCGCCATTCCGCATGTGCGCAATCCGGTCATCCTGCACATCACCCGGCCTGCGGTGACCATCTGCTTCCTGAAGCGGCCCATTGACTTTCAGGCCATCGACGGCCAGCCGGTGCACACCCTGTTTCTGCTCATCACCCCGACCATCCGGGCGCACCTGCATCTGCTTTCGCGCCTGGGCTTCGTGCTGCGGGACAAGGAGGTCAAGGCGGCGCTGGGGCGCCAGGCCCCGCGCGAGGAGCTTCTGGACGTGCTGGCGCGCGCCGAGGCGGCTGTCGTCATGCCTGGGGTCGCGCCGGGGGTCGCGCCGGGGGTCGTGCCGGATGTCGCGCCGGGTGTCGTGCCCCTTGGCGAACCTGGCGACGGGACAGGCGAGGAAAGAGGATGAACGCATGGACCTGACCCTGCTCCTCGTGCTCACCGCCATGGCCCTGGCCGCAGGCAGCGGGCTGCCGGGCCTGGCCCTGCCGCGTTCGTCGCTGTCCGGCCAGCGGCTTGCCGCAGGGCTCATGGCCCTGGCCGGGCTGGTGGGCCTGGCGGGCGCGGGGGCGGTGCTGCTGGGCTTGGCGGCGGACGTGGGAGCAGGCGGCGCGCGGAGCGCGGATTTTCCCTGGCCTGCGGTGGGCGGCGGCCTTGTGGCCCTGGACGCGCTCAGCGCGTTTTTCCTTGTCCCGGTCTTTCTCATGGGCGCTCTCGGCTCGCTCTACGGCCTGGGCTACTGGCCGCAGGACCACCACCGGCGCAACGCCCGCAAGCTGCAGGTGTTCTGGGGGCTCTTGGTGGCGGGCATGGCGCTTCTGGTGGTCAGCAGGCATGCCCTGACCTTCCTGCTGGGTTGGGAGATCATGGCGCTGGCCGCGTTTCTGCTCATCAGCACCGAGGACCACCGGGATGAGACACGCCGGGCCGGGTTCATCTACCTGTTCGCCACGCACATTGGCACCCTGGGGCTGTTCGCCCTGTTCGCCCTGTGGCGCGTGGCCACGGGCTCCTTTGAGCTGCTGCCGGTGGCTGGGGGTGTGCTCGGCCTGGGCATGCTGAACGCCCTGTTCTTCCTTGTCCTGGTCAGCTTCGGGCTCAAGGCGGGCGTGATGCCGCTGCACTTCTGGCTGCCCGGCGCGCACGCCAACGCGCCCAGCCACGTCTCGGCCATGCTCTCCGGCGTGGTGCTCAAGATGGGCATTTACGGGCTGGTGCGCTTCCTGTGGCTGCTGCCGGACCCACCGCCGCTGTGGGGCGGGCTCATCCTGACCCTGGGCGCGGTGAGCGGGCTTCTCGGCGTGGTCTTCGCCATCGGCCAGCACGACCTGAAGCGGCTTTTGGCCTACCACAGCGTGGAGAACATCGGCATCATCCTCATGGGCCTTGGGCTGGCCATGCTGGGGCGCACGGCCGCGCGGCCCGAATGGATCGCCCTGGGCCTGGCCGGCTGCCTGCTGCACGTCTGGAACCACAGCCTCTTCAAGTCGCTGCTGTTCTTCTGCGCCGGTTCAGTGGACCACGGCGCGCACACGCGGCAGCTGGACCAGCTCGGCGGGCTGGCCAAGACCATGCCCTGGACCGCGCTGATGTTCCTGGTCGGCGCGGTGGCCATCTGCGGCCTGCCGCCGCTCAACGGGTTTGTCAGCGAATTGTTTGTGTACCTGGGGCTGTTCAAGACCGTCACCGGGCCCGGAGAGGCGGCCACGGCGGCCATGCTCGCCGTGCCGGTGCTGGCCATGATCGGGGCGCTGGCCGTGGCCTGCTTCGTGAAGGTGTACGGCGCGGCGTTCCTGGGCGAGCCCCGCACCCAGGCCGCGGCCAAGGCCCATGAAGCGCCGCTGTCCATGCGCGCGTCCATGGCCGTGCTGGCGCTCCTGTGCGCGTTCATCGGCCTGGTCCCCATGCTGGCGGCCCCGGTGCTCGACCAGGTGCTTGCGGGCTTGGCCCAGGCGTCGGGACAGGCGTCGGCACAGGCTCCGGTCCGCCTGGCCGCGCTGGTTCCGCTCGGGACCCTCAGCCTGCTGGCCATGGCCCTGGTCGTGGTCATCGCGCTTATGGGGCTTGTGGCGGTGCGCCGCTGCCGCCTTGCGCCGCGCACCGGCACCTGGGACTGCGGGTATGCCGAGCCCACCAGCAGGATGCAGTACACGGCCACGTCCTTTGCCGGGATGATCGTGGAGATGTTCGGCTGGGTGCTGCGGCCGCATGTGCACAGGCCCCGCATCGAGGGGCTGTTCCCGCAGTCGGCGAAGGCGCACAGCCATGTGGACGAGGTGGTGCTTGACCGGATGCTCGTGCCGCTGGGGCGCAGGATCGAGCGCTGGTTCGCCTGGTTCCACCAGTTCCAGCAGGGCCTGACCCAGCAGTACGTGCTCTACATCCTGGTCGCCGTGGTCCTCATGCTGGGCTCGCTTCTGCCGGTTGACGGGTTTCTTGCCCGCATCTTCCTGAAATGATTTTATTTCAGAGCCTGGCCTCGGTTGACAGCGCTGGCGAAGGGCGTGTTGCCGCTGGCCGGTGCGCGAGGCTGTTTTGCCCGCTGGGCAAGGGGACGCGGCAGCAATACAGGCAGGCTATGGGCAAAGGGGGTAGGTAAGTTGGGATGCGCATGACAAGGTCTCACCGGGTTGTCTCACCCTGCGAAGCATGCGTTTTAAGACATGTATTCTATAATAATGGCGAACTGGGGGCGAATATCTTCAGTAAGATTTTAGAATGATGAGATTGACTTGTACACAAAAGTTGTATGCCCCCAGCTGTTCCCCTAAAACTACGGGCTTTGAATGGACATAGTCGGACAGTGATGAGGTTTAAAAACGAAAAAGTGTAAAACAAAAACGGCAGCATACGAGAATGAAAAAGAGCCAGCGGGTCGCCCCGCTGGCTTCATGAACACGAATCATCCCGTAACCGCTAGGCCGAAAGCCCCAGCGCCAGCCGCTTGGTCCGGATGCGGGCGTCGATGAGTTCAGCCGCCTTGCAGGGGTCGGGCTCTATGGCAAAGGTTGCTCCCACCACGCCCTCCAGCCCGTTGGTGAGCAGGCCGGCCACGACGCTGCTGCCCAGAACCGGCGGGGTTACGCCCAGCACGGTGAACACGCCGCTGGCCACGGCGTAAAGGCCGATGGCCACGGCCTTTTCCGAGTACCACTCCGGTGCGGCCGCAGCCACGGGCAGGTCGGAGATGTCCACGCCCAGGGTGGTGGCCAGCGCGGCGCACAGGCTCATGATGCGCGAGTTGTCCACGCAGCTGCCCACGTGCAGCACGGGCGGAATGCCCAGGGCCCTGCACACTGCGGACAGCCCTGGCCCGGCCAGGCTGGCGGCCTCGGGCATGAGCAGACCCTGCTTGCCCGTGGAGACGGTGGCGCAGCCGGTGACCAGCACCAGGATGTCGCGCTTGATGAGCTCCTTGGCCAGTTCGGAGTTGGCGAAGTCGTGCTTCACGCGCGGGTTGTTGCAGCCCACGATGCCCACTGCGCCGCGGATCTGCCCGGCCTTGATGGCGTCGATGAGCGGCGTGAGGGTGCCGCCCAAGGCCCCTATCACGGCCTCATTGGAGAAGCCGGTCATCATCGGCACCGGGGAGCCGGGGATGAACACGCGCTTGGGATCGCGGCCGGAATAGGCCTCGATGGCCATGCCTACGGCCTGCAAAGCCTTTTGGCGGGCGTTATCCAGGCTGAACTCGACGTGCTCGGCGCCGGAGAAGTGCGCCTTGGGCGAGGTGGTGATGACCTTGCTGTGGTAGCACCCGGCCACAGTGACCAGGCCGGGCATGATGCACTGGTAGTCCAC
This sequence comes from uncultured delta proteobacterium, assembly GCA_903843965.1. Taxonomy (GTDB): domain Bacteria; phylum Desulfobacterota; class Desulfovibrionia; order Desulfovibrionales; family Desulfovibrionaceae; genus Humidesulfovibrio. Next base: position 103,985 of record CAIMRY010000026.1, read on the forward strand.
GATGATCAGGTCCACGGCCCCGGTGACGATGGCCAGCTCGCTCATCAGGTGGTTGCCGGCCATGGGGATGCCCTGGCGCATGAGCAGTTCGTTGCCGGTGCAGCACAAGCCGGCCAGGTTGATGCCCGCCGCGCCCTTGTCCTTGGCGGCCTTGATCAGTCCGGGGTCCTTGGTCGCGGCCAGGATGGCTTCGGACACGATGGGGTTGTGCCCGTGGACCAGGATGTTCACGTGGTCTTCCTTGAGCACCGCGAGGTTGACCTGGGCGACCCTGGGCGTGGGAGTGCCGAAGATGACGTCTGAGAGTTCGGTGGCGGTCAGGGACCCGGCCCAGCCGTCGGAGAGGGCCACGCGCGCGGCGTGAAGCAGCAGGTTCACAGGCTCGTTGTCCACGCCCATGTGGGTGCGGTGCATCATCTCAACCACCTCGCGGTCGATGCCGCGCGGGGTGATGCCGAGCTTCTTCCAGAGATCGCGCCGCTTCTGGGGCGCGCGACCGATGAAGGCGAGCGAGTTCCTGCGGATGCCATAGTCCTCGAACAGGCGTTCGCTCACGGCGCGGGCCAGGGCGTTGGTATCCTTGCCTGCGGTCTCGATGCCCAGTTCGACGGCGATGCGGGCGAGCTTTTCGGGATCGCGGATGGTGTAGTCGGTGGTGCTGCCCTCGCCGATGGCGTGCAGGGTCTCGACCAGGTCGCGGCCGTGGTCGGAGTGCGCGGCCGCGCCCGAGGCCACGCTGCGGCCCACGTTGCGGGCCACGATGACATGGGCGTCGGCTCCGCACACGCCGCGCTGCGGCCCGTGCCCGAAGGGATCGATGCGGCAGGGGCCCATGGCGCAGTTGCGGCAGGACAGTCCCAGTTCGCAGAAGCCGCAGTGGGGTTCCTGGGCGCGCTTGCGGTCCCAGACCGTCTCGACGCCTTCCTCGCGGGCCTTGGCCAGCATCTGCTGAGCGTCCTTGCAAATGGTCAGGTCGCTGAAGTCTGTCTTGGACATGGTGTCTCCTCCATGCTCCGGCTTGAGGCCGGTCTAGGCAGTGACGCCGAGGGCGGCGTTGGCCAGGCGATTGACGCCTGCGTTCATGTGGCGGTTGACGTCCTCGAAAGCCAAGGCTCCGGTGACGCAGGCCTCGACGCAGGCCGGAACCTGCCCGCGGGCCACGCGCTCGTGACAGCCGTCGCACTTGATGGCCACGGCCCCGTGGCCTGCCACCTGCGCGGCGGGGTAGTAGCGGATGGCGAAGTACGGACAGACCATGCCGCACATGCCGCAGCCGATGCAGCGGGCCATGTCCACAATCTTGAGGCCCTCGGCGATGTCCGAGCGGATGGCTCCGGGCATGCAGGCCTCCTGGCAGGGCGCGGGCTCACAGTGGCGGCACTTGTTGGGGAAGGGCCGCAGCTCCGGCCCCACGCCGATGTGGATGCGCGGTTTGGCCAGCACGGCCTCGGACACGGCCAAGGCCAGGACCCCGCTTTCCGAGTGGGCCTCGGCGCAGCGGATCATGCACTGCATGCAGCCGACGCAGAGCTCGGGGCGAATGATGACACTCTTCACAACCATACGTCCTCCTTTGCGGAAGGTTACAGTCCTGCCGCCTTGGCCAGCCATTCGGTGCGGGCGGCCAGAGGCGCGGCGGAAAGCGGCGCACGCCGCCAATGCGTTGGGATATCGTCTCGCGTGAGGCCGCGGCGCACGGCCCAGGTCAGCTCGCCCAGGCGCGGCGCCGCATCCAGCCCCAACGCGCCGACAATCCGGCCGCTGGAGCCGTCGAACACGAGCTTGAGGTAGCGGCCCTGCCGGTCCTCCGCCACTTCCGAGACACAGCCCCGGGTCAGGCGCGGGTTCACCGCACCCACCGAGACGACGTGCCGGCCAAAGAGCGGGATGGAGTTCATGGCCAGGCCGCCGGGATAGGGGCAGTCCTGCCCGGCCATGTTCCAGGCTGCGAAGCGGCCCTGCTCCACGGCCAGCGGCCAGATGGCGTTGATCCGGGGCGCGCCCAGGGCCACATCGCGGCAGATGGCCGTGTCCCCGGCGGCATAGACCTCGGGGGCCGCTGTCAGCAGCCTTTGGTCCACTGCGAGTCCGTCGGCGCAGGCCAGGCCGGAGCCATCCAGCCAGCCGCTGGCCGGGATCACCCCCTTGCCTGCGGCCACCAGGTCCACGGTCAGGCTCTCACCCGTGTCCAGGGTCAGGCGGTACCCGCCGCTAGGTTCGGGCTCCATGGACTGCGCCGTGACACAGGTCTGGAGCGCCAGATTGGGCAGGGCGGCGAGCTGCTCTGCGGCCCAGGCGCCCACTCGCTCGTCCACGTTGAGGGCCAGGGGCTGGGGAGAGGTCACCAGCAGGTGCACGCGCATTCCGCGGGCCAAGAGGCCCATGGTGAGTTTGAAGCCCACCAGCCCGCCGCCCAGGACGGCGGCCGAGCCCCCGGGCCTGCAGGCGGCCAGGATGCGCTCCACGTGGCCCCGGGTGCGGAAGTAGTGGATCTCCTTGGCTGCGGAGCCCTGGACCCCGGCTGGCCTGGGGCTGGAGCCTGTGGCCACAAGCAGGCAATCGTACGGTTCCTGCCGCCCGGAGGCCAGGGTCAGGATTTTTTTGTCCGGGTCCAGCGCCGTGGCGCGCTCCGAGACGACGCGCACCCCCAGGCGGTCCCAGAAGTCCGGACCCTCCACGTTCAGTTGCCCCGGTTCGAGCTCGCCCGACAGGACATAGCTGATGAGCGGCCGGGCGTATGGCGGCATGGCCTCGGGGTCCACGCCCACGATGGACGCATCCGGCCTGAGTCGGCGCAGCCAGGCGCAGGCGCTGCGGCCTGCGGCGTGCAACCCGACAATGACATAGCGCATAGCCACCTCGCTCTCGGTTGGGGTTACAAATCCAGGTTGCCTCTGCCATTGGCGAGCGCGCTGAGGATCGCGCTGCAGGCCTGATCGATCAGTTCGCGTTCCGCCAGCCCCAGGGCCGAAGCCGAGGCCAACTGGCGCGCTTCCAGCGAGGCCAGGCGCGGGAGTGCGGCCGCAAGCGGCGGCAGGTCGCTCAAGGCAGGGAATTCAGCGCCCGGTGCGGCGCGGTTCAAGACCAGGACTTGGCGCTGCAGGCCAAGATCGTACGCCAACCGGGACACGTTGGCCGCAGTCTCAAGCCCGCGCAGGCTTGGCTCGCTGACCACCACCAGACCGTCCACGGACTCCACCGTGCCGCGGCCCAGGTGCTCCACCCCGGCCTCCAGGTCCACGAGGACCCACTGCCGCCGCTCTTCCAGCAGGTGCCCGAGCAGGGACTTGACCAGCGCATTGGCCGCGCAGGCGCAGCCGCCGCCAGCCCCGGCCACCGAGCCCATGACCAGCAGGTTCATGCCCGCAGCCTTGGCGTGGAAGCGCTCGGGCAGGTCGCCCACCTCCGGATTGAGGCGGATGAAGCCGTCACCGCCCACGCGTTCGCGGATGAGTTCGGTGTCGGCGACAAGGGGAGTGGGGATTTCGTCGGAAGACAGGCCCAGGGCCGGACCCAGGCACGGGGAGCTGTCCGCGTCCACAAGCCAGACCTCCTGGCCGTGTCGCGTCAGATACTCGCCCAGGAGCACTGTGAGCGTGGTCTTGCCCACGCCGCCCTTGCCTGCCACGGCGAGCTTCATGAGCGCCCCCCTGGCCTGATCGACCACGAGGACCGTGTCGTGTGACTGGGAAGAGTGTAGGCCGCAGTCGACCCCCGGGCTGCCTGCTCGGCCGGGTCTTTTGCGCCAGGAGCGGACCGGGGATACAGCATTTTCAGCCTCGCGCTGGCCGCGCCGGAGCAAATCCGTGTGCGGGCTGCTAGAGAGAAACGCCGAAGGTTGCATTACTTTTATTTATTTTCTTTAGCGTGTCAACGACCCCTTTGCGTCAATACTGAAGCCACGGCTGAAACGTGTTTGTTTCCGCCTTATCCGTTTGCCCCCAACGCGGTCCACTCTCTCAAGTTTCAGCTGGTACGAAAAGAGGCCGGCAGGGCACTCACGGATGATCTCCCGCGCACGTATGAACAACCTCAATCGCCTGGCATTCGTAGGCGAACGCAGGCAGAAGGGGGGCTAGGTGTGACAAAGGGCTCGCGGCACCCGTACCCTGCCACTGGTCTCTCCAAACGGCATCCTGGCGAAATATAAGCTAGATTCTCAAGGGTAGCCGGAGTGACGATGGGCAGGCTGAAACTTGGAAGAACGCAGGATTGGCAGAACGTAAAGGCAATACTATAAATAGGTGCAGTAGACGCTTCACGGTCTCTCTGTCGCTGTGGGGGGAACGGCTGGAGCGCAAAAGGATCTCTCTCGCTCTGGGATCCTGGCTGCTCCTGCATCTATTTTGAATATTTCATGATGCTGTCCTTGGCGTCTTCGCGCATGGCGCCGGAGCCCGCCACCCCGCCCTTGCGCTTTATCCGGCGTGTGTTGTATAAGCCCTTGAAAGGGAGGTGCTTGTATGCGCTCATGTGCCATGCTGATGCTCCTGGTCTGCCTGTCGGTCATCTCCACCCCGGCCCATGCCGAGCGGCGCACTGCGCTGGTCGTGGGCAACGGCGCCTACGAAAGCACCCCGCTGAAGAATCCCACCAATGATGCGCGGGCCATGGCCGCCACCCTCAGGGCTCTGGGCTTCGACGTCATCCACCTGGAGAACGCCAGCCAGGCCGTGATGGAGGACGCCGTGAACACCCTGGGTCGGCAACTCGCAAAGGGCGGCGTGGGGCTGTTCTATTTCGCCGGCCACGGCGTGCAGTCGGCTGGCCGCAACTACCTCATCCCGGTCAATTCCGGCATCAGCTCCGAGGCCGATCTGGCCACCAGGGCCGTGGACGCGTCCCTTGTGCTCGAACGCATGGAAAAGGCCAACAACGACCTGAACATCGTCATCCTCGACGCCTGCCGCAACAACCCCTTTGCCAAGAAATTCCGCTCCGCAGGGGCCTCGGGCGGGCTGGCCGCAATGCAGGCCCCCAAGGGCTCGCTCATCGCCTTCGCCACCTCTCCGGGCTCCGTCGCCTCGGACGGCGCCGGGGAGAACGGGGTCTACACCAAGTACCTGCTGGAGAACCTGCGCACTCCGGGCATCCAGGTGGAGCAGATGTTCAAGAGGGTGCGCAGCGGCGTGGTGGAGGAAACAGGCAACAGGCAGCTGCCCTGGGAGACCACCTCCATCCAGGGCGACTTCATGTTCGCCGCCCAGCCTGTGCCGGGCAGCCCCCAGCTGGTGGCGCTGTCCGCCCAGCCTGCACCCGTCGCGCCCGTTTCGCCCGTTTCGACCTCGGCTGCGGCCCAGGCCCAGCCCGCGCCCGCTGCCGCCGCCCGGCCGGAGTCAGCGGTCCAGCCGGAGTCCCAGGTCCGCTCCGGGACCATGCAGGTCGAGTTCGCCATGCTCCGGGAAAACGGCAAGAAGCCGCCCACCGTCGTCAAGACCGGAGCCACGCTGAAGTCCGGCGACGCCTATTTCTTCCACCTCAAGGCCAGCAGGGACTGCTACTTCTACCTGTTCCAGGTGGACTCCTCCGGCGCCGTGTTCCGGCTGTTTCCCAACGGGAAGTACAACACCAGCAGCAATCCGCTTCCGTCAAAGACGCGCATCACCCTGCCCAAAGACCATGAAGTGTTCTACCTGGACCAGACCACCGGCAAGGAGGAGTTCTACTTCCTGGCCTCGCAGGAGCCAGTGGACAAGCTGGAGACCCTGGACGGGGGCACTGTGGACGATATCCTGAGTTCCGGGCTGACCCTGCGCGGTCCGGCAGGGGTCAAGGCCGCCTTTGGCACGGTTGCGGCTGGCAAAACCGGGGAGACCAAGACCCAGGTGCAGGAGTTCTCCTTCTTCAAGAGCTTTGTCCACGCCATCGCCATTAATCACAAGTAAGGGCACAAGTAAGGGCACAAGTAAGGGCACAAGTAAGGGCACAAGTAGGGGGGCGGCATGAACACTCCGGCTTGCGGTTTTATGCGGCGCATGGTCCTGGCGCCGCTTCTGGCCTTGCCGCTGGCCCTGACGCTGGCAATGTCGGTGCTCCATGCGCTCCCGGCCCAAGCTCAGACTCAGGCCCAGGCTCAGACTCAGGCCCAGGAGCAGATGGTGGGCAGGCAGGAGCTTCTGGACAAGCTCGGCGGCGCAGCTCCCGCGCAAGACGCCCCGCTGGTCATCAACCGGCGTGGTCCGGCCGGGGTCAGAAGCGCTGCGGAGGCGGCCCCCGCGCCAAAGCAGATAGCAATATCCATCCATTTCAAGACCAACTCCGCAGAGCTGGCCGACGAATTCTCCCGCAGGCAGCTGCGGGAAATAGCGGAAGCCTTGTCCCTGCCGGAACTCAAGACGGTCCGGCTGGAGATCGGCGGACACACGGACTCCCTGGGCTCGGACGCGGGCAATCTGGCGCTTTCGCGGCGGCGCGCCCAGGCGGTCAAAGACACCCTGTGCAAGGGCGGGAGCGTGGACTGCGGGCGGCTGAGCGTGAAGGGCTACGGCAAAAGCGAACCGCTGGCCTCCAATGACGACGAGGAAGGACGGGCCAGGAACCGGCGGGTGGTGCTCAAGCGTTTGGACTGAAAGCGGGACTGCCCCAGCCAAGACCAGCCCAGCTGGCCGGGTCGGCGCAGCAAAGGAGTGATGAAGATGTCGACCGTTCCCACGCTGCGCGGCTGGGTCTGCCCGCTTCTGCTGGCCGTATGCCTTTTGGCCGCCTTCCCCGCTGCCCCGGCCCAGGCGGAATCCGCAGCGGCGGCACAACTGCGCACCCTGGCCGAGGCGCTGGCCGCCAGCAACGCCAGCGCCACGGACGAGGAGCTGGCGGCCCAAAAGTCGCTCAAGGAGAACCTGGATAAGACTGGGCCGGCCTCCGAGGCCACAGGCAAGGCCGCCCTGGAGTTGGGACAGCTGGCGCTGGAGCAGGGCCGCGTCGGCGAGGCCAGGAGCCTGGCCGACGCCGTTCTGGGCATCGCCGCAACCGCAGCAGGCGCGCAGCAGGGCGAGTCCACGCTGGTCACCAGCGCCAACGCGCTCATCACTGCGGCCTTCAGCGTCAAGCAGGCTTACGCGGGCGCCTCCCTCGCCCCGGTCGCCCCGGAGCAGAGCGTGCTGTTCCTCGACGTGGACCGCTTCGACCGCAAGCTGTCCAGCCGCTTGGACGAAAAGCCGGCGAAGGTCGAGGTGCTCTTCGCCTCCCCTGTTCAGATATCCAAGTTGCCGGAACGGCTTGATAAATGGCTCAGCGCCGTGGAGGACTCCGGCGGCAAGGTGGAGACCAAGCCGTTGCCAGGACGCGGCTTTCTGACGGATCTCATCTCCATCATCGTGCACGCCTTTGACGTGTACCGGGCCAGCGTGCTCTACAAACCGGCGGCGAGCTACAACGCCGTGGTCTACTACGAGCCTCAGGCAGGCACCCTGGCCAAGGTGGTCTTCACGTTGCGCAGCGCAGGCCAATAGCTTTTCGCCCTGCGCGGGACCATAAGCTGGCCGCCCAGCCCGTTCCTCCAGGGAAGCGCGGGACAGGCTTTGGTGCGGAAGCACGGTTTGCCCAGCGCCAGTTGGCCCTCCGCATCCGGAGCGTGCATCGCCCAGGAGGTTGTGCATGGACACACGCAGAAGACACGGATTCTTCATCTGCCTTGCCGCCGCCAGTCTGGTGCTGCTGGCCGCCCTGGCCTGCGCCCAGCCCCCTGCCGCCCCTGGCTCACCGCGCCCCGGCGGCGCCATCGACCTGCTCAACCAGTACAAGCCTGACCCTGGGCGTGCGGCCAGTCTGCGCGCCCAGCGGGAGCAGCCGCCGCCGGAGGGCGCCGACGCTGCGGCCCTGGCGAAATTCTACTGGGACCGCTCGCACGCCGCAGCGGCCAGCGGGGCCATCGCCCAGCAGATCGCCGACCTGACGCGAACGGTGGAGCTGAGCAGCGGCGCGGCGGCCATGTTCCCGCTCCGGGAGCTGGCCTCGGCGCAGCAAAACGCGGGCAACTACCAGCAGTGCATCGAGAGCATCCAGCGCTCCATCTCGTTGATCGACGAATTCCAGGGGGCGAGGATCCACGCCCTGTCCATTCTGATCAACGTGCAGCTGAAGTTGGGTGACATCGCCGCCGCCCAGGCCTCCCTGACCGAGGCCGAGAAGGTCTTTGAGCGGCAGAAGGCGCGGCGGAACAGGAACCGCTCGCAGTTCGACATCAGCGAGGAGGGCTGGCTGGGCTCTCTGAACCGCTCACGGGCCCTCATCGCCTGGGCCAAGGGTCATCTGCCCCAGGCCGAGGACCTGCTGCGCACGTGCCTGGCCAACACGGAGGAGAACCGGGCCAACCAGGCGCGCAAACGGGAACGGGGCCGCTACAGCGGCACCGACGACATGATCCAGAACTCCCGCGACTCCACCCTGAGCCTGCTGGCGGACGCCCAGCGCCTGCAGGGCAAAACCGTGGAGGCCGAGGCCACCCTGCGCGAGGCCCTGGCCGCGACCCTGTCGCGGGTCGGTCGCGATTCCTTTGTGACGGCGCACCAATGCCTCTCCTTTGCGCGCCTGCTGAACGACACGGGACGGCCCGCAGAGGCCGAGGCGCTGGCCCGCGAGACCCTGGCCATCCTGGACCGCATCGGGGCCGTGCCCGAGGCCCGCCTCTATGCCGAGGCCAGGATGAGCCTGGCCCTGAGCAGGGCCGCCCGGCGGCAGTGGCCAGAGGCCTTGCAGACCTTCGATGAACTGATGGCGAAGCTTGCATCGGCGCCGGAGCTTGCGCGGCAGTACCGCCTCGGCAACATCACCTGGGCCCAGGCCCTGGTGGAGACGGGCCAGACGCGCCAGGCCAGGGAGATGCTGGAAAAGCTCATCGCCCAGTCCGAACAATGGCACGGCAAGCACAGCTACCACACGGCGGAATTGCGCGGCATGCTCGGTCTGGCCCTGGCCAGGGCGGGCGCGGCGGACCAGGCGCTGTCCGAACTGCGGCAAGCCATCCCGGATCTGCTCAACACCGCTGCCGAGCAGGAGCCGCTGCCTTCCCGGCTGCGGCTCAGGTCCGGCATCATCGTCCAGGCCATCTCCCTGCTCGCGGCCCCGGGGGTGAAGCCCTCCGCAGCAGGCAACGAGCCCCCGGTGGCCGAGGCCTTCCGCCTGGCCGACTCCGTGCGGGGCCTGACCACGCAGAGCGCGGTGAGCGCCGCTGCGGCGCGCAACGCCGCAGGCTCGCCGCAGCTGGCCGCCCTGGTGCGCGATGAGCAGGACATGCGCCAGGAGGCCGAGACCCTGCGCCGGGCCCTGGTCGGCATGCTGAGCAAGCCGCCGGAGCAGCAGTCCGCCCAGGCCATTGCGGACCTGCGCAAGCGCATCGACACCCTGGACAAGGACCGCAAGCGCCTTGGCGAAACCTTGCGCAAGGATTTCCCGGCCTATGCCGAGCTGATCAAGCCGAAGCCCCTGCCCCTGGCCCAGGTGCAGGCCGTGCTGCGCCCGGGCGAAAGCCTTGTGTCCATCCTCAGCACGGAGCAGGGCAGCTTCAGCTGGGCGGTGCGGCAGTCGGGCGAGCCGGTGTTCGCGCGCTCCGAACTGACGTCCGCCCAGGTGCAGGCCCTGGTGAAGCGGCTGCGGGCCGCACTCGACCCGCAGGACGGCGACCTGGGGCGTGCGCCGGCCTTTGACCTCGCCGCCGCCAATCAGCTTTACAAGGACCTGCTGGAGCCCGTTGCCGCCGGGTGGCGCGGGTCGGCCAACCTCCTGGCGGTGACGGGCGGGGCCCTGTCGCAGCTGCCGCTGGCCCTTCTCGTCACGGAGCCTGTCCAGGTGCAGCGCGCAGCGGTGCCCTACGCCGAATACAGGCCAGTGCCCTGGCTCATCCGGCAGATAGCCGTCACGCACCTGCCCTCGGTGAACATCCTGGCCACGCTGCGCCACGAGCAGCACCCCGCGCAGAAGCACCCGACGTTCCTCGGCATCGGCGATCCGGACTTCGGCGGCGCAGCGCCCGTGGCCATTGTGGCGGAAAAGCGCGGCATCCGCCTGCGCAACCTGACCAAGAACCGGTCGCTGCGGTCCGCCGAGTTCTCCGCCAACGGGACCGATCCGGTAAGCTTTGCGGAATACGCCAGCCTGCCGCCCTTGCCAGACACCCGTGAGGAGATCCTGGCCATTGCCTCGGCCCTTGGCGCAGACCCCAAAACCGACGTGCTTCTGGGCCGCAACGCGTCCCTGGACGCCCTCCTGGCCCAGGACCTGACCAGGCGCAGCATCCTGGCCTTCGCCACCCACGGCCTGGTTCCGGGCGACCTCACCGGCCTGGAGCAGCCCGCCCTGGCCCTGGCGAGCCCCGGCCCCGGCAAGACCGGCCTGCTTACCCTGGAGGACATCCTGGGGCTCAAGCTCAACACCGACTGGGTGGTGCTCTCCGCCTGCAACACCGCCGCAGGCGACGGCGCCGGGGCAGAGGCCATCTCCGGGCTGGGCCGCGCCTTCTTCTATGCCGGCAGCCGGTCCCTGCTGGTCACCCACTGGCCGGTGGAGACCATCTCCGCGCGTCGCCTGGTCACGGGCATCTTCGCAAACCTGGTGGACGGGCAGGGCCTGTCCCGCGCGGAGTCGCTGCGGCGCAGCATGCTTGCGCTCATGGATTCGCCCGGCGCGCAGAACGCCTCCGGCAAGGTGCAGTATTCGTATGCGCATCCCATCTTCTGGGCGCCGTACGCCCTGGTGGGCGACGACGGGGCGCGTTAGGCCTGCAACCGGGAGGTCTTCCCGCCCGCCCCATGCGCGGCCTGCGCCTGGCGTTCGACTCCAACAACGACGGCGTGTTCGACGCACAGGACGCCCGGTTCTCCGAGTTCCGCATCTGGCAGGACCAGAACCAGAACGGCATCAGCGAGGCGGGCGAACTGACCACCCTGGCCGAGCGCGGACTCGTGGACTTGGCGAGGGCGGCGTAGGTGCTGGAGGAAGTGAAGCGGACGCTCTTTGCGGGGAAGGTGGTGCATATGTTGCGGGATGTGGCGGGTGGTGGAGTGGGGAAGTGATGATGTGCGATAGTGGCCAACGGTTTACGATGGGCGTCAATACAGGTTCTGTGGGTGCTGCGTGTTTTGTGTGTGCGTAAGGTAATAAATGAACAGCAAGAGATGGTTACCGTGTTTGACAGCGTTTGTTGTTGTCTTGTGGTCGTTCATATTTATTGAGGCCGCAATTGCCGAAACGTGTGTTGGAACCAACGCTGTCGGATCAAATAGTGCTGCAAGTGAAATTAGACAAGTTAAAAGTGTTGTGCATGGATTTATGGATCTAGAGTTAAACAAATTTGGTTATGCGAGGGAATCGCATGTAATGTATTATGGAAACCTGTACACAAAGAACCTATCCGTAAATAGAAACCACTTTTCTCCAGCAAATGATTGCTGCGGCTAGGTGAAGCAAGGCCTCGTAGCTATCCGCTAACTTTTCGTATCGGACCAGCAGCTTCCTGAACCGATTGAACCAAGAGTGCGTCACCTCGACTACCCAACGCCGGTTCTTCCATGGACGCCCAGGCCTTCGCTTCTTCCGGCAGACCCTCGGCACGTATCCTCTCTCGGTTATTGCTCTTTGCGCTGGCTCTCCATCGTATCCCTTGTCGGCATAGAGGTATGCCATGTCCCTGCCCGGCGGAGTGAAGATTGCAGCGTCCAGCAATAGGGCAAGCTGGGTTACGTCATGCCTGTTCGCCCCGGTTACGATGAGCGACAGCGGGATGCCATTCCCGTCCACCAGCACATGCCGCTTGCTTCCATTTTTTCCCCCGGTCCGTTGGGTTTCGCCCGACGGATTCTTGAGCCAAGGGAGCCTTGACCATTGAGCCGTCGATGCTTTGCCACTTCCAGGCGATGCCTTCCATGTCGTCGTACTCTGCTAGCCCAGCCCGCCAGAGCTGCAAAAAGAACCCGGCCTTGAGCCATTCGCGGAAATACCTGTGAACCGAACTGGCGCTGCCAAACCGCTCCTTCGGGAGAGCCTTCCACTGGCAGCCTGTGCGGAGCACGAAAACGATGCCTTCAAACGTTTTGCGGGGGTCCATCGGCTTCCTTCCCCCGCCTGGTCTACGCCTGTAGCTCCCGTCGTTCGGGCGCTTTCGCGATGGTACTAGTGGCTCAACTCGGCTCCAAAACTCATCAGAAACCTCCCAGGAATGTACCTTCCCCATGGCGTACCTCTGGGCAGAACCATAAGGAAAATCAAGGGAAGTGTCAATTAATTACGGATAA
>CAIMRY010000027.1 GCA_903843965.1 uncultured delta proteobacterium
CCCGGCATCCCACAAGGACGCCGGGCGGTTCTTTCGTTGGCGGCCGCGCGTTCAACACTACTCAATTCTACTTGATGGAGGGAGGGGGGAAATCTCCGGACCATTAGTTTAAGCTTGTCGTATACTTGACATCTGGCACTATTAGTATAATCCAGACAAATATACTTATTAGTAGCGCGCTTGGGAGCACGGAATGCTCTAACATTGCAAAGGAATGTTTCTTATGCTGTCAACCAACCAACGACTAGATTCGAGTGCTTCATCGCGTACCAGGGATTATGTCATGGCTACCCAGCCGATCTTCTCAAGGGATATGGACATTTTCGCCCACGAATTGCTCTTTCGCAAATGTACTGGCGACGAGTGCGCCATCATTTCCGACTTTGATGACGCCACCAACAGCATCATTGCGGATGGATTTTCTCTGGCCTCCCAGCGTCTGGGGCAGAGGGACAAAGTGACGATCAACGTTGGCTACGACAACATCATGTCGCGGAATGTACAGGCCCTTCCGTTTGACCGAGTGCTGCTTGAAATACCCGGGGACGCCCCGGCCACCGGTGAATTCCTGGGAGCGATCCGGGAACTCAGGGGTGCGGGGTACCAATTTCTGTTGGATAACTATACCCCCGACAGTTCCGGCGGATGTGAATTTGTGCCCCTGGCGGATTACGTGAAGGTGTCCGTCACTGGACTCGACGGAAAGAGCGTGGCTCTCATTAAAAAGAGTCTGTCGGGCTGGAACGGCAAGATGGTGGCCACACGGATTGAGAGTTGGGAAGCCTATGAGGGCTGTAAATTTTTGGGGTTCGACTTCTTCCAAGGTTTCTTTTTCTCTTGCCCCAAGGACTTGGTGGGCAAGAAGATTTCGTCGTATCAAACTGCCAGACTCAATCTCCTGCGCCTGCTTTCGGACGAAGACGCCAGACTTTCAAAGGTCGTGAAAATGGTTTCAACGGACCAGGCTTTAAGTGTTCGGCTGCTGCACTTCGTGAACTCTGTCGCGTGTTCACTGGGGGGCAGGGTTGATTCGCTGGAACGCGCGGCGGTGCTGGTGGGACTGAACACCTTGAAGAAGTGGGCCATGACGGCAGTGCTTTCTGACCTGGAATCCAGCGACAAGGGCGTTGAGCTCTCATGCAGGGCCATGCATGGGCGCATCTTTTTTGGGCATGCTGGCCGAGAAGAACTCCCTGGACGGTATCACTGGCGATACTCTGTATCTGCTCGGGTTGCTCAATAACGTGGACGCGCTCATGGGCATACAGATGGAAGAGATCTTGAATGACATGCCCCTGAAAGCCAACGTAAAAAATGCCCTGCTGCGCGATGCGGACGAGCCTCTCACCCGCTACCTTTGGCTGCTGGACGCAATTTGTCGCAACGAATGGGATGTAGCGCAGTCGCTCTTGCGGGATGTTGGGGTGCCACTGTCAAAGGCGGCCAAGATGTACATGCAGGCGGGACGAGATGTGGCAGAGCTGATGACGTCGATCTCGAAAGCACATTGATCCTGATCCGGTTCACCTTGCTGGCCCCTCTTCACCACCGCTGAGCAAGCGCGGCTCCGTAATCTAAAGGTTCCCCTGATTGAACAGGGCCACGACATTTGCTGGCCCTTAGAACTCTTCAAGGAAGGCCAGAAATCCGACTGGGGCCCAGTTGCTCCGCGCAGAATCATGGAGCACTGCGGGAACGCCTTGGACAAATGCATGACCAGCAGTTTCACGCAGAACCGCCCAGCGTTCCTTGGGGAAGCCGGGCGGTTCGTTCGTTGTGGCCGCGCGGGCCGCAAAGGGCCTTTGCCGCCCGCCGGTTGTCTAATTGCCCATTATCCGCGCGATGAGCCCGGGGAAGACCATCTCCAGGGTCATCACCAGCGTCAGCCCCATGACGATGACCACAGTGGCCCAGGCCACGGTGTTGAACACCGGCCCGTTGACGTAGTCGCCCATGAGGCGCTTGTCGTTGATGAGCTTGAGCATGAAGATGAGCACAAAGGGCAGCACCGCGCCATTCACCACCTGGGAGATGTACATGATGGCGATGAGCGGCGCGCCGGGCAGCAGGATGACCCCGGCGGACACGGCGATGATGATGGTGAACAGCCAGAAGAACTGCGGGGCCTCGCGGAAGTCCTTGTCCACGCCGAGCTCCCAGCCCAGCCCCTCGCAGATGTAGTAGGACGTGGACAGGGGCAGCACGCAGGCGGCGAAGAGCGAGGCGTTGAACAGGCCCACGGCGAACAGCCCGGTGGCGTAGCCGCCCACCAGCGGGGTCAGGGCCATGGCCGCGTCGGCTGCGGTGTTGACCGTGACCCCGGCCTTAAAGATGGTGGCGGCGCAGGCCACCACGATGAAGAAGGCCACGATGATGGCCATGAAGCAGCCCACGATGACATCCAGCCTTGAGAAGGCGTAGTTCTCCTTGGTGATGCCCTTCTCCACAACGCTTGCCTGCTGGTAGAACTGCATCCACGGGGCGATGGTGGTGCCCACCACGCCGATCATCATGGTCACGGAATCGGGGGTGACCTTGAAGTCCGGCACCACCGAGGCCTTGAGCACGTCGCCCCAGTCCGGCCCGGACATGAACGCGGCCACGGGATAGGCGATGTAGACCAGGCAGGCCACCAGGAAGACCTTCTCCACGATGCGGTAGGAGCCCTTGACGATGAGCAGCCAGACCACCACCGCGCCCAGCGGCACGGACACGTACTTGCTGATGCCGAAGAGCTCCATGCTGGCCGCGATGCCCGCGAACTCGCTCACGGTGTTGCCCAGGTTGGTCAACAGCAGGGCGATCATGACGTAGAAGGTGATCTTGACGCCAAAGCTCTCGCGGATCAGGTCGGACAGGCCCTTGCCCGTCACCGCGCCCATGCGCGCGCACATCTCCTGCACCACCACCAGCGCCACCGTTGTCGGCAGCATCATCCACAACAGCGAAAGCCCGAACTGGGCCCCGGCGAGCGAATAGGTGGTGATGCCGCCGGCGTCGTTGTCCACGTTGGCGGTGATGATGCCCGGTCCGAGCAGGGCCAGGAACATGAACACGTTCCGGCGGTTGAGCTTGCGCAGGGGCGCGATGATTTTTGCTGCGGTCATTGTACCCTCACCCGGCTGACGCTAGAACTTGCGCAGGGCCTTGTACTGTTTCCAGCGCAGGGCAAAGGGCAGAAAATGTTCCAGGATGTCGTCTGCGGACACGATGCCCGCCATCTTGCCGTCCTCTTCCAGCACAGGCACGGCGGCCAGCTTGTACTGCACCACCAGCTCGAAGACCTCGTCCAGGGCCGAGTCCACATGCACGCTCTTGGGGTTGCGGCTCATGACCTCGGACACGGGGGTGTCGCCGGGGGTCAGCAGCAGGCGCTTTAAGCTCAGCACGCCGAAGAGCTGCTCCGCCGCGTCCAGCACGTATACATAATAGATGTTGTCGACCTCGGCCGCCATCAGGCGCACCTGGATCATGGCGTCGTCCACTGTGGCGTCGGGCGCGACGAAAAGATATTCGTTGTTCATCAGGCCGCCTGCGGAGTCGTCCTCGTGCTCCAGCAGCTCCTGGACCTTTTCGGCGTCCTCGGGGTCCATGTGCGACAAAAGCTCCTGGGCCTTCTCGTCGGACAGCTCGGCCAGCAGGTCGGCGGCCTCGTCCGGGGGCATCTCCTCCAGCACGTCGGCCGCGTGGGCGCTTTCCAGCTGACTCAGCACGCGGCTGGAGTCCTCAGGCTCCATCTCGCCCAGGGCCTCGCCCGCCACGTCCATGTCGAGCGAGTTCAGCACCGCCGAGACGTTCTGATGCGGCAGCTGGGAAATGATGTGCGCCAGGTCCGCCGGGTGCAGGTCCGAGAGCTTGTCCCGGGTCACGGTCAGGGTCAGCCGCGAAAGGTTTGCGCCCAGGGGCTGCACAAACAGCCAGTCGATCTCCTTGCGCGCCAGGGTGCGGTGCAGCACCCCGCCCAGAAAGTCCCAGGCGTTGAGGTAGCCCAGGCGGCGCAGCACGCCCCGGAAGCCCACGTCGACCGTGGCCAGGCACAGGTCGTCCTGCACCAACCGCAGCTTCAGGTCATTGACGCGCACCACGCGGGCGCCGTCCACGTCCACGATCTGCTTGTCCATGATGTCACGACGCATGAGCACCTCGTCCTCCAGCTCGGGCACGTCGCCTGCGTCGTGCAGTTCGCCCTTGAGCGAGACCACCACGTGGTTGAACAGGGCGATGTCGGGCCAGGGCACGCGGCGAATGCGTCCGGCCTTGCGCACCAGCAGGTGCTTCACCAGGGGCAAGGACTCGCCGGGGCTCATGGCCACGTCCCACAGGGTGCCGATCTCTTGGCCGGACTGGCTGATGACCGGGCGGTCCAGCACCGCGCTCAGAAAGATGCCGCTGTCAGGCTGGGTCATGCGGGCCTCCGGGCTGTTCCGGTGGGGTGCGGGAAGCAAGGCGCGCCAAGAGACCTGGCCGCCAGCGCCAGCCCCGGCACGGGTGCGGGCGCAGCTGTCGTTGCCGCCGCAGGGCCAAGATGGGCAGGACCGGCCTGGACAGGACCATGAACAGGACCGGCCTGGGCCAGGCTGCGGACCGGCCTGGGAAGGCGCGCCAGCTTTGGAAACCGGATGTGGGTGTGCTTCATCGGCCACCTCCTGTGTGCGTCGCCAGCATTACAGCGGCGACGCGTCAGGGGCGGCCCAGACTGCGCTATGGGCGCGGGAAGGGCGGCTTCAGACGCGAGCAGCCGGACGTGCGGACAACTCGGATTCGCTTGCGTTTTTAAAAAAGTAAAGCTGATTCAAGCACTTACTTTGTGGGTCGTCCATCATTTCCCTCAAAACGTTTCAGTTGACCGTCATAGCATTAGACCTGGGCGCTGGAGACTGTCAACTGCGGGTATGCAACGATCGTGTGACAGTCCGGCGCGGCCTTTGCGGATTTCCGGCGGAGCCGGGGGCTGTTCATGACGCTGCCCTGGAGCTGCGCCAACGGCAAAAGCCGGAAGTCCGCATGGGCGCGGACTCCGGCCTCTTCCCTGCCGCTGCAAAGCGCGCGCCGGGACAAGGCCCCGGCTGGCGGTGCAGCGGCGAACTATTTCTTGGTCTGCGTCTGCTGGGTGGTCTGCTGCGCAGCCGGATCGGCGATGCCGTCCAGGCCCTTGCGCAGTTCGCGGATGCTCTTGCCGATGCTGGCGCCAAGCTGCGGCAGCTTGTTCGGGCCGAAGATGAACAGGGCGATGACCACGATCAGCAACAGGTGCGTGGGCTGTAAAAGCTGTCCGAACATGGCGGTTCCTCCGTGTCCCCTTGGAGCTGCGGGCATCTGTCGCGCCCGGGTCCAGGGGTGGGCTTGCGCCGGTTTCCGGCATTCTCCGGTCGGCGCGTCGGTTCGGGGTGTCTGTGGGGAACAATGTCCAACAGGGACGGTACGTTCTCAAACCTGGCGCGCTGGCCCCGCCTGGGGGCGGGCCTTTCGCGCATGGCGGGAGTTACAGCGAACCGTCGCCCCCGTCAAGACGCATCTTGCCCAAACCCAGGCCGCGCTTACTCGTAGTGGGTCCACAGGCGCAGGACCTTCACCGTCCTCAATTCCTCAAGCACCTGATAGACCAGACGGTGCTGGATGTTGATGCGCCGGGAATATGCGCCCGCGAGATCGCCCAACAATTTTTCGTAGGGCGGCGGCGACTGGAAGGGATTGACCTTGAGCACACCCAGAAGCCGCTGGGCCTGGGCCTTGAGCCCGCACTGGGCAATCCTCTGCGCGTCCTTTGCGGCCTGCCGGGTGAACACCAGCCGCCAGTCGTTCACCAGCCGGGCTCCTCAGCGCACTCCTCCACGGGCGTGGCCAGCCCCTCGCGGATGGCTTCACGCATGCCCGGCACCGAAAGCAGGTGCATGGTCTCCTGGATGGCCCGCCAGTCGTCCTCGGCAACGAGCACGGCCGTGCTCCGCTTGCCAACGATCTGCACGGGGTCATGGGTCTGCGTCACCTCGTCCACGAGGGTGTAAAGCCGCTTGCGGGCCTCTGATGCCGTGAGTGTTGTCATGGGCGCGACCCCCTGTCGTACGCCATTGCGTACGCGAACAGGGGGCACACAGTCAAGAGGCCGGGCAGGCTACAGCAGTCCGTCCCCGCCGCCGTCCATGCGCATCTTCAGATGCTGGTAGGCCTTGGCCGTGGCCACGCGACCGCGCGGGGTGCGCTTGATGAACCCGCACTGGATCAGGAAGGGCTCGTAAATGTCCTCGATGGTGCGCGATTCCTCGGAGCAGGCCACGGCGATGGTCTTCACCCCCACCGGCCCGCCGCTGAACTGGTTGACGATGAGCGAGAGGATCTTGCGGTCCATCTGGTCCAGGCCGAAGGGGTCCACGTCGAGCTTGTCCAGCGAGTCCTCGGCCAGGGCCTTGTCCACCATGGCCTGGCCTTGCACCAGGGCGTAGTCGCGGATGCGGCGCAAGAGCCGCCCGGCGATGCGCGGGGTCCCGCGCGACCTGCGCCCGATGGCCCAGGCCCCGTCCTCGGTGATCTGGACGCCCAGGATGCCCGCCGCGCGCAGGACGATGCGCGAGAGTTCCTCCGGCGCGTAGAACTCCAGGCGGAACACGCAGCCGAAGCGGTCGCGCAGGGGCGAGGTCAAAAGCCCCACGCGGGTGGTGGCGCCAACGAGGGTAAACGGCTCAAGATCAATTTTGACCGTGCGCGCGCCCGGCCCCTGGCCGATGATCAGATCGATCTTGTAATCCTCCATGGCGGGGTACAAAATTTCCTCCACAGTGGCGGGCATGCGGTGGATCTCGTCGATGAACAGGATGTCGTGGCGCGAGAGGTTGGTCAGGATGGCCGCCAGGTCGCCCACGCGCTCCAGCACCGGGCCGGAGGTGGAGACCATGTTCACGCCGAGTTCCGAGGCCATGATCTGCGCCAGCGTGGTCTTGCCCAGGCCGGGGTTGCCGGAAAAAAGCGTGTGGTCCAGCGCCTTGCCGCGTTCCCGCGCCGCTTGTATGAACACGCCGAGGTTGGCGCGCAGGTCGTCCTGGCCGATGAAATCCGCAAGCCGCTGGGGCCGGATGGTGTCGTCCGCCAGGGGATGTTTCTTGGCCGCCTCGTCGCTCATGCTCCGCCCGTCCTACGACCGCGCCGCCGCGATCTTCTTCAGGGCCACCCGCAGGGCTGCGGAGGCGTCGATGTCCGGCTCGGCGTCAAAGATGTCCTTCATCATGCCACGCGCCTCGTCCTCGGTGTAGCCCAGGGCCTTCATGCCGGCCAGGGCGTCGAAATACTCGCTGTGGGGCTGCTCCTGGGCCGGGCCTGCGGTGAGCGGCCCGGTCTTGATGCCCGCCACCTTGTCCTTGAGCTTCCACATGATCTCGCGGGCGGACTTGGGGCCGATGCCGGGCACCGTGGCCAGCATGTCGGCGTCTTCGCGCAGGACCAGCTCGCGCAGATGGTCGGGCCGGAAGTGCGAGAGGATGGCCAGCGCCTTTTTCGGCCCCAGCTTGTCGATGCCAATGAGCAGGCGGAACAGGTCGCGGTCGTCGTGTGCGAGAAAGCCGTAGAGGTCCAGGGCGTCCTCGCGCACGATGAGGTGTGTGAAGAGCATGACCTCCCCGCCCTTGGGCGGCAGGCCGACCAGCGCGGTGGTGGGCAGGGCGATGTCGTAGCCCACCCCGCCGGGGGTGAGCAGCACGCAGCCCTTGCCGGTGATTTCCAGCAGGCGGCCTTCGATGTAGGCGATCATGCGGCCTCCATCTGTTTGCGTTCAGGCATCTGTTTGCGATCAGGCATCCGTGTGTCGGCAGGCATCAGCTCGCCAGCCCGGTGAGCTTGCGCAGTCGGCGCTCGTTCAGGTGGCAGATGGCCACGCCCAGGGCGTCGCTGGCGTCCAGCGCCCAGTCCGGCTTTTTCACGCCCAGGATCTGGGCCACCATGAAGGCCACCTGCTCCTTCTCGGCCCGGCCCACGCCCACCAGGCTCTTCTTGACCTGGGTGGGCGCGTACCCGGCCACGGTGAGTCCGGCCACGGCGCAGGCGGCCATGGCCGCGCCGCGCGCCTGCCCCAGCTTCAGGGCCGAGGCGGTGTTGCGCGCCACGAACACGCTCTCGATGGCGGCCTCGTCCGGGCCGTGGGCCTGGATCAGCTCGGTCACGCGGGTATAGATGACGCCGAGGCGCTGGGCCATGTCGCCGCCGCTGGGGGTGCGGATGGTGCCCACGGCCACCAGCTCGGCCCGGCCCGAGGACTCGCGCACGAGGCCATAGCCCGTCACCTGGCTTCCGGGGTCCAGCCCCAGCACCACGACAGGCCCGGCCACGCGCCCTACCCCAGCTCTTCCATGATTTCGTCGGTGAAGTCGGCGGTGACGTACACGGCGGACACGTCCTCGTTCTCCTCCAGGTTTTCCATGAGATTCATGACCTTGCGGGCCGTGACTGCGTCCACCGGGGTCAGGTTCTTGGGGATCATGGTCAGCTCGGAGCTTTCCGGGACGATGCCCGCAGCCTCAAAGGCCTTCTCCACGGTGGAGTAGTCCTCGGGCGCGGAGCGCACCTCGATGGAGCCCTCCTCGACCACCACGTCGTCGGCCCCGGCCTCCAGCGCCACCTCCATGATCTGGTCCTCGGTGTACTTGGCCGCGTCAAAGGAGAGCACGCCGCGCTTGTCGAACATCCAGGCCACGCTGCCCGGCTCGCCCATGTTGCCGCCGCCCTTGCCGATGATGTGGCGGACGTCGGCGATGGTGCGGTTCTTGTTGTCCGTGGCGACTTCAACAAGCATGGCCACGCCGCCCTGGGCATAGCCTTCGTACATCATCTCAAAGACTTCGCCGCCCGCAAGCTCGCCCGTGCCCTTCTTGATGGCCGTGTCGATCTTGTCGTTGGGCATGTTGGCGGCCTTGGCCTTGGCGATGACCGCGCGCAGGCGGGCGTTCAGGTTGGGATCGCCACCGCCCTTGGCCGCCAGGATGATGTCCTTGGTGACCTTGGTGAAGACCTGGCCCTTCTTTGCGTCGGTTTTTTCCTTGGCGCGCCGGATGGTGGCCCATTTGCTGTGTCCTGACATTCTTCCTCCAAAAAACTTCTTGGTCCGGGCGCGTGGCCCGGTGAACTGATGACTGTAGCCGATATCGGCCCGGATGCCAAGCCCCGGAAAACCAGGCCCCGCTCAGGAATCCTGGGCCGCCCCGGAAGCCGCCCCCCCATGAGAACCGACCCCCTCCGGAAAGCCAAGGCCCCCCGGAAATCCGAGACCCCCCAGAAATCCGAGACCAACGATGAAGGTCTCCTTGCTCTCGGCCCGGGAGCTCTTGGGCTTGAAGCCGCGCACCTTCTCGAAGAACGGCTTGAGCGACTCCTGGAAGCCCTTGGCGTCCGGGCCCTCGAAGATCTTGGCCACGAAGCTCCCGCCGGGCTTGAGGCGGCGCAGGGCCACGTCGCGGGCGCGTTCGCACAGCTCCAGGCTGCGGGCCTGGTCCGTGAACTTGACGCCCGTGGTGCGCGGTGCCATGTCACTCATCACGAGGTCAAAGGGCAAGAGCGGCTCCATGACGGAGAGCAGCTCCGGGGAGTCCGCAAAGGCGTCGTGCACCAGGAAACGCACGGTGTCCGGGAACTCCTGCTCCGTGGTCTGGATGTCCAGCGCCAGCACGCGGCCCGTGGGGCCGATCTTCTTGGCCGCGAACAGCGTCCACGAGCCCGGCGCGGCGCCCAGGTCCAGCACCTTCTGGCCGGGTTTGAGCAGCGAAAATTTGACGTCCAGCTCCTGCAGCTTGTACACGCTGCGCGCGGGGTAGTTTTCCGCCTTGGCGCGCTTGAAATAATGGTCGCGGTATTGTTTCATGGGGGTGCCTGCTCGCCGCTACCTAGCCCAAACCGGCCCCCTTGCCAAGGAGCCCCATGCCCACCTCCCCTGACATGAACCGGCCTGTGCGCCTCCGCGTCCTGGACGAACTCGGCCTGCCGAAGTCCCTGCCCGCCGGGCCGGAGGACTTCCGCACCCTCTGCGGACCCGGCGATCACGACACGGGGGGCGACACAAGACCTGTCACGCTGCTGCTGGGCCTGGGGCCGGAGCCGGAGCGCCTGCCGGACCTTCTCGCCCATCTCGACTGCGGTCCCGGCCTGAAGGCCGCCCGCTACCTCGAATGCCCGGAACTGGCCGCGCAGTACGGCGCTTCGTGGCCGGGCCGCATCCCGGCGAATTTCGCCGCAGCCGACCCGGCGGACGTGGCCGCCCTGGCCCGCAGCGGCGCGCGGATCATCCTCTATGCGCCCGGAGCGCGGCTGTTCCCCGGCTACTGGGGGCCGCTTCTGGCCGCCGCGCAGGTGGCGCTGTTTGCCTCCGCCCCGGCCCCGCGCCCGCGCCTGGTCTGGCTGCCCGGCGGCGAGGGCGGGCTTCTGCGCATCGAGCTGCGCGAGGCCCTGGAGGCCCTGGGCTACAGCGTGCGCCTGACCGGGGACGCGGGCGTGGCGGACTTCCGCGCCCTGCTTGCCGAGGGCGAATGCCCGGAGCTGTTTTTCAGCGTCAACTTCAGCGGGCTGGACCCCCTGGGCGAGGCCCGCCACCTGCTTGAGGCCGCCGGGACGCGGGTGGCGGTGTGGTGCGTGGACAACCCGCTGCACCTCGTCAGCGGGCTGAAGTCCCGGTTCTGGACCCGGCTGCCGCTCTTCGTCACCGACGACTGGTTTGTGGAGCCGCTGCAGGGGCTGGGCGCGGCGAACGTGCGCCACCTGCCCCTGGCCGCGCGCGCGCGCGACCTGGAAAATGCCCCGCGCCCGCCCTCCCCGGCCTGGGCGAACTTGGCCGGTCGGCTGGTGTTCGTGGGCCGCAGCATCTTCCCCGGCAAGGACGGATTCTTCGCGGGCTGCGCCCTGCCGGAAGCGCCGTGGGCCGAGGCCCGGACCAGACTGGAGGCGGGACGACACCCGGATCTCGGCCAGCGCCCGGATTTCGACAGACGCCCGGACTTCGGTTCTTGGCCGGATTTCGGCTGGTGGTTGGAACGGCTGGGGGTCCAATCGCTCTGGCCGGGCGCGGAGGTGCGCCGGGCAGGCTACTGCGCCGAGGAGACTGGCCGGGCCTGGCGCACCCTGTGCCTGGGCCGCGCCCACACGGACCTGGGGCTGCTGACGGTGTTCGGGGATGCGGGCTGGCGGGAGCTGTTGCCGGAAGTTGCCGACCAGCGCGGCTTTGTGGACTACTACACGGCCCTGCCGGACATCGCGGCCAGCGCAGGCGCGTGCCTGAACCTGACCAACCCGCTCTTGCCCCACGGCCTCACCCAGCGGCATTTCGACACCTGGGCCGCAGGCGGGCTGCTGCTCACCGACGCCACGCCGGGCCTCGGCATCTTCCCGGCGGAGCTGACGCGGGAGATCACCTTCCGCGCGCCCGCCGAAATCGCCCCGCGCTTCCGCATCCTCACGTCGTCCCCGGCCCTGGCTGCGGAACTCAAAGCCGCCTGGCGCGCCGAGCTTCTGCGCGCACACACCTACGACCACCGGATGGCCGAGATGCTGGAGAGTCTTGGGCTTCGTTCCGCCGGTTCCGTACCCTGCACAACAAAAAAGGAAGGACGCGCATGAGCGAGCCGGAAAAATTGGGCGCATTTCCGTTCGTTATTGGCGGCCTCTCGTTCGTGCCCCTGCTTGGGCTGCTCTTCGGCGGGATCTCGATCATCCATGGTCTGACAACCAGAAAAATCGGCGGGAAAAAACTCGCGCTTATCGGTCTTGGCGGAATTCTTTTCACGGTTGCCCTGTATTCGTCGCTCTTCTACTTTGGATTCGTGAAACGAGGCGGGGTCTATGACGACCTCAGGGCCAAGATGACGGAAAGCACGCTCGCGTCCCTGGTGCAGTCGATAGAGTTCTACAAGACCGAGAATGGACATTATCCTGAGTCACTGGAGGAGCTGAAGAAATCTCAGCCAAACACCGCCTTCATTTTCATCCAAGACACGTCGGATGTTGAACTCGGCGGCAAACAGCGTTTATTCTACTATGAGCCGGTCGGCACGGACCACTACTATTTGCGGAGCGTGGGGCCGGACGGAATGCCTTTTACGAAAGACGACATTGTGCCCAAGATATCCGTAAAGCCCGGCAGCGCTGTCGGGCTCCTGATAAAGAAAGCCGACACGGGCGGATCATGACGGGAGCGCCGCAACGTCCTTGAACGCTGCACCATGAGCGACATGCTGACCACGTGAAGACTCCCCCGAACGCCCTGCCCCAGAGGGTCTGGACAGGGGCTCAGGGGGGAAGGTTGGGCCGGGCTAGCCCAGCATCCGCAAGGAATACTTCTCGAAGAGCAGGCTCTGGAACTCGGCGGTGAGCTTGAAGGCCGCGCGCAGCCGCTCGCGCTCCATGGCCCCCAGGGTGTCGGGCCGGATGTCGTTGTCCAGCGGCTTGCCCTGGCGCAGGTGCGCGGCCTGGGTGCGCATGCGCAGGGTCTGCAAAAAGTCGTAGGCGTCGCACAGGCCCTCGGCCAGGGGCACGGACAGCGCCTCGGAGCGGTGCAGCAGGCGCAGCCGCGCGCAGGTGCCGGTCTCGGCCAGGCCGTGGTCCAGGGCCAGGGTCTTCACGCCCTGGGTGATGGGGAAGATGCCGCCGCGCTTGATGTCGAGCACGCCCAGGCCCTGTTCGTCCTTCTTGAGCGAGAACGAGCCGAACAGCCCCAGCGGCGGGCTGAAGCGCACCGCCTCCCGCGCCATGTACTTGAGCAGCACCGAACTCTTGCGCAGACGCCTGGTCATGGCCTCGCGCAGGCGCACGTTCAGGCCGCTGTTCCCGGCCCCGTGCACCTGCACGGCCCGCATGTCGCACAACAGCGAGGCCTTGAGGATGCCTTCGGCGTCTGGCCTGTCGGCGATGCTGTCAAAGAGGTCCAGCCAGCCGTCCAGGCTTTTGCGCCAGTCCGGGTTGTCCATCATGATGCGGTTCTTGCACGGCGGAAAGCCCACCTGTAGGAGCATTCGCGTCAGGCTCTCGCCCAGGCGCGCGAACCAGTCCTCAAGCTCCGGGCCGTGGCCTGAACCGCTTGATCCATCATAGGCCAGGGCCAGGTCCTGGTCCGTGGCCAGAAACTGCTCGCGTCGGCCCTGGCTGCCCAACACCAGCACGGCGTGGGGCGCGGGCGCGGGGCCCAGCTCGGCCAGGACCATCTCCCAGGCCCGGCACATGATGCGGTCGTGCATCGCGCTGATGAGCCGACCCACGGCGTCGCTGGTGATGCCCTCGGCCACGCTGCGCCCGGCCATGCGGTGCAGGCGGTCGAAGGTCCGGGCCAGTTCCTCCGGGGCCGTGGCTGCGGCGATCTCCGAAGCCACGGCCAGGGGGCTTTCCCCCCGGGCGGAGAGCATGTCCCGCTCGCCCAGGACGCCCGCGTGGGAGCCGTTCTCGTCCAGCAGCACCAGGCGGCGGATGCCGTGGTGGACCATGCGCGAAAAGGCCTCGATGAGCAGCTCCTCGGGTCCGGCCGTGACCAGGCCCGGGGTCATGACCTCGGTCACGCACAGGGTCTCGGCATCCTTTCCGGCGGCCACAACCTTGGCCAGCACGTCGCGCTCGGTGAGGATGCCCAGCACCCCGCCTGCGCCATTGCCTGTGTCGGCAGCGCGCACCAGGGCCGCCGTGGCCTTGGCCTGGGCCATGAGGCGCGCGGCCTGGCCCACGCTGGCCGTGGCGTCCACGAACACCGGCGCCGGGCAGGTAACGTCGCCCACGCGCAGACGCAGGAAGGGGTCCGGACCGGGCTGGCCGGACTGGTTCCTGGCGCGCGCCGCCGCAGCCGTCAACCCGGCGGAGCGGGCCGCAAGCGAGCGGGCGAAAAGTTCGTCGGCCATGAGTTGGCCAAGGGCCTCCAGCGGGATCAGGATGACCTCGGAGTTCTCGGCCGCGCGGACGTCCCACAGACCCGTCGCCGCGCCCTGGCCAGCGGGCAGCGCCGCCTCCCAGCCCAGCATGTCGCCCGGGAGCAGCGAAAGCGTCAGGCACTGGGCGTAGGTGGCCTCCAGCGAGCCGGAGCGCACCACGCAGGCGGCGTCCGGGATGGTCCCGGCGGTGAGGATTTCTTCCCCTGCGGCCAGGCTGCGGGCGGAAAAAGAGTCTCCCTCCGACCCCAGCAGGCGCTGGGGCAGGAGGGAGAACGGTAGCGTCACTTTGAGAAAGGAGACTATTGCTTCATTCATTCCACGCTCACGCCGAGGTAGTTGCGGACCTTTTGTTCCGCATACAACGATTCGGCGCGTTCGTCACGCTTAATCATGGAGCCGATCCACCCGGCGACGAAGGCCCCGGTCATGGAGATGAGCGCCGGGTTCTTCAAGGGGAAGATGGCCGTGGGATTCTTCAAGATGTCCACCCACACCGTGGGGCTGATCACGATGAGCACCACGGCCAGCGTCGTGCCGGTGACGATGGAGAACACCGCGCCCAGCGTGCTGAACTTGCGCCACATGATGGACATCAAAAGGGCCGGGAAGTTGGCGCTGGCGGCGATGGCGAAGGCCAGGCCCACCATGAAGGCCACGTTCTGGCCCTTGAACACCAGGCCGAGCACCACGGCCACCACGCCCAGGCACAGGGTGGCGATCTTGGCCACGCGCACCTCTTCCTGCTCATTGGCATGCCCGCTGCGGAACACGTTCACGTAGAGGTCGTGGGACAGGGTGGTGGCCCCGGCAAGGGTCAAGCCGGCCACCACGGCCAGGATGGTGGCGAAGGCCACAGCCGCGATGAAGCCCAGGAACACGGTGCCGCCGGTGGCCTCGGCCAAGAGCAGCGCAGCCATGTTGCCGCCCTTGTCCATGCCCGAGATCACGTCCTGGCCCACGAGCACCATGGCCCCGAAGCCGATGATGAAGGTCAGGATGTAGAAGAAGCCGATGAAGCCGGTGGCCACGAACACGCTCTTGCGGGCGGCCTTGGCGTCGGGCACGGTGTAGAAGCGCATGAGGATGTGCGGCAAACCGGCCGTGCCGAACATGAGCGCCAGGCCGAGGGAGATGGCGTCCCAGGGATTGGACACGAGCCCGCCGGGAGCCAGCACCTTGGCGCCGTACTTGGCCTGGGCGGCGGCGAAGAGGTTCACGGGGTTGAAGTTGAACTTGGCCAGGACCATGGCCACAAGCACCGTGGCGCCGGTGAGGAGCAGGCAGGCCTTGATGATCTGCACCCAGGTGGTGGCGAGCATGCCGCCGAAGAGCACGTAGCAGATCATCACCGCGCCCACGAAGACGATGGCGATCTCGTACTTGAGGCCGAACACCATGTGGATGAGCGCGCCGGAGCCCACCATCTGCGCGATGAGGTAGAAGCACACGGTCATGAGCGAGCCCACGCTGGCGGCGATGCGCACCGGCTTCTGCGACAGGCGGTAGGCCACCACGTCGGCGAAGGTGTACTTGCCGAGGTTGCGCAGGGGCTCGGCGATGAGGAACATGATGATGGGCCAGCCCACCAAAAAGCCGATGGAGTAGATGAGCCCGTCATAGCCCTTGAGGGACACGAGCCCGGCGATGCCGAGGAAGCTTGCGGCGCTCATGTAGTCGCCGGCCAGGGCCAGGCCGTTCTGGAAGCCGGAGATGCCGCCGCCCGCCGCGTAGAAGTCGGCCGTGGTCTTGGATTTCTTGGCCGCGAAATAGGTGATGAACATGGTTCCCGTGATGAACACGAAAAAAAACAGGATGGAGGTGAGGTTCGGTTGCCCGATGGTTGTGGTGAACTGATCCATGTCTAATTCCTCCTGAGGCTCTGCCGGATGGAGTCCACGGCGCTGTCGTATTTGTCGTTGGCCCAGTAGACGTAGATTCCGGTGAGCCCCCAGGCCAGCAGGATGACGAACAGGCCGATGGGGATGCCGATGCTCAGGCCCTCGGTGATCATGCCGCCGAGCAGGCCCTTGTCAAAGGCCAGAACGAGGATGAAGCCGAAGTACACGCCCAGCATGATGATGGACAGAATTGCCGAGACGGACCACTGCCTGGCGACCAGCGCCTTGAATTCAGGCGAGTTGATGATGGCGTCCGGGTCTTTGTTCATGATGGTCCCTCCTGTTGTGTTGTCTGCGCCGGGGACTTCGGACCGCCCAAGGCCCCCATGCGCTGTCTTCGGTTTGAGGTGTAAAGCAGAAAAACCCCCTTGCGCCATCGCAATTCGCCCAGTGGTGCTATTCCGGCGGTGAGCACCGCGTAGGGCCAGACGAACATTCACCCGCCGATTCGCACCGTTCGCCGGAGCCGGGGCCGGGTGAACGGCGGCAAGCGGCGGCGGGCGGGGGCGGCGGGAGGCTGCGCGCAACTGGGGCGAGCGCCCTGCCCGCGCCTGCGGCAGGCTTCTTGCTTGCACCCCTGCGGAGAAAAATATTCCGGAGCGCCCATGAACGTGCTTGTGATCAACATGACCCGACTGGGCGACCTGCTCCAGTCCCAGCCCACCGTGGCCGGGCTGAAGGCCCAGGGGCACAGGGTGGGCCTGGCCTGCCTGGACAACTTCGCCCCGGCGGCCAGCCTGATGCAGGGCCTGGACGGGCTCTTCCCCATTCCCGGGGCGCGCCTGCTGGCCCGGCTGGACCGCGACTGGCGGCTGGCCCTGGCGGCCTACCGCGAGGCCCTGGACCGCGTGCGCCGGGAGTTCGCCCCGGACCTCGTGGTCAACCTGACGCCGTCCGAGCCCGCGCGGCTCATGGCCATGGGCTTTGGCGCGGCTGAGACGCGCGGGTTCGCCCTGGACGACCACGGCTTCAACGCCGACACCAGCGCCTGGGCGGCGTTTTTGCAGTTGGCGGCGTCCTCGCGCGGGGCCAGCCCCTTCAACATCGTGGACATCTTCCGGCGCATCGCCGGGCTCTCCGGCGCTCCCGGCAAGGACGGGGAATCTGGCGACGGCGGCTTCGGCTTGCGCGGCCCGAGCGCCCAGGCCCGGACAGAGTCCCTGGAACGCCTGCAAAGCCTGCTCCCCGGAGGGCTGAACGGCGCACCGCCACAGGGCTACGTGGCCCTGCAGCTCGGCGCGTCCGAGGACCGCCGCCGCTGGCCCGTGGCGCGCTTCGCCCAGGTGGCCCAGGGCCTGGCCGAGGCCGGGCACGTCCCGGTGCTGGTGGGCACAGCCCAGGAAAAGAACCTTGGCCAGCGGCTGCGCGCCCAGATCACAACGCCGGTCATCGACCTCATGGGCGAGACCGACCTGCCGGGCCTGGCCGCCATACTGACGCATTGCCGCCTGCTCATCACCAACGACACCGGCACCATGCACCTGGCCGCGGGCCTGGGCGTGCCCTGCCTGGCGATCTTTCTGGCCACGGCCCAGCCCTGGGACACCGGCCCGTACCTGCCCGGCAGCATTTGCCTGGAGCCGGACTTCCCCACGGCGAACGGGCCCTGCCACCCCTGCGGCTTTGGCCAGGCCTGCCCCCACCTGTGCGAGGGCACCGAGGCCTGCCGCCTGGCCATCGCCCCGCAGACCGTGCTGGCCCTGGCCCGGCACATGCTCGCGGGCTTCACCGCAGAAAACGCCGCAAACGCGCAGCCCGGCCAGACTCCGGGCCTGACGCCCGGATGCATGGCCGGGGCGCGGGTCTGGCGCACGGTCATCAGCGCCGATGCCGAGGCCGACGGCCTCATGGACCTCGTGTCGGTTTCCGGGCACGAGGCCGAGGACCGCACCAGGCTCATCCGGCTCCAGCGCCTGCTGTATCGTCGATATCTTGACGGGGAGGCCCTGGACCCCGCCGCGCTCCCGGTCGGGCTGTCGTGCGGGCTCTCAGCCGTAGCGGCGGGACCGCTGCTCAACGCCCTGGGCACGGCCTCGGAGTTCCTGTTCCTGCTGGAGCGTCAGGGCCAGGTCCTGGCCCGCGACCCCATGAACTCCGTCAAGACGAAGTTCCTGGCCACCTGGCAGCGGGTGCAGAGTTCGCTCTGCACCGACCCGCGCCTGACCATGCTCTCCTCCCTGTGGATGTTCGAGTCCGAGCGGCCAGGGCTGGACATGGCGGCGATCCTGATCCTGACCTCGCGCTTCCGGGCGCTTATCGAGGCCCTGCGCGCCGCCATCGATGCTGGCACGAACAATGCATAACATGGTGCAGACCAGTACATTGATTCCAACGCTGAACCCAAGGAGGGGCACATGCTGCTCATAGACGGACAGAAGAGCGAACTGGACTTCGCCAATTTCACGAACCTGGACCAGGTCTTCCTCAAGGTCATGGAGGAAGGGCTGCTGCGCGACCGCGTCGTCACCGACGTGTTCGTCAATGACGAGCCCTTTTCCGAGATCTACCCGCACCAGGCCGAGGACATCGACGCCGGCGAGCTGAAAACCGTGGAGATCCGCACCATGCCCGTGGGCGAGGTGGCCGTGGAGATCACCCGGGAGCTTTACAAGGTCGTCACCCTCATGGGCGATGGCGCCAGCCGCGTGGCCGAGCTGTTCCGTCAGGCCGACGACGCCGAGGCCCTGGAGACCTACCAGGACCTGGTGGACGTGACCCGCGACTTCCTCGGCATGATCAGCACCCTGCGTTGCGAGTTCGCCCTCAAGGACTACCGCGAGTTCATGGAGGCCAGCGACCAGCTCTCCAGCCTGTTCGGCGAGATGACCTCGGTCATGGGCAACGAGGACTGGATCCTCCTGGCCGATCTTTTGGAATACGAGTTTCTGCCTGCGGTGAACCGCTGGAAAAAGGTCGTTGCGCAGCTGCGCGAGGACGTCCGGGCATCCGGAAGGGAGTAGGTCATGCACCCGGCCCTCGCCCTGCTGGACCACGCCATCGAGATGGGGAACCACGAGCTGGCCCACCTGGCCGCCGGCGATGTGGACAAGGCCGAGGAAGTGGCGTTCGGACGCGCCGACGTCATGAACGCGGCCCTGGCCGGGGACCTGAAAGACCCGCAGGGGGACTGCCTGGACATGCTGGTGGCCAAGCTGGAGGAGCTCAAGACCCTCCAGGCCAGGATCATCGACGAGGCCACGCGCCTGCGCCAGTCCATCGGCCAAGAGATTGCGCGCACGGGCCAGGAGCAGCGGCGGCACCAGGGCTATGGCCGGGCTGTGCGGCCCACCCCGCGCATCCGCAGCGTGTACATCAGCAGAAACAGCTAGCTTTTCTGGGAAACGCGGCCTGTTCAGCGGGCCGCTTTCCACTGCGCATAGGCCGCGCGCCCGCCGCAAAAGGCCACGCGTCCGGCCCGCAGGGCCAGCACACGGCTGCCTTGCTCCGACGAAAAACACCCCGGCAGATCCGCCTCGTGGTGCGTGACCATGACCAGAGGCACGCCCAGGGCGGCCAGCCTGTCGAACAGCTTCCGCGTCGCCGCGCGCGTTTTGGCATCCAGCCCGGCCATGGGCTCGTCCAGGGCCAGCAGGGCAGGATTCCCGGCCAGGGCCCGGGCCAACAGCACCCGCCGCTGCTGCCCGCGCGACAGGCTGCGGAGGCGACGGCCAGCCAGGCCCGCCAGCTCGAAAAACGCCAGCAGCTCCGCCACACGGGCCCGGCCCGCGGCGTCCGGCGGCGTAAACACGTCCAGATTCCCGTCCAGCCCGGTGGCCACGGCCTCCTCCACCAGCAGATCGTAGGGGAAAGAGGCCTGCAAGGCCCCGGACACCACGCCGATGCGCCGCCGCGCGTCATCGACCGTCTCCCACGGCGCGGCAAAGCCGTACTCCACCATTCCCGGCGGGCCGTCCACGGCGGACGGCCAGAGCTGCCCGGCCAGCAGGGCCAGAAGCGTGCTCTTGCCCGCGCCGTTTGGCCCCAGCACGGCCCAGTGCTCGCCGGGGCGGATGGTCCAGTCCACCGCGTGCAGGATGCGCGCGCCGTCGATGTCGATGCTGGCGCCCGTGATGCGCGCCAGGTACTCCTGGCCCGCGCTCCGGGCTGCGGGCCAGGCTGCACACTTGTCCGAAGGCGCCAGCCCGGTCGCCAGCCCGGTCGCCAAATCAGTCGCCAGAGTAATCGCCGAGCCGGAGCCCTGCTCCGATGCCGAGCCGCTCGCCGGTGCTGATGCCGACGCGGAAGTCTTCACGGATGTCGGCGCGGATATTGACGCGGATATCGGCCCGGCCTGGAACGCTGCGCCATGGGACAGCACCCCTGGCTCGACCAAAGCCTCCGCCGCCACCCATGACTTCACTTCTGACAGCGGCCCGCGCAGGCGCACCCGCCCGGCCTGGAAGACAAGCGCGCTGGTCAGGCAGCCGGGCAGCTCGTCCAGGCGGTGGGTGGCGAACAGCACGGCCAGGCGCGGATCGGCCCCGGCCACGCGGTCGAGCAGGGCAAGAAATTCCCGCCGGGCCGGGGCGTCCAGGCCTTCCAGGCACTCGTCCAGCAGCAGCACCGCCGGGCCGGAGACCAGGGCCCGCGCCAAGAGCAGCCTGCGGCCCTCGCCCGTGGACAGATGGGCCATGCGCCGCCCGGCCAGGCCGGAGAGGCCCAGTTCGTCCAGCAGGGACACCGCAGCCGCGACCTGCTCCGGTTCGGGCGGGGCATACAGCAGCGGGCCGTCGCCAAAGCCGGACAGGACCACGTCCAGCCCAGACGCCGCCCAGCCGTGGACGCCGAAGAGATCCTGCATGTCGCCGGAGACCAGCGCCAGGCGCTGGCGCAGGCCCAGCACCGTAGGCTGCGGCCCGCCCGCGCCAGGAAAATCGTACCAGCGCTCGTCGCCCGCGTCCGGCCCGCCTGTATCCGACCCGCCCATATCTGGCAAAATCTCGCCGCGCAGCAGCCGCAGAAAGGTGGTCTTGCCCGCGCCGTTTGCGCCCAGCACGGCCCAGCGCGCGCCCGGCTCCAGCCGGAAATCCAGCGGAAAGAGCAGGGTCGCGCCCGCGCGCGTCACCCTGGCCCCGCGCAGTACGATCAGCGGCGAGGGTTCCGGTCCAGCCTGCCTGCCAACCTCGTGTCCGGCAACCTCGTGTCCGCCAACCTCGTGCCTATCCACATCGTGTCCGCCCATGCCGTCCTCCGGGGCGCATCATGCCCCTGCGGCAGGCCGCGCGCAAGAGCTTGCCAGCACCCTTCATTCGCGCTACCCCGCAAAGCATGCTGGCAGACATCCAACACTTCCCCGTGGCCCTGCTGCGCCAGGCAAGCTACGACCGCTCCGCCCTGCGCGACGCCGTGGAGCGCGTGCTCACGGCCTGCGGCCTGGACTTTGCGCGCGGGGAACAGGTGCTGGTCAAGCCGAACCTGGTGTCCAGGAACAACGCAGCGCTCTCCTGCACCCACCCGGAGGTGGTGCGGGCCGTGTGCGCGCACCTGCTGGACTGCGGGGCCAGGCCCCTGGTGGCCGACTCCCCGGCCTTTGGCAGCGCCGCGCGCGTGGCCGCCGCCTGCGGATTGGACAAGGCCCTGCGCGACCTGGGCCTGCGCGTGTTCACCCTGGACCGCCCGACCCCGCTCAAGCTGAGCGACGGCGGCAGCATCGGCCTTTCGCGCCGGGCCCTGGAGGCGGACAGCATCCTGAGCGTGGCCCGGCTCAAGGCCCACGGCCAGTTCCGCGTCACGGCCAGCACCAAGAACCTCTTCGGCGCGGTCTGCGGCTGCCGCAAGGCCCTGGCCCACATGCGCCTGGGCGATGCGCCGGGACGCATGGAGCGCCTGGTGCTCGACGTGCGCCGCGCCCTGCCCCGGGCCAGCGGCCTGGTGGACGGCGTGGTGGCCATGCACCGGGGCGGTCCGGTCAAGGGCGAGGCCTTTGCCCTGGGGCTCATCGGCTGCTCGCCGGACACCCTGGCCCTGGACGCCGCGCTCTACGGCCTGCTCGGGCTCACCCCGGCGCAGGTGCCCCTCTGGGCCGAGGCCCGCATCCAAAGGCTTCCCGGAGCCGACCCGCGCGCGGCCCGATTCGTGCTCGCCGAGCCCAGGGACTTTGACGCCACGGGGTTTGAAGTCCAGGGGACGCTGGACCCCATGCGCTTCGAGCCGCTGCGCTTCATGCGCGGACGCCTCAAGAGCCTGCTGGACACCCTGGGCTGAGCCGGGCCCTGACAGGCCGGTCGAGACGATCTGTCCGACAGGACCAAACAGGTCGACCGGGCCGATATCGACCTGCCCCTTGCCACGCGGCCCGGCCTTGGCTATCACGGCGCGTACGCATCACGCCAAGGAGAGCCCATGTCCGACATTTTCCCCCGCCGCCGCATCACGGTCACCGGCCAGGTGCAGGGCGTGGGCTTTCGGCCCTACATCTACAGGCTGGCCCAGGACCTGGGTCTGGTCGGCATGGTGCGCAACGCCCCCGAGGGCGTGCTCATCGAGATCCAGGGCAGCCGCCGCCACCTGGACGAATTCCTGCGCAGGCTGGAGCCGGAGCAGCCGCCGCTGTCGCGCATCATGCGCGTCGTCAGCCAGGACATCGCGCCAGTGGCTGGAAACTGCGCCGGGGCCGACGTCTTTGCGATCCTCAAAAGCAGCGGCGGCGCCGGGCACGATGTGCTCATCAGCCCGGACATCAGCACCTGCGCCGACTGCCTGGCCGAACTGACCGACAAGAACGACCGCCGCTTTCTGTATCCCTTCACCAACTGCACCAACTGCGGCCCGCGCTTCACCATCACCCGGAGCATCCCCTACGACCGCCCGAACACGTCCATGGGCTGCTTTCCGCTCTGCCCGGAGTGCAAACGCGAGTACGAGGACCCGGCCAACCGACGCTTCCACGCCCAGCCCAACGCCTGCCCGGTCTGCGGCCCCAAGGTCTGGCTGGCCGACCGCTCGGGCCTGGTGGTGGCCCGGCGCGACGAGGCCATGCGCAAGCTGGCGGCCATCCTGCTCCAGGGCGGCATCGCCGCAGTGAAGGGCCTGGGCGGCTTCCACCTGGTCTGCGACGCCACCAGCCAGGAGGCCGTGCACGAGCTGCGCCGCCGCAAGAATCGCCCGCACAAGCCCCTGGCGGTCATGGTGCCGGACATCGAGACCGCCCGGCAGCTGGCCGAGATCGGCCCGGCGGAGGAGGCCTGGCTCACCGGGCATGTGCGGCCCATCGTTCTCTGCCCCAAGCGGCGCGGCGCGCCCCTGGCCGAATCCGTGGCCCCGAACTCCAGCCACATGGGCCTGATGCTGCCCTACACCCCGCTGCACCATGTGCTGTTCCGGCGCTACGGGCGGCTGCTCACGCAGGAGCGCCAGAACATGCCCGCCGTCCTGGTCATGACCTCGGGCAACTCCAGCGACGAGCCCATCTGCCTGGGCAACCGCGAGGCGCACGCGCGCCTGGCCGAGATCGCGGACATCTTCCTGTTCCACAACCGCGACATCCTCATCCGCACCGACGACTCGGTGCTGCGCATTCCGCCCGGAAGCGACCAGCCGCTGCTGCTGCGCCGGGCCAGGGGCTTCGTGCCCCAGCCGGTGTTCCTGCCGGAGGCCGGCCCGTGCGTGCTCGGCCTGGGGCCGGAGCTCAAGTGCACCCTGACCCTGACCAAGGGCGACAAGGCCTTTGTGAGCCAGCACCTGGGCGACATGCAGAACATCGAGACCCTGAGCTTCCACCACGAGATCAGCGAACATTTCCAGGACATTTTGCAGACAGACCCGGTGCTGGCCGTGCGCGACCAGCACCCCAACTACCTGACCACCAGCGTGGCCCAGGAGATGATCCGCACAACCGGCATCGAGACCACCTTCCTGCAGCACCACTTCGCCCACGCCCACGCCGTGCTGGCCGAGAACAAGCACAAAGGCCCAGCCATCTGCCTGGCGCTGGACGGCACGGGCTTCGGCCCCAGCCAGCCCAACGTGGGCCTGGCCGCAGGCTGGACCATCTGGGGCGGCGAGTGCCTGCTGGTAGACACGACAACCCTGCGCCACACCCGCCTGGGGCACTTGGCCGAGTTCAGCCTGCCCGGCGGCGAGGCCGCAGTGCACGAACCCTGGCGTCTGGCCCAGTCCCTGCTCTGGGAGCTGGACATCGAGACCAGCGGCCAGGCCAACACCCCGGCCTGGCCCTGGCTGCCGGAATTCACCCAGGCCAGCCAGTTTTTGCCGCAGATACTGCGCAAGAACCTGAACTGCCCCCTGACCTCCAGCTGCGGGCGGCTGTTCGACGCGGTTTCGGCCATGCTCGGCCTGTGCCTGAAGACCACCTACGAGGGTCAGGCGGCCATCGAGCTGGAGCAGGCCCAGGACCTCAGCCTGCCCATTGACAAGGCCGCCGTGTACCCCTGCCCGATCAAGCCTGCCGACGCCTGCCGCCTGGACGGCGTCGAGGAGCCCAGCGAACTCGACATCTACACCATGTTCCGCGCGCTCTTGGCCGACAGGCAGAAGGGCGCTTCCGTGCCGGTCATCGCCCGGCGCTTCCACGCCAGCCTCATCACGGGCCTGGCCGACATGGCCGCGCGCTTCGCCAAGTGCGAAGGCATCGGCCATGTGGCCCTGTCCGGCGGGGTCATGCAGAACCTGACCTTCGCCGTGGAGCTGCCGAGGGCCATCGCCGCGCGCGGCCTGACGCCGCTGACGCACACAGTCCTGCCCCCCAACGACGCCTGCGTGTCCCTGGGCCAGGCCGCCTACGGCCAGCGCCTGCTGAACCTGCGCAAGGAGCGGGGCGAATGACCATGCCCCACAGCCCGACGAATCCGGGCGGCCTGCCCGTGCTGACCCTGCGCAAGGGCGAGGACCGCCGCCTCCTGGCCGGACACCTGTGGATCTTCAGCAACGAGGTGGACGTGGCCAAAAGCCCGCTCACGTCCTTTGCGCCGGGGGACTGCGTGCGCGTGGAGTCGGCCCAGGGTCGGCCTCTGGGCAGCGCCTACGTGAATCCCGGCGCGCTCATCGCCGGGCGCGTGTACTGCCAGGACGCCACCCGGACCCTGGACGCCGAACTTTTGCGCGCGCGCCTGGCCTCGGCCCTGGCCCTGCGCCAGGACCTCTTCGACGCGCCCTATTACCGCCTGGCCTTCGGCGAGGGCGACCTGCTGCCCGGCCTGGTGGTGGACCGCTTCGGCGACGTCCTGGCCGTGCAGATCGGCACCGCGGGCATGGAGCGGCTGCGCGCGGAGATCGTCGCCGCGCTGGCCGAGCTTGTCCGGCCCACGGGCATCCTCTTCAAGAACGACCTGCCGGGCCGCGAGCTGGAGGGCCTGCCGCGCTCGGTCGAGGCGGCCATGGGCAGCGTGCCGGACGAGGCTGAAATCGAGGAGAACGGCTGCCGCTTCGTCTTTCCCCTAGCCGGCGGCCAGAAGACCGGCTGGTTCTACGACATGCGCGCCAACCGCGCCCTGGCCGCCAGTCTGGCGCGGGGCCGCAGCGCGCTGGACGTGTTCTCCTACGCCGGGGGCCTGGGCCTGGCCTGCGCCCAGGCCGGGGCGGCCTCGGCCACCTGCCTGGACGCCTCACGCACGGCGCTGGACTTCGCAACCAAAAGCGCGGAGCTCTCCGGCCTGGCGGACCGGGTGCAGACCCTCTGCGTCGACGCCCTTGCCGGGCTGAAGAACCTGCGCGCCCAGGGCCAAAGCTTCGGCCTTGTCAGCGTGGACCCGCCCGCCTTCGTGAAGCGCCGCAAGGACATGGAGAAAGGCCTGGCCGCCTACCGCACGGTGAACCGCCTGGCCCTGGACCTCACCGAGGACAACGGCTTCTTTTTGTCCTGCTCCTGCTCCCAGCATGTGGGGCGCGAGGACCTGCGCAAGATGCTTTGCGGGGCCGCGCGCGACGCCGGGGTGCGCCTGCAGATCCTCACCAGCTGCCACCAGGCTGCGGACCACCCCATCCACCCGGCCATGCCCGAGACGGAATACCTGAAAGGATTCCTGTGCCGGGTCAGCAGGCCGGGCCGGGGGTCGTGAATTCTTGCGCAGAGTGCGCAGGAATTTCACAGTGGTCCGCTCTTGCGGCCAGCACCGAAAAAAGTCCCCCTGCAATTCCAGTCTGTTGAAACTGGCACAGCCCTTGCTCTTCCTGGGGCACCGGGCGCACGCCCGTGCGCACGCCTGCGCCCTTGGAGGAGGACATCATGAAACGCTTTGCACTGGCCTTGGCCATCGTTCTTGCCTGCACGGCCCTGGCCTTTGCCGCCGCACCGGGCGACAGCGGCCCTGAGACAAAATCCGCCAAGGCCCCCAAGGAAGCCAAGACCGCCAGCGCCGCCAAGAAGCACACGGCCCCGGCCAAGGCCAACCACGCTTCGCCTGCCAGGGAGAGCGCGAAGGAGGAGGCCAAGCCCGGCGACATCACCATCACGGGCAAGGCCGGTTCCGTGACCCAGATCAGCTACGGCCACGGCGCAAAGCCCGAACCCGCGAAGGCCGGAGGCCAATAGCCCGCAGGCCAGATGGCCGCTGGGGCGGGTTTGACTCGTCCTGGTGCTTCCCTCGCTGTTCCCTCACCGCGTTGCCGCCCTTATTCGCCTCAACGTCGCCCATGAACGCCCAACAGCGCCGTGGCCTTTGCCGCGCCGCCGCCCGTGCCGACGTGCGCCGGTCGACGGGCGCTGGCGACGTGTGTTGGGCGGCGCAGGGTTGCCCCGGCGCGGAATGCCGGGCAGGGCTTGACGCAGCCTGCGGTATTGGGCCAGGAAAGGGCCAGCCATTGC
Organism: uncultured delta proteobacterium; assembly: GCA_903843965.1. Lineage (GTDB taxonomy): Bacteria > Desulfobacterota > Desulfovibrionia > Desulfovibrionales > Desulfovibrionaceae > Humidesulfovibrio. The sequence continues at coordinate 26,535 of CAIMRY010000027.1, forward strand.
CCAAGCTATTCTCCAGGGAGTACTCAGCCATGCCTTCAAGACGTGATGCCCAGGACACGACGCCCGCCCCCAGCACAAACGCCGCCCGCCCAAGCGTTGACCGGCCCAGCGTTGCCCGGCCAACCGTCGACCTGCGCGAGGTCTGCTGCGGGCTGGTGCCCGCCATCCTGGCCGAGCTGGCCCAGGTCCAGGCCGACGAGGTGGACGTGCTCGTCCGCGCAGGCATGGAGGCAGAGATCATCAGCGGATTCGGGTCCGGCGGGCAGTGGCGGCTCTGCTTCCAGGCGAGCTTCGGCCACGGCCTGGCGCGCTTCACCCGGCGCAGGGCCGACGAGCGGCCCAAGGTCCGCCTGGACACCCTCGACTACTAGCCCAGCTTCACGCCAGCCTGGAAACCGGACGCCTGGAACTCAGACAGTCGCCCCGGATTGCCCGGCTGCAAGGCCTAGGCCCAGTTGCGGACCTCGGCCACGTAGCGGTCCAGGTCATTGGGCTCGCCGGGCTTGTGCTCGTCCGGGTACAGCAGGGCGGACATGAAGAAAGGGCTGCCCACGTTCAAGGACATGGCCGCGCTCTGTGAAAAGCGCTCCAGGCGCTCCCCAGCGGCCCTGCCCAGCCGGGGCTCCAGGGCCTGCACCAGGGCCCTGGCGTCCGCAGCCAGGGCGGCCAGCAGGGCGGCCTTTTCGCGCATCTTGACCACATACCCGGCCTGGTCGCCCTGGCCGTGGATGATGACCTCGGCCTCGGCCTCGATGGCCTGCACGGCCTTGGCCCGCTGCTCCAGAAAATCCGCCAGCGTGCTTGCGGCGCTTTTGCTCATCTGTGGTCCTCCGGTGTCGTTGTTCAACCCCCAAAGGATATGCGCCTGCACAGGCCTTGGCAAGGGCCGCAGGCTGCGCCCGTTTTGCCGCAGCGCCCGTCCACAAGGCCCGGCCATAACGCCCGGACAACAACGCAGCCACGGCGGCTGGACAGCGGGCCCGTTTCCCGGTACCCCCATGCCCTGACCCGAACCGCACAGCCCCGGACCACATAGCCCCGGACCACGACAGCAAGGAGGCCCCAGTGCCGATACTCTCCGCCAGCCTTGGCCTGACCCGCTACCGGGTGGTCGAAGCCATCCCCGACTCCCTCTGGGCCGAGGCCCACAAGCGCCTCAAGGACAACGCCTTCCGCGACATCGACGCCACCACCGACGAGCGGGCCTGGGGCTGGTGCAACATCGACAACATGCTCGACATGGACTGGGCCGACTCCCCGCCGGAAAAGGGCCACTTCCTCTGCTTCAGCCTGCGGCTGGACACCCGGCGCATTCCGCCCGCAGTGTTCAAAAAGCACTGCATGATCGCCCTGGCGAGCGAGCTGGAGCAGGCCAAGGCCGAGGGCAAGGCCTTCATCTCCAAGGACCGCCGCCGCGAGATCCGCGAGATGGTCATGCTGCGCCTGCGCGCGCGCAGCCTGCCTGTGCCCGCCGTGTTCGACGCGGTGTGGAACATGCAGACCGGCCGCGTGCTTTTCTGCAGCACCAACGCCAAGGCCAAGACCCTGTTCGAGGACCATTTCAACCTGAGCTTCGGGCTGAACCTGGAGCCGCTGACGCCCTTCTTCCTGGCCATGGACATGCTGGGCGAGGCCGCGACCCAGCGCCTGGAGACCCTCGAACCCACGAACTTCGTCTAGGCCGTCGTCTAGACCGGGAGCAGCACCATGGACCTTGCACTGGCAGAACGCGAAAACTCCATCCTCGGCCAGGATTTCCTGACCTGGCTGTGGCACGTCACCGAGGCCCGGGCCGGCGTGTTCAAGGACCAAGACGGGCGGGAATTCCACCTGCGCATGGAAGAGCGCGTCAGCGTTCAGGGCGGCGACGGCGAGGGCATGGAGTCCGCCGTGGTCAAGAGCCCCAGCGGCGAGCTGACCGAGGCCAGGAGCGGCCTGCGCTCGGGCAAGAAGGTCAGCCGGGCGCAGATCAGATTTGAGCGCGACCCCGAGGCCTGGCAGGTGACGCTGAAGGACAACGACTTCTCGCTCTCCGGGCTCAAGACCCCGAAGGTCGAGACCAAGGACCGCGGGGACGACGACCCCGACGCAAGAGTGCTGGAAAAGCTCTTCCTGGTCGAGCAGTGCCTGGAGCTGCTCGACGGCGTGTACCGGGAGTTTTTGGCCGTGCGCCTGGGTCCGGCCAAGTGGGCCGAGGAGACGCGCAGCCTGCGCGAGTGGATCGGCCAGGGCAGGCCATGAGCCCCGAGCGCATCACCATCGCCGCCTATGGCGACAGCCTGGTGGAGGGCTGGGGGCTGAACCCCTCCGACGCCCTGCCCGCGCAGCTGGAGGCCGCCCTGATCCGCGCCGGGCAAAACGTCCGGGTGCTCAATTTCGGCGTTACCGGGGACACCGCGCCAGAGGGCCTGCTGCGCCTGCCCGAGGTGCTGGCGGCCAGGCCCCAGGCCGCGATTCTGGAGTTCGGCGCCAACGACTGCTACCAGGGCGTGCCCGTGGAGGAGACCGAAAAGGCCCTCTCGGACATGGTCCACGGCCTGCTCGGGGCCGGGGTGGCCGTGCTCATCGCAGGCTGGCGCACGCGGGAGGACCTCTTCTCGCAATACGCCGACGACCCCATGCTGGCCGGAATGCTGCCCATGGCCCCGCCGCTGTTCAACGCGGACTACGTCAAACGCTTCAACGAAATCCACGCGGCCCTGGCCCAGCGCCACGGCCTGCCGCTCATGGCGCATATCCTGGACCCGCTGGGCGAGCCTCTGCCGGGCCAGGCCAGCCACTTCCAGGCCGACGGCGTGCACCCCAGCGCCACCGGCGCGCGCATCCTGGCCGAGGTGCTGGCCCAGACCCTGCTGCCGCTCTTGCCCTAGCCGGCGCACCCGCCGAAAGATGACAGCAAATGCGCGGGCTCCCGGCACAGGGGGCCCGCGCGCTGTTTTTTAAGCCGGGCCGGGCCCTAGCCCAGCCGCTTCCAGAAGCCCAGCTCCGACGGACCGACCAGGCGCGGGCCCACTGCCGCGCGGAAGGCGGCCAGGTGGGCGGTCAGGTTGTGCGCGTCCAGGGCGGCCTGGTCCTGCCAGCGCTCATAAAAGAGCACCCGGTGCGGGTCCTCTGCGCTCACGTGGGCGGCGTACTCCAGGCAGCCCGGCTCGCCGCGCGTGGCGCAGACCACGGCGGCCAGGGCCGAGAGCTCCGGCTCGGCCACGGGCTCGGCAAAGGTCAGCGCGGCCAGCAGGGTGATGGGATCGCGTTCAGGCATGGGGGGAACTCCTGCATGAGGTTTCAGGCGGGCGAGCCCGCCAAAGGGGGGTGGACCGTCATGAGGTCGACAATTGCCCAGCAGAGGCCAGTCGCGACCGGCGGTGGCCAGAGTCTGAGTCAGAGTCCAAGTCAGAGTCCAAGTCAGAGTCAGAGCCAAACTCGGGGCAGCGCGGATTCTATCCGCACCCCACGCGCCAGGTCAACCCGCCGTGAGGGCATCCCGCAGAGCTGGCCGCCCCGGATAATCGGGCAAGTTCCGGCGGGCCCTTGCTATTTCCCGGCGCATTGCCTACCAACGCAGCATGGACTGGCGCGAATGCATCCTCATCCTCTACAGCTCGAACCTGTCCATCAAGGTCCTGGCCTACCTGCTGACCCTGGCCCTGATCACCATCTTCTCCGGCGGGCTGCACGGCTTCGTGTTCCTGCTTGCGCCCTTCGGGCTCGACGTTTTCGGCGCAGGGTACATCCGGCTGAACCACGGGGCCTTCCAGGAAGACGTGCTGGAGCTTCTGGAGGCCGACTGCCTGCGCGCCTGCGGCATCGACAAGGCCGCAGTCCACTTCAGCCACGTCGAGACCACCGGCTCGCTCGACCACTGGCGGCTCAAGGATCTCAAAACCGACATCATGCACAGCATGATGGCCCCCAGGACGGACTTCGTGGTCATCGCCGCGCGCAAGGGCCGCATCTTCCCCCTCAAGAGCTACTTCAAGGTGGGCTACCAGACCGAGGACGCGGGCACGCGCGACGTGTACTACAGCGACATCACGAGCGTGGAGCTCTCCGGCAAGGTGCTGACCATGACCACCGCCTCGGGCGAGGCTGTGGCCTACACCGCCCAGGGCGGCAAGGCCGAGGAGGCCGCCACGCTGCTGCGCCAGCGCCTGCGCGAATTCAAGTCGCGCCGGGGCGAGGCCGAAGACGGATGATCATCCAACAGGCAATCACTGGCTTTTTTTGTCCAAAGCCTTGCGCACGACCCCTTCAGACACTACCTATCCAAATGACAGTGTTGACAGTGGCCCCTGTACCAGGAGCGTCCCGTGGCACAGCAGAGCCTTTTCTCCCGCCTGCACCCCAGCCGCCTGGGTCTGCTGGGCCTGTTGCGCCTGTACAGCCTGCTGCTGCTGCTTATGCCCGCCATTCCCGCCGGTCTTCTGCTCATCTACACGGACATGGACCTGCCGCATGACCGCATCGACCTGCTGCTGCTGGCCTGCCTGAGCCTGCCTGTGCTCGCCTCCGCCATTCTGGGCCACGGCATCGTGCGCGCCCTGCTCGGACCGCTGAGGCTCTTGCTGCAAGGCGCGCAACGGGTCGAGGAGGGGGAGTACGGCCACACCATCGACCTCTCGGGCCACCCGGGCGCGCCGGAGGAGATGGTGCACCTGGTGGGGGCCTTCAACCGCATGTCCGACACGGTGCGCAGGAACGTGGAGACCATCCAGGCCACCTCGCGCACGGACCAGCTCACCGGGCTGTGCAACCGCAGGCACCTTTTGTCCGAAGGCTACCGCCTCATCAACATGGCCATCCGCGGGAACACGCCCTGCTGCTGCCTGATGATCGACATCGACCACTTCAAGCTCGTCAACGACAAGCACGGCCACCCCGTGGGCGACCGCTACCTCATCCATATCGCCGGGTGCATCGCCGCCTCCACCCGCGACTCGGACCTGACCGCGCGCTACGGGGGCGAGGAGTTCGTGGTCCTGGCGCCCAACGCCAGCCTGGAGGAGGCGCGCACCTTGGCCGAGCGCATCCGCGCCACCGTGGCCGAGTCCCCGCTCAAGGTGCGCACGGCCATGCTGAACAACACCGTGAGCATCGGCGTGGCCGAGTACAGCATGGAGCCGCAGTTCGGGGCCAACATCCTTGAGGACATGATCGAAAAGGCCGACAAGGCCCTGTACCGGGCCAAGCAGTCCGGACGCAACCGCGTGGAGACCTGGCCCTTTCCCCGGCAGCCCAGCAACGCGCTCTAGCCTTTGCCCCCTCTCGCCTTGAACTTGGCCCGCAATTGGCCTAAAGTCCGCCAGCCCTGGCGGCATAGCCGCCCATTTCAGTCCGCATTGCCCCACAGGAGCCCCCATGCGCTACGAACTCCGCCTCATGGACACCTTGTCCGGCGTCGGCTGCTTTGCCGCCCACCCCGGCCCGAACCTGTCCTTTGCCGAGATGCTGGCCCGCCTGCGCCAGCACCCGCTGGACGACTTCATGCACCAGCACCTGTTGTTCAAGCTGGGCGAACACCGCACCAGGAAGTTCGAGAAGCTCATCGAGGAGGTGCAACAGGACGGGCAATGCATTGACCCGGTGCTGGCGGCCCTGCTGGTCGAGGCCTGCCTGGGGCATGAGCGCTTCGCCCACCTGCTGCCGCGCCTGGCCGGGCTGGACCTGCGCGAGATAGCCCGCCACACCCCGGCGGTGCACATCCGCTCTCACCTGTTGCCCGACCAGCCACTGCACAACGAGTGGACCATGCGCATGCAGATGAACATCGTGGCCCACGAGACCCTGGCCGCGCCGGACGAAATCGGCCTGGCCGCGCCCTACGCCCGGGCCGACCTGCCGCCCCCCGTCACGGTCACGGCAGCCGACATGCGCCAGCGCCTGGCCCCGGTGCTGCCGCCGCCCCTGGCCCGCCGCCCGGCGCAGGAGACCTCGGCCCTGGCCCTGGAAAAGCTCACGGAGAAAAACGTCTTCGTCGGCCAGGAGATGCGCCACAAGGCCTCCCTCAGCCCCATCGCGCTTCTGCGCATGTGGCTGGTGGAGCTTTCGGTCAAAAGCGGCGGCCTGAGCTACAGCCTGTCGGGCCTGCAGACGAGCTACGGCCGCGGCCTCGACATCGAAGGCGCGCGCGCCTCCTACCTGATGGAGGTGGCCGAGCGCGTGAGCTCGTACGCCAGCATCGGCAAGCGCGGCGTCATGGGCCTGGCCCGGCCCTGCCCGCTCACCGTCGGCTCCTACGACGAAGTCACAGCCAGCAGCCACTCCCTGGACCTCTCGCGCGTGCGCCTGGAAGTGCCGTACGCAGGCCAGCGCATCTTCTGGATGCCCGGCGAGGAACGCTTTGCGGAGGGCCTGCGGCCCAGCCTCGTGCCGGTGCAGTTCGTGTATCTCTTCTGCAACATGGAGGAGCAGAGCCTGTTCAGCGCGCTGGGCTCCACGGGCCTGGCTGCGGGCAACACCCTGGCCGAGGCCAAGGTGCACGCCCTGGGCGAGGCTCTGGAGCGCGACGCCGAGGCCGTGACCCCCTTCGACCTCTCGCGCTGCTTCCGGCTCACAGCCCGCGACGAGACCGTGGCGCGCCTGCTGGCCGACTACGAGGAGGCGAAGCTCAACGTCTGGTTCATGGACTGCACCTCGGAGTTCGGGGTGCCCTGCTACAAGGCCGTGGTGCTGGGCCGCCATGGCGACGTGAACAAGGGCATGGGCGCGCACCTATCCGGCCCCAGGGCGGCGGTGTCGGCCATGACCGAGATCCCGTATCCCTTCCCCGGCCCGGCCACCCTGCCCGTGCCCGAGAATCTTCCCGTGCGCGTGCTGGAGGACCTGCCCGACTACTCCACCGGCAGCGCCGAGGGCGACCTCATGGTGCTGGAGCAAACGCTGGTGGAGAACGGCTATCCTCCGACTTACGTGGACCTGACGCGCGCGGACCTGGGCATTCCGTCCGTGCGGGCGCTGGTGCCGGGGCTGGAGTGGGTGGCCGACTTCGACCGCTTCTCGCGCCTGTCGCCCCGGCTGTATGCCAACTATCTGCGCCAGTTCGGGGCCTTGTAGGCAGATTCCCTGCTCTCGCGCGTTGACGCTGCCCCGGCCAAACATGTAGGGAAAGCCCACTGCCCGGGTGGCGAAACTGGTAGACGCAAGGGACTTAAAATCCCTCAACCTTCGGGTTATGCGGGTTCGATTCCCGCCCTGGGCACCAATTATATCGATATGATAGCGCGGCATACTGTTCGCGCTATCATTTCTTGTTTGCCTGAGTTCGATTTTTGTCCCCCACCTGTCCCCCATTATTATTGAAAGGCGAGCCATCTCCGATCAACCCCAGCCATCCCCCAGAGAAAGGCCCCCACCCCCTCGAAGGTTCTTCGGCCTTCTCCTACAGTCGCGCCATGGGTCGCGCTCCGTCTGGACTCCAGCAAATTGCGATCTTCCCTAATTGGGGAAGATCACCGTAGTCACTTGGCTCGGAAAACAACGGCCAAGCTAATATTTCAGCGCCCTTGCTCTTTTCACGGACTCTCTGCTATCACTACATCTAAGAATTCCCCCCCCCATTTGGAGGCCGCCAGTGCGTAGATCCAGAATAGCCATTTCGCTGTTGATCTCCATTGCGCTAGTCCTCCTGTGTGCCCCAGCCCAAGCCGAGCGTCGCACTGCCCTTGTCATCGGCAACGCCGCGTATCGCACAGCCTCCCTGAAAAATCCCGCCAACGATGCCCGGGACATGGCCGCAACCCTGAAGAGTCTTGGCTTCGAGGTCTCACTCGTAACGGACGCCACGCTCCAGCAGATGGAGTCGGCAGTGCGCGAATTCGGCCTAAAGCTTCGCCAGGGTGGTGTGGGTCTGTTTTACTACGCCGGGCATGGGGTCCAGGTGGCAGGTGAGAACTACCTTGTCCCAGTGAACGCGGTGATCCAGTCAGAAGGGGATGTAAAGTTCGGTGCGCTTAACGCCGGGCTGGTGCTGGCCAAGATGGAAGACGCTGGCAACGGGCTCAATGTTGTCATCCTAGATGCCTGCCGGAGCAACCCCTTTGCCCGCAGTTTCCGCAGTGCAGAGCAGGGATTGGCAAAGATGGACGCACCTACGGGCTCGCTAATTGCCTACTCGACCTCACCAGGAAAGGTCGCCTCTGACGGTGGTGGCAAGAACGGCCTGTACACACAGCATCTCCTGAACAACATCACCACGCCGGGCCTTTCTGTGGAGGAATTGTTCAAGCGCGTGCGCCAAGGCGTGGCGGGCGACTCAGCCAGGAAACAGGTTCCTTGGGAGGCGTCGAGCCTTATCGGGCAGTTCTCTTTCGCAGGGAGCGTTCAGGTAGCCTCCCTTGGCTCTTCCGCCCCGACTTTTTCCGTCCCCGCCTATACTGCTCCTGCCGCACCGGCGATGCCGTCTGCTCCGCAGGCGACGGACGTGGACTTCGGGAGTATCGAGCAGAAGGCAGGCAAACGGGCAGAAACTGAGGTGGCCGCGAAGAAGCAGTGGGCGGATTGGCTGACGAGCATGAAGGGCGCGGTGGCCAAGGCCCAGACCCTGGAGAAGAAGCCTGGGGTGAGCGCCTCGGACAAGGCCGAGGCCTGGCTGCTCTTGGCCTCGAAGTACACGCAGAAGAGCCCGTACGGCGACGAGGACGATGCGTTGCGGGCGCGCATGGCCAAGCAAGCGGACTACTGGACCGACAAGGCCAAGGCGGAAGTTGCTGCCCAGGTAAAGAACGAGGAGGCGCGTAAGGCGGCAGAACTTAAACGTCAAGAAAAGGCGCAGCGATTTGCCCAGGCGAAAGCGGACGCTGAAGCGGCGGCCCCTGGCGCGGCTCCGGCATCTGGCTCCCCAGGCAAGACCTGGCGCGATCCTGTGACCGGCATAGCGTTTGTTTGGGTGCCTGGGGGCACGTTTGAAATGGGCTGCGGCTCCAGGACGAGCGATTGCCGCCAATATACCGATCAACCCTTGCACACGGTGCATTTGAATGGCTTTTGGCTGGGCATATACACTGTGACACAGGGACAGTGGAAGAAGGTGATGGGTAGCAACCCCTCAAGGTTCCAGAAGGGCGATAATTATCCGGTGGAAATGGTCTCTTGGCATGATGCAAAGGAATTCATATCGCGTATGAACGCAAAGGGTTCCGCAAAATTTCGTTTACCTACTGGTGCGGAGTGGGAATACGCCGCACGCTCCGGCGGCAAGCCGGAACCAGACTCAAAGAGTTACAACTTTGGCAGCATTGCCTGGTTTGTGAGCAACAGTGGCGGCTCCACACATGAGGTGGGAACTAAGTTCCCTAACGGCTTGGGCCTCTACGATATGAGAGGGAACGTCTTCCAATGGTGCGAGGACGTGAAAATCATCTACTCTGACATCTTAAAAACTAATCCAGAATTGTCTCCTTTCATCCTAAAAGATAATCAGCTCTCGCATGAAAGCTGGGCGTATCGAGTAATCCGTGGTGGCAGTTGGCGTAGCATACCACGGGATTTGCACGCAGCATACCAAACCGCCAACCCGCCCATCACATGCACCGACAGCATAGGATTCCGCATCGTGCGGTCAAACTAAATTCATGGGTTCATAATAGGAGAAAAGCCATGTTTAGACGACTAGCCATATTCTCTATGTGCTTGATTCTGTTTGCTGGGACAGCTTATGCGCAAGACTATTACCAGCAGGAGATGCAGCGGCAACAGATGCAGCAACAACGCCAATTCCAACTCCAGCAGCAGGAGTTTCAGCGGCAGCAGATGGAGCTGCAACAGCAGCAGATGCAGCAGCAGCAAAGGAATTTTGAACAAAACCAGCAACTACAAAGACAGCAACAGATGATGCCGCAAGTCCCATATGGAAGTAGCACTGATAGCATGTACAAGCAGCCACAGCAGCGAGTTATTCAGCAACCCCAACCAGCTAGAAATACCGACAGTATGTACATACGATATTGACAGTTCTGCCGACAGTTATGTTGTTCCTCAGAATTGTCCACAACGAATCAAAACCATGGAGTGGCTATGAAAATATTTATCGCTCTAATCCCGATGTTTGCTGTGCTTTGTGGTTGTTCTCATACTTTGACGTTGCCGTATCAGCCGACGACAACAGCAGAACTAAAGGGGAATATAGAGGTGGATAATTTTAAGTATTTTCCAAGGCCCGGTGTAAAACAGAATCAAGTACGTAACACTGCGGCTGGAACGATTTACTTAACGGAAAACGTCGAAGATTTTTACTGTAATGCGCTGAAAAGGGAAATGCGGCAGGCAACGCTTTCACTTAAGCCGGGTGCTAAATGTAAGCTTTCTGGGGAAGTCAATGACTTTGCCATGGACGACCTTGGGTATTCGGTTACTTACATTAGCAACGTGCATTACGTGTTAACTGACACAAGCGGGAAGGCGCTGTATGATAACATCTTTGACATTAGGTTTGAAACGTCAAAGTTTCTTGTGGCACAGGCTGTTTTTGCAAATATTAACAAAACAATATCTGACAATATAGGCAAATTGCTCACGGACCAAACCTTCTCTGATGTTGTAGCAGCATCCTGCCAATAACAGGAGCACAGCATGAGAATATGTGTCCGTTTACTGCTTTCTGGCGTACTTTTGTTTGTTTTTGGTTGTACAACGTACCAAACAGCATCTACTTATAATCGGAATCAGCTGGGTCGTGCCGCCACGGTTATGTCCGGCGTTGTTCTTTCTTTGCGTGAAGTAAATCTTGAGGGCACAGAATCTGGCATTGGTGCTGGATCAGGAGCTGTAGTCGGTGGTACAGCTGGATCACGCGTTGGTGGAGATGTGCGGACTAACATCATTGGAGCTGTTGGTGGTGCTGTAGCAGGCGGATTGGCAGGAGCTGCAATAGAGAGTGGTGTGACTCAAGGTAAGGCCATCGAGTTCATTATCAAGCAAGACAATGGCCAGACATTTGCTGTCGTTCAGTCGAATGAAGAAAACCTTAAGTCTGGCGATCGTGTGCTGATACTGCGGTCCGATAAGGTGAGAATCATCAGAGACGCTCCCAACCAACCAGTCAAGAGTTAAGCTGTTATTATTGAATGGTGTGTAGCTATTGCGCACGTTTTTCGGGCCTAACAAACTGCGAAGCGTACCCCAGTTCGTGGCAAGCCTTGCACCAGAAGTGCATCCCGCCGGAATATAGGATTTGGGCGGCCCTGCCGCATTTCGGACAAAGGGCACAAAGGCGGTTACGCCCCATCTTGGCCAGCGGGATGCGCTGCTGCGTGAACTCCCAGGAGTTGTCTCTTAGAGGCGCGGAGCGGACGGTGAGCAGTAGGACATCCTCCAGGGCCTCCAGGTTGATCTCTGCCACCTTGTAGGCCGATTTTAGCCAGCTATGTGTGACTTTGCCGGGTATGAGGTGCCCGGCCTTCTTGAGCCTACGGAAGTCCAGGGCGAGCATGTCCTCAACCCGACTACGCCAGCCAGGTCGACCAGAACCTATTCCACCCATGCCGATACCGCCTTTTTTCGAATCACTTTTTGAATAGGCACGGGGAGAGAGAAGAAATTCACGCTTGGTTGGCCAAATAGACTTCTCTGTCATACCCACATTACTCTAATTACTCTTGGCCCCATCAGCCCACCCGTGGGCACAGGGGGCTAACCCTTTAGTCACCCCCTACCTTACTCTGGTTACTGTGTAGGGGGAGGACTGCGGAGAGTAACCAGAGTAATGTGGGTGTACTAGGAGAGCCAATCGGGCAGGCCCTGATTATCTGCCCCTGTGCTTACAGGCATTTCATACTGCCCGTACTTGGGTTGCGACACAGCGCCTGATTTCAGCAACTCGGGCAGAGTGTTTTTGACGTACTGCAAATCAAGGCCAGTGGTTTCCGCAATCTTCTTCGGGCTACCTGTGCCGAGAGACTTCAAGGCTTGAAGGATTCTCAGTCGGTCTGGGGTCGTTACCTTCCCGCTGTTTGGACCAAGAGAGTTCCAGGTCATCGTCATTTGGTCCTGTGTGAGCATGGTCTCGACGCTCTCGATATCACGCCCTGTAGCGTGCAGAATCGCGTCGTTAACCCCACGGGTGCGGTCTAGGACCATCAGGACGTCCGCTGCGGCGGGGAAGCCTGTGGAGCCAGTAACACGTTCAAATACGTCTCCTCCACTGCCCCTGCCGTCTGACTTCCTCAAGTGGGTGATGCCCAAGGCGCAAACCCCGTGCTTGTCGGCAACCTTCTTCAGGGCAGACGCTATTTGATAGTCACGTTCATAGGCGTTCAATTCTTTGTTGGCCTTGCCAAGCGGGCGGACCTTGGTCAGCACGTCCACGATGACCAACTTGCAGTCAGGGTGTTCGGCTAGGTATTTATCCAGTGCCGCAAGTCCGGTCTCCGGGTCGAAGCGCCCCCACTCCAAACATATCGTGAGCCCCATCGGGCAGGGCTCGCCGTTCAGCACCCGCTTGAGTCGGGATTGCACCCTCTGGGCACTATCCTCCAGGGCCAAGTAAAGCACTTGGCCACCCCCTGTGCTGAAGCCGAGGAAGGTTTCGCCTCGGGCTATCGCGAGTCCAAGCTGAAGCGCGAACCAAGATTTGCCGACCTTAGGCTTGCCCCCAAGGACGATAAGCCCGGCTGGCATCAGGCCACGGACGACCCAGGTCGTCTTGGGCAAGGTCATCTTGAGGAGATCCGCCGCATCGTACATCTTCGGGATGATAAGCGTATTGTGGCTGCCAACCCCCTGTGGGTCCACATTGACTTGGCTGAAGTCCACCGAAGGATCGCCAGTACTACCATACACCTCAGCGCATCCTGCTGCGGCCTTCTTGATGGTCCGCTGGCGGTAATCCTCTCGGCCATGCCACTTTTCGCGGGCGAGGGCGCTCTCTCCAAAAAGGCGTTCCATCTGCTCAACGTCACGGCGGCACCAGAAGGCTAGCATGGTGAGCAACGCGAGGTCGGCGCTACTGTGGTCGTTGCTGTGGCCGGAGAGATCGCCTTCGTCGAAGAGCGCCTTGAACTTCTCACTATTGGCGGCTGCTCTGGCCTTCGCCAGCACTTCGTTGTCAGTGAGGATCGAGGTGCCATACTCCAGCTTCACGTCGTCCAGACTGTGAGTGGAGCACTCGGGCTTGAAACGGTTTTGGAACTCGGCCAGAACGCCCGTGCGTTCCTCCACTGTGTCAGGAGTTCCTGCCAGATGATTCCCCGTCACGGTGAAGTAACCTCGGCCGTACATCTCGATTTTTAGATCAGTGTTCTTGCTCCAGGCACCTTGCGGCAAGGCACCCTTGACGAAAATCTTGATGCCGCGCCCGCTCGGGCTGACCTCGGTGTAAGAGTTCAAGATCTCCACGATCTTTCGGGCCAGGAGAGACAGGCGACCATGCTCGTCTATGCAGTTGTCAAGATCAACGCCTGCCCACCCCTCGCCAAGAAGGAAGCCGACTCCGCTGTAATCCGAGAGGATATACTTCATGTCAGCCGTAGGGTACTCGCACCAATCGGCAGGATTGGTTGTGCTGGCCCGCCGGTCTGTCCGGGCGTTGTAGGGCACTTTTGAGGGCTTTCCGCCACGTTCTTCGTAACGCCAGACGCACCAGTGATCCGCTGCCTTCAAGTCATCTGGGATCATTGGCTTCTGGCTCAGGATATTCTTTCGGCTCTCGGACGCGGCGCCGTGTTCGGTAAGTGGTTTCATGTTGGACGCCCTATTGGCCCGCATTGGCGCGCATACGTTTTACAAAGATTTCCAAGTCGCATTGCGCCTGGCGAAGTTGCCGTATGTGTTCAGCCATTGCATCCGTCATCAACGTCGGCAGGACGTGCATAGCGCAGTGGGAGCAACAAAACACCTGTGCATGGCCATTATATACGGCTGACGGGTGTTCATTTCCGCAAAGCGAACACCGATCGCCTTTGAGAAACGGATTGAACCGCATGACTACCCCTCCTGCCCCGTGACGGGCTGTTCACCACGGGAGCGCAACCAACAGATGAAGGACTCTCGCGTGTAGCCAATTTTTCGGCCACAGCGAATACTTTTCGGCCCCTGGCCCAAGCAGTCCAAGTTGGCGAGGCGACCGGCGGAGATCAGACCACCTGTGAGTTTCGGGACTTCGGTTCGGGAGAGGATCGCGGGGAGGCTTTTTTCAAGTTCGAAGTAGGGGTCAGCGTTCATTCTGTGCTCCGGGGTTCTGGGTTCCGGTGTGGGCCAATGCCCGACCAGTTCCTAGAAATGTCCCTTGCTCCGGAAGCGGAGCGTCAAGCACAGTTACGCAGTGTGACAGAAAAATTTCACTTTTCCAACATGCCGAAATTTAACTACAAAGTTCGATGCAACCTACAATTGGCAAGGGGCGCATGCCCTGAACAAAAATGCTCCACCTGGAGCATAATGCTCCATCCCTAGCGCAGGTTACCTTTGAACTTCCCATTCACGAACTTTTTGACACGGTCCCTAACTACGTCCCATTCTTTCTTTGTGTACATACGACTGGAATCATAGTTAAAATATTCAGGGTAGAGCTCGGCAATCTCGCGGTTATTCACCCCTGCGGCTTTGAATCGCAACACATCTCCCAAGATCGGAACCCGCCTAGGCGTAATTTCGTCCTCGGTTCCCACCGTCGGACCAACATCTGTTGGCTCTTGTTTGGGTGCTTCGACTCCATCCTTAAGACATTTTCCAGCTTCAATAGTATTTTCCCCCCAAGTGAGGAACCACGTGTCCGGATAATTATTTTTTAAAAATTCTGCTATATCATCATGTTCAAAAAGACAGTTCTGCACTCGCAATCTAAACTCGTTCTCAGATTTAGTAATAAACCAACCATTCTTTCCGTCCATTGAACTAACAGAACCTATTATGAATATACAATTCTGTGGTGTTCCATCTAAAACAATTAACATTCCCTCTGGTGTATACGCTCGCAACCCCTGTTTTACGAAATCCATAAGGCAGTCGGCAAGGACATCGAGTCGTGATGTTATTTCACTGCCATGTATCCATTTCGACATATGAATGCCCTTTGCCTGTAGAATCTATACATTCATTGCACAATGCAACGGTTGCCTATGACACATCTCTGTTCATAATCGGCAGGATCTTCCCGCGTTTTCCACTGGCAATGCGTTCAAGTGCTTCTACAGCAAGACGCTGATCTTTCTCATCACCATGAGTATACCGAAGGGCCATCGCAGCGACCTTCCAGCCCATGTAGTCCATCAGGTCACGCAGTGGCAGGCGCTTGGCCAATGCCGTGGCAAACCCGTGGCGCAGAGAATGGAAGGTAAAATACTCACGCTCTCGCCTGCCTTCATTCAAAGCGAGTACCGCCACTGCTGCGCGAAATGACAGGGGGGCATCTTTATATGCGTGGCCCAGGGCGTTGGTAAACACGTGCTCACCGTGATCACCTGGGCCAATCTCAGAGAGCATGGCCGCAAGGTCTGGCCCAATAGGAATCGTTCGGGAATGCTTGTTCTTCGTGTTGGCAAACGTGACTCTCTTCTCTACCAAGTCCACGTGCCGCCATTTCAAACCGAAAGCCTCGCCCGCCCTACATCCGGTCATGCTAGCGAAGCGGACAAGGCGCCAGGCATGAGGATCATGGGCTTTAACCTCCGCAAGCAGACGGTCCAGTTCATCAGGCGTCAAAACACGGAGACGGCGATTATCCTTAGGGGCCGTTGCCCCCAACATACGCCCACTGGGTGGAGCCTCAGAGACAATCCGGCGCTCCCTCGCGTGCTTCACGATACGCCGCAATGTACCCGTGATGTACTCAAGACTACGCTGGGAAAGCCCCGCTTTCGCTAAAGTTCGAGTCAATGCGTCCCACTGCTCAACGCCAATGGCGCGCAATGGAAGTGCACCCAGTTCAGGCTTGATCCATGTCCGCCAGTGGCTCTCTTCCTTGACGAATGCAGTTGGCTTTGTAGCCAACGCCCAAGGCGCATAAGCGTTCGCAACATACTCTTCCAAGGTAATGGCAATCCGGGCCTCTTCCTTCTTGAGGCTAGCAGCATGAGAGCGGGCAACCTTCGCTTGAGCACGAGCCTCAGAAAGAGTCACTGGCCCCTGCCCTGTACGTCGAGACTCCTTCAGCTTCACCAATTCAGCGTGTGCCCGCTGCAAACTCCACCCATCTGAGGCCCATCCAAGAGACTCCTCGACACGCTGACCACCGACATAAAATCGTAAAGTAAAATACCGGTCCAGCTTCACCCCATGTTTACGCGATTCATGCTCACGAAACCGTATGCCTGGGGCCGCTGTGATCCACTTAGAAGCCATAGCCACCTCTCCGTAAGCGCCGGGTTCTGTCCCCCATCTGTCCCCCATTTTGCAGTGAAAACCAGGGTAGGCAGGTGGGTTCAAGTGAAGGCATTATACGATGATTAGCTCATGATTTCAAGGATTATGTGGCTCAAAGTGATGTTGCAGGTAAATCTAATTGAGCGACTTAAAATCCCTCAACCTTCGGGTTATGCGGGTTCGATTCCCGCCCTGGGCACCAAAAATACAAATGAATTCAAAGGACAGCGAAGCTACGCCGCCCATTGCTTTTACCATGGAGCACCTTGCTCCATGGGCCCTGCTCCATCCACTGAATATACCAATCCCTAATTGGGGCTCTGGCTGGTTTGCCGTTCCTCATGCACAACGCTTCAGCATTCCCCTGGCACCAGTCCGCTTCATAAAAGAAACCGGGCAGCTCAGGCCACACCTCTTTGGAACGAGCTACTAATTGTATTGCCCCAGGGCAAAATGTGGAGTAAATGGGCATAAGGTGCGGGCATAACCTGTATTGAGGTGACGCAGGCTCGACAGTCACCGAACGAGACTACGGAGTCTTGACCCAGAGCTGGCGCTCGTGGGGAGATGCTCCCCACAGTTTGCATTCTCCCCTGACTCGGAGGTATCCAAGCATGGACGTACCGAACATGTCAAAAAAGGGATGGGCTGACATTGTAACGGGCAAGAAAACATGCCCACTCAATTTTTTTGCTGCAAAAATATTGATGGGACGTCTTTTGGCTTCTGTTCATGACAATCCTACGCCGTCAAACATCAATGCGTGCATAGACCAAATCCACAACCTGTACGCAAAGAATATTGGCTCTCCGTCTGTCCAGGAAGACTTGCAGGAAATTTTCTGCGGAGGAGCCATGAGACAGGACCTTGTAAGTATAGCAGAGGCAACAAAGCTCATCGATGCTGGCAATATCCTCATTCTGGCAGGAGATGAAACAGCACTTCGCAAATTATCAAAAGGAAAATGGATTGGCGGCACCATCCCATACTTCATTTGCCGTGGTGACGGCGGGCAGGTCTCGCGGGAAAAGGTTTTCGTCACAGACATCTCGACCGTGGTGCAAGGCGTAGAGATCGTCCAGCACGACGCGGACAGCCTGGCCCGGGTGTATTCAGAAGGACCTGAGAACGGATTCAGCTTCGTCATCATTCCCGCGCTGAGCAAAGCGCATCTGGCCTTTGCCCTGAATGCACCGAGTTACAAGGACTTTGGGGTCCGCCCCCTCATCGGCTGGATTTCCGGCGTTCACCTTGATGACCTGGGGAAGGACACCCCAAAGGTCTTCAACGGGTTGACCGGCGCTGCGATCGAGGAGGGTGCGCTCGTCCTCCAGGCAAGCGTCCTGGAGGGGAAAACTGCGGAAGTTGGCATCATCAACATCTTCGAGCAGGGGGATGGAGACATTCTCACGTTCTCGTCCGACGGTTTCTCAACCAAAGATGTGTTGGTCAATGGCGAAAGAAAGAATTTCGCCGCATACATCCTGAAGAACAAGCTCGACACCAAACTCCCGCTGGTAGCCGATTATTATGGTGCCCTGGTAAATATCAGCTTTCAGGGCATTGATGAGGCCGAAGGGGAGGTCAAGTTTTATGCTCCCGTCTTCAAGGGAATCCGTTATAAACACGCCAAGCCCGTGGCTGATTACGGCATAGCGTTCCAATCCCGTCTGGAAAGTCAGAGTCATCTCACAGAGGAAAACATTGTATTTTCCTGCAATTGCATCTTAAACTACCTTTACTCGGAGTTGGAGGGCAAGGCCACAAGCCCGTTTGTCGGCCCCATCACCTTCGGTGAGATCGCGTATCAACTCCTCAACCAGACATTGGTATTCCTGGAAGTGCATGATGTCTGATATTAGTCCTTGCCGACGAAGCAACCAGGGCACCTCCCTGGCGCAGCGGACTACGCCGAGGGGTTGACGGCCCGGGCGAACAGAGCCGACGCCTCAGATCAGATGGCGATGGAGAAAAGGCGTGACAAGCAACCCACTTCCGTCCGTGCTCATTGTGGATGACGAGGCCATAAACATCCTGGCCTTGGCCAATGCGTTGAAGAGCGAGTACCAGGTCCGGAACGCCAGCAGCGGGAAGGCGGCGTTGGAGATCATCCATGCGGCGGACCTGCCGGACCTCGTCCTGCTCGACATCATGATGCCTGAGATGGACGGATTCGCGGTCTGCGGCCAGCTCAAGGCCGATGAGCGCACCCGGGACATCCCGGTCATCTTCATCACCGCCAGGGGCGAACAGGCTGACGAGGTGCGGGGGCTGGCCATGGGCGCGGTGGACTACATCACCAAGCCGTTCTCCCTCCTGGTGGTGCAAGCCAAGTTGCGCACCCATCTCGCACTCAAACAATCCGAGTTGAAGTTCCGGGCCAACGCCATTGAACAGCAAAAGACCAACAAGGCCCTGCGGGACAGCGAGGAACGCTACAGGCTCATCATCGAAACAGCGCAGGAAGGCGTTGTCGGCACGGATGCGGACTACAACGTAACCTACGCCAACCCGCGCATGCATTCCATGCTTGGCCATGCACCCGGCGAACTCACCGGGTGCATGCTGGTGGATCTCCTGGTCCCAGAGGATGCGGCCATTTTGCGGCAGAAGCAGGGGCGGCGGCGGCAGGGCATCTCCGAGCAATACGAGCTGCGCTTTCGGCACAAGAGGGGCCACAAGGTCTGGACCCTGATCAGCGCCTCGCCCGTAAACGGGCCGGACGGCTCCTTCGCCGGATCCATCGGCATGGTCACCGACATTTCCGATCGGGTACGTGCCGAGGTCAAACTCCGCAAGAATGAGGCCCGCTACCGCACCCTGGTGGAGTCCATGCAGGAAGGGCTGCTCATGACCTGCAAGAACAACAAATTTTCCTTCATTAACGACCAGTTCTCCACCATGCTCGGGCGACCCAAGGCCAGCATCCTCGGGCACAAGGTCGTGGAGTTCGCCGCGCCGGAGAGTTCTGAGCATCTGACCGCCATGCTTTCCGGAAAGGGCTCCGAGCGAGGAGCCGAAGAAATCATCTGGGTGCACAATTCCGGGCGGCACATCTACACCCTCGTCTCCCCATCAGTGATCCTGGATGAACGAGGCCGCTTCGCTGGCGCCTTTGCCATCACGACCGACACCACAGAACGCAAGACCTTGGAAAACCGGGTGCTCCAGTCCCAGAAGCTGGAGGCCATCGGCCAGCTCGCAGCGGGCATCGCCCACGAGATCAACACCCCCGCACAGTATGTGGGGAACAATGTCCAGTTC
>CAIMRY010000028.1 GCA_903843965.1 uncultured delta proteobacterium
CCAGCCGAGCAGCGACTGGAATTCCGCCTCTGTCATGGAACACCTCCGTCAATTTGAGGAGTCCATGTGTATCAGAATCAACGATACGTGTCAAGGCATCAACACGTTCTTTGAACAGAGCGAAAAATATGGTACGCAAAATGATCAAAGGATATACAAAGAATTTGATGAGCGTTTTAAAAAGATAGACAGATTGCTTAGGAAATACGATTGCTTGACCATTCGCATTGACAAAGAACATCCGCTTGATGAAATGGTTAGGACGATTAAAGAGGAAATTAAACGAGCCCGTTTCATCATTGCAGATATGACTGAGGAGCGGCCGTCATGCTATTTTGAGGCAGGTTATGCAGATGCTTTAGGGAAAAAAGTTTTATATATTGCATCTAAGAATAGTATAATTCACACTGATCAAAGGACCGTCATTCATTTTGATGTGCATATGAATGTCAACTATTTTACGAATCATGATGAAATGATTGAGAAACTTGAGGCTGCCATCGTTAAAAATAAGAAGAAGCTTTTCCCGGATAACACCCAAGATCAGTAAGAGTAACGGGGGGGGCACCTTTCCCCTTGACAACCCCGTCCATCCCCCTTACTTACCCCTGGTCCGGGGGCAATCCCCGGCACGGCATACGTTCTTGAGAGGCGCGGCAAAGCTGCACAGCCCGCCACAAAAATCCTCAGTTCATCCGCCGAATCGACCACTGCCCCGATAGAGCCATCCTGTCCCGGCCCGCAGCGACCGCCACTTGATACGCTCTTCGCCGCCGTCTGACGTATTGTTGCGTCGCGCGGCCCCTCTCTTACAAAGGACCTATTTTGACCTTTGATTCCTTCGGTTTCCCCGCTCTGATTCTGGCCAACATCAAAGCCCTGGGCTACACCACCCCCACCCCGATCCAGACCCAGGCCATGCCCTCGGTCATGCAGGGCCGCGACCTCATGGGCCTGGCCCAGACCGGCACCGGCAAGACCGCCGCGTTTTTGCTGCCCATCCTGACCCGCCTCATGGCCCACAAGCCCGCTGGCCCGCGCCGCAAGATACGCGCGCTCATCCTCGCCCCCACCCGCGAGCTGGCCGAGCAGATCCACGAGGCCGCCATGGACCTCGCCCGCGCCACCGGCATCCGCAGCACCACCATCTACGGCGGCTGCGCCATGAGCCGTCAGCTCCAGGCCCTGCGCCAGGGCACGGACATCGTGGTGGCCTGCCCGGGCCGCCTGCTGGACCACATGGGTCAGCGCACCGTTGACCTCTCCGGCGTGGAGATGCTGGTGCTCGACGAGGGCGACCAGATGTTCGACATGGGCTTTCTGCCCGGCATCAAGAAAATCCTGGCGGCCCTGCCCAAGCAGCGCCAGAGCATGCTCTTCTCGGCCACCATGCCCGACGCCATCCGCGGCCTTGCCGCAGAGTGCCTGAACAATCCCGAGACCGTGCGCGTGGGCAACTCCAACCCGGTTGAGACCGTGACCCACGGCATCTACCCCATTGGCCAGCACCTCAAGACCACCCTGCTGCAGGCCCTGCTGGAGCGCCACAAGACCGGCTCGGTCCTCGTGTTCACGCGCACCAAGCACCGCGCCAAGCGCCTGGCCGAGACCCTGGCCAAGAGCGGCGTTTCTGCCACGTCCATCCAGGGCAACCTGTCGCAGAACCAGCGCAAGTTCGCCATGGACGGCTTCCGCGCGGGCCGCTACCGCGTGCTCGTGGCGACCGACATCGCCGCCCGAGGCATCGACGTCAGCCAGATCGAGCACGTGGTCAACTACGACGTGCCGAGCACGCCGGAGACCTACACGCACCGCATCGGCCGCACCGGCCGCGCCTCCCGCACCGGCGAGGCCCACACCTTCGTCACCGGCGAGGACGTCTCCATGGTGCGCGCCATTGAACGGCTGCTGCGCGAGCCGCTGACCCGCATGAAGCTGGAAGGCTTCGACTACAACCAGTCCGCGCCCGCAGGCGAGAAGGAATTCCACCGTCCGCCGCTGGAGCCCCGGGGCCGTCCGGCCAACCGCCCGCAGAGCACGGGCCGTCCGCAGCGCTCCTATGGCGGTTCCTCCGGTGGCGGCTCCTATGGCAATTCCGGCGGCAATTCCGGCGGCGGTTCCTATGCCGGCGGCAACTCCTATGCCGGTTCCAACAGCAGCACGTCCGGGAATTCGGACAGGCCTGCCGTGGGCTACACCAACCGTCCGACCAGCCAGCCCGGCGATGACATCTACGCTGCCGACCGTCCGCGCGGCGACCGTCCCTACGGCGACCGCTCCCGCTCCGACCGTCCGGGGTATGGCCGCCCCCAGGCCGCCCGCCCGCAGGGTGCGCGTCCCCAGGGTGCGCGTCCCCAAGGTGATCGTCCGCAGGGCACTGGCTACCAGGGCAACCGCGCCCAGGGCGCACGCCCGCAGGGCGGCCAGGGCGAAAACTCCGGCAACCGCTAGCCTCCAGCTTCAACCCCTGCCTTGACCCTGGCGTCAGCCCGGCCTGACCTTGGCGCCGGACCAGCCTGAGATTGACGCCGGGCCGCACATGACCTAGTCCAGAATACCAGCCGCCCGGAGGGGGAGAGCATCCCCCTCCGCGTGGCCCATCCGGGCATTTGGCCCGCAGTTTGCTATCGCATGCGCAACGCCTTCCACCGGAGTGCCGCATGGGCAACATTCTCATCATCGATGACGACGCCGAGGTCCGCGAGACCCTGCTCTCCCTCACGCGGCGCATGCGCCACGCGGGCGAGGCCGTGGGCTCCATCGCCGCTGGCCTGGCCCGGCTGCGCCAGGGCGGGGTCGACGTCGCCTTCCTGGACGTGAGCCTGCCCGACGGCAACGGCCTGGACGCCCTGGCCGAGATCAAGGCCCTGCCGGACTCGCCCGAGGTCATCATCCTCACCGGCCGGGGCGACGCGGACGGCGCGGAGCTGGCCATCCAGGGCGGCGTCTGGGACTATCTGCTCAAGCCCTCGCCCATCAAGGAGACCATGCTGGCGCTGGAGCGCGCGCTGAAGTACCGCGACGGCAAACGCGGCGCCTGCGGGCCCGTGGCCCTGGTCATGGAGGACGTGGTGGGCCGGAGCCGGGCCATGCGCGCCTGCTACGACGCCGTGGCCGGGGCGGCTGGGGCGGCCTCCAGCGTGCTCATCACCGGGGAGACCGGCACCGGCAAGGAGCTCTTCGCCCGGACCATCCACCTGAACAGCGCCCGCGCGGCCAAGCCCTTTGTGGTGGTGGACTGCGCGGCCCTGACCGAGACCCTGGTGGAGAGCACCCTTTTCGGCCACCGCAAGGGCGCGTTCACCGGCGCGGACAGCGACCGCACGGGCCTGGTCAAGCTGGCCGACGGCGGCACCCTGTTCCTGGACGAGGTGGGCGAGATGCCCCTCAACCTCCAGAAGGCCTTCTTGCGCGTGCTGCAGGAGCGCCGCTTCCGCCCCGTGGGCGCCAGCCAGGAGGTGGAGAGCGACTTCCGGCTCATGGCCGCCACCAACCGCGATCTGGACGCCATGGTGGAGCAGGGCGGTTTCCGCAGCGACCTGTTGTACCGCATCAAGACCATCCCCATCTGCCTGCCGCCCCTGCGCGAGCGGCCCGAGGACATCAAGCCCCTGTGCGTGTTCCGCGTGGGCCAGCTGTGTGAGCAGTACAACCTGCCGCTCAAGGGCTTTGACCAGGACCTGTTCCACGTGCTGGAGGGCTACGGCTGGCCCGGCAACGTGCGCGAGCTGTTCAACGTCCTCGAACGCGCTGTTGTGGCCTCGGGCTCGGCGCGCACCCTGTACTCCATGCACCTGCCCCAGGACGTGCGCATCAAG
The DNA here is from genome assembly GCA_903843965.1 of uncultured delta proteobacterium. Taxonomy (GTDB): domain Bacteria; phylum Desulfobacterota; class Desulfovibrionia; order Desulfovibrionales; family Desulfovibrionaceae; genus Humidesulfovibrio. The sequence continues at coordinate 3,819 of CAIMRY010000028.1, forward strand.
GTGGCCAAGGCCTCGCTGCGGCGGCCGGCGTCTTCTGGCAACGGCTCTGGCAACGGCCCTGGCAACGGCGCGCCGCCGGAAGCCCGGCCCGATGCCCCCGCCGTGCAGCACTCCGCAGCCCCTGCGCCCCCTGTGGCCAGTTGTTGCGACTCCTGGCCGGAGTTGATCCAGGCCCTGCACGAGACGCTGAAGTCCTGCAAGGACGTGGTGGAGCGCCGCTACCTGGAGGTGCTGCTGAAGCGCACCGGCGGCGACGTGCAGAAGGCCGTGGAGGCCTCTGGCCTGTCGCGCTCGCACCTGTATGCCCTGCTCAAGAAGTGGGGCCTCTCGGTCGACGGCCCTGGCGTCGGCACTGCTGATCCGGTCTGACGATCCGGTCTGACGATCCGATCTGGCAATCCGATCTGGCAATCCGGTCTGGCAATCCTGCCTGACGGTCCTGTCTGGCGTCTCTGTCTGACTATTCAGACAAGTCGTGCCCGCAATCTCGTCTCTCTGACACTGTTTCGTCCTCGTGCCGTGTGTGAGTGCCCGCGCCAGGCCCCGCGCCCCGGACCACCACCCGCCTCCTCCCGTCTGAAATTGCGGACATGATCCACGCTCAGGGTCTGTCTGGAACTGTCACGCTGCTGTAACACACTGTTGTCTCATGATGTTCTATCATCTTGGCACGCAAGTTGCCTTAAGCACGCAAGAAGAGTCACGGCCCGAGTCCGGGCCCGCACGCCACACCCAGGAGACTCCAGCATGAACGACGCGCTGCTCAAAGAATTTCAGGCCCTGGTGGGCCAGGAAAATGTCATGGAGAGCGAGGCCGACCGCTTTTCCTATGCCTACGACGCCGCTGTGCTCGAACCCAAGATGCCCGGGCTGGTTGTCCGCCCGACCTCGCGCGAGGATATGGGCCGCGTGGTCAAGCTGTGCAACGACAACGGCCTGCCGCTCACGGTGCGCGGCAGCGGCACCAATCTTTCCGGGGGCACCATCCCCAGCATCGGCGGCGTGGTGGTGCTGACCAACGCCCTGAACAAGATCCTGGAGATCAACGAGGCCGACCTCTACGCCGTGGTCGAGCCCGGCGTCATCACCGCCAAGTTCGCGGCCGAGGTCGCGGCGCGCGGCCTGTTCTATCCGCCGGACCCCGGCAGCCAGGCCGTCAGCACGCTCGGCGGCAACGTGGCCGAGAACGCGGGGGGCCTGCGCGGGCTCAAGTACGGCGTGACCAAGGACTACGTCATGGGCGTGGACTTCTTCGACGTGGACGGCGAGATCGTGAAGAGCGGCTCGCGCACGGTGAAGTGCGTCACCGGCCTGAATCTGGCCGGGCTCATGGTCGGCAGCGAGGGCACGCTGGGCGTGTTCGAGAAGCTCATCCTGAAGCTGACCCCGCCGCCGCTGGCGGCCAAGGCCATGATGGCCGTGTTCGACGACGTGAACAAGGCCTGCGAGACCGTGGCCGCCATCATCGCCGCCAAGATCGTGCCCGCCACCCTCGAATTCATGGACAACTTCACCATCCGCACCGTGGAGGACTTCGCCCACGCCGGGCTGCCCGTGGAAGCCAAGGCGCTTCTGCTCATCGAGGTGGACGGCCACCCCGGACAGGTGGCCGAGGAGGCCGAGAAGGTCGAAGCCATCTGCCGTCAGCTGGGCGCACAGCGCATCCAGGTGGCCAAGGACGCCGCCGAGCGCAACAAGGTCTGGGAGGCCCGCCGCGCGGCCCTCTCCGCCCTGGCGCGGGTTTCGCCCACCACGGTGCTGGAGGACGCCACCGTGCCCCGCAGCAAGATTCCGGCCATGATGGTGGCCCTGGAAGCCATCGCCAGCAAGTACAAGCTGACCATCGGTACCTTTGGCCACGCGGGCGACGGCAACCTGCACCCGACCATCCTGACCGACCGCCGCAACACGGAGGAGTGGCGCCGCGTGGAGGCCGCCATCGACGAGATCTTCGACGTGGCCCTGGGACTCGGCGGCACCCTGTCCGGCGAGCACGGCATCGGCCTGGCCAAGAGCAAGTACCTGGAGAAGGAGACCAGCCGCGCCACCATTCTATACTCCCGCCGCCTCAAGAAGGCCCTTGACCCCAAGGGCATCCTGAATCCCGGCAAGATCATCGGGGAGTAGGGGGGAGTCGTCATGGCCGATATGCAAGAACTCCTGCGCCTGCTTGGCGAGCTCGACGACCAGCTGGTCAGCTGCATGCGTTGCGGCATGTGCCAGGCCGTGTGCCCCATCTACAGCCAGACCGGTCGCGAGGGCGACGTGGCGCGCGGCAAGATCGCCCTGCTGGAGGGCCTGGCCCACGAGATGGTCAAGGACCCCCAGGGCGTGCAGGACAAGGTCACGCGCTGCCTGCTGTGCGGCTCCTGCGCGGCCAACTGCCCCAGCGGCGTCAAGGCGTTGGACATCTTCCTCAAGGCCCGGGTCATCCTCACCGGCTATCTCGGCATGTCCAGGGTCAAGCAGCTGATCTTCCGGGGCCTGCTGAGCAAGCCCGGCCTGTTCAACACCATGCTCAGCGTGGCCAGCACGTTCCAGGGCCTGTTTACCACCCCGGTCAACGACATCATCGGCTCGTCCTGCTCCAAGTTTTTGTCTCCGGTGCTGGGCGATCGCCACCTGATGCTCCTGGCCAGGACCCCGCTGCACTCCGAGGTGCCCAGCCTGGACACCCCGGCAGGCGCAAGCGGGCTCAAGGTGGCCTTTTTCCCCGGCTGCCTGGCGGACAAGATCTTCCCGCGCGTGGGCCATGCGGTGCTCAAGGTCCTGGCGCACCACGGCGTGGGCGTGTACCTGCCTGCGGGCCAGGCCTGCTGCGGCATTCCGGCCCTGTCCTCGGGCGACAAGCAGAGCTATGACAAGCTCGTGCGGGCCAACCTGGACCTGTTCGCGGGCCAGGACTTCGACGCCCTGGTGACGCCCTGCGCCACCTGCACCTCGACCATGAAGAAGATCTGGCCGGCCATGGCCGCGGGCATGGGCGCAAAGGACCAGCAGCGCATCGCCGAACTCTCGGCCAAGGTCATGGACATCAACGCCTTTGTGGTCGACAAGCTCGGCCTGACCCCGCCGGAGCCCAAGCCCGGCGCCAAGAGCGTCACCGTGCACGACCCCTGCCACCTGAAGAAGTCCCTTGGCATCGCGGCCCAGCCGCGCACCGTGCTGCGCATGAACCCGGACTATGCCGTCGTGGAGATGAACGCTTCCGACGCATGTTGCGGGTGCGGCGGCAGCTTCACCTTGCAGCACGCGGAGATCTCGGCCACTATCGGCATGCAGAAGCGGGACAACATCGTGGGCGCGCACGCCCAGGTGGTGGCCACGGGCTGTCCCGCCTGCATGCTGCAGATCTCCGACATGCTCTCACGCTCCGGCGACCAAATCGCCGTACGGCACCCCATGGAGATCTACGCAGAGTCACTCTAGCGGAAGGTCCTCTCCCGGCGCCGGGGTCTCGCCCCCCACACCCCCCCAAAGCACGCCGGCGCCGGGAGACTCCATGGAAGGCCAAATAAATCAAGGAGCGTATCGTGGCTGACACCCTATTCGTCACCGGAGTGGAGCCCCGCAGCGGCAAATCCGCCATTGTGCTGGGGCTGATGCAGCTTTTGCTGCGCGACATCCAGAAGGTGGCCTTTTTCCGGCCCATCATCAATGCCTCCGAGGCCCAGGCCAAGGACCACGACATCAATCTCGTGCTCTCCCAGTACAACCTGGACATGCGCTATTCCGAGACCTTCTCCTACACCATGCAGAAGGCCCGCGAGATGATCAACCAGGGCCAGCACGAGGCCCTGCTTGAGAAGATCCTGAACGACTTCAACTCGCTCAAGGGCCGCTTCGACTTCATCCTGTGCGAGGGCACGGACTTCCTGGGCTCGGACCCGGCGTTCGAGTTCGACATCAACGCCGACATCGCCGCAAACCTGGGCTGCCCGGTGCTGCTGGTGTGCAACGCGCAGAAGAAGAACCAGGAGGCCATCGTGACCTCCTCGCTCTTGACCATTGAGTCCTTCGAGGACAAGGGCCTGGACATCCTGGCCGCCGTCATCAACCGCGTGGAGGACGTGGACGGCCAGAACATGGTCGAGGAGCTGCGCCAGAAGATCCGCTGCCCGGAATGCTTCCCCATCTACGTCATCCCCGAGGAGCCGCGCCTGGGCAAGCCCACCGTGGCCGACGTGGTCAAGTGGCTGGACGCCAAGGTGCTCTACGGCCGGGACATGGTTTCAAACCTCGTGGACTCCTACGTCATCGCGGCCATGCAGCTGGGCAACTTCCTGAACTACCTGGAGCGCGGCAGTCTGGTCATCACCCCCGGCGACCGCTCGGACATCATCCTGGGTAGCCTGGCCTCGCGGCTGTCCACCAACTATCCGGACATCTCCGGCATCCTGCTCACCGGCGGGATGGAGCCGTCGGAGTCCGTCACCCGGCTCATCGAGGGCTGGGTGGGCGCGCCCATCCCCATCCTGGTGGCCCAGGGCCACACCTACAAGACCGCGCGCATCCTGTACGACTTGTACGGACGCATCGAGCCCGGGGACCAGAACAAGATCCAGTCGGCCCTGCGCGTGTTCGAGGAGCACGTGGACTTGGCCGAGCTGCGCACCAAGCTGGTGGCCGCCAAGCCCACCACCGTGACGCCCAAGATGTTCGAGTTCAGCCTGATCCTCAAGGCCAAGGCCAAAAAGCAGCACATCGTCCTGCCCGAGGGCACGGGCGAGCGCATCATGCGCGCGGCGGACATCCTGCTGCGGCGCGGCGTGGTCGACATCACCCTGCTGGGCAAGGAAATGGACATCCGCACCAAGATGAGCCAGCTGAACCTGGAGCTGGAGGGCGTGCAGATCGTGGAGCCCGGCAAGTCCGAGAATTACGAGGACTATGTCCACACCTACTACGAGCTGCGCAAGCACAAGGGCATCCGCGAGGAGGACGCCCGCGACCGCATGCTCGACCCGACCTTCTACTCGACCATGATGGTCCACAAGGGCCACGCCGACGGCATGGTCTCCGGGTCCATCACCACCACCCAGCAGACCATCCGCCCGGCCTTTGAGATCATCAAGACCAGGCCGGGCACCTCCATCGTCTCCAGCGTCTTCTTCATGTGCCTGAAGGACCGCGTGCTGGTCTACGGCGACTGCGCCGTGAACCCGAACCCCACGGCCGAGGAGCTGGCCGAGATCGCCTTGCAGAGCGCAGAGACCGCGCAGCTCTTCGGCATCGAGCCGCGCATCGCCATGCTCTCCTACTCCACCGGCGACTCGGGCAAGGGCCTGGATGTGGAGAAGGTCATCAAGGCCACCAAGATCGCCCACGAGCGCGCCCCGGAGCTCTTGCTGGAAGGCCCGCTGCAGTACGACGCCGCCGTGGACATCGAGGTGGCCCACACCAAGATGCCCGACAGCGCCGTGGCCGGGCGCGCCACCGTGTTCATCTTCCCGGACCTGAACACCGGCAACAACACCTACAAGGCCGTGCAGCGCTCTGCCCAGGCCGTGGCCATCGGCCCCGTGCTCCAGGGCCTGAACAAGCCCATCAACGACCTCTCGCGCGGGTGCACCGTGCCCGACATCGTGAACACCGTGGCCATCACCGCCATCCAGGCCCAGGCCGTGAAAAAGGGATAACCGGGCAACCATGAACATACTTGTCATCAATTCCGGCAGCTCTTCCATCAAGTTCCTGCTGCTCGACATGCGCACCGAGACGGTGCTGTGCTCCGGGGGCGTGGAGCGCATCGGCGAGGACATGGGCAGCCTGAGCTACAAGGCCGCCCCTGGCACTGTGGACGAAAAGCAGGTCAACCTGACCGAGCCCATCGCCAACCATGAAAAGGGCATGCACCTGATCATCGGGCTCATCACCGACGCCGCCAACGGCGTGGTCAAGAGCAAGGACGAGATCGCCGCCATCGGCCACCGCATCGTGCAGGGCGGCGACCTGTTCACGGCGTCCTGCCTGGTGGACGACGCCGTGGTGGCCGGGCTGGAAAAGCTGGTGCCCCTGGCCCCGGTGCACAATCCCGGTCACTTGGCGGGCATCCGCGTGGCCCGCGAGCTGTTCCCCGGCACCCCGCAGGTCACCGTGTTCGACACCGTGTTCCACCAGACCATGCCCCCGCGGGCCTACATGTACGCCTTGCCCTACGAGCTCTATGAGGAGCTCAAGGTGCGGCGCTACGGCTTCCACGGCACCTCCCACGCGTACGTCACCAAGGAGGCCGCCAGGTTCCTGGGCAAGCCGGTGGACGAGGTCAACCTGATCACCGTGCACCTGGGCAACGGCAGCTCCATGTGCGCCGTGCAGGGCGGCAAGAGCGTGGACACGAGCATGGGCCTGACCCCGCTGGAGGGGCTGATCATGGGCACCCGCTGCGGCGACACGGACCTGGCCATCTATCCCCTGCTGGAGGCGGCCAAGGGCCTGAACATCACCGAAATCAACGAACTGACCAACAAGCAGAGCGGGTTCAAAGGCATTTGCGGCATGAACGACCTGCGCGACATCCACAAGGCCGTGGCCGAGGGCGACGCGCGGGCCAGGCTGGCCCTGGACATGTTCGGCTACCGCAACCGCAAGTACATCGGGTCATACATGGCGGTGCTGGGTCACGTGGACGCCATCGTGTTCACGGCCGGCATCGGCGAGAACGATCCCGTCTCGCGCGAGCTGTCCTGCCGGGGGCTTAGCGCCCTGGGCGTGGAGCTCGACCATGAGCGCAACCAGTCCCCGGAGCGCGGCCCGCGCGACATCGGCGCGAGCGGCTCCCGGGTGCGCGTGCTGGTGATTCCGACCAACGAGGAGTTGGAGATCGCCAGGCAGACCGCAGAGGTGCTGCGGGCCCGCTGACGGATTTTGGCGGAGACCCCGTGCGGATAGTTGTCCGTCGCGGGAGCAATGGACAACTTTAGCGCAAGGAGGACTCTCATGGATCCAAAAGTGGCAGACATCGTAACCTGGACCCAAAAGTACATGCCTTTTGGGGACAATTATCTTCTCCCCGCACTTGTGGCGGCCATTCCGCTCATCATTCTCTTCGTCATGCTGGCCGTGATGCGCAAACCCGGCCACAAGGCGGCCTTTGTGGCCACAGCGGTGGCTGTGTTGCTGTCCATCTTCGTGTGGGGCATGCCCGCCGGACTGGCCCTGAACGCCACGGTCTACGGCGCGGCCTTCGGCCTGTTCCCCATCGTCTGGATCGTCATCACGGCCATCTGGATTTACAACATGACCGTTGAGTCCGGCGAGTTCGAGATCATCAAGAACTCGCTGGCCAGCATCACCGAAGACCGCCGCCTGCAGGCCATCTTCATCGCCTTTGCCTTCGGCTCCTTCATCGAGGGCACGGCAGGCTTCGGCACGCCCGTGGCCATCACCGCAGCCATGCTCGTGGGCCTCGGGTTCAACCCGATGTACGCCGCAGGCATCTGCCTGATCGCCAACACCGCGCCTGTGGCCTTTGGCGCCATCGGCATCCCCATTGTGGTCGCCGCCAACGTCACCGGCATCGACATGATGAAGATCAGCGCCATCTGCGGCCGCCAACTGCCGTTCTTGTCCATCATCATTCCCATCTGGCTCTCGGTGACCATGAGCGGCTGGAAGCGCACCGTGGAGATCCTTCCGGCCTGTCTTGTGGCCGGCGTGTGCTTCGCGGGCACCCAGTTCCTCATGTCCAATTTCCACGGCCCCTACCTGCCGGACATCGCCTCGGCCATCGTGACCATCATCGGCCTGTTCCTGTTCCTCAAGGTCTGGAAGCCCAAAAACACCTGGCACTTCCCGGATGAGGCCCCGTCCACCTGCGGCGCGGCCAAGTGCGACTACTCCATGGGCCAGGTGCTGCGCGCCTGGATGCCCTACATCATCCTGGCCGTCATGGTGCTCCTGTGGGGTCTGGCCCCGGTCAAGAAGGTCCTGGACGGCCTCGTGCTCATCAAGATCCAGTGGCCCTCCCTGCACAACCTGGTCATCAAGACCGCGCCTGTCGTGGCCAAGGACGCCCCCTACGCCGCAGTGTACGCCCTGAACCTGCTCTCCGCTGCGGGCACGGCCATCCTGTTCTCCGGTCTTCTCTCAGTGCTGGTCATTCCGGGCTACGGCTTCGGCAAGGCCTTTGCCTGTCTGGGCCGCACCGTGTACCAGCTGCGCTTCCCCATCGTGACCATCGCCATGATTCTGGGCCTGGCCTACATCATGAACTACTCCGGCATGAGCTCCACCCTGGGCCTGGCCTTCACGGCCGCAGGCACCTGGTTCCCGTTCTTCGCGCCCATCCTGGGCTGGCTCGGCGTGTTCCTGACCGGCTCGGACACCTCGTCCAACGCCCTGTTCGGCTCGCTGCAGAAGACCACGGCCCAGCAGATTGGTGTCGACCCGGCCCTGTGCGTGGCCGCCAACTCCTCGGGCGGCGTCACCGGCAAGATGATCTCCCCGCAGTCCATCTCCGTGGCCACAGCGGCCTCGAACATGGTCGGCAAGGAAGGCGACATCTTCCGCTTCACCCTGAAGCACTCCGTCGCCATGGTGCTCTTCATCAGCGTGCTGACCATGCTCCAGGCCTACAGCTTGAGCTGGATGCTGCCGTAACCTGACCCTGCAAGCACTCACAGGAGCCGGGCCACCCCCAGAAAGGGCGGCCCGGCTCCACCAAGAAATTTCCGGTCCGCTCCAGTGCGGGCGGCCAACCCCGGCGGAACAAGGCAGCACAAGCGCCGCCGCCACAGCCTGCAACGAGTTCCTAATGAGGTGCGACCCATGAGCGAAAAAGCGCGTCTGGCGGATCTGATGGCCGAAAAGGCCGGGCTGGTCTCGGCCATCGTGTCCCGGGTGAAGTCCCTGGACGAGGCCTATGCCTACACCCTGGACATCTGCGACAAGAAGGAGGCCTGCCAGCTGCTCATGGCCGGGTGCGAGGCCGGGCTTTCGGCCCCGGCGGATGAGCTGTGCGACGGCAAGCCCAGCAAGCTCATCGCCGCCCCCGGTCTGGCCCCGGACCAGGCTGCGGCCCTGGGCGCGCTGTGCCAGGCGCGCAGTGTGCACTTCATCATCCAGGGTCTGCGCCAGCACCTGGCGGGCATCGACATCGGGTTCACCGTGGCCGAGGCGGGCATAGCCGAAACCGGCACCTGCGTGCTCGATTCCAAGGGCGAGGAGCTGCGCCTGGCCACCATGATCTGCGAGGTGCACATCTGCGTGGTGCCGGTTTCGACCATCCGCGAGACCAGCTTCGAGGCCGAGGGCCTGCTGCGCGCCCTGTGCAAGGACGCGCCCGGCTACGTCGCCTTCATCACCGGGGCCTCGCGCACGGCGGACATCGAGCGCGTGCTGGCCATCGGCGTGCACGGGCCCCTTGAGCTGCACATCCTGCTTCTGGAGGACTAGGCCATGCAGAACGCACGCGATCTCAAAGAATACAAGGGCGAGCTTTCCGGCGCGCTGGGCAATGATTTTCTGCGCACCGCCATGGACAACTTCGCCATGGCCTACCGGGTCAGCCGCGCCAAGGCCTTTGCGGGCATGGACGTGGAGGGCCTGGTGCAGGAAATCGCCAGGGGCAAGGACCAGGCCATGGCCCACATGGACGAGCTCTTTGAGGAGTTCAAGCAAAACGCCGAGCGCATGGGCATCACCGTGCACCTGGCCAAAACCGGCCAGGAGGCCAACGAGATTATTGGCCGCATTGCGGAAAAGGCGGGCGTCAAGCGCATCGTCAAGTCCAAGTCCATGACCGCCGAGGAGACGCTTTTAAACCACCACCTGGAGGACCTGGGCCTGGATGTGGTGGAGACCGACCTCGGCGAGTGGATCATCCAACTGCGGCACGAGGGCCCGACGCACATGGTCATGCCCGCCATCCACCTCTCGCGCTACCAGGTGGCCGATCTGTTCAGCGATGTCACCGGCGTTAAGCAGGAGGGCGACATCCAGAAGCTGGTCAAGGTGGCCCGGCGCGAGCTGCGCGCCAAGTACGTGCAGGCCGACATGGGCATCTCCGGCGGCAACTTCGCCATCGCCGAAACCGGCACCATCGCCCTGTGCACCAATGAAGGCAACGCCCGGCTGGTGACGACCCTGCCGCGCGTGCACGTGGCCCTGGTCGGCCTGGACAAGCTCACGCCGACCATCACCGACGCCCTGCGCGTCATCAAGGCCCTGCCCAGAAACGCCACGGGCCAGGCCATCACCTCCTACGTCACCTGGATCACCGGGCCGGGCGAATGCCAAGCCTCCCCGGACGGCAAGAAGGAAATGCACGTGGTCTTTTTGGACAACGGCCGCAGAGCCCTGGCCAAGGACCCGGTGTTCTCCCAGGTGCTGCGCTGCGTGCGCTGCGGCGCCTGCGCCAATGTCTGCCCGGTGTACCGCCTGGTTGGCGGGCACCAGTACGGCCACATCTACATCGGGGCCATCGGGCTCATCCTGACCTACTTCTACCATGGCCGCGAAAAGGCCAAGAACCTGGTGCAGAACTGCATCAACTGCGGGGCCTGCAAGGCCGTGTGCGTGGGCGGCATCGACCTGCCCCGGCTGATCAAGGAGGTCCACGCGCGCATCCAGGACGAGGAGGGCCACCCGCTCCAGAGCCAGCTGCTGGGCATGGTCTTGAAGAACCGCAAGATGTTCCACACGCTTTTGCGCTCGGCCCGGGCCGTGCAGAAGCCGGTCACCGGCGGCACCCCGTACCTGCGCCACCTGCCCATGATCTTTGCGCGCGGGCAGGACTTCCGGGCGCTTCCGGCCATCGCCGAAAAGGCCTTCCGCGACCAGTTCGAGTCCATCAAGCCCAAGGTCTCCAGCCCGAAGTACCGCGTGGCGCTTTTCTCCGGCTGCGTGCAGGATTTCGTGTACCCGGAGCAGGCCGTGGCTGCGGTGAAGATCCTGGCCAAGCACAATGTCTCCGTGGACTATCCCATGGACCAGTCCTGCTGCGGGCTTCCGGTGCAGATGATGGGCGAGCGCGAGGCCAGCCGCTCCGTGGCCGCCCAGAACGTCGCGGCATTCGACCCGGCCGGCTGCGACTACATCCTGACCCTGTGCGCCTCCTGCGCCTCGCACCTGAAGCACGGCTACCCGGACATCCTGGGCCCGGACTCCAAGGCCGACCCCAAGCTGGCAAAGCGGGTGCAGCAGTTCGCCGACCGCGTCATCGACTTCAGCTCCTTTGTGCACGACGTGCTGAAGGTCGAGCCGGGCGAGTTCCGGGCCGACGGCAAGAAGGCCACCTACCACGCGCCCTGCCACCTTTGCCGGGGCCTGGGCGTCACCGAGGCCCCGCGCGAACTCATCCACACCGGCGGGCTGACCTACCTTCCGGCCGAGGAGGAGGACGTGTGCTGCGGCTTTGGCGGAACCTATTCCATGAAGTTCCCGGAGTTGTCTGCGGAGCTGCTGAAGAAAAAGCTTGCGAACGTGGAGAAGACCGGCGCAGAATTGCTGCTGACGGACTGCCCCGGCTGCATCATGCAGCTGCGCGGCGGGCTGGAGGCCAAGGGCAGCGGCATGCAGGTGCAGCACGTGGCCGAGGCCCTGGCCGAACGTCTCAAGTAGCCGAAACAACAGCATTCCGGAGGACCGCAACATGAAGGATGTGCGCAAGAAGGCCCGCGAGCTCATGACCGGGTATTGCAAGGTGTGCCCCATCTGCAACGGCAAGGCCTGCGCCGGGGAAGTGCCCGGCATGGGCGGCCTGGGAACGGGCGCCTCGTTCATGAACAACGTCTCGGCCCTGGCTGCGGTGCGCTTCAACATGCGCCTGGTCCACGGGGCGGAAACGCCGGACACCGCGACCACGCTGCTGGGCCGCAAGCTGGCCATGCCCGTGCTGGCCGCGCCCATCGGCGGCGTGTCCTTCAACATGGGCGGCAAGATCACGGAGCAGGAATACTGCGACGCGGTGCTGGGCGGCTGCGTGGACAAGGGCGTCATCGGCTGCTGCGGCGACGGCGTGCCCCCGTTCATCCACGAGAGCGGCTTTGCGGCCATCCAGGCCCTGGACGGCGCGGGCATCCCGTTCATCAAGCCCTGGGAGGACAAGGAGCTCTATGAGAAGCTGGACAAGGCCGTGGCCACCGGCGCAGGAATCGTGGGCATGGACATCGACGCAGCGGGGCTTGTGACCCTGCGCCTCATGGGCCGCCCGGTGGGCCCCAAGCCGCTGGACAAGCTCAAGGACATCATCAGCCATGTTCCGGTCAAGTTCGTGCTCAAGGGCGTCATGACCCCGGACGACGCCAAGCGGGCCCTGGACGCCGGGGCTGCGGGCATCGTGGTGTCGAACCACGGCGGCCGCGTGCTGGACCACACCCCGGGCACGGCCGAGGCCCTGCCCGCAGTGGCTGCGGCGGTGAAGGGCCAGCTGGCCATCCTGGTGGACGGCGGCGTGCGCACCGGCGGCGATGTGCTGAAGATGCTGGCCCTGGGGGCCGACGCCGTGTTGATCGGTCGGCCTTTCTGCACCGCCGCCCTGGGCGGCCTGCGCGAAGGCGTGGGCAAGTACCTGGACCAGGTGCGCGGCGAGCTGGCCCAGGCCATGATCCTGACCGGCTGCGCGAGCGTTTCCGACGCGGGCCGGGACATCCTGTTCGGGGCCTAGGGAGTCCCCATGGCCGGGCAGGGAACCGTTCCGCTCAAGGCCGGGAGTCTGGCCGCCGTTGCTGGTGCGGCCTTCCTGCTGGCCCTGGCCCTGGTTTCCGGGCTCGACCTTTTTCGTTCAGCCGACTCCTTCCGGCTGGGGCTGCCGCATTTTGTGGCGGCCCTTTTCTTTTCCGGCGCGGTTGTCCTGGCCCTTGGCCTTCGTGAACGCGCCCTGGCCGCGCGGCTGCTGGCCGCCGACCGGCAGACGGCCCTGGCGGCCCTGGAGTTGAAGCACCAGACCGGCCTGGCCCAGGGCATCCTGGGCGGATTGCCGGTGCCCTTCTTGCTGGTGGACGAACAGGAGCGCGCCGTGTGCTCCAACCAGGAATGCCTGCGCATGCTGGAGCTGGACGGCCAGCCCCAGGACTACTACGGCCAGACCCTGGCGCAGATCTTCTACAACGAGCCCGGACGCAAGACCGCCGTGGGCCGCAGCATCAAGGACGGCGAGGTGTTCCACAACCTTGAGGTCGCCATCAAGGGCCACAAGGGCGGCACGCGCCATGTCCTGGCCAATGTCTTCCCGCTCTACGACACGGACAGGCGCTGCATCGGCGGCCTGTGCCTGTATCTGGACATGACCGCGCTGAAGCAGAAGGAGCAGGTGATCCTGGAGAAGAACGAGAGCATCGGCCAAACCGCGCAGGACGCCAACGCCCTGTGCGCCCGCCTGCGCGACGCCTCGGACCGGCTTCAGGCGGGCATCGGCCAGACCGCGCGCGGCAGCCAGGCCCAGCAGACCCGCGTGGGCGAGATCGGCGTGTCCATGGACCAGATGAGCACCGCCGTGGTCGACGTGGCCAAAAACGCCGCCTCCGCCTCCCACGGCGCGGACGCCGCCCGCCAGCAGGCGGAGCAGGGCGCGCAGGTGGTCGGCGAGGTCATCGCGGCCATCAAGGGCGTGAGCGGCCGCACCCTGGCCATGCAGGAGCGCCTGGCGGAGCTGGGCGGACAGGTCTCGGGCATCGGCCAGATCTTGAACGTAATCAACGACATCGCCGACCAGACCAACCTCCTGGCGCTGAACGCGGCCATTGAGGCAGCGCGCGCGGGAGACGCCGGGCGCGGGTTCGCCGTGGTGGCCGACGAGGTGCGCAAGCTGGCCGAGAAGACCATGCAGGCCACCCAGCAGGTGGCTGCGGCCATCCGCTCCGTGCAGGAGGGCGCGCGCCGCGCCGCCGAGGGCATGGCCGGAGCGGTGGAGGCCGTGGGCAGCAGCACCGGCCTGGCCGACAGCGCAGGGCGGACCTTGCAGGAGATTTTGCGCATCTCGCAGGGCTCTGCGGACCAGGTGCGCAACATCGCCACAGCGTCGGAGGAGCAGTCCGCCTCGGCGGAGGAGATTTCCAGGGCCGTGGAGCAGGTGCGCCTGGTTTCGAGCCAGACGGCCCAGGACATGGCCCAGGCCTCCCAGGCCGTGGAGGAGCTGGCGCGGCTGGCGGACGAGCTGACGGACATCATCACCAAAATGCAGACCTGCTAAAAGCGGGCCTGACACTACACAGGCAAGGAGCAACGCCATGATCAAGCACATCGTCATGTGGACCCTGAAGGACGAGGCCGAGGGCGCGGGCAAGGCCGCCAACGCGCAGAATATGAAGGAGCTGCTCTCGGCCCTGCTGGGGCTCATTCCGGTCGTGCGCGAGCTGGAGGTGGGCGTGGACGTGTTTGCGGCCACCCCGGCCTGCGACGTGATCCTGTACACGGCCTTTGACACCCGCGCCGATCTCGACGCCTACCAGGTCCACCCGGAGCACCTGCGGGTCGTGGGCTTTGTGAAGCAGGTTGTGGCCTCGCGCAGCGTGGTCGACTACGAGATCTGAGCGCACACCCCCCTGTCGTTTTCCACCCATGAACGGCCCGGCTTTCGGGCCGTTCGCTTTTGCTTGCTTTTGCCCCGTTGTATTGTAATACTTACTACCTCGATAAGTAAATTCTATGGTATGGAGGGCTGCATGGGGCAGGATGAGAAGGAGTGCGAAGAGTCGGACGTGCGCGAGCTGCTGCGCCAGGCCGGCCTGAGCGAGAGCGCGCTGGGCAGCGCCTTGGGCGAGGGCGACGTGGCCTATGCGGACGCCCTGTACCTGTTGACCCGGATGCGTTTCACCCCGGACGAATCGCGCTGCTATTGGAGCGAGATCGTGCTGCACAAGGAGGGCCTGAATCTGGCTCTGGGGCGCGACGTGGGCCTGCGCGTGGCCGTGTGCGACTATTTCATGAACCTGCACCCACGCATGCGCGAGCCGGTCATCGTGGAGGTGCAGGTGCTGCTGCGCACGGAGCGCGGCGCACTGGTGGACGAACTCACCGGGCTGTACAACCGCCGCTACTTCAACGACGCCATCCACCGCGAGGTGGAGCGCTTCAAGCGCTTTGGCCAGCAGTTCTCGCTGGTCATGCTCGACGTGGACCATTTCAAGCGCTTCAACGACACCTACGGCCACCTGGCCGGAGACGACGCCCTGCAGGCCGTGGCCGCTGTTTTGCTGGAAACGGCGCGGACCTTTGACCACGTGGTGCGCTACGGCGGCGAGGAGTTCGCCCTGATCCTGCCGCACACCGACGCCGACCAGGCCGCAGCCGCAGCCGAACGCCTGCGCCAGGCCGTGGAGCGCAGGCCCGCGCAGGCCCTTGGCCAGCCTGTGCCGCTGACCGTGAGCCTGGGCGTGGCCACCTTCCCCGAGGACGCCATCAACGCCCGGGACCTGGTTGGCCGGGCCGACGAGGCCCTGTACGAGGCCAAGCTGACCCGCAACCGCTCCTGCTCCTACACCGAGAAGAGCCGCCAGTTTCCCCGCGCGCCCCTGGGCCTGGCCGTGGTGTTCGACAGCCCGGAGCAGGAGCGGGTCACGGTCCGGGTGCTGAACATCAGCTTCGGCGGCATGCTCTGCCAATCGCCTGCGGCCATCCTGCCCGGCTCGCGGGTGGAGGTGCTGCTGACCGGGGAACACCCCGGCGCGCCCAACCTGCGCCTGGGCTGCCGCGTGGTGCGCCTGGAGCGCCAAAGCGAGGGCGGCCCCTATGAGATCGCGCTGACCTTCGAGGACATCGGCGATGAGGTGCGGCGGTCCCTGGTGCGGCTGGTCGAATTGGACCAGGGCGCGGAAATCTAGCCCGGTCCGGATCGGCGCTGGTCGGCGTCATTTTCCGTCAGCTGTGGCAATGTCGTCCTTTGTTGTTGTCAGGGCTTCCCCCTGGTGCTACAGGTACCTGAAAAGTGGCTGGTTTTATTCCTGCCATGCCTGGGGGGCTGATGCTTGGTCCGGGTGAGCCGCGCGTAGTGGAAAAGCGTCACAGCTGCGAGAGCATGCCTTTGTGCATGCTCATGTGCGCATGCCTGCTGCTCGTCTGCGTGCTTGGGCCGTCCCTGGCGAGCGCCGCTGCGGATCAAGCCGCGCCGGAGAAAGTCTGCCTGCAGCTCAAGTGGCGGCACCAGTTCCAGTTTGCTGGCTACTACGCGGCCGTGGACAAGGGCTACTTCAGCGACGAGGGCCTGGATGTAACCCTGGTCGAGGGTCGGCCCGGCATCATTCCCACCACGACCCTTGCGCGCGGCGAGGCCGAGTTCGCCGTGGATTCCCCGCAGGTGATGCTGCAACGCCAGCAGGGCCAGCCCGTGGTCGTCGTGGCCGCCATCTTCCAGCATTCGCCCGGCATCATCCTGACCCGCAAGGACTCGGGCCTCGCCACCCTCCATGACCTGCGCGGCAAGCGCATCATGGCTCGTCCGGGAACGGACCCTGAACTGGTGGCCATGCTGGGCGGCGAGGGCCTGGGGCCGGAGTCGGTCACCCTCGTGCCGCACAGCTGGAGCCTTGACGACCTCATCCAGGGCCGGGTGGACGCCCAGACCGCTTACGTGACCGATGAGCCGCAAGAGCTGCTGCGGCGCGGCGTCGCGCCCGGCATCATCCGGTCCCAGGCCTTTTCCGATGGATTTTACGGCGACTGCCTGGTGACCTCGGAAAAACTGGCGCGGGAGCGCCCGGAGCTGGTGGAGCGCTTCCTGCGGGCAACGCGCCGGGGCTGGCGCTACGCCATGGACCACCCCCACGAGATCGCCACCTTGATCTATTCCCGCTACAGCCAGGACAAGCCCCTGGACGATCTGCTCCGCGAGGCCGAGTCCCTGCGCGAGTTCATCCAGCCGCAGTTGGTGGAGATCGGGCAGATGAACCCGCAGCGCTGGCGGCAGATGGCTGGCAGCTACGAGAAGTACGGCCTGCTCAAGGCGGGCTTTCCTGTTGACGAGATGCTCTACCCGAGCCTGCGGGACAAGGCCACGGCCAGGGAGCGCCGCCTGCTGTGGCTCGGCGCTGCGGGCCTGGGCGCGCTTTTGCTGCTGGGCTGCGGGGTGGGCGTGGTGCTGCTGGTCATCAACAGGCGGTTTCTTGGGCAGGCCCGGCTGCGCGCCGCCGAGCTTGCGGCCAGCGAGGAGAAGTACCGCCTCCTGGTGGAGCACCAGACTGATCTGGTGGTCAAGGTGGACACCCAGGGCCATTTTCTCTACGCGAGTCCGGCCTATTGCCGCACCTTCGGCAAAAGCGAGGGCGAGCTGCTGGGCCTGGCCTTCATGCCGCTGGTGCACGAGGAGGACCGCGCCGCCACCGATGACGCCATGCGCGCCCTCTTCGCCCCGCCGCACAAGACGTACCTGGAGCAGCGCGCCATGACCGCAGAGGGTTGGCGCTGGTTCTCCTGGCGCGGCTCCGTGATTCTGGGGCCGGACGGCCAGGTGGCGGAGATCATCGGGGTGGGCCGCGACATCACCGAACGCAGGCAGGCCGACCTGGCCCTGCGCGAGGGCGAGCGCCGCTTCCATTCCCTGTTCGACAACATGGCCGAGGGCGTGGCCCTGCACACCCTGGAGCGCGACAGCACGGGCCGCGCGGTGGACTACCGCATCGTGGACGTGAACCCGAGCTGCTGCCGCATCTTCGGTCTGAAGAAGGAAGACATGTGCTCCCGCCTCGTCTCCGAGGTCTACGGGGTATCCGAGGCGCCCTACCTGGAGCGCTACGCCGAGGTGGTCAGAACCGGCCAGCCTGTGGGGTTCGAGACCTACTACTCGCAGATGGGGCGGCATTTCGTCATCTCCGCCGCCCCCTGGGGCGAGGACGGCTTCGCCACCATCTTCAGCGACATCACCGACCGCAAGGTCGCCGAGCAGGACCTGTCGGCCAAGACCCAGGAGCTCGAGCTTTACTTCAACAACACTTTGGACCTCTTGTGCATCGCGGACACGGACGGCCATTTCCGCCGCCTGAACCCGGAGTGGGAGGCCGTGCTGGGCTACCCCACCAGTGAGCTTGAGGGGCGGCTCTTCCTCGACTTCGTGCACCCGGACGACAAGGCGGCCACCATGGAGGAGATCCAGAACCTCTCCGGCCAGAGCCGCGCCAGGAACTTCGTCAACCGCTACCGTGCGCGCGACGGCAGCTACCGCTACATCGAGTGGCGCGGCTTTGTGGCGGGCAAGACCATCTACGCCTCGGCCCGCGACATCACCGCACGCAAACAGGCCGACCTGGCCCTGCGCGAGAGCGAGGCCCAGTACCGCGGCATCTTCGAGCAGGCTGCCGTGGGCATCTGCCACTGCTCCCTGGACGGGATGTTCCTGCGCGTGAACCAAAGGATGACGGAGATCCTCGGCTACAGCGAGGCCGAGCTGTTGCGCATGAATTTCCGCGAGATCACCCACCCCGACGACCTGGCCGAGGACCTGGAGCACCTGCGCGAAATGCTGAGCGGGCGGTCCACGGGCTTTGACATGGAGAAGCGCTACATCCGCAAGGACGGCGAGGTCATCTGGGTGCACTTGAGCGTGAACATGGTCGCCGCGCGTTCCGGCCAGGCGGGCTATTTCGTCGGCGTGTTCGAGGACATCGGCGCGCGCAAGGCGGCCACGGCCGAACTGGCCAAGGCCAAGGCCATGCTCGACGGGGCCTTTGAGCAGAACCCCATCCCCATGGCCCTGGTCACCATGCCGGACGGCATCCTGCGCATCGCCAACAAGGCCTGCAAGGAGTTCCTGGCCATTGAGGACGAGCCGGACTATGTGGGCAAGCCCTTGCTGGAGATTTCCCAGACTTGGCAGGAGTACACACCCGACGGCCAGGCCGTGCCCATAACGGAGTTGCCCCTGGCCAAGGCCATGGCCGGGGTGACCACTAAGAACGCGCTGTACCGCATCGTGCG
Source organism: uncultured delta proteobacterium (assembly GCA_903843965.1). Lineage (GTDB taxonomy): Bacteria > Desulfobacterota > Desulfovibrionia > Desulfovibrionales > Desulfovibrionaceae > Humidesulfovibrio. The sequence continues at coordinate 22,665 of CAIMRY010000028.1, forward strand.
CAAGGATGGCGGCACGCGCTGGGAGCTGGTCAGCGGCGCGCCGGTCTATGGCGAGGACGGGGAGCTCCTCGCCGCCTTCATCACTTTTCCGGACATCACCGACCGGATGCTGGCGGAACAGGCCCTGGCCGTGGCCAAGGTCCAGGCCGAGGACGCCAACCGCTCCAAGAGCGAGTTTCTGGCCAACATGAGCCACGAGATACGCACGCCGCTCAACGGTGTGCTCGGCATGCTCCAACTGCTCAAGGGCACGCCCATGGACATGGAGCAGGGCAACTACGTGGACAAGGCCCACGACGCGGCCCGGCGGCTGCTCTCGCTCTTGAGCGACATCCTGGACTTCTCCAAGATCGAGGCGGGCAAGCTGACCCTGCGCAGCGCGCCCTTTGCTCTGGGCGCCGTGTTTGAGATGGTCGCAACCGTGCTTGGCGGGGCGGCCATGAAAAAGGGCGTGTCCCTGCGCCTGAACATGGACAAGAGCGTGCCCGACCGCCTCATGGGCGACGATGCGCGCATCCGGCAGATCCTCTTCAACCTCGTGGGCAATGCGGTGAAGTTCACCGCCTCCGGTTCGGTGCGGGTGCAGGCCTGGGCGCGCACCGGACGCGGCGCGGACGGCCTGTGGCTGTACCTGAAGGTGGCGGACACCGGCGTCGGCATCCATGAGGACAAGCTGGCCAGCGTGTTCGAACGCTTCACCCAGTCCGATGTCTCCTACTCCAAGAACTTCGAGGGGGCCGGACTTGGCCTGGCCATCGTGCGGCGCATCCTGGACCTCATGGGCGGCGACATCTGCGTGGAAAGCGAGCCCGGCCTGGGCACCACCATGATCGTGGTGCTGCCGCTCACACCCGCTGCCGGGGCCACGGCCCATGCGCGCAACCTCATCGACGACTCCCCGTCGCCGGGCGCCACGCCCCTGCGCATCCTTTTGGCCGAGGACGAGACCATCAGCCAGTTCGCCATGCGCGTGATGCTCCAGCGCATGGGCCACAGCGTGCTGGCCGTGTCCAACGGCCGCGCTGCGGTGGAGGAGTTCAAGAGCGGAGTGTTCGACGCCATCCTCATGGACATCCAGATGCCGGAAATGGACGGGGTGGAGGCCGCAAAGGCCATCCGCTCGGACAGGGGCCTGGGCGTGCGCGCTGGGGTCCCCATCATCGCGCTCACGGCCTATGCCCTGGAGGGCGACCGCGAAAAGTTCCTGGCCGCAGGCATGGACGACTATGTGACCAAGCCGGTGTCCCTGGGGGAATTGCAGCGCGCCCTCGACAAGGTGCGCCGCAGGCCATGAGCCCGTGCGGAAAAACCCTTGGCCTGGCGCGGCAATTGCGCTAAGCGGCTCTGCGCGCCGCGCGTGAACAACCGCGTCGGCGAGCCCAAACATTCGAGGAGCACGCCATGACCACTGACGACGTCACCGGACTGAAGCACCTGGGTTCCGGCAAGACCAGTTACGCCTTTGACGAGCCCACGGCGGCCATCCTGGAGGCCTTTCCCAACAGGTACCCGGACCGCGATTACCAGATCTGCTTCGAGCATCCGGAGTTCACCAGCCTGTGCCCCAAGACCGGCCAGCCGGACTTCGCCACCATCGAGATCACCTACATCCCGGACCAGCTGTGCATCGAGACCAAGTCCCTCAAGCTCTACTTCACGGCCTACCGCAACCACGGCTCGTTCATGGAGACCATCACCAACAAGATCCTGGACGATCTGGTCAGCGTGTGCCAGCCCAGGCAGATGCAGGTGGTGGCCCTGTTCAATCCGCGCGGCGGCACCAGCCTCACCGTGACGGCCGAGTACGTGAAGGACGACGCAGCGCCCATGGGCACGCGGTTTTAGCCGCCGGAAGATGCCTCCGGCGGCCTGGGGCCCCTTCGGGGTTCATAACGGCCCCCGGACCCCCCATTGGGCCTGGACCGGGGCGGCGTGGGCAGAGGCGTCGGCTGGGCTGAGCCTGGCAATGCGTTCTGATTTTCGAGGGGGACCCTCGAAAATCAGAACGCGGTTGGCCCCTTTGGGGAGCGCAGCATTCAAAAGCCGCACATATGGCTGGCCTTTTTTTGAAGTGGAGCCGAAAGCCAAGAGAAAGGATCTTTCCCGTGACGTCCCCAAAGAAAGCCGAAAGGGCTGTTTCAGGTTCCTGCCTGAAACAGCCCTTTCGGCGTGCTGGGGATTCCAAAGGGCCTCAGGCCCTTTGGCCGCCGGAGGCGTTCTCCCGGTACTGCTCCCAGCCCGCCGCGCGCAGCTCGCAGGCCGGGCAGGCCCCGCAGCCGTAGCCCCAGTCGTGACGGGCGCCGCGGCTTCCCTGGTAGCAGGTGTGGGTGTGCTCCAGGATCAGCTCGATGAGGTCTTGGCCGCCGAGGCTGCGGGCCAGCGCCCAGGTTTCGGCCTTGGTCCGCCACATCAGCGGGGTGTCGATGACCAGGCGCGCCTGCATGCCCAGGTTCACGGCCACTTGCAGGGCCTTCATGGTGTCGTCGCGGCAGTCCGGGTAGCCGGAGAAGTCCGTCTCGCACACGCCGGTGACGATGTGCCTGATGCCCCGGCGATAGGCCTGGGCTGCGGCGAGCGTCAGAAAGATCAGGTTGCGGCCCGGCACAAAGGTGCTTGGCAGGCCCGTGGCGGTCATGCTGATCTCCACGTCGTGGGTCAGCGCTGTCTCGCCCAGCTGCTGGAACACGTCCAGGGACAGCAGCGTGTCCGGGCCGAGTTTGGTGTCCCACTGGGGAAACAGCGGGCGCAGGCGCTGCAGCACCTCGGTGCGGCAGGAGAGCTCCACGGCGTGGCGCTGGCCGTAGTCAAAGCCCAGGGTCTCCACCCGGTCGAAGCGGTCCAGCGCCCAGGCCAGGCACGTGGCGGAGTCCTGCCCGCCGGAAAAGACCACCAGGGCGCTTTTTTCCGTGTGTTTCATGCTGCCCGCTCCTGAAAATCAGACGCCGCGCCGCGCCGGGTCCCAGATGTACTTGTGCTGCTGCAGGTTCAGGCGCAGGTCGAGCCCGTCCGAAAGCATCCAGGCGGCCAGCTCCGCCGGGTCCAACTGCCCGAACAGGGGCGAGGCGTTGACCACGTTGCGCTTGGTGTCGATGCGCGGGAGCAGGTCGAGCATGAAGTCGTAGTCGGCCCGATGGGCGATGACGAATTTGACCTCGTCGCGCCCGCGCAGGCGGCTTAGGTTGTCCAGGTCCATGCGGGCGGATTCGCCGCTGCTCGGCCCTTTCATGTCGACGATGGCGACAGAACCTTCTGGCAGCAAACCAATGTCCAGGCTGCCGTTGGTCTCCACCAGCACTGTGAGGCCGAGGCCGAGCAGCCGCGCCGCCAGTTCCGGGGTTTTTGCCTGCAGCAGGGGCTCGCCGCCGGTGATTTCGGCCAGGCGGCAACCGGACGCGCGCACCTCGTTGACGAGGTCATCCAGGCTGCGGGCCGTGCCCCCCTCGGATGTGACCTGCTGGGCGTACGCCGTATCGCACCAGCGGCAGCGCAGGTTGCAGCCGGAAAGGCGCACAAAGGCGCAGGGCCGTCCGGCATGGCTCGACTCGCCCTGGATGCTCGTGAAGACCTCGCAGACCCGCAGGCTCACGGCGCTTCCCAGTAGGTGACGCCCGCGCCCGGGGTCTCGGCCACGTGCACCCGGGAGATGCGCGCAGCGCCGGGGTTCGGCCCGGCGGCCAGAAGGCGCGAAAGCTCCTCGAACAGGTGCCGGGCGATGTTTTCCGCCGTGGGGTTCTGCGCGGCAAAGGGGGGCAGGTCGTTCAGGAACACATGGTCCAGGCCGACCAGGGCCTCCTTGACCAGGGCCTTGATGGCGCGGAAGTCCAGCCCCATGCCCAGGCCGTCCAGCTCGGTGCAGAGCACGTAGACCGTGACGCCCCAGTTGTGGCCGTGGGTGTTTTTGCAATTGCCGGGGTAGCCGTCCAGCCGGTGCGCAGCGCAGAATTCCGCGCTCACGGAAAGCTCATAGTTGCGTGTCATGGGCCGGATGTACGGTTTCGGCGCAGGGCCGTCAACACCGCCGCAGTCGTTCACGCCGGGCCGTCAGTCCTGGGTCGTCAACTCCAGGCATAGGCGGCCATGGATAGCACGCCGTAAGTGTAGCCGTCGTGCAATATCCTGCCCGCTGCCGTGCCCTCCGGTCCCAGGCCCGCGCCCAGGGCGACCAGAAGCGGCAGGTAGTGGTCCGGGCTGGGGTGGTTCTTGGAGCCGTACGGTCCCTGCGCCAGGTAGTCCAGCAGGGCTGCCGTGTCGGCTGCTGCGCCGGATTCGACGCGCGCCGTGAGCCAGTCGGCGAAGGCCTTGGCGTAGGGCACGGGCGGTTCAACGATGTCGTGGCTGAAGACCTCGCGCAGGTTGTGCGTGGCGTTGCCGCTGGCCATGATGAGCACGCCCTCCGCGCGCAGGGGGGCCAGGGCCTGGCCCAGCTCCAGATGGTGCCGGGGTGAAAGGTGCGACTGGATGGACAGCTGGACCACCGGGATGTCCGCTTGCGGGTGCATCAGGCTGAGGGGCACCCAGGCCCCGTGGTCCAGGCCCCGGCCTTCGTCCAGTGCAGCCGGTATCTGCGCGGCGTCGAGCAGCTGGGCCGCGCGTTCGGCCAGGGCCGGGTCGCCGGGCGCGGGGTAGGTCATGGCGTACAGCTCGTCCGGGAACCCGTAGAAGTCGTACATGGTCTGCGGGCGCAGGGCCGAACCCAGGCGCGGGGCCGTGGTGTCCCAGTGGGCGGAGACGCAGAGGATGACCCTGGGCCGGGGCAGGGCGCTGCCCAGGCCGCGCAGGAAGCTGCGCGTGGGCACGGGGTCCATGACCAGGGTGGGCGCGCCGTGGGAGACGAAGAGGGTTGGCTGGGTTGTGGGCATGTGCGGCTCCTGTGTTTGGCGGGACAACTCTGGAGGATAATACCGCTACGCGCTTTTGCAAGACCCCCTGCGGCGCTTTGGGGCCGCTGCCCGCCACGAAAAAAGGCCCCGGAACTCTCGTCCCGGGGCCTTGGGTTTCAGGTGCGTTCGCGCTTCAGGCTACTTGCCGCCGCGACCGTCGTCGCAGGGTCCGTCCTTCTTGACGGTGCGGGCCTGCTCCGCCACAGGGGCCATTTCACAGCCCTTGACGCCGTCCTTGTCCGCCGCGCCAGCCGCCGGGGCTGCCGGGGGAGTGGGCAGGTCCAGGCCGCCCTCGACGCAGACCAGCGTGGGATCGTCCATGAGCTTGAACTGCTGGTAGCGCTTCAGGTAGCTGGTTTCGAGGCCCGCGCGCAGCCGCTTGGATTCCTCGGGCATGGACTTCTCCAGGGCGGCGTAGCGGTTCTCGCCGGAGAGGAAGGCCTGGAGGCTGCCGTCCGGAGCCTTGGACTCCAGCTTGAAGGGGTTCTGGCCCTGGTCGGCCAGCTGCGGGTTGAAGCGGTACAGCGGCCAGTAGCCGGAGGCCACGGCCAGCCGGGCCTCTTCCTGGCTCTTGCCCATGCCCTTCTTGATGCCCTGGTTGATGCAGGGGGCGTACGCGACGATGAGCGAGGGGCCGGGGTAGGCCTCGGCCTCAAGCATGGCCTTGAGGGCCTGGTTCTTGTCCGCGCCCATGCTGATGCTGGCCACGTAGACGTAGCCGTAGGTCATGGCCATGCGGCCCAGGTCCTTCTTGCCGGTCTTCTTGCCGCTGGCCGCGAACTTGGCGATGGACCCGAGCGGCGTGGCCTTGGAGGACTGGCCGCCGGTGTTTGAGTAGACCTCGGTGTCCATGACCAGGATGTTCACGTCTTCGCCGCTGGCCAGCACGTGGTCCACGCCGCCGTAGCCGATGTCGTAGGCCCAGCCGTCGCCGCCGAAGATCCATACGGACTTCTTGGTCAACAGGTCGCCCATGCTGGCGATCTCGGCCAGGAGGGGGTCCTTGGTCTTTGCCAGCAGACCCTTGAGGGTGTCGCCTGCGGCGCGGGAGGCGGCGGGATTGTTCTTGCCCGCCAGCCACTCGCTGGCGGCCTGCTTGATGGCGGCGGAGGCGCCGGAATCCTGCACCTGGGTCAGCAGCTGGGTGAGCTTGGCGCGGCGCTGGTTGATGGCCATGGTGAAGCCGAAGCCGAACTCGGCGGCGTCTTCAAACAGCGAGTTGTTCCAGGCCGGGCCGAAGCCGTCCTTGTTGACGCAGTACGGGCTGGCCGGGGCCGAGGCGCCCCAGATGCTGGAGCAGCCCGTGGCGTTGGCCACGATCATGCGCTCGCCAAAGAGCTGGGTGATGAGCTTGACGTACGGGGTTTCGCCGCAACCGGCGCAGGCGCCGGAGAACTCCAGCAGCGGCTGCTGGAACTGGCTGCCCTTCAGGCTCTCGCGCTTGAGCAGGTCGCCCTTCAGGGCCACGGTCTGGAAGAAGACCTGGTTGGGCACCTGGACGGTGGTCTGGGTGTCCAGGGGCTTCATGACCAGGGCCTTCTCCTTGGCCGGGCAGATGTCCGCGCAGTTGCCGCAGCCCATGCAGTCCAGCGTGTTCACCTGGATGCGGAAGCCCAGGCCCTTGAGCTCCTTGCCCAGGGCCGGGATGGTCTCAAAGCCCTTGGGCGCGGCCTTGGCCTCGGCCTCGTTCAGCAGGGCCGGGCGGATGGCCGCGTGGGGGCAGACCACGGCGCACTGGTTGCACTGGATGCAGTTTTCCTTGAGCCACTGCGGCACGTTGATGGCCACGCCGCGCTTCTCGTACTGGCTGGTGGCCACCGGGAACGAGCCGTCCGCGTTGAAGGCGCTGACAGGCAGGCTGTCGCCCTTCTGGGCCAGGATGGGCCGCATGACGTTCTGCACGAAGGCGGGCACGCTGTCCGATTTGCCGGACTTGTCCTTGGCCGTGGCCCAGTCGGCGGGCACCTTGATCTCCAGCAGGTTGGCCAGGGTCTGGTCCACGCCGTCCACGTTCATCTTCACGATCTTGTCGCCCTTCTTGCCGTACTCCTTCTTGATGGAGTCCTTCAAAAGGGAGATGGCCTTGTCGATGGGCAGGACCTTGGCCAGCTTGAAGAAGGCCGTCTGCATGATCATGTTGATGCGGTTGCCCAGGCCCACGGCGGTGGCGATCTTCACCGCGTCGATGGTGTAGAGCTTGAGCTTTTTTGCGGCGATGGTGCGCAGCATGGCCGCAGGCAGGTTGTCCTCCATGTCCTTCACGGAGCTCCAGGTGGAGTTCAAGAGGAAGGTGCCGCCGTTTCTGATGCCTTCGAGCACGTCGTAGATCTGCACGTAGCTTGAGTTGTGGCAGGCGATGAAGTCCGCAGTCTCCACCAGGTAGGTGGACTGGATGGGCTTTTTGCCAAAGCGCAGGTGCGACACGGTGATGCCGCCGGACTTCTTGGAGTCGTACGCGAAGTAGCCCTGGGCAAACAGCGGCGTGTTGTCGCCGATGATCTTGATGGCGCTCTTGTTGGCGCCCACGGTGCCGTCCGACCCCAGGCCCCAGAACTTGCACTGCACGGTGCCGACGGGCGTGGTGCCCAGCGCCGGACCCACCGGGAGCGAGGTCTTGGTGACGTCGTCCTCGATGCCCACCACGAAGTGGTTCTTGGGGGTGGCCTTGGCCATGTTCTTGAAGACGGCCATGGCCATGTTCGGGCGGAACTCCTTGGAGCCCAGGCCGTAGCGGCCGCCGATGAGCTGCGGCATGACGCCGCCGCGTTCCATAAAGGCGGCGCAGACGTCGAGGTACAGCGGGTCGCCCAGGGAGCCGGGCTCCTTGGTGCGGTCGAGCACGGTGAGCTTGGTCACGGTCTTGGGCAGCACGGCGAAGAACGAGGCGGCGTCGAACGGGCGGTACAGGCGCACCTTGATCAGGCCGACCTTCTTGCCCTTGGCCAGCATGAGGTTGATGACCTCCTGGATGGTCTCGCAGCCGGAGCCCATGGCCACGATGATCTCGGTGGCGTCGGGCGCGCCCACGTAGTCAAAGGGCTTGTACTTGCGGCCGGTGATCTTGCCGACCTTTTTCATGGCCTCGATGACGATCTTGGGCACGGCCTTGTAGTAGGGGTTGGCGCGCTCGCGTCCCTGGAAGTAGATGTCCGGGTTCTGGGCCGTGCCGCGCAGCACCGGGTGCTCGGGGTTCATGGACTTTTTTCGGAATTCGGCGATCTTGTCGTGGTTCACCAGCCCGGCCATGTCCGCGTAGTCGATGACCTCGATCTTCTGGATCTCGTGGCTGGTGCGGAAGCCGTCGAAGAAGTGCATGAAGGGCACGCTGGACTCGATGGCGGCGAGGTGGGCCACCAGGGCCAGGTCCATGCATTCCTGCACCGAGGAGGAGGCCAGCATGGCGAAGCCGGTCTGGCGGCAGGCCATGACGTCCTGGTGGTCGCCGAAGATGGACAGGGCGTGCGCGGCCAGCGAGCGGGCCGTGACATGGAAGACGCCGGGCAGAAGCTCGCCCGCGATCTTGTACATGTTCGGGATCATGAGCAACAAGCCCTGGGAAGCGGTGAAGGTCGTGGTCAGCGCGCCTGCGGCCAGTGCGCCGTGCACCGCGCCCGCAGCGCCCGCCTCGGACTGCATCTGGCGGATGTTGACCACCTGTCCGAAGATGTTTTTCAGGCCTTTGGCGGCCAGTTCGTCAGCGATCTCGCCCATGGTGGAGGAAGGCGTGATCGGATAGATGGCCGCTGCCTCGCTCATGGCATAGGCCACATGCGTGGTGGCCGAGTTGCCGTCCATGGTCTTCATTTTTTTTGCCATGCTCAGTTCCCTCTTTCTGGTGATGTGAAGGTTTGGGCTGTTGGTAGCGTACTGCTGGACGTAGATCAAAATTAAAGACTTGGCAACTTGTGTGCCAAAAGGAACGCGCGGAGAAATCACGCGTAAATCAAATGTATTGGAATGACGGCCACGCGAAATTGAGGTGGATTGGGCCGGTTTCGTCCGGAAAATCAGCCAGGCCTGGAACCCCGCGCGCGCCGGGCCGCAGTAGCCTCGCAGGCCAATCCGGCCCTGTCCGGTCCACCAGACAAGTTCAGGCTGGCGTCCGGGCCTGACTTGGGCTAAGACTTATACAGATTGGGAAAAACCGCAAACAGGACCGGAGTTTCGTGGAGCAGTGCGAAATCACCCCCCCGAAAGGGCCCTGGGCCAAGGCGGCGGACCGGCTGGCGGTCCAACTGGTCAGACTGCTGCCGCTGCTCTCGTGGTGGCCCCTGGTCACCAGGCGCACCCTCAAGGCCGACCTCTGGGCCGGGCTCACGGGCGCGGTCATCGTGCTGCCCCAGGGCGTGGCCTTTGCGGTCATCGCCGGGCTGCCGCCGGTGTACGGCCTGTATGCGGCCATGGTGCCGGTGGTGGTGGCCGCGCTGTTCGGCTCGTCGCACCACCTGGTCTCCGGCCCGACCACCACCGTCTCCCTGCTGGTCTTCGTGACCTTGAGCCCGCTGGCCGGGCCGAACACGATCGAATACATCCGCCTGGCGCTGACCCTGGCCCTGCTGGCCGGGGTCATCAAGCTGGCCCTGGGGCTGGCGCGGTTCGGGGCCGTGGTGAACTTCGTGTCCTATGCGGTCATCACCGGCTACATGGCCGGGGCTGCGGTGCTCATCGCCACCAGCCAGCTGGGCTCCTTCTTCGGCCTCAGTCTGGTCCGCAGCAGCCTGTTTCTGGAGACCTGGGGGCACCTGCTGCGCGATCTGCCCGGGGCCAATCTGCACAGCGCGGCCATCGGCCTGGCCAGCCTGGTCTCGGCACTGGTCATCCGGCGCTTCTGGCCCAAGGCCCCGGCGCTGTTGCTGGCCATGGTCCTGGGCAGCCTGTTCTGCCTGGCCACGGGTGGGGAGGGCCACGGCGCGGCCATGGTCGGCGCCTTGCCGGCGTCCCTGCCGCCCTTGTCCCTGCCGTCCTTCGACGTGCTGGACATCCGCCGTCTTGTGCCCGGCGCCGTGGCCGTGGCCATGCTCGGCCTGGCCGAGGCCGTGAGCATCGCCCGGGCCGTGGCCGTGCGCTCGCAGCAGATGATCGACAACTCCCAGGAGTTTGTGGGCCAGGGCCTGTCGAATATCCTGGGCAGCTTCTTCTCGGCCTACGCCACCTCGGGCTCCTTCACGCGCACGGGCCTGAACTTCGAGTCCGGGGCCAAGACCCCGCTGGCGGCGGTGTTCTCGGCCCTGATCCTGACCGGCATCGTGCTGCTGGTGGCCCCGCTGACGGCCTACCTGCCGGTGGCGGCCATGAGCGGCGTCATTTTGCTGGTGGCCGTGAACCTGGTGGACCACCAGGGCATCCGGCACATCCTGCGCACGGACAAGAGCGAGGCCGGGGTGCTGACGGCCACCTTCCTGGCCACGCTCTTTTTGCAGATGGAGTTCGCCATCTTCAGCGGGGTGCTTTTGTCGCTGCTGATGTACCTGAAGCGCACCTCGCATCCGAGCTTCACCGTTCTGGCCCCGGACCCGGACGGCCACCGCCGCCCCCTGGTCAACGTGGCGCGCAAGGAGCTCAAGGAATGCCCGCAGATCAAGATCCTGCGCCTGGACGGGAGCATCTTCTTCGGCGCGGTGACGCACATCTCCGAGGAGCTGCACCGCATCATGGACAGCTTCCCGGAGCAGTGCCACATCCTCATCGTGGGCGGCGGCATCAACTTCATCGACGCCAGCGGCTGCCACATGCTCTTCAACGAGGCCCTGAGCCTCAAGCTTTCCGGCCGCGACATGTTTTTGTGCTCGCTCAAGGCCGAGGTTCTGGAGATGCTCAAGCGCGGCATGTGCCTGAAGCGCCTGGGCGGCGAGCACATCTTCGCGTCCGAGGGCCAGGCCATCGCGCACATGGTGCCCCGGCTGGACCCGGAGCGCTGCGCCTGCTGCTCGGCCAGGGTCTTCCGCGAATGCGCGCGCATGCCCGGCGGGGAGGAGCACCCCCACGAGCCCCTGCCCGACCCCCTGGCCGACGCCCCGCAGGGGGCATGAAGAGTTGAAAGGCGCGATGCGTCGCGGTAGAAGAGCGCCCCGTCGATGATCAGCATCCTGGCGAATGACAACCGGGGGAATATCCATGGGCAGACGGCACACCGTTACTTCGGCGAATGAAGATGCGGAGATCGCTGATTTTCTGGAATGGTACAATCTAAAATATGGCGCAAGCTTCGAGGTTGAGAGCAGGCCTGATCCTCCTGATGCAATTCTGCGTGATCGCGATACTGGGATCACGACTTGGGTGGAGCTGACAAATGCCTACTATTCAGCAGAATGGGCTCGTGACGTGCATTCGCACGCTACAGCCGGAAGAGAGAATTTTGAGATGGGCCATATTCATGAAGACATGGACAAAAAGACTGCTGACAATTTTGTGTGCATTTCAATGAAAAAGCTGAATTCATCGTCATATGATTCTGTCGCGGAACAATATGGGATGGGAATTCTGGTCGTTGTGGTGCATAGCCCTTGGTTTGACGGGCTCTGTTCAAAATTTGTGTTGAAGCCTACCCCGCAAGCCCCATCCCCGCACAGCCCCGTAGCCAATTCGCCGAGTTCTGCGCCACGCCCTTGCTGTCGAGCGTCTGGAACCACGCCAGATAGTTGCCGAGATATTTCG